>JBBISR010000013.1:0-84008 GCA_037441145.1 Armatimonadota bacterium
ATCGAGGAGGTCGCGTTCGTAACGCTTGCGGTATATGCGGTAGTGCCGCTCGCGAACGTTGGCGACAACGTGCCGCTCGATAGCGTAAGCGCCGAGAGCGTGGCAACGCTCGATGCTGCACGCGTCACCGTCGTCGTGTACGTCTGCGTCGTCGTGCCGTCGCCCGCGGTCACGATCGACGTGATCGTGTTTGTGCCGACGCTTAGCGCGATCGCACCCGACGCCACACCCGAGGTAACAGTTGTGCCGTTGACCTTTACGGTCGCCGTTGCATCGGTCGTCGTTGGCGTTACGGTGATCGAGGACGTCGCGTTGGTGACGCTCGCGGAATATGCAGTCGTTCCGCTCGCGAATGTCGGCGACAATGTCCCCGTCGAAAGCGCGAGTGCAAAGAGCGTAGCAACGCTCGAAGCGGCGCGCGTAACCGTCGTCGTGTACGTCTGCGTCGTCGTGCCATCTGCTGCTGTCACGAGCGTTGTGATCGTGTTCGTCCCAACCGAGAGCGCGATCGCACCCGATGCCGTGCCGGAGGTTACCGTGGTGCCATTGACCTTTACCGTCGCCGTTGCGTCGGTCGTTGTCGGCGTCACCGTGATCGAGGATGTCGCGTTCGTGACGCTTGCGGAATATGCAGTCGTTCCGCTCGCGAATGTCGGCGACAAGGTCCCCGTCGAAAGCGCGAGAGCCGATAGCGTTGCCGTGCTCGACGCCGCGCGTGTAACGGTGACGGTGTAGGTTTGCGTCGTCGTGCCGTCGCCCGCCGTCACGATCGTCGTGATCGTGTTGGTGCCTACGCTTAGCGCGATCGCACTCGATGCCACACCCGAGGTAACGGTTGTGCCGTTGACCTTTACGGTCGCCGTTGCATCGGTCGTCGTTGGCGTTACGCTAATCGATGACGTGGCGTTCGGAACGCTCGCGGTATATGCGGTCGTGCCGCTCGCGAACGTCGGCGCCAAAGTGCCCGTCGATAGCGCGAGTGCCGAGAGCGTAGCAACGCTCGATGCCGCACGCGTCACCGTCGTCGTGTACGTCTGCGTCGTCGTGCCGTCGCCCGCAGTAACGATCGTCGTGATCGTGTTCGTGCCGACCGTTAACGCAATCGCACCCGATGCTACGCCTGACGTAACCGTCGTACCGTTGACTTTGACTGTCGCCGTTGCATCCGTCGTCGTCGGTGTCACGGTAATCGATGACGTGGCGTTCGGAACGCTTGCGGTATATGCGGTCGTGCCGCTCGCGAATGTCGGCGACAGGGTGCCCGTCGAAAGCGCGAGTGCTGATAGCGTTGCCGTGCTCGACGCCGCGCGTGTAACGGTTACGGTGTAGGTTTGCGTCGTCGTGCCGTCGCCCGCCGTCACGAGCGTTGTGATCGTGTTCGTCCCGACCGAGAGCGCGATCGCACCCGATGCCACACCGGAGGCGACGGTCGTACCGTTGACCTTCACCGTCGCCGTCGAATTATTTGTCGTCGGCGTTACCGTGATCGACGATGTCGTGTTTGGTACGCTTGCCGTGTAGGTCGTCGTACCGCTGGTAAACGTCGGCGAAAGCGTACCGCCCGATAGCGCGAGCGCAGAAAGAGTTGGATCGGTCGATAACGGCGTGCACGTGGCCGAAATCGAGACCGTTCCGGAAGTGTTTGCCGTGCTCAGCTGTACGATCGAGCGCACGGCATCCGTCGTCGCTGTGAAGGTCAGCGAGTACGTCCCGCTTACGGTGTTGCTCGCGACGGGAGTGACGACGAACGCGCCGCCCGTACGTTGCGCCATGTCGCCGATCAAGCCCGCACCGATCGTCGCCGTGAACGTTATTTTCTCGCCCGCGAAAAACGTATCGGTACCGCTTGCGAACGTGGGGCCTTTGAGCTGAAGAGTCGCCGAAGTACCGCCGGTGATCGCCGTTCCCGTCGGCGTTCCCGTGTTTGCGGTAATCACACCGTTCGTGTAGGTTGCCGTTTGATCGAGCGCGCCCGCGTTGATCTTCGTGCAGGCCGTGGACGACGCGGCCATCGCAGCGGTTGAGACGGAAATCAAAAACACAACGAGGGCGAAAACGCATCGCACGATCGCGATAAAAGCACGGAAGCACCCGGCACATGGTAAACACCCGCTCGTTTTCATATGCCAGCTACCTCGCGAACTTTCGTGATTCCGGCAATCGTTCGGAGCCGCTCACCAAGCTCGGCTATACCACCAAAAAGATTATCCCCTTTTTAAGCTATGCGGAAAAGCAAAATTCATTAGGGAATCCAAAATAAGACGCGCGCGGTACGACGAGCGCAACGACCGAAAGTGTAATCCGTGTCACTTGTAGGAATAGAAGCACTAGCGCGGTAGCACCGCGATTCGATCGGGAGCGGACGCAAAAAAACGACCACAGGACGGTGTCCTGTGGTCGTCGAGGCGTTTTTCGCGATGGGCTACGAGCGGTAGCGCAAGAATGCCGGAACGTCGATGTCGTCCATGTTTACCGGCTGCACTTTATCCATGTCGCTCGGCGCGTGGAACGACGAGGCCGAACGCGAACCGCGCATGCTGCCACCGAAACCGGCTGCGAGCACGGTGATCCGCACCTTGCCTTGCAGCGACGGATCGACCGAGGCGCCGAAGATGATTTGCGCATCGGGATCGACCGCACGCGCGATCATATCGGCCGCTTCGTTCACCTCGAACATCGAAAGATCGAGGCCCCCCGTGATGTTGAAGATCACGCCGCGCGCGCCCTCGATCGTCGTCTCGAGCAGTGGCGAGGCGATCGCCTTCTGCGCCGCATCCGCCGCGCGATGCTCGCCCGAGCCCTCGCCGATGCCCATCATCGCCGAGCCCGCGTCCGTGAGGATCGTTTTCACGTCCGCGAAATCGAGATTGATGAGTCCGGGCTGCGTGATGAGATCGGAGATGCCCTGGATGCCCTGACGCAACACGTCGTCGGCATAGGCAAACGCTTCTTGCAGCGGCGTGCGCTTCTCGATGATCTGCATGATCCGCTCGTTCGGGATCGTGATGAGCGTATCGACTTTCGCTTCGAGTTCCGCGATGCCGCGTTCGGCCTGCAACATGCGCTTGCGGCCTTCGAATTGGAACGGCTTCGTGACGACCGCGATCGTCAGCGCGCCGGATTCGCGCGCGAGTTCCGCAACGACCGGAGCCGCACCGGTGCCCGTACCGCCGCCCATGCCGGCGGTGATGAACACCAATTCCGCGCCATCGAGCAACATCGCGAGATCTTCGCGCGATTCGTCGGCCGCCTCACGCCCGATGTTCGGGTTCGCGCCCGCACCGAGTCCACGCGTGAGGCCCGTACCGATCTGCACGGTGTGATCGGTTTTCGAATCGCGCAGTGCTTGCACATCGGTGTTGATCGCATAGAAGTCGACGCCTTGCAGGCCGGCTTCGATCATCCGGTTGATCGCATTGCATCCACCGCCGCCGAGCCCGATCACCTTGATCGTAGCGGCATGTTCGGGAACGTAACGTTTCGCGTCGGCCATGGTTTCATCCGGAGGAAAGAACGAAAGTTGGTTGTGAAGGGCGGAGTCGCTTCGGTCTAGTTCCACAAATCCGAAAACCACGCACCGAATCGCGCGAAGATGCCACCGGCAAAGGCGCGCGACTTGGAAGCATGCGAAGGTGCCCCTTCTCCCCCGCGCGGGCCGAAGAGCACGAGGCCGACGGCCGTGGCATACTGTGGCTGTTTTACTGCATCGGTAAGGCCCGCGATCACGGACGGTACGCCGATGCGCACGGGAAGCCCGAAGAACTCGGCTGCCGTCGATTCGATACCGGGCAGTTTCGCGCCGCCGCCCGTGAGGACGACCTCGCCGAGGATCAAATCGCGGGGCACGTGTTCGACGACGTTCTGCTTCGCCATTCGGAAAATCTCGAGCACGCGTGGCATGACGATCGCGCGAAGCTGCGCGCTCGTGACATCCCGCGTCGATCGACCGTCGAGCGATTTCACCGGGAAGGCCGCCGCCTCGCCATCGTTTCCGATCGAGCCCGAGCCGTGGTTGCGCTTGACGAGTTCCGCCTCCGCAAACGTCGTCTTCAGCCCGAGTGCGATGTCGTTGGTAAGCACGTTCCCGCCGACCGGAATCGTTGCAGAATGGATGACGGCACCGCCCGCATAGACGGCGATGTCGACCGTTCCGCCGCCGATGTCGAGCAGAACGACGCCGACGTGTTTCTCTTCGGACAGCAGCGTGGCCGATGCCGACGCGAGCGGTTCGAACACGATCCCGAGCGGTTCGAGGCCGGCGCGGTGTACGCACTTGAGTACGTTGGTGATGAACGTCGTGCCGCCGGTAACGATATGCGTGTCGACTTCGAGCCTGCCACCCGACATGCCGACGGGATCGGTGATGCCATCGTGCCCGTCGACCGTATAGTGGCGCGGCAGCGCGTGAATGATCTGCCGGTCGGCCGCGAGATTGATGATCTTCGATGCGTCCACGACACGGCGCACATCGGCCGCGATCACTTCACGTTCGGCACCGGAGACCGCGACGACGCCGCGGTTGTTCGTCGATTGTACGTGGTCGCCCGTGATGCCGACGTACACGTGCGAGATGTGCACGCCCGCCATGCGCTCGGCTTTTTCGGTCGCGGCCTCGATCGAACGTACCGTCTCTTCGAGATCCGTTACGACGCCTTTGCGCATACCCGTCGAGGGCGCTTCACCAATGCCGATGATTTCGAGACCATCGGGACCATTATGAGCGACGACGGCACACGTCTTCGTGGTGCCGATGTCGAGGCCGGCGATCGTATCGTATTTCATTTGCACTTCGTGAACCCCAACATATCGTATCCGGGCTCGTGATTCCTACAAGATTTAGTTGTTTTAGCGGTAGCGCAAGACGGGCGTCCCCGGGGCTCGGATATCGATCGCGGCGATCCGCGCGCGCTGTTTGCTCACGGCTGCTAGTACCGGCGGCACGAGCGCCGCTTTCGCGTCGAGATCGTCCGTAGAACCGAATTGGACGATCAGGCCGTCGCGCAAGGTCGCGTCGAGACCGCCGTAGCGATCGTCGCGCAACGAAGCGACGTGCAGCCCCGCACGTTCGATGCGCACGATGTCGCGCTGCATCGCCGCGAGTCCCTCGTCGTGCAAGAACGTCCCAAGCGTCAGCGGGCGAGGACGCGCCAGCCGCAAACGCGGCAAGTCTTCTTTGCAACCGCCGTACAGCACGCGCCGTTCGTCATCGATCGTCGCGCTGCCCTGCACCGTATCGACACAAGCCGAAGCCGTGCGCTCGCCGACCTCGAGACGAACGCCGTTTGGGAGCGACCGCGAGAGCGACGCACGCGCGATCAACGGAATCGCGCGGATGCGCTCGGTGATGCGCGTCGTTGGAAGCAACCACACATTCGCATCGCGATCGATCGCCGCGCGCGCGAGAATGGTGCTTTTCGGGACGACGACGGCGCCCGCGACATCGATGCGCTCGACACGGAACCACGGCGCGGTAACGAGTGCATACGAAGCGCAAGCGATCGCGACGACGACGAGGGCGAGGACGATCCACAAACGCCGGACGCGCGCGGCGAGCGGAGCGCGCCGCCGCCGGCGCGGACGGGCGTTCACGCGAGCACGTAGCGCTCGATCGCCTCCGCTACGCCATCGTGCGCGACATCGGCGACTACGGCGTTCGCGCGAGCGCGTAACTCCGGCGGCGCCGAGCCCATCGCGACGCCGAATCCCGCCGCATCGAGCAAGGGAAGATCGTTCCAGGAATCGCCGACGGCGAGGACGCGTGCGAGCGTCGTGTCGTACCGGGTCGCAAGCGTTGCGAGCGCGACGCCCTTGTTCACCGAAGCGTTAAGGACCTCGATGAACGATGCGTGACTGCGCGTTACGTAACCGTCGGACCCGACGAACGAAGCGATCTCCTCCGCATACGTTTGTGCGCGCTCGGGCGCTACTACCGCGACGCACTTCGTCGACTGGCCACGCGCGAGAAGCGCCGCGAGGTCGGGGACGAGCGCCGGTTCGACGTTTGCGAGACGCGCATAGCCATCGACCCACGTGTCGCGCCGTTCGACGTAGTAGACGTCGTCGACGTAGAACTGCAGCGCGACGCCGTCGGCGCGCGTCTTTGCGAGCAGCCGAAGCGTGAGCTCGTTCGGCACGGGCTCGTGGGCGATGCGCTCGCCCGAGGTTACATCGAAAATCGCCGCGCCCTGATAGCACACGATCGGGCCCGCAATTCCAAGCGTTTGCGCGAACGGGCGTGCCGCGGCGAACATACGCCCGGTGACGATCGCTACCGTGACCCCGGCGGCTTGCGCGCGCGCGACGGCATCGCGCACGCGTGGATGCACGGTGAGATCGTCCCCGATCGTCGTGCCGTCGAGGTCGAGTGCGACGAGATCGTACGTCATCCGCGCATGAGCGCGGTGCGCGCGTGGGCGGGTAAGCCTTCGAACGCCGCAAGCGCGGCGAGCGGCGCGCTATCGGCCTTCATGCGCTTCGCGCTGTTCGCGATCAGCGACATCGTACGCGTAAAATCCGCCGTACGGAGGCCGGACGAAAAACGTCCCGCGCCGGAAGTCGGTAACACGTGGTTGGAACCGGCGAGATAGTCGCCCGCCGCTACCGGGGTGTCCGCGCCCACGAAGATCGCACCTGCCCGACGGATATCGGGCACGAGCTTCCACGGTTCGCGCGTTTGAATCGACAGATGCTCCGGTGCGAAGTTTTCGATAACGGTAAGTATTTCGGTATCGTCCTTCGCATCGACGAGCCACGTCGCGTGCTCGACGACGTGTGCGACGATCTCACTTCGGCCGGTCGCCTTCGCAAAATCGCCGACCAACAACAAGGCGACCGTATCGAGCAGCGCGCGATCCGTCGAGACCGCCGCGACGCGCGCGAGCGGATCGTGCTCGGCTTGCGCGAGCAACTCACCCGCAACGAATTCGGGCGATGCGCCGTCGTCCGCAACGACGAGCACTTCCGATGGGCCGGCGAGGCTATCGATGCCGCACGTGCCGAAAACCTGGCGCTTCGCCTCCGTCACGTACACGTTTCCCGGACCGACGATCTTATCGACGCGCGCGATCGTCGCCGTCCCGTAGGCAAGTGCGGCGACGGCTTGCGCGCCGCCGACGGCGTAGATTTCGTCGACGTCGCAAAGCGCGCACGCGAAGAGCACCGCGCCGTTCATCGCGCCATCGCGACCGGGTGGGGTGACGACGACGATGCGCTCGACGCCCGCGATCTTTGCGGGCACCGTGGTCATGATGACCGAGGACGGAAGCGAGGTACCGCCGGGCACGTATGCGCCGATCGCGGAGAGCGGCCGCACCAGCAGCGAGCTTACCGTGCCGTCGGCATCGCGAAATTCGACGTCGGGTTGCCGCTGCCGTTCGTGGAAATCGGAGACGCGTTCGTGCGCGAGTTCGAGCGCGTGCGCGATCGCCTCCGGAACGAGCGCGCGCGCTTCGGCGAGCGACGGCACGGCAACGCGCAGGTTCTCGTGGGTATAGCCTGCGTGATCGAACTGCTGCGTGTATGCGACGATGGCATCGTCCCCACGTTCGCGGATGTCGTCGAGAATGGTGGCGACGCGTTCGCGAATCTCGCGTGGCGGCGCCCATCCTCCGGCATACAGTCCCGCAAGAGCGGCGAGATCGGAGGCAGCGGCACGTATCATGGTCGGACGATTTCGCTACTCGCCGCTTCGAGTCGTGCAAGGAGTTGCGTGAGCTGTTCGTACTTCGCGCGGAAGCGCACGGGATTGACGACGAATCGCGCGGTCGACGGCCCGATTTCATCCACGACGACCATGTCGTGTTCGCGAAGCGTCGTGCCGGTCGCGACGAGATCGACGATCACATCCGCTAGGCCCACGAGCGGACTCAACTCGACCGAGCCGTGCAGCGGGATGATCTCCGCCGGCATATCGCGCTCGGCGAAGTACGCTTCGGCGCTTTTTTCGAACTTCGTCGCAACGCGAAGGAACGTCGGATAGGGGGCACCTTCGTGATACCGATCGACGCGGCGTGCCGCGACGCACAAGCGACAGGAACCATATTTCAAATCGGCGAGTTCGCTCACGGTGCGGTCGGTTTCCCAGAGCACGTCTTTGCCCGTGATCCCGCAGTCCGCCGCGCCGAATTCGACATATGCCGGCACGTCGGTCGGACGCAGAAAGAGCAATTCGATGTTGTCGTCGAGCGTGATCGTGAGTTTACGGCCCGTATCTTCTGGCACCGGAATCCCCGCGCGCCGTAACAGCGCCGCGGTATCGTCGTAGAGCGCGCCTTTCGGCATCGCGATCGAGAGTCGCTCGCTTCTCACGAAGGGATCCTCGCCATATCGAGCACGGGGGGAAGGCGTCCCTCGCCTGCCGTCACGCGAAACTCTCGCACGCTGCCGTTCCGATCGACGACGACGCGCGGAATACCGTATGCACGCGCATCGGCGGTCAACGACTCGTCATCGAGATCGCTCGCGGCGCATCGCACGACGTTACCCGCACGGCGTTCGCGCGCCGCGACGAGATCGGAACCCGCGACGAGCACGTCGATGCGCGGGCGTTTGCGCTGTACGTGCCGACCGCGCCGTTCGAGGGCGATCAGGATCCGTTCGACATTCGCGCTCCAACCGACCGCCGGCACGTCGAAGCCGAAGCGCGGCAAGAGCGAATCGTACCGGCCACCGCCGCAGATCGGCACGCCGACTTCGGGGACGTAGCCTTCGAAGATGAATCCCGTGTAGTACTCGAGATCGCGTAATAGCGAAAAATCGACGCTCACGCGCGCGCCATGCCCGAGCGCATCCGCGCGATCGAGGATCGTACCGAGACGCGCGATCGCGGCGAGCGATTCCGGCGTACGGCATACGGCGCGCGCCGCCTCGAGCGCATCGCGCCCGCCGCGCAACATGGCAAACCCGACGATCCGCGGGCCGAACGGACGCAGCGCGACGATGTTGCGTTCGCCGATCAGCGTCTTCACGCCCGCACGGTCCCCGAGCGCGATGTCGAGCCCTTCGAGCAAGCCGTCGACGATCGTCGCATCGTTGATATCGACGTGCGCGTCGCGCAGATCGACCTCATCGAGCGTATCGATCGCCATAAAAAGCGCTTCGGCATCCGCATCGATTCCGGCCGAACCGATGAGCTCGCAGCCCGCCTGCGTGAACTCGCGCATGCGCCCTTCTTGCGGTTGCTCGTAATACCGGAATGCCGGCGCGACGTAGCAGATGCGCAGCGGCAACGCGTCCTCGCGCATGCGCGTGCTGACCAGACGGGCGATCGGCGTCGTCATTTCCGGGCGAAGCGCGAGCCCCGTATTTCGCCGATCGACGAAACGAAACGTCTCTTGCGTCATCTGTCGCCCGAGTCCGTTTTCGAGAACGTCGAAACGCTCGAACGACGGCGTCTGCAGTTCTTGATAGGCCCAGCGGCCAAAGACGCCGCGCAAATGTTGCTCGATCTCGCGCTTGCGTACGAGTTCGGCGGGGAGCCAGTCGCGAACGCCTGCGGGTAATTTCACGCGGCGAACCCTTCGCGAACGTTCGCGATGCCGAAAATCTGCTCGAGTTGCGCTTTCACGACGGGGCTCCCATTGATGCCGCCGGGCAGCCGATAGACGTCGCCCGCGATATGGAGTGCGACGGGTACCGTACCAGGCGACTTGTCCACGAGCCTTGCGAGATCGTCGATTTGCTCGCGCCGTCCGACGACGAGATGCCAGCCGACCGGCTCGCGCGGCGGCGGTGCGTTACGCTGGAACGGTTGCACGTCGTTGACCTGGATGTTCGCTTCGAGCGGTGCCTCTTCGCCCGGCTGGCTCCCACGTCGCTCGCGTAACCGGAGGCGGCCGCGTACGATGACGACGTTGTCCTCGATGAAATACGGCGAGAGCTGCTGGTACTGTTTCGGGAAGACGACGATCTCGACCGAACCCGTCATATCCTCGACGGTTGCGATCAGCATCTGCGCCTGTTGCTTCGTCATCGTCCGCCGCACGGCGGTCACGAGCCCCGCGATCGCGATCGGGGCATCGTCTTCCTGACTCTTGAGGTCCTTGATGTTGACGGCGCCCGTGCGCGCGAGGCCCTCGGCGATATCCGAGAGCGGATGGCCCGAAACGAAGATCCCGAGCGTCTCTTTCTCCCACGCGAGGGCCTCGGCTTGCGAGGGTGGCGCGAGCGGCTTGAACGCGGGCAGCATCGACGGCGGGGCCTCGCCGAAGAGCGAGAACTGGCCCATATCGCGATCTTTTGCGGCACGATTCGCCGCGTCGAGCGCGACGTCGAGCGCATCGAGCAACTGCGCGCGATTGCCCGGCAACGTGTCGAACGCGCCGCATTTCACGAGCGCTTCGAGCACGCGCCGGTTCACGGTCTTCGTGTCGATCCGTTTCACGAGATCGAAAAGATCGGCGAAGAGCCCGTCGCGTTCGCGCACGTCGAGGATGTGCTTGACGGCACCTTCGCCGACGCCTTTGATCGCCGCGAGCCCGAAGCGGATATCGTTTCCGGCAACCGCGAAATTCACAAGCGACGAATTGATATCGGGCGGCAGCACCTTGACCGCGAGCTTCTTCGCTTCGTCGATGTACTCGACGAGTTTATCGGTCTTGTCCTTGACCGAGGTCATGAGCGCCGCAAAATACTGGATCGCGTAATTCGCTTTGAGATACGCGGTCTGATACGAAACCCAGCCGTACGCCGCCGCGTGACTGTTATGCGAGACGATCCGGTTCGCGATGTAGTTGAGCGGGCCGTTCGCTGCCATTTCGATGTCGTACGTCATCGCCGCGCCGCACGGTTCGATCGCGACGATTGCGTCGCCGTTCGTCGCGTGATCGACGCCGAGATGCGCGAGGACCTCGACGCGAAACGTCTCCGGCGTCACGACGACGTACGGAAGTTCGCCGTATTTCGCCGCGAAGTAGGCGGGATCGCGATCCATCCCGTCCATCTCCCAATAGATGCCGTTGAAGTAAAAATCGCAAATGCGACCGTTACCGAGCACGCGGTGCATCGCGAACTCGATGCCCTGCGCGATAAGCCACTCGCACATGTCGCGTTCCGGCGTGCTCGCGCACCACATACCGTTCGAGGCGACCGAACAACGGCCGTACCCCGGCCCCGTGTCGTAGCATGCACGCGTACTCGCAATCGATGCGGCGATGGTCTGAGCTTTCCACTCCGCGTCGTTTGCGTAGAGCCATTTCACGCGTTCGTGCATGGCGGCGACGCCGTTTCGCGTGAGCTCGGGATGCTGCTCGTGCATGCGGAGCATGTGCTCCCGCTTCGCCTCGGGATCGCGCGCGGCTTGATACGCACTCACACGTGCGCTCACACGGGCGCGTTGATCGGCGCGGCGATTGAGTTGCGTCATTCCGGCGCGCCGCGCGGCCCGCTGATTTTCCGTAACGCGCCTCGGTGCGACGATCAATTCGGTGCCCACGGACATCGAAGCGACCTCGCGATAGCCCTCCGTCGTTAGCAAACGATGGTCGGGCGTCACCTTGATCGATTTGCCCGACGCGGTGCGAACGCGTACGAGGTCTTTACGTCCGGTGCGGACGATCCGCGCAACCGCGTGCGGCCGAATCTGACCGTCGGGCCACATCGCCATGATCTCCGCCGGTGGATTTGCGAACGCTGCAGATAGCGTCGTGCGCGTGCCATCGGGCAGTTGGATCTCGGTCGATCCGTGGGCGCATTTGTTAAATCCGTAGCCAGCAAAGGGTTCCACGAATGCGAAAATTTCCGCGCCGAGCACCGCGTCGATGCCGCTCGTTTCGGCCGCGCCCGCGATGAACTTCTCGCGATAGACCGGGATCTTGTCCTTCTGCTTCTTTCCCATGACCTTACGGAGTTCGTCCGCTTGGCCCATCGTGAAGCCCGCGATGTCGCGCGCGATCTGCATGACCTGCTCCTGGTAGCAGGCGATGCCGTACGTTTCGCTGAGAATCGGTTCGAGTTTCGGGTGGATGTAGGCGACCTTGGTGCGGCCGTGCTTGTTACCGATGTACTGCGGGATCCATTCCATCGGGCCCGGACGATAGAGCGCGACGAGCGCGATGATATCTTCCAAGCGCGACGGGCGTAGTTCCGTGCATACCCGGCGCATGCCATCGGATTCGAGCTGGAACACGCCCGTCGTCTCGCCACGCGAGAGCATGTCGAACGTCTTCGTATCGTCGTCCGGTATTTTCGCTAAATCGAAATCGGCTTTCGTCGTGCGCACGATTTCATCCGACGCGGCCTTCATTACCGTAAGGTTTCGGAGACCGAGAAAGTCCATCTTGAGCAGGCCGATCTTCTCGACCATGTTCATGTCGTATTGCGTGTTCACGTCGTCGTCGCCGAGGCGCACGAGCGGCACGTAATCGAGGAGCGGCCCCTTGGAGATGACGACGCCCGCGGCGTGGGTCGATGCGTGGCGTGCGAGTCCCTCGATCGAATTTGCGGTATCGAGCAAACGCCGCACATCGGGCGAGAAATCGTAGAGCTGCTTGAGCTCAGGAATCTGCTCGAGGGCCTTTGCAATCGTGAGCCCGCCCGGGCCGCTCGGGATGAGTTTCGCGACCTTGTCGACTTCCGGCAACGGTACCGCAAGCGCTCGGCCCGCATCGCGCACCGCGGCGCGCGCGGCCATCGTTCCGAACGTCACGATCTGCGCGACGCGATCCTTGCCGTATTTTTCCGTGACGTATGCGATGACTTCGTCACGCCGTTCGACGCAAAAATCCGTATCGATATCGGGCATCGAGATGCGATCCGGGTTGAGGAATCGCTCGAAGATCAGGCCGTATTTGAGCGGATCGAGATCGGTGATCTTCAGGCAATACGAAACGATCGAACCGACCGCCGAGCCACGGCCGGGGCCGACCGGGATGTCGTTATCGCGCGCGTATTTGATGAAGTCCCACGTGATGAGGAAGTACGAGGGGAAGCCCATCCGGTTGATGATACCGAGTTCGTACTCCATGCGCTCGCGCACCACCGGATCGTTCGCCGCGCGATCCGCGCCGTAGCGATCGATCAGCCCGTCGCGGCAGACCATTTCCAGATACTCGGCATCGCTCATGTCCTCGGTGCGTTCGGGCGGCACCACGGTGTGCTTGAGCGTCGTCGTGGAGGCGCGGATCGCCGCGAGATCCGGCACGGGATAGTGCGGGAGATGGAAGATCTTTTCCGGCACGCGCATGTCGATGCGATTGGCGATCGCGACCGTATTGTCGCAAGCTTCCGGGATGTCGGCGAAGAGGCGGCGCATCTCGTCGTTCGACTTGACGTAAAATTCGTCGGAGTAGAACTTCATGCGCGCCGTGTCTTGCACGGTCTTTCCGGTACCGATGCAGAGCAACACGTCGTGCGCGGGCGCGTCGGCCTTGCGCAAATAATGCGAGTCGTTGGTCGCGACGAGTGGATAGCCGAGTTCGCGCGCGATCGAGATCAAGCCGTCGTTGATGACGTCTTCTTCCGGCATCCCGTGCCGCATGATCTCCATGTAGAACCGGTCGCCGAAGATATCGTGAAACATCTTCGCGTTCGCGACGGAGCTCGCGCGATCGCCTTTGAGCAGCGGCGAGGCGACGAGTGACGACATGCAGCCGGAGAGCACGATCAGCCCCTCGTTATGCTCTGCAAGCAAATCCATGTCGATCCGCGGCTTGTAATAGTATCCTTCGAGGAAGCCCTTGGAGATCAGCGCCGTAAGGTTCCGATATCCGACGAGATCGGCGGCGAGGAGCGTGATGTGCGCTTCGTCGCGCACGGTACGGTCGAAGCGCCCCCGCGGCGCGATGTACGCCTCGCAGCCGACGATCGGCGTGAGCTTGAACTCGCGCGCCGCGTAGTAGAACTCCATCGCGCCGTACATCACGCCGTGGTCGGTCAGGGCGACGGCGGGCGCGCCGTCGTTCGCCGCACTCGTGCACAAATCGTCGACGCGGCAGGCCCCATCGAGTAGCGAGTATTCGCTGTGGACGTGCAGATGGACGAACGACTCGCTCACGATTGGTACCATTACTCCGGGAAACGTTTGCGGGGAAATCTCTCCGCGGACGTATTTCGCGAGGCTCGCCTGCGAGCCCCATCGCGGCGTCCATAGGATTGGATGGCGGCAGCGCGAAGTCGGGGCGGATACCGCTATACGACGGAGCAGGTTTCATCGTGCTCGGACCGAGAGAGGCCGATCGGGTGTATGAGGCGCTCGCTGCAGAGAACGCCTCTCTTCGCGCGCGCCTGAGCGAGGTCGAAGCGGAGCGCGATGCGTACGAGCAGCAAAATTCCGAGCTCTTCGTGCTGCAACAAGTCATCTCGACGATCAACTCGTCGCTCGAGATCGACGACATCCTTTCGATGGTCTTGCGCGGCATCCGCGAGGCGCTCCGCTTCAATCGCGTCGTGCTCTTCGATGTCGCCGATGGCCGCGTGGCGCGCCGTCTCGAAACCGATGCCGAGGGTATGGTCATCGCGGCGCCCGAGCCCGAAGATTTCAACGCGGCCTCGCCGCTCTTCACCTCGATGGCCACGAAGAAAACCGATTTCTTGCTCGGCTTTGCAGACGACGAGGAAGTGCCGCTCCGCGACGTACGCGGCACGTTCTGCATGCTGCCGCTCATCAGCCGCGATACGGTACGCGGCATTCTCTACGTCGACGATTCGCCGTCGTCCGAAATCAACGACGCAACGCTCCGCATGCTGCTCGATTTCGCCTCACAGGCCGCGATCGCGATCGAAAACGCCCGGCTCTTCTCCGAGGCGACGCGGTTACTCGAAGAAACGCAGCGCCTCGCGCTCACGGATCCCCTGACGAGCCTCTATAATCGGCGTGGCCTGAGCGAGATGCTCGAACGCGAACTCTCGAATGCCGAACGGCAAGGATTGCCGCTCGCGTTCATCGTGCTCGACCTCGACGATCTCAAGCGGATCAATGATTCGAGCGGTCATGCCGCGGGCGACTGGGCGCTCAAGAATTTCGCCGACCTGCTTCGTGCGACCGCCCGGAAGGGCGACGTCACCGCGCGCTACGCGGGCGACGAATTCGTCGTGCTGATGCCGCACACGGATCGCGAACAAGCCGAGATCGGCGTCGAACGCATCTTTCGCACGCTCAAGCGCGAGGGCGTAAAGTGCTCCGTCGGCGTTGCCCTCTTTCCGTACGACGGGGCCGATGGCGCGGCGCTCTTCTTCGCGGCCGACGAGGCGCTCTATGCCGCAAAGCAGGCGGGCAAGAATCGTTGGGTGTTCTACGATCGTGGGGTCGAAAACCCGACGACCAACGTCGCGGGGATGACGGGCGATCCGCATGCGGACGGAATGAATTCCCTCATCGTCTCGACGATCGAAATCAGCGAACCCGCCGGCGTCGGCTTCGACGACATCTGAGCGCTTGGCGCGGTCTCACGTTTCGTGTATGCGCGACAGAGTGCTCCGGTCTCGGCCGTACTCGGACTGATCTTCGGGAGCCTCGGCGGCTACAACGATTACCGTTTCCACGGGTCGATCGTCTGGGCGGGTGTGTGGTTTGCCGTTTGGCTCGCGATCGGGTTCGCCGCGACGCAGGCGCTTGCAAATGGATTACGCCAAGAAGCGCAACCCGAACCGCGCACCGTCCGCCAGTCCGCGATTATGGCGGCGCTCCCGCTCTTCTTCCTTGCCGTGATTTGGTTTGCGTTCGAACGGTACATCGAGCAGAACGGCGGCCCCGTGGGCCAAACCGTTCCGCACACCGTTCGTAAGGAGCGCTAGATCCCGACGACCCGCTGGTACTGCAGCAGCACGCGATTGAGGTTACAAAGACCGGCACCCGGCACACAACCGATCACGTACGACGGGTAGTTCCAGCCGGCGAGCGCGCGCGAGAATGCGAAGAACGGCGACCGCGGCGTCGAGCCATATGCGAGGCTCATCTGCCCTTGTCCATCGCGCAGATAGTGAACGAGCGTTCCGCCGACGAACGTCGACGGGCTGCTGGCGCCGGTCGGCGATCCGACGACGCTCTGGTATCCGACCGACATGTAGGTACGCCCGTCGATCGGGCGCGAGAGCGCGAGATAACGGAGTGTCTGGCCTTGGGTTTGCTTCCCGGGAACGAACGACTGCTCGACGCCGGGGTAAAATCCGCGATTGACACCATATGCGGCCTGTAGGGTGAATCCAACCGCCTTCGTTTGCCCGAAAACGGTTGCGGTCTGCTGCGAGCCGTTGATGATCCCAGCGGCAAAGGCGGGCGAGAGCGCAAAGAGCGGGTTCGGCCCGGTCGTATATGCCGCGTCGATGAACGACGGCGAGCCGTTCTTGTAGCCGAGGAGGACGGATAACCCGCCCGCCCGCTGATATGCGCGGCCGAGGTAGTTGATCGCGTATCCGGTGAGTTGCGGAAACGCGGGCGTGCCGAGGCCATACACTTGACGCGTGGCCAAGCTCTCGCCGATGGCGAGCTCGATTTGATTCTTGGCGACGAGATCGATCGAGAGCTCGTTTGCGGTGTATGCCGTACTACCCGAGGGATCGGTCTGACGGATACCATACGCACGCACCAAATACGTCCGAAGCGGCGATCCGGCAGGGCCGACGCCTTGCGTCGTCGCCTCGAGGGAAGGGCCCTTGGCGCCGGCCACGCTGACGGAGCCGTCGGCCGGCGAAAATTGCGGTCCGATCGCGGTGTACGCGGCGTGTACCGTGTAGTGCAGGTTTTCAACGCCCAGAACGAGCGCGAGCTTGCTCGCGAGGCCCGGGTTAATCGTGCGGTCGTTTGGAAGCGGCTGCGTCGGAAAGCTCCCGCCCACGAGCGCGTACGAGGCCAAGTACGCTAGCCCGGTTTTCGGATCGCGGCCGCCGATGCCGATCTCACCCGCCTGCGTCGATCCCTGCCGGATGTCGGTGCCGAGATAGCCCGCCCCGTGATGCGTCAGGGCGGAATTGACCCACAGATTGACCAGCTGGCCGGGATCGTCGCGACGGGCGCCGATCAGGATGTCGTTCATGCCCACGCCGACCGCGTTCATGACGCTGAAGGTCGTCGTGCCGACCGTACCGTTGACCTTAAACGCGTGCGTCATCTCGCCGAGGCTATACGGTGCGACGACCGTGTCGGGCCCGGAGGTCGACGACAACGGAACCGCGCGCGCCGGATAATACGCCGCACCGCCCGCGAGGAAGAACGGCCGCTGCAGATACCCGTTGAGCTGGGCGACGTTCGATACGAGCGGGTACTCGTTACCCGCCGCGGAAATTTCCACATTTGGCAAAACGTGATAATGCGCGGCAAGCGAGGAATACGGGATGCCTTGGGGCACGTAGCTACCGCCGTTACCGAGCTGGAAGAATCGGCCCCGGTCCACGCCTGCCGAAAAAATTCCCGCACCGATGAGCTCGCCCTTGGGGAGCAGCGCGACCGGAATCGAACCCGTGACCGACGGCCAAAATGGCGCATCCGCCGTCGTCGGCCAGATAGAGAGGCCGAGCGGGTTGACGCCCTGGTTTGCGGCGTTGAGCGCGTTTTGCTGCGCTTGGGCCTGTGGCGAGCCTTGTCCGAGGAGCCCCGTCGTCGCTGCAGCGAACGCGGCTTGCTGATCGGGAATCTTCATGCGCTGGTCGTACGCCCAGGTGAGGTCGTCGTTGGTCGCCGCGACGTGGCGCACGACGTTGAAGCGCCACCGCTGCTGGGGCGTCGGTTCCAGCGTCAGGACGTTGAACGGCACGGCGATCACCGTCGTCCAGCTCTTCGGGCCGACGATACTACGCGACGCCCACCGGGGCTGATACGTTGCCGAGCGACTATTGAGAAAGTATTGCGTTCCCGTCGGCGTCACGCCGAAGTAGTAGACATTCGCACCCGTGCCGCTCGGATCGATGCCGATTCCGGCGAAGTCGGCCGATCCGAATCCTTGCGCCTTCGGATCGGTCGTGATCGGCTCGTTCGGCTGTTCGCACGTGATGCGAACGTAAACGCTCGTCGTATCGAAGATGATTTCGGCACGCGTCGATTGGACGGCGGCCGTTTTCGTCAGCACGTTCACGAAGTCGTCCGCGACGATCGCTTGCGCCCAGGCGGTCGTCGTCGCCTCCGGATCCAGCGGCGGCGCTTTCGCGACGAACGGCGCCGGGTAACTCTTCACCGCCGTAACCGATGCGTTCGCCGGTGCTGCGACGAGCCCGAAGACGCCGCACGCGACGAGCATAACAAAAACCGGCACGATCTTACGCATCGAAACCACTTCTCCAAGAAGCAAGCGACAGGACTCTTGAATAGGTATCGGAGCGTGGCGCCCGATTATCAAGGGGGCCACGATCTCTTCGTCGCAGTGACGCGTGCGCGCTGCGGATTAACGGACGCGCTACCGCTGCTACGAAGGGATGGTTTGCGTGTCGGAATCGGACGAAATGCGCTACTCGGTCGTTGTGAACGATGAGGAACAATATTCGATCTGGCCGAGCTACAAGGACGTTCCGCTCGGGTGGCGCATCGTCGGCGATGCCGGTACCAAAGCAGAGTGCCTCGCGCAAATCGAGGTGCTCTGGACCGATATGCGGCCGCTGAGCTTGCGCAAGCGCATGGAAGCCGAAGCCGCCGCAGGCTGACGGCCTAGGCGAACGTCGCGCCGCCATCGATCGCGATGACGCGCCCCGTGAGGTATTCGCACGCGATCGCGAAGCGAAGTCCCTCCCAGATGTCCTCCGGCGAACCGACGCGGCCGAGCGGAATCTGTCGTTCGAGCTCGTCGCGGCGCTCGGGCCCGAGCATCCCGAGCATCGCGGTCTCGATCAGGCCCGGCGCGATCCCGACCACGCGGATACCGTAAGGGGCGAGTTCGAGCGCCCAGGTGCGCGTATCGGCGTCGAGCCCCGCTTTCGCCGCTGCGTAATTGCTTTGCCCCGGATTGCCGCTTGCCGTAAGCGACGACACGTTGACGATCAGGCCCGAGCGTTCGCCTGCGACGAGCATCGCTGCCGCGCATTCCCGCGCCATCAGAAACGCGCCGGTGAGATTCGTATCGAGAACGGCGCGCCACTGAGCGGTCGGCAGTTTCCGCACGAGCCCGTCCGCGTCGCGGCCGACGAGGAGCCCGTCGCGTAAGATTCCGGCGTTGTTGACCAACAGATTCGGCGTGCCGATTTCCTCGGTGGCCCGCGTCAGAAACGTGCGAACCGAAGCTTCGTTTGCGACGTCGAGCGCGAGCGGAACGATGCGGCCGGAAAAGCCTGCGGCGGCCGTCGGGAGATCGCCCAACGCGTCGCCCTGCACGTCGCCCGCAGCGACGACGGCGCCCGCACGGGCGAGTTCGATCGCGAGGCATCGGCCGATCCCTTGCGCCGCGCCCGTCACGATCGCGCGCACCTCGGAACATCGCATCGTCCTAGCCTTTTTCCCCGAGGAGCGAGGCCACGAGTTCCGCGGCTAGGGTCTCGACGGCGGGGGCTTTGACCATGCCGATATGATCGCCCGTAGCATAGCGCACATCGAGGTTGCGGACGAATCCCGCCCAGGCTTGCGGCCCTGCGGCCGCGTTCGCCGCTTCCGAGCGGTAGAGCGTCGCCGGCATATCGATCGGAAGGGGCGCATATGCGGCGACGTCGCGTTGCATTTGCTCGTACACCCGTAAGAGCGTCCGCGCCTGGTCGCCGCCGACGAGGTCGCGGGGGAGCCCCGCCGCGAGCAAACGTTCGAGCGTCAGATCGACCCGCGAATCGGGATCGAGCGGCGCGAGGTCTTCGAGCCGCAATTCCACCGTTACCTCGAAAAATGCGGCCAGCGACTGCGCGATCGCCGCGAGGCGTTCGGCCGGATCCTCGATCACCCGAAGACTGCCACAAGCAGCGGGGCCGAGACCGTCGAGGATCGTCAACGAGCCCACCGCATCGCCGCTCGCGAGAAGCTGACGCGCCGCCTCGAAGGCGAATAGTCCGCCGAGGGAGTGGCCGGCGAGGTGGTACGGTCCGCGCGGCTGATGGGCGCGCAGCGCGGCGACGAGCGCGGCAACGGTACCTTCGAGGCCCGTCGCGCGCGGAGCGCCTTCTCCCGCCGTCTGGAGCGCGATCGCCGAAACGCGGCCCGCAAGCGCGCGCGCGAGCGGAACGTACGAGAGCACGCGGCCCGACACATCGTGAAAGAGCGTGAGGATCGGCGCGTCGCTCGGCGCCGCGTTCAGCACGACGAGCGCACTTTCGGTTCGCGCGCTCGCCTCGCGCGCGAGCCGCGCGAACGCAGCGAGCGTCGGCGAGGCGTAGACGGTGGCGAACGGGACGCCGTTGCCGAATCGTTCTTTGATGAGCCCGTTCAGGCGCATCAGTACGAGCGAGGTGCCGCCGAGATCGAAGTAATCGGCGTCCGGATCGGCCGGAACGTCCGGCAGCACGGTACGCCAGAGGGCAAGCATCGTCGTTTCGTCGCTCGTCAACGCGCGCTTTGCGAACGGCATGCTCGCGGAGGGGACGACTCCGAGGGGCGAGGGTTGCGCGGCGTCTTCGCTTGCAATCGCATCGTTCATCGCAGTCGGCGCGAGCCGTGCGGGAAGTACGGCGCGTGCGAGATCGTCGAGGACGGCATCGGGATCGGCGGAAAAGGCGGCGACGGCGGCCACGAACGCGTCGGCGTACGCCTGCAGGGTAGCGCGGTCGAAAAGGTCGGCCGCTCCCGTGAGGATACCCGCATAGGCACCGTCGCGGAAACCGATGGTGCAGTCCAAGTCGAATTTCGCGCCTTGATCGCCGTCCCCGAGCGATTCCGTCGTGACGCCCGCGAACCGCACGTCGGCGGCATCTTGGTTCTGCAACGTGAGCATCACTTGAAAGAGCGGGTGTCGGCCGAGTCGTCGCGGCGCCCCCAGCGCGTCCACGATCGATTCGAAGGGAACTTCCTGATGCGCGTAGGCGTCGAGCGCCGTTTCGCATACGGCGCGTAAGAGCGCGCGCGCCGTGGCGTACTCCGCAACCGCAATGCGTAACGGAAGCGTGTTGACGAAGAACCCGACGATCGATTCGAGTTCCGGACGACTCCGGTTCGCGGTCGCCGTCCCGATGACGATCTCGCGATCGCCACCGCTCGCGGCTACGACGAAGGCGAGTACGGCGGCGAAAAACATGAACGGCGTCGCGCGCTCGGCACCCGTCGTCACGCCGATCCGCGCCGCGACCTCGGCCGGGATCGCGAACCAAACGCTCGTGCCGCGCGTGGTCGGCTGGATCGGCCGCGGGCGATCCGTGCGTAACGTTACCGCAACGGGGCTACCGGCAAGGCGTTCGCGTCGGTTCGCAAGCGCTCGCTGCCGCCGCTCGCCCGCCGCGTCGCCCGCTTGCGCGACGGCATAGTCGGCATATTGGAGCGGCACCGCGGGGAGCGCGTGGGGGCGGGCCGCCCGGCGCGCCGCGTAGCATGCGGCGAGTTCCTCCGTAAGCACGCGCATCGACCAGCCGTCGCACGCGATGTGATGCAGCGTGATCGATAGCGCCGCATCGTCCGCTCCGAGCCGATAGAGGCGCGACCGCATGATCGGTCCCGCATCGAGTGCGAACGGCGTTGCGACATCCCGTGCGATCGCAACGCGTGCGGCGGCGAATCGTGCGCCCGGGTCTTCCTGCGCGAGGTCGATCGCGCGGAAATCGGGCGCGGTCGGCGGTTCGATGACCTGGACTTGTGCGGTACCATCGTGCTCGTAGCGCGTACGCAAGATTTCGTGCCGCGCGACGACGTCCGCGATCGCACCCGCGAGCGCACTTTCGTCGAGCGCTCCGCGAAGCCGCATCGCAACCTGCACGTTGTAGATGCTCGGGTCCGCCAAGAGCGCGTGCAAGAAGAGCAAGCGCGCTTGCCCGAGCGAAAGTGGGGCGCGCTCCGCATGCCGGCGATCGCGCGGGAGTACGCGCCCGCCTGCGGGTTCTTCGGCCTCGCTCGCCGCGAGCGCCGCGGCGAGATCGGCGACGATCGGCCGCTCGAACACGAGGCGCAACGGTACGGAGACGCCGAGTTGGTCGCGCAAGCGCGTCGCGAGGTGGGTCGCCAAAAGCGAGTGCCCGCCGCTTTCGAAAAAGTGCTCGCGCGCGCTCGCGCGATCGAGGCGCAACACTTCGGCGAAGGCCGCCGCAACGACGATCTCCGTCGGCGTCGTCGGTGCGACGAAGCCCGCCTGCGCCACGGCCGTGCGTTCTGCCGCCGGAAGTGCCGCTCGGTCGAGCTTCCCCGTGCGCGTCAGGGGGATCGCATCGAGCATCACGATCTCGCTCGGCACCATGTATGCGGGAAGCCGGTCAGCGGTGTGGGCACGGAGCATGCGCACGAATCGCGCGCGATTTCGCGCATCGAGCGGCGCGTTCGCATCGGTTTCCGACGCGAGTCCGGACGCCGTCGCGATCGGCAACGCGGGGGCCGCCGCCGCGCCGACCGCGCCGAGCGCGGCGTCGAACGCGACGTTCGCCGAGCCCGGCGAAAAACACGCCGCGTAGGGGCGGCCGAGCCGAGCGGCGAGCGCGGCGAGTCGCGCCGGATCGAAGAGTGCCCCAAAGGGCTCCGTGCCCCCGTCGACCGCACCGAGAAGCGCCACTTCGGCGGCGATACGCGCGTTGCGCGCGTTACGGAGCAGGAGCGGCGCCGTCGGGTCGGCGCGGAGTAGCGTTTCGAGCGCGCCATCGTCGTCGAGCGTCGCCGCGACCACGCTCGGCACTTCGCACGCCGGCGGAGCGGCGGCGTCGAAGCGCATCACGAGATCGTAACGGAACCGCGCCATCTCGGAGTCGGCCCCGGTGTCCTTCATGCGCGGTTCGAGGGCGAAATCCCGATCGAGATCGACCCGAGCGAACCAACCCGGGTCGAGCAAGAGCTCCGCTTCGCGCCGCGTCGCCCGGTCGATGTGGGCTCGCAGGACGTCGATCTCCGCGCCAGCGCCCAAACGCGCCGCTTCGAACGCGCAGTGCGTGAGGCGCAACGACGCCGCCGTGCGCAGATCGCCGAGAAAGATCGCTCCGCCGGGAGCGACCGCAGGCACCACCCGGCGGAGGACATCCGCGAGGTAGTCGGCGGCCGGAAAATATTGAACGACCGAGTTGACAACGACCACGTCGTATGGCTCGCCTGCGAACGGCGCCGTTCCGAGGAGCTTCTCGAGCCCACCGAGCGCATCGCCGTCGACCAGGCGAACGTGCGTCCATCCGCGCGCTTCGACCAGCTGCTGCAGCATGGCAACCGTCGGCGCGGAAAGATCGAGCGCATCGTAGGCGCCCACCTCCGGTGCGAGCGCCGCGAGGAGCATCCCCGTGCCGCAACCGATCTCCAAAACCCGTTTCGGCCCGAGCGCCCGCAGCCGCTCGACGGTCTCATCGAGCCACGCGCGCATGGCGCGCTCCGGGATCGGCTCGCCCGTAAAGCTGCTTTCCCAGCCGCGGAAATCCGGCTGGTCGAGATCGAGCGCGCGCTCGGCGTACACCGTATCGAAGGTCTGCGTCCAAGCGTCGATCTGCGCCGAGCGCGCTCCATCGTCCGCACGCACCAAGAAGTCGGGGCCCGGCACCGCATAGGCGACCAGTCTGCGCCCGTCGCCCTCGCCATCCACCACGACGACCGCATCGCGCACCAAACCGTGTTCCGCGATGACGGCCGCGATCTCGGCGGGCTCGATACGAAATCCGCGCAATTTGATTTGCGTGTCGATGCGGCCTCGGTAATCGATCTCGCCGTCCGCCGTGCGGCGCGCGAGATCGCCGCTGCGGTAGCGGCGCCCGCGCGCGTTCGCGGGATCGGGAAGGAAGCGTTCGGCCGTAAGCGCCGGGCGCCCGATGTAACCACCAGCCACGCCCGCGCCGCCGACGACGAGCTCTCCGAGCGCCCCGATCGGCACGGGTAAGAGCGCTTCGTTGACGAGTGCGAGCGAAAGGTCGGCGAGCGGAACGCCGATGGGGCTCGAACGTGCCGAGACGGCATCGCGCAAGCCGATCCGGCGCGCGGTGACGTGCACCGTCGTCTCCGTAATGCCGTACATGTTGATCAGGCGCGGTTGGTCCTCGCCGTGGCGGTCGAACCAAGGCACGAGCGAGCGCGGGTCGAGTGCTTCCCCGCCGAAGACGACGTACCGCAGGCAGATCTCCGCCTCGCGGACCAGCCGCTCTTCCGCCGCGACCAGCCGCTTGAAGGCGCCGGGCGTTTGATTGAGGACCGTGACGCGCTCGTCGCAGAGCAGCGCGTAGAAGGCGTCGGCATCCGCCACGACCGCAAGCGGTACGATGACGAGCGTTCCCCCGTGCAGGAGCGCTCCCCAGATTTCCCAGACGGAGAAATCGAAGGCGTACGAGTGGGCGAGCGTCCACACGTCCGATGCGCGAAAAGTGAAGTGCTCGGCGCTCGCGGCGAAGAGCCGCACGACGTTTGCGTGCGAGACGACCACGCCCTTCGGCGTACCGGTCGACCCGGAGGTGTGGATCAGATATGCGGCCGCTTCCGGGTCGCTCGGTGCGGTGCGCGTCGGATCGCCCGTCGGAGGAGACGCCACGGCATCGGCGCGCACGATCGTCCGGCCCTCCGCAAGCGCCGGCGACAACGGCAGCCCATCCGTCACGATGACGGCTACGCCCGCGTCCGCCGCCACGAGCACGAGTCGTTCAGCGGGGTATGCCGGATCGAGCGGTACGTAGGCCGCTCCGGCTTTTAGGATCCCGAGCATGCCGACGATGAGCGCGAACCCGCGGGCGGCCGAGAGCCCGACGAAATCGCCCGGCTTCGTTCCCGCTTCGGCAAGCGCCGTGGCGATCGCATCGGCCCGGCGCCCGAGCTCGGCGTACGCGAGCGTTTCGGCGCCGAAGCGCAGGGCCGGGCGCGACGCATGCGCCGCGGCGACCCGGTCGAACGCTTCGGGAAGCGTCTCCGCGACGGCGAACGTGGCGCCGGGCGCGGTCGCTTCGCTTTCGTCGAGAACGGGAATCGTCGTGATCGGGCGATCCGGTCGGGCGCACGCCTCGCGCAAGAGCATCACGAAGGCATCGCGAAACGCCGCGATCGTGGACGCATCGAAGAGGTCGCGCGCGAAAACGATCGTCCCCGTGTACCCCTCCGCCGTCTTGCGCAAGAACACTTCGAGATCGAAGCGCGCGGCGTTCTGCGTTGCTGCGGGGGTGACCGAAAGGCCCGCGAAGCCCCCTTCGTTCGCGCCGAGATGGAACACCGAAAGCGCGGCTTGGAAGAGCGGCGAACGGCTGCCATCGCGCTCGACATGGAGCCGGTCGACGATCGCATCGAAGGAAACGTCCGCGTTCTCTAGCGCATCGAAAACGGTGGTTCGCATCGCATCGACGAGCTCCCGGAACGGCGGATCGTCCGAGAGATCACAGCGAAAGACGAGTAGCTTTGCGAACAAGCCGATGACGGCATCGTGCTCGGGGGCGCTCCGATTCGCGTACGAGGTTCCAATCGCGAACGCGGTTTGCCGCGTGTATCGCTGCAAGAGGGCCGCGAACGCCGCGAGGAAGACGACATATGGCGTCGTCCGCGCGGCGCGAGCGAGGGATTCGATCGCTTGCGCGAGCGCGGGATCGATCGCAACCTCGACCTGACCGCCGGAAAAACTCGGCGTGCGCGGCCGCGGGCGATCCGTCGGGAGTTCGAGTGCGGCAACCCCCTGGAGCCGGTCGACCCAAAAAGCGAGTTGGCGTTCGCGTCGCGCGGGTGTGAGCGCGTCGCGTTGCGCGCGCGCGTAATCGCCGAATTGGAGCCGGAGCGGCCCGGGTGCCGGCAACGCCGCCCCGCATTCGCGCGCATAGGCGTATCCGACATCCGCAAGGAGGCGGTCGACCGAAATCGCATCCGCGAGCAGATGATGGATCGCGATCGTTACCACGTGTCGCGCTTCGGCGACCCATACGATCTTCACGCGCCAGAGCGGCGGGGTGGTGAGATCGAACGGTTCCACCGATTCGCGATGGATCAGCGCTTCGAGATCGAAGCCGGGCGCCCGCCCGTCGATGGAGCGCACCGGCAGTTCGATCGTCTCCTCCGCGCGCTGCGAAACGATTCCGTCGCAAACGACAAAGGCCGTCCGCAACGTATCGTGGCGATCGGCGACGCGCGCGAACGCACGAACGAGCGCATCGGCCGCCAAATCCCCCGCGATCGTGAACGCGGCGCTCATGATGTACGCGGGCGAGCGCGGATCGAGCGCCTGCACGAACCACAGCGCTTGCTGCTCCTCCGAGAGCGGCGCCGTCGTATCGCGCGAAGCGGCGGCGGGCGCGCCCGCAGTTGCCACTTCTGTTGCTTCCGTCTCGCGCTCCTCGGCGAGGAGCATCGCGAGCAGCGCTTCGTCGTCGACGAGGTTCAACGCGGGGCCCCTTCATCGACGAGCGCGCGCTTTTGGGCCCGGGCGCGCAGTGCCGCGCGTTCTTCGGGCGTCATACTACGCAGTTTGACGAACGTCTCCGCGGCGCGCGTTACGTCCGAGCGTCGCACCGGATCGCTCGCGAGGTGACGCGCGAGCCCGGCGATCGTCGGCGTATCGAAGAGCGCGCGGAGCGCGATGCCGCCGGCGAAGAGGCGCTCGATCGTCGCGTGGACTTGCGTCGCCAAGAGCGAGTGGCCGCCGAGTTCGAAGAAATCGTCCGCCGTGCCGATGCCTTCCCGCTTGAACGCCTCCCCCCAGACGATCAGAAGCGCTTCTTCGATCGGCCCGTTCGGGAGGCCATTGACGGTCCCGAGCGCGACCATCGTTTCCGGATCGGGAAGTTTGCCGTAATCGGTCTTGCCACTCGCGTTCGTCGGCAGGCGCGGGAGCGCGATGATGCGCCCCGGGATGAGATATGCCGGAAGCACGGCCGAGATCGCGCCGCGCACGTCGTCGATCGCGATCTCCGGCCGTTCGAGGACGACGTAGCCGACGAGCGCCGGAGCTCCCGCGAGCGAACGTACGACGCACGCCGCATCGATCACACCCGGCACCGCGCGTAACGCGATCTCCGTCTCCGCGGGCTCGATGCGGTACCCCTGGATCTTTACCTGCCGGTCGCGCCGGCCGAGGATCCTAAGGCCGCCGTCCGGGGCGAAGCGCGCGAGATCGCCCGTTCGGTACGCGCGCGCTCCGGGCTCGGGAGCGGTCGGATCGGGAACGAAGGCCGCGGCGGTCGAGGCCGGTTTCCCGACGTAACCGCGCGCGAGCCCGAGACCCCCAATCGCGAGCTCGCCCGTCACGCCCGGCGGCAGCAGGTTGCCGTCGTCGTCGAGAATCAGGAGCCGCGTGTTCGGGATCGCCGTCCCGACCTCGACCGTCGATCCGGGCGCGACCCGCCCGAGCGCCGACCAAATCGTCGTTTCGGTCGGGCCGTAAAGATTCCAGAGTTCGGTGCCGTGCGCCGCGAGCTCCCGTGCGAGATCGGCGGGCAGCGCTTCGCCACCACACCAGGCGCGAACGCCGCCCGTCCATCCGGCCGCGAGCAGCATCCGCCAGGTCGTCGGCGTCGCTTGCAGCACCGTCGCGCCGCAGTCGCGCAGGACCGGTACGAGCCGGGCGCCGTTTGCCGCATCGGCACGCGAAACGAGCGCGACCGTCGCACCACACGTCAACGGTACGAGCAGTTCGTTGAGCGCGATATCGAAACCGACCGTCGTCACGGCGGCGATCACATCGTCCGCGCGCAATCCCGGACGCACGCGAAACGCCTCGGATGCGTTCGCGAAAGCTTCGCGCGCGATCGCGACGCCCTTGGGTTCGCCCGTCGAACCCGACGTGTAGATGACGTACGCGAGCGCCTGCAGCGGAACCGCACGCAACGCCGCCGATGCCGGGAGCACGTCCGCTTCGGCGAGGAGCTGGGGAACCGAGGCGCATGGCACGTCCGCGAGCGCGATGGCGCCGTCCGCAATCAATAGCGTCGCGCCCGAAGACGCGAGGACGCTCGCTACTCTCGCCGCAGGCGTCCGCGTATCCAGCGGCACGAACGCCGCACCCGCGCGCAAGACGCCGAGCAAGGCGACGGGTAGGTCGATCTTGCGTGGTAGCATCACGGCGACGCGGTCCTCGACACCGATCCCGCGCGCGCTGAGCGCCGCCGCGATCGCATCCGCGCGCGCCACGAGCGCGGCGTAGCTGAGGCGCTCGTCGCCTGCGATTACGGCGATCGCATCGGGCGTGGCGCGCGCCTGCGCGGCGATCCGATCGTCCAAGCTCGCCGTAACCGCCGCTTCCGCGCCCGTGCCGAGCGCGACGAGCGCGCGCCGCGCATCGGCGGTCACCGAGGGAGTTGCCCCGACGGTCGACGCGCTTTCGGAAGCCCATGCGGTAAGCGCGACGCACACGGCATCGAGAAACGCTTCCGCCATAGAAACCGCGACGCGATCGGGATCGTAGCGAAGGGTCATTTCGATCGCATCGCCACCGGTACTCGCGTAGAGCGAGAGCGGGTAGTGGTTTTGCTCGCTCGTGACGACGGGCTCGACGCGGAACCCGGCGTCATCCGCCCGCGCGGCGACGGCGGGATAGTTCTGCACGACGACGATCGCATCGAAGAGCGGGCCGCCACCGAGCGCCGCCTGCACGGCCGGAAGCGAGACCGAAGCGCGCTCGTTGAGCGTGCCGAGCCGTGCGTGCACGTCGCGAAGAAGCGCGTCGATGCTGCGGTCGCCGCGGAGCGCCGTGCGCATCGGCAACGTCGCGATGAACATCCCGACGGTCGTCGCGCTATTCGCGACGTCGGCGGGCCTGCCGGCGACGGTAACGCCATGGAGCACTTCGGCCACGCCGAGCGACCGACTCAACGCGAGTGCGAACGCCGCGTTGATCGCGCTCGCGATGCCGACGCCCGCCGCGCGGACCACGCCGCGCAGGGCGGCTGCCGCTTGTGGGGCGAGCGCGCGCGCGTACGTCGCCGCGCTGCCGTTCCCGCGCGCCACGGGCGCGACGAACGCCCGCGTGGCGCCACGCAGTTCGCCCGCAAACGCACGCACGCGTGTGGCGTGGTCGCCGGCAACGGTATGCCGCACGAGTGCGGCAAGCGACGGCGCGGGCGGTAAGCTTGCGGGATCGCGATAGGCGGCGACGAGGTCCGCGAACGCGAGTGGCATGGACCAGCCGTCCATGATCAGGTGATGGTGCGTCCAGAGGAGCCGGAGGCGCTCGGGCTCGAGACGCACCGCGCGGACGCGCATGAGCGGGGCGGCATCGAAGGCGAAGCCCGCGGCTCGGTCCTCGGCAAGGAGCCGATCCCAGCGCGCGTCGCGCTCCGCGGGCGGGGTATCGGTCCAGTCCTCAAACGCGAACGGCAAGGCGACACCTTCGCAAACGACCTGCAACGGCACGTCGTCGTGCACGATAAACGCGGACCGGAGGGCTTCGTGCCGCCGTACGAGCGTGGTCCAAGCTCCGTGCAGGCGCGCGAGGTCGACCGTACCGACGAGATCGATCGTCGCTTGTTGCACGTACACCCCGCTGGCAGCGCCCGCCATCCGGGCTTCGAAGAGGATGCCCTCGGCCGTCGCGCTGACGGGGTAGATCGCGACGAGACGGGGGATCTCTGCCGCAATCCGCGCGAGCGATGCGTTTCCGAGCGCAACGCCGGGTAGGTCGCCCGCAACCCAGGTACCGACGGCTTGCGCGGCGTCGATCGCGGCGATGCGCGCGAGCCCCGCGACGAATCGCCCGAGCAGCGCCGTCGCGCGCTCGGCACCGAGGACGTGCGCGTCGAACGCTAGCGTGATCTGCAATTCGCCGTCGACGACGAGGGCGACGAGGTCCGCGAGGGTCGATCGCCGGTTTGCGGGATCGCTCGCCGGGCCCGTTTCCTCCGAAGCCGGGCGCAGTGCGCCCGTGAATTGCGCGTCGAAACGGCCGAGATAATTGAGCGCGATCTCCGGCAGCGGCGGCGCGGCGCCGCTTCCCCGGGCGGCGAGCGTGAGATATCCGGCTCCGGCTTGGGGGATGCGCCGCAACGCTTCTTTCGCCGCGCGGATCGCCGCGCACGTCTCGTGCCGCGCGCGCAGACGCACCGGGTGCAGCACCGTCAGCCAGCCTAGCGTTTCGCTCGCATCGATCTCGGCAACGGCGTCGCGCCCGTGGCGCTCGAGGAGGACGCCCGTATCCGTCTCGCCGAGCTCGTCAGTAAGTGCCTGGCCGAGTGCGGCGAGCAGCAGCTCGGGCATCTCCGCGCGTAAGCGTTCGAGGGTCGCGCCCGTAAGCGTCGCCGTTACCGCGCGGTCCAGCGTCTGCGTACGACTTTGCGTGCGGCCTTCGATCGGCGGCTCCGCGTGCGCGCGTGGCAACGTGGCGAGCGGGCGGAGCGCTTCGCCCCGCCAGTAGGCTTCTTCTTCGGGCGCGGGGGCGGCGGCGTTCCGGGCGACCGTGAGCGCGGTAAACGGATAGGGTGCGGCCCCGAGATCGGCTGCGGGATCGGCGAGCAACGCCGCAAGATCGTCGAGCAGGACGCGCCAGGAAACGCCGTCGACGATGAGGTGATGCGCGACGAGCAAGAGCCGGTCGTCGGCGTCCGCCGCGAGCCGCATCGCGCGGATACGCAGGAGCGGTCCCCGGGTGAAATCGAGGGACGACTGCGCGTCGCGGCACGCCGCCGTTACCGCGGCCGCATCCGCGCAATCGCGCTCGTCGACGGCGATCGCGGGCGTTCCGTGGAGCATCGTCCAGCCGTGTTCGTCGGCTTGGAAACGCACGGCGAGCGCATCGTGGCGGCGCGCGAGAACGGCGGCGATCGCCATCAGTCGCTCGGCCGCGAGCCCCTTCGGAGAGCGCAGCAAAACGGCTTGATTCCAGTGCTGCGGGCGGGCGAGCCCGAGCCCGAAAAACCAGCGTTGGATCGGCGCGAGCGGAACGGCGTCGCGTATCGGTTCCGGGACGCCGCGCCCCGGCGTCGCGCTAGCGACCGCGGCGCAGAGTCCGCGCACGGTCGGCGTACGGAACACATCGCCCGGCCCGATGCCGAAGCCCTCACGCCGCGCGCGCGCGGCGAGTTGCAGGGCGAGGATGCTGTCGCCGCCGAGGCGGAAGAAATCGTCGAGCGGTCCCGTTCCGACGTGGCCCAGTACGTCGTCCCAGATTGCGGCCAGCGCCGCCTCGCGCGCGTTTGCGAATCCCGCGGTCGGCACGGGTTGTGCGTGCGCGAGCGCGAGTCCGAGCCCCGCGAGGCGTGCGCGGTCGGTCTTTCCGCTCGCAAGCGTCGGCCACGTCGCGACGAATCGCATGCGCCGTGGGATCGCGTAGCCCGGGAGGCGTTCGCCGAGCCACGTATTCGCCGCCGCGACGGTCGCGGCGAACGGGTCTCCTTCGAGATACGCGACGAGGTGTTTCGCTTCGTCCGTACCCTCGGCGACGACCGCGACCCGGCCGAGCCCCGGCGTGCGCCCGAGCACCGCTTCGACTTCGTCGAGTTCGAGCCGGTTGCCGCCGATCTTGATCTGGCGGTCGTTTCGCCCGAGAAACCGCAGCGCACCGTCCGGCAGCAGCATCGCGCGGTCGCCCGTGCGATACATGCGGGTTCCGTCGGCTGCGAACGGATCGGGCACGAATCGCTCGGCCGTCATCGCACGCAGGCCGAGGTAACCGCGCGCGAGCCCGGCGCCCGCGAGATAGAGTTCGCCCGGTGCCCCGAGCGCGACGGGTTCGCCGTGCGCGTCGAGTACGTACGCGGCCATGCCGTCGATCGGCGCGCCGATCGCGACGATACGCTCGGCGGCGTCGGCCTCGGTAAAGCGCCGGAATGTCGCATCGATCGTCGCTTCGGTCGGGCCGTAAAGGTTGACGACCTCGCCCGCGAATCGCGCCAGCGCATCCGCCGCGAGGGCGCTCGCGAGCGGCTCGCCACCGCAAAAGAGGCGACGCACGCGAAGCGCGCGACCGCTCGCGAGCGCGAGCACGGCGGACACGAGGCTCGGGACGAGCTGCACGACGGTCGCCCCCGCGCCGCCGAGGGCGCGCACGAGCTCTTCCGGATCGCGGATCGCGGCCTCGGGAACGAACGCGAGGAGCGCTCCCTCGACGAGCGGCGCCCAAAATTCCCACACCGCCGCATCGAAGGCCGGGCTCGTCCGTTGCGCGATCACATCGTCCGGCGCGAGCGGAAAGGTGCGCTCCATCCACGCCGTGTGGTTCGCAAACGCTCCATGCGCGATCGCGACGCCCTTCGGCCGCCCGGTCGACCCCGAAGTGAAGATCGCGTAGGCCGCGTCGGCGGCGTCGACGATCGGCGCTTCGGGCACGCCGGCATCGGCCGGTAGCGGACCGTCTGCATCGCGAATCGCGGATCGCCATGCATCGGGAACGCGCGCCCGCTCCGACGCCGCGCAAAGGACGACCGGCGCGGCACCCGATGCCGCCAACTCCTCGAGGATCGTCGCGATCCGTCCCGTCGGGGCGCTCGCATCGAGCGGTACGTAGCAGCCACCGGCGCGGAGCACCGCGAGCATCGCGGCCACGAGCCCCGGGCCGCGAGGCACGAGCAAGAGGACGGGCGTCCCGCGCGGGATCGCTCCAAGTCGCGCGGCCGCAGCGTTCGCAAGCGCCAGCATCTCGCTTCCCGTGAAACGTCGGCCCGTTGCATCGCGAACGACGTGGCCCGTCGCCCTGGCGAAGTTTGCGAGCACGCGCTCGTGGACGAGCGCCGTCGCTCGGGCGGGTGCGGGCGGCACCACGGGCGGGCGCGGCAATGCATCCGCCTCCGTGGCGAGCGATCGCGCCGCATCGACGATTCCGTCGCGAATCGCGCGTTCGAGCGCGGTCCGTTGCGCGGCGCTCACGTCGTGGCTCGCGAGCAGGCTGAAGCCGAGGGTTCCGTCGTCGGGATGGAGCGAAAAATTGAAACTGAACGGGATGTCGATCGCCTCGGTCGTCGATGCGCCGACGACGCGTACGGGGAAGCGCGCGCTCAAGCCCGCGAAGGCATGGAAGTTCACCACGTTGACGTTGCAGGCAAACGGATGCGAGCCGCCCGCCATGCGGACGAGCTCCTGGAGCGGGAACCTGCGCCCCGCGAGTACCGCCGTTTCATCCGCGACCGCCGCGCGCGCGAGATCGCCCCAGCGTCCGCGCCCTTCGAGCACGAGCGGAATGGTGTTAAGGAACAACCCGAGATCGCGGTCGCCGCCTTCGGCCTCCGCACGCCCGTTGACGACGAGCCCGATCGCCGTGGCATCGCTTCCCGTCGCACGAGCGACCACATGGCCGACGATCGCGAGCAAGATCGCCTTGAGCGGCAAGCCAGCGGCGGCTGCCCGCGCACCGAGCGCACGGCCGACCTCCGGTGGGAAGATATACGGCACCGCCGCATCCGCCGCGGGCGCACCCGGCCAGCGCGGGAGTTCCATCGCCGGGCGCCGGGCGAGGCGAGATTCCCAGAGCGCGCGGATCGCCGGATCCGCGGACGCTTCTTCTTCGGCCGCGACGAACGCGGCATACGAGCGCCCGAGCGCGGGGAGCGGCAGCGGCACGCCCGACCGGATTGCAAAATAGCGCTCCAGCAGTGCGGCCTCCCAAAGCGCCACGCTCCAGCCGTCGAGGATCGCGTGGTGAAAGGCGATCGAAAGCTGGACGAGGTCGCCCGCGAGGCGATGGAAGCGGACGCGCACGAGCGGCGGCGCTTCCAAGTCGTACGGCCGGGCACGATCGCGCTCGATATCGAGCGCGATCGTCGCTTCGCGTTCCACCTCGGATCGATCGCGGAGATCGCTCCACACAAAGGGCGCCGTCGCTTGCGGGAGGACGAATTGCAACGGACGCTTGCCGCGGCCGAGGACGAACCCGGTGCGCAGAGCCGCAAACGCGGCGATCGTTTCATCGAAAGCCGCGCGAAACGCCGCTTCGTCGACCGGCATTTCCAGGCGGAACGACTGCGAATCGTGATAGAGCGCGCGGCCCGTCTCGTCCGCATGGAAGAGCATCCCCGCCTGCAAGCGCGCGAGCGGAAACGCGTCGACGGCATCGGTGGGGACGATCGCTCGCTCGCCTTCCGCGAGCAACGCGAACGGCGCGGGGCCGTGCGATTCGGGCTCGGCGCCGGACGCCGCAAGCGACGCGACGGCGGCGAGAGAGCGCACCGTCGGGTTCGCGAGCACGTCGCGCACCGAAAACCGAACGCCCGCAGCGCTTGCGAGATGAACGATGCGGATGCTTCGGATGCTGTCGCCGCCGAGCGCGAAATAGTTTTCGTCGCGCCCCACCCGCGCGATGCCGAGCACGCTCGCCCAAGCATCCGCGATCGCACGCTCGACGGGCGTCTCCGGCTCGTCGCTCGCCGCTTCGCGCGATGCGGCGCGTTCGGGCACGGGAAGCGCCGCGTGGTCAAGCTTGCCGTTTACGGTAAGCGGCAGCGCCGGAATGACGACGTAAGCGCCCGGGAGCATGTGCGCGGGCAGGCGCTCGGCGAGGTGCGCGCGGAGCGTTTGGCCGACATCCGCATCGAGCGCGCCCGCCGCGCTCGCGACGACGTACGCGATCAGGCCGCCCGCATCCGGGCGCACGACGACGGCCGCCTGCGCGATGCCCGGGAAGGCACGGAGCCCGGATTCGATCTCCCCGAGCTCGATGCGAAACCCGTGCACCTTCACTTGGCGATCGTTGCGACCGAGGAACGCGAGTTCGCCCGATTCCGTGCGCGATGCGAGATAGCCCGAGCGATACAGCCGCTCTCCCGGAACCATCGGATGCGGATGCGGCACGAAACGCTCGGCCGTGATCCCGGGCATGCCGAGGTACCCGCGCGCGAGACCATCGCCCGCAACGCAGATCTCGCCCGCCACACCTGCCGGAACGGGCCTGCCGCGATCGTCGAGGAGCAGGATATCGAGGTGCGGCAACGCTTCACCGAGCGGGCTTACGGCGCGGCTCGCGTCTTCGGTCGCGAGCGGCCGGAACGTCACGTGCACGGTCGTCTCGGTGATGCCGTACATGTTGTCGACGCGCGGCGAACGATCGCCGTACCGTGCGAACCACGGAGCGAAGGCAACCGGGTTCGCCGCTTCGCCGCCGAGCACGATTTCGCGTAGCGCGACGAGCGGTTCGGGCGCGAGCGCATCGGCTTCGACGAGCAACGCGAACGCGGTCGGCGTCTGGCTGAGCATCGTCACGCCCTCGCGCGCGAGCAGCGCGCGGAACGCGGCGGGGTCGCGGCTCGCCTCGTAGGAGACGATCGCCGCGCGCCCGCCGTGCAAGAGCGCCCCCCAAATTTCCCAAACCGAAAAATCGAACGCGAACGAGTGGAACACGCTCCACACGTCGTTCGGTCCGAGCGCGAAGTGGCGCGCCGCTCCGTCGAAGAGCCGCAGCGCGTTTGCGTTGCTCACGACGACGCCCTTCGGGCGGCCGGTCGAGCCGGATGTATAGATGACGTATGCGGCATTCGCTCCGTCGGTAGCGCGGAATTCCGGCCGCGCGGGCGCGAAGTCCGCGCCGTCGACGGGAAGCGCGTCGACGGCGAGCACGTGCGCGCCCAGCGCCGCGAGGCGGGCGGCGTGCGCGGTGGTCGTCAGCACCACCCGCGCGCCCGCATCGGCGAGCGTCGCGGCGATACGGTCGTCCGGGTAGGCCGGGTCCACGGGAACGTAGGCACCGCCCGCAAACGCGACGCCGACCATCGCGGCAACCGCCGCTCGTGTGCGCCCGAAACACAGCAGAACGCGATCCTCGCACGCGATGCCGAGGCGCTCGAGCGCGGCGGCGATGCGTTCCGCGGCCGCGGTCAACGCGCGATAGTCGTACGCGCCGTCGTCGTCCGTGACGGCGATGCGCTCCGGGTACGCAGCCGCGCTCCGACGCAAGCGCGTCGCGAGCGTCGCCCCGCGATCGCCACCCGGCAGCGCAACGCGCGGTGCTCGGTTGCCGAGGCCGCCTGCGAACGCGGCGAGCGGGGCGTCCGGCTCCGCAGCCATGTGGCCGAGCAGTGCGAGGAAAAGATCCCCCAGTTGCCCCGCGACGGAGAGCGGAATCTGCGTGGGGTCCACGCGGAGGCGGATGGTCGTCGTCGTTCCCGGCACGACTACGGCCGCTACCGCAAGATCCGTACGCTCGTGGGCGCGGGCATCGGCGATCCGAAGCGTCGATGCGGACGCGGCAGAAAAGGCTACCGGAAAGTTTTCGTAGGCAAGCACGGTCGCGAACAGGGGACGTTCGGCGGTCGCGCCTACGACGCGTCCGATCTCCGCAAGGTCCGCATAGCCGAACGACTCGACCGCGCCGAACGCGGATTGGACCTGCGGAAGCCAGGCGCGTGCCGAAATCGACGCCGGCACCGTAAGCCGCAGTGGCAAGGTGTTGACGAGCATGCCGACCATCCGCTCGATCCCCGGCACCGAGGCCGTGCGCCCGGAAATCGTGACGCCAAAGAGCACGTCGGGGCCGGCGAAGCGCTCGAGCGTGCGCGCCCAGGCGGCTTGAAAAACGGTACTCGGCGTCACACGCGCGGCGCGCGCAAGCGCTTCCAGCCCGGCGGTCGTTCGCGCGTCGACGATCCGCTCTTCGACGTGCGCCGTGGGTGCGTCCGCCGGGACGCGGACGTTGGAACGCGGCAAAACCGTCGGGCTCCAGTTCGCGAGATTTGCGCGCCAAAACGTGGCCGAAGCGCCGGTATCCTGCGCGCGTAACCACGTTGCGTACGCGGCGAACGCCGGGCGCGTCGGGAGTTCGATCGAAACGCCCGCCGCCGTCGCTTCGAGGACGGCGAAGAGTTCGCCGAGGACGATCGGTTGCGACCAGCCGTCGAGGATGAGGTGATGGTGGCTGAAGAGCACCCACCACGAGCGGTCCGCGAGACGTGCGAGCAGGATGCGCGCGAGCGGCGGCCGGTTCAGCGCGAACCCGCGCGCGCGATCGGTTGCGAGGAGCCGCATCTGCGCGGCTGCGATCTCGGCCGGTTCGAGCCCGCGCCAATCGAGCGATTCCACGGGCATCGCCGCGTTTGCGAACACGGCCTGAACGGGTTCGCGTTGGCCCTTGGTGACGAACGCCGTGCGGAGCACGGCATGCGCTTGCGTGATGACGTTCCAGGCATGCGCGAATGCGGCCGGGTCGAGATCGCCGTCGATCCGCGCCGTAAGTTGCACGACATACGGATCGTCGCCCGATGCGTTGAGCGATGCGAAGACGAGCCCACGCTGCAATGGCGTGAGCGGAACGACCGTTTCGATGCGCGCGTCGCGCCCGATACCGCTAGCCACGCGCGTCTTCCTCATCGAATGCGAGATCTTGCAGCAGCGCAGCCGTCTCGGCGTCGTCGAGCGCGAATGCCGCAAGCTCCGTAGTCGGTTGCGCTCCGGAATCGCAGAGCAGCTCGCATGCGCGCGCGAGGTGCCGTTCCGCACGCCCTGCGTACGCTTCCGCGAGACGCGCGTCGAAAATCCATTCGACGATTAGCGCTCCCCCCGAGCGACGCGCTTCGATCGTCAGCGGACGTGCGCGGAGCTGTCGCTCGTCGTTGTCGCCACCGCATGGATCGCTCGCGAAGCGGAGCCCGGTTACGTTCGGGGGATCGACGTCGCCGAGGTAGTTGAACGCGATCCAACACGCCACATCGCGCTCTTGCGTCTGCAAGGCGAACGCGACGCCACCGTGCGGGATCGCGGCGAGCGCCATCCCTAAGCGAACCGGATCGTTCGAATCGACGCGAAACGGATGGATCGCGGTGAACCAGCCGACGAGGCGCGACGCATCGACATCGGGGAGACCGGAGCGCCCGTGCCCCTCGCGTTCGACGAGCAGCGTCGCTCCCGGCGTTTCCGCCAGCACGTCGTGCAACGCGGCGAGCAACGCCGCCTCGATCGCCGCCCCCCCGGGCGTCCCGTCGAGATGCGCTCGGGCGGCGACCTGGACGGTATCGGCGTTCCTCGTCGGTGACGGCAGCGCGGGACCGAGGGCTTGCGACGCGGCGATTGCGGCGCGCCAGTACGCGGACTCGGCGGCAAAGTAGCCCGATGCCTGCGCCGCCGCGAGCCGTCGCGCATAATCGGCGATGCCGGGCGAGCGCGGGATTGCGATCGGTCGACCGACGCGCGCGAGGGCGTATGCGCTCCACAGATCGTCGAGGATGCGCCGCATCCCGATCGCATCCGTTGCGAGATGATGCGCCGCGACGAGCAGCCGCGAACCCGAGCCGCGCACGAGGCACGCGACCAGGACCCGCCCGCGCGCGGGGTCGATCGTCCCCTTTGCGGCCAGCAGTCGCTCGACGCGTTCGGCGTCGGTGCGGGGGGTGTCGATAACGATCAGCGCCGCCGCCGCCTCCGGGGGCGCCGCACGCATTCCCTCGGGGGTGTAGCAGAGCCGCAGCGCGTCGTGCGCGGCGACGACCGCGTCGAGCGCTGTCGCAAGCGCGGTCGGGTCGAGCGCCTCGTCCGTGACCACTTCGACCGAGAGGAGGAAGCGCTCGGGCGCCGTCGTGATGTGGTCGAAAAACCACCGCTGGGCGGGAATGAGCGGTACCACGCCATCGGCCGCTTCGGGTAGCGGGGAAACTTCCACGATCGGAGCGCGTTCGCGGATGCGCATCGCGAGCGTGTCGGGCGTTTGCGCTTCGAGCACGTCGCGCGGCGCGACGACGAGGCCGAGATCGCGCGCCCGTGCTGCGATGCGCAGAGCGCTGATGCTATCGCCCCCGAGATCGAAAAAATTATCCGTGGCGGCGACCGCTTCGATCCGAAGGACGTCGGCCCAGAGCTCCGCAATCGTGCGCACGAGTTCGTCGCCCGGGGCCGGTACCGAAACGCTCGCACGCATCGCGTCGAGCTCGGCGAGCAACCGCGCGCGATCGATCTTCCCGTTCGGCGTGCGTGGCCACGCGTCGACGAGCGTTATCGACGTGGGGATGAGATACGTCGGAAGCGTCCGCGCGAGCGCATCGCGCAACGTTTCGGCGACGATCTCGCTCTCGGGAAGCGCTTGCACGAAGGCGACGAGCCGCGCTTGCTCGGCTTCGCCCGCAACGATCGCGACGGCGTGCGCGACGCCCGCGAGGCGCGCGAGCGCGGCTTCCGTCTCGGCCGGCTCCGCTCGGTAGCCGCGGATTTTCGTCTGCCGATCGATCCGGCCGAGAAAACGCACGGCTCCGTTTGCGGTGACGACTCCCCGGTCGCCCGTTCGATAGAGTCGTTCGCCCGGCGTTCGCGCGAAGGGGTGCGGTACGAATGCCGCGGCCGTCGCCGCCGGCGCTTGCAAGTACCCGCGCGCGAGGCCCACGCCGCCGAGCACGATCTCTCCCGGGATGCCCGGCGGCACGGGCTGCAACGCCCCGTCGAGGACGAAGAGCTCGACACCCGCCATCGGGCCGCCGAGATCGGGCTCCGTCGCCGCATCGGTCCACTCCCAGAGCGCGGCACACACGGTCGCCTCGGTCGGCCCGTACGCGTTGAACACCCGGCGCCCGGGCGACCAGCGGCGAAAGAGCGCCGCGTTCGCCGCATCGCCCGCGATCAACAGCGACCGAAGTTCCGGAACGTCCGCCGGATCGAGCGCCGCAAGCAACGCGGGCGGCAGCGTCACGTTCGTCACGCGCGCGTCGCGCAGCGTGGATGCGACGTCGTAATCGATCGCCGCGCGGCCCGGCGGCGGGAGGACGAGCGTTGCCCCACGCGCGAGCGCCATCAGCAACTCGGCGATCGAAGCGTCGAAGGCGGGCGAAGCGAACGCGAGGATCCGATCCGTGCTCGCAACGCCGACGATGTCGCGTTGCGCGGCGTAGAGGTTCGCGAGGCCGCGATGCGTGACCGCGACGCCTTTCGGCGTGCCCGTCGAACCCGAAGTATAGATCGCGTACGCAAGCGCGTCGACCGGAGTGTCCGCATCGAGGCGGCTCTCCGGCATGGGCGCCGCTTCTTCACCGAGGACGAGCCGCGGAACGCCGAACGCCTCGGTATCGGTCGTCGCATCGGTCACGACGAGGCGCGCGTTTGCCGCCGCGAGCGCGGCGGCGCGCCGCGCGATCGGGTGTTCGGGATCGAGCGGGAGAAACGCCGCCCCGCACTTCCACACCGCGAGCACGGTTGCGACCGCCTCGACGCTTTTTTGCATGCAGATGCCGACGATCGCCTCGGTTCCGGACGGAACGCCCGCAGCGCGCAGGCGGCGGGCGATGGCATCCGCGCGGCGCACGAGCTCGTCGTAGGTAACGCGGCGCGGGCCATCTTCGACGGCGATCGCATTTGGGGCGAGCCGCGCGGCGCGCGCGATGAGGGCGGCGCCGGTCATCGGTGCGGCCGCTTCCGCGCCACGCTCCCGTGCGAAGCCATCGGCGATCGCGCCCCTGAGGGCGAGCGCGCCGATCGGCGCGGACGGGACGGCGACGATTTGCGTGAGGGTCGCTTCGATGGCCGAAACGATGCCACGAGCCGTCGTCGCATCGATGCGCGCGCGATCGTACGCGAGGCGGAGCGAAAGATGCTCGTCCGGGATCACGGCGAGCACGAGCGGGTAGTGCGCATCCTCGCGAATGGCGACATCGCGAATGGCAAAGGGATCGTCGCTCGTCGCGAGGCGCGGGTAGTTTTCGTAAACGTAGAGCGTTTCGAAAAGCGCGGTCCCCGGATTGTTCGCCCACCGTTGGATCGCCGCGAGGCTCGCATGCGCGACGTCGGCAACGCCCGCAAGCGCCTGCTGCACGCCGAGCACCCATGCCGTTGCGGAGAGCGCCGGGTCGACGCGGAGTGCGAGCGGAACGCTGTTGATCAGCAACCCGACGAGGCGTTCGATGTCGCGAAGCGGTGCGTGACGGCCCGACACGGTAACGCCGAGGACGACCCGCTCCGCATCGCCGAGGGACCGGAGTGCGAGCGCCCACGCGGCGAGCATCACCGCGTTCACGGTCGCTCCCGCCGCGCGGGCATACCGTCGGATCGCCGTCACGAGATCCGCATCGAGCACCCGCGTCAGGACTTCACTTCCGGCTGCGGCGCCGGCATCCGGCGGCGGGACGCGAAGGCGCCACGGTTCTTCGAACGCAGCGAGGTTTTCGCGCCAAGCCGCCGCGAGCGCCCGATCGTCTTGCCCCAGACGCCATCGCGTGTACTCGGCGTACGAAAGGCCGGTTCCGGCGCGCGGGAGCGAACTCCCGCCGCGGCGCGCGCGGTACGCGTCGAGTAGCGTGCCCAGGACGACCGGCAACGACCAGCCGTCGAGGATCGCGTGGTGATGCGTCCAGAGGAACCAAAAGCGCCGATCGGCCCGGCGCGCGAGCGCGATGCGCATCATCGGCGCGCTCCCGAAGGCGAACGCCTCGCGACGATCGGCTGCGAGCATCTCCGCGAGCATGCCTTCTTGCCGTTGCGCATCGAGGCCGCTCAGGTCGAGCACGCGAAACGGCACGGCCGCATCCGGATCGAAACGCTGGACGAGCGTGCCATCGGCGCGCGTCGTGAACCCGGTCGAGAGGGCGTCGTGCCGCACGAGCGTGTCCTGCCAGGCGGCGTGCAAGCACTCCGGATCGACCTCGCCCTCGATCTCGGCCGTTACCTGCTGCAGGTACGTCCCCGGTCGCCCCCCATCGAGCGTGTGGAAGAGGAGGCCCGCTTGGAGCGGCGTCGCCGGGAGTTCGACGTGCCCCGTGGCCGCGACGCGGCACAGTCGTTCGAGGTGAAACGCGACGCGCTCCAGGTGCCGTGCCGTCACGGCACTCGCCGCGGCATCGGCCGTCCACGAAATGGTGAGGCTCGTCGCGTCCGTCCATGCGAGGATTTCGTAGGCAAAAGGCCGCGTACCCGCGGGATCGTGCAGCGGCACGTCGGGGTTCGGTAGCACGGCGATCGGACCGTCGGCGACGGTCGTCATCCGGCCCAGAAAGTTGAAGGCCACGCTCGGTAACGTCGCGTCGCGAAGCGGCCCCTCGCGGAGGGCGAAGAAATCTGCAGCGCGTGGATTCCAGCGGGCGAGCGCCTCTGCGACCGCGCCCGCGAGGCGCTCCGGTGGCGCATCTGCCGTTATATCGACCACGAAGGGCGCGAGCACCGTGTGCCAACCGACGGATCGCGAGAGGTCGAGCTCGCCGATGTCTCGGCCGTGCCGCTCGAGCGTCACGGCGGTTCGGGCATGCCCCGTGGCCTCGGCAAGCGCGGCGAGGCACGCGGCGAGTACGAGCTCTTCTGCGACGGCTCCACGAGAAACGGCCTGCGCGAAGAGCGCGTAAACCGGGCCGTCGATCGTTCGATCGCGGCGCGCCGCGTGCGCGTAAATCCCAGGGTGCGAACGATCGGGCGCGCACTGCGGGGCGTCGGCGAGTTCGGCGACGAGCGCCGTCCAGTACGCGAGATCCGCAGCCTCCGCCCGCGTGGCGAGCGCTTCGCGTCGCGCCGCGCGCCCGGGTCCGGGTGGCGGTAGCGCGCGGGCCGCTAGCGCATCGGCGAGGTCGCCGAGCAGCACGTACCACGATGCGACGTCGACCGCGAGATGGTGGATCGCGACGAGCGCTTCGCGGTCCCCGATCCAGCCAACCACGGCAAGGGGGCCGCTTTCGATATCGCACGCCCCGACGAGGGCCGTCGCCACCGTTTCGAGGGCGGTATCCGCCGGAAAATCGCAGACGGAAAGCCGCCGGCCCGACGGATCGTCGTAGACGGTCGCGGTCGTGCCGTCGACGCGGTAGCGAAGACCGAACGCCGGGTGGGCGGCGACGACCGCAGCGAGCGCGTCGTCGAAGGCCGCCCTCGAAACGTCGTCGCGGAGCCGCACATGGATCGCTTGCGCGTAGCGGTTGCGGTCCGCGAGCGTGTTTTCGTGGAAAAACCAGCGCTCGATCGGCGTCAGGGCCGCATCGTGCGCGCCGATGGCGCTCGTTGCCGCGGATGCGGTACCGGGGTCCGTCGCGGCGGCGGCGAGCCCGCCGAGCGTGGGATACCGAAAGACATCGCGCGCGCGAAAGGCGATACCCGCGCGTTTGGCCTGGGCGACGAGGCGCAGGGCGACGATGCTATCGCCGCCGAGCGCAAAAAAGTTGGACTGCCGTGTAAGGGCGGTTCCGGGTGGCAGGACGAGCAGGGTCGACCAGAGTTCCGCGAGTGTCTTTTCTACCGCTCCGGACGGAGCGCCGGAATCCGCAAAGATAGCGGCGGGCGCAGCGCGCGCGAGCATCTGCGAGGGGAGCGCGATGTGCGCGACCGGCGATTCGGGAAGCGTCGCTATCGCTTCCACGGTCGCCACGAACGCATCGAGGATCGCGGAGGCTTGTGCAAGCCCAAGACGATCCGTACGGTAATCGAGCGCGATTTCCGTGCCCGCCATGCGCGGATCGACGCTTACGGCGAGGTCGAACTTCGCGCCGCGCGTCGTTACGAGGCGCGGCGTTACGGCAAGCCCCTTCCACGTCGCGACGTGCAACGGGGTGTTTTGGTACGCGAAGAGGACGCGCGCGAGTTCCGGTAGCCCTTCACCATGTCGCCGGCGCGCGCGCGCGAGGATCTCGTCGTAGCTCACGCCCTGATGGTCGAGATCGTCCGTCCCCGTGCGCGTCACATCGCGGACGAGATCGCCGAGCGTCGCGTTCCCGGCGACCGCGATGCGCATCGGGAGGGTATTCACGAAGAATCCGACGGTGCGCTCGAATTCGGGCTCGTTCCGGTTCGCAACGGGGATCGCGACGATCAGATCGTCCACGGCACCCAAGCGCGCGACGATCGCCGCGTAGGCTGCGAGGAGCACGAAGAACGGCGAACTTCCGCAAGCGCGAGCGAAGGTCGCAACGCGCTCGGTCAACCGCTCCGGAAGGATCGCCCGAACCGTACCACATGACGCTTCGCCCATCGCTTCGCGCGCCCCGATGTCGAGCGGCGCGGGGAGGGTCGTCAGGCGTGCGTCCCAGTAGGCGAGATCGGCCTCGGGCGGTACGACCCCACGCGCCCACTCGCTGTAATCGGCGAAATGAAACGATGGTACATCGGGCATGTGGCCGGATTTGCCGAGCGCGGCGTCGTACGCCGCGCGCATCTCCTCGAGCATGATGCCGACCGACCAGCCGTCACCGATGAGATGATGGATGCAGAGCAGGAACGTCCATCGGTCGCCCGTGGTGCGAAAGAGCGCCGCGCGCAACGGCGGCCCGGCGGAGAGATCGAACGGCCGCGCGACGAGCTCGGCGAGACGGTTTTCGAGATCCTCGGGCACGATCGTCTCGCTCGGAAGCTCCGGGACGAAGCGTGGATGGATCGCCTGCTGCGGTTCGCCGTCGATGACGGCGACGCTCGTGCGCAACGCTTCATGACGCGCGACCACGTCGCACAACGCCCGATGGAGCGCCGCCGTATCGAGCGAGCCGTGCAAGTCGAGTGCGAGCGGCATGGTATATGCCGATCCCGGCTCGATCTGTTCTGCGATCCACAGCCGACGCTGCCCGGGCGAAACGGCAAAAAAGACATCGGGAGCGACGAGCTGCGGTTTCGAAAACGCCTGCACGATCACTCCACGGCACCGACGCGGACGCGCGCCGCGCGGCCGATTGGGGCGCGCGCCGCCACGGGCGCGGCGAGCGCGCGTGTGGCGTCGATCGCCGCAGCGGTGGCGGCGAACGTGGGTTCCTCGAATAACCCCTGGAGGCGGATCTTGCAGCCGAATGCGCTCGTGATGCGCGCCGAGAGCCGCGACGCCGCGATGCTATCGCCGCCGCACGCGAAGAAATCGTCGCCACGACGCACGGAATCGACATCGAGGCCGAGGATTTCGGCCCAGAGTGGGGCGAGGAGCTCCTCCGTTAGCCCGCTCGGCGCGCCGGTCGCATCGGCGTGGACGGATGCAACGACGCGCGCGCGCGGGATCGCATCCGCCGACTCCCGCGTCGCCTGCAATGCGGTTTCCTCCACCGCGCGATCCGGAAACCAAGCGATCGCGCGAAGCGCGGCGAGGTGCAGGTCGATCATCTCGTCCGCACGAGTGTCGGGCAGGACCGCCTCCGACGCGACGAGCGTCAATTCCAGGGATCGACGCGCGGGGTTGCGCGTAAACTGGCACAAGAACGGGAAGTCCGTTTGCTCGAAAACATCGACCGGCCCCACGGCGACTCCGGGGAGCGCGAGCAACCCCTCGTACACGTGAAAATGCACGTAATTGAAGCCGCCGAAGTAGGGAAGCTTTCCGCTCGCTCGGCGTTTGAGTTCGCGGGTCGGGACACTCCGGTGCGGGACGAGGGCGACATCTTCGTAATGGACGGCACGAACGAGTTCCGCCCACGTCTGCTTGCCCGTCGCAAGTGCGAAGGGAACCGTGTTGAGAAAGAGCCCGACTGCGGCCGCCGCATCGTCGTCTTCGGGTCGTACGTTGACGACATAACCCGCGCAGACTTCGTCGTGCCCCGCGTACGCGGCGAGCACCCGGAGATGTGCCGCGAGGAGTAGCGGTTTGAGCGGCACGCCCATTTCGGCGCTCCGGCGCTGCAGCGCATCTGCAAGCTCGCCGTCCATCGTTCGCGTGATGCGCCGCGCCGGGGCATCACGCTCGGCGTGAAGGGCGGGGAAGCCGTGGTGTGCGCCGCTCGTCCGTGCGAGTCGCGTCGCCCAAAACGCTCTCGTTGCCGGATTTTCGATCGCTTCGCGCTCCGCAGCGAGGCATCGGGATTGCAACGCCGGGGCGGGGCCGCTCGCTCGGTCGGGGTCGACGTACGCCGTTACGAGCTCCGTAACGAGGGTCGCGAGGCTCCAACCGTCGAGGATCGCGTGATGGAAGACGAGCGAGAGACGGACTCGCCCGTCTTCGAGTCGATGGATCGCGAGACGAAAGAGCGGCGGTCGCGCGATATCGAAGCGTGGCGCCGCTTCGGTATCGCGCCAGGCCGCATAGCGTAATTCGCGCTCGACCGGCGAGAGCGAACGCAGGTCGACGATCGGGATCGCGACCGTGGCGGCGGCCGCGACGAGCTGCACCGGTTCCGAACACAACGTCCAGGCAAACGACGTCCGGAGAGCGACGTGGCGCGTTAACCGAGCAGCCGCATTCGCCCAGCGATTCCCTTCGGGATCGTCGAGCCACGGGATCGTAAGATCGAAATCGAGGATGTCGTGGAACACCGCAGCGCTCGCACCGAGGTCGCTATGGAAAAGCATCGCCGCCTGGGTTGCCATCAGCGGATAGGCATCGGAGAGTTCGGTCGGAAGCAACGCGCGGTCGGCGGGCGAGAGCAAGGCGAATGGCGCGAGCGGAGCCGGGGGCGTTGCGTCCGCGAACGCACGATCGCCGCCGACGAGCTCGATGCGCCGCGCCAGTTCGGCGAGCGTCGTCGTTTCGTAGATGTCGCGGAGGCCAAGGCCGAGCCCGTGCGATTTCGCGCGTGCGACGAGGCGGAGCGCCGTCATGCTATCGCCGCCCAACGCGAAGAAATTCTCGCCACGCTTCGGCGGATGCGCCATACCCAGCACTTCGGACCATACCGCGGCGAGGCGTTCTTCCGCGACACCGCGTGGCGGTTCTCGTTCCGCGGTCGGACCGGAGGCGTGGTGAACGGGAGCCGGCAATGCGCCGCGATCGAGCTTCCCATTTGCCGTCAGCGGCAGCGCCGCGATCGGCACGATCGCCGCGGGAAGCTGATGTTCGGGGAGGCGCTCGCCGAGCCAAGAGCGCAGGGCGGTCGGGTCGGCCTCCCCCACGGAGCCGACGACGTAGGCAACGATCCGCGGTCCCGCGGGCCCCGGCAAGACGGTTGCGGCGGCATCCGCAACGGCATCGTGACGGCGCAGCGTCTCTTCGATTTCGCCGAGCTCGATCCGGAAACCGCGGATTTTCACCTGGTGATCGGCGCGGCCGAGATAAACGATGTCGCCGTCCTCGCGGATGCGCCCCAAGTCGCCCGATCGGTACATACGGGAGCCCGGGGCTCCCGCAGGGTCGGGGACGAAGCGGGTTGCGGTGAGTCCGGGGCGCCCGAGATAGCCGCGCGCGACGCCGGCGCCGCCGACGCAGAGCTCGCCGACCGCGCCGATGGGAACGGGCTCGCACGCCGCGTCGAGCACCTGCAGATGCAAATCGGGAAGGGCGCTGCCGATCAACGACGGACCGCCGGCGCGGGCGTCGGCTTTGGAGACCTCCCGGGTCGTCACGTGCACGGTCGTTTCGGTGATCCCGTACATGTTCATCAGTCGCGTCGAGGGATGGCGCGCGACGAACGAAGCGACGGAGCCGAAATCGAGCGCTTCGCCGCCGAAGATCACCCAACGCAACGTAGAACGAAGCGGCTCTTCGGCATCGAGCAGCGCCAGCGCCCGGAACGCCGACGGGGTTTGATTGAGCACCGTCACCCGCTCGGAAACGAGGAGATCCGCAAAAGCCGCAGGATCGCGCGCGACCTCGCGCGGCACGATGACCAAGCGCCCGCCGTAGGCAAGCGCGCCCCAAATCTCCCACACTGAGAAATCGAAGGCATACGAGTGAAAGAGCGTCCACGTATCGGCCGAGGTCGGCGCGAGCCAGCTTTCGCAACTCGCAAGGAGTCGCGTGACGTTGCGATGTGTGACGATGCAGCCTTTCGGCTCGCCCGTCGTGCCCGACGTGTAGATGACGTACGCCGCTCGATCCGGATCGACGATTGGAAGGGCCGTCTGCAGGCCGCTCCCGGCGTCTTCCAGCGCGGAACACGAAACGAGTGCCGCTTCGATCCCGATGAAAGCGCCCCGGCCGGCGTCGTCGGCGAGGATCGTTACGATGCCCGCATCGCGGATGACGTACGCGAGACGCGCCGCCGGGTACGTCGGATCGAGCGGCACATAGGCCGCTCCCGCGCGTAGGATCCCGAGCATACCGACGAGCAATTCGAAGCCGCGAGCGCACGCGAGGCCGACGCGCGATTCGGCCCCGATACCCATGGCGCCTAACCCGCGAGCGATTGCGGCCGATCGGCGCTCGAGTTCGCCGTAGGTGAGCGACGCTTCGTCGCATCGCAGCGCGGGCGCGGCGGCGAACTCGCCCGCGACCGCGGTAAACCAGGCAGCGAGATCCGTCGGCCGCTCGGGAACCGCGCCCGTACCCGCGCCGCGACCGAGCGCTTTCGCCCGCTGATTCGTGTCGACGAAAGCCGCCGCATCGATGCGGATATCGGGGCGAACGGCCGCATTGGCGAGCAGGGCGCGCATATCGCATGCGATTCCCGCGGCGAACGTCGCGCCGGGCTCGTTCGTGCCGAAGTCGACGTCGAGCGATGCGTCTTCTCCCTCTTCGTAACGCCGCAGGTACACCTGCAGGGGCCGAAGCTGCGAACCCGGGCTAAGAGCGAGCATCCGGATCGTGCAGCCCGCGATCGGCGCGTAGTGCACGGGCTCGAACGAAAACGTCACGTCGAGCGGATCGCGCGCCTCGTTCGCGCAGCCCCACGCCGCCGCGAGATCGCCGAGTGCGATGCTTGCGTGACGGTAGTGTTTGCGGCTATCCGCCGCGAGCCGTTCGGCAAGCGCGCGGAGCGGGGTGCCGATCGGCACATCCATCGGAGCCGGAATGACGTTCGTAAAGGGTCCGACGGCGTTGCGATCGCGGCTACTACGATTGTGAAGCGGCGTGCCGATCACGATCGAAGCGCGTCGCAGCCGGACGCTCAGGCTCGCACCGAGGGCCGCAAGGCAGAGCGCGCTGATCGGAACCTCCCACGCGCGAGCGAGCTCTTCGACCGCACGGTATTCGGCCCAAGGCCACACGGTGTGCAGGCGATCGGCGGCGATCGGGAGCGACGGCGCGGCGGGAAAGAGGGGCTCCGGAACGCGCGGAATGAGCTCCGTCCAGTAAGCCAACCCGCGATCGTGCCGCCGATCGATGCGCTCTCCATCGAGCGATGACGGGATCGGAGCGAGTTCCGGCTCTTCGCCCGCGATCAGGCTGTTGTAGATCCGATGGATCTCACTCCCCATGACCCCAACCGAAACGCCATCGGCGATCGCGTGATGCCACCCGTAGAGTGCGTACGTCTGCTCGTGGTCCGCGAGGAGAATACGACAGATCCACGGCGGCTTGCCGCCGCGCACGTCGAGCGGCTCGCGAAACATGGCGTTCGCGTAGTGCAGCGCGGCCTCGCGCCCCCCCGCCTCACGCAAATCGACGACCGCGATATCGACCGGAAATTCCGGAGCGTAACGCTTCGTCGGGCGCCCGTCATCGAGGGCGAAAACCGTTGTAAGCGCCGCGAAGCGGCGCGGTAGCAGCTCGACCGCGCGCACGAACGAGGCGATTTCGAGCGGGCCTCGGATATCGACCCACCCGCCGATCGTGCCGTAGGCCCCTTCCCCGAAAGCGAGCGATTGGAACAGTATCGCTTGTTGCGCGGCGCTTACGGGCAGGGCCTCGGTCATCGCACGCCTGCGCCGTAATCGCCGGACGCGGGGCAGAAACGACCGTCAGACTTCGCGGACCTGGCGACCCTAGCGTGGCGCATCGGGGCGGTCGTTACGCCAGGGCGAGCAAGGCCTCCTTCCCTAGGGTCGCGGCTCTCGCGAGGCGCTCCAAACACCGTGATTACCACCCGCACGACCGCCGTCGGACCGGCTCTCCATGTGATCTCGCCCACAGTCTGCAGGTCGGCACCGGCAAGCAGGTTCGGGGAACGCACGGAGGCAAGCGCGGTTGGCTCCTTCCTCCAAGGGCCTTGCAAGCGTCGCATCGACCCCGACGGAGCCACGCGCGAACTCCCGATCTCCCGAGCGACTGCTTCGGCGCTTTGTGGCGCTTCGTTAGGAACGTACGATATGTTTAAGGACCCCGGCGACTATCCGGCCGTCAACGCGCTTTCCGAGCACTGGCGCACGATTCGCGCCGAACTCGCCGCGCTGGAACAACGGCGATTCATGGCGTGGCCGGAGGCAGACATCTTCCGCGGTGACTGGACGGTGTTTCCCCTGTATAAATTCGGGCGGCGGGTCGACGAAAACTGCGAGCTCTGCCCCGTCACGACTGCGGCGATCGAAAAAATCCCCGGGATGATCACTGCCGGCTTTTCATCCCTCGCCCCGGGGACCTACATCGGGCCGCATACCGGTTACACGAGCGAGGTACTTCGGGTCCACCTCGCACTCGTCGGCACGGACGGTTGCGCGTTACGCGTCGGAAGCGAGACCCGCAGCTGGACGCCGGGCGACGTCTGGGTCTTCGACGACACGACCGAACACGAAGCCTGGAATCGCGGCACCGAAACGCGCGTCGTACTCTTGCTCGATTTTCAAGTCGACCCGAAAGCTCCGAGCCCGTACCCCGAACACGTCTACACGTACTAGCGTGCGGCCAGAAGACCGATGAGGGCGGCGACGACCTCCGCGCGGTGGGCATTTATGTAGAGATGGGCGCCGGGAAAGATGCGGTGAGCGAACGACCCGCTCGTGACCTCCGCCCATGGTGCGATTGCGGCCTCTCGTGCTTGGGCGTCGTCAGCCGATGAAAACGCTACGACCGGACAGCGGAGGCGGTTGCGTCCGAGCGGCGCGTATCGCTCCGCAAGCGAGAAATCGGCACGCAAGAGCGGGAGCAAGAGCTCGACGAGCTCGGCGTGCTGCACGAACGCCGTAAACGCGGGATCGGGTCCGCTCGAACGTGCGATGCCCGCAAGGAACGCGGCTTCCGGCAAATCGGCGATTGGAGCGTTCGTCGGCGCGACGCTTGGCGCGCGTCGACCCGAGGGTATGAAGAGCTCGGGCGGTTGCGCTCCGCTCGCTTCGAGCGCTCGTAGCGTTTCGAAGGCGACGCTCGCCCCAAGACTGTGCCCGAAGACGGCATATGGTCGATCGAGGAGCGGCTGCATTGCTTCGCTCGCTTTCGCGACGACATCGGCGAAGTTCGTGAGCGGCGCTTCTGCAATTCGCTCTTCCCGACCGGGCGCTTGGATCGCACAGAGCTCGATATCGTCCGGCAGGAACGCGACCCACGGGCGATAGATCGCCGCGCCGCCGCCGGCATAGGGAAAGCAAAATAAGCGCAACCGGGCGGATGGCCGAAGCTGAGGCCGAACGATCCAACGGCGAGCGATCGCGGCTTCGGCAGATTCCATCGGTTCGGCGCGCTTTCTGGAGGCGGATGTGGGTGCTTTCGATCGTGATGCGGCCGATCCGGACGACCTCGTGCGCGGATCGGCGATTCGCTCGGCGCTCGCGCGCTTCGTCGCTCCGGTCATGGCGCAGCAAGCGCTGGCACTTGCCGCAAACGCGATCGTCCTTGCCGCGGTCGGTCATCTGGCGGGCGTTGCGGCCCTTGCCGGAATTTCCGTCTTTTTCCCGGTGCTCGGCCTCCTCCTCGCCGTACTCGGCGGGATCGGTTCTGCGGCGAGCGTTCTCGTCGGTCAAGCGATCGGTCGTAGCGATACGGCCGAAGCGCGTCGCGTAGCGGCGGGTGCCGTTGGCCTCTCGCTCGCGCTCGGCATCGCCGTGGCGATCGTCGGAGCGTTTTCCGTCGCGCCCGCGTTGCGCGTGCTCGGCGTGCCGGACGCGGTCGCGGCCGCCGGCCTACCGTTTGCGATCAGCGTGTTGTTTGGCGCGCCGATGTTGTTTGCCAATACCGCGTATCAGCTTGCGGTCCAGGGCAGCGGCGACGCCATGAGCCCGCTCCTCGGTGCGATCGTGCAAATCGTGCTGACGAGCCTTCTCGTGCCGCTCGGCACGATCGGCTTCGGCCCGATCCCGGCATGCGGAACGGGCGGTGCGGGAGTCGGCTACGTCCTCGCAAACCTCGGCGCGGGCTCATGCGTGGCGCTCGCGTTGGCGCTCCGGCACGCACCGCTCGCGCCCGGCCGCGATTTCGTCGCAAACCTCCGTCCGTCGCAAACGCTCGCGCGCGAGCTGATCCGGCTCGGCTTGCCGAGCGGAGTGACTTCGGCGATGCTGTCGATCTCGGAAATCGTCGTCCTCGGGCTCGTTGCGCGGCAAGGCACGCCGGCGATCGGCGCGTACGGCGCCGTCGGGCAGATCGTCGGGGCCGTCGGCATCCCCGCCGGGGGCGTCGCGGGGGCGGCGAGCGTCTTCGGCGCGCAGGCGGTCGGCGCGGCCCGCTATCGCAAGCTCGAACGGATCGGGTTGCTCGCCGTCGCGATCGGCGTCGCGATCGCAATACCGTTCGCGCTCGCGATCCACGTGGCGGCGGCTCCGTTGATGCGCGTTTTCGTAAGTCAGCCCGAGACGATCGCCATCGGCGTCGGCCTCGTGCGCATCGTCGCTTGGAGCCTACCGCTCGCCGTTGCCACGCAGGCGATCGCCGCAACCCTTCGCGCGGCGAACATCACCCTCGGACCCGCGATCGTAGCCGTCGGCGCCGTATGGCTCGTGCAGGTGCCGCTAGCGTTCGCGCTCGCTCCGCGCTTCGGCATCGACGGCATTTGGATCGGATATCCCGTGTCGACCCTCGCCGCCACGCTTGCGATCGTCACGTACGCTTGCGTCATACGCGGGAGTAACGCGAACGGCGGCCCGCCGTAGCGGACCGCCGTGTCGTGTAGCGCGCGAGCGAGGAATTACGCTGCGGCGGTTTCCTTGATGTCGCGACGCAGGGAGGCGATATTTTCCTTACCGTCCTTGACCGCTTCTTTGACCTTTTGCGTGAGGTCGATGTCGAAGATCGTTCCGCCGACTTCGAAGTGCTTGATGAAGGTCTCACCGAGGATGTAGGTCGCCGATGCGGCGACGGCAGGCTCGACGACGAGGCCGAGCAACGTGCCGACGACCGGAACGAGCTTCAAGAGGCTGCCCGCCGGAGCGGCTACGAAGGCCGTGCCACCGACGCCGAGCGCCGTTCCGATGATCGATTGGACGATTTCTTTGTTGAACGCGACGGAGTAGTGCTTGGCAAGCGCTTCGATCATCTTCGTCTGTACGGCGCTGATCGCCGCAAGGTCGAGCACGGGTACCGGCACGAGGCCAGCGGCAACCGACCACGTCATGTACGACTTGACGATGCGACGTGCTTCGAGCTTCAGGGCCGCAACGGCAGCGTCGTCGTGCGGGGTCGTCTCGGGCGTCGGGGAGGGCGCGATGCCCGCCATCGTAGCGTCGCCGGAGGCTTTGGTCGCAGGCTTTGCGCCGAGGTCATCGGACTTTTTTTCCACGAGAGACTCCTCTTGTCGATTGGCGAGGGCGGATGCGGCGAGTGCGCGCAAGACAGAAAGAGCCACCCGCGTCCGGGCTCCGCTTCCCCTAAGGAGGTACCTATCCTGCCAAAGCAAGGGAAGGTTCGTAAGCGAAGGAGGGCGCTCCCATTGCCCGAACCGGACGCTCGAACCGCGCCGACCCACCCGACGCTGAAGGATGAGGTTTCGACCGTATGCCGCTGCTCGTTTTATACGTAGTTGTCGCCTTTGCGTTGGCGTTTGCCGCGCGCAAACGTCATCCCCGATTCCTCGGCTGGTTCCTGATCGCGCTCGTCTTGACGCCGATCGGCGCGGTGATCGTTTTCGTCACCACGCAAACGCGGTTGATTCCGCTCGGCGATTCGTATCATTTCTCCCACGAAACGGATTCCGCTCCGGTAACGCTCGCGGGTGATGTGCATCCGTCGAAAAAGCTACATTGCTCGCGCTGCACGCGCTTGATCCGCGATTCGAAAGCCAAGCGGCTTCAGCTCGCGCCGATCGTTTACTGTTCGCACTGCGCCTCGATTACCTGATCGCGTAAGCATCATATGACGCTGATCGCGCTCCTGCGCAGCGAATCGTCGATAAATTGGCGGCGCCTCGCGCTCGTCGCGGTCGTTGCGGCGACGGCGAATGCACTTGTCCTCGCGATCGTCAATGCGGCTGCAGGCGGCTCGACAAGCGTGAATCCCGTGAACGTGCGCTATGCCACGATGTTCGCGCTCGTACTCGTGACCTACACCTTCTCGCAACGATATCTGCTCTTCGAGGCGTCGCGCGAGCTCGAGCGAATCATCCACCGTATCCGGACGCGCTTGGTCGAGGCCGTTCGGACGAGCGAGCTTCGCGAGATCGAGGAGATCGGGCGCAACGAGATCTTCGCCGTGATCGGCCAGCAGATGCAGATGCTCTCGCAAACGTGCAACCTGCTCATCCCGACCGTGCAGATGGCGATGCTCGTCATCTTTACGACCTTCTATTTGATCTCGCTTTCGATAACGTCGTTCGTTCTCGCATCCGCATTCATGGCGGTTGTGGTCACGATGTACCTGGCCCGAGCCAAGAGCCTCGAGGATGCCATGGCGAAAGCGGGAGCGGCAGAACAAAGTCTCACGGAGCTGCTCGTCGGCGTCCTCGACGGGTTCAAGGAGTCGAAACTCAACGCCCAACGGAGCCGACACCTTGCAGACGACGTCGTCACGTTTTCCGAACACGCTGCGGAAGAACGAACGAACGTACAAAACGAGTATGCGCGAACGTACATTTTCACGCAAAACGTCTTCTTCTTACTCCTCGGGACGATGGTCTTCATCGTCCCGACGTTCGCTCCGGTATCGAGCAGCGTACTCGTAAAAACGACGACCGCCGTGCTCTTCGTCTTCGGCGCCCTCGCGGGCGTGATCGGCTCGATTCCAACGTTCTCGACGGCAAGCGCTTGCGCGGCACGCATCATGAAGCTCGAAGCACGCCTCGGCGTTGCGCCGGAAGGTTCGGCTAGCGTGGCGACGCCGGATACGAAACCATCGCAGCGTTTCAAGCGCATCGAGATGCGCGACGTCCGCTACCGCTACCCGAACGGCGGCGCCGGATTCGCCGTCGGGCCGTTCGACCTCGTGATCGAAGCCGGCGAGACGATCTTCATCTCCGGCGGTAACGGCTCGGGTAAATCGACGTTTCTGCGCCTTCTCACGACGTTGTACTGGCCGGATTCCGGAACGATCCTCGTCGATGGCGTCCCCGTCACGCGCGAAAATGCGCAAGCGTATCGCGATCGTTTCGCATCCGTGTTCTCCGATTTTCACCTGTTTACGCGGCTCTACGGCATCCATGAGGAAACCCTCGACGAAGCACCCGGGCTGCTCGAAACGTTCGAAGTCGCAGAGAAAACGACGTATGCCGACGGCGCGTTTTCGACGACCGCGCTTTCGACCGGGCAGCGCAAACGGTTGGCGCTGATCGTCGCGATGCTCGAATCGCGCCCGATCTGCATCCTCGATGAATGGGCGGCGGACCAGGATCCCCTCTTTCGCAAACGCTTCTACGGCGAGATCCTACCCCTATTGCGCGACCGAGGCGTTTCGGTCATCGCCGTTTCGCACGACGACCGATATTTCGACACGGCGGACCGCCGGCTCCACATGGACGAGGGAATGATCACTACCGATACGCGGGCGACCATTCATGCGTAAGCGCATCGCCGACCAGTGGTATCGCTTTCTACGATTCACGCGCTCCCATCGCTTGGAGACGTTCATCGTCGGAGCGATCGTGCTCTTTCTCTTCCTCCTCTTTCCGACGCGCTTCTTTACGAGCATCAACCCGGGATCCGTCGGGGTGGTATGGCACCGCTTCGCAGGCGGAACGGACTTCTGCAAGGTCCTCTCCGAGGGAACACACCTCAAATACCCGTGGGATGACGTCATTCCGTTCGACGGACGCCTTCAACAACGCGAGATCACCTTCGACACGAAGACCAATAATGGGCTCCAGGTTCGCCTGACGCTGATGTATCGCTACCAACTCGTGGTGCAGAACATCCCGGCCCTCTACGAATACGCGAGCGCCGACTACGCCCGCATCCTCCTCGACCCAACGGTCGAAGTCGTAGCGCGCAACGTCGTATCGTCGCGCGCGCCGGCCGATATTTATGCCGAACGGCCGACGATCCAGCGCCTCATCAAGGAAATCGCATCGTGGGACCTCTTCGTTCGCAACGATCCGACGAACATTCCGCGTACGCGGAAATCGCCCGATCCCATGGCCACGGATATCTATCTGGAACGGCCGATCGAACCACGCGAGGATATCCGCAAAGCGGGATCCCAAGCGACTCCAGCCCCCGATGCCCAGCGGCCAAAAACCGATTTCGCTTTGCTCTATCCGCACCTACGCAAACGCGATCCCGATAAACCGGCGATCTATTTCTTACCATGCAGCACGAAATCGCCGATCGATCATTTCGTTTGGTTGAATATCGAGAGCGTGTTGGTCAAGGGCATCGATTTCCCGCCGGAATTGCAACGCTCGATCACGGAGAACGATCGTCGTCAACAAGAGCTCTTTGCGTATTACTGGAAAGAGCGCATCGCGAAGGCGGAGGCCTCACGCGCGCGCGTCGAAGCCGCGGGTATCCGCGACGCGTCGCTCATCATGTCGAAGGGGCTAACGGAAAACTACCTTCGTTACGTCGGTATCAAAGCGACGGAGGAGCTCGGAACTTCTCCGAATACGAAAACCATCGTCATCGGGGGCGGGAAAGACGGTCTACCGCTGTTGCTTGGCTCGGATTCGGACACGTCGCGTGCCGCGACGACGGCAAACGTCCGTGGAAATGAAATCCCCACGCCGATGCAGTTCCTCAACAAGCAGCTCGCCGAAACGCCGCGCTAACGCCCCGCCGGTACGATCGTGGCGTACTTGAGAACCTCGAGGGTCGGATAGACGTCGAGTTGCCGGCAAACGTTCGCATTGACGTAAAAACCGAACCGCCGTAACGACTCGATCGGCACGTCGTTCGCCCGCACATGGCCGCGCAGGATCTGCGCGGCCTTCAGGCCGGCAAACGAACCGACTTCTTCCTGCGATCCCGCGATCGCAGCCATCGCCGACCCAGTCTTCACTAACGCTCCGTTACCGTCGAAGGTCGGCAGGCGCAAGGCGTTCGCCGCCTCGGTAATAGGCTTCGCGAGCGGGATAAAAAACGACGTCGAGGGGATGAACAGCATATCCGGCCGCCGCGCCGCAATCCGCCGCAGAGCGCCGTCGATGTTCGCAACCGACGGCGTTTTGTCGTTTGTCGCGACGGTCTCCACGTGAACGTCGATCCCTTTTTCGCGCGCAAGTCGATGCATCTCGCGAACCGCCGCGCGACCATACGTCTCCGCACTATTGTAGAGCATCCCCAAGCGGCGGATCGGGAGAAACTGCGTCATCGCCGCCAGCTGCGTGGACATCGGAGCGAGATGGATCACCCCGGTGATCGGGCGACGACGCCCGGGTTCGAGCGTTTCCACGAGCCGAGCGGCAACGGGATCGCCGACGTTGGTGAAGACAACGGGGATATCGAGAATCTTCCCTTCGTGATCGCGAAGGGTCCCGGCGACGCCAAGCGCACCTTCGGTTGAAAAAGCGTACACGAGGTCGGGGCGCTCTTTGCGAATGCGCGCGACGATGCCCGGCCAAGCCGTCCGGTCTTGCCCGGCATCGGCGTACACGTATTCCACCGCAAGATCCGCTTGCTCGAGATACGCACGAAAACCGCGCTCGACTGCCGTTTCCCCTCGCCAGAGCGCGACGAAGATCTTGCTGGGCGGCGCCGGCGCTGCGGATGCGACCGTCGCGGGGGCGATCGCGAGCCCAACCGCGCCCGCGGTAAACGTAGCGCGTCGCATCAGACGATCTCCGCCGAGCCAAAAGTCGCGATATCGGGTTGTGTGCCGAGTCGCAGGAGCCCATCGCGGGCGTACATGCCTGCGAGGAGGAGGCCGCATCCCGTCAAGCAAGCGCCATATGCGCCGATCGACCCGACGAAGCCGAAGCGAGCGGCGACGACCGAACCGAGGACGGGCCCCGCGAACGCGGGCGTTCGCTCGATCGAGCGGAAGATGCTAGTTACCACCCGCGATCCGAGGACGCGACCGGATTCGCCGGCGAGCCACGGCGCCAGATACACCTGCGTCGGAACGCTAAACGCTTGTCCGATCCCCATGCACGCGATCGCGACGGTAACCGTGACCGCATTCGGCACCATGACGACGGCCAGCATCCCCGCACCGACGAGAAGCGTACCGAGGACGACCGCCGGGATCGGCGCGTTGAACCGATCGACGATGCGCGTCGCGATCGGCGTGCAAACGGCCATGATGAGCGCGTAGAGCGAGACGATCCGACCGATCTCCGAACTGGTTAGGGCGAGCGTCGCGAGGAATAGCGGGGCGACGTAGAAGCCGATGGCGACGTTCGCAAGACGATTCGGAAGCGCACAGAGGAACAACAAGCCTGCGAATCGCGGTGTCGCGATCAACGAGCGTAGCCGCTCGCCCGTAGCGGGTGCTGCCCGCTCTTCCTGCCGTTCGGGAATCGCCGTAACGGATGTAAGAACGAAGACGACCATCACGCAAAGCGCCAAAACGGCGATCACGAACGTCGCTTGAAACCCGATCTGGGTGGCGGCCACGCCGCCGAGCGCGGTTCCACAAAATGCCGCGAGAAAAACCGTGCCGGTAAAGACGCCCGGGCCACGCGTGCGCGCGCCCGGACCGGAAAAATCTTGGAATGCGGACTGCGCTGCGACGAACATCAGGCTGAAAGCGATGGCAAAAACCGCCCGGGCGGCGATGAATGCGAAGATGTTCGCGAACGAGGCCGCGACGAGATCCGCGACGATCGCGACGCTCATCGCTCCGAGAATGGCAAACCGGTAGTTCAGCCGTGCGAGTAACCGCGTACTCGGGACGAGCGCGAAGCCGGAAAGAAGCCAGAAGACGACGACCGGAAGCGAGGCGATTACGGCGACGGGAAGGCCGAAGATCGGTACGGCCGTGTCGCGCGCCAACACGGGGACGAATGAGTTCGGGATCGCATCGGCGAGAAAAAAACCGAAGGTTGCGAAGCGCACCGCGCGCATGAACCACAGCCGATCCGCAGCCGCTGCGACACCCGAGTCGGTGACCGCCGATGCGTGCGAAGCGATCGCTTCTTCGATCGGGGGAAACGCGGTGCTTCCGCGGCGTCGCTCGTCGAACGCAACGATCGCCGCATGGGAATTGCGCAAGAGAAGCGTCACCTCATCCGCGGCGCCGCGCGGGAGTCGTGGCAGCACGAGCGGCCTCGCCTGCCATGCCGCAAGGCCGGCGAGCGGTACGGTAAGCGCCCGATCGACGAAGACGGCGAGGACTTCGCGCGCGATGATCGCGACCAATACGAGGATCGTGAGGACGTCGTATAAGCTATCGGCGACGAGGCGCGCGATGATGTGCGCATCGACCCCGACGTGCAGGCGCGCCGTGCCCGCGCGAAGGGCGATGTCGTATGCGTTTCCACCGGCGGAGAGTGTCGGCTTCTCGAACGACGTCTCGCTGACTGCCGTAGCGGCCGTTCCGGAAACGGCGACCGTACGTCCGCTGCGATCGACGAGGTGAAGGTAAGAAATCGCTCGCGAACGAGCGCGCGCGCGATCGAGCGCATCCTGGATGCCGCGGACCCGCGCGAGCGGGAAGTGCAGGTCGTCGACGCGCGCCACATCGCGTGCGATCGAGTGGCCGACGGTCGCGCCCGTCGCGAGAAAGTCCGGAAGGAGCGCACGCGAGAACTGATCGCCGATCACGAGCGAGAGCACGAGCGTGGCCACGATCAATCCGGCGACGAAGAGGCCCGAGAACTGGTTCTTGATCTTGCGAACCGCGCGCTCGCTTCGTTCCGCGCTCCGCGCGAGCTCGCTTGCGCTTAATTCGCGATGGCCTTCTCGCAGGAGCGATGCGCCGAGGACCTCGTCGTAATCGGAGGTTCCTGCGGGCGTCGGCGGGGCGGGAGCCCCCGCACGCACGGACTCGTAAACCGCACGCGCATACGCCGTCCAGATCGCAACACGCCGCTCGAATCGCCCGAGCAATGCAAACGACGCGAGTAAGAGCGCGAGCCCTGCGACGAGTCCGACGCCGAGCGCGGCGATCGCGACGAATTTCAAGGATTTTGCCCGCTCGGCCTCGATCGCGAGGTTCGACACGATGACGACGACCTCGCCGATCACCGTTCCGAATGCGGAGTGGATCGGCAAACCGACGGTCAACGTCCCGGATCCCTCGATGCGGAACGCACCGTCCATTCTGGCTTTCGCAGCCGCCGTCCATGCCGAGGCATCGCTCGCGTCGCGGCGTACCGTCGCCGTATCGAACGCTACTTTCGGGCCGGCAGCCGCGAACTTGACGATTGCGATATCGAGGATACCCGGGGTCTGCGCTTTGCCCTGCGCGATCACTCCGCGCAGATTGTCGAGCTTTTCCAAGGGAAGCCCGAGTGCGACGCTATCCTCGACCGTGCCGCGCAGATCTTCCGCGACGAGTTCCGTCCGGCTCGATTGGTCGCTCCGTAAATCGCTCATGAATTTCAATTGATTCAGCGCGCCGAGGGCGGCCAAACTCAAGCACAACGTCACCAGGAGAACGAGCGAAAGCCGTACGCTGACCGGGGCCGATTTCATCGTTACAACAACAATCCGGATGACAATGGTGTCTGCGCGGACCGCTCGCTACGCGCTAGGCGTACGGCGCAGTCGGTCACGACGCTGCGACTGCTAGGCTTGTCGAGGTAGCTCTCCGCAGGAGCCCCTTTCAACGACTGCCAACTGCCCCCTTGGTCGAGCCGCGGAGGGTTACCAACCGAGGTACGTTCTCTACGCAGTGACGTTTTAGGAAACGGCCCATTTTGGCATGCACGCTTGCCTGATTTTGCAACCGATCGATCCCGCCGGTCCGAAGCTCCTCCGGGAACTCGTACTCGCATCGGTGGAGACGCTTCGCACGGAAAGCGTTGTGGCCGTCATCACCCGTGACGCCCCGATCGACGAGCAATTTTTGATCGCCCACCCGGACCTTCGGGTCATCGGCAAGCACGGCACCGGACTCGACGCGATCGACCTCGACGCGGCAACGCGGCGCGGGATCCCCGTCGTGTGGACGCCAGGCGCAAACGCAGCGGCCGTCGCCGAACACACGATCGGGCTGATGTTCGCCGTCGCGAAGCGCGTGTGCGCCGCCGATCGTGCTGCACGGATCGCGGATCGCGGCTTCCGCGTCGATTACCCTTCGCTCGACCTTGCGGGAGCGACGCTCGGCATCGTCGGTTTTGGCGCGATCGGCCGTCGCGTCGCGCTCCTCGGGCGCGCGCTTGGGATGCAGGTCATGGTCTTTTCACATCATGCCGATGCGAAAGAAATCGAAGCCGTCGGAGCGACACGCGCAAACACGCTGCTTGAACTCGCAGCCGTCGCAGATGTCTTCTCGTTGCATGCGATGCTCCGTGCGGGATCGCATCAGATGGTCGATGCGGCTTGCATCGCCGCACTCAAACCGGGCGCCATTTTCATCAATACGGCACGGGCGGAGCTCGTCGATCAACGCGCGCTCGTCGCGGCGTTGGAACGTGGGGCGCTTACCGGGGCGGCACTCGACGTCTTCGACGCATCGCCGTCCGCATACGGCGACCGTCTCATGGGCATCGAAACCGTAACGCTGTCTCCACATCTGGGCGGTTCCTCGCCACGAGCGCTCCGCGACGTGTCGCTAACCCTGTGCGCCGGAATCGCCGACGTTCTTGCAGGTCGGACACCGGAATTTCTTGCTAACCCGAGCGTAAGGATACGACCGTGACGTTTCACCGACATGCAGCGAGTTTTCCGCGACTGTCCGCCGACGACATGGCGATGTGGCGTACGATACCTTCGACGATCGCCTCGGATGCGATGCGGCGCTCGAACGCAATGCATGCATCGATCAAACCGCTCCACCCAACCATGCGCGTTTGCGGTCAAGCCCGGACGGTTCTCGCCATGCCGGGCGACAACAGCGTGGTGCACATCGCGTGTAGCCTCGCGGGGCGGGGCGAGGTCGTCGTCGTGGACGGGGCGGGGATGCTCGCGGTAGCGATGGCCGGCGGCATGGTTTCCTTGGCCGGAACGCTTCGCGGCATCGAGGGGCTCGTCGTCGACGGCGTCGTGCGCGACGGCGCCGATAGCATCTCGCTCGCATTCCCCGTCTTTTCTCGCGGCCTCGTCGCTCGCGGCCCCCATAAGGAATTCGGTGGAGAGATCGATGGTTCGATTTCGGCAGGCGGCGTCGTCGTCAAGCCCGGCGATATCATCATCGGCGATATCGACGGAGTCATCGTCATCCCGCTCGATCGCGCGGCAGAAATTCGCGATGCCTGCCACGCGTTGCTGGCGACCGAGGAAGCTTGGCGTAAGCGCTTACACGATGGCGAGCTGCTCGTCGACATCTTTAAGATCGAAATGCCCGAGATCGCGGAATAACCGCGATCGGCGCTCCGCGACGAAAGAGCGTGGATGGTTTGCGACCATAGTCTTCGCAAAGACTACCCGAACGGTGGTACGAATTTCCATAAGTGGAGAGATGTCGTAGTGGAGCGAAAACAACCCCTCGGCGGTCTCTCTGGAAACATCGCACGAATGAGGAGCAACCTGTAGCGTGATCAAGCACGACATCGTGGTCGTCGGCGGCGGACTTGCCGGTATGCGCGCCGCAGTCGAAGCGGCCGAACGCGGCGCAGACGTCGCCATCGTCTCGAAAATGCACCCCGTCCGCAGCCACTCGGGCGCGGCACAGGGCGGTATCAACGCGGCACTCGGCAACCGTGAAGACGATTCGCCAGAGCAGCACGCCTTCGACTGCGTCAAGGGCTCGGATTACCTCGGCGATCAGGACGCGATCGAAGCGATGACCGAAGACGCTCCGCGCCAGATTGTCTGGCTCGAGCATCGCGGCTGCATCTTCTCGCGCCTTCCCGACGGCCGGATCGCGCAACGCCCCTTCGGCGGCGCGGGCTCGCCGCGTACGTGCTATTCGGCCGACGTCACCGGCCTCGTCATCCTGCACACGCTGTGGGAGCAGCTCGAGCGCTTCCAAGTGAAGGTCTACGAAGAATACTTCGCGACCGCGCTCTGCGTCGAAGACGGCATGGGTACGGGAATCGTCGCGTACAACATGCGCAACGGCCAGGTCGAACTCGTGAACGCGAAGGCCACGATCTTCGCAACGGGCGGCCTCGGCCGCGTGTACGCCAAAACGACGAACGGCTACGCCTCTACGGGCGACGGCATGGCGATCGCGTACCGCGCCGGCATCCCCCTGATGGACATGGAATTCGTGCAGTTCCATCCCACGTCGCTCAAAGAGAACGGCGTGTTGCTCTCCGAGGCGGCGCGCGGTGAAGGCGCATACCTCCTCAACAGCGAGGGCGAGCGCTTTATGTTCAAGTACGCCCCGAACAAGGGCGAGCTCGCGTCGCGCGACGTCGTTTCGCGCGCCGAATGGACCGAGATCACCGAAGGCCGCGGCGTCGACGGTTGCGTCATGCTCGACCTGCGTCACCTCGGCCGCGAGAAGATCCTCGAGCGCTTGCCCCAGATCCGCGAATTGGCCCTCGACGCAACCGGTAAGGACGCGATCGACACGCCGATTCCGATCCTCCCCGGTATGCACTATGCCATGGGCGGCATCGAGACGGATAAGAACGGCGCGACGCGCATCCCCGGCGTGTACGCCGCGGGCGAAGTCGCTTGCGTCAGCGTCCACGGCGCGAACCGCCTCGGCGGCAACTCGCTGCTCGAAACGATCGTCTTCGGCCACCGTTCGGCGAAGCACGCCTCCGAATACATCAAGTCGGTCGGCTCGGTACGTCCGTCCGATCGCACGCTCAAGAACGAACAGGATCGCATCAAGGGCATCCTCGCACGTTCGGGCGGCGAGCGTCATTCGCAGATTCGCAAAGCGATGAACCAGACGATGAGCGACAACGTCTTCATCTTCCGCAACGACGCCGAACTGTCGAAAGCCGTGCAAGACCTCCGCGAAGTGCGCGAAGCGGCGAAGACGATGACCGTTATGGACAAGTCGACGACGTTCAATACCGATCTCGTCGGCTTGCTCGAAACCGAATTCCTCGTCGACATCGCGCCGACGATCGCACTCGGCGCCTTGAAGCGCACCGAGTCGCGCGGCGCGCAATCGCGCACGGACTTCCCGGATCGCAACGACGCGGAGTGGATGAAGCACTCGCTCATGCACTTCAACACCGAAGGCGATCCGACGCCCGACTATTCGCGGAACGTCACGTTCACCAAGTACGAGCCTACGGTGCGGAGTTACTAATGCAAGTCACGCTCGATCTTTTCCGGTACGACCAAGCGACGGACGATCTTCCACATCGCGATCGCATCGCGATGGAAATCCCCGAGAGCTTCACCGTTCTCGACGCGCTCGAACATTGCAAATCCGAACACGACGGTACGGTCGCGTTCCGTCGCTCGTGCCGATCGGCCATCTGCGGTTCGTGCTCGATGAACATCAACGGCGTGACCGGTCTTGCGTGCAAGACGCCGATCATGCAAGTGATGAAGTCGGATGGCTCGATCAAGGTCGATCCGATGCCGAACTTCCAGCCCATGAAGGACATGGTCGTCCACATGGATCCCTTCTGGGATAAGTACTCGCGCCTCAAGCCGTACTTGCAGCCGAAGGACGAAGACTCCGATCACGAGCGCGAACGTCGCGTTTCGCCGGAAGATATGAAAAAGCTCGTCGCCGTCGCCAACTGCGTCATGTGCGCGACCTGCTACTCGCTCTGCCCGGTCGTCTCGGTAGATCCGTCGTTCGCCGGGCCCGCCGCGATCGCGTACGCGTATCGCTTCATCGAAGACGTCCGCGATTCGAAGCGCACGGAGCGCACCGCACAAATCGGCGACGACTACCTGTGGCTCTGCGCGCACTGCTATGCATGCTCGTACTGTCCGAAGCACGTCGATCCGCAAGACGACATCATCGCCGTGAAACGCGCGACGATCGAAGAGGGCCACGTGAACCATCGCGGTCCGCGCCACGCGCTCACGATCGCGAAGACGATTCGCAACACCGGGATGCTGCACGAGACGGAAGTCATCCAAGGCACCGTCGGCCGCTTCAACTTCACGGGCCTGCTCAAGGTCGCTCCGCTCGGCCTGCGCATGGCCGCCAAGGGTAAGCTGCCCTCGCCGTTCCTCAAGCCCGTTCCCAAGGTCGACGAAATCAAGCAAATCTACGACGCCCTGGAGGTTCGGGTCTAAATCATGTCAGCGGTCATCGACACCCCACAGCCCAAGTATCGTTCCAAGTCTTCGCAAATGAAGAAATACGGATTCTTCCCCGGCTGCGTTGCCAAGGAATCGTGCAAGGAACTCTTCACCTCGACGCTTCTCCTCGCCGAGAAACTCGGCATCGAGCTCGTCGAACTCACCGCGGCTTCGTGCTGCGGCGCATCGGTACTCAACGACGTCAACCGCGACATCGCGCGCGTGCTCAACGCCCGCACGTACGCGCAAGCCGAATCGCTCGGCCTCGACGACGTCATCACGATCTGCTCGACGTGCACGGGCCATATGCGCGCCTCGAACAAAGAGCTGCTCGAGTCCGAAACGCACATGACGCAGGCGAATGCGATCCTCGGTAAATTCAACAACAAGTACAACGGTACCGTGATGGTCCGCCACTTGCTGTGGATGCTCATCGACGATATCGGCCTCGATACGCTCAAGTCGATGGTCGTGAAGCCGCTCAACGGCTTGAAGGTCGCGCCGTTCTACGGTTGCCACATCATCCGCCCGGAATCGGTCAACGGCTGGGAATCCTCGCGCAACCCGCATTCGCTCGAAGATCTGATCACCGCGCTCGGCGGCGAACCGATCGATTACCCGGGCAAGACGCGCTGCTGCGGCTTCCACGTCCAACTCGAAAAGGACGGCATCGCCGCGAACATGGTCGGCCAGAACATGCGTATGGCGAAGGATAACGGCGCCGAAGCCGTGCTCACGCCGTGCCCGCTCTGCCACCTCGCGCTCGACGGCTATCAACAGGATGCCGCCGCTCGCTGGGGCCGCACCGATCTGCCGACCTTCCATCTCCCGCAGCTCGTGGCGCTCGCACTCGGCGTCGACCCGATCCTGCTCGGCATGAACAAGCACCTCATCTCCCCCGGTATGGTACTGCAAGAGCGCGATCTCGCTCCGGCGCACGTGGCGTAAAATTCCTATGTGAACTGGCGTTCACATAGGACATCATCGGATCGCTGCTCGTCGTGGGTTGCGGTCAAGTGAGCCGTCGTGGTGGACTCGGAGATTGTGGTGAAAAACGGGACGGCAAAGCCGCCCCGTTTTTCTGTCTTGGGCGGTACTCGCTTCGCTTCGGGTTGCGGGGCGGGGCGCGTTTGGGGCGGGACTCGCTTCGCTTCGGGTTGCGGGGCGGAGCGCGTTTGGGGCGGGACTCGCTTCGCCTCGGGTTGCGGGCGGGCGCGCGTTGGGCCGTACTCGCTTCGCTTCGGGTTGTGGAGCCGGGCGTTCGTTTTAGGCGCCGATGTCTTGTAGGCTCCGGCCTTCGGTTGTTCTGATCGTGCCGTCGAGTAGGGAGATCGTGCGCGACGCGCGGTGTGCGAAGCGGGGGTCGTGGGTGACCATCACGATCGTCGCGCCGCCGGCGTGGAGTTCGGCGAGCAGCTCCATGACGCGCTCGCGTTGCTGTTGCCCGCCGGAGAGCTGCGCCGGGAAATGGTTTGCGCGGTGCGCCATCTCGACGCGAGCGAGTGCTTCTGCAACGCGGCGCTTGCGTTCGCGCTGCGAGAGATCGCGATAGGTGAGCGGGAGTTCCACATTTTCGGCGACGGACAGATCGCCGATCAGGTTGAAGTTTTGAAACACGAAACCGATCGCGCGATTGCGCAGGCGGGCGCGCTCATCCGCCGTAAGGTGCTCGACGTTGGCGCCGTCGAGCCGGTACGTGCCCGACGTCGGCGCTTCGAGTAAGCCGAGGATCGCGAGGAGCGTCGATTTGCCGCAGCCCGAAGGGCCTTCGATCGCGACGAATTCGCCGCGGTCGATCGCGAGCGTGATGTCGCGCAGCGCAAACGTTTCGACGTCGGTCGTGCGGTACAGGCGTGAGACGGCGTTCAGTTCGACGAGCATGACGACTCCTATTGCGTGATGCGAAGTTCGGGGATTGCGGCAAATGCCGCCATGTCGGAGACGATGACGCGCTCTCCCGGACGGAGACCGCTTGCGACGATGGCGCGATCGGCGGAACCGGGAGCGAGGCGAACAGTCACGCGAATCGCGCGTGCGCCGTCCGACGTGAGGCGGAAAAAGCTCGCATCGCGACCGTCGCCCGCGCTTACCGGTCGCGCGATCGTGACGGCACCGGCGATGCGCGCGAGCTCGATCGTTCCATCGACGTTCTGCGCGGGACGCAGGCCGAGCAGGGGTGCCCGCAACGCGACATCGACGGCAACCGTCCCGTTGACGGCAACGGGCGCGATGCGTGCGACGGTGCCCGCGATCGGCGCGGAACCGTCGCTTGCGATGCGCGCGCGGCGGCCCGCCGAAACGCCGGCGAGATCGCCTTCGGCGACTTGCAGCACCGCTTTCAGATCGCGATCGTCCGCGATTCGCGCGAGCTCCAGTCCCGGCGTCGCACGCTGCCCGACTTCCGCCGTCACGCTTTGCACGATCCCGGCAGCACCCGCGCAGACGACGAGCGTTTCGATGCGCGAGCGGGTTGCCGTCATTTGTGCGCCGATGCGATCCACCGCCGCTTGCGCGAGCGCCACTTTCGCCGCGTCGTCGGCGATGCCGACGTCGATCTTGCGGCGCGCGATGTTCGCAAGCGCGCGGGTCTCGTCGGCGCGCACGACGGCCTGACGATATTTCAGCGTGCCGATGAGCCCGCTCTGCACGAGCGATGCATCGGTCGCCGCCTCATCGCGCGCACTCTTCTCCTCCGCGACTGCCGTTTGGAACGCGCCTTCGCGATCGAGCCGAGCGGCGCGTGCGTCTTCACGTGCGCTGCGCACCGCGGCGAGCGCCGCCGTGCGTTGGGCGCCCGCGTCGGCGAGGACTGCATCGAGATCGGAATTTCGGAGCACGGCGATCTCGGAATCGATCGCTACCCGGCTCCCCGCGCGGATGCCGACCGACGTTACGACCCCGTCTGCGGCCGTCGCCACGACGTGGACGCGATCCGGAACGAGCACGCCCGAAGCTCGTACCGTGCGCACGAGCGTCTCGCGCCGCGCCACGTCGATGACGATCGCCGTCCGCGCGACGCTCGGCATCGAAGTCGTACCGTGCAGGAGGCTCGTCGTCGCATACCAGGCGCCACCGCCGAGCACCACGATCGCCGTCATCGAAAGCACGAACGCGCGCGTCCCGCGCGTCCGATCGTTGCGGAGGACGTCCACGCTCAATCGTACCGCAGCGCGACGACCGGATCGACGCGCGTGACGCGCCATGCCGGAACGAGTGCCGCGAGCAGCGCCGCCACCGCGACGACCGACACGACGCATCCAAACGTCGCCGGATCGAGCGGTGCGATATCGTAGAGCGTGATCGCAAGCGATCGCACCGCGATACCGGCGAGCACCACACCGGCCGCGATCCCGACGCACGCCGTCGCCATCGCACGAACGAGGACATCGCGGACGATGCGCCGCGCGGGTGCGCCGAGCGCCATACGGATCCCGAATTCGCGCGTCCGCTGTGCGACGCCGTATCCTACGACCGCGTAAACGCCGGCGAGCGCGAGGATGAAGGCGACCGCGGCGAGGGCGATCAGCGTTTGCATCGTCAAGCGCGAGCGCGCGGCGCTTGCGGCCAAGAGCTCCGGGAGCGCTGCGACGGTCGGCGGCACGAGCCGCGGATCGAGCGCGCGAAAGGCGTCGGTTATCGCATCGTCGACGGCGATCCCGGGGGCGTTTCGCACGATGAGGCTCGCGATATACGGTTCCGCTTGCGCGATCGGCTGATAGATCGTCGGCTGCGCCGGAACGGCGTACGATTGGCGCACGTTCGCTACCACACCGACGATCGTCATGGCGGGCCCGAGGACGCCCGGCTGCTGCCCGGTAAATGCCAGACGCATGCCTAGGGGCGCGCTGCCGCGCAAATAGGTTCGAACGAAGGCTTCGTCGACGACGACGACACCCGGTGCGCGCGCGGTGTCGTGCTCGTCGAAAACGCGCCCGGATCGCATCGCGATATCGAGCGTACGAAAGAACTGCGGACCGACGGGATTCGTGCGCACGGGAAGGGCGCGATCGCCCGCCTCGTGCGCTCCGACGAGGCGAAACGTACGTTGCGATTCGAACCGCGTAAACGGCGCTTCGAACGCCCATGCGGCGTCGCGTACGCCGGGAATAGCGCGCACGCGTTCGACGGAGCGTGCGAAAAATGCCGCGCGCGCGCCATCCGATTGGTAGCGCGCCGCACCGATCGTCACGGCACCCACGATGCGATCGTCGCGCGCTTCGAACCCGAGCGGTCGCGCCGTGAGCGCTCCGTAGCTGCGCGTCACGAGACTCGCGACGACGACGAGGGCGATCGCGCAAGCGATCTCGACGGCGACCAGTACCATCCTCGTGCGTCCGCCGCGGTGGAGGTCGCCCGCGCGTCCCGCGCCGCGAATCGCTACCGCTACGGTTCGCTCGTTCGATGCGATGGTCGGCGCGAGCCCGACCACAAGCGTCGCGACCACGACGACGACGAGCGTGAACGCGAGCGCCCAGCCATCGACGCGGACTTCTTCGATCCGTGGCACGAAACGCACGTGCGAAGTGACGAAGGCGCCGACGACGCCGTAGGCGATCGCGATCCCGCCGACCGCGCCGATGGCGACGTACCAAACGTTTCCGTCAGCAGCTGACGGACGATCCGGCCCCGGGATGCGCCGAGCGCCTGACGCATGGCGCTCTCCCGTGCGCGGGCACTCACGCGCGCGAGGAACAGGTTCGCAACGTTCGCACAAGCGACGGCGAGCACGCCCGCGACGGCAGCGAGGATCGCGAATAGGGTCGGGCGCACGTCGCCGACCACCGTTTCGAGAAGCGTCCGCATCGTGACGCCCGTTTCGGCGTCGGTCGAGGGGTAGCGCCGCTGCATGAGCGCGACGGTGCGGGCGAGTTCGGCGCGCGCGGCGTCGAGATGCGCGCTCGGGCGCAGACGTGCGATGCCCGCGAAAAAGTGTGCGAAGCGCGGATATCGCGCGCCCGCCGATTCCGAAATCGCCCGCCACGCACCGTATTGCGTGAGGGGAACGCCCGGCGCCGCGAGCGCATCGGGGGCGACGCCGATAATGCGATACGGAGCATCTTCGAGAAAAAGCGTGGTGCCGACGACTCCGGGATTCGCATGCAAATCCGTGCGCCAGACGTGTTCGGAGATGACGATCGCATGCGCGCCCGCACGTGCGTCGGCATCCTCGAAGAAACGACCGCGGAGCGGCGCCGTCCCAAACACGGCGAAATACTCCGGCGTCACGGTCGCAACGCTTACGGAGCGTGGGTCGCCGCCGCCGCCGAGGACGTGATCTTCCGCGTAGCTCACGATCGCTGCGGCATGCGCGAACGACGTCGCGGCCGCCCGATGGATATCGACGAAATCCGGAAACGCGAGGGCCGACGCCCGGCCCGCTTCCGTCGCCTCCAGCACGACGATTTGCCCGGCATCGGCGTACGGCAACGGTTCCAAAACGACACCGCGCACGATACTGAAAACCGCCGTGTTCGCGCCGATCGCAAGCGCGAGGGTCACGAGGACGACCGACGTAAAGCCGGGCGTGCGCATGGCGGAGCGGAGCGCATACTTCGCATCGCGCCGGACATCCGCCGTGCGTTCCAGCCACGCCGTCGCGAGCATGTCGGCGTAAGCGCGTGCGGCATACCCCGCCGCGGCGAACGGGTGCGGACATGCTGCGAAATCGGTTTCGACGTCGCGAAGCATCGCCGCGCCGTAGCGTAGACGATAGTTACGCGGACACGCGAGAAGCAGCACGCCGTACACTGCGACGAACATGTTCGCCACCGTTACGCGCCCGCGAGCACGGGCAGCAAGCGGCGCGATCGCGCGACCCGTACTAGCGAATCGAGTCGCCGTGCTTCTTCTTGCGCGACCGCCCGGCCGCGCGCGGTCAGGCGATAGGTTCGCCTGCGCTCGCGTTCGTCATCGGGCAGCGCGAGATCGACGATCCAGCCGTCGGCCGTCATCTGTTTGAGGATGCGATATAGCGTTCCGGGACCGAGGCGCACGGCACCGTCCGTCAGCTCGTCGACATCCTTCGCGATCGCATATCCGTGACGGTCGCCTGCAGCGAGCGCGAGCAAGATATGAAACGTCGCCGATCCTGATGACGATGTCGCGCGAGTCGATTCGGTCATACGGAGCCCCTTAATCCATGGCGGATATATCGATTACAGATACATCCATAGCGGATATATTGTTAAGTGCCGCCGACGGGTGCGACTTCTGTGACAGGCTCTTTTTGGTCGCTCCGGAATAGCATAGTGATGAAAACGAAGACGTCTTCCGCCGCCGCGCTCAAAGCTGCCGAGGCCGAAGCGAAGGCGAAGCAGCACGAAATCGCGACGCGCGAAGCGGAAGCTGCATCGGCGAAAATCCGCGCGCGATTCGACGAAGAGCGCGCCGCGCTCGCCCGCCGCTACAGCATCTAGTCGGTCAGGGGGTCGCGAGACTCCCGAACGTTGCGAGCGTGTCGTCTCGGTGCAAACGGCGCCGCGGCAGCTCATAGGGGTTTACAAGCGAATGCACGGTTCCCGGTTCTTCGGTAAGGGCCGCTTTCACGCCGTCGTGCGCCAGGATTTCGCGTGCGGCGGCGTTCCATTTCCCCGCAGCGTACACATACGTCGTCGGGCGAACGCCGAGGTAGGTTCGCACGTCGCGGATGCAATGGCCGATTTCTTCTTCCGCGGCGGCGCGGGATAACTGCGAAAGATCGAGATGCTGCGTCCCGTGACATGCGATCTCCATACCGGCCGCATGCATGCGGCGTAGTTGTTTCCACGACGCGTGGCGTCCGTCGCCGACGAACGCCGCCGAAACGTAGAAGCTCGCACGCATCCCGTACTTCTGCAACAGCGGCGTTGCGAACGTCGCCGCATCGACGTACCCATCGTCGAACGTGAGGACGACGGTGTCGCGCGGCTTTTCGCCCCGGCCGATGGCCGCAACGAGTTCGGCCATCGTGATCGTCCGCACGTGGTGTCCTTGCAACCACGCGAGTTGTGCTGCGAACGCGGCGGGATCGAGCGTGAGATCGCGGCCGACGGCGTCGTGCGGCGTTTTCGGATCGATCTTGTGATACATGAGCACCGGCACGCCGCCCCACGTCTCCGCAGCTACCGCAGACGCGTTGCAGCTTACGATACATGCGAGTGCGAACGCGCGAGCCAACGCGAAGCGCCGCATCATGGCGTTCCCGGCAGCACGACGTACGGGAGCCGAAAACGAATCGTTCCCGGCGCGCGCACGGCATTCGTCTGCGGCGCGACATAGAGCGCGAGCAGCGTTACCGGCGGGTACAGATCGCTCGGAAAATCGATGCCGATCGTTCGCCAACCGGGCGCCGTGGCAGCGGCGTCCGCGGCGACTTTCGCTTTCTCGCTCAGCGTAAACGCACGACGTTCGCCGAGGTTGTTCTGAAAGCTCCCCCGGATCAATAATCCCGCGGTGTCATCGGTTTCCACAGCGAAACCGAGCGGCGTTTCCGGAAGAACCGTCATCGTATTCGCGTACGATGCGCGCTCGACGCCGGTGAAATCGTAGCCGAGCGAGAGCATCGGCGGTTGGCTCGGCGTCATCGTGACGCTTCCCGCAAGGCCGGTAGGCGCCGTCGAGAAGAGAAACGGGCGGGCATCCGGAGCGAAGAGCGCGAGCGGCACCTGTCGATGGCCGACGCGCACGATCGCGCTCGCGCTCAGCCCGCCGACGGTTGCCGTCACGGTAGCATCGCGCGTGCTCGCAGCATAGATCGCCTGTGCGGAAGCCGACCGAAAGCCGCCACGGTCGGCATGCCATTGCGGGGCGCCAACCACGACCGGTGTTCCATCGGCGGCCGCCGCGCTAACCGTCAACGCGACGGTGCCGTTGGGCTCGGGATTCGGCAGCGCCGGTGCGATCTTCAGCGTCGCGACTTTGGTTACCGTGCGATAGGGATAGGCGAGGGCGAGCCCACCGTTCTCGATCGTCACGGTATGGTCGCCCGGAACGGCAGATGCGATGACGTGTTCCACGCGCGAACCGGGTGCGGGGTGCCCGGCCGCATCGACCGCCAAGATCTGTATCGGGGCGTCGATCCCCGGAAGCGCTACGAACGTCGCCGGGCGCGCGACGAGGGTTTTCGGTGGCCCCGGTGCCGCATCGCTGTAAGCAAAGATCCCGTCGGCAACGGGGCGCTCCGCGCCGTCACTCGGCACGTTCAGCACGCTTGCGCGCGCATCGCCGAGTACGCGACCGACGAGCGTCGCCGAGCCACCCGAATCGAACGCGAGCGCGTTCGTCGCCCCGAAGCCGGCGAACAATGCGGCGAATTCGGGGCGCGTGAGGCCGATACTCCCCGCAGTCTTTCGCCCGTCGACGGCCAGCAGCGCGATCGTGCCGTCGTTTACCGTCCCCGCGCCCGCAAGCGGGAAGCGCACGCCGGGCTCCTCGGGAGCGGGCGCGTTCGGGTCGTCGATCGCCACGCCGTTCGCGAGCAAGAGCGGCCCGCCGCCCACGGCCGAACGCACGCCAGCAAGGAGCGGTATGGTTGCATATGCGATCGTGACGTCGTCCCCGACGTTCGGCGGCGCCGCGAGCCGCAGTGCCGCGGGGCCGAACGCCAGAAACGGTGCGTTCACGGGGCCCTTCGGTGCGGGGCCGACGGCCGTGACCTGGTACGTCCCCGGCAAACCGGCGACGGTTCCGATCCCAGGCGCGAGCGTCGCCGCCGTCACGGTCGCCGAGGAAACGTTCGCGCCGAAATCCGCCGTCACGAGCCCGGCACCGCCCTGCGGCGGGAATTCGTTGATCGTGGTCAAGGGCACGGCGCCACCGGGCCACGTCGCCGTCCCAGAAAAGGCGAACGATCCGAACGTGACCGCGTTGCGCGGTCCCACGAGCATCGTCGCGCGCTTGGAGGGCGTTCGCAAGAGCACGCCATCGCGAACCACGAGATTGAGCGGCTGGTTCGTCTGCCCGATGTCGTAGTAATCCGCATTGATCCCTGCGACCGCGCCCGTCCGCGCCGCCATCGCGGAAATGCGTTCGCCGCTCGAGACGAGGCGATCGCGCGCGACGACGACCCCGATGCGAACGGTCGGCTCCCCGGGGTCGATCGCCACGATGTGAAGCACGAGGGGTCCGAGGTTCGTAAGTAAGTGGTAGTCCGCGCGCCGGATCCCGGGTGCTACGAACGATTCCGTCTTGGTTTGCGCGATGACGAGCGGAAACGGAGCGGGCGGCGCGAGCACGGCGGGAAACGGGATCATCGCGTCGGCGCCGGGAGCGGTGCGGGAGCGAACGTCGGCTCGGGCGATGCGGAAGGCGAAGCCGTCGGGAACACGCGAGCCGCAGCGATCGGCGTAACCGTGGCCGAGGGCGATGGTGACGGTTGGAGCGCTTTCACGAGCGTGCCGACCGGAGCGGAGCTGTACGCGAAGATCGCATCGGAGATGTACCGTTCGGCGCTGTCGTCGGAAGGCCGGTTGCGAACGCTTGCCGTCGCATCTCCGGGGGCACGGCCGACGAGCGTTACGGAACCACCGCTATCGAGCGCCATCGCATCGACCGCACCGAGCGATCGGAGCAGCGCGGCGAACTCCGGGCGCGTCATGCCAACCGAGCGCTCCGGGTGCCGTCCGTCGACCGCCGCGAGTAGGATCGTCCCGTCGGCGAGGCTCGCGAGTGCGACGACGGGCCAGCGGACATCGCGCTCGTCGGGCGCCGGAGCATGGGGATCCTCGTACCATTCCCCATCGCGGAGAAGGCGCGGGCCGCCACCGATACCCGTTACGGCTCCCGGAACGGCCGGGTCGAGTCCGTAGTGAATCGCGATCGAATCGCCGACTTTCGGTAACGGGCGCGCGATTTTCGGCCCGAACGCTAGCCCGAAGGTCGCGGGGATAGCGCTCGTGACGGGTGCGATGCTCGCGATGCGATAGCGGTCGGCTACCGCCGTCGGCGTAAGGGCCGCGAACGTTACGCCGGGTGCCGGCGGGAGCGTCGGACCGTACTCCGGGGTGATGATCGTCGCATCGCCGACGGGCCACGTGTTGAGTTGCGTGATCGCGTAGCTCTCCGCGGCGGTGCGCGCCGCTCCAACGAGGCGAAATTCCGCAAACGTTACCTTCCCCGATCGATCGATCACGAGCGCGTGACGGTCGGCGGGCCCGCGGAGTAGCCTACCGTGTTCGAGCAAGAGGCCCTGCGGTTCGTAAGTTCGCGCGATATCGAAGTAATCGCCGTTCACGCCCGCGATCGCACCCGTGCGCGCAGCGAGATCGGAGGTCCGTTCTCCGCCGTGTGAGACGATATGGTCGCCCGAGATCGCCGTGTCGAAGCGGAGCGACTTCTCGCGCGGATCGAGCAGTACCGCGGAGATCACATGCGGCCCGACCGTAGAGGCGACGGCGTATTGCGCGAACGCGACACCCGGCGCGACGACCTCGGTGCGTAGCGAACGCAAGTGCGCCTGCGTGGCGGAAATGGCGAATGCCCGTTCCCAGCGCACGAGATCGGCCGTGCCAAACGCGAGCGCCGAAAGCGGATCGCCGATATCGTGGATTTCCCCCGCAAACGAAACGGGCACGCCGTTCGCGAACGTGCCGGCGAGGCCGGGCGAACCGAGCGCACCGCGTCCGATCGCGAGCGGACCGGCAAGTCCGTCGATGCGATGCCCGTCGAGTACGACGCTCGCATCGTCGAGTTGCGCGGAGCCTACGATGCCATCGCGCCCACCGCGCACGGCGAGCGCGCGGATGAGCCCCGAGCGCGCCCAAAAATGCTCGCCGCCGCCGATGAAGAGCGCCGCGAGCGGGAGCCGCTCCGCCGTGACCTTCCAGCCCGAGCCACTCGATGCGGGCGCAACGACGGCGATCGGGTAGCGCCCCGTAGCCGCAAGAAGATCTCCCGAAATCGCATATTTCGGTGCGCCTCCGTTCCGCCACGTTCCGGAGATCTGGGCGAAGGTTAGCGCTCGGGGAAGATCTCCCGTCGCAGCAACGACGGGTTCTACCGAGGGTCCGGGATCGACGATCGTGTCGGGCGGCTCGGTCGGGTGTGCCGCATCGCTCGGCATCGCGAAGGGTGCGGCCGAGAGGTCGGGAGGGCGCGCGGCGGTCGCGTCCGGCGTTGTCGCAAGCGTGCGAACGCGGATCTCGAGCGTGCCCTCCGCAACGCGCAAGCGAACGCTCTTCGCGCGAAGCGCGGTAACGAAACGTTCGACGACATCGGTTTCTCGCACGCGTTCGTCGAGCGCGATACGTGCGTGCGGATGCAGCGCCGTCACCTCGGTCCAACCGTCGCGCGTGCGGTACCGGATCGTCGGAAGATCGAGCGCGACATCGTCGCGCGTCGGATGGATACGCATATCGTCGAGGACGGTGCTATCGCCCTCGTGGCGCAGGCCCGCGATCGTCACTTCCGCATCGAGCTCGCGCGCGAGAACGCCCTGAAGAACGTTGCGTTCGATCGTATCCCGCAAAAGCGCGAACGTCGCCGCACCGAGTACGACGAGCGCCAGGACCGCGCCGAGCACGATCGCCGCAACCGGTCGCTTCGGTTTTTGGGGGACTGGACGGCGACGCGACGTAACTCGCTTTTCGATGGTCACGCGGGTACTCGTTTCGCTTGCACTCTTGCTCTGGTCGTTCGGTTCGTGTATCGCTCGCGCGGCCGACGCCGAGCTTCGGGGCGTTGCGCCTGCAGCGCGCACGGCGTATACGGCCGTGATCGTTTGGCACGATATCGTGGCGGGCCCAAAAGAAGTTTGGTTCGACACGTCGCTCGAGACCTTCCGCGCGCAACTCGCCGCGATCGAGCGCGGCGGGTTTCACGTCGTCTCGCTCGACGTACTTCGCGCGCACCTCGAACGCGGTACGCCATTACCGCCGCGCGCGCTCGTGTTGACCTTCGACGACAACGGCCACGGATTATACGATAACGCATTTGCAGAATTACGGAAACATCGTTTTCCGGCGACGCTCTTCGTGCACTCGAACTTCGTCGGCATCACGACGAGCAAACGGCATACGACCTGGCCGCAACTTACCGAGATGGTTCGGAGCGGGTTGATTTCGGTGCAGAGCCTCACGGCGAACCACCCGCCCGATTTGCGCTCGCTTACCGATCCCGCGATCGCCCATGAACTCACGCTTTCGCGCTATTCGCTCGAACATCGCTTGGGAAAACCCGTGTACGCGCTGGTCTACCCGGAAGATAACTACGATGCACGAACGGAGCGCCTAGCGAGCGCCAATCGCTATGCGCTCGCGTTCATCGAAGATTTCGGTAGTGCGGAAGAATCGCATAACCTGCTCGAGATCCATCGTTATTCCGCGCTCACGCGTTTCGATCAAGCGCTTGCGGACGTCGCCGCGCACCACTAGCGCCAGATATCGGTAAGCGCGCGTGCGCTCGCCGCGTGGCCCGTGGGCGCGAGACCGTACATCTGCTCGATCGTTCGGAGCACGGTATAATGATCGACGCGCTCCGCGTAGCGGCCGGGCCGCACCATCGGGCCGACGAAAAACGTCGGCACGGTATTGGTGTCGTCGTAACCCTCATCCCACGTTACGATCACGAGCGTATCGTGCGTGCGCGCCCAACGCACGAGCGAATCCAGACGCGCGGAAAACCAATCGTCGCCTTGCATGACCGTGCCATCGTGCATGTCGTCGTCGACGTTCGGAATCAGAAACGTGACCGTTCCGAGCGCGTCGTACGAATGGAGCTGCGAGAGCGGCCGATGCAGTGCCGCCGGCACGTTCGAGAAATGCACCCACGGTGCGTGTTTGCGGCCGTAGGTCCCGGCGGCGCATCCATGCCAGCCCGCTTCGGGAAGCGACTCCGAATACGCGTGAAACGTCAGTTTCGCAGAAAGTAATTCGCTTCCCAGGTTCGGCGCATCGGCCGGGATGCCGGTTGCGGGACAGCCATCGCCGTTATCGTTCGTCAAACCCGAAAAAAGCGCGAAGTAATTCGGCAAGCTCGGGTGGGTGACGCCGAATGCGTGCGTAAAGAGCGCACCCGTCGCAGCGAGGCGATTGAGATACGGTGCCTTCGCGTTGCCGACGATCTGCGCGAAGGTATGGTTTTCCTCGACGACGACCACGACGTGCGCCGGCCGCGGTAGGGCGGCAGCGGCCGGAGCGCAAGCGATTGCGAGCGCGAGCCCCGCGCTAACGATCGCAAGCAACGCGCCTCGCACGCTTAGCGGTTGCGTGCCTCTTCGACATAACCGCCCCAGATGAGGAATGCCGTGATCGCGAGGGAGCCGACGCCGAGGGCGATTGGGAGCCAATAATTCACGAGTAAATTCTCCTAGAGACGATGGCGCTCGCTACAGTGTAGGCGACCGTAAAGCCATGGGCAACGGGAAACGTCGAATCGCACGGCTTCGTTGGTTGGAAAGATACGCCGTTCGAGAGTGAGATGCCCCGTGTTTATCCGTCATTTTGCCGCCGCGCTCTTCACCGCGGCGAGCCTGTCGTCCGCGGTCATCGCCGCGAGCGCAGCGCAATCCCGACAACCCGATCTTCTCGTCATCGGCGGAACGCCCGCAGGCGTTGCCGCGGCGGTTGCCGCAGCCCGACACGGCGAACGCGTCGAACTCATCGCACGACGCGACATCCTCGGTGGCACGCTAACCGATGCGATGATGGACCAGTGGGATCTGAATCTCGGTACCGATGGCGGCTCCATCCAGCATGGCATCTTCGATGAGATCCACCGCGATCTCGGCGATGCGTTCGGGCCTGCGCGCGCCGCGCAAAGCTTCGCCGAGATGGTTCGTGCCGAACCGCGCATCGACGTGCGGTACGGCGAGCTCCCGATCGCCGCAGCGACCGTTCCCGATAGCGATGGCATGCGCGTCGACGCCGTGACGTTCCGCAACGTTCACACGGGAGCGACGACGGTTGCGTGCGCGCCACTCGTCATCGACGCGACGGACTTCGGCGACGTTGCGGCGCTCGCGGGTGCGAAATACGATGTCGGTCGTCAGGACACGGGCCGCGATACGCGCATGCAAGCCGTAACGCTGATGTTTACGGTGCAAGACGTCGATTGGGCACGCGTTGCGAACGGTTACGATCTCGCGCGTTTCGGCCCCGGCGGTGGCTCGGCGCGGCGCGCCTGGGGTTACGCAGAGCTGATGCGCGCCTACACGCCACTCGACTCTCGCGTGCTCGTCCGCGATCTCAATTTCGGCTACCTCGGCCAGGGTGCGGTATCGGTCAACGCGATCGACGTCGTCGGCATCGATGGCCGAGACGCAGAACAACTGGCGCTCGCACGTCGCTTGACGACGCTGGAAGCGAACCGTCTCGTCGATTTTCTCCGTATGCGCCTCCCGGGTTTCGCGCGCGCGCGACTCGGCGGCTTCGCTCCCGATGTCTACGTACGCGAAACGCGGCATTTCCAAGGGCTCGCGCGCCTCACGGCGGGTGATGTCTGGTCCGGTCGCGTGCCTGCGGATAGCATCGGGCTCTCCTCGTACCCCCTCGACTTGCATCCGGTCGACGTGCGCGAGCGGCCCGCATACGCGCCGTACCGACACGTCTACGGCGTGCCGTTCGGGGCGCTCGTGCCGCGCGGCCTCACGAATCTCGCGCTCGCAAGTCCGGCGATCTCGGCATCGCATCTGGCGGCGGGAAGCGCACGCGTCATCCCGACGACGATCGAGGAGGGCGAAGCCGCGGGTGTAGCCGCCGCGCTCGCCACACGCGAAGCGATCGGTTTCGCCACGCTCGCGCGGTCGTCGGAGCGAATCGCGGCGTTACGGGCGGAACTCGCCGCTTCCGGTGCCATCGTCGGTACGCCGAGCGCAAGCGGCTCCGTTCTCGCTACCGTCGCAAAAGCGGCGCCACGCGAGCGTACGGAAGGCCGTAAAAGGTAACCCCGAACGCTCCGGTCATCGTGGTCGCCGAAAAGAGCGCATCGTCGATTGCCTGTTCCGTCGCATCGACGGTCGCAGCATACAGCGCGTCGATGCGATCGTCGTCGCTGACCAGTGGCGGCTGTACGCGCGGCGCCCCATCGCGTGGGTAGACGTGCGTCGTCGAGAACGCGATCACGAGATCGCCGCTCGAGGTGTGTGAGGTCGCGCCCGTTCGTGCGAGCCCGAACGCCGCGCGCTTCGCAAGCGCCCGCAGTTGCCGCGCGTCGAGCGGCGCGTTCGTCGCGACGACGATGATGACGGAGCCGTCGGCGGCGCGAGAACTCGCGCGCGGTTCGAACGCCGTCGTGCGCGGGAAGATCGGCTTCAACTCGTTTTGTAACGCGCGTCCGACGCGGACGCCATCGATCGTTAACTCCGCGCGCGATCCCGTGTTCGCGTTGACGAGGACGCCGAGCGTGTATCCGCCGGCGCTTGCCGGTAACACGCGCGACGACGAACCGATTCCGGCCTTGAATCCGAACGCGCGCATGCCCGTACCCGCGCCGACCGAACCCCGCAGGAAATCATCGCCACTCGCACGGTCGAGCATCGCCACGACATCTTCGGCATGTACGTGGCGTCCCTGGATATCGTTGAGGCCCTGATCGTCGCATTCCGCGACGACGGGAAGCGGAACGTCGTCGCGTATCCCGATTTGCGGGTGGCCCTTGATCATCCAGTCCACGACGCCGTCGTCGATGCGGCCGACATTGAGCGTGTTGGTCAACACGATCGGGACTTCGAGAAATCCGGCTTCATCGACCCAATGCGCCCCGGTGAGTTCGCCGTTCCCGTTGATGTCGTAGGTTGCGGCCGCCACGCGCTCGTCCCAGGTATCGGCATTTTGCACGATCGCGGTCGCGCCCGTGCGAACGGGTCCGACGCCGGGAACGAGCGGCCCCGTGCCGGAAATCATCGTTACGTGGCCTACCCGCACACCGGGTACGTCCGTGATCCCGTCATGGAGGCCGCTCGGAAGCATCCCGATCGCCACGGGAGATCGCGCCGACGCGGACGCCGTTGCCACGGCGAGTGCGACGAAAACGAGGGCAAGCGTACGAACGGCGTTCACGCGCGGGCGACTTGATACGAGGCGAGCATAAGTGCGAGTTCGCTTTCGACGACGCGTGCCCCGGCATGTGGTCCATCGGGAAGCGGCGTAGCGAAGCGCGCCGGTAATGCGTGCGCGGCGTGGGGTCGGCGGGCGCCCAGACGGACGCGCCGATCGTAGGTGGCACGCGCGGAGGCATGCAACGTCGCCACATCCATTTCGAGGCCCCACACCGCTTCGTACAAAGGCGCGGCCGTCTCGGCGAGATGCGCGAAGGCATTTTCGGCAAACGGACAGAGGACGAGCGCGTCGCGGAGCGTCGCGCGATCTTCCGCCTCGACGAATGATCGGTCATCGGCTCGCGGCACGTAGCGGGCCCCAAGCGCGAGGGCCAGAGGCGCATACGTCGAGCCGCGTGGATCGTCCCAACCCGACTCGATGCCGTCGACGTGCATCGCAAACGTGGACGCATCGCGATCGAGGGTGATTGCCGCCGCACGAACGCCGCGGCCGATCGATGCTAACGCACCGTCGCCACGAAGCATCGCATCGATGTTCGACATGAGGGCCGCACCGTCGCCGAAATGGATATCGGCCGAAAGGGCACCGCGTTCGACGGCCTCCATCGCAAACGCTAGCGACACCCCGGTCGACACCGCATCGAGGCCATATGCTTCGCAGCGAGCGAGTGCGTCGAGAACCGCGCTGCCATCTTCGATGCCGCAGAGTGGACCGAGCGCCCAAATGCCTTCGACGTCGGTGGCAACGGCGAAACGTCGATCGCGCTCTTTCCGGAGATACATGTTCTCGCACTGCACGCTGCAAGGCGCACACCCGGCGCGTAATTCGACATACGCATCGCGTGGTTCGAAGGCGCGAGAAAAATCGACGAGCGGTGCGAAATCCGCGGACGCGAAGTTGCGCGTGGGTACGCCGACGGCACGTCGTTCGCGTAAACGCGAAGCGGGCGACAACGCGCGCATCGTGGGGCCCCCAAGAACCGACCGGCGTAGGTCCTCCGCCAATCGCTCCGCACGTGGCAAGTCGGCAATGCGGACGTCGCCGCGGCCCCGTAGGGCGATCGCCTTCACGCGCTTCGCACCGAGCACCGCGCCGAGCCCACCGCGACCGCCGGAACGCCCATCACACGCGATCGTCGCAAATGGGGATTCCCGTTCGCCGGCTTCGCCGATCGCGCACACGCGCACGCTACGATCGCCGTACCATTCGCGCACGCGTTTCGTCACGTCGCGACTCGGAAGCCCGAGATAATCGCGCGCGTCGAGCCACGAAACTTTTCGGTTTTCGATCGCGATCGTCGTCCAGCGCGCGCAGGCGCCGACGAGCACGATGGCCGCAAAGCCGCATCGACGCATGAGCGCCGACCAGTGTCCGGGCGCGAGGTGATCGATCGCGCGCCCCGACACGGGCGATATCCCAGCGACGGCGTGTTCCGTTCCCGAGGGCACGGGGGTCGAACCGAAGGCGCCCGAGGCAAATGCCAAAGGCGCATCTTCTCCGGCCTGCATCGCGCGTTCCAGGACGAACAGTGCTACGCTAACACCACCGATCGCCTCGCGAAGTTCGTCGTCGGTTAAGTCGTAGGACGACGCGTGCCGGTCCGTACAATTGAGAACGAGCACCGACCGCGGACCAACGCACATCCCCACGCGGGTATCCTTCGGCGCACCCGTGAAGAATCACGTTTTACAGGCTCGAAGTCGGCGCCCGACTCCCACCATCCCTCGAGGTTTCCGTTATTCTGATCGATTCGAATCCCAGCGCCGTCCTCGCCGATGACCTTATCGCTGCAGGGCTCGGCAACGTGGCACGCGTCCATGCGAATTGCAGCGTTGCGGAACTCTACGAGCACGCACTGCGCAGTAACGAGGCGCGGCTCGGAGCGGACGGGCAGCTTGTTGCCGAAACCGGAAAACATACCGGCCGCTCCCCGAAAGATAAATTCTTCGTGCGAGAGCCGGGCAGCGAGCAACACATCGACTGGTCGGCGAATCAGGAAATCGCTCCCGCGCGATTCGATGCGCTCCTCGCGCGCGTCGGCGCCTACCTCGCCGGCAAGGAGGTCTTCACGCTCGACACGTTCGTCGGCGCGGATCCGCGGTATCGCCTCCCCGTTCGAATCGTAACGCAGCTCGCATGGCACAATCTCTTCGCGCGCAACCTGTTCCTAGAAGCCGCCGAGCCCGAGGCAGACTTCTCGCCCGAATTCACCGTCATCGACGCGGCCCTTTTCGAGGCCGATCCGGAACGGGACGGCGTAAACTCCGAGACATTCGTCATCGTGCATTTCGCGAAAAAACTCGTCTTAATCGGCGGCACGCGATATGCGGGCGAGATCAAGAAAAGTGTCTTTACGTTAATGAACTACCTCATGCCGTTGCGTGGGGTGCTTCCGATGCACTGCTCGGCAAACGTGGGCGACTCAGGGGATGTCGCTATTTTCTTCGGCCTTTCGGGGACGGGGAAAACCACGCTCTCGGCAGATTCGAGTCGACCGCTCGTCGGCGACGACGAGCATGGATGGTCGGCAGATGGCGTCTTCAACTTCGAAGGTGGTTGCTACGCGAAAGTCATCAAACTCTCGCAAAAAGCGGAACCCGAAATCTGGAATGCATCGCACCGGTTCGGAACGGTCATCGAAAACGTCGTGATGGACCCGCTATCGCACGAGCTCGATCTCGATTCTCAAGAAAAAACGGAGAATACGCGCTCGGCATACCCGATCGCATTTATTCCGAATATCGTTCCGGAATCGCAAGCGGGCCACCCGACGAATATCGTCATGCTCACCGCCGATGCATTCGGCGTCTTGCCACCGATCTCGCGGCTCTCTCGCGACCAGGCGATGTACCACTTTCTTTCCGGTTATACGGCAAAAGTCGCGGGTACGGAACGTGGAGTAACCGAGCCCATCCCGAATTTTTCGACGTGTTTCGGCGCACCGTTCATGGTTCATCATCCAACAACGTACGCAAATTTACTGGGCGATCGAATCGATCATCACCAGGTAAACGTATGGCTTGTTAACACGGGTTGGAGCGGTGGTCCGTATGGAGTCGGTACCCGCATGAAACTCTCCCATACGCGTCGCATGGTGAATGCCGCACTCCGTGGTGAGTTATCCGATGTCCCTTACACGATGGAGCCCTTCTTCGGTTTAGCGATCCCGTCGTATGTTCCGGAGGTACCGTTGGAGATATTGGATCCTCGTGCGACGTGGGTTGATGGTGTGGCGTACGACGTGCAGGCGCGGAAGCTTGCCGGTTTATTTGCTG
>JBBISR010000014.1:0-79498 GCA_037441145.1 Armatimonadota bacterium
ATACGATATCGTCCTGATGGATTGCCAAATGCCGATCGTCGACGGGTTCGCCGCAACCCGCGCGATCCGCGCCGCCGAAGCGGGCACGACCAAGCACGTGCCGATCGTCGCCCTTACGGCAAATGCACTCGAAGGCGACCGCGAAATGTGTCTCGCCGCGGGTATGGATGCATACTTGAGTAAGCCCGTCCACCTCGCCGATTTACGCGAGACGATCGCGGCGCATGCGCTCGAAGCTACGCCCGCGCCGTGAGCGCGTCGCTCGCTTTTCCTTCACTCGTTCTCTCGGAGCACACACGATGATCGGGAATCTCGGACTCCTCGCCGCACGCGTCCTCATCGGCGGCGGCATGTTCGCGCACGGCGCGCAGAAGCGACTCGGCTGGTATGGCGGGCCCGGACGCGAGGGTGCGGCGGGCTTCATGCACGCGATCGGTTTTCGCCCCGGCGACACCTTCGGCGTTGCCGCGTCGACCACGGAGATGGCCTCCGGCGCGATGATCGCGCTCGGGCTCGGCGGCCCGCTCGGCCCGGCCGCCATGCTCTCGACGATGATCGTCGCGGGCACATCGGTCCATGGCGATAAGGGCTTCTTCGCAAAGGACGGCGGATGGGAGCTCTCGGGCATCTACGGTGCGGCGGCCGTGCCGTTTGCAACGAAGGGATACGGGCCGCTCTCGCTCGATGCGCTCTTCGGCTGGGAAGATGCGCTGCACGGTGGCGTGCTCGTCGGTCTCGCGCTGACCGGTGCCGTCCTCGGCGGACTTGGCGTTCTCGCACTGCGCGTTCCCCCGACGGCGCCGGAAAGCGCGCCCACAAGCTCCTAGCGCACAGGCGCTCCCACAAGCGCCGAAACTCCCCGTGGCCCGATGGAGTAGGACGGAGCGATGGTACGGCAACGGCTCCTCGCTCCGCTCTTGCTTGTCGTGCTCGTTGCCGGCGTCGCATATGCCGCGTATCTGTCGTTTTCACGCGTGCGGGTCCAAGCCGCCGTCGTCGTCGTTCGCGGGCTCATCGGTAGTGAAAAAAGCAATTTCCTGACCGACCAGCGGACGCTCGACGAACTGCGTAAGAACGGCATCGACTTGCATGTCGAAACGGCGGGCTCGCGCGACATCGCCTTGCGAGCGAATGCGAAGTCGTACGATTTCGCATTCCCCGCGGGCGAGCCAGCGGCGAAGAAACTGATGCTCGCAACGGGCGCGACCAAAAGCTTCACGCCCTTCTTCACGCCGATGACCATCGCGTCGTGGAAACCGATCGCGAGCATCCTAAACGCAAACGGCATCGCAACGAAAGAACGCGACGGGTACGCGACCGTCGATATGACGAAGCTCCTCGCGCTCGTCGCGGCGAAGAAACGATGGAGCGAGCTTCTTGCGAGCGCGGACTATCCCGTCGAGAAATCCGTGTTGATCGCATCGACCGACGTGCGGACGAGTAACTCCGCCGCGATGTATCTCGGCCTCGCGAGCTATATCGCAAACGGCCGCGAAGTCGTTGCGGGGCAAGCTTCCGTGCGTCGCGTGGTACCGCTCGTCGCGCCGCTTTTCACGCGCCAAGGGTTCCAAGAGACGAGTTCGTCGGGGCCATTCGATGTATACACCACCCAGGGGCTCGGGAGCGCACCGCTCGTGATGATCTACGAAGCGCAGTTCATCGAGTATGCGATCGCGCACCCGCGCGCGAGCGACATGGTGCTCTTCTATCCGAAACCGACGATCTTCACCAAACACACGCTCGTCGCGATGGATCCCGCGGGCGAGAAGCTCGGCCATCTCCTAAACGAAGATCCGGTGCTCGTGCACCTCGCGGCAGAACACGGCTTCCGCACGAGCGATGCCGCGTATCAAGCAGATTTCTGGAAAAAAGCCGGGGTCGCGGCTCCGCAGACGATCCTCGACGTGGTCGACCCGCCCGATTTCGATGTCCTCGAATCACTCATCACGGCGATCGCCGCGGAACGCTCCGCGTCGTAGAGCCCACGTCCTTTGAGGGAATAGCGCCATGGCCGAACTCACCCCGCCGATCGTCCTCACCGCACCCGAGCCCGTCGCAAACGTTACCCCGGAAAGCGCATCGGGGATGGTCCCACTCAAACCGGAGGAGACGGCGAAACTCGACGCGCAGGTCGCGCAATTCATCGGCGAGGTGACCTCGCTCGACACCAACGGCGAGGCGTTCAAATCGCGCGTAAACACCATCAACGCGATGGGCGCGCAAGAGATGCAATCGGCGGCGGCGATTTCGAATCGGATGCTCGAACGCCCGATGAAGGCGATGCAGAACGGCGGCGCGGGCTCCCAGGTGACGCAAGGCTTGATGCAGCTGCGCACGACGATCGAAGCACTCGATCCCGCGAAACAAGGCAACATGTTCGCGCCGCGCAAGCTGCTCGGCGTGCTGCCGTTCGGTAATAAACTCAAGGCGTATTTCGATAGCTACACCTCGGCGCAGGGCCATTTAAACGCGATCATCGAGGTGCTCTATCGCTCGAAAGACGAGCTGATGCGCGACAACGCCTCGATCGAAACCGAGAAGGCCGCGATGTGGACGCTCATGCAGAAGCTCGAGCAGTACATCTACCTCGGTAAGAAGATCGACGCGGCGCTCGAGCAGCGCATCGCGAGCATCGAAACCGTCGACGCGGCGCGTGCGAAGGTACTCAAGGAAGACGTGCTCTTCTATACGCGTCAGCGCGTGCAAGATTTGTTGACGCAAATGGCCGTGAACATCCAGGGCTACCTCGCGCTCGATCTCGTGCGCAAGAACAATATCGAACTCGTCAAGGGCGTCGACCGCGCGACGACGACGACGGTCTCCGCACTCCGCACCGCCGTGACCGTCGCGCAAGCGCTCTCGAACCAAAAGCTCGTGCTGGATCAAATTTCCGCGCTCAATACGACGACGGGCAACATGATCGAAAGCACATCGGCGATGTTACGCCAGCAATCCGCGACCGTCTACCAGCAGGCGGCGGGTGCCACCGTTTCGGTCGAGTCGCTGCAGAAAGCGTTCGACAACGTGTTCGCGACGATCGATCTCGTCAGCGAATACAAGGTGAAGGCGCTCGACTCGATGGCGCAGACCGTCGATGCGCTGAGCGGACAAGTCACGCGCGCCGATTCGTATTTGGAGAAGACGCGCGCGAAGGATACGCAAGCCGCGCTCACGGGGCTATCGGTGAGCCAAGCTGCGGTCGTTTCGAGCGACGGCGTCGTACGATTGCAGTGAAACGAATCGCCATCGTCGCCATCTTCGTGTTGGTCGCGATCTTCGCGATCGACAGACTCGGCGCGCGCGCTCCCGGGCCCGCACGTGACGGCACGAACGCACGCGCGGCGAGCGATCCCGCATCGACGCTGCACATCGTTGCGGGCTCCGAGCTCAAAGATCTCGAGCCCTACTTCGGTGCGATCCGCAACGCCACGGGGGTGACGCTCGCACCGACCTACAGCGGCACGCTCTCGGCGATCGATCGGATCGAAAACGGCGAACGCTTCGATGCCGCATGGTTTTCGACGGCGAAATACCTCGTCTTGCGCGACACGCAGCACCGCATTCGCGCGCAAGTGCGCACGATGCTCTCGCCCGTAATCGTCGGCGTGAAAGAAAGCAAAGCGAAAGCCTTCGGTTGGATGCCGCCGGCAAAAGTCACCTGGCGCGACATCGCGACGAAGGCGGGTACCGGCGATTTCCGTTTCGCGATGACGAACCCGACGAGTTCGAATAGCGGCTTCTCCGCCGTCATCGCGATCGCGACGGCGTTCTCGGGATCGGGCGATGCGCTCGCAAGCGATCGCGTCGATCGCTCGGCGCTGCAACGCTTCTTCCACGGGCAAAAGCTCGCGTCGGGAAGTTCGGGATGGCTCGCCGATGCCTACGTGCGCGATCAGGATCTCCTCGATGGCATCGTCACGTACGAAGCCTCGATCGCGGAGCTGAACGCGGATGCCGCGCTCCGCGATCCGCTGGTACCGATCTTCCCAAGCGACGGCGTCGTCACCGCGGACTATCCGCTCGTTCTTCTCGATCCGGAGAAGAAAGCGCTGTTCGATAAAGTCGCCGCGTACGTCACAAGTGCGCCGTTCCAGAAAATCGTCGCCGAGAAAACCTACCGCCGGCCGGTGCTGCCGGATGTCGCGCGCTCGCCGCTGCTCGCGAAGGGCCTGATCGTCGACGTGCCGTTTCCCGGATCGATCAAGACCGTGGATACGGTGCTCTCGTCGTATCTCAACGTCGATCGCACGCCCGCCCATCCCTTCTTCATCATCGATACGAGCGGCTCGATGGAGGGGCCGCGCATCGCGGCGGTGCGTGCGGCGATCGACGGGCTCGCGGGCGACGATACCTCGCTGACCGGGCGCTTCGCGCGTTTCGATGCGCGTGAAAAGATCACGTTCACGCACTTCTCCTCATCGGTCAGCCCGCCGACCGATTTCGTCATGGCATCGGCGAACGACACGGCAACGCTCGGGAAGATCAAGTCCTACGTTCGGGCATTGCAGCCCGACGGGGAAACCGCGATCTTCAGTGCCGTGGAGCAAACGCTCGACGCCGCGTATGCCGCCGAACAACGCGAACCCGATCGCTATTACACGGTCGTCTTGATGACGGACGGCTTGAACAATCAAGGCGACACGATCGAGGAATTCAAGCACAAGTATCGTTACCGCGCGCCCGAAGAACAGCGCATACGTGTGTTTCCGATCCTCTTCGGCGAGGGCGATTCGCCGCAGTTGACCGAGCTTGCCGAGGCGACGGGAGGCCGCGTCTTCGATGGCCGCTCGACCGCACTTACGGCGATCTTCAAAGAGATCCGCGGCTACCAATGATCGTACGGCGCGGCGTTCTGCTCTGGCTTTACGGTACGAAGAATCTTGCGGGTAGCGTGCTGGGCCTCGCCGCGCTCGGCGCGTATTTCGGCGGGGTCATCCACGATTTCTGGTATGCGATCGTGGCGGGCGCGTATGGCATCGGCTACCTCGCCACGCCGGAGAGCAAGGTCCTCGAAACCGATCTCAGCGGCGCGATCGCCGCAGCCGAAGTCGAGGATGCGCTACGCCGCCTGGAAGCAAACGTACGCGGCCGCGTTCCGGCCGAGGTGCTCGGGCTCGTGCACGCGATCGCAAACAGCATTCTCGCGTTGCTGCCGGCAGTCGCACATGCAAAGGGAGTCGACGAGTCGATTTTCACCGTGCGCCAAACGGCGCTCGACTATCTTCCGCAAACGCTGAAAAACTATCTCGCGCTTCCCCCCGCGTTCCGCAACGTCCAGCCCGTTGCCGACGGCAAGACGGCGACGCAACTGTTGCTCGAACAACTCCGCGTCCTCGATGCCAAACTTTCGGCGATCGTGAAAGATGCATACGCAAACGATGCGCGGGCGATCGTCGAGAACGGTGCATTTCTTCGCGCGAAATTCGCGAATGGCGGCGATTTCGCCGTAGGCTAGGGTGCCGCGAGCGGGATTTCGCCGAGGACCATGCCGCGATGCAACACGCGCTCGCCATCGACGTCGTCGTGATCGGCACGATGCATGGTCGAGCGATTATCCCAAACGAGAATATCGCCCGCGCGCCACGCGTGCCGATAGAGATGCGCGGGATCGATACTGTGGCGATAGAGCGCGGCGATCGCGCGCGCGCTCGTCGCATCGTCAACCTCGCTAAGCGCCGTGCATCGTTCCGGCGTCGAAAGATAGAGCGCCACCTCTCCCGTGCTCGGATGCTCGCGCAGGAGCGGATGGCGCGTCGCACCGCCCGCAACGCCGGTCGGTCCGTGGCGCACCGTTCGCCTGCGAAGTGCTTCGCGCACGCGCGGTGAGAGCCGTTCGACCGCGCGCACCTGATCGCTGAAGAGCGTGCTCCCGCCGACGCGCGGTAACCGCACCGGACGCAGCGCCGTAAACGCGGGCGGGCGGGCGACGTAGCTCGTGTCGGTATGGAAGACGCTGCGCGGTGGCGTCGTGCGCCCGACGTTCGAGACGACGTTGAGTTCGGGCGCATCCGCAACGGCCGTCTCGCCTTCGGTAAACGTGATCTCGCCGAGCTTGCGCAGGAAATCCACGAACGCAGCATCGTCGATCGCTTGTTCGCGGAAGACCGCGACACGGTGCCGGGCGATGAGCCGTGCCGCGGCATCGGCCATCGCCTCGGTCGCCGAGCCGATCGCGAAATCGTCAATCTCCACGCCGAACGGCGTGAGCGCGCGCGTCTGCATCGCTATGCCAGATGGGCGAGCACGCGCGGATCGAGCGTGCCATCCGGCGTCGCAAGGTGCGTTAGCACGAGATCCGCTTGCCACAGATCTTGATCCGCGGTAAGCGCGCCCGGCGTTGCGACGACCCGCACGCCGGCGCGTTTCGCCGACATCACGCTCGCGGCCGTATCCTCGATCGCCAATGCGTGCTCCGGCGCGATTCCAAGTTGGGCGAGCGCGAATGCGTACGCGTCCGGCGCGGGCTTCCCACGTCCGACGTCGTCGCGCGAAACGACGACCGCGAAGTCCTCGCGCTGCAAATGCTCGATCGTGGCGGCGAAGATCGCATCGATGTTCGGCGCGTACGTCGTCGTCACGAATCCGAGCTTCGCGCCGTACTGCTTCGCGTATCCCACGAGTTCCGCAACGCCGGGGCGCAGCGGGACCTTCGTTGCGACGATTTCCGCGCATGCGAGTTCGGTTTTGCGGGCGTGAATCGCCGCGATCGTCGCTTCCGAAAGCCCGGCACCGGTCGCCGCCGAGAGCTGCGCCAAGCGCTCGCGCCCGCCCGCTTGCAAGAGCAGTTCCGCATACGTTTCGCGGTCCCAATTCCACGACAAGCCCGCTTCCGCCATCGCGGTGTTGTACGCCCGCCGCTGGATATCCGAGGTCTCGACAACCGAGCCGATCGAGCCGAAAAGAATCGCTGCTGTAGGCATTAATGCTTCCTTATGGTGGAATCGGTACGCTGAAGTGCGAGGGAACCGCGCCGTAGTGCGGATGCTCTCATGCATGTACCGTGCCCGGATTGGACCATGCTGACGCCCCCACGACCCGTTACCCCACTCGGCATCATCGCCGCGAACCTCGAACAGTTACGTGAGCGCGCGCGGGAGCTTTCGTACGCCGACGCGACGTTTGCAACCTTGCTCGATACGACTTCGCATCTCGCCACGGGCTTCGAAGCGTACCTCGAAACGTCGACGACCCAAGCGTCTCCCGTGCTGCAATCGCTCGCCGCCGATACGGCGCGGCGCGATTGGTCGGATTTATATGCCTCCGGCGCGACCGCCGTTGCGCTCGAACAAGAGATGCTCTCGGGGCACGTCGAGGGGAAACTCTTGCAATTCCTCGTGCGCGCGACGGGTGCGAAACGCATCCTCGAGATCGGTCTCTTCACGGGATACTCCGCGCTCGCGATGGCGGAGGCACTCCCGGATGACGGGCATTTGGTCGCGTGCGAGATCGACGCATATGCAGCCGCCTTCGCGCGCTCGTGGTTCGATCGCTCGCCGCACGGCGCGAAGATCGCGATCGAAGTCGCCCCCGCGAAGCAAACGCTCGAACGCATGCACGAGCAGGGAGCGAGCTTCGATTTCGTGTTCATCGATGCCGATAAGGGGCAGTACGCGACGTACCTCGATCTGCTCGTCGGAAGCGAATTGCTCACACCGACCGGCCTCGTGTGTGTCGACAATACGCTCATGCAGGGCGAGCCATGGGCGGATCGCGCGCGCACGCCAAACGGCGAAGCGATCGCCGCATTCAACGCACACGTCGCCGCAGATCCGCGCATCGAGAACGTGCTTCTCCCGATTCGCGACGGCCTGACGCTCATCCGTCGCGCCTCGGCTTCGTGAAGTCACACGTCCCGAAAACGCTGCTGACGCTCGCGGCACTCACCCTCGCGTTACCCTTGAGCATTGCCGTTGTCGCGGGCAGCGCGATCGTGGGTGCGCTCGCGGAACGCGGTGCGGGGCGCAACGCGCGAACCCCCACGGCATCGCGAAAGACCGTGCTCGTCAGCGGCGGGAAGATGACGAAGGCGCTGCAACTCGCCCGCTCGTTTCACGCCGCCGGGCACCGCGTGATCCTTGCGGAAAGCCGGAAATACTGGCTGACCGCACATCGCTTCTCGCGCGCGGTCGACCGATTCTACACGCTGCCCGAACCCGCCGCACGCGACTACACCGCAGCGCTCGAACGCATCGTGCGGGGCGAGCGTGTCGATGTGTACGTTCCCGTGTGCAGCCCCGTGGCGAGTCATTACGACGCGCAAGCCTTGCCAAGGCTGAGCGCTTCGTGCGAAGTCATCCACGTCGGGCCGGGAAGCATCGAAACGCTCGACGACAAGCACGCGTTCGCCGAAGCCGCGGCGGCGCTCGGGTTACACGCGCCGCATTCGGTACGCGTAACCGATCCCGAAACCGTGCTCGCGTTCGACTTCGCGTCCCGGAAGCGGGCGTACATCCTCAAGAGCATCGCGTACGATGCGGTGCGCCGCTTGGATCTCACACGGCTTCCTTGCGCGACACCGGAAGCAACCGAAGCCTTCGTGCGCTCGCTTCCGATCTCGCCCGAGAACCCGTGGGTGCTGCAAGAGTTCATCCCGGGAACCGAATACTGCACGCACGGCACGTTTCGTAACGGCGAGCTCCGCGTGCACTGCTGCTGTCTCTCGTCGCCGTTTCAAGTAAACTACGAAAACGTCGATATGCCCGCAATCGAAGCGTGGGTGCGGCACTTCGGCGAAGCGCTGTCGCTAACGGGGCAGGCATCGATGGATTTTATCGAAGCCGACGACGACGGCGAAATCTATGCGATCGAATGCAATCCGCGCACGCATTCCGCGATCACGATGTTCTACGATCACCCGGAGGTGGCGCAAGCGTATCTCGGCGGTCCGCTGTCGCAAGCGCCGATCGTACCGCGCATCACGAGTCGTCCGACCTACTGGCTGTATCAGGAATTGTGGCGTCTCGTCACCTCGCTCGATTCGTGGTCGCGCACGCGCGAACGGCTTCGCGTCATCGTACGTGGCAAGGACGCCGTGCTCGATTGGCGCGATCCGCTGCCGTTTCTGATGCTCTACCACTGGCACATCCCGCTCTTGCTGATCCGCGATCTCGTCGAAGGCCGAGGATGGCTTCGCATCGACGTCAACATCGGCAAGCTCGTGCAAGCGGGAGGCGATTGATGGCGCCGCTTCGCGTACTGCAACTCGTCGGCTCGCCGACGAGCGCTGCATTTTGCGATCTCTCGGAATTATACGCGCGCGGCTGCATCGATGCGCTTTCCGATTCCGAGAACTACGCATTCGTCATCGCGCACGTCGCACCGGATGGTCGCTGGCGCTTTCCCACGTCGCTCGCGCCCGAAGCGCTCGCGGCGGCACCCGCATACACGTTCGCCGACGCCGTCGCGCGGCTCCGTGCTGCGGATTGCGCCGTCGCCGTTCCGCAGATGTTCTGCATTTCCGGAATGACGACGATGCGCGCGTTGCTGGAACTGCTCGATCTTCCGTATCTCGGCAATACCCCGTTCGTCATGGCGCTCGCCGCAGATAAGGCGAAAGCGAAAGCCGTCGTCGCCGCTGCAGGCGTTGCCGTACCGCGCGGGCAGTTGCTGCATGCGATGCGAACGCCGACGATCTCGGTTCCCGCCGTCGTAAAGCCGAACGGATCCGATAACTCCGACGGCCTCACCCTCGTTACCGAGGCGCGCGATTTCGACGCCGCGCTTCGCAATGCGTTCGCGTATTCCGAGGCGGTGTTGGTCGAGGAGTACGTGCCGCTGGGGCGCGAGGTGCGTTGCGGCGTCGTCGCGCGCGGGAACGAGCTCGTGTGCCTTCCGCTCGAAGAGTATTACGTCGATGCTCGGGAGCGGCCGATCCGGCGCGCCGCGGACAAGCTCAAGCGAAACGCAGACGGCGCGCTGACGCTTGCAGCAAAAACGCGGAGCGAATCGTGGATCGTCCCGGCCGACGACCCGATCGTTCCCGCCGTTTGGAAAGCCGCGCGCGCGTCCTACACGGCGCTCGGCTCGCGGCACTACAACCTCTTCGATTTCCGCATCGATCCGCAGGGTCGACCGTGGTTTCTCGAAGCCGGGCCGTACTGTTCGTTTTCACCGCAGAGCGTCGTCGTCACGATGATGCGCGCTGCCGGAATTCCGCTCGAGCGATTCTTCGCCGAAGCGATCGGGCAAGTACTCGGCGTGGCGCGCGTACCGTGACCCGATCCGAAGGCACGCCACACAACAACGCAGTCAAACCTCGCGAACGATCTCGCACCGCAACGGAGATGCTCGGAATGCTTACGTCGATCGATGCCATCCACGCGTACTTCAACCGTCAAGACAAAAGCGTCCTCACCACGAGCGATCTTCGCGAAGCGGTCGACACCGTGCTCGGCGATGCGGCGTTCGCGCCGTTTCTTCAAAGCCTGATCGAAGCGCCGGTGTTTTCGGCGGAATATGGGGAGGCGTTCGCGGCCGCCGGCGCCACCGAGGCGATCGCGCCCGGCCGCATGCTCCGCGGCGCGCTCAGCTTGCCGCTTCGGCAATTCTTCGCGCTCGTCGGGCAACTCGCGACGGCGATCGATCGCGGCACGGCGACGAACCCGTGGACGACGTTCGCCGAACGCATCCACGCATCGGTCGAACTCGCGCCGGTGCGCCTCTCGACCTACCTCGTCGCGCACGTCCCCGATGCGTCGATCAACGCGCACTATCGCGAGCTCGTGGAGCGGTTGACGATCGAGGACCCGCACGCGATCTTTCCGACCTCGCCCTATCGCCAGTGCGATGGCCGCGTGGAAAGCACGCCCGACCATCGGCACGTCGAGGCGGTGATGAACTTACAGACCTTCGCATCGATTCGGCTCGTCGATAACGTGCTCGCCCACGACGAGACGACGCTCCGCGATATCTATCGGCCGCTCGGACGCTGTATCGCACTCGTCGACAAGACCGTGCATCGCCTTTACGGCGAGCAAATCGAACGCTATTTCCGCGGACACGGAATACCGCTCGAACTGCTCGTGTATCGCGCGATGGAAATCGATAAGGGGCTCGCGACCGTCGAGCGGATGCTCGGCGATTTCAAGCGCCTCGGGATCTCGCGCAACGAACCGGTCCTGATCGTCGGTGGGGGCGTCCTCGCCGACACGGGCGGCCTCGCCTGCGCGCTTTATGGCCGCAGCACGCCGTACGTCATGCTCGCAACCTCGATCGTTTCGGGGATCGATGCGGGCCCCTCGCCGCGCACGTGCTGCGACGGCTTCGGGTACAAAAATCTCCTCGGCGCATACCACCCGCCCGTGCTTTGCTTGACGGACCGCTTCTTCTTCGCGACCTTACACGAGGGCTGGCTGCGGCACGGCGTCGCCGAGATCATCAAGATCGCGGCCGTGACGAATGCCGAACTGTTCGCCGATCTCGAAACGGCGAAACACGAGCTGATCGGTACGCGCTTCGGCACGGTCGAGTGCACGCCGAGCGATGCGATCCACGACCTCTCGCAAAAGATCTTGGGCGGCGCGATGCGCTCGTACATCGAGTCGGAATACGACAATCTCTACGAAACGCATCAGTGCCGGCCGCACGCATACGGGCACACGTGGTCGCCCGGATTCGAGATCGAAGCGGGCCTGTTGCACGGGCATGCCGTGGCGATCGACATGGGGTTCGGCGCGTATCTCAGCTTGCAAAACGGCTGGATCGATCGGCTCGCGTTCGATCGCATCATGGGCATCATCAGCGCGTACGGCTTGAGCCTCTGGCACGACGTGCTTGACGATGTCGACGTGATGTGGGAGAGCCATCGTAAGATCATCCAGAAGCGCGGCGGCAACCTCGTCGCGCCGCTCCCACGCGGTAGCATCGGGACGTGCGGGTATCTGAACGAACTCTCGCGCGATGCGTTTTTCGCAAGCCTCACGGCATACCGCGCGATCTGCATGACCTATCCGCGCGGCGGGCGCGGGATCGATCCGTTGTGTAGCGACGTCGGGCTTGAAGAGCCGTCCGCGATGGCCGCGCCACTGCTGCGATTCGACGAACCGATCACGCGCTAGCTTGCGAAACCGTACGGCTCGTGCGGTGGTCGCTAGAGACATGAACATCGGATTGATCGGCGCGGGCAACATCGGCGGAGCCCTCGCACGCAACCTCAAAAAACGCGGACACGACGTCGTGATCGCGAACTCGCGTGGACCGGAATCGCTGCAAGCGTTCGCCGCGGAAATCGGCGTGCGCGCGGTGACGGCGCGCGAGGCCGCGCAGTTCGGCGAGGTCGTCGTCGTTACGATTCCGCAAAAGAACGTGCCGACGTTGCAGGCCGACCTGTTCGCAGACGTCCCTTCGTCGACCGTTGTTGTCGATACGGGAAACTACTATCCGCGCCATCGCGACGGCGCGATCCCCGAAATCGAAAACGGGATGCCCGAGAGCCAGTGGGTCGAGCAACAGCTCGGACGCCCGGTCGTCAAGGCGTTCAACAACATCTACGCGCTGCATCTGCTCGAACACGGAAAACCGAAGGGCGCATCGGATCGCAAGGCATTGCCGGTCGCGGGCGACGATGCAAGAGCGAAGGCGATCGTGATGGATTTGATCGATCAACTCGGTTTCGATCCGGTCGACGCGGGTTCGCTTGCCGAGTCATGGCGCCAGCAACCCGCCACGCCGATTTACGGACTCGACCCCGACGCGGCGGGAGCACGCGCCGCACTCGCAGCCGCTTCGCCGGAACGCTTACCCGAATGGCGTGCCACGGAGAAGAGCCCGGGCGACTTCGAAAACCCCGCTTAGGTCGCAGACCGGTCGCCGCGGCGGCACGACATCGTCGCGGCGCCCGGAACGCGTTACGCGGAGAGACCTACCGAACGCGCGTTGCGGCGCGCGGGATGTCGTCTTACGAGAAGCTTTACGAACGCGCTCTGGACGAAAAACTCGTCGGTGCACTAAGGTAAGGAAGCACCCCAATTCGAGGGGGTCGCGCGAGACCGATTTCTATCGGACTCGGCTTCCGCACATGCCGACACGAGGCGACGATGATCCCGAACCAGACCGATCCACGCTGGCGCCAACTGCTTACCGATCGCAACAAATACGAGTTCTCGTTCCTCGCGACGAGCATCATGCTCTCGCGCGTGCGCACCCATGTCGCATTCGATGCCTCCGAAGAGAACGTGAATACGCGGATCGAAGAGGTTCGTGCATTTTTTCTCAAACACGGAAAGAATGCCGAACGCGATTTGCTGCAGATCTTCGGCGTCGCAGCATGATCGGCACGATGGGCCTCGTCAGCCTCGATGAAGCGATCGCGATCGCAGCGAGTGGCCGCCCGGCATTTTTCGCAGGCGACGAGCCGCTGTTGCGCCGCCTTCCCGCCGGAAATTGGATCGCGGGAACGATTCCGTATTTCATGAACGAGCACGGTTCGGAAGATCACGAGCGCATTTTCGTGAGCGAACAGGTCGAAGCGGCGCATTCCGCAATCGGCTCGTACGCGATCGCCGAGATGGAAACGCTCCTCGCCGAACGCCCGCGCCATGGCTACACGATCCTCATCATCCCGGGTCTCTCGGATGTCCATCTGCGCTTTCAAGACGCCGTCTCATCCGCCGAACGGCTTCTCGAAACGCCGATGGTCGGCTTCGCATCGGGCGTCGCGCTCGCCGATATCGGAATCGTTTCTCCGCTCGTTTTCGATGGGGCGACGCGCGAAGGTCGTGCCGATCGGATCGTCGCGCTGCACGTCACGCTCCCCGCAGCGCGCGAAGCGACCGTTGGCATCGTGAACCCGTTCCGCGAAAAAGCCGACAGCGTCAAGCTCGTCTTCCCGAACGATGGCTTCCGCCAGACCGACGTACTCGTCGATGGCGTACGGCACAACTTTGCAGAGTGGATCCGCACGCACGACCTCGACCTGCGTTCGCCGCTGATCGCGAACCTGCACGGCTATCGGATGAACGTCAGTTTCCGTGCCGTATCGGACGAAAACCACGTCGATTTTTATGGCCCGATTTTCGCGGGACAAGAATACGAACTCGCGGCGTCGCTCGACAACTACGAAGCGCGGTTCGCAAGCCTCGTCGCAGAGATCGGTCCGATGACGTCCGCGTTCTCGTGTAACTGCGTCGTGAACTACGTCCACGGCGATCTCGCCGGAAAACACGTGGGATATCCCGGCCCGATGTCGTTCGGCGAGATCGCCTACATGTTGCTCAACCAGACGATGGTGTATCTCAAGATCGACGCCGCCGCGTAACGGCTAAAATTCTTGTCGACGCGATACGCTAGTTCGGATATCGGAAGACCGGCGGTAACGATGGTGGGCGCGTAATACTTCGCGAATCCCACGTAAGGCCAACGACCAAGGAATCGAGTGCGGCTTCGAGCGCGTTCACTCCCGGATCGACGGTGTTATGCGACTCGACTTGCACGATCTTCCCGCAGAGTTGCACGCTGACGAACGTGTTCGTACCGTCCAGACCGATCACGTTTGCCGGCGGCTGAAGCGGCATGCGCGTAAGGATTTGCGCATCCAGAACGAGCGATGCCGCGCGTGCGAAAAGCACGTCCGAAACCGAAGTCGTTGCATAGTCGGGTGCGACGCCATATCGGTCGTACCGATACCGAAACCCACGGTTGTCGCGGAGGCGACCATTTCGTGCGATCTCGACGTACACGGCACCGCCGAACGACGGAATCACAGCCCACGAAATTTTCGTGACGTCGTCGACGCCTCCACATGGCGTTGAGATAACCTCCGCCGCAAGTGCGGACGGAGGCGCGAATTGGACGACGAACATCGCGAACCACGTTACCGCAAACGTGGCGACCTTGCCGCGCATTACCGACGGATCGCGGCAGCGACGATCGCGCGGATATCCAGCACGCAGCCCGGTACTTCCGGATCGAGCGCGATGGTCGTGGGCGCATGATACGTTGCACGTTCGCGCCCGGGGCGATCGAGCGTCACGACGTTTGCTTTTGGATCGATCGTGACGACGAGGCCGACACCGTTCGCGAGATACGCTCGCGTTTTTGCTTGCACGTCGGCACGCGCATCACCGGGCGACACGAGCTCGAAAACGGCGTTGGGCACGACCTTAATATACGCGCGCTCGACGCCGTCCGCGTCCGCTGTAGCTAGTCGTTCGGTGCTGACGTAGGTGCAATCGGGCGAGAGAATCGCATCGTCCGGCAGCGTAAATCCCGCGCTCGATGGGAGCACGACACCGCCTCCAACTGCACGATTCCACGTAAACATCTGCCCGTAGAGCTCGCCCTCGGCGAGCCCATTGAAAAAACCGGATGGTGACACGGCGAGTTTTCCGTCCGCTCGGCGTTCGAAGTGATAACCCGGATTATCCCGTGTGAGCGCGAGCAGATCGGCCTCCGTCAACGGTGACGGTAGTCGGATCGCGAGCGGCATGGCTTCGAGCGCCTCACTCATACGAGCATCCTATCACAGCTTCGCGACGACGGGCGCCAGCGGCAAGGGGTCTCGGCGCAGAAAACGGCCCGCCGCATTGCTGCGACGGGCCGTTTTCTGTATTTCCCTAATCTCGTGCGAGATCAGAGGTCTTCGGGGTTGATGCCCTTGGGCTTGTACTGCGTCTTCTGCGCGGGCGCGGCCACGGCCACATCCGTTTCGTAGTCGCCTTCGTACGTTACCGAGTTCTCTTGCAAACGTTGCCGTTCGTACGGCCCCATCAGCTTCGAGCTCATCTCCTGGCCGCCCGGCCCGACGACCGCGTCGTACTGTTCGGCGAGGTAGTCCGCATCCAACAGGAAGTTGTTCTTCGGACGGCCCTCGGCGTCGAGATCCTGGCCTTCGGGTTCGATCGTCAGGTTGCGGTAGCGGCTCATGCCCGTGCCTGCCGGGATCAGCTTGCCGATGATGACGTTTTCCTTGAGGCCGAGTAGCGGATCGTGCTTGCCCTTGATTGCCGCGTCGGTGAGAACGCGCGTGGTCTCCTGGAACGACGCCGCCGAGAGGAACGAGTCGGTCGCGAGCGAGGCCTTCGTGACGCCGAGGAGCACCGGGATGCCCTCCGCCTTCTTGCCGCCCTCTTGGACGATCGTCTCGTTCTCTTCTTTGAACGTCGACTGCTCGATCAGCTGGCCCGGAAGCATCCGGGTGTCGCCGCCGTCGACGATCTTCACCTTCCGCAGCATCGAACGAACGATCGTTTCGATGTGCTTGTCGTTGATGTCGACGCCCTGCGAGCGATAGACCTTCTGTACTTCCTGAACCAGGTAATTTTGCAGCGCCGTCTCGCCCTTGATGCGTAGGATGTCGTGCGGATCGAGCGATCCGTCGTGCAGCTGCTCGCCCTTGATGATGCGATCGCCGTCGTGGACGGTGAGGTGCGTGTTGAGCGGGAGTTCGTACTCGTGCTCTTCGCCCGTGTCGTCGATGACGTGCAGGATCTTCTTGGTCTTCGAGTCTTCGAGGATCTTGATCGTGCCGTCCTCTTCGACGATGCGCGCGACGCCCTTAGGCTTACGCGCTTCGAAGATTTCTTCGACGCGGGGGAGACCGGTGATGATGTCGGCCGTCGCGACGCCGCCGGTGTGGAAGGTACGGAGCGTGAGCTGCGTGCCCGGTTCGCCGATCGACTGCGCGGCGATGATGCCGACCGCTTCGCCGATATCGACGCTCTTGCCGGTGGCGAGGTTACGCCCGTAGCACATCGAGCAGACGCCGTAGCGCGCTTGGCAGGCGAGCACGGAGCGAATCTTCACTTCCGTGATGCCCGCGGCGATGATCGCCTTGGCCTTCTCTTCGTCGATCTCTTCGTCGCGTGCGATGAGCTTGGTACGCGGTTTTTCCGGGTCCTTGATGTCGACGAGCGCGCGACGGCCGAGGATTCGGTCCGTGAGCGGCTCGATCGTTTCCTTACCGACGCGGATCTCTGCAACCGTGATGCCGTTGCTCGTGCCGCAATCTTCCTCGCGGATGATCACGTCCTGGGCGACGTCGACGAGACGACGCGTTAGGTAGCCCGAGTCCGCCGTACGGAGCGCCGTATCGGCGAGGCCCTTGCGCGCGCCGTGGGTCGAGATGAAGTACTCGAGGACGGTGAGGCCTTCTTTGAGCGAAGCCTTGACCGGGATTTCGAGGATGCGACCCGACGGGTCGGACATCAGTCCGCGCATACCGCCGAGCTGCTTGACCTGGTTGATCGAACCACGAGCACCCGAGGTCGCCATCATGAAGACCGGGTTGAGCGGGTTCTGGGCTTGCTGCATGGCGACGGTAACGTCTTCCGCGCACTTCTGCCAGATCGCGATCGTCTTCGTGTAGCGCTCTTCTTCGGAGATGAATCCCTGATCGAAGAGCTTATGCAGATCGTCGACGTTCGACTGCGCCGTATCGAGCAGGTCGTATTTCGCCTGCGGCACGACGACGTCCGAGATCGAGACCGTCGTTCCGGACTGGGTCGCGAAACGGAAACCGAGGGTCTTGATCGCGTCGAGGAACCCGGCGGTTGCCGCGTTACCGTACTTGCGATAGCACTCGGTGATCAAGCGCTTGAGGGCGCCCTTGTCCATCGTGTGGTTGACGTACGGGTGATTCCACTTCTCGGGGATCGCGTCGTTGAAGAACGCGCGGCCGACCGTGGTCTTGATGCGCGTGTTGCGGAAGCGGAGATAGATCCACTGCTGCAAACCGATCTGCTTGTGATCCCACGCGAGACGCGCGGAGTTCACATCGCCGAAATACGGGAGCCGCTCGACCCCTTCGGGCATCGGCGATTCCTTGATCGTGGGGATCGGGTTCTCGGCGTTCGCGTTGCGACGCTCCCAGAGCTCGCGGGTGCGAAGCGTCTCGGGCGGCGGGTATGAAGCGTAGTCGTCGACGACCGCGGCGCGCGCGGGGCCTTTGTATTCATCGCGGTTGAACGTGAGGAAGTACAGCCCGAGCACCATGTCCTGCGTCGGGATCGAAACGGGGTTACCGAACGACGGCGCGAGGATGTTGTTCGAGGAGAGCATCAGGATGCGCGCTTCGGCTTGCGCACCGGCCGAGAGCGGCAAGTGAACGGCCATCTGGTCGCCGTCGAAGTCCGCGTTGTACGGCGTGCAGACGAGCGGATGGAGATGGATCGCCTTGCCCTCGACGAGCACGGGCTCGAAGGCCTGGATGCCGAGACGGTGGAGCGTTGGTGCGCGGTTGAGCAGCACCGGATGCTCGCGGATCACTTCGTCGAGCACGTCCCAGACTTCCGGACGCACGCGTTCCACCATGCGCTTCGCGCTCTTGATGTTGTGCGCTTGCTGACGATCGACGAGCTTCTTCATCACGAAGGGCTTGAAGAGTTCGAGCGCCATTTCTTTCGGAAGGCCGCACTGGTGCAGCTTCAGGTTCGGACCGACGACGATGACGGAACGGCCCGAATAGTCGACGCGCTTGCCGAGAAGATTCTGGCGGAAGCGGCCTTGCTTGCCCTTGAGAATATCCGAGAGCGATTTCAAGGGGCGGTTGTTCGGGCCCGTGACCGGGCGGCCGCGACGACCGTTGTCGATGAGCGCGTCGACCGCTTCTTGCAGCATGCGCTTTTCGTTCTTGATGATGATTTCGGGCGCCGAAAGCTCGAGCAGCCGCTTCAGACGGTTGTTGCGGTTGATGACGCGGCGGTAGAGATCGTTCAAGTCGGACGTCGCGAAACGGCCGCCGTCGAGCTGCACCATCGGGCGCAGTTCGGGCGCGATCACGGGGACGGCCGAGAGGATCATCCACTCGGGCTTATTGCCGGAAGCGAGGAACGCTTCGACGACTTCGAGCCGCTTGATCGCCTTGACGCGCTTCTGGCCCGTGGTTTCCTTGAATTCGCGACGGAGCTCTTCTTGGAGCTTGCGCAGGTTCAAGTCCTTGAGCAGGTCGCGGATCGCTTCCGCGCCCATGCCGGCCTTGAAGCCGTTGGCGTACTTCTCGCGCGATTCGCGATACTTCTGTTCGGTGAGCACTTCACGCTTGGTGAGGCCCGTGGCGCCCGGCTCGATGACGATATACGCGGCGAAATAGATGACCTTCTCGAGCTGTCGCGGCGACATATCGAGCAAGATGCCGATACGCGAGGGCACGCCCTTGAAGTACCAGATATGGCTGACGGGCGTCGCGAGCTCGATGTGGCCCATACGCTCGCGGCGCACCTTCGCGCGCGTGATCTCGACGCCGCAGCGGTCGCAGATCATGCCCTTGAAGCGGATGCGCTTGTACTTACCGCAGTGGCATTCCCAGTCTTTGGTAGGCCCGAAAATCTTCTCGCAGAAGAGGCCGTCGCGCTCCGGTTTCAACGTGCGGTAGTTGATCGTTTCCGGCTTCTTGACTTCGCCGAAGGACCACGCACGGATTTGCTCGGGGCTCGCGAGTCCGATGCGCATGGCATCGAAATTATTGACATCGAGGAGGTTCATAGTTTCCTTCATCAAGCATCCCGGCGATCAGAGGCGTTCGAGGCGGTACGCAGACGATGGCGAGCAGGGCCTGCTGGCCTGAAACAGGCGCAGCGGCCCAAGGCCCTGCCGTCGTGGCACTCCTTGGATCCGCGTTATCTACCGAGGGGCATAGGCGCATAGTATACCAGCTTGCGCAAATTCTGTAAAGGCGGCTAGTCGCCGTCGGGGTACCGCGCGGTGTCGTGCGGCGCGGTCAGGAAATCGGCGGCCCGGCGATTGGCCTGGATCGTCCGGAACGCGCGCGGGGTTTGTGTGAAATCGAACATATCGCCGAGGTCGTCCGCGCGGGCATCGGTATAGCCGAGGCTCGGCAGGCCGAACGCTTCCTCGGTGAATTTCAGAATGCTGCCGAACTCGTGGAGGTTGTGCGACACGTAGCCGCTCTTCGCGTACGGCGAGATCGCGATCAGCGGTACGCGGAAGCCAAGTTCGTACGCGTTATAGATCTGCGGCGGCGCGACGTGATCGTACCAGCCACCCCAATCGTCCCACGTCACGAAAATCGCCGTCGTATTCCAATTCGGGCTCTGGCCGATCGCGTTGACGATCGACGCCACCCACGCGGGTCCACCCCCGTTATTCGCTTGCGCGTGATCGGAGTTGGCACCCGTGGGGTTCACCCACGTAACCGCGCCCAGGTTCCCCGCGGAGATATCGTTGAGCAACGTCGTTTCGGCGGGATAAACCACGTTTGCCCAGTCGGGTCCGTTGCGCAGGTGCGCGATCGCGTTCGGCGCCGTCCAGATCGAGGCGGCGCTCGGGCCGTAATACCGCCACGCCAGCTTCCTTGCATCGAGCGAATCCATCAGCGTTTGATGCTCGAAGCATGGATAGGTGCTCTTCGTCTCGATCCCGTTCGGATCGATGACCGAGGTAACGGTGCCGGCGGGCGCGGCACACCCGGCCTGGCCTCCGGAGCCGATCCCGGGCGCGTTCACGTTCTCGGAATTGAGTAGCGTGCCGCCGACCTGCGTGAGCGACGTTCCCGAAATGATGTACTGATGCGCGGGAAAGCTCGGCCCCTGATTCGTCTGGAACATGCGATCCGCGAAGGCGTACTGCTGCGCCATCGTCCAGTATGGCTGCACCTGGCTTTGCGGCACGTACTTGAACTGCGGCGTCGAAAGGCACGTGCCGCTCGGGCAACTCATCCCGACTTTGTCCGCGCCGTCCATGCGGCCGTTATCCCACTGGTTCTTCCATCCCGTGTGGCTATGGTCCAGATCGTAATTGTTGGCGAGGTCGACGGGGCCGAGCGGGATCCGCGCACCCGCCGAGTTGATCCCGTAGTTCTGCGTATCCGCCCCCGGGAAGCCGTTGAAGAGATTATCCGGCGTCCGGTTTTCCTGGAAGATGATGACGACGTGCGCGATCGCCTTGATGCCCGGTGGCTGCGGTGCGGGCGGCGGCGTCGGGCCGACGCCCGTAACCTGCGTCTGATAGATGCCGCCGGATGACCCGAGGACGACCACGGCTTGCCCGAACGCCGTCGCGTCGACGCCGCTCCCCCCGATCGCCTGATAGGCGCTGCCGGCGCAGTTCCCGGGTTGCGCCGTGTAGCTGTAAAGCGGAGCACCTGCGACGGGATCGAGCGGATAGCCAACCGCGAGAAAACCGCCGTTCGCATTCGGCACGACACGCGACACTTGCCCCGGGCAAGCCGTATAGGCCGTGGTCGTAAGGGGCGTCTGATACAGCGTCCCGGCGGCCGTGAGCGCATACAGCGAGTATGGGTCCGGGTACGAGGCGAGTCGCGAAGCCGCGCCCGGAAGTTGCGACCAGGTGCCCCGGGCATAGCGATAGATCGCCGTATCGGTTCCACGCGCGCCGAGCGACGTGACGTAGACCGCGCCGTTGACGTCGACCGCTACGTCGCTCGCCGCGCCGCCGTACGCGGTCCAGCTGCCATTCGCATAGCCGTAGAGCCCGCCCGCGGCATTGACGGCATAGAGCGTGCCGTTCGGTGCGAGGGCGATGCGGCTCGCAAGCCCGGGCACGTTCGTCCACGAACCGAGCGAATACCGCCAGATATTTTTATCGGGACCGGCGGGAGCGTTCGAGAGTACCCAAAGCGATCCGTCCTGCGCGTAGACGGCTTGGCTTGCCGCGCCCGGGAGTTGCGTGAAGCCACTCGCCGTAGCATCGCGAACCGCGCGCACGCCGGACGCAAGCGATTGCATCGCCGAAGCCGGCAAGATCGGCGTCATCGTCATCGCCGGTGGGACGACGGAACCCGGCGAGACCGCGTGCGGATACAACACGTCCATCGGGTGCTCGGGGACGCTCGCACTCGCAGGGCGCGAGCCGACCTGCGGCCGCATGCCGCCGCAGGCGACCAGGCCGACTGCGGCAAGAGAAAAGAGCACGCCGGTGAGTGCGATCGGGCGACGCAAATGATGCATGCGACGATTCTCGCATGCAGCGCCCGGTAGCGGGGCCGCACATCGGAAACTTTCATCCCGCTACAAGCGGGATTTCATCTCCGAGCGACGTTCGCGGCGCTTATCGCCGAGCGGAAACCCAGACCGGAGCGGCGACATGCGGGCTTGCCGCGTTCACGAACCAGCCGAGCATGATCCCGAGGAGTGCGACGTCGTCGACGATACCGAGGACCGGGATATCGCCGAGGATGTTTAGTGGGGAGAGGATCAGCGCTCCGAGCGCGAGCGCGAGCAGCTTCAAGCGAAGCGGAACGCTCGCGTGCACCATCAAGCGTGAAGCGTTGACGAGCGTGCAGCGGAGAACGAAGACCAGCCGGAGGATACCCATAGTTCCTCGTACCCGCATTCGGCGCTCGTGTTCCACGCTTACAGGATGCTCGAAACGGACATCCCCGACCACGAGCGCGTCGGGTGCGCCTGCGACGCGGCGAGCGGCAACGTTACCGTAAACGTCGAGCCCTCGTTCTCGACGCTCGTCAGCGCGATCGCGCCCCCGTGCAGTTCGAGGAGCGTCTTTACCAGATACAGCCCGAAGCCGGTCCCCTTGATCGAGGAAGCCGCGGCATTTGAAGCGCGGGCGAATCGCTCGAACACCCGCTCGCGGTCGGCCTCCGGAATACCGATCCCGCGATCGCGAACCGCGACGATCGCCTCGTTGCCGCCGAGCGTTACCACCACATCGACGGGCGCTCCGCTCGGCGAGTACTTCACCGCGTTGCCGATGAGGTTCTCGAATACCTGAGCGAGTCGCGCGGCGTCCGCACGGATATGCACCGCGTCGACGTCGGTCGCGAGCCGAATTTCCCGCTCGCCAGCGTGGCTCTTGACGATACCGCGCAGGATCGGCACGAGGTCGAGATCGGTCGGCGAGATCGTCAGATCGTTGCGTTCGAGCAACGACATCGTGAGCGTATCCGAGGCGAGCTGCGAGAGACGCCATGAAGCGTCGACCATGAAGTTCGCCGCATCGACGATCTCCTCGCCCTCGAGCACGCCGTCGCGCATGAGCTGCGCATACCCGATCATGCTCGTGAGCGGGCCCTTGAAGTCGTGAGCGAGCATCGCGATGAGGTCGCTTTTGAGCTGATCGAGATCGTGGATGCGCGCTTCGCGCTCGGCAAGCAGCGTGTAGAGACGCGCGTTTTTCACGCTGCGCTCCCAGAGGGCAAACAACGATTGCGCCGCGATGCGGTCGGCATCGTCGAACGGGCGTCCGGCGGGCGCGGTGCCCGTGAGAAAAGCGAACGGCGGCTCGTCGGGCGCGAATGCGAGCGGAAGGGCGAAGCCAGCCGGTTCGAACGCGAGTCCGCGGGTCGAGCGAGCACGCTCCACCCACTCGTCACCGGATGCTTCGGCGCCGATGCGCGCCACGGCGACGCCGAGGCTCACATTGAGCGCCGCAGCGAAGCGTGACGCGACCGATTCGCTCTCGAGCGATTCCGCGAGCCGGCGCGCGCCATCCTCGACGCTCACCAGGGCGGCGTAGCGCCGGCGGAGCGCTTCTTCATGCGCGGCGATGCGCCGCTCCAACGGCCGCAAGATGACGAGGAACACGAATGCGAGGCCGGCGAGCAGCGCAACGAGCGCCAGAAGCGCCAGCGTGACGATGTTGCGCGAGCGACCCTGCGCGTCGGCGGCATAGGCGGCGACGGAACGATCGAATGCGAGGTAGAGGGGTTCGTTAAACGCGTGGAGGTAGTTCATTTCCGGACCGTTGCTACGAAGTGCCGCATCGGGATACGCGGCAAGCTCCCGCGCCATCGCGCCAAATTCTCGCACTTCGATCGCAAGCGAGTACGGCGGCTGCTCGTAAATCGCGCGCACCTCCGCAGGCGGCCATCCCCCCGGCGTCTCCGGCGCGGTACCGCTCGCGAGCTCCGCGAAGCGATTTTCGAACTCGTTCGTTGCGGCGAGTAAGTCCGTGCGCGCATAGCCCCGCTCGCCGGGCGTTTGCGCCCGCACGAGCGTTTCCGCGTCGACGACGATCCGCTGCGAGAGAAATCGCTCGCGCCCCGCAAAATTGACGGTCTTGCCGATAAAGCGCTGGTCGTCGATCGCGTGCGCGACAATGAAAAACTGAGCGATGCCGATCGCGCCAACGATCGCGAGCGCGATCAGGTACGCACCGAGTCGGTTTGGAGTAACGTCGGCCGGGGCCGCGCTCGAAGTCATCCATTGCTCCGTTCGCAGAACGCGCGTGGTACCCGTGAACGATACGACGCGCTACCCGACGAACGGGCGAAGCGGCGCCAAAGATTTACTTTCGCAAAAGTTGGAGCTGCTCCGTGTACCCGTCCACTTGCGGGACGAGGCGCGTCTGCTGGGCTTTGCGTTGCTGGATCTGCTCCATCGCCTTTGCGATCTGCGGATAGGCTTCGGGAGCGGTGTTCGCCTTGGCGAACGCCTCCAAATCTTCGGCGGGAGCGGCATTCCAGAACGCGCCGATGAGGCCGGTTGCGCCGAGCGTACGTTCGAACTGCGAGAGCGGCTTTGCGAGCTGCACGTTATTCGCCTTATAGAAATCATACGCGAGACGGGGGTTCGCCGCGGCAACGGCCCCGACGATGCGGATCCCGAAACTCGCGGTCTCCGGCGGGATCTCACCGCTGATCGAGATGGCGAGGTTTTTCTTCGCAAGCTCCGGGTCCGTCGCCGCGAGCATCGCGCCGTAATACCGCTGCTTTTCTGCGATCGTCCGTGCTTTTAGCGCCGATTGGTGAAGCTCTTCCCACGTTGCGGCATCGGCATTCCGCCCCACGATCCCGAGGATCGCACCGAAGGTATCGAGGGCCGGAACCTTCGATGGGTCGGCCTTTGCAAGCGCGTACCGCTTGCGTGCTTCGGCGATCGTTTCGGGGTCGCCATACGATCCAAGCCCGGCGATCAAGCCCGTGCGAAGCTCCTCAGTCGAAGCATCGCCCTTGGGACCGTCCCACCCACCGAGTTTCACGAATGCCGGGCGAAGCACGCTACGCGCGTATTCGGCGAATTTCGCATAGCCTTTCGTCCCGATCTCGAGGCCTTCGATCGTTGCAAGCGAGCCACGTACCTGCTCCCATACGGCGAGGTTCGTGTCGGCGCCGACGGCGGAATAGAGCGAGAGCGCTTGGCCCATCGGGATACGGCCGCTCTGCGCGAGCGCCGAGGTATCGCTCAGGAGCGCGAGCCGATCGTCGACGGAGAGCGTCGCGAAATTCTTTTGCAAGATCTCTTGCGTCGCGGCATCATACGCAACGCGATAGAATCCGACGTTTCGCCCGTTGATCACGACGGGCGAACCGCACGCGCCGCCGGGGATCGAGGTATTCTGCGTCGCGAGCAACGTGTACGCCGGGGCGTCGGGGCCGATGGCGATCGCAAGTGGCACCTGCCAGAGCTGCGCGCTCGTCTGCGCGGTATCGCTAAAATATCGCTGTTGCGCGAGTTGCAACGTCCGCGCGCCGGTCGCGCACGACGCCGTTGCGGTTACGAGCGGATAACCCGCTTGCTCCGTCCACGCGGCAGCAAACGACGCGATATTCTGCCCGCTCGACGTACCGAGATCTTTCCACAGGTCGGCCGTCGTCGTATTCGAGAACTTGTGCTCTGCCATATACGAGCGGATGCCCGCGCGGAATTTCTCCTCACCCACATACTGTTCGAGCATCCGCAAGAACGACTGCCCCTTGAGATACGTGATGTCGTCGAAGGCCGCATCGGCTTCCGTCTCGTTTGCGATCGGCTGCTGGATGGGATGGGACGTTTTCCGCCCATCGGCCGCGAGCGCACGACCCTTCTCGCTATTTGCCCGTTGCCAGACGTTCCACTCCGGGTTGAAGAAGTCGGTCGCCTTCGTGCCCATCCACGATGCGAATCCCTCGTTGAGCCAGAGATTATCCCACCACGCCATGGTGACCAGATCGCCGAACCACTGGTGCGCCATCTCGTGTGCGATGACGGCAAAGATGCGCTGCTTCGCGGTGACCGGGCTGATCTTCGCATCCCACAGGAGGATCTGCTCGTTAAACGTGATCCCGCCCCAGTTTTCCATCGCGCCGCCGAAGCCGCCGGGAACCGCGATCAACGACAACTTGGGAAGCGGGAATTTCGTCTCGAAATACGTGTTGTAAAAGCTTAGGATTTTCTGTGCGGAAGCGAGTGCATATTCTTCGGAATCGCGCTTCCCTTCGGTTGCGTAGACGTCGATCTTGACGCCGTCGGCGCTCCCCTCGATCTTCTCGAATTCACCCGCCGAGAGGACCACGAGGTACGAAGCCATTTTGGGTGTGCGGCCGAATTGTACCGTCTTCACGCCGTTTTTCGGCTCGGTCGTGTCGACGATCGGCATATTCGAGACTGCGGTAAACTTCTCGGGAACCGTGGCGCGCAAGCGGAACGTCGCGCGAAACGACGGCTCGTCCCATGAGGGGAACATCCGGCGCGCATCGGTCGATTCGAACTGCGTCGAGATCATCGTCTTTTCGACGTTTGCCGGCGTGCGATACTTCTGGTAGAACAGGCCCTCGGGCGCGTCGCCCATCGTCCCAGCGAACACCATCGCGACGCGATGCGCCCCCGGAGCAACCGTTTTCCCCCACGACAGCGTCGCCAGCTGCTTTGCCGCATCGAATGCGATCGTCGCTTTCGTCGCCCCGTCGAGAAGAGCGGATGCGATGGTGAGCTGTTTTGCGTTTACCGTGAAGCTCGTGACGGCCGAACGCACCGTCACCGATACCGTCTCGCTACCGCGAAACCGTTTCGTCGCGATGTCGGGCGTGATCGCGATGTCGTAATCGATCGGAACGACGGCCTTCGGCAACTTCCCTGGCGTCGCGTCGAAAGCGAAGGGCGCTTCGGCGCGCGCGGGGGCCGCACAGAGCAGCAAAACGGATGCGACCGAGGCCGCGACGATCGTACGAATCACGATGGTCCGCTTCCGGGTTCTAACGACGCGTCCTTCAAGCACGCGGGTGCGGCGAGCAGGGAGTGAGATCGGCGGCGGACTGGCGATACGTGAGATTGAGCCGTTCGCCGCGGACCCGTGGATCCTTCGCGATCCGATGCTCCCAGAAGAGCTGCGTATCGCCCCGCATCAGAAGCAGATCGCCGTGACGCAGTTCAACCGCGATCGCGCGCGTGTGGTGCGGATTGTTCGCTTTCGGACGCAGGTCGAAAACGCGCGACGCCCCGAGACTTAGCGACGCGATCATACGCCGCGAATCGTCCATAGCATCCGTGTCGCTATGCCAGGCGACGCTGTCCGCACCCGTCCGGTAGCGATTGATGAACACGTACGAAAAGCGCGTGTGGCAGAGCGCATCCAAGCGCTCCTTCACGGCAAACGCGCGCGGCGTCCATGGCTGCGGCATCCCGCTCCCGCGCGCGGCCGTTTCCCGCGGCACGGCGACCATCCGTCCGTACATCATCCGCTCGTCGGCACGGAACGCGGTCGTCGCGCGAAGCTCGGAGACGAGTGCGGCCGCTTCGGCCTCGCGTAGCCAACCGGGGATGTAGCTCACATCGCCAAACCGCGTCACGAGCGGAACGGCGACCGCAGGTTTTTGAAGATCGGGAAAGAGCGAAAGGCGAGCATCCATGTATCGAACGTATGTTCGATTTATACGGTGGCGGCTTCCTCTGCGGCCGCCATCGCGGCCTCCCACGCTGCCATCGCCGCTTCGAGTTGCGCGTGTACGGCATCGAGTTCGAGCTGCGCGCGCCGAACGTCGACCGGATCGACGTACAAGCCCGCGCCGGCAAACGCGCGTTCGAGATCTTCGCGCTTGCGATCGAGATCGGCGACCTTTTTTTCGGCGGCCTGCACGGCTTTGCGCTGTGCGGCCTGCCGTTCGCGTTCCGCTTTCGCATCGGCGCGCGACTCGCTATTCGCTTTTTTCTCCGCCGTTTTCGTAACGACCGGAGCGACCACCACGGATGCGGAGCCGCCGGTCGCCCGCACCTCGTACGCTTCATAACCATCCGGGATCACTTCGGCCGATCCGTCGTGCACCCAAAGAACGCGCTCCGCGAGCCGCTTCAGGAGGAAGCGATCGTGCGAAACGACGAGGATCGCGCCTTCGTACTCGGCGAGCACGTCTTCGAGGGCCTCGCGACTTGCGATATCGAGATCGTTCGTCGGCTCGTCGAGCAAGAGCACATCGGCCTGCCGCGCCATGAGCCGGGCGAGCATGATGCGCCGGCGTTCGCCACCCGAGAACGCTTCGACCGGCTTGTCGCCCGAGTCGCCCGTGAGTTGCATGCGGCCGAGGAGATTGCGCGCGGCCTCTTCGCCGAGCGTCGGCGCGGCGGCGAGTACGGCCTGCGTTGCCGTCATGCCCGCCGGAAGCTCTTCGTTCGAATCTTGCGAAAATAGCGCATAACGCACGCCCGTGCCGAAGGTAACGCTGCCGCGATCCGCGCGCAGATCGCCGCCGATGATGTGCAGAAGCGTCGATTTTCCCGCGCCGTTCGGACCGACGATCGCGATCTTCTCGCCGCGCGCGACTTCGAGATCGATGTCGGCGAAGAGCGGCGTGCCGTAACCTTTCGTCACGCCCGCGAGGGTCAGTGCGATCCCGGTCGTCGCGCGTCGAGACGACGCAAGTGCGACGCCGATCGCGCGCTTTTCGGGCGGGGGGCCCGTTACGATATCCCGCTTCGCCAGCTGCTTTTCGCGGCTCTTGACTTGCACGTAGTTGTGCGACCCGTGCGTACGGAGTTCCGCGATCACGGCCTTCACACGTTTTTCTTCGGCGAGTGCGGCATCGTACCGCCGCTGCGCTTCCTCGCGTCGCGCATCGCGCGTCGCAAGAAACGCCGTATACGCTTTTCCGGAGGGGAGGTCGTCATACGTTTCGATACCGCCGCGCCCGTCGATCTCCCACATACGGTTCGCAACGCGCTCCAAGAAATATCGATCGTGCGAGACGACGATCTGCGCGCGGGGATCGGTTGCGAGAAAGCCTTCGAGCCAGCGTACGGTATCGAGGTCGAGATGGTTGGTCGGCTCGTCGAGGACCAAGAGATCGGGGTCTTCGAGCATCACGCGCGCGAGCATCGCGCGCGTGCGCTGCCCACCCGAGAAGCGCGCGGTCGGCCGATCGAGATCGTCCTCGGAGAAGTGAAAGCGCGCGACGGTCGCGCGGATCGCGCGATCGATGTTCTCCGCCCCGTGCCGGTCGAAGGCTTCGCGCGCCGTGCCGTACCGGTCGAGGAGCTTCTCCTGAAGCGCGAGATCGTTGCGTTCGGCCGCATCCGCGATCTGGGCTTCGAGCGCGCGGATCGCCTCCTCATCCGCTCGCACGCGCGCGAACGCCTCATCGAGGGCGTGGCGGAGGGTTCGCGTTTCATCCGCGACGTTTGCCTGCGACATGTAGCCGAGCCGCACCGTGCGCTCGCGCGCGATCGTTCCCTCCTCGATCGCATCCGCGCCGACGATGGTTCGCACGAACGTCGACTTTCCCGCTCCATTCGGACCGACGATACCAATGCGATCGCCCGCACGTACGACGCCGTTTAACCCAGAAAAAATCGTGCGTGCACCGTAAGACCGACCGATATTTGCAAATCGTAGGAGTTCCATCTGTAAAGACTCTTCTCCATCGGGCGTCCATGGGCCGTTTAGGGAGTAAATCGCAACGTGGTCCAGAACACGCGAGGCCAACCACAAGACGAGAGGCGTAGTACGAACTAACCTTGCAAACGCAAATCGACACCTCGGCCCCACAACAAGCGCTCGCGCGCGCCCGCGAAGCATGGGTGGCAGGCGACATCGCCGCTGCCGAAACGCATGCACGCGCCAGTATCGATGGAGCGACCGCTCCCGATGCACATGAAGTGCTCGCTCACGTCGCATACGGACGCGAGGAGACGGGTGCCGCGGCGCTCGCTTTGCAGCAGGCCATCGCATCGCTGACCCCGGGCGATCCGCGCCTCGCCTCGCTCCTCGAGCAACTCGCTTGGCTCGCCTCGGAGCGCGCGGAGGCGAAGTTCATGGAAACCGTGCTTGCCAAGCGATCGGAGATCGCAGACGTCGCGGAAACCGCAAATGCGCGCGGCGCGATCGCGATCAATCTCGCGCGGTACGCACTCGTGGACGGCGACGCGCATGCGGCGTGGACCTTCGCTCGCGAAGCTGAGGCGATCGCGCAAACGGCAAGCGCGAAAACGATCGCGCTAGCCGAACAAGCGGCAATCCTCCGCCGCTTGGGCGATTCGTTCGCAAGCGAGTTCCTCGCAAGCGAAGCCGCGCGAGTCGCAAGCGGAGAGAAGATCGAACGGGACGCGCTGCTTGCCGCGGCGGTCGAGGTCGCCGGATCCGATACGAGCACCGCGATGCAGCTGCTCAATCGCGCGGACGATTTGCCGATGCAAAGTCTCGGCCCGATCGATCGTATCCCCGTTGCGATGGACGCGTATGCGCGCGCGATCGTGCACGGAAGCGGCGGTCAGCGGCAGAGCGGTCAAAAATCCCTCGAACGCGCTTTCGTCGTCTTCGATACGGTGGAATTCGTCTGGCGAGCGGCGGAAATCGCCCTCGACCTTTCGGCCTCGGGCCGACGCGAATACTTGCCCGATGCGCGCGAACTCTGCGCGCTCATTCCGAATTCGTGGCTCGCGAAGCGTTGCTCGATGCTCGTGACCGGCTCGGATGACGAGCGCGTCGCCGCGCTCACTCCCGCGCAGCGCGACGTATTGTATGCACTTTGCGCGGGAAAATCGGCGAAGCAGATCGCCTCGGACTTCGATCGAAGCCCGTTCACCATCCGCAATCACACGAAAGAAGTCTTTCGCGTTTTCGAAGTGCGTTCGCGTAGCTCACTCGTTGCCGAGTGCGCCCGAGCCGGCATTTATCCACCGCGCGATGGCGTACGTTTGCCGCGCCGCCGTCGCCGCGCGTAACCTCGTCACACGAAAACGCTCTTGCGCCGATCGACGTTCGCCCGCGTCATCGCCTCGACACTTACCGTAACGACCGCACTCCCCGCACGCGCGGCCGACGATTCGGTTTCCGTCCTTTATGCGGGCTCCCTCGTGACGCTTATGGAGCGTACGATCGGGCCCGCGTTTACCAAAGCCACGCACGTCGAATTCGCCGGCGAGGCGAAGGGGAGCATCGCACTCGCGAACGCCATTCGCGACGGCATCCGCACGCCGGATGTTTTCATTAGCGCCGACCCACTCGCCATCGCTCCGCTCGTCGCCGCGGGGAAGGCGCGATGGTACGCGAGCTTCGCGACGGCGCGGTTGCAGATCGGGTATTCGCCGCGATCGCCATTTGCCGAACGCTTCGCCGCACTCGCCCGTGGCAACGGCGACATCGTCGGTCTCCTCGCCGAACCCGCACTGCGCATCGGCCGGACCGATCCGACGCTCGATCCGAAAGGCTATCGCACCATCCTCGCGGTGCAACTGCTCGGGCAAATGCGCGCAAGCCCGAATCTCGCTTCGCAAATTCTCGGTGATGAGCAAAATGCACGGCAGATCCTTCCCGAAGAGACGTTACTCGTGCGCCTCGAAGCCGGAGAGATCGATTGCGCGTTTCTCTATTCGACCGAGACCGCCGCACGCGGCATCGCGCACGTTGAATTACCCGCGCGCGCCAATCTCGGCGACCCCACATTCGCAACCACGTATGCAAGCGCCCGAGTAACGAGCGGGGCGACGGTGCATATCGGCGCACCCATTACCTATGCGATAACGATTCTCGAAGCGGCGCCGCATCGCGATCGTGCGGCTCGATTCGCTCGCTTTTTTTTGACGAGCGAAGCGCTCGTCGCCGGTGGTATGTCGCCAATAGCCCCCGTCGTTAGCGGTGACCGAACCGCAATTCCCAGCGAGTTGCGGACGTTACTCTACTCGAAATAGTGATCGGCACGTGCAGGGGACGACGGTCACATGCGTAACGTACGATGCATGGCCGATAACGAACGCAAGTCACTTCTTCAACGTGCGATGGATCTGCCGAACGCAACCGATGCAGATTTCAGTGGAAATAACCATCGCCCGTCGGGCGTTGGTAGCGACCATTTAAAAGTAATCAAGGATACGTCGCTGCGTTCGCGATTGATTCTCGGGGGGCTCGCCGAAGGGCTGCAGTCACCGAAGGGACCACAAAAAATCGCCTCCATCATCCGCCTTTATCCGGATGGCGATGCGCCGAAGCGTGAGATTCGGCCCCGAGGCGCACGCGGCGTTGGCCGGCCCCGCGGTTCCCGAAACGCGTCCGCCGAGCGCCCCCGTTCGAACGCGTTCGGGTTACCGACCGTCGAGGACTTACAGATCCTGGTAAACCGCATCCGCGACGAAGAGGCTGCGGCATCCGCGCGGCTCCAAGGTGAGATCAACAATAACATCGATCGCATCAAACGACAGATCGGAAGCCTCGATGGCGATGCATTCGAACGTGCCTATCGCGAACTCGAAAATCACATGCAAGCGAAACGTCACGTGACCGGGCAAATCCGCGAAGAAGCCTTTCGCGCGATCGAAAACGACGAACGGTTTCCCGCGCGTCAGTATCTCCGTCTCGTTTCCCGCGAGCGTTCGTCCGGGGAATAACCAACGGATGACCGTGCGCGCTACGTACGGTTAGCACGACGGAATACGCCGTACAGGCAACGCCGCGCCGATGTGCGATGCAAACCGCATCGCACATGAGCGCGGCGTTTTTTCGTCGATACGTACCGCCTACGGAAACGAGCCGAACGTTATCGCCAAACGCAAGCGCGCAACAAGCCTCGCCGCAAAACCGCCGACGTACATCAAAAACGAACGAAACAAACGAGGGTAGAAATGCGGCTGATATACCCGACAAATATTCGGCAAATAATATATCACGCCGAATGAAACCTTTGTCGTAAGCAATTTTTCGCGCATCGTCGATGCTAGTGGCATCTCGATGTGCGCTCAGCGCAAGAAACGCAAAACGATGCCCCCGATCATGACCCCCGCAAGCGAACCAAAGACCGAAGCCCCCGCTCCCCGCCCAACCGTCATCATCCCCGCCCCCGGCAACATCTTCGCCGGCTGGGGCCCGCGCCTAGAGTCCAGCATCCGCTGGAACTAGGGGCAAGCAAAGCAACCCTCACGCCAGGGGCGAGCAAACCGCTCCCCTGGGCGAGCGAAGCGATGCCCACGCAAACCGCTCCCCTGGGCGAGCGAAGCGACGCCCACGCCCACGCCAAGCAAAAAGACGGCTACGAATGTAGCCGTCTCTTTTTTAACTCTTCCGCTCTGACCCAAGTCGCCCCAAGAGCAGTTCGCCCGAAGCCAGTGCATTTCGAGTCGAGTTGCCGATCGATCCACACCCGTAGCGTACCGAAGTACGCAAGGGTGTGGGTCGACGAGCAAATCGGCCGAAAGGCGCTGGCTTAGTAGTCTTCGTCGGTTGAGTGGGCTAAAGGCCCAGCGTCGTCTTCCTCGGTGTATTCTTCCTCTTCTTCCTCGAGGACATACCCTTGGTCTTCTTCGTCGTCGTCCGCGAGGGTCGGGAGCTCTTCGTCCGTGATCTCGTCGACGATGATCTCGCCGTCTTCGGTCATGGTCGCACGGAGGCCACCGAGCGGGCTCGAGGGGACGTCTTCCTCTTCCATCGGGCCGCTACCACCGCGCGGCGAGGGCTGGACGAGCGGAGCCGAATCGTCGACTTCCTCTTCCGGCTCTTCCTCGATGTCGACGCCACCGGCGGCGACGCCGTCCTGCGGTTCTTCTTCCGAACCTTCGACCGGCAAGCCCGGCGAAGTACGTTCGCGTTCGGCTTCGCGTTCGGCAAGCGCCGTCTGCGACGAGCGGACCGAGTCTTCATCGCCCATGAGGAGACCGATCTCCTCACGCGCGCCCTGACCCATATCGTCGTCCTGGATGCGGATCTCGATCTCTTCGCGTTGTTCCGTGAGGACCTTGACGTCGAGTGCGAGGGACTGCAATTCCTTGATGAGGACCTTGAACGATTCCGGCACGCCGGGTTCGAGAACGTTCTCGCCCTTGACGATCGCTTCATACGTCTTCACGCGGCCGACGACGTCGTCCGATTTGACCGTGAGGAGTTCCTGAAGCGTGTACGCCGCACCGTAGGCTTCGAGTGCCCAGACTTCCATTTCGCCGAAGCGCTGACCGCCGAACTGTGCCTTGCCGCCGAGCGGCTGTTGCGTGATCATCGAGTATGGGCCGGTCGATCGTGCATGGATCTTGTCGTCCACGAGGTGGGCGAGTTTGAGCATGTAGATGAACCCGACCGTGATCGGGCGGCCGAAGCGATCGCCCGTGCGTCCGTCGCGCAGCCAGGTCTTGCCGTCGGCCGGGAGACCGGCGTCCTGCAGCCATTCGGCGATGTCTTCCGCGTGCGCGCCATCGAAGACGGGCGTTGCGATCGTCATGTCGAGCGCACGCGCGGCCCAGCCGAGGTGCGTCTCCATGATCTGCCCGAGGTTCATGCGCGAGGGCACGCCCAGCGGGTTGAGCACGATATCGACCGGGGTGCCGTCTTCCGTGTACGGCATATCTTCTTCCGGCAACACTTTGGCGATGACGCCCTTGTTGCCGTGACGGCCGGCCATCTTGTCGCCCTGCAGAATCTTACGCTTCTGCGCGACGTACACGCGAACGAGGTGGTTGACGCCGGGCGAGAGTTCGTCGCCGTTTTCGCGCGAGAAGCGCTTGACGTCGATGATCTTGCCTTTTTCGCCGTGCGGCACTTTCAGCGAGGTGTCGCGCACTTCGCGCGACTTCTCACCGAAGATCGCACGGAGGAGGCGTTCCTCGGCCGTGAGTTCCGTCTCGCCCTTCGGCGTGACCTTACCGACGAGGATATCTTCCGGGCGCACTTCCGCGCCGATGCGGATGATGCCGTTCTCGTCGAGATCCTTCAGGGAATCTTCGCCGACGTTGGGGATATCGCGCGTGATCTCTTCCGGCCCGAGCTTCGTGTCGCGCGCTTCGCACTCGTACTCCTCGATGTGGATCGAGGTGAAGCGATCGTCCTTGACCATGCGCTCGGAGATGAGGATGGCGTCCTCGTAATTGTAGCCTTCCCACGGCATGAACGCGACGAGCACGTTTTGTCCGAGGGCGAGTTCGCCTTCTTCCGAGGACGGGCCATCCGCGAGGATCTGGCCGCGCATCACGCGGTCGCCGATCGTCACGATCGGGGTCTGGTTGATGCACGTTCCGGCATTCGAACGCGTGAACTTGAGCAGGTCGTATTCGTGCTCGAGGCCGTCGTCGTCGTGCTTGAGCGTGATCGCCTTCGCATCGACGCCGATGACTTCGCCGTTCTGGCGGGCGAGGACGCAACCGCCCGAGTCCTTCGCGGCGCGATACTCCATGCCGGTACCGACGATCGGCGCCTGCGGGCGGAGTAGCGGCACGGCCTGACGCTGCATATTCGCGCCCATGAGCGCGCGGTTCGCGTCGTCGTGCTCGAGGAACGGGATGAGTGCCGTTGCGACCGAGACGATCTGCTTCGGCGAAACATCCATGAGCTGTACGCGTTCCGGCGGCTCCTCGACGTACTCTTCGGCATACCGGCAGATGACGGTTTCCGACGTGATCCGCTGGTTTTCGTCGAGTTGCGTGTTCGCTTGGGCGACGATGTATTCGTCTTCGCGATCGGCCGTAAAGTACCGGATATCGGTTTCGGAGACGACGCCGTCCTTGACGACGCGATACGGCGTCTCGATGAAGCCGTAGCGGTTGACGCGTGCGAAGGTCGCAAGCGAACCGATCAGTCCGATGTTCGGGCCTTCCGGCGTTTCGATCGGGCAGATGCGACCGTAATGGCTGTGGTGGACGTCGCGCACTTCGAAGCCCGCGCGTTCGCGGGAGAGACCGCCCGGCCCGAGGGCCGAGAGGCGCCGCTTGTGCGTGAGCTCCGCGAGCGAGTTCGTTTGGTCCATGAACTGCGAAAGCTGCGAGGAGCCGAAGAACTCTTTGATCGCCGCGACGACCGGCCGGATGTTGATCAGCGCCTGCGGCGTGACGGTTTCGATGTCCTGAACCGTCATGCGCTCGCGAACGACGCGCTCGAGGCGGAGCAGGCCGACGCGGAACTGGTTCTGCAGCAGCTCGCCGACCGACCGGATGCGGCGGTTGCCGAGATGGTCGATGTCGTCTTTGTGGACCTGGTGCGTCGCGACTTTGATGAGGCGCCGGATCACGGCGACCATGTCGCCGCGCGTCAGGCACTTCTTATCGATCGCCGGGATCTGGAGGCCTGCCGCCGGGTATTCCTTCTCGAGCTTCCCCGAGAGCTTGTACCGGCCGACGCCTGCGAGATCGTACCGCTTCTCGTCGAAGAACAGCGATTCGAGCAACTTCTCGGCATTTTCCGCGTTCTCGGGCTCGCCGGGACGGAGCTTCTTGTAAATTTCCTTGAGCGCATCTTCGCGCGTCTTGATATCCTTGTCTTTTTCGAGGCAGTTCGCGATCAGCGGCGAGTGGTCGAAGAGATTTAGGATCGCCTCATCGCCTTCCCAATCGTAGCCTTGATCCGGCTTTGCGAGCGCGCGGATGAAAGTCGTCGCGTAGATCTTGCGATTCTTGTCGATCCGGACGCCGATCGTGCCTTCGGTTTCGTCGTTCTTCGTGCCGTTGTCGGTCTCGAACTCGATCCAGGCGCCGCGGTTCGGGATGATCGTCGCATTGTACGTCGGGCGGCTGTTCGTATCCTGATCGGCCAGCAAGTAGACGCCGGGCGAGCGGACGAGTTGACTCACGATCACGCGCTCGGCGCCGTTGATCATGAACGTACCCTTGTCCGTCATGAGCGGGAAATCGCCCATGAAGATCTCTTGGTCCGGGATACCCTTGATTTCGCCGGACTCGGCGGTGATCAAGCGGACGCGGACGCGCAACGGGGCGCTGTACGTCATGTCGCGCTCGCGGCACTCTTCGACCGAATACTTCGGTTCGCCGAGGCTATGATCGCCGAACTCGAGGACGAGGTTGCCCGTGAAGTCCTTGATCGGCGAGATCGAATCGAACGCTTCTTTGAGGCCGTCCGAGATGAACCACTTGAAGGAGGCCTTCTGCAGTTCGATCAGATCGGGGATTTCGAGCTTCGTCGGAATCTTCGAAAACGTGAAGCGTTGATTCTTCGGGCCCGGATCGGCGAACGTCTCGACCGTAAACGCATCGGTTGGAACTTCGAAGGTGGCCGTGGCGATGTCGAGCTGCCGAACGCCCGACGAGACCGGTGCGTCGGCACCCTTCGCCGAGGCTTTCTTCGCCCGGGGCTTCGCCGTGGCTTTGTCGGCTGTAGAAGCTTTGTCGACCGTCGTTTTCGCCATATTCTTCGCTTGTCTCTCGCTTGCGGTAATCGCCGCACGGACGAGAACGAGTGCCGGCTCGCTCTCCGAAAAAACCTACGCCCGAACGTGCCGTAGCAGCACAAATGACGAAAAAGACGCTGCATCCCCGAATCGGGATCGCGTGCTCCTTTTCCGTCTAATTATTCACCGGCGGGCATAGGGACGAAGCGTAGCATGCACGATCCGCGCACGTCAAGCACGTATTTCGCTAGAACTTCCCAGGAAGCGCACAGCGCTCCCGTCTACAACTCGGAAGATGAACGCGATTGCAAGTGTGACGCCGCAAGCGACCCGACCACGCGTGCTCGTCATCGACGACGAACGCCACCTGCGCGAGATGCTGGAGCTCGGGCTCATGCAAAACGGCTTCGAAGTGCGGCTCGCCGCAGATGGGGTCATCGGCCTGGCCGAACTCCGCACGTTTGCACCGGATGTGATCGTGCTCGACGTCATGCTCCCGAAGGTCGACGGCATCGCACTCGTGCCGCATCTGCGTCGCATGACGCAGGCACCGATCGTGATGCTCTCGGCGAAAAGCGGCGTTCCGGATCGCGTCGTCGGGCTCGAGGGCGGGGCCGACGATTATCTCGGGAAGCCGTTCGATTTGCAAGAACTCGTCGCTCGGCTGCGCTCCGCCATGCGGCGCCCGCTGCTCGCCGAACAGAACACGCTCGTCTTTGCCGACCTCGTCGTCGACCTCGCCGAACGGAGCGTGCACCGCGGCGATCGCGCGATCGCGCTTTCGACGCGCGAATTCGATTTGCTCGCGGCACTCGTGCGCGCGCCAAAGCGCGTCTTCACACGCGACCAGCTGCTCGACGCCGTCTGGGGACACGAGCGCGACGTCCTGCCCGGCACCGTCGAGACGTATATCTCGTACCTCCGCGCGAAGGTCGATCGGCCGCCCGCGCGGCGGCTCGTGCAAACGGTGCGCGGGGTCGGTTACGCCTTGCGCGACGAATGATCGCGCGGCCGGCGCGCTTCACTTCGGGCTTCGTCGTCGTCGGGATCGCGGCGCTTGCGATGGTCGTTGCCAGCGGCGCGTTCATCACGTTCTTTTTCATCTCGCGCGGCTTTACAACGCGGATCGACGAGGAGGCGCGCGCGGCCCCCGACGTTTACGCGCTGTATCGCGCGCGCGAGGCCGACCCGATCCACACCGCCGTCGAAAGCGTCCGCAACCTCACGCGCCCCGAGATCCGCGTGCGTTTTTTCGCGCGCGATCAGCGTTTTATCGTCGAGCCCGACGGCCACGTCTTCCATCCGCCGCCACCGCCGCCGGACGCGTTTCGCCCTCGTCCGGAGGGCGACGGCCGCGGCATGCCGCCACCGCTCGAAGGTCGGCCGGGCCCACGGTTCGGTCCGCCTCGGGACCGCGCACCACGCGGGAGAAACGGCGGGTTCTTGAGCGATGTGCTGCACATCGGAGCACGTCGCGTTGGCGTCGAGGACGGTTTTTTCTTCATCGAACCCGACGCGGCGGTGCTCGCAAGCCAGGTCCGCATCGCCGCGATGGCCACGCTCGCGGCGGCGCTCGCCGTGATCGCACTACTTCTCGCACTCGGTCGTTCCGTGCGGCGCGAGGCCCTACGCCCGCTTCTGGAAACGACCGCGGCGCTCGATCGGCTCGCGGCCCGCGATTTCACGCCATACGTCGTTCGAACCGATCAGCGCGATGCGATCGGCGCGCTCGCTCGCTCCTATACCGCAGCCTCGGCAACCGTCGCTGCAGCATTCGAAGAGCGACGGCTGGCCCAAGCGGAAATGCAACGATTCGTCGCCGATGCGGGGCACGAGCTTCGCACGCCGCTGACCGTCGTGACGGGTTATCTCGATGTACTCGAAGGTGGAGCGCTCGCCGACCCCGTCCTCGTGCAGCGTATCTTTGCCACGCTCCGTGCGGAAAGCCGTCGCATGCGCGGGCTGATCGACAAGCTCATCGTGCTCGCGCGGCTCGAGCAATTCGACGGCGAGCGTACCGCAACGCTCGACGCATGCGCCGTAACGTCGCGCGTCGTGCACACGTTCGCGCCCCTTGCCCCGAACGGTGCGATCCCGCTCGACGCGCCCGAGCACGCATACATCATCGCGCGCGAGTCGGAAATCTTCGAAGCCCTTGCCAACGTCGTCGAAAACGCGCTCAAACACGCGGAGGGTGCCGCGATCGACATCACGGTCGCCGCAGACCCGCGCGAGGTGTCGATCGCCGTTCGTGATCTGGGCCCCGGGATGAACCCGGACGAACGGCGCCAAGCGTTCGATCGATTCTATCGCGGCGAACGCCGCGGCGAAACGCCCGGAAGCGGCCTCGGCCTCGCGATCGTCAAGCGGACGGTCGAGCGCGCCGCCGGCACGATCGACCTTCGCACGAGCGAGGGCGCGGGGACCGTCGTCACCCTTCGCTTCCCACGCGCGCACGATCCCGAGGCGGCGCCTCCTCTCAAATAGGCGCACCCTTCGGTCGATATCCAACCAGAAGCGCGTTCACTCGAACGCGTTCGTTGGTCGTGGGAGCACGAGCCGTGCCTGAGGTCGAGGCAATCGTCATATCGCTTCGCGGCGAGCTGGATATTTTCGCGCTCGCCTATGTGCGCGAGACGCTTGCCCCTGCGCTCGAAGCAGAAGGCGATGCGGTAATCGACCTCAGCGCCGTGACCTACCTCGAGGCTGCGGCGGTCGGCGAACTGCTCCGCGTCCTGCGCGCAAAAAACGCCCAACGACGACGGTTAGCGCTTGTCGTGACGGCCCGCCGCGTCCAGCGCGTCTTCATGCTGACCGAACTCCACGGCACCTTCGCGATCTTCCCGACGGTCCAGTCGGCCCGCATGCGCTTCGCGGCGACGGGCGGTCCGTCGTTAAACGGCGAGTAGCGCCGAGAGCTCGACGGGCGGCGCGATCCCGAGCTCGTCTTTGAGGCGATTCGTGTAGAGGCCGAGCGTACGGTGCGCGAGGAGCGCGTCCCCGGATTGAAGCGCCGCTCGGATCGCGATCTCATAACCGAACGGATCGCAAGCGTCGCTCGCGATCAAGCGCCGGGAGAGCGCGAAGGCCGCCATGAGGTCGCCTTCCGCAAAGAGCTCCTCGGCGATCGCACGTGCGAGATCTCGCTGTAATGCCGCGAATCGTGGTTGGATCGGGTAACCCCGATTGCCGTGCGCGAGAAGCGCATCCAAGAGTTGCTCGAAGCGTGCGCGCCGCCCGGGATCCCCGACATCGCGCGAAGCGAGCGCGGCTTCGGCTTCGACGAGATCGAGCGTGACGGGCACCGCCAACGCATATCCGCATCGGGTCGTCACAACCGATTCGCTTCCGAGCCGGCGACGGAGGTTATGCACGTGAACCTTGAGCGTGTTCCGGGCCGCTCGTCGATCGACGGCGGGCCAAAGTTGCGACGTCAGCACTTCGGCGTCGGTCTCGCCGAGCGCTAGCGCGACGAGCAGGAGCCGTTCGCGCGAGCGCGTGGGAACTTCGCTGTCCTCATAAAACACCGCGTCGTCCGCGACGACGATTCTGATAGCCATTGGGTTCCCGTTCCAGGAAAAACCGCTTGTGGCCTAGTTCCGGAGCGGCCGGGTTACGCAATTTTTACCGAATCGGCCGAAGCGGCGCGCGCATCGGGAAGTGCACGATCCCCGCGTCCAAATGGTGCGGGCCAACGACCGAGAAGCCGTGGCGCTCGTAAAACCCGAGCGCGTGTTCCTGCGCGTCGAGGGCGGCGGTCGAAAACCCGGATGCGCGCGCATCTTCCATCAGCCGAAGCAGGAGCGCCCCGCCGATGCCGCGTGCGCGGGCGCTCGCATCGACGGCCATGCGACCGATTTGCACGGTATCGTCGTCGCGCCGGAACGAGCGCCCCGTTCCGAGCACGCGCGCGCCCTCGGATGCGATTGCGTGAAGCGCACGCGAGCCTTCCCGATCGTGCTCGTCGATCTCGAGCGCGATCGGGACCGCTTGCTCTTCGACGAAGACGCGAATGCGAAGTGCGATCGCCTGCGCGAGTCGGATTTCGTCCGTGACCGAAAACAACGCGATCTCGATCATGCGGAGGTCCGTCGACCCGCCGGCGCGTCCGCGCGCTGCCGCCGGGTCCATTCGCCGCGATGCACGGTATGTAAGAGCACGTCGACCGGGCGCCCGCGTACGATCGCACCGCTTCGCAACAGCCGCACCTCGCGCAAGCCGACGCGTGCGAGCACGCTCCGCGACGATGCGTTTCCCTCCATCGTGCATGCCTGCACTTCATCGAGCGCCGTGGACCGGAACGCCTCATCGACGACCGCGCGAACGGCCTCCGTGGCATACCCGCATCCACGCGCTTCGGCGACGAGGGAGTATCCGAGCTCGCCAAGTTCGCGGGTACGTTCGTGAATGCGGAGCGAGACCCAGCCGATCTCACCGATCGGGCGATGCGGGGGGATCGATCGAAGGATCCACTCGTATCGGCCCACCGTATCCGGCTCGAGGACGAGCGGACGGGACCGTACCTGTCGCTCGAATTCTTCCAAGCGCACGCGCGGAATATCTTGCCACGTTCGCAGGTCGGGCTTGCCGAGCAAACGCCACAGGCCACGCGCGTTTTCGATGCGTACCGGAATGAGCTCCAGGCGCTCGGTGCGCAATCGTCTCACGGTGCGAAGTTCCGATCGCGAAAGTGTTGCACGGCATACGTTCCATCATCGTTCGGAACCGCATCGAACGTCGCGCGGTCGCCCGAACGCGCGAGGATCGTTCGCGGATCGTCGGACGCCGCGAGCGCGTAGATTCGCGGATCGCCGCGTAAGGTGAAAAACAATCGCGTGCCGGCCATGCCGATACGATCGATCGTGCCCGCGCGCGCCGCATCCACGCCGCCGCTCGTTCGCGCATCCGCGAAGATCGCCCGATAGGCCGCGAACGCGTCGGCCGCGGGCGAACCGGCATTCGGATTCCCGATCGCAACGTGGCCGTTCGCCGCTTGCACGAGCGCGAGCGTTTGGTACTTTCCGTTATCGGCAATCACGGGAACGACCCAGGTGGTGTGGTTTTCGATGTTATAAAGCAGCGGCTGCGTTGCGTGAAAGCGACCTTGTCGCACGATGGAGCTCGAATCGACGGCACTTTCCGCAGCACGCGAACCGAACTGCCCGCCCGCCGCCGTGTAGTACGTCAACGCGCCGGTCACGCTATCGAGATACGTGAACCCCGTCATCGAGGTATCGCGATCGGAGGACGACGTGTGATCGACGAACCACACGAAGCGGTCGCGCACGAGCAAGCCGTAAACGTCGTTTCGCGCCGGGAGATGGACGTCGCGCTGCCCGATCTGCGCGTTCCAGAAGCCGTGCACGTACCGACCGAACCAGTCGTTGTACGCGAGCGCCAAATCGGGCGGTACCACGCGGCGCACCCATTGTGGCAACGTCGCGAACGCCGCGCGGTCGTACTTCTGCATCGCGCCCGTCGCGGGATCGATGATGACCACGCCCGTCACACGTTCGCCACTCCAACCGATGGTCGGGCGGCCGAGAGTCGCGAGATAGTGTGGATTTCCCGCATCATCGACTTGCAGGGTGAGCTCCAAAATATCGTTCGTGCCATACGCGAAATACACGTGTCGCGCGAGGTTGTCGTTAAAGCGCGCGCTTGGGATATACCGCATCGGCGCACGTTGCCGTAATTCGGGCTGCGCGTCGGGATTCTCCGCATCGACTACCACGATGCCCGGACTCGTCCGCCGCGCGATCCACTGCACGATGCCCGCAAACTCGAGCGGCGCGACCCAAATCAAGCGCTTGCCTTCGGCTTGCACCGTATACGTACCGACGTGGTAGTACGTCCCAAGCTGCCCGACCGTTTTGCTCCCCGCAAAGATCGCGCTCTCTTCGGGAACGATGCGAACGTGCGTGGGATCCGCGACGGGGGGCAGCGCTTGCGATTCCCGTGCATCGGCAAGGTCGCGTAAGCCGCTGGCATCGACCACGGGCGCGAGCGCGAGAATGCCCGCCCAGGCGAGGACGACGGCGAGCGGCACGAGCGGCGGCCATGCGGCCTGCGGGCGCAACGAAACGATGCGACGTGCGACCACCATCGCGCGCATCGACCGCATCGACGTGAAGATCGCATTCGGGATCAACGTCAGCAACAGGAGCACGATCGCTTGGGGAAACACGAGCGGCGGCATCGCAACGTACGCATAGAGAAACGCGACCGGCACGCCGACGAGGAGTCGTAACCGCTGACCGCGCCACCACGTGCGCCCGAAGTCCATGTTGAGGAGCCCGAGCGACAAAAAGAGTGCGGCGTAAACAACGGTCACGGTGCGCGGCCTACTCCGCGACGACGATCGCGACCTTTCGCTATGAATGCGGTTACGGGAACGAACGTAAAACCACGCGCGCGTAACGCGCCGATGATGCGCCGCGTCGCAGCGACTACGGACGAACGATCGCACGCGCCGCCATCGCACGGTATTCCACGATCTCCGTCGTGCAAGAGTATGATGCTGCCGTCGCGTGCATGCGCGACGACCCACGCCGCGATCGCTTCGGAATCGTGCCGTTCCCAGTCGCGCGACTCGGGATCGCTCCAGAGTACGAGGACGCGACCCTGCGCTGCAAGCGATTGCGCGATTGCGGCGTTTCGCCGGCCGTAGGGCGTGCGTACCAGAGGCGTCACGATACCGATGCGCGCGAGCGCGGCATCCGTAGCGGCAAGCTCGCTTGCAAGCTTGCGCGATCCAGAAAATTCGAGATGCGCGTGATCGTACGTGTGATTGCCGATCGCATGGCCTTCGGCCGCGATGCGGCGCACGATCGAGGGATCGCGAGCGACGGCGCGACCGACGACGAAAAACGTTGCCGAAACGCGCTCGGCGCGTAAGGCGTCGAGCAACCGCGGCGTAACGCGTTCGTCCGGGCCGTCATCGTAGGTGAGCGCGACCCGCATCGCTCCCGGCGCACCCGCGACGAGTGCCGGGCCGAAAGCCCCGCTCGCCGGGCGTTCGAGGGCCTCGAAGCCGAGAAACGCGAGGAGCGCGACGATGACGAGCGCGATTACAATCCGCGCAGCTTCGCCCTCGCGAGCGCGACGTTTTTCCGGAATCCCTCGGGCCCGAATCCCGAGAAGTCGGCGACGATTTTCGCATAGCGCGGCTCGGCGAGTTGCGAGCTTTTCATGCGCAGAAGATCGTTCTGATTCGGCACGCCGCTTGCGAGATCGAGATGGTACACGCGGCCTGCGTTCGCTTCCCAGTAGTGCGGATCGGTGAACGTGAACGCGTGCTTTCCGTGTTGGTTCTCGACCGATTGTTCGACCGCGACGGCATACGCGATCTCCCGATTGCCCGCGGGTTTCTTCGATTCCATTTCCCACACACCGTCGCGCACGAGTTCTTCGAAGAGTACGGAAACGTCGAACCCGCCGACCGGCGTCGTGAACGTCGCTCGGTTGCCCGCGCGATCGGAGGCGGAGTAGCGAACCGACGCTTTCCCGTCCAAGTTCTCGATCGCATATTCCTCGAACGAAAGCGCACTCCGTAAGTAGGCGATGCGATACCGCAGCCGGATCACACTCGGCGCCTGCAACACGCGCAGGGCCGCGACATGGCGCGCTTCGACGTCGTGTGCGTAGATGCGCCACCCGATGACGAGCGTGAGGATTGCCAAAAGCGCGATCGACGGGGCGGTGAAGCGACGCATACTCCTAGAACGCGCGAAGGTACGTATTCGTGGCGACCGCTACGGTGCGTGCGCGTCGAGCGTGCGATTCACGACGGCGTCCGCTGCGGCGTTTTCGTTGCGCCGCACGTGACCGATTGCGAAGCTCGTAAAACGGCGCGCGAGCGCGATCGCCTTGCGATGCATCGGGATGAGGTTCGCGTGTTTGACACGGTAGATCCCGAGCATCTGCTTCACGACGAGTTCGCTATCCATCCGTACGACGAGCCCGGTCGCACCGAGTTCCAGCGCCGCTTCCATGCCCGAAAGCAATCCGTCCCATTCCGCGACGTTGTTGGTTGCGATCCCGAGAAAATGCCCGACCTCGCGCACGATCGTGCCGTCGTCGGCGTACAGCACCACGCCGGACGCCGCAGGTCCCGGATTGCCGCGCGAACCTCCGTCCGCAAACATCGTCAGATTCAAACGTCTTCGCCCTCACGCGTGAAGCTCTCGGAAGAAAAAAAGCCGCCGACGAAATCGTCGGCGGCTTCCGTGGGGGTGGATTTGGTCGGGTAGACAGGATTTGAACCTGCGACCCCTAGTCCCCCAGACTAGTGCGCTACCAAGCTGCGCCACTACCCGGCCGAGCGGTTAGCTACGCGACGCGCGTCGCGCGTTCCCGCTCGGGGACGGCGCGGCGGTAATGGTTACTTCTTCGCCGGAGCCTTTTTGCGCGCGGCTTTCTTCGCTCCGCCGACCGCATCGCGAAGCGACTTTCCCGCCGAGAACGCGGGCACTTTGCGCGCGGGAATCGTGAGCTTCGCACCCGTTTTCGGGTTACGTCCCTCGCGCTTTTTCCGCTCGCGAACGGTGAAACTTCCGAACGGGATCAGCTGGACTTTATCGCCCTTCTGGAGCGCCGATTTGATTTCGTCCAACACGAAGTCGACGATCTCGCCACCTTGGCGCTTCGATACCTCGAACTCGCCTGCGAGCGCGTCGATTAGATCCGCTTTCGTCAATGTGTTCCCCTCACCGTAAGCGCGACCGCAAGCGCGGTCGCTCACGGGATACAACGTGCCCGACATAGTTGCGCCGGCGCACATGAGGCTCGATTATTTGCACGAAGTGGTTGCCTTCCTTCCGCCGTTTGGACGTTCTCACGCGAACGGCGAAAAAGTGTGTCCGAATGCGGCTTCGCGGCGCGTATTCTGGCAACCCAACAGCAGACTTCCGCAGTCTTAAAAGAACGTATGGGCGACACACACATCGTTACGGCCGCGGCATGCGGCGGCATGGTATCCGTCGTTGCGGGAAACACCACGGCGCTCGTCGCCGAAATGCAGCGTCGTCACGGGATGACGGCAACCGTTAGCGCAGCTGCGGGGCGACTCATCACCGGTGCCACGTTGCTCGGTTCGGCGCTGAAGGGACGCGAGCGCGTCTCACTCCAAGTCGTTGGCGACGGCCCGATCGGCGCGCTTTCGGCAGAAGCGATCATCGTCGCGGAACGCACGATCGGCGCCCGCGCGTACGCGCGCTATCCCACGGTCGACGTGCCGCTCAACGCGCGCGGAAAACTCGACGTCGGCACCGCAGTCGGACGCGGTAATTTACAAGTCACGAAATCATACGAAGTCGGCCAACCGTACAACGGCTTGGTCGCGCTGGAAACCGGCGAAATCGGCGACGACATCGCCGCATATCTCGCACACTCCGAACAGATTCCATCGATCGTCGCGCTCGGCGTGTTGGTCGATGCAAACGGGGTCAAAGCCGCCGGCGGCATCATCGCGCAACTGCTTCCCGGTGCCGACGAAACGACGATCGCCCAACTCGAAGACCGCGCGAAATGGATGCCGCCGATCACGCAGCAGATCGCCGACGGCGCCGACCCACAAACCCTCGTACGCCGCTTAGTCGGCGACGACGTGAAGTGGTACCAAACGTTCGACACGATGTTCGCCTGCCGTTGCACGCGCGAAAAAGTCGAAACGGCCCTCATGGGCCTCGGCCGCGACGAACTTCTCGAAATCGCGAAGAAGCGCGAAGAAACCGAAGCGATCTGCGACTTCTGCCGCCACCGCTACATCCTCACCCCCGAAGAAGTCCTCGCCCTAACCGAAAAATTCCCCACCCTCGACTAACACCAGGGCCGCGCGGCGATGCGAAGCGAGCATCCCGCGCGACGCAAACCCACGCCTACCGCGCGATGCGAAGCGAGCCCACGCAGCGAGTAGGCCCCGATAAGGCTCGTATTTTTCGAAAAGACAAGGAAGCGAAAGCCGCAGCGGTCTTACGACCGCAAGGCTCTCGGCTGACGCGGTATTTTCGGAAAAGACGCGCCTTAGCGGAGTATTTTCGGAAAAGACGCGCCTTAGCGGCTTAGCGGTCGAAGCGGTGGTGGAAGCTTTCTTTAATCGTGCCGTTTACATTTTGGTACCACCAGCCGCATTCGCAGCGCACGGGTTTCTCGCCGTCGTCGGGGAGATGATACTCGCGCTTGCAACGTTTGCAGGTGAGCTTCAGTCCTTGGATTTCTTCCGCTTCGCCGGACGTGTACGTCTGTGCCATCATGACCTTTCGGAGGGGAGGAGCCGCATGTAGCGGCGGGCGCCGACTTGCAGGACGGCGGGTGCGGTAAGCGCGAGACGCGCGGCGGGATCGCCGAGCGCGACACCATCGACCCGAACGGCACCTTCGCCGACGAGGCGCTGCGCCGCTCTCTTCGAATCGGCAAAACCCGCGGCAAGGACGGCATCGATCAGCTTCGCATCGCGCGCGATCGTGAGTTCGGGGATCGTTTCCGGCATCTCGCGGCGCTGCACGGTGCGCTCGAAATACTCGCGGGCGCCGCGTGCGGCATCGGCGCCGTGATACTTCGTGACGATCGCTTCGGCGATGCGCTTCTTCTGCTCCATCGCCGCCTGCGTCGCATCGAGCAGTGCCGAATCGAACGCGGCGAGGCGCGCGTAGGTTTCCATCGCCTCGTCGGGGATCGACATGAGCTTCCCAAATTGCTCGTTCGCGGGCTCGGTCAGGCCGATGTAGTTGCCCTTCGATTTTCCCATCCGGACGACACCGTCGGTCCCCACGAGGATCGGCGAGGTCATGCAAATCTGCTCGGGCTGCCCTGCGGCGCGCTGGTAATCGCGAGCGAGCAAGAAGTTGAAGAGTTGATCCGTACCGCCGAGCTCGACATCGGCTTCGAGCGCGACGCTATCGAGCGATTGCGCGACCGGATACAAGAACTCGTGCAACGAGATCGGCGTGCCTTCGCCGTAGCGCTTCGCGAAATCGTTGCGCTCTAGCATTTGCGCGACCGTGACTTTGCTCAATTCGCGAATCAAGTCGGCGAGGGTAAGCCGGCCGAGCCATTCGCTATTCCAGCGCACCGTCACGCGTTCGAGATCGAGCACCTTGCCCGCTTGCGCGCGGTAGGTCTGCATGTTCGCATCGATCATCTCGTCCGTAAGCAACGGACGCGAATCGTTGCGCCCGCTCGGGTCGCCGATACGTGCCGTGAAATCGCCGATGAGCAAGATCACGTCGTGTCCCATTTCGACGAACTGCTGCATCTTATGCAGCACGACGGCGTGGCCGAGATGGAGCTCCGAACCCGTGGGATCGATGCCGAATTTTACGCGCAGCCGCTTCCCCGCGCGGATGCGAGCTTCGAGTTCCGCAGCCGAGTGTACCTCGGCGCAGCCTTCGACGAGAACGCGCGTCTCATCGCGCAGGGTTATCGTATTCGTTTCGCTCGTCATACTCGTTCTTAATTTTTATATTTACGCAAGTTCCAAAAAGGTAACGCCCGCGCCGCCCTCGTCTTCGTTACCGTACCGCACGCTCGTCACGCGATCGTAGCCTTTGAGCCACTCTTGCAAGCCGCGACCGAGCAAGCCCGTACCCTTGCCGTGGATGAGGCGAAGGGGCGAGACGCCGGCGAGATGCGAGTCGTCGATCCACCGCTCGACGAGCGGTTGTGCGTCCGTGAAGCGCTTTCCGCGCACGTCGAGTTCGGAGCGCGTGTACGTCGCGGCTTCGAGTTGCGGCGCGCCGGAGCCGGCACCGTTCCGCCGTCCGGAGCCGAGCGGCGAGGGAGCGTTGCGATCGTCGCCGTCGCTCGCGGGCGGACCGGTACGGCGTTGCGGCTTCACGGGGCGCCCCGGCGCGAGCGCCTTCGGCCGGCGATCCTTGAACGCTTGGATCGGGCGCGCGGCCGCTACCGGCTCGGCGGCGCGCGCGGGCGGCGGCGGCGGACGGTCTCCCGGACGGCGGACGTCGCGCTTGGCGACGCGCATCGTCATCGCGCCGAATGCGACGAGCCATTCCTTCCCGGCGTCGTCCGCGATCACGCCTTCGCGATCCATCGAGACGACGTATACGTTGTCGCCGACCGCGAGCGGTTTCGCATTGCGATCGGGCGCGGGACGCTTCGCGGGTTCTCCCGCCGCATCGAGCCCGATCTCTGCGTTGAATTTTTCGACCGTATTGCCGAGCAACGTCGCTTGCCCGGACGTGACTTTGGAGCGGCCCGGGCGATCGCCCTGACGCCGTTCGAGTTCGGCTGCAAACCCGCGCAACGCATTGGAAAGGCGCGTTTCCGCCGTACGCGCGAACTCGCGTTTCTCGCGGTCGAGCGCCTCGCTCCGAAAGCGAACGTTCTCTTCTTGCGCCCACATGCGCGTGCGATCGGACTCGATGTTCCGGCGTTCGGCCGCGAGCCGATTGCGCTCGGTCGCGAGCTCTTCGAGCGCCTTGTCGTAATCGCGCTCTTGCGTGGAGAGCACGGATGCCGCGCGATCGAGGACGGCCATATCAATATCGAGATGCCGTGCGAGGTTGAACGCGAGCGACTGGCCCGGGGAGCCGATGTCAAGTTGATACGTCGGCGAGTACGTCGTCGGATCGAAGCGCACGCTCGCGTTCTTCACGTGCTTGTGCTTCGCACCGAAGAGCTTGAGTTCGGTTGCGTGCGTGGTTGCGATCGTGCGCGCACCGCGATCGATGAAGCGTTCGAGAATCGCGACCGCGAGCGCGGCGCCCGCGGCGGGCTCCGTACCGCTCCCGATTTCGTCGACGAGCACGAGCGAGCGATCGTCGCAGTCGCGGACGATCTCCGAAAGCCGCCGGAGGTGCGCGGAAAACGTCGACGCGTTCATCGCGATCGATTGCTCGTCGCCGATATCCGAGAAGATGCGCGTGAACGTACCGATCGTGGTGCCTTCGCCCGCGGGCAAGTGCATGCCGCAGTACGTCATCGTGACGTACAGGCCGACCATCTTGAGCGCGACCGTCTTGCCGCCCATGTTCGGGCCGCTGATGAGCAACAGCAAGATCGTGCCATCGAGCACGAGCGACTGCGGTACCGCGCGCTCGCCGAGCAGGGGATGGCGCCCGTCCTTCACGTCGACGATCGCATCGAGCGAGAGCTCCGGGGCCGTCGCGTGCATCGCCCGCGCGACGCGCGCCTTCGCGAGCACGAGATCGAGCTCGTGATAGATCGCGAGATTCGCCGCGATCTGCGCGGCCTCGGAACCCGTGCGTTCGGAGAGCGCGCTAACGATGCGCAACACTTCGTGCGACTCTTGCGAGCGGAGCGCGCGCAAGCGATTGTTCGCTTCGAGCGTTTCCATCGGCTCGATGAAGAGCGTCTGGCCCGTCGCGCTCGCGTCGTGCACGATCCCACCGAACTCGGCGGCGAATTCGGCGCGCACCGGCACGACGTACCGGCCTTCGCGAACCGTGACGATCGCTTCTTGCACGCCACGACGGTCGGAACGGGCGATCGCGTTCGCACGATCGCGCGCTTCGTCTTGCGCGCCGTGGATCGCGCGGCGCACGCGCGTTAGCTCGACCGACGCGCGATCGAGCACGTCGCCGCGCTCGCCGATCGCATCGTGGATCGCCTCGACGATTTGCGGAAGCGCGCGGAAGCCGGCCGAGAGCGCGTCGAGCGCGGGTGCCGAACCCGCGTCCCGTATGCGTTTGACCGTGGCGGCACCGGCGGCGAGGGCATCCGCGATCTGGCGCAATTCGAGGCCGGTCGCGGTAACGCCGCGCGCGAGCGAAGCGACAGCATCCTCGACGGGTTCGACGCGCGCGATCGAGAGCGCGGCGGCTTCGTCGATCGCGCGCATCTCGCGCGTTTCGGTCTGCAAGCGCACCACGTCGACGAAACGCTCCGCTGGGAGCATCGCGAGCGCCGCCGCGTATGCGGCGTCGCTATGCGTCTGCCCGGCGACGAGCGTACGGATACGAGCAAAATCGAGTACGTCGAGACTGCGCTCGTCGGTTAACGGCAAGTGGCTATGCTTCCGAAGAGAGGCGCGAGCGGAGGGCTTCTTCGACGAGCGCGGGGTTCGCCGTACCGCGGCTCGCCTTCATGACCTGACCGACGAGGAACTTGAACGCGTTCTCTTTGCCCGCACGGAAATCGGCGACCGATTTCTCGTTTGCCGCAAGAACCGTGTCGAGAAACCCCGCAAGTGCGGCGGGATCGGAAATCTGCGCCAAGCCATCGCGCTCGACGATCGCCTTCGGCGAACCACCTTCGGCCCAGAGCTTAACGATCAGTTCTTTCGCGATCTTGGAATTGATCGTCTTCGCCTGCACGAGCCCGACGAGCTCGATCAGTGCGGCCGGCGTGACTTTCGAATCGGCAACCGCGATCTGCGATTCGTTCGCCAATCGCGAAAGATCGCCGAGCACGAAGTTGAGCGCCGCTTGCGGTTGTCCCGAGCCATCGGCCACGGCGTCGAAATACGTCGCAAGCGCGCCGTTATCGACCAGTTGCGTCGCTTGCGCGACGCTCAACCCGAAGCCGTCGACGTACTTCACGAATCGCTCGTACGGCCCGATCGGAAGCTCGGCGCGGATGCGTGCGACGTCGTCTGGTGCAAACGCCATCGGCACGAGATCGGGATCGGGGAAATAGCGATAGTCGTGCGCCTTCTCTTTCGAGCGCATGCTGTGCGTGGTGCCCGCCTGCTCGTCCCAGCCGCGCGTTTCTTGGATCACGCGCCCACCGGATTCGATGACCGCGATCTGCCGCGCGACTTCGCTCTCGATCGCGTGATACACGGAGCGAAACGAGTTCATGTTCTTGATCTCGGCTTTGGTACCGTATTCGGCTTGGCCGACCGGGCGCACCGAGACGTTGGCATCGCAGCGGAGCGAGCCTTCCTCCATCTTCACATCGGAAACGCCGAGCGCGACGAACGTCCGTTTCAGCGTTTCGAGGTACGCGACCGCTTCCGCGGCGCTCCGAATATCCGGTTCGCCGACGCACTCCATGAGCGGCACGCCCGCGCGGTTGAAATCGACGAGTGAGTACGTCGAGCCCGCGATGCGGCCGTCGCCCGAGCCCGCGTGCGTGGACTTGCCGGTATCTTCTTCGAGATGGATGCGCGTGAGTCGGCATTCGCCCTTCGTGCCGTCTTCGAGCATGAAGCGCACGACTCCGCCCTGCGTGAGCGGCATATCGAATTGCGAAATCTGGTAATCCTTGGGCATGTCCGGATAGAAGTAGTTCTTCCGGTCGAATTTCGAGAATGCCGGAATCTCCGCGCCGAAGGCGAGCCCCGCGCGCACGAGGTGTTCGATCGCCTGACGATTCGGCACGGGTAACGCACCCGGCATCGCAAGGCATACCGGGCAGACGTTTGTGTTTGCGGGCGCGCCGAACACATTCGGGCAGCCGCAGAACATCTTCGATTTGGTTTTAAGTTCGACGTGACACTCGATGCCGATGACGGCTTCGTACGTGACGCCCGATGCGGCGGTAGTGGTCATGCCGTCACCGCCGCGAGCGCGTTTGCGTGACCCGTCGCGCGCTCGTACGCATGTGCCGCGCCGAGCAAGAGTTGCTCGCCAAAGAGCGGTGCGACGAGCTGCAAGCCCATCGGCATCGCGCGGCCGCCGTCGTCCGGCGTGACCGCACCGCAGGGCACGGAGAGCGACGGTAACCCGGCGAGCGACATCGGAATCGTGTAGTAGTCCATCAGATACATGCTGTACGGATCGCTCTTTGCATTGAAGCGGAAGGCGGGCGAAGAGGCGGCGGGCGATGCGATCAGGTCGCACGATGCGAACGCGCGCGCGAAGTCCTCAGCGACGCGGGTTCGCGCTTTTTGCGCTTTCACGTAATAAGCGTCGTAGTAGCCCGACGAGAGCGCGTACGTACCGATGAGGATACGGCGCTTCACTTCCGGGCCGAAGCCCGCCGCACGCGTGTTTTCGTACATCTCGCCGACCGTCGCGCCCGGTACGCGTAAACCGTAGCGCACGCCGTCGAACCGCGAAAGATTCGAGGAACACTCCGCGGGCGCGATCAGGTAGTAGGTGGCGAGGCCATATTCGGCGGTCGGGAGTTCGACATCGACGAGCGTCGCGCCAAGGTCTTTCAACTCGTCGTACGAGCGCTTGTAGAGCGCCGCTATTTCAGTGCCGAGCGCGCTCGGATCGAACTCGCGCACGAGCCCGATGCGCAGGCCCTTGAGATCGGTTCGTAACGCCGTCGCCGTCGGTTCGACCGGACGATCGACCGTCGTCGCATCCATGCGATCGAAGCCCGCCATCACGTCGTACGCGAGCGCCGCGTCTTCGACCGTGCGCGCGAAGGGCCCGATCTGATCGAGCGACGAGGCAAACGCGATCAAGCCGTAGCGCGAGATGCGGCCGTAGGTCGGCTTGAAACCGACGACGTTGCAGAACGCGGCGGGCTCGCGGATGGAGCCACCGGTATCGCTGCCGAGCGAGAGCGGGACGTGGCCCGCGCCGACGGTTGCGGCCGAACCGCCGGACGAGCCGCCCGGGACGCGTTCGCGGTCGTACGGATTGCGCGTGACGCCGAGTGCGGAATTCTCGCACGACGAGCCCATCGCGAACTCGTCCATGTTCGTCTTACCGACCGGCACCGCGCCTGCATCGAGCATGCGCCGTACAGCCGTCGCGTCGTACGGCGCGACCCAGTTTTCGAGCATTTTAGAGCCGCAAGTGGTGCGCGTGCCGATGTAGCACATGTTGTCTTTGAGCGCGAGCGGTACGCCTGCGAGCGGGAGGTGTTCGCCCGCCGCAATGCGCGCATCGACGCGCGCTGCTTGGGCGCGCGCGAGATCATGCGTGAGTTGCAAGTACGCACCGAGATCCGTCTCGGTCGCCGCGATGCGCTCGTAGGCTTCGTCGAGCACGTCCGTGGCTTTGCGTTCGCCCGCATTCACCGCGCGCGCGATCGCCGCTGCGGTCATGTCTTCGGTCATCGCGCTATCCCTCGCTCGCGATGATACGCGGGACGCGGAAGAACCCGTGCTGCGGATCGGGTGCGCCCGCCATCACGGCGGCGTGATCGAGCCCCGGCAAAACGAGATCGTCGCGGTCGACGTTCCGCGCTTCGATCACCTGCGCGGTCGCGGCGATCGTATCGGTATCGAGCTTCTGTAATACGGAAACGTGTTCGAGCAACGCGCCGAGTTGCGTGCCGTATTGTTCCAATTCGGTATCCGTCAGCGCGAGCCGAGCCAGTTTCGCGACGTAGCGCACGTCGATTCCATCCGATGCCATAACTGCTTTGGGATTCGCGCGAACCGGAAAGGAGCCCTCGGACGCGGCCGCACGGCTAGCGGAAGACCGGCGTGGCCTTTGCGGCAAACGACGCGCGCCATGCGTCGAACGCGGTTGCCTCCAGCGCGGGCGACCAAAAGTAGCCCTGCATGATCGGGCAGCCGACGGCCTTCAAACTGTCGCGCTGTTCGCGCGTTTCCACGCCTTCGGCGACGGTCGTCATACCGAGCGCACGCGCGAGCGAAACGATCGTTCTGATGATCTCGCCCGCGCGCGTGCGCTCGCTTTCGTTTCCCGCAAGGCGATCGACGAAGCTCTTATCGATTTTAAGCCGATCGACATCGAATTCGTGCAACGATGCGAGATTCGAGAATCCCGTTCCGAAGTCGTCGATGCTCAATCGCACGCCGAGGCGACGGATGCGCCGGAGCAGATCGCTCGCGCGGCTATCGGCGCGAACGACCAACCGCTCGCTGATCTCGAGTTCGAGATAGGCGGGATCGAGCCCCGACCGTTCGAGCGCCCCGCGAACGACTTCGAAGAGCTCGTCCGTCTCGAATTGTCGCGGCGAGAGATTGACGGCGACGCTCAAACGCTCGCCGTTGCGATGCCACCGAGCCGCTTCGAAGCACGCTTCCGCGATCGCGGCGGCCCCGATCGGGACGATGAGGCCCGTCTCTTCGGCGAGGTTCAGAAACGCGGCCGGCACGAGCGTTCCGAACAGCGGATTGTGCCAGCGCAGGAGCGCCTCGCAACCGGTGAGCGTGCCGGTACGCGTGTCGAGTTGCGGCTGGTAATATAAGGCGAACTCGCCGAGCGCCCCGGCACGGGCCAGCATCGGTTCGAGCGCGTAATTCTTCGGCGAGCCCATCTTCGCGCGGTAGACCACGACCGAATCGCCACGCTTCTTCGCTTCATACATCGCGAGGTCGGCCTCTTGCAACCCGCGATCGATGGCTTGATCGATCGAGGCGACGATCGAGACCGGATCGACGACCGTCAGACCGATCGATGCACGCATGTAGATATCGAGGGTACCGACGGAGAGCTCGCCACGAAGCGCATCGCGCAAACGCACGCCGATCTCCTCGGCAGCCGCAGCCGAAGCGATTTCGGGAAGCAGCAGCAGAAATTCGTCGCCGCCGCGCCGCGCGAGCGTGTCGCCCGGGCGAAGCACGCTCGAGAGCTGGGCACCGACGCGCACGAGCACGTCGTCGCCGATGCGGTGACCATAGGTATCGTTCACGGCCTTGAAGCGATCGAGATCGATCATGCCGACCGCGAGCGGGCGGCCGTTGCGATTGGCAACCTCAAGCGCTTGCCGGAAGCGGTCGGTAAAGAGCACGCGGTTCGGTAGCGCGGTCAGGCTATCGAAGAGCGCGAGCGTTTCCAGGTTTTCGTGATCGCGGTATCGCGCGAGCACGATCTCGCTCAGATTGGCGGCATCGGAAAGCTCGCGCAAATCGCTCGGTTGCGGACGCGTTCGCTCCCGGAAGTTCAAAGCGATCGTCCCGAACACGAGTCCGTCTCTGCTGACGATCGGCTCGGACCACACGCTCCGAACATCGGCGTCGGTTGCCATCGTGCGCGAGGACTCCCACCGCGCGTCGGTCTGCAGGTCGTACGCGATGACCGTCGTTTTCTCGAAGGCGGCTACGCCGCAGGGTGCGCTCTCGGGCCCGACCGCGAGGCAGTTCACCGCTGCGGCGAACGTCGCGGACGTCGCCGGACCCGCCGCCCCGAACCGCAATCGGTCGTTATCGACGAGCGAGATTACCGCCATCGATCCCGGATAGCGTTCCTCGACCATGGCGATGATCGCATCCAGCGCTTCGGCGAGCGGGGCGCCCGTAGCCGCGAGTTCGAGCACGCGGCGCCGATGATCATCGTGCCGCTCGGCACGGATCTGTTCCGTGATGTCCTCAGCGATCACGACGACGCTCGTAATGATATCGTTTTCATCGCGGATCGGCGCGCTCGAGAGACTGAGATCGATCGTCGAACCGTCGCGCCGCCTGCGTCCGCACGCACGATAACTCGTCAGATGATCGCCCGCGACGATCCGCGCGCGCGTCGAACGGTGCTCGAGGTTGCGGTCGTCGAGAATCGGCAGCGGCTTCCCGACGATTTCGTCCGCAGACCACCCGAACATCGACTCCGCCGCGGCATTCCAGCTCAGGATGGTTCCGGTCAACGTTACCGTGTAGATCGCCAACGGCGACGCCGAGAGGATGGAGCGGATCCGCTTCCCCTCGCGGTGCTCGCGAAGGGAGGAGCGGTGCAGTTCGAGTTCGTCGCAAACGATCGCCGCGAAATCTTCGAGCGCGCGGCAGGCGCGCGCATCGAACGCACGCGGCGCAACGTCCAGCAGCGCGAGTGCCCCGATCGCGAAACCTTCGGGCGTGATGAGCGGCGCGCCCGCATAAAATCGGATCCCATCCGACACGAGCTCGTTCGCCGCAAAACGCGCGTCGTCGAGGGCGTTTTCAACGACGTTCACTTCCCGGTTGCAAACCGTGTGGCTGCAAAACCCCAAGTCACGATCGAGCTGCGTGAGCTCGGCTCCGTGAATCGCCTTCACCCAAAGGCGATCGCGATCGACGAACGTGATCGCCGCGATCGGGACGCCAAAATAGGTCGCGGCGAGAGCCACGATGCGATCGAAGCGCGATTCGCGCGCGGATTCGAGGATCTCGTATGCGTGAAGAGCCGCGAGCCGTTCCGACTCGCCGGCGGGCCGCTCCGAGGCCAAACCGTCCATCCACTACGTATCGGCAGTCCGCCTCGCACTTTCGAGTTTTTCCGATTTTCACCGGCTGGGCGACGAACGCGGGCTTGAAACGGTCGAACGAGAATACGAAGCGATTGCGTTTGCAAGCATTCCCAAAGGTGTGACGATGGCGATCAAACCACGAGTCGATCTTTCGACCCTTTTCGGCCGCGCAAAGGACGCTCTCCGCCTCGACGAGCGTATCGGCAAGGCGCCGAACTTGCCGTCGAAGCGGACGCAAGAACTGCAAGGCCGCGTGGCGCGCGGAAAACCGGTCGTCAGCGTTTGCCCGTACTGCGCCGTCGGCTGCTCGACGCTCGCGTACGTGAGCGACGACGGAAAGCTGCTCGACGTCGAGGGCAATCCGGATAGCCCGGTCAATGGCGGGCACCTGTGCCCGAAGGGCTCGGCGATCTTCGGCCTCACCGTGAACGAAGCGCGCTGGACGACCGCGAAGTATCGCGCGCCCTATGCCACCGAATGGGAAGACAAACCGCTGCCGTGGGTGATGGATCGCATCGCCGCCCGCGTAATCGAGACGCGCGAACGCACCTTCGTCCGCGAACGCGACGGCAAGCGTGTGAACCACACGCTCGGCATCGCGAGCCTCGGCGGCGCGACCTTCGGTTCCGAAGAAAACTACATCCTGGGAAAACTGCTCCACTCGCTCGGAGTGGTCAGTATCGAGAATCAAGCCCGCATTTGACATAGCTCGACGGTGCCTGGTCTAGGCACTACATTCGGTCGCGGCGGTGCCACGACGTTCGTACAAGATCTCGAAAATGCGGATTGCATCCTCATCGAGGGTAGCAATTTCGCCGAGTGCCATCCGGTCGCGTTCCGTTTCGTGATGAAAGCGAAAGAGCGCGGCGCGACGATCATCCACGTCGATCCGCGCTTCACGCGCACGTCGGCCGTGGCGGACATCTACGCGCCGATTCGCAGCGGTTCGGATATCGTGTTCCTCGGGGCGCTTATTTCCCACGTTTTGGAATCGGGGAAGTACTTCCGCGAGTACGTGGACGCATTCACGAACGCAGATTACCTCGTTCGCGAAGATTTCAAGGATACGGAAGATCTCGATGGGATCTTCTCCGGCTGGGAAGCGGGCGAAAACCTCAACGACTCCTCGATCCTCAACGCCGGGACGACCAATAGCGGCGACGCCTCGGCGATCGACGGCAACAAGCACTCCGCGTACAACCGCGAGACGTGGGCGTTCGAGCTCGAAGAAGTACCGCGCTACGATGGCAACGGGACCGTCAAGGTGCCCAAGCGCGACCCTTCGCAGCAAAACCCCCGCTGCGTCATCAACGTCCTCAAACGCCACTTCGCGCGCTACACGCCCGAGATGGTCGAGGACGTGTGCGGTACGCCGCGCGAGAAATTCTTCCAAATCGCGGAAGCACTGACGAAGAACAGCGGACGCGAGCGCACGACGGCCTTCGCATACGCGGTGGGCTGGACGCAGCATAGCGTCGGCGTGCAGTACATCCGCACGGCCGCGATCTTGCAGACCTTGCTTGGGAACATGGGGCGCCCGGGCGGCGGCATCATGGCGCTCCGCGGTCACGCGAACATCCAGGGCGCAACCGATATCCCGACGCTCTTCGACTTGCTTCCCGGCTACATGCCGATGCCGGCCGTCGCGCGCAAGGAACAGACGCTCGCCGAATACCTCGGCACGAACACGAAGCCGACCGGCTGGTGGGCAAACACGCCGAAGTACTTCATCTCGCTGCTCAAAGCGTGGTACGGCGAACACGCGACGGCAGAGAACGATTTCTGCTACGACTACTTGCCGCAGCTGACCGGCAACCACTCGATGATGTCGACGACGATCGCGATGAAGGACGACGAGGTCGAAGGCTACTTCGTCATCGGCCAAAACCCGTCGGCTTCCGGCATGAACGGCGAGCTCACGAGCGATGCGTTCGAGCATCTCAAGTGGATGGTCAACATCGACGCGTACGAGACGGAAACGGCGTCGTTCTGGAAACGCGAAGGCACCGATCCGACGACCGTCGCGACCGAGTGCTTCTATCTTCCCTCGGCCGTCGTGCTCGAAAAAGAGGGCACGATGGTCAATACCAACCGCATGCTGCAATGGCACGACAAAGCGATCGAGCCACCGGGCGACACCGTCACCGACGCATGGATCTTTTACACGCTCGGTAAGATGTTCAAGGCGCACTACGCGGACTCGACCGATCCGAAAGATCGTCCGATCCAACACATGACCTGGGACTACGAGCACCCGGACGCGCACGAACGCGCGAAGGGCGAACCGTCGATCCATCGCATCATGAAAGAGATCAACGGCTATTCCGTCGCGGACGGCACGCAGTTAAAAACGTTCACCGAGCTCAAGGACGACGGCTCGACGGCATGCGGTGCGTGGATCTATACGGGCGTCGCCCCCGACGACACGAAACTCATGTCGCGCAATCGCAAGGCGGATGATTGGGTCTCGCTCGAGTGGGGCTTCAGCTGGCCCGCAAACCGGCGTATCCTCTATAACCGCGCCTCGGCCGACGCTGCGGGCAAGCCGTGGAGCGAACGCAAGAAGTACATCTGGTGGGACGAAGCGCAAGCGAAGTGGACCGGCGTGGATGTCCCCGATTTCCCGGTCGGCAAAGCGCCGAATACGCCCGCGAAACCGGGCGCATCGGGGATGGACGCCCACGGCGGCGCGAGCCCGTTCATGCTCAACCTCGACGGTCAGGCGCAACTCTTTACGGCGGGACTTCTCAAGGACGGCCCGATGCCGACGCACTACGAAGCCGTGGCGTCGCCCGTGAAGAACGCGTTGTACGGCCAGCAGAACAACCCGGTCGCGATGGAATGGCGCCGCTCGGATAACGCCTACAACGGGACGGATAACCCCGACTATCCGTACGTGCTCACCTCGTATCGCGTGACCGAGATGTCCGGGATCATGACGCGCTATATCCCGTGGCTTGCGGAATTACAGCCCGCGGCGTTCGCCGAACTCGATCCCGAACTCGCCGTCGAAAAACATATTCGCAACGGCGACTGGGTCACGATCTCGACGGCACTCGGTGAGATCGAAGCCCGCGCGCTCGTCAGCGGGCGGCTACAGCCGCTACGCCTCGGAAAAGGCCGCCGCATCCATCAGATCGGCATTCCGTATAACTACGGCACGATGGGGCATGCAACGGGCGATTCGCCCTCGAATCTCATCCCGTTCGTGATGGATCCGAACGTTTCGATCCACGAAGCGAAATCCGGAACCTGCAATATCCGCTTAGGACGCCGACCGACCCGTACGCGGACGGTCGTCGACGAAGCGGTCCCACAGCACAAGCCGGAAGGCCAGCCGTCGCTGCACGGCGCGCAACGCGACACACCAGGGGCATAGAGTATGGGCAACGGCTTCTTCACCGACACGACGCTTTGCATCGGCTGCAAAGCATGCGAGGTCGCGTGCAAGCAGTGGAATCAGTTGCCGAGCGACGGGTACGAATTCACGGCGAATTCGTACGACAACACGATGGCGCTGGGTGCTACCACCTGGCGCCACGTGGCGTTCGTCGAGCAACCGGTCGACGAACACGATCCGACGGTCAACCGCTGGTTGATGATGAGCGACGTGTGCAAACACTGCACGAATGCGGGCTGCCTCGAGGCATGTCCCACGGGCGCCATCATGCGCAACGAATTCGACGACGTGTTTATCCAGCCCGATATCTGCAACGGTTGCGGATACTGCGTCCCCTCGTGCCCGTTCGGCGTGGTCGATCTGATCCCGCACCAACACGGGATCGCGACCACCTTCGCGACGGACGGCCGTACGAACGACGACGCGGTGCAAAGCCACGGCGGCATCGCGGGAAAATGCACGCTTTGCTACGATCGCCAGAAGGTCGGTTTCGACCCGGCGTGCGCGAAAGCGTGCCCGACCGAATCGATCCAATTCGGCGACGTCGACGAACTCAAGGATCGCGCGCGTAAACGCGTCGAGCAATTACAAGCGCGCGGCGTCGCGGGTGCGCGCCTCTACGGCGTGGATGAAACGACCTCGGTCGGCGATCTCAACGCCTTCTTCCTGCTCACCGACACGCCCGATAAGTACAACCTTCCCGAGCGCCCGGTGTTGCCGTCGACGCGCCAGCGTCCCGGCTATACGAGCGCGGCGCTCGCCGCAGGCGCGCTCGCACTCGCAGGCTTCGCTATTTTCGCAAACGGGAAAACGGAGTGACCGCACTCCGCGACATCAGCCCGGACGCGAGCGGCCGGGGCGTCGGCGATGGCGCGCCGCTCGTTCCGGCGGCGGTGGTCGGCTATTACGATCAGCCGTTGCTCAAACGCCCGCATTGGGAAGCGTCGGTCAAGATCTACCTCTTCCTCGGCGGCATCATGGGCTGCAGCGGACTCCTCGCGATGATCGTGGGCGACGGCGATCCGGAACGCGCGCGCGTCGCGCGCAACGCACGCTACACCTCGATCGTGCTCGCAACCGTATGTCCTCCGGTGTTGATCAGCCACCTCGGCCGGCCGGAGCGCTTCCTCAACATGATGCGCGTCTTCAAAACGAAGTCCGTCATGAACATGGGCGTCTGGGGGTTGCTGGCGTTTTCCGGCGTTGCCGGTGCCGGCGCGGTCGGCCAGCTCGCGCGCGACGGCTTCCTCCCACGTTGGATGCGCATCCTCGGGCCCACATGGGCCGTGAACGTGCCGCTCGGCCTGCTCGGCGCCTTTATCTCGGGCTATACGGGCGTGTTGTTGAGCGCGACGGCGATCCCGGTATGGGGCGTCGGCAAGCGCCACATCCCCGCGTTTTCGCTCTGTTCCGGCGTCGCGGGCGCTTCTTCTCTCGCAAGCGCGTTGCTCGTCCTGCAAGGCGGATCGGAGCGGATGCAACACAAGCTCGTCGCGCTCGAACGGGTAGCGGCGACCGCCGAGTTCGCACTCTTGCAGCACTTCCGCGCGTACGCAGGCGATTTCGGAACCCCGATGTTCGCGGGCAAACAGGGCAAGCGCCTGAGCACCTGGACGATGGCGATCGGCATCCTCGGTGCAACTGCAATCGAAGCGTTGCCCGTGCGATCGAAATGGAAATCGCTCCTCTCCGCCGCGATGACCCTCACCGGTGGTTATGTCTTGCGCGACGTGCTGATCGAAGCCGGGAAGGATTCGGCCGATGATCCAAAAGCCGCCTTCCGCCAGCCCGAGTAGCGAACCCGCGACGCCGCGCGCGGGCTCGTCGAGCGAACGTCGCATCACCGTCGTGGAAGCGGGCATCGCCCATCCGCGCTTCGACACCGTCGCGACCGAGGAACCGCTCGAAATCCGCCTGCGGGCGGGCTCCGAGCGCCGGACGATCGCGATCACGATGCGCACGCCCGGAAACGATTTCGAACTCGCCGCGGGGTTTCTCGCAGGCGAAGGCGTGGTCGCCGGCCTTGCGAGCATGAGCGGCATCTCGTATTGCGTCGACGCCGACGTGGATGCCGAACAGCGCTATAACATCGTCAACGTCGACCTCGCGCGCGCCCATCTCCCGGAGCTCGACACGCTCGAACGGCATTTCCTGACCTCGAGCGCCTGCGGCATCTGCGGTTCCGCTTCGATCGCGGCGCTCGCCGATCGCGGCCTGGTACCGGTCGAGACGAACCTGCGCGTTGCGGCCGCAACCGTCGTCGCACTCCCCGAACGCTTGCGCGCGGCGCAGCGCGTGTTCACGAAAACCGGTGGCCTGCATGCCGCGGGCCTCTTCGATCGCACGGGCACCGCGCTTGCGGTCCGCGAGGACGTCGGCCGCCACAACGCCGTCGATAAACTCATCGGCTGGAGCATCATGGAACGCGTCGGGCCGCTCGCCGATCGCATCCTCATGGTAAGCGGCCGCACCTCATACGAGATCGTGCAAAAAGCGGCGACCGCCGGAATCCCCGTCGTGTGCGCGGTTTCCGCTCCGTCGAGCCTCGCCGTGGACCTCGCGCGCGCCTTCGGGGTAACGCTCATCGGATTCGTCCGCGGCGACCGCTTCAACATCTACACGCATCCCGATCGCATCGAAACCGCGTGAACGCAACGCACGCGCTCATGCCCTTTGCCGATGCGCAGCGGGCGATCGTCGATGCCTGCGAACCGCTCGGCGCGGAATGCGTGCCGCTCGCGCGCGCGCGCGGGCGCATCGCGGCAAGCGACGTCATCGCAACCGAAGTGCTGGTGCCTTACGACCGCAGTGCGATGGATGGATTCGCCGTGCGCGCGCGCGATGCGGCGACCGGCGCAACGTTGCGCGTAGAACCGGGCTTCGCGGCCGCGGGCACCCACCCGCCGGCGCTCGCGCCAGGAACGGCGATGGCGATCGCCACCGGCGCACCGATGCCACGCGACGCGGACGCGGTCGTGCCGATCGAAAACACCGTCCAGGCGGGCGCGTACATAAGCGTTTCGGAGGGCGTCGGCCCGGGCGAACACGTCTTTCCCGCAGGCGAAGATGCGATGCCCGGGCAGTGCCTCGTCGCGCGCGGCACCCGCCTGCGCGCGGCCGATCTGGGCGCGCTCGCCGCCTCGGGCAACGTTTCGGTTTCCGTGCACCTGCGGCCGCGCGTCACCGTCTTGTGCACGGGCGACGAGCTCGTACCGATCGAGCAAGCACCGGGGTACGGGCAGATTCGGAACAGCAACGGCGTCACGCTCGCACACGGGATCGCGGCGCTCGGTGGGCAGGTGCTCGCCGTCCATCGGGTCGCCGATACGGAACGTGCGGTCGCACTCGCGCTCGCACAAGCGCTCGCTACGAGCGACCTCGTCGTCACGACGGGCGGCGCCTCGGTCGGGAAACGCGACTACGTGAAAGCGATCGCGCGCGAGCTCGGCGTTGCGTTGCTCTTCGATACGGTCGCGATGCGGCCGTCGAAGCCGACGGCGTTCGGCACGGTCGATTTCGCGCGCCTCGCGATCTTGCCGGGTAATCCGGCCGCCGCATACGTCGCGCTGCACGAGCTCGTGCGCCCCGGGCTCCTCGCGCTTGCGGGCGACCCCATGCCCCTGATGCCGCGCGTCACGGCACGCCTTCGCGGCGGCGCGGTTCGTGCGAAACCCGGCCGAACGTTCTGCGCATTCGCTCGCGTGACGATCGCGAGCGGCGGCTTCGAAGCGACGCTACTCGACAACCAGTGTTCTTCCCTGACGCAGAGCGCCGCGGCGGCAAACGGCTTCATCGTCGTGCCCGACATCGCCGCGCAGTATCGCGATGGCGATCCGGTCACGGTCGATATCATCGATTGGGCGACCGTCCGGTGAACCCAGCACGGCCGGCACGCGAATCGGTGCACGCGTGGCTAGCGGAGGTCGAGCGGACGCGCGATCTCACGCGGCGTCTGCCCGAGCACGACCCCGTATCGGCGGCGATCGGCAACTTCGTCGCTTCGTTGGATGCGGAGATGCTCGCGTATCGCGGCATCGTCGAATCGGCGCTCGTCGCCGCGGCGATGAACGGCACGCAGCTCGCAAACCTCGTCGAACACACCGCGATCCAAAGCGCGATGGTAGATCGTGCTGCGGCGGCGGTCGCCGAACTCAGTACGGGCGCGCAACACGTCGCGCGCACGACGGAGACCCTGCATGCGATGACCGACGACGTCGCGCAGGCCACAGAACGCTACGATACCGGGATCGACGAGGTACTGCGCGACCTTGCGACGCTAGAAGCGACGATCGACGCGGCACACGCATTTGCCGCGACGATCGATACCGGCGCCGGCAACGTCACGACGTTTCTCAAACGGCTGCAAGCGATCGCTCGGCAGTCCCGACTTCTCGGGATCAATGCGTCGATCGAAGCCGCCCATCTCGGAGCGATCGGCGCCGGGTTTGCGATCGTCGCTACCGAGATCAAGGCGCTCGCAGATTCGACGGCAGAGTCGGCCGTCGGCGTCGGAGCGATCGAACGCGCCCTTCACGTCGCCAGCCGTCACGTCGAGCGCGCGATCGCGGGATCGGGAACGATCGTCGGCGCGCTCTCGACCGAAATCGCGATCGCACGAACTCGATCGCGCGACGGACGCGCGCAGATCGTGGCACTCGACGACGCGATCGCAAACGTGGCGATCACGACCACGCAGCAAAGTGCGAAGCTCGCGGACATCCGCGACGCCGTGGAGCGCTGCGCCGAGTATGCCCGCACCGTCAGCGCGAGTGCGACGCGGGCCGCGGAGCTCAACATCCGTGGCGCCCTCGATCGATTGCGCGGGACGATCGACCGGTATTCGCTAAGTGCCGAGGCGCCGATCGCCGCGCCGTATACCTTGGACGTAGCGATCCTCGGAGAAGAACTCTACACGGCAACGCAATCGCTCCGCGCGCGGCTCGACGACGATCAACGCGAAGTACTGCGCTTGGTCAACGCCATCTCCGTCGCGATCGCACGCAATACGTACGAGTGGAAGAGCATCGCGACCGCGCTCGCCGGACTCCGGGTGCAATTTCGCGCGACGTCGTTCGGGCTCGACGACACGACCGATGCGGCAAGAAACGCTGCGGCCGCATCGCAGCGCATGCGCGAACTACTCGATGCCTCGCGCGGCGGATTCGCAACCGCGATCGAAGCGCTCGAACGATCGCTCGATGCGGCCGCCCGCATGGACGGGACGGTTCGCGAGGCGCAAGGATTCGTCGCCGAAACATCCGCCGCCGGTACGCGCGCCGATACGATGCTCCAACTCATCGACACGATTTCCGCAGAGACGACGCTCCTCTCGCTCAATGCGGCGATCGAAGCGGCCCATGCGGGCGACGCCGGCGCGGGCTTCGGCGTGATCGCGGATGAGATTCGCAAGCTCGCCGAGATGACGCTCGGCGCGACGCACGATATCGGCGTCGTACTGGCCGACGTTTCCGAAGCGAGCGGCGCGATGCACGCGAGCACCGAGGAGGCGGCGGCCCGCACCGGATCGATCGCCGATGCGACGACCGCGATTCGCGGCTCCGTCGTGGACTTGCGCGGCAAACTCGATCGCACGCTGCGCGATGCCGAAGCCGTGGCGACGATCGTCGAACAACAGCTCGTCGCCATCACCGACGTCCGCTCCGCGGCGGCACTCGCGCTCGCGCGTTTGGACGATGACGTTACCGCAGCGACCGACGACCGTCGCCTGGATCTCGCGAACCTCGGCATGGAAACGCATGCCCTTGCCGCGCGCCGTCCGCTCGGTATCGAAACCGAGAAGATCCGCGCGATCGGGCAGGCCGTCGCGGAACGCATGGATGCCGTCTTTGCCGAAACGATCGCAAGCGGTGCGCTCCGTCTCGAGGATTGCTTCGATACCGCTTACGACGAAATCGTCGGCGCGAAAATCGCGCAACTCGGCCGCCTCTTCGATGTCCGACACGTTCCCGAAACGGGCTTCGATCCGCCGAAATTCGCGACGCGCTACGACCGCGCGGTCGAAGCGGGGATCGATGCGATCATCGACGAGAGCGTCCCGCTCCATCCAGCGATCAAAGCGATGTTCGCCGTCGACCTCAACGGCTATTGTTTCGGCCACTATCGCGAGTGTCGCAAAGCCTGGACGGGCGACTACACGACCGATCTCAATGCCAATCGCATCAAGCGGTTTTTCGAAGACGCCTTGAGCTTACGGTGTTCCCGCAACGGCCTCGGAGCCGCCGCCCATGCCGTGCCACCGCGCGCCCCGCGGGAGACGTTTGCGGCAAACGGTTGCACGCTGGAACGAACCGCCGATCGGCCCTGGGCGATTTTCACGTACGCACGCGACACGGGGATCGTCTACAACGATCTCTCGATCGCGCTCTACGCGAACGACGCGCGCGTCGGAACGATCCGCATCATTTACGACGCCGATATCGTGTAGCGTCGCTACGGTCGCTCGACGAAATCGGGGTACTCGTTTTCGGCAAAGCGCTCGTCGCTGGGCCATTGCGGCAGCGATTCGCTCCACGGGGAGGCCTCGGCTTCCGGTAGCGTCACGGGCGACTTCCCGGTGCGATGCATCGTTACGAGCGTCTCGACGTGGCCCGTCTGCGGGAACATATCGAATGGCTGCACGACGCCGATCTCGTAGCCGTTCTTTCGCAAGCGCGCGAGATCGCGCGCGAGGGTTGCGGGATTGCACGAGAGATACCAAACGTTCGCAACGCCCGAGGCCGCGATCCCATCGAGCGTCGCGTCGTCCGAGCCCTTTCGGGGCGGATCGAGGAACACGATGTCGGCCGCAGCGAGTGCTTCGCGACCTTCCGCACCCCCGAGGGCACCCTCGACGCGCGCGGCGATGAACGTCGCCCGGTCTGCCACGCCGTTACGCTCCGCGTTTGCCTGCGCCTCGCGAACCGCAGCCGGATTTTCCTCGATGCCGACCACGCGCGAACCCTGGAGCGCGAAGAAGAGCGAAAACGTCCCGGCTCCGCAATAGAGATCGACGATCGTGCGCGCCGTCGTAAGCCCCGGCGCCATGAAGCGGAAGATCTTCCCGACCATCTCGCTATTGACTTGGAAGAACGACGCGGCCGAAACGCGGAAGCGCACGCCTTCGATCGCTTCTTCGATCTCGCGACCGCCGTGGGCGTGCACGATCTTGCGGCCCATCACCGAATTCGCGTTGCGCAACTCGAACGAATTGCTGATGCCGACTACGCCCGGCAGGCGCCGCGCGAGCGCGGGTGCGGCGCGCGGGATCGTGGCCGACTGGCGCTCCGTCGTCAGCGAGAGGATACTCTGCTGCGTCGCGGTACCGACGCGCATGATCGCGTGCCGGACCCCCGCAAACGCGGGCGCCGTTTCCGGCTGCGCGGCGGCGTCCGCGAGCTTCGCGATATCGGCGTCGAGCTGCGGGCTTACGATCGGACACGACGCGATCGGCACGATCGCGTGGCTGCGCGCGCGATAGAAGCCAAAGCTTGCGTGCCCCGCGCGTTCGTCGACGACTAGCGACATCTTGTTGCGGTAACCGCGCGGAAAGCGCATACCGACGGGATGCCGGACTTCGACGTTTTCGATCCCGCCGATGCGGCGCAAGGCATTGCGCACGATCTGCTCTTTCCACGCGAGCTGCGCGGGATAGGCGAGATGCTGCACTTGGCAGCCACCGCAGACGCCGAATACGCTACAGAACGGCTGCGTGCGCAATTCCGAATGCGTCTCTTGTTCGACGACTTCGCCGACGGCGTAGCGCGGCTTGACGAGCGTGATGCGGACCTTCGCGACCTCGCCCGGCAACGGACCCCAAACGAAAACGACGGCTCCGCCAGCGCGCCCGACGGCTTGGCCGTTGGCGAGGAGATCGGAAAAGCGAACGCGGAGGAGCGAGCCCGCGACGAGGGCGGAACTAGCGAGGTTTTTTATCGTCGAGCGTCCGTAGCAACGAGTTCGCTTCATCGATCAAGCGTTGGATGCGCTCGGAAGTCGGATCGGGCGGCGCGACGCGGCGCAACGTCGAGCGGATCAAAAAGAACGTCATCCCGGCGGAAATCGCCGCGATCGCGACGATGCCCGCAACGAGGCGGGCGTCGACGAGCGCACGGGCCGGAAGTTGTTCGGCTGCGAGATCGCTCGGCGCGCCGTTGGTGAGATTCGTATCAGGTGTCGTCACGGGAAGCCTCCGGGAGCGCCTTTCGCCGCGCGATGCCTTGGGTTCTTCTCGCACTACCCACGCGCGTTCGCGGCACGCGGCGAGGTGCCGCATGCGAGGATACGGTATGCCCAACGATGTTGCACCATGCAACGTGCTTTCGTACGAGGAGCCCGACGATGAATGATGACGCGGCGATCGCCTTTACCGCAGATGAGGCGGTCGCGGTACAGCGATCGCTTCGCAAAAGCCTCGGCCTCGACGCAGAAACGTTTCCCGTGCCGCGGTTCATCGCGATGATTAGCGATGAAATCGAGTCGATCCGCGCTGCGGGTGGTACCGATGACGACATCGCAGCGACGGTCAAAGCGGAAACCGGGCGCGATCTCGACGTTGCCGACATCGCGAAATATTACGCGCCCCCCGAAGCGCGCGGTTGGGGCGACGGCTAGAGGGCCGCTTCCCCTTCGAGCTCGCGTCGCTCGTTGATCGAGATGATGCGACCGAGATCGAGTAAGATGATGAGGCGTTCGTTCATCTTGCCGACGCCACGGATGTACTCGGTATCGACACCGGTGATCATATCCGGCGCGTCCTCGATCTGTTCGATCGGAACGCGAAGCACTTCGGATACCGAATCGACGACCATGCCGACGCGCTTCGCACCGATCTCCGTGACGACAATCCGCGTGCTCTTCGTGTGCTCGACGCGCGGCATCCCGAAGCGCGTGCGCAAATCGATGATCGGGATCAGCTGCCCACGGAGGTTGATGACCCCCTCCATGAATTTCGGCGCGCGCGGCACGTGGGTGATCGCCACCATGCGGTTGATTTCCTGAACCTGCGCGATGTCGACACCGTACTCTTCGCTTCCGAGCGCGAAGGAGACGATCTGTACGGTCTGGCCCGAGTATTGCTTGGTATCGGTGTACGTGCCGGTTGTTGACATGAACCTATTCTACACTCCCGAAAATTCGGCGCGAGCGACTTTACCGTTTCCGTACGCTCCGGCGACGAGTGAGTGCACGTCGATGATGAGCGAGATCAATCCGTTTCCGAGAATCGTTGCGCCCGAAATCCCGGCGATTCGGCCGATGACGTCGGAAAGCGGTTTGATCACGATCTCTTGCTCGCCCTGGAACGAGTCGACGACGAGACCGACCTGGCGCCCCTGCAGCCCGACGATCACGATCATGACTTTATCGGGATCGCGCGGGGTGTTGAGCCCGAAGAATTCGCCGACGCGGATGAGCGGCACGACCTGTCCGCGCAGCGTGATGACTTCGCCCCCGTGGACCGTACGCACGTCCGAGGTTTCGATGCGCTGCGACTCGATCACGGAATCGAGCGGGATCGAGTAGAGCTCGTCTGCGACGCGCACGAGCAACGCCTGAATGATCGCAAGCGTGAGCGGCAGTTTCATCGTGAACTTCGTGCCGCTGCCGAACACGCTATCGACGTCGAAGATGCCCTTGAGGCGAAGGATGTTCTTCTTCACCACATCCATCCCGACGCCGCGGCCGCTGACGTCCGTGACCTGCTCCGCCGTCGAGAAACCCGGCGTAAAGATCAACTCGACGATCTCGCGATCGCTCGGCCGATCGTTCTCCGTGATCAGCCCCTGCGAGATACCGCGCTTGCGCACTTTTTGAAGATCGATCCCGCCGCCATCATCGGAAACCTCGATGATGACCTGATTGCCCTCGTGATAGGCGTTGAGGTGGATCGTTCCGGCGGCGGGCTTTCCCGCCACGGTTCGCTCACCCGGCTCCTCGATGCCGTGATCGACGCAGTTTCGCACGAGATGCATCAGCGGCTCGCCGACTTCGTCGACGATCGTCTTGTCGAGATCCGTCTCGGCGCCGGAAATCTTGAGATAGATCTCTTTGCCGCGCGCTTTCGCGAGGTCGCGGACCATGCGCGGAAAGCGATCGAAGACCTGTCCGATCGGCACCATGCGCACTTTCATGATGCTCTCTTGAATCTCGTTCGTCGTGCGCGCGAGCAGGGCCGACGAATCCGCGAGCTCTTTCGCGAGCGGCGCGATCGCCGCACCGGCACTCTGATCGGAGACGCTCCGCCCGAGCGTCGTCGCGATGTCGGAAATACGCGTGCGATTGATGACGAGTTCGCCGACGAGGTTGAGGAGTTGGTCGAGCCGATCGATATCGACGCGGATGGTCTGATTCTTCTGAGAGGCGGCACGTTTCGCGCTGCCGATCGCGGCGTCTGCTTCGTCGTTACTCGCCACCGGAACGCTCGCGGCGCGGTTGCCGTTGGACGGCACCGCAGCGACGGGGTGCGATGCGGCAACGGGCGCTTCGGCCCGCGGCGTAGCGGCGCTCGGAGCCGGGGCTTCTTTCGCCGTGTCCTTCGGTGCTGGCACGGGAGCGGGCGCGGCAGGCGCGGCGAGCATCGCGAAAAGCTCGTCGACGGCCGCTTGCGCATCGCCGACACTGACGGGTGCCCCGGGCGCGACCGCGAGCGTCGGCATGACGGGGGCGGCGGGTTCCTCGGCGACCGGTTCGCTTACGGCGGGCTCGGGCTCGCCGGAAGCTTGCGCGAGCAGGCGTGCGACTTCGGCTTCGAAGGCTGCGACCTCGGCATCGTCGACGTGTTCGGATTCGTCCTCGGTCGACCCGATCGCCGTGGGCTTGCCTTCGATGACCGCCGCCGTCGATTCGTACACTTCGGCAAACGCATCGAGCCGCGCGATGTAGGGCGCGTATTCCGGCTCCTCGCCGTCGCCGACCGCCGCGCGCACGAGCCCGTTCATCAAGTCGCGGCCTTCGAACAAAAGATCGACGAACGATTCGGAGAGCGGGATGCGATCCTTCCGCAGCAGATCGAAGACGCTCTCGAGCGAATGTGCGAGCGACGACACGGCGCGATAGTCGAGCATCCCCGCGCTGCCCTTGATCGTGTGCAACGCACGAAAGAGCGAATTGACGATCTCGGGATCGATCGTATCGCTATCGATGAACGCTTCCAGGCGCAAGAGATCCGAGTCGATCTGTTGGAGCAGCTCGTCCGTCTCGTCGCGGAAATACTGAACGAACTCGGTCTTGTCGAAAAACTCGTCGCTCATCGCGCGTCACGCGAGGCGAGCGTGGTCGCACCCATTCGAATTCGTGCTTCTTTACTCGACGCCGAAAACGGAGAGCAATGGCTGGAGCGAACCCGTCTCGGGGATGAGGATGAACTGTCCGGAAACGGTGAGACCCTTGTCCAGAAACGACGACTCGATGAGGAATACGTCCTGATCCGGCAGGATCGACATCAGCGTGCGAAACGCCGCCTGAATCGTGCCGTACGAGAGCGTCGGCACGGAAGGAAGCAGATTGATGCCCGTCAGCGAGATCAACGCGGTCAGGTACGACCCCGCGATGATGTTCCCAAGTTCTTTCAGCGTCGAATCGACGATCGAGTCGAAGATTTGAATGTCGCCGATGATGCGCTTGATGAACACGTTGACGAATTCGAGCGCATTTTCACGATCGAAGAGTACGACCATCTGGCCCGGCGCGTCGCCGCGTACGTAGAGGTGCAACGCCGCGACGATCCGGTTTTCATACCCGACGCGCGTGGAGAGATCGCGAAACTTGATGACATCGATCGACGGTTCCGTCAGTTTGATCGTCGTGTTGAGCAGCTGCGAGAGCGCGGTCGCCGCGTGGCCGGCACCGATGTTGCCGACTTCCTTGAGCGCGTCTTTCTGCAGATCGCTAAGGGCGACGCTCGGATTCATGCGAGCACCTTGTTGATGGTCTCCAGAATCTTCGGCGGCTGGAAGGGCTTGGTGATGAACGATTTCGCGCCGGCTTGAATGGCCTCGACGACGAGCGCCTGTTGCCCCATCGACGTGCACATGATGATCTTCGCATTCGGATCGGATGCCATGATCTGCCGAACCGCCGTGATGCCGTCCATCTCGGGCATGACCATGTCCATCGTCACGAGGTCGGGCGAGAGCGCCTTGTATTTATCGACCGCCTCGACACCGTTCTGCGCTTCCCCGACAACATCGAATCCGTTCTTGGACAAGATGCCTTTGATCATCATCCGCATGACGACGGCGTCGTCGACGATCAGCACCTTCTTACTCATTGCCACTCCTTGAGATTGCTGGTTGCACGGGCGCGATCACATCAGGCCTCGACTACGACGATCGGCCTGACGGCGATTGATGAATTCCATGATTGCCTTATCGTCCGCGGGGGTGACGCCGTGAAACCGTAACCCATGCGAAGATTTTCCTGACTGTTCTATCTTACCTACGCGCATGACCTCGCCTAAAAGGATCAATGGCGGCGATGCGCTCGTCAATTGCATCTTGATCTCCGCCGTCACGTTTTTCTTCATCTCGCGATCGGTAACGAGGGAGGCGCCCGTTCGGCTGAGATCCGTGACGCTACCGCGGTAGAACTCGCCGTAGCCTTTGCCTTGCGGCGCGAACCGCCACGTGCACGGAACCGTCGTGTCGAGGCGCACGCTCGATCGTTTTTGCGCGCCGCCACCGCCACCGCCGCCCGAACCCGAGAGCGAGAGCGTTTGCACGCGCCTCGGCATCGCGAGGGTCGCGAGGTTCCCCTTGATCGCGGCGATCTTGGTGCTCAGCCGGAAGCGACCGTTTTGGTTCGCGTACGTGAGGATCACCGTCGTACCGGGCGCGAATCCCGTCATGACGGTCGTCGTGAGCGATTTCGCGCCGACGGCCTCGACCGTAACCGAGCCCGTTCCGCCGTGCATGATCTGGCAATCGACGAGCGAGTGCGCCGCGGGCAACCGCGCGCGCGGATCGCTCGCCTTCGCCTTCGGCTTGAAGCCGAGTGCGCTCCAAAGGCTCATACGGCCGCCTCTTCCGGTATTTCTTCCGTCGTCGAAATTTGGCCGATCGACTCGACGCGGAGGCCGGGGGCGACTTCGGAGTACGAGAGGACGACGAGCGACGGCGCGGCGCGTTCGGTGAGACGCTTGAGTGCGAGGCGGACGGAGGGCGAGCAGAGGACGATCGGCGCGAGCCCCGCCTGCTGTGCCAGTTGCATCTGTCGCGCGAGCGAGCTGTAGATGCGCGCGACCGTCGCCGGATCGAGCAACGCGTAGGCATCTTCGCCGCGACGGACGGCTTCGTTGAGCAACGATTCCAATCGCGGGTCCACGGTGATGACCGAGAGCAGGCCGTCTTCCGCGTACTCGGCGCAGATGTGCCGGTTCATCGCCGCGCGGACGCGCTCGGTGAGGAAATCGATGTCCTTCGATTGCCGTGCGCCGTCCGCGAGATTTTCCAAAATGAGCAACAAGTTGCGGATCGGGATGCGCTCGCGAAGCAGGTTCTGCAGCACGCGCTGGATCTCGCCGACCGTGAGGAGATTCGGAACGAGCTCGTCCACGACCACGGGATAATGCTGTTTCACGTTATCGAGAAGCGCGGAAACTTCCTGACGGCCGAGCAGATCGGGTGCCTGCGTCTTGATGAGTTCCGTCAGGTGCGTCGCGATCACGCTCGTCGGATCGATGACCGTATAGCCCGCCATTTCGGCATCGCCGCGCGAGGATTCGGAGATCCAGAGCGCCGGAAGATTGAACGCGGGTTCCGTCGTCGCGATGCCATCGATGCCGTTCGTGGCCGTACCCGGATTCATCGCGAGGAGGCGGCTTACCATCACTTCGGCACGCGCGACTTCCAAACCGTAAATCTTCACGACGTACGTCGAGGGTTTGAGCTGCAAGTTGTCGCGCACGCGAATCGGCGGGACGACGATCCCGAGATCGCGCGCCGCGTGACGGCGGATCATGGTGATGCGTTCGAGCAGATCGCCACCTTGGCTGACATCGACGAGCGGGATCAGGCCGAAGCCGATTTCGAGCTCCATCGGATCGTACGAGAGCAGCGGCACGACCGATTCCGCCGGTTTCACCGCGGGCTGCGCCGTCGCCGCCGTCACGCCACCGGCACCACTCGCGCCGGAGGCACCCGGACCGCCGGCAAGCGCGACGCGGCGGTTCATCCGCTGACTGCGAAATGCGATCCCGGCACAGATCGCCGACATCAGCAACATCGGGCCCGCGGGCAAGCCCGTGAAGGCGAACGCGGCGAGGAGCGCCGCCGCGATGTAGAGCGCGGTCGGATTTTGCGTGAGTTGCGTGGTGAGGTCTTTGCCGAACGACGATTCGGCCGCCGCGCGCGTGACGATGACGCCGGTAGCGGTCGAGATCAGAAGCGCGGGAATCTGGGTGACGATGCCTTCACCGATCGTCAGCAGGGTGAAGTGCTGCAGCGCCATCAGGAAGCTCATGTGCTGCTGCGCGACGCCGACGATGAACCCGCCGATGATGTTGACGAACACGATGATGATCGCGGCCACGGCATCGCCGCGCACGAACTTCGACGCACCGTCCATCGCGCCGTAGAAGTCGGCGGACCGCTGGACGTTTTTGCGGCGTTCGCGTGCATCGGCTTCCGTGATGAGGCCCGCGTTGAGGTCTGCGTCGATCGCGAGCTGTTTCCCGGGCATCGCGTCGAGCGTGAAGCGCGCCGCGACTTCCGCGACGCGACCCGCACCGTTGGTGATGACCAAGAACTGGATGGTGATGAGGATCGCGAAGATGACGATGCCGACCGCGTAATTCCCGCCGACGACGAAATTCCCGAACGCGTTGATGACTTCGCCCGCGTACCCGTGCAAGAGGATCGCGCGCGTTCCGGTGATGTTGAGCGAGAGCCGAAACAACGTCACGATGAGCAAGAGCGTCGGGAACACCGAGATCGCAAGCGCGTTCTCGGTGTAGAGCGTCAAGAGCATGATGACGAGCGCGAGCGAGATGTTCACCGAGAGCAGCAGATCGAGTACGATCGGCGGCACCGGAACGATCATCAGCACGACGAGGAGCACCGATCCTGCGGCAACCCCGATATGGGATGACTCGCTGATGCGATCGAGTATCCCGCCTCCGGATCGGACGGTAGGAGCAGCTGACGCCATATACTTGAGGTAATCGGCAAACGCACCGCAAAAGCCTAGCCAACCGAGGCCTGCCGAGCGCATGCGATTGCGAAGATTTGGTAGCGATGCGACCCGAGGCGCGCGACGGAACGCCAAAGATTCGGCTCTCGTTCCGAAGAAAAAAAGGTCATGGCCGAGCCACCGGACTTCCGCGCGCGACGCAGCGCCATGCAAACGAATAAAATCCGACTCCAGGACGACCACGAGCGCATCGACCGAGCGTATTTCCTGTCGCTGTCCGCAAGTGAGAAACTCGACTTAATCGGATCGATGTTTGCCGAGCAATGGCTTTTGAAAGGCGGCGATGCAGCCGAACTCCGACTTCGTCGCGATCTTGCAAGCCTTCAACGCCGCGAGCGTTAGGTATCTCGTTATCGGTGCGTACGCGGTAGGGTCGTACGCCCGCCCGCGGGCTACGGGCGACATCGAACTCCTCGTTGCAAGCGATCCGGATAATGCGCGCCGTGTATTTCACGCGCTTGCCGACTTTGGAGCGGCCCTGGAGGGGATCGACGCAACGACGTTCACCGAGCGCGATATCGTCTTCCAAATCGGCATCGCACCACGACGCATCGACATCCTTACGGGAATCGACGGAGTGTCGTTTTCGCAAGCGTGGACGAATCGGGAGAACGTCACATGGGCCGAAACGCCGGTAACGTTAATCGGCCGTGACGATCTGATCGCAAACAAACGGGCTACCGGACGGCCGGAGGATCTCGCCGATCTCGAGCGATTGCGCGACGACGCGCCGGGTTAGCGCATCGCGAACGTGAAGATCGTCGTCGCATCGAGCGCCTCGCAGTGGGCACGCGGCGTTCGATAGCCAGCGCGCTTCGCAGCGGCGACGAGGACCGCATCGAGCTCGGGCTCACCCGTCGACTGCGCTACGGAAACGTCGACAACGCCACCACCCGCAAAGCGCACGGCGATGCGGCCGAGCACGGAGGTTTTGCGCGTCCCCATCGTCGGCCAATCTTCGACGGGAAACACGTCCACGATCTCCGCTTCCCGATCGCAGGCCGTAGAACCGAGTTCCGGCGGCACGTCGGCTGCCCGCACCGACGAGCGTGGTGCGAGCGTGATGCGTAAAAGGATCGTACTCGGATATGCGACGCAAGCGGTCTCCGCAGGTCGAAACATCGACGTTTGCACGCCGCGTTTCGCGATGCCGAGCAGCCGTGGATTGCCCGGTGAGAGCACGTCGACGCGATTGACCGCGCCATTGCTGCCGACGCGCGCGATCGCATCGACGACGAACGGCAGCTCGCCGAGATCGGTGCCGAGCGAGATCGTCCCAACTTCTTCGAGCCGCACGCCGTGAGCGGGGCAATTCGTTGCGCGTGGCACTGTCGCCGTCGGCGCGGGGGCCGCCTGCTCTTGCGCGGTCGCAACGCGTACGCTCGTTGCGGCGAAAACGAGAACGAGCGCCGCAACGCCGCGCGCGCGCGCGCTCATGCCGATTGCGCTCGCTTGAGTTTGTACACGAACGCGATGACCTGTGCGACCGCCGCATACAACGCGGGGGGAACCGCTTCGTCGAGATCGACTTGCGCGTAGAGCGCGCGTGCAAGCGTCGGGTTCTCGACGATCGGCACGCCGCACTCTTTGCCGATATCGCGAATACGCTTCGCGATGAGATCAGCGCCTTTGGCACAGACGACGGGCGCTTCCATCGCGACGTCGTCCCACGTAAGCGCGACGGCGAAGTGCGTCGGATTCGTCACGATCACGGTCGCTTGCGGGATCGCTGCCATCATGCGCTTGCGCGCCATCGAGCGCTGACGCTGTTTGACGGCCATCTTCGCTTCCGGGCTGCCTTCCGATTGCTTCGCCTCGTCCTTCACCTCTTGCTTGCTCATTTTTTGCGATTCGGCAAGATTCCACTTTTCGTAAAAATAGTCGATGATGCCAACGAGCAGGAGCAAGATCCCGAATTTGAGACTGATGACGAAAAGCGTCGCATCGATGAATGCGACGATATCGTGTGGCGATTCGTGCGCCAAGCCGTAGAACTGCCCGAGATGATCTGCGATCTCGAGATAGACGATCATGAACACGATGCCGAGCTTGAGGAATTGCTTGGCGAGATTGACGAGCGTGGAGCGCGAGATGAACACGCGCTTCAAGCCCGGCAGCGGATTGAGTTTCCCGATGTTCGGTTGCAACGGCTGCAGCGTGAAGAGCAGGCCGAACTGCGCGACGTTCGCCGCGATCCCCGCGAGCACGACCGCCCCGAAGATGATCGCCAGCAACACGAAAAACGCCGAACCATCGCGCACGAAGAGGCCGGCCGGCGTATACAGATTCGGCGCGTGCGGGTTCTTCAGGTTTTGTAAAACCATGACGAAGTCGCGGCCGACGGCATCGATCGTCGGCATCAGCAACGCATGGAGCACGAACAGGATCGCGAGGAACACCGAGGCGCCGCCGATATCCTGGCTGCGCGCGATTTGGCCTTTGTCCCGCGCCTCTTTCTGGCGCTTGGGCGTGGCCTTCTCGGTTTGCTCCGGACGCGGCATCGGCTAGCGCCCGAAGTTCCGGAAGAGCCCGTCGAACTGCATCGGCAGTTGCTGGTAATATTGCGGAAGGACGGAACCGAAGAGCGGCATCGTCACGATCAACATGATGAGCCCGACGAAGATTTGGATCGGTAACCCGACGACGAACACGTTCATCTGCGGCGCGACCTTGGCCATCAGCCCGAGCGCGACGTTGACGATGAAGAGCGCAACGGCCGTCGGCGCGCCGATCTGAAATACGATGGCGAGCGATTTGCCGAACATGTCGGCGACCGACGCGGCGACGGCGCCCGTGATTTCGGCATTGGGCAGGGGCACGAGCGCGAACGATCCCGCGATCCCTTGCACGATGAAATAATGCCCGTCCATCACGAGAAAGAGCAGCGTCGCGATCGCGAGTTGGAACTCGCCGATCACCGTCACGCTTTGCTGCGTCACGGGATTGATGACGTTGACGACGGCGAACCCGATCTCGATATCGAGGATCTCGCCGCAAAATTGCACGCCCGCAAACACCAAGCTCGCAACGAATCCGAACGTGAAGCCGATGATCGCTTGCGAGAGCACTGCCGTGAGGAGGCCGCCGATGCCTTCGAGCGGCGCGACGAGCGCGACCGTCGGCGCGATGACGATCGCCACGAGGAGACCGAACGCGATCCGTGCGAGGACCGGCAACTGCCGCGCCGAGAAGACCGGCACGAATGAGAGCATGGTCGTAACGCGGACCGCGACGAGCGCGTACGTCTCAACCCGCTGGAGCGAAAGATTGAAGAGATCGAACGCGGGCGCGGCCACGGAGCTACTTGACGAAGTCGGGGATGCGCGCGAAGACGCGCGTCGTGAAATCCGTAACGAGCGCGAGCATGAACGGCCCGAAGAACAGCACCCCGAACGCCATCGCGAGCACCTTCGGGATGAACGTCAGCGTCGGTTCTTGGATCTGCGTCGCGGCCTGAAAGATCGAGACGACGAGCCCGACGACGAGGCCGAGCAAAAGCGCGGGCGCGGCCGTCAAGAGCGCGACGAAGATCGCTTCGCGAAAGAGGCCGAGCGCCGAATCGAACGTCATCGGTAACTCGATACCACGGCGTTGATCGTGAGATTCCACCCGTCGACGAGCAGAAAGATCAGGATCTTGAACGGTAGCGAGATGATGATCGGTGGGATCATCATCATGCCCATCGCGAGCAAGACCGAGGCGACCACCATGTCGATCACGATGAACGGAATGTAGATCGCAAAGCCGATCTCGAA
>JBBISR010000015.1:0-71630 GCA_037441145.1 Armatimonadota bacterium
CTCGAATGCCGTCTTCAACTCCGAGATTACGAACGCGGGCACGAGCAAATGCGTCGGCACGTCGTCTTGCTTTGCCGGGCGCGTCTCATGGGAGATCTTGTAAAAGAGCGCGATGTCTTTCTCGCGCGTCTGCCGGAACATGAAGCCGCGCAACGGTTTTTGCGCGCGATCGAAGGCAACGTTCTGGGAGATCTTGTTCCCGAGATACGGCTGCAACGCGCTCTTGTTGATATCGTCGATCACGGGCTTCATCACGAAGAACGTCAGGATCAACGAGAGCCCGACGAGTACGTTCGTCGGCGGAACCTGTTGCGTTCCGAGCGCCGTGCGGACGAACGAGAGCACGACGACGATGCGCGTGAAGCTCGTCATCAAAACCAGGATCGTCGGCGCGAGCGTGACGACCGTGAGGAGCAGCAAGATTTGGAGCGAAAGCGCGACGTCGCTCGGCTTCGTCGCGGGCGTGATCCCGATGTTCACGCGCGGGATCGTGATGTTCGGCAGATTCGCAACACCGGGCGCGCTCTGCGCGAGCGCGGGCGCGCTTGCAGCGAGCAACACACCGAACAGCAGGGTCGCGAGCAACGCGACGACCGCGACGTGGCCACGCACGAGGCGCATCATCGGCGGCTCCCACGGACGCGTGCGAGCAGCGCGGCGATGCCCGCGCGCTGCGTTGCGAGCGCCGCGCGTTGCTGCTCGAGCCACGGGTCCACGGCATCGGCCGGAACCTCGCCGACGAGCGAAAGATGGCCCATACCGCCCCCGACGAGATAGTAGCGATCCGCGACCTTGACGACGTGCAACGTCGTATTCTGCGCGAGGAACGTCGATTCGACGATCGTGATCAGGCGCTTCCCCGAACTCGCGACGATACGCGAGCGGTTGAGAAAACGTACCGCGTACACCATGCCGAGCAAGATGACGCCGACGACGGCGAGCGCGTAGACGTACTGGTAGACACTGCTCCCGGTCATATGCGCATCTCGCGGCCTACGACTTCTCCGCGTTTGGATTGAGTTCGCTGATCTTGACGGCGAATTTATCGTCCACGACGACGACCTCGCCACGCGCGATCAAGATGTTGTTCACGTAGAGGTCGATCGGATCGGTCGCGAGCTTGTCGAGTTCGAATACCGATCCCGATTGCAGCGCGACCACATCGCGCAGCGATAGCGACGTACGCCCGAGTACCGCGCTGATTTGCAACGGCACGTCGTTGACGAGATCGAGATTCGCCTGGCCCGGTGCCGCCGCGCGAAGCGGGGTCGGGGGCATCGGCGCAAACGACGCCGGATGGCTCTCGGGCGCGGGCCGAGCGGCGCGCGCGGGGGCGGGGGCGGCAGCGACCGGTTCGGGGACGTAGGCGGGTACGGGCGCGGGCGCCGCGCCACGCACGCCCGCGATGCGATTGGTCGCTTTTCCATCGAAGCAAATCTCGACCGTCGTGTGCGACGAGCCGATATCGATCGGTGCGGCGAACACGACGTACGGCGGCGCCGGGAAATCCGCCGTTCGATCGATGACTTCGGTATGGAGGCCGTCCGTACTCGCATCGATTTCGGTCGCGAGTTTTTCGACCATCGCGCCCGCGATCTGCAGGACGGTTTCCGAGACGATCGAGAGTTGCATCGCGTCGACTTCGGCATCGTCGCTCGACTCGGGATTCCCGAGCATCGCATCGACGACGCGCGCGAGATCGCGCTTATCGAAACGCAAGACGACCGAGAGCGATGCATCGGGGATCGCGGCGAGCGCGGCGACCCAACGGTCGTCGATGCGCAGCGAACCTTCGGCATCGAACGAGGTTGCCGTACCCGCGAGTACCGGACGATCCACGAGCGCGCCGAGGACGCTAGCGCACGAAGCGAACATCGCTTCGGCGATCGTAGTGAGCTGTGCGTCGGTAGCCACGGGCGTTAACGATCCTCGCTCTCGATGATTTCGGAAATCTGGACGCTCATCTTATCGCGATGCACGCCGGGAAAGACCTTGAACTTCTCGCAATCGTTCACGCGCGCCACGAGCGGCTCGGTCGTGAGTTTATCGAACATCACGAGATCGCCGAGCTGCAACTGTACGAGGTCGCGCAACGACACGACCGTGCGCCCGAGTTCGACTTCGACCTCGGCTTCCGCGCGTTCGACGTTGCGTACCAGTTGCGCGATATCTTCTTCCGTCATGCCGCGACCGGCAACGACCGACGGCGACCATTGGAAATCCGAGAGCTGCGGACCGATCGACTGCAGTACGAGAAACGGCAAGCAGAAGTTCATCACGCCCGACATATCGCCGACCTTCAACTCGCACGAAACGTACGCGACGATTTGGTCGAGCGGGATGATGCGCGGGATGAACTGCGGGTTCGAATCGAGCGCTTCGATCTTCAGCGAAAGGGTGAGCAGGTAGTTCCACGATTCGCGGTAGCTGTTGAGCATGCGCGCCGTGAATCGCTGCATGAGCGTGCGCTCGATATCGGTGAGGTCACGGAGTTTTTGCGGAAACCAACCCGGGCCGCCGAGCAATCGATCGATAATCGAGAACACGAGGTTTAGGTCGACTTGGACGATGCCGCTTCCGGGCAACGGATCCATCGAGAAGATCGAGAGAATCGACGGGATGCCGATCGAAGCGATGAAATCGCCGTAACTGATCTGTTCGATCGAGACGATCGTCGCTTCGACGCGCGTTCGCAGATACACCGAGAGCGAGTTGTTGAGCAGCCGCGTGAAGTTGTCGTGCAACGTGCGCAGCGTCTGGAGCTGATTGTTCGAAAACTTGTCGAGCCGCTTGTTGAAACGGAAATCGAAGGTCTTGATCCGTTTGCCTTCGAGCGCCGTATTTTCCAAGGCCGCGGGTGCCGCGAGTTGGTTGACGAGCGCATCGATCTCTTCTTGCGATAACATCGACATGGCTGCGTTAGTTCTCCGATTCCGCGGCGCTGTACTTCGCGTTGAGGATCACGATGTCGACTTTTCGATTGAGCCGGCGATGCTCTTCCGAATCGTTTTTGTGCGCCGGTCGGAATTCGGCGTAACCCGCAGCCGACATCCGCGACGGGGCGATCGTCTTCTGCTCGACGAGATACCGCACGACGTTCGTCGCGCGCGCGGCGCTCAGCTCCCAATTCGATGGAAAGCTCGAGGTTGCGATCGGGATGTCGTCGGTGTAACCCTCGACCCGAATGTCGTTGTTGTTTTTCGCGATGACGTTGCGGATTTCGTCGATGAGCGCGCGCGTATCCGGGCGGAGATCGGCGCTTCCGCTGTCGTAGAGCGCCTTATCGGTCAGGAGGCTGATGACGAGCCCGCGCTTCGTGATCTTCGTTTGCACTTTGTCCTGTAGCTTGCGCTCCCGGACGTACGCATCGACTTGGCGTTTGACGCGTTCGAGATCCGCGTCGCCCGCGCGGCCCGGTTCCGCGCCCGTAGCCCCGCCGTTCGGCGGATTGTTGATCGCATACGGGCCGTTGAAGCCGCCGGAAATCTCTTTGGCGAGCGTTTGGAATTTGACTTTGCTGATCGTCGAGATCGCGAAAAGAATGATGAAGAGCGCGAGGAGGAGCGTGATCATGTCGGCGTAGGTCAAGAGCCACCGGGTCATGCCCGCGCTCTCGGCCGCGCCCGTCGCTTCGAGTTTTTTTCGAAACGGAGAAGTACGCGGACCGCTTTCGGTTGCCACCCGCTACGCCTGGTAGCTCGGCTCGAGTCCTCCGCCTGCCTCGACTTCCGGCTCGCGTTGCGAGGGGTCCAAGAAAGCGTGGAGCTTCTCTTCCAACAGCCGCGGATTGTCGCCGGCTTGGATCGAGAGAATCCCCTCGATCATGATCTCGCGCAGCAACATCAAGTGCGCGTTGCGCTCTTTGATCTTCGCGGCGATCGGTAGCCACACGAGGTTTGCGAGCAAGATGCCGAAAAACGTCGCGACGAAGGCCTGCGCCGTCGCCGTACCGAGCTTGCCCGCAACGTTATCGCTCCCCCCGAATTCGCCGAGCCCCTTGAGCATCGCGATCAAGCCGAGCACTGTGCCGATGATGCCGAGCGTCGGCGAGTAGCCGCCCATCGTCGTGAAGATCGCTTCGGATTTCGCACCGCGCTCGGCGACCGATGCGACTTCGGTTTCGAGGATCTTGCGGATGATATCGGTATCGCGTCCGTCGATGACGAGCTGGACGCCTTTGCGCATGAACTCGTCTTCGAGCGCTGCCGCCTCGTTCTCGAGCGCCAGCAGGCCTTCGCGACGGGCCTTTTCGGCGAACGAGACGAGCGTCGTGATGACATCGTTTTCGTGGTACGCCGTCTCGATGAACGCCGCTTTGAAGCCCGACGTGATGCCGCGCGTAAACGTGCGCAGCGGAAAGGACATCAGCGTCGCTCCGAGCGTGCCGCCGAAAACGAGCAAGAACGCCTCGTACGTTTTCAAGAACAATCCGGCATCGACGCCGCCCAGGAACCCGGACAGAATAACGACGCCGAACGCGAGGACGAGCCCGGCTACGGTAGCAATATCAACCACGGAAAATCCTCAACCTCAAACGATGCCCTGACGTTGGTTCTATCGGCGTATGCGCTTGGCTATATGAGGAGACGCCGCGTGCGCTCGGATTCCCTACGACCGGTCTTCCGGCGCGAAGATCGCGCGCTTGTAGGCGATCACTTTTTGCTGGACTTCGGCGATCGTGTCGCGCACGATCAGCTTGTTGCCAGAGGTGAGGGTGACGACGGTATCCGGAGTCGATTCGAGGGTTTCGATGAGGTCCGCATTGACCGTGATGGGTTGGTTATTGAGGCGGCGCAGGTCGATCACGCGATAAGTGTCCCACGCGAGCGCGTCCGATTGCAAGAAACGGGCGACACTTGCGTGCCGCCCGTTCCGTTTCTCACCAAGCGCGGGCGCCCTTAGCGGACGAGCTGGTTGACCGTTTGGAAGTTTTCGTTTGCCGTCGTGATCGATTTCGAGTTCGCCGTGAACGCGTTCTGCGCCACGATGAGCTTGGTGAATTCGTCCGCGAGGCTCACGTTCGATTCTTCGAGCGCGCCCGCGGCGATCGAACCGAGTTTGCCCTGCCCCGCGACGCCGAATTGCACGGAACCGGAGTCGGCCGATTGCGAGAACGTCGAGCCACCGTTGCGCGTCAGGCCCTGCTCGTTCTGGAACGTCGCGAGCGCGACCTGACCGAGCGTGGTAGCCTGGCCGTTCGAGAACGATCCCGTGATCGTCCCGTTGTTGCCGACGCTGACGTTCTGCAACGTTCCCTGCGCGTAGCCGTTCTGCGCGACGATCGTCGCGTTCGGGCTTCCCGCAAGCGACGTAACCTGCGAGAGGTCGAGCGCGATCTTCACGGGCGCGGCGTTGTTCGAGTTGTTGTTCGGCACCTGGCCGTTTGGCGGCGAGAATGCCGAGATATTCAAAATATTACCGAAGCCCACGGGGGCGCCTTCGACGCCTGGGGACACGCCGGCGGCGTGCGCGCCGACGATGCCATTCGTCGCTCCGATAGAATTTTTGTCGTTCGACGTATAGATGCCGAAGCCGAAGTAGGCCGTTGATGGCGGCGGACCCGACGCGGTTGTTGTCGTGGTCGTCCCAGCGGGCGTATTATTCGTCGTTACCGTCGACCCGGGAACACCACCGGTTACGGTCACAACATTCGTCGTAGTAACGGTGGCGTATTGCGTTGCGGCTTGCACGGATGACGTGTTGATGAACGCGCCGTTGTTATCGAAATACGCGTAGCCGATCGTCGCGGCAACCGAAGGCTGGCCGACCGACGAGCCGACGAACTGGGTGCCGTCGGCGAATGAAACCTGAATTTGATAGCGGGACGCCGGAGCGATCGACACACCGGACGCATTATCCACGAAAACCGGAAGCGGATTCGTCGTCGTCTGCGTGACTTGATACGCGGTAGCGCTTGTCGTGACCGACGACGTCGTCTGGATCGGCGCGACGGGGATATACGAGATCGTGGCGAGGTGCGCGTTACCGAGGCTGTCGTAGATCGTCGTGCTGATCGTCGCCGGTGCGACGTTCGCGGTCGCCGACTTAACGTACGACGATTGGTCGAGATTGCCGCCCAAATTCACGTCGAAGTTCGCATCGCCCGTCGGGCCGCTCTTCACGCCGAAGCCGGTGCCCACCGCCTGCGATTTGAGGCCGAGCGGGATCTGCAAGTTGCCGGGCGAGCCCGTGGTGATCGTGCCGTTCGCGTTTGCGGTGTATCCCTGCACGGCAAGGCCGGACGAGGGATCGTAGAGCAAGCCGTTCTGGTTGATCTGGAAGGCGCCATTGCGCGTGTAGGTCGCCGCGCCCGAGCCATCGGTGTTCTTGAGGACGAAGAACCCGTCGCCGTTGATGGCGAGGTTCGTGTTCACGCCCGTGGTCTGCAAGCCGCCCTGCGTGAATTGCGTCGAAATGTCCGACACCTTGACGCCGAAGCCGATCTGCTGCGCGTTTACGCCGCCCGTGGTCTGCTGCGGTGCCTGCGATCCGCGCTGGGTCTGATAGATCAGGTCTTGGAACGTCGTCGATTGGCCTTTGAAGCCGGTGGAACCGACGTTTGCGATGTTGTTCGAGATCTGGTCGATCTGCGTCTGGTACGCATCGAGGCCGGTGATCCCGGTATAGATGGAGTCGAAGGGCATCGGAGGGGCCTTTCATCGTTGGTGTCGCGAAACGTCGTGCGATCGGTTCCGCGTGAGAGCCCCCTTGGCGGGTCCGCTCTCGGCTGATGTGTGGCAAGCGCCACGGGTTGTGCCGCCTAGGTAATGATCGCGGCCGAGTCGATGTTGGTGAAGACGTTCTCTTTCATACTCTCGCGGTCGACCGCGGTGATGACCGTACGATTCTTGATCGAGACGACCATCGCGACATCGCCCATCATGAAGAGCGATTGCTTCGCGCCTTTGGCGGCGGCCTTATCGGCCATCGCGTTCATGCGTTCGAGATCCGTACGCGAGAGGGTGATGTTCCGCGACTGCAAGCGCGCGAGCGCATGCGCCGAGAACTTGAGCGGCTCGCCCGCGCGGGCGTCCGTTTTCTGGAGAACGTCACGAAACGCACCGCCGACCGGCGGGATCTGGACGGGCGTCCCCTGCGGACGACGGCCCGGTACGGCGCTTGCCGGGAACACCGGCGGAATGACGATCTCTTTGGGATCCACGGATTACTTGATCGCGACGATCTGGTTCTGCGTGATGCTGATCGGCTTACCGTGCGCGTCGACGACGGACGAGCCGTCCTTGTTGACGAGCGTGAACTGCGGTACGCCGTTGACGACCTGAATCGCCTGGACGATACCGGTGACGTACGACGAGTTGCCGGCGCCATCGGGAACGGTGGCCTGCACGGTTTTGCCGAGCAGACCGCTCGCTTGCGAAACCGCGAAGTTCGATTGGAACGATTGGAACGACGACGCGAGATTCTGCTGCGATTGCAGCGCGGAAAACTGCGCGAGTTGGGCGAGCGATTGGGTCTGGTCGACCGGGTTGAGCGGATTCTGGTTTGCAAGCTCGGTGGTGAGCAGCTTCAGAAAGGCATCCGGACCGAGTTGACTCGTGATCGCCGCGTTGCTCTGTGCCGAGGTCGCGGCCGAACTCGATCCGAGGGGATTCACGGTACTTAGGGACATGAGGGCTCCTAGACGCGCTCGTCGAGTGCGCCCGGGCGCTGCACGGCGGCAACGCTCGTAGCGACGGGAGTTGTGGGATCGACGTCGTCGGCAACCGGTGCCATCGACGCCTTGCGACCGCGCGCGCGCTCTTGTTGCGCCTGCGCCGATCCCCGGCCGAAATCGGAAGTGCCGCCCGCGAGGGCGACGGCGTAGCCATCGAGGCGGAGCCCTGCGGCTGCAAGCGTTTTGGCAAGCCCATCGCCCGAGGCGGAGAGGACGGCCTGCGTTGCCGCGTCGTGTGTCGTCACCTGTGCGGAAACCGAAACCCCGTCGACGCGGATCGCGACCGTGAGTTCGCCGAGATTTTCGGGCGTGAGCCGCACGTGAAGCTCGCTTACCGCCTGCGCGTGCCCGCTTGCCGATCGTATGACGGCGTTCGCAAGCTGCTCGACGAGGCCGAAGGGATCGCTCGGAGCGAGCGGCGCCGGGGCATCGATCGGTGCGCTCGCCACGACGGGCATCGGCGCCGAAAGCATACCGACGGCGCTTGGCGCGTCGTCGCGCGTGCTCGGGCGCTGTTGCGGCGGATCCTCGCCGTGCGGCTGCGGTCCAGCCTGCGCTTGCGCGCCTCCGATTTGGGCGACGACCTGCGCGATCGCTTGCACGAGCACGGTCGTCGCGGCATCGCGCTGCACCGGAACCGGTGGAGCGCTGAGCGCGGCGAGCGTCGGCACATCGAGGAGAAGCGGCTTTGCGACGCTCGACTGCGGCGCGGCGGCACGCGCATCGTCGACCGCGAGATTTTCGCCGCTCGTGACGACGAGGGCATCCTCGGGAAGTACGGCGAGCGGCGTCGGCGCGGTCGCGCGTTCCGTCTCGGGAGCATCCGCAGGCACTTGGACGATCGATTCGATGATCGGAAGCGCCCGTCCGAAGTCGATCGCCGCGCCGGGCACGCTCGGCTGCGTGTCGCCCGTTGCTTGCGTGCGGAACGCGGCCGCCGTCAACACTTGTCCTGCGGCGCGCGGCGCGGCTTCGGCCTTCGGCGGTTCCGCCTTCGGCGGTTCGGCCTTCGGCGGTTCGGCCTTCGTCGGTTCGGCCTTCGTCGGTTCGACCTTCGTCGGTTCGACGACGACCTCGACCGTGGCGACCGCGTTTCCGCCGCGGACGAGTTCGGCAACGATCGCTTCGCGGCGACTCTCCACGGCAACACGCGTCGCATCGTCCGGCACGACGATCGTTGCGGTACGATCCGCAGCAGCGCCACGAACCCACACCGTCACCGGGATTGGGGTAACGGTAAAAGGCAGGGCGATCGTTGCGGCGAGGGCGCTCGTGGTCGTCGCATCGTCGCGGCGATCGGCGGGAGTTTGCCGATGGGCGATCGCCCCGACGAAGGCCGCGAGCGTCGTCGCAGACGACGATGACGGTGCGGCCGGGCCCGTGACGATAGGCACGACTGCCACGTGTGCGCTAACCGGCGGTGCGATAACCTGCGGTGCGCCGAACGGCGGTGCGAGCTGCGGTGAAGCGAGCGCGGAGCGAACGATGGCGAGCAGACGATCCACAAGCGGCAGGCTCGTGGCGGCATCGTGGGTGCCGGTTGCTGACGGGGCCGGGTTCGCTTTCGCAGCGGTCGCTGCGTCCAAGTCGTTTCCCGGGAATCGGTTCTTCTGCCCCGTCGTCGTCGCGCTCACCCTCGCCGCCGCTTCCGCAATCGTGCGGAGCCGTGCGACGAGGGTCCGTACCCTCTCGGGTATCGGGACCGGTGGGGCGCCAGGATCGGGAGCGAGTGCCGTGGCGCAAGCCGTAACGAACGCCGCAGGGTCGTTTTCTTTGGCATCGATGCTTGCGACCGCGGTACCGAGCGCTTTCGCGGCCGTCGCTACGACCGTTTCGAACGGCGCCTTGGTGAGCGCGCTCGTCACGGATTCGACCAACGGATCCGATTGCGTCGCGATCGCACGGTGCGCTTGCGGCTCCGTGCGGGTAGCGAGTGTCGAACGCCATGCGATTGCCTGCGTCGCAAGCGCGGCTTTGTTCGGAGCCGGCGGTTTCGTCACACTCGTGGGCGCGGCGTTGAGGAGGGCGAGTAGTGCTGCTGCTGTCATCGAACCTCTCCTTTCACGAGCGAGTCCCAAACGGATCACGAAGAAGGCCATACGGCGCTTTTGCTTGACTATCGGCACGATCGCCCGCCGACTTGAGGGTCACTACGGTTTTCCCGCGGAGCGCGAAGCTCCAGCCGCCGCCGTCAAGCGCGCCGCGAGATCGGCAGGCAACGCCGCGAGCACATCTCCCGCCGATTCCGGCGGCATGAGGGCGAGCACCGAGGCAACGTAGTCTTCCGGCAGGCGGCGCGCGATCGCCGCGGCTTTCTCCGCGTCCATCGTCGCCCAGACGCTCGCCGCGCGCCGCGCTTCCAGAGCGGGCCCCGCACCCGTTGGCCCCTGGGCGGGGACGATCGGCCCGTTCGCAAGTGGTTTCACGGTACGGGCGATTGCGGGCGCGGGCGCCGGAGCCGCACGTAATTGCGCGTTTTGCGCGCGCAGATCGTCGATCGCGCTATCGCGTGCGGCGAGGGTTTTCCGGCTCTCTTCGAGTGCCGCGTTCAAACGCCGGATCTCCCGATTACGATCGGCGATCGTCTGATTCTGTGCCGCGAAATGGAACGGCTGGAATGCCACACTCCCTAGGTTACCGGCGGCGCGGATCGCGGGCGCGGCGGGGCCTTCGAAAATCAATTTATGCGATGGCGGAAAGAGTAAGGCGAAGATCAGCGCGCCGATCGCCGCAACCGGTAACAAGAACGGGCCGAGGCTGAGGCGCCTGCGGCGGCGCCGCGTCGCGATCACGGAGCGCTCCGCAGCCGGCCGACGAAGCGACGCGCGTTCGCATCGTCCGATTCGCGCTGATCGATCAACGCGCGCTCGTAATCGTACGCTTCACGCTTGCGCGTTTTGAGCGTATCGAGCACCTTGGTATCGCGCGCCGCGGCAACGAGATCGATACGCGCGCGCTCGGCCTCGGATTCCGCCGCCGCAAGACGGATGCGCCGGCCCTCGATCGCGCGTGCGAGATATTCGAGATGCGCGTACGTGAAGCGAAGGGAGTCGGCGTCGAGCGACTGATGCCGATCGCGCAAGAGTTCTTCCGAACCCGAGCGGTCCTCTTCCAGGCGTTGCAGTGCGGCGCGCTCCTCCGCGACCGCACGTTGCGTCGCGGCGAAGACGACCGTTTTATCGTCTTCGATACGCTTGCGATGGGCGAGTACGGATTCGAGACGAAACGAAAACGCCATCAGTTGAGCGCCATCAAGCCGGAGACCGCATCGGGGTAGGACGATACCTCATGAACACCTTGACGTAGGTAGTGACGGATCGCCTCGATGCGGGCGATCGCCGTATCGACGCGCGGGTTCGATCCCGCAACGTACGCACCGATATTGATCAGATCTTCGGCTTCGCGATAGGTCGCCATCAGATCGCGAACGTGCGACGCCGCAGCGCCCTGCACGGGCGTAACGACGTCGTTCATCACGCGACTCACGCTTGCGAGCACGTCGATTGCGGGGTAATGGTTCGCCGCGGCGAGCCGGCGCGAGAGCACGATGTGCCCGTCGAGGATCGAGCGGACCGCATCGGCGACGGGCTCGTTCATGTCGTCGCCATCGACGAGCACCGTATAGAGCGCCGTGATCGTCCCGAGCGCGGAGGTTCCCGAGCGCTCGAGTAATTTCGGCAAAAGCGCAAATACCGATGGCGTGTAACCGCGCGTCGTCGTCGGCTCGCCGATCGCGAGCCCGACCTCGCGCTGCGCCATCGCGAATCGGGTGACGCTATCCATCATGAACATCACATCGAGTCCCTGATCGCGGAAGTACTCCGCGATGCGCGTTGCGGTAAACGCGGCTTTGATGCGTACGAGCGCGGGCTGATCGCTCGTCGCCACGACGACGACGCTCCGCTTGAGGCCGGCGGCGCCGAGATCGCGCTCGACGAAATCGCGCACTTCTTTTCCGCGTTCGCCGACGAGCGCGATCACGTTGACATCCGCCGCCGTGTTCCGCGCGATCATCCCGAGGATCGTCGATTTCCCGACGCCCGAACCCGCAAAGATGCCGACGCGCTGGCCCTTCCCCGTCGTGAGCAACCCATCGATCGCGCGCACGCCGAGCGCCAAGGGCTCTACGACGCGGCGCCGCGTGAGCGGATCGGGCGGGGTGCCGAACGTTTCCGCGCGCACCGCATCCGTGATGCGCCCGAGGCCATCGATCGGCCGGCCGAGCCCATCGAGCACGCGGCCGAGCAACGCATTCGAAAGCCCGATTTGATGCGGTTTCCCGAGCGCGACGACTTCGTTCCCCGCGCCGATGCCGCCGAGATCGCCGAGTGCCATCATCAGCACTTTATTGTCGCGAAAGCCGACGACTTCGCACACCACGGGTTCGGCCGAGCGCTTGTAGACGATCGTGCACGTTTCGCCGATCGCCATCGCCGGGCCGAGACTTTCGATGACCACGCCGATCACTTGCCGGACCTTACCGTTTTGCTTGATGAGATCGGCGGAAGCGATCTCGCCGAGGTAGCGATCCGCGGAAAACGCGCGCCCGGGCGGAAGCGAAACGTCGACGGCCATCGTTAGCTCGCCCGCGATTGCAGGATCGCCGCGGCTTGCGACGGCGCCGGGCCGACGATGACGTCGTCGTCGAGATGCAGGACGCGACGCGCCTCGGCAACTTGCGTGACGATGCGCGCGTCGACCGAACCCGATTCCGTTTCGACGACGACGCCGCCGCGATCCACGCGCTGATCCTCGATGATGCGCATGTGCGTGACATCGCCGAGGGCGAGCACATCCTCGCGATGCTCGCGCATGCGTTCGAAATCCGAGGGATTGACGCGGACGGTAATCGATTCGCGATCGAGCAACCGCGAAACCGCGGCCTTCGTCATCTCGACGACGACGCCGCGATCGAGCGCGATTTGCTGCTGCACGATGCGCTCGGCGATCCCCATCGCCAACCGCACGATCTCGCCTTCGGCGCTCTCGACGATCTTGTGCCGCTCGACGCGCGCCATCTCGATCAAGCCGCGCATCGTCGCCTGCATCTCGTCGTTTTCATCCGACGCCTGCGCTTGGCCGATCCGATAGCCTTCGGCGTTCCCCTCCGCTCGCGCGCGCGCGGCGATCGCATCCGCGGCTTCCGCTGCATTCTCGACGATCGCACGCGCGCGTTCGCGCGCTTCGGTAAGCAGGGCTTCCGCGCTGCTTGCGGCGGTATCGACGATCGCAAGCGCTTCGGCCTCGAGCGCCGCAACATCGATGCTCGGTGTGGCGACGGGCGGCGGTGCGAGGCGCTCGACGCTCGAATCGGTGTAGGCATCGAACGACTCTTCGGGGACGTAGCCGTTTGCGTTCGGAGCGCGCACGATATACGCGTCCCGCGAGACGATGGCATTCTTGACGACGCGTCCCATCGCTCGCCGCTACCCGTGCACGAACGGCTTGGAATCAGACAAGACGCTCGTCCTTCGCGCCGCGTGCGATCGCGATTTGGCCGTTCTCTTCGAGGGTCCGGATGACGTCGACGATCGCTTGTTGCGCCTTGCCGACATCGCGCATGCGCGTCGGTCCGAGCACGTCGATTTCGTCGCGCAAGGTGGTCGATGCACGCGTCGACATGTTCTTGAAGATGCGCGGAAGCAATTCGTCGTTCGCCGTCTTGAGGGCGAGCGCGAGATCTTTACCGTCGACTTCCTTGAGCACGCGTTGGATCGCGCGATCGTCGAGATTGATGATGTCTTCGAAGACGAAGAGCAGGTTCTTGACTTCGTTTGCGATCGCGGGATCGCGCTTGGAGAGCCCGTCGAGGATGTTCTTCTCGGTCTCGCGATCCACGAAGCCCATGACCTGCGCGAGCGACTGCACGCCACCCGCCTTTGTGAAATCCGCCCCGCTGACGAGCAATCGACGCCCTAAGAGCTCGTCGAGCTGCTCCAGAATTTCCGGTGCCGTTTTTTGCAGGATCGCGATACGCATCGCGACTTCCGCCTGCAACTCGGGCTGCAGCGACGAGAGCACTTGGCCCGCTTGATCGGAGGACATGTACACGAGGATCAACGCGATCGTTTGCGGATGCTCGTCCTGGATGAACTCAAGGAGCTGCGCGGGATCGGTCTTCTTCACGAGCTCTAGCGGATTACCGTGCTTGAGCGCCGCGAAGAGGCGATTGGTCATGTCGTCGGCTTGGCCCGCACCGAACGAGCGCTCGAGGATCTCCTTGGCGTACTCGATGCCGCCTTCGTTGATGTACTTGAGCGCGATCGCGCGCTGATACGCCTCGGTGATGACGGCGTCGCGCTTGTCGATCGGAACCGTAGAGATCTTCGCGATCTCTAGGACGATGCGCTCGACTTCATCTTGCCGTAAGAACTTGAAAACCGACGCCGAGATTTCGAGGCCGAGCGAGATCAGCAGGATCGCGGCCTTCTCGGGCCCCGCCATCTCGAATTGGGGGCGCTCGCTGCCGTATCGATATTCGTCGTTATCGCCGTACGAGCCGAGCTGGACGATGGGACTATCCGAAATCATGTCGCCCTATTCCGCAAGCCAGAGTTTGACGAGTTTGGCAATATTTTCCGGATTTTCTTGAGATACGGTCGTCACGAACTCCATCATCTGTTCGCGTGTGAGATCGGCCGCCGAACGGATCGGCGCGGCGAGGCCGGAGACCGATTCGAGCATCGGATGTTCTTCGAAGGATGGCAACTCCTCGGCAAGCGAGCTGTCGAAGGACGGGAGCTCGTTCGGGTCGGGGCGGAACGAGCGCCTGCGCGCGAGGAGCGTCAATGCGCCCGCGCCGATGAGGAGCAGCAACCCGGCGCCGACGGCGAGCGGGACCACGGGGATTCCGAGGACGGTCGTCGTGTTCGCCCCCGCGCCCTGGCCGACCGCGCCCGGTTGCACGGCGAAGGGAATCGCCTCGACGCTCACGAGATCGCCGCGCGCGGGATCGATCCCGGCGGCGGCAGAGATGACGTTCTTGATCTTCGCGATATCGGCGGGCGCAAGCGTTGCGACCGCGACGCCGTTTGCGCCGTTCGTCGCGGGCGGTTGGTTCACGAGAACGGCGACGCTGGTTCGCGTGACTTTTCCGGGTGCATCGACGTGCTTCGAACGCGTCTCGCCGACCTGGTTGTTCCGGATGGTTTTACTGCGGTTCATACGGCCCGTCGCCGTGTTCGCTTGCTGGCCCTGATAGGTCGGCACGGCGTTTGCCGTGGTTCCCGCAATCCCGCCGTTCGGCGTGCGGCCGGGCACGTTACCGACGTAGCTCTCCTTCTCCGTCTGTTCGGAGAGGACGGTGCCGCTCGGCGCGTATTGCTTCGACTCGCTCGAATTCATGTCGAACGCCATCTCGGTCGAAACGCGTACGGCGCCGTGCTTGGGCCCGATGGTGTCGTCGAGCAAGCCCTGCAGGCTCCGTTGCAGATTTTCTTCGTATGCGTTCTTGGCCGCAAACTGTTGCGCCGAGATGTGCAACGCATCTGCTTGCGCCGCAGCATCGGTCGAGCCCGGCGTACTATTCGCAGAGATGACCGCGCCGTCTTGGTTGACGATCGTGACGTTTTCCGGCTTGAGGTTATCGACCGCGCTTGCAACGAGTTGCGTGATGCCACGAACCTGGTTCGCCGCGAGGTTCATCGACGGCCGCGTGTGGATCGCGATCGAGGCCGTGGTCGGCGCTTGCGTGCTCGAATATAGCGAGTTTTCCGGCGCGGCGATGTGCACGCGCGCCGCTTCCACGGGAGCGAGCCCCGCGATCGTGCGCTGAAGCTCGCCTTCCGTCGCGCGGATCTTTGCGATACGCTCCTGAAAATCGGTCATCCCGAGATTCGTGCGATCGAAGAGTTCGAACCCGGTGCCGCCGCCCTTGACCACACCCGTTCCGGCAAGCTGCACGCGCTCGTCGGCGACGCGCTCGGCGGGAATCCGGATCGTCGTGTGCCCGGTGTCACCCGAGATTTCGTACGGAACCTTATCGTCGTTGAGCTTCGCCGTTACCGCCGCCGCGTCGTCCGCCGCGAGGTTCGCGAAGAGCACATCGTAGGGCGCTTTTCGACCAGGGCCATACGCTACCGCCACGACGACGGCAGAGATCGCCAGAACGGCTACGGCGGCGATGATCGCCACCCGGCCGCCGGAACTCTGACCCGCCCATAACGAACGCAGACGTGCCACAAATGCGGCGAAGAACGAGGATATGCGGTCCAAAAGCCACCTTGAACGAAAGCATTCCGCTTACCGTAGGTTGGCCCATCCTGGCCAGTGATACCATCGAACTTCCGTGCTCGATTGCTGTCTTAGTACGGTATCGGCTCAGCGTTGTCCTCAGTTTAAGATGAACGCTTGATGTGAGTCACAGTACCGTTAACTTTTCGACGCACGGCGCTCTTCCGGTATCGCAACGACGGCTACGGAATAAGCGCGGATCGCTCGGGCCCTACGGATACGAATGCGAAAGGAACTTGGAGTGCCGCTTCGAGTGCGGCGACGTAGCGAACGCACGCGTCCGGTAATTCGTCTCGCGTACGCATTTGCGAGATGTCTTCCGACCATCCCTCGTACCACGTGACCTCGGTTTCGAGGTCCGGGTCACCCATCGCCTCGATCCCAACCGCGGCGCCGCGCACGCGATATCCCGTAACGATGCCGACGCGGTCGAATCCCGTGAGCACATCGAGCTTCGTCAACACGCAATCGGAGAGACCGTTGACCTGCGCCGCATACTTTGCGGCAACCGCGTCGAACCAGCCGCAGCGCCGTGGACGGCCCGTTACGACGCCGAATTCGCGGCCGCGCGCGCGCAAGCGCTCCCCGACCGCGTCGCTCAATTCCGAAGGGAACGGCCCCGCGCCGACCCGCGTGCAGTATGCCTTGACGATGCCCGTGACGCGCCCGATCGTCCGCGGCCCGATGCCGAGGCCGGTGCACGCGCCCCCCGCGATCGTGTGCGATGAAGTGACGTACGGATACGAGCCATACCCGACGTCGAGCAGCGTGCCTTGCGCGCCCTCGGCGAGGATGCGTTCGCCGCGCGCGAGGGCGCTCTGGATGTACGCAACCCCGTCGACGATGTGCGGTACGAGCCGTTCGGCGAAACCGAGGGTTTCCGCGATGACGTCTTCTTCGCGCGGGATCTGATCGGCGCCGCTGAACTGGGCGTTTCGGGTGAGCAGCGCGGTGCGCACCTTCTGCGCGAGGACGGCCGGCGTGCGGAGATCGCCGAAGGTGATCCCGAGGCGGGCGGCCTTGTCGATATATGCGGGCCCGATCCCGCGGCCCGTCGTGCCGATGGCCGCCGCGCCGCGCGCGGCTTCGCTCAACCGGTCGAGCGCCGCATGGTACGGGAAGACGACGTGCGCGCGATCCGAGATCGCGATGCGCGTCACGTCCACGCCGATCGCCGAAAGCGCATCGAGCTCCTCGATCAATGCGCCAAGCGAAACGACCGTTCCACCGCCGATGAAGAGCTTCGTCGACGCGACGAGGGCGCCCGAAGGGACGACATGCAGCGCCACGGTTCGATCGCCGACCACGATCGTGTGCCCTGCGTTGTTGCCGCCGCCGAAGCGCGCGACGATATCGTAATCGGCCGCCGCTCGATCGACGACCCGGCCTTTTCCCTCATCGCCCCATTGGATACCGACGGCGATGTCGACGACGCCGCGCGCGGGTGCGGGCAGGGCGGAACCCCAGAGGGGAAAGCTCGGTGCGGTCATAGCGTTACAAATCGTCCCGGAAATCGAGGTCGGCAGTGGAGCCCATCGGCACGGGTGCGACGCCCGTAAATTCCGTGAGCACGAATTCGGAGAAAAGCGCGTTCGGCCAGCCGAAGTCCGCACGCGTGAATTTCGTCGGGTCGTTCGGATCGAACGATTCGTGGAGGAGATGGTCGCCCGGATCGCTTGCGAGAAGTTCCGCGAGCACTTCCTTGCGCTCTGCATCGGTCGTCGCCGTCAACCCTTGCACGAGAAGGGAAAGCGGCCAGACCCGACCGTCGGGCGTGTGCGCGCTGCCGATCCCACGCGCGACCTTGCCGACGTAGTAATACGGATTGTCGCGGGAGAGCAAGAAACGCCGCGTGTTCGCATAGACCGTGCTCGTCGGTTTCGTGTAACCGAGGTACGGCGCGGCGAGGAGCGACGGGATGTTCGCATCGTCGGCGAGCAGCGAGTGCCCGAGCCCGTCGACTTCGTATGCGTAGACGTAACCGTAATTCGGCGTCAGCACCTCGCCGAAGGTCTGAATGCCGGTCTGCACTTCGCGACGCAGGGAGGCCGCGCGCTCCGACTTGAGCAGATGGTGGTATACATCGCGCTCGATCTCTTGCAGATCGCCGAGGGCGACGACCGCCATCATCTCCGCGGGTATCAGAAAATTGTAGTAGCAGGCATCGTCCGAGGGGCGGAAACCCGTCCAAATCATGCCGGTGTATTTCGTCGGAGCGCCTTTTCCCGCGTTCGTGATCTCTTTATGGGTGTACCGCGAATTCTTCGCGTGGTCTTGTTCGCGCTCCATCGTGTCGAGCACGCGGTCGAGCCCGGCCGCGAGTTCCGGGGTGAACACGCTCGTGTCGCCCGTCTGCTTCCAGTACGACCACGCGAGAATGACCGGATAGCAGAGCGAGTCCAGTTCGAATTTCTCTTCCCAGACTTTGTAATCGACCGTGAAGGCGTTTGCGTACGGATCGACTTGCAAATACTTGCCCATGCGCGCGATGATCCCGCGCATCAGGTTTTGGACCTGTGCGTCACCCTTGGCATAGAACAGGTACGGACGCACTTGCGCGGACGCATCGCGAAGCCACTCGGCCGGAATATCGCCCGTTTTCACGTATGCCGTGCCGTCGCTTGCGATCGTCGCCTGCTTCGTGGTGTTGACGAGCGCGGCGCGGAACATGATTTGCAGCTTCGGATCGGCGTACGTCGCCGATGCTGCCGCCTTCACGATGCTGTCGAGATCGACGGCAACCGCGGGGCGCAATCCGGAAACGATGACGAGCGCGAGCACGGCGGCGACGATGCGCAAGAGAGCGGGCATTCCGAACGGCCTTTGCCGCCGGTATGCGCGTTCCTCGCAGGAACCCCGTGCCTACGCGTGCGCGAACGTCGGCAACGCGATCGCGAAACGTGCGCCACCGAGCGGCGAGGCTTCGCACGCGATGGCGCCACCGGCCCGCTCGACCAAGGCACGCGCGAGCGCGAGCCCGATGCCGGAGCCGTCCGCCGCGCTCGCCCCGCGGTGCGCGAACGTGAAGATCGCCTCGCGCGCGGCGATCGGCACGCCCGGCCCGTCGTCGTCGACGAGCAACAAGACGCGGTGCGCGTCGCGCTCGCTCAAGCGGATAGTTACCGTACCGCCATATTTTCCGTGTTTGATCGCGTTCTCGAGAACGTTGATCAGCACTTGCGCGAGGCGGTCCGTTGCGATCGTCGTTTCCGTACGCGTCGGAGCGATGGCGAAACTCGTGGCGATCGCGACCGCACGCGTGCGGGCCGCATGCGCGACGGCGGCGAGTGCACTCTCCACGGCGCGTTCGAGCGATCCGGGCGCCAGGAGCGCCGTTGGGTTGCCACCACCGCCGAGGTCCAGGAGCGAGATATCGAACATGCCATCGACGAGCCGCCCGAGGCGAAGCGTCTCATCGAACGCGATCGTGAGAAATTTCGCGCGCGTTGCCGGCGTCAGCTCTTCGTCATCGATGACCGTTTCGAGATAACCGCGAATCGAGGTAAGGGGCGTCCGGAGTTCGTGACCGATCGTGGAAAAGAACGCATAGCGCTCGCGCTCCCGTTCGCCGCGTTCGAGCGCCGCCTCGATCGCAAGATCGGGCGACGCTTCCCATGCGATGCGATCGAACGGTGCCCAGCCCGCGCGTACCGCAACGTTCGCGATGCCCGCAACCGTGAGCTCTAGCCGCGCGAGCGCGGTCCGCGCGTCGATCGCCGTTGCCGCCATACCATCGCGGCGCGGTTCGAGCAGCGCTGCGACGAAAACGTCGCTCGCGCTATCGTGCGCGATCGGATCGGCCCGGCGCAAGACGAGATCGGCAGCATCCGCAAACGCACGATGGACGCGACGCTCGAGAACCCGTGCGGACGGCCGGCCCTCGCGCCACGCCGCCCGCTCGAGCGCGGGAATGCGGATGACGAGCACCGGAGGCGCATGCTCGCGGGCGAGCATGGCGCGCGCGAACGTTGCAACCGTAAGCGTGCGTTTCACGCGCGGGCGAACTTATAGCCGAAGCCGTGAACGGTCTGCACGAGCAACGGAATCGCCGGGCTTTCTTCGAGCTTGAGCCGGAGTCGGCGGATGTGCACGTCGACCGTGCGTTCGTCGCCGTCGAAATCGAAGCCCCAGACGCGTTCGAGGAGCGTGACGCGCGATAACGCGACGCCGGGATTGGTCGCGAGGGCGACGAGCAAGGCGAATTCGCGTGGCTTGAGCCCGACATCGACGCCGTCGATCCGTGCCTCACGCGCGGCTTCATCGATTTCGAGACGGTCGAAGCGCAAGACGCGCGGCCCGCTTTGCACGAGGATGCCGCTCCGACGCACGATCGCGCGGACGCGCGCGACGACCTCGCGTGGAGAAAACGGCTTCGTCACGTAATCGTCGGCGCCGACTTCGAAGCCGATCACGCGATCGATCTCCTCAACGCGCGCCGTAAGAAACAGGACCGGAATCGTCCGTTCCTCGCGCCGCAGCGTACGCACGACATCGAGCCCGTCGATCCCGGGCAAGCCGATATCGAGGATCAAGACGTCGGCGCGTTGCCGGACGGCCCGGAGCGTTCCCGGACCGTCGCTAGTCTCCACCGTACGAAAGCCTTCGCGATCGAGATGGTGGACGAGAAGTTCGCGGATCGACGGATCGTCTTCCGCGACGACGACGGTAAGGCTCGGCATAACGGGCGAAGTGCCCGCCCGCTTGGCTATTTAGCCCTGGCTGACACCGAGCCTCGCATGTTACCCGTCGCCGCGCTCGCCCCGATCGTCGCGATCGTGCTTGTGGTGTTTGCGTTCTCCATAATGGTTGCCGTTGTTCCCGCGCCAGCGTCCGTTATCGTCGTGCTCGTCGTCGCGCCCTCGATAGGCGTAGCGTTGCGCGGCGTATCGCGCTTGGGGCCCGCCATACACACGGCACGTGCCGCCGTTGCAGGCGACTTGCTGCCCGTTACTCGTCGGGTAATACGTTTGCCCATTCGGGTAGACGACGCGGCCATCTTGGTAGACGGTGCCGCCATCCGGCGTCGTTCCCGCAACCGTCGACGCGACGCGATTCTTACGCTGCACGTTGTTGTTGATCAAGATCGCGCCCGCGACCGCGGCCGCACCGATGATGATGTTCCGTGTCGATGCCGCACCATCGGCACGTGCCGGAGAGATCGATGAAAGCGAAAGGGATGCTGCAGCCGCGGTTCCGACTGCCGCGCGGGCGAACCATTGTGCGAAGCTCATATCAGCATAACGAATCCACGCGCAAATCGTTCGCATGACGTTTCGAACGTTTCTTTCCGCTACGTTTCTTCAAATACGGAAGTACCGAACGATCGCTCGCTCGCTCGCATTCGGCCCGCATCCGCCGGCCCCGCGAGATCGCCGAAGGGATTGTCCATCGCCGCTCGCGCGCGCAATTCCCGATAGATCAGCGGTGTCGGAAAGCCCAGACGTTCGAGCGCGCGTGCGGCACTCGGATACGAAATTCCGGGCCGCGTCCGCAGCAGTTTCTCATATGCATCGGCGATGCGCTCGCGTTCGTCGCTCGGAGCGGCGCCGACCGCGCGCAGCGCGGCTTCGCGATCGATTCCTTTGCGCACGAGCTCCATCGTCAGCCGAGCGTTGCCGACGCTCTTGCGTTTGCCTTCGACGTAGAGCGTTGCGAAAAGCGTATCGTCGAGAAAGCCCGAGCGATAGCACGATGCGACCGCTTCCGCGATCGCATCGTCATCGTAACCTTTCGCTTCGAGCTTCGCGCGCACTTGCGATTCCGTTAGGCGACGCTGCGCGAGCATCGCGAGCGCCGCCGCACGAGCCGAACGAGTCGGTTGCTTAGTCGTCGTCGCGCGCACCGTTGCTCGCACGCGATCCGCCACCCGTACCCGCACCGAACGCCGGGACGACGTCCGCGCCGTTTGCAGAAACCGTAAGCTTCAGCGCTTCGCGAATCTTCGCCGTGATCTCGTCCGCGATGTCGCTATGTTCTTCGAGGAACGCCTTCGCGTTCTCGCGGCCTTGACCGACGCGCGTATCGCCGTAGGTGTACCACGAGCCGCTCTTCCCAACGATGTTCCGTTCGAGCGCGACATCGAGAACCGAGCCCATCTTCGAGATACCCTTGCCGTACGTGATATCGAACTCGGCCATGCGAAACGGCGGCGCGACCTTATTCTTGACCACTTTGACGCGCGTCCGCGTGCCGACGACATCGGTGCCGATCTTAATCTGTTCCAGTTTGCGGATATCGAGGCGTACGGATGCATAGAACTTGAGCGCGCGTCCGCCCGACGTCGTTTCGGGTGAGCCGAACATGACGCCGACTTTTTCGCGCAACTGGTTGATGAAGATCATCACGCACTTCGAGCGCGAGATCGCCGAGGTCAATTTGCGCAAGGCCTGCGACATGAGCCGCGCTTGCAGGCCGACATGGGTATCGCCCATATCCCCTTCGAGTTCGGCTTTCGTGACGAGCGCCGCAACCGAGTCGACGATGACGACGTCGACCGCGTTCGAACGCACCAGCATTTCGGCGATTTCGAGCGCCTGCTCGCCCGTATCGGGCTGCGAGACCAAAAGGTTATCGAGGTTCACGCCGAGCGCTTGCGCGTACGTCGGATCGAGCGCGTGCTCGACATCGACGAATGCCGCGGTACCGCCCGCCTTTTGCGCTTCGGCGATCACATGCAAGGCAAGGGTCGTCTTACCGCTCGATTCCGGCCCGTAGATTTCGACTACGCGACCGCGGGGTAACCCACCGACGCCGAGCGCGAGATCGAGCGCGATGGAGCCCGTCGAAATGACGTCGAACGCCATACGTTCGGAATGCTCGCCCATCTTCATGATGGCGCCCTTACCGAATTGGCGTTCGATCTGCGCTAGCGCGCTTGTTAGTGCTGTCTGACGATCGTCGGCGGCCACGAAAACTCCTTAAATCTGCTACGTTGCTCGGTTGGGTGCAGTATGTGCTTGCCGGGTGCCAGGGGCCGGGCACTGTGGCGCGATTAGGTCGCCTCGAAAAGCGCTTCGGTGAACGCCTTTGGGTCGAAGGGCTGCAGCTCGTCGACCTTCTCGCCGACGCCGATGAACTTGATCGGGATTTCGAGCGTGTCGACGATCGCGACGAGTACGCCGCCTTTTGCCGTGGAATCGAGCTTCGTCACGACGATGCCCGTCAGTTTGGTCGACTCGTTGAAGAGCTTGGCCTGCGAGATCGCGTTCTGCCCCGTGGTGCCGTCCACGACCAAAAGCGTTTCCGCCGGTGCTTCCCCGAGCTCGCGCTCGATGATGCGACGCATCTTCTTCAGTTCTTCCATGAGGTTGGATTTGGTTTGCAAACGCCCGGCCGTGTCGATGAGGACGACATCTGCGCCGCGCGATTTCGCCGCAACGATGCCGTCGAAGATCACGGATGACGGATCGGCACCCTCGCGCCCGCGGACGAACTCGGCCTTCGCGCGTTGCGCCCACACTTCGAGTTGCTCGGCCGCAGCCGCACGAAACGTATCGCCCGCTACTACCATCACGCGCTTGCGTTCTTTCGACAAGCGTGCGGCGAGTTTTCCGATCGTCGTCGTCTTCCCACTGCCGTTCACGCCGACGACGAGCACGACCGCCGGAACCTTCGGCCCGATCTGCAACTGCTGCCAGGGAAGGGTGAGAAAGCGCTGCACGTCGACCTTGAATCGCTTGATCGCCTGATCGCTCGTCGCCCAGCCTTCTTGCGCGGAGACGGTTTTGAGGCCGTCCAGAATCTTCTCGGCCGTGGGAAACCCGAAATCCGCAGCGAGCAAGATCTCCTCGAGCTCTTCCCAAAACGCATCGTCGATCGGGCGTTTCGCAACCGCGAGCTGCTCGACGGCGGAAAGCGCTTCACGCGACCGACTGAGGCTTGCGCGAAGTTTACTGAACCAACTCACGGAGAGCGTCTTTTAGCGCGCGGGAGTCGAACTCCCGTTCGATTGCGGGCCGGGTTCTGCGTTCGCGGCGGCGGCGTCGACCGCATAGACATACGCCAACACCTCGGCCACGACCGCGTAGAGTTCGTGCGGGATGAGCGTGCCGATATCGACGCGCGAGAGCGCTTCGACGAGCCCGGGATCCTCTTGAATCGGAATGCCATGCTTGCGCGCGGCTTCGAGGATCGCTTCCGCCTGCAAACCACGGCCGACGGCGACGACTTCGGGCGGCAGATCGCCCGCGGGGTCGTAAGCGAGGGCGGCGGCAACCGCGCGTTCCGGCACGTTCTTGCGAAAATCGACGTACTTACGGCTCATGCGTCGCGATCCACGAGCGCGTTCGGGTCGCGTGGCGCGCCGGGTGCGGGCGGGGGCCAGGCGCGCGCGGGCAAGCTCTCGCGCCCGGCGACGCCCGCGCGAGCGCTCGCAACGGTGTAGTGGAGCTGCGTCAGGCGCGCCCGCAGCCCATCGAGTGCGGCGGCAAACGCTTCGGCGCCGCGTGCGGCTTCCGTCTTCACCCCAACCTCGACGCTCCGACCGACCGCCGCGAGATCGATCGCGACCGTGCCGAAATGTTTCGTGTCGAGCACCAGCGCGATCCGGAAATCGTCGCCATCGATCTTGGCATGCGGGCTCCGTTCGTCGCGTTCGATGCGGACGCGGGCGACATGCCCCGGCCCCGTGCGCGGTAACGGGATCGCGAATTCTACGACGTTTGGCGATACGTTTGTACCGAGTGGCGCGCTTGCGATCTGCTGCGCGGTTACGGCGGCCAGGGCTTCGTGGAGCGCCGGGGTTGCAGCCGCAACGCTCGGATCGAGGGCCGCAATGCCGAGAACCCGGGCGATTTGCGTTTTCAGCTGCGCGTCGGCGGCGTTGGCGCGCTCGGCCACGCGCGCGAGCGCGACCGTCTCCAAACGCGCGGCACCCGCCGGGAAGACGGGTTCCGCCACGGGGGTGGATTCGGCCGCTTGCGTCAACGACGCAATGGTATCTGCTGCGGCGGCCGGAGCGCCTCGATCGGGCGAAGTCCCGGCGCTCGCGGGCGACGGCGGCGGTACGGCCTCGCCTGCGGCTCGGCCCGGCGCGCGCGGTTCGGCGAAACCGCTCGGCGCATCGAGCGTGCTTCGCACGAGCGCCGATGGAATCGTCGGGCTAGCCTCGGCGTCGGTCGAGGCCTCGGTCGCAGCACCGGTCGCGCGCTCTGCGACGGCGATTTCGCGTAAGAGCGGCTCCGGGCCACGCACGACGTGCTCGACGTAAGCCGCGAGTTGTGCGGAAAACGTCGGCGCGGCGGGATCGAGGCGGGCGATGAAGCCGACGATCGTCCGCAGCGTCGCCGTGCGTTGATCGCCCGCCGGCAGCGCGCGTTCGAGCGCGACGAGCGCCGTCGGTACGGCCTCCGGGCGATCCAGGGCGAGGCGCGCGGCGGCGACTGCCGTCGCGGTAACGGGGAGGCCCAACGCTTTGAGCAACGCCGCGGGCTCGCGTGGAACGACGTATTCCGGCTGATTGCGGATGGGCTCGGGCACGCGCGGCGCGGCCGGGCGGATCGGCGCGCTCCTGGCTTGCGTGATGACGGGGGGCGCGTCGGGAAGGCGCTGCGGGACGCCCGCCCGTGGAGCCTGCGGCACTTCGGTACCGTCGTGATGCGGCTTCGCCACATCATCGGTCGGCGCGACCGGGACCTTCGGACCCGGCGCGAGCGGTAGTAGCGGCGAGGTCGCACGAGCGGCTGCGATTCGTGCCTCGAGCTCGCCTGCGGGAGGCCGCGCTTCCAAGGGCCTGACCGAATCCGTCGGCGCGGGCGGCCGTTTCGCGATGAACGTCGGCGGTGCGGACGGCTCGGGCGGTACGGGGCGTCCGGGAGCGAGGGGGACGACCTGACGCGGAACGCTCGGCGGCGCGGCGAGCCCCTCACGATCGGGGACCGATGGCACGGGAATGCCGTCGCCATGGAGCGGGCGCGGGATCGCGACATCGCCGCGAACGGGCGGCGGTAACGGCGCCGAACGGAGCGCCTCGCTCGGATCCTCGCTCGTATCGGCGAACGCTCCCGCGATATCGGCGAAGAGCTCTTGCTGGACCGATTCGACGAGTTCGGCACCGACCGGAACGGTCGGCGGCCGTTTTGCCAGCAGCGCGGCATCGATCGCAACGCGCGGAAGCCCGTCGTCGGGGCGTCGGAAACGATCGGGCAGATCGCCGAATTCGACGTGCAGGAGCGAGAGTTTATCGGGGCCTGCGGGGCTTGCGGGCACGGGCGGCGTGAGCGGCGCGGATGCGGCCGCTTGGGGCCCGATGACGATCCGCGAGAGCCGCGTATCGAATGGGAAACGCGTGCGCAGCTCTTCTTGCGATGGCTGCGGGGCCCGCGCGGTTTGCTCGCGCGGCGCACCTTGCTCGCGCCCGCGCGTTTGCTCGCGGCCACCCGAACCGTCGCGCGGCAACGGGATGACGTTGCTCGCCGTGAGATCGCGAACCGGCGACGGTTGGGGATCGACGGTACGGCGCGCCGCGGTTGGAAATGCCTCGGGCGCGAGCGCCTCGGGGACGATCGGAGCCGCCGTATCGGTTACGGCGGGCGGCGTTGCCGGCGCGTCCGAGATGAACGAAACCGACCCCGCCTGCGGTGGCGGTGGCGCCGGCTGTGGCGTGCCCGGTACGGGAATCTCTTCCTCGGCGATCGGGCCGAGGTTTTGTAACACGATGCGCTCGCCGTCGAATCCGGTAACGCGCACGGCGATCGTATCGCCTGGGGTGAGATTCGGAGGGAGCGCCGCCGCAACGCGGTTGCCGAGGATCTCGAGGATATCGGTGAGGCCGTTGGACGGGCGAACCGTCGCGACCAGCACTTCTCCCGGCGCCACGAGTTCGCGCAGGTTCTTCGCATCGGCTGCAAGCGAAGCGAGCTCTTTTGCGACGAGCCGATCGACGACGTTCGCAAGCACCGCCTCGGGAACCGCACCGCCAAGCGGCGTGGAACCACTCATCCGCGGCCTCCGCTCGTGCGATCAGGCCGTGAAATCGATGAAGTGTTCGTGCTCTCCGTATCCCGCGGCATCCTCGACGACTTCCTCGAACGGCGTTGCGTTGCGCTTGCGTTCGTGAGCGCTATCCCCGCCGCCCGCATTGCGTCCGTCGGGGCCGACTTCTACTTTCGCCCCCTGCGCTTCTTCGAGCCCGGCGACGGATTCCGCGCGTGCTTCTGTTTTCGCGGCGAACGCGGCTTGCGCGGTAAGTTGGGCGTTTTGCGGCGCTTCCTCGCGTCGCTGCGTCTGCGCGGCGGTTTGCGAGGCCGTATAGTAACCGGCTTGCAGATCGATCGGGCGGATGCTCATCGCGCCGCCGAGCCTGCATCGATGGGTGCTTGCGGGGGGTCGCGACGCAGGTATTTGCGCTTCACGGTTGGATCGTCTTCGCGATATCCGAGATCCGCCGTCAGATTGCGTAACCGCGTTCGTAAATGGATCACGGCCTGCGCGTGAATCTGCGAGACGCGCGATTCGGAGACGTTGAGCGCGCCCTTGATCTCCTTGAGCGTCAGACCCTCGAAATAGTAGAGCGAAATAACGGTGCGCTCTTGCGGCGGTAAGCCATCGACCGCAGCGACAAGAGCCGCCTTCACTTCGCTCGTTTCGACCGCCGCCGTAACTTCGTCGCCGTCGTAACGCAACGTGTCGAGAAGCGGAATCTCATAGCCTTTTTCGTTTGGGAGAAATTCCTCGAGCGAGAGGACCGAGGTGCCGCGGATTTTCTGCATGAGCACATCGAGCTCTTTAACCGTGAGACCCATCGCCTCGGCGACCTCGTCTTCGGTTGCGATGCGCCCGTGGCGGATTTCGAGATCCTGGTACACGCGCTCGAGTTCTCGGGCGCGTTGCCGCACGGCGCGGGGCACCCAGTCGAGTGCGCGAAGCGCGTCGAGGATCGCGCCGTTGATGCGCGTGATCGCGTACGTCTCGAATTTCACGCCGCGTTCGTCGTCGTATTTCTCGATCGCATCGATCAAGCCGAGAATGCCGTCGTTCACGAGATCGTTGATCTCGACGTTCGGTGGAAGATTGATCGAAATGCGCCCGGCGACGTACTTCACCAAGTGCAGGTATTTATGAACGATCTCTTCGCGCGAGAGCTCGCTTCCTGCGATCACATATCGGTTGGTCTCACCGGAAACTTTCAACCGCGTCTCCCAAGGGCTAGCGGATTCCGACGTTTTTAGCCGACGTCACGCTGATGCCTTGTGCGGCAGGCGACATTTTCGGCCTAAAACCGTTAAAGTTTAGCGATGAAAGGTGCCGGGAGCGCCCGTCAGCTCGCACATTACCGCGGCGACGTCGCCGAGCGAGACGACGCGATCGACGAGATTTGCCACGGCTGCCGCTCGCGGCATCCCGTATACGACGCACGATGCCTCGTCTTGGCCGAGTACGTAGCCCCCGCGTTGCTTCGCGACCTTGAGGCCCTCGACGCCATCGTGCCCCATGCCGGTCAGGATGACGCCGAGCGTTCCCGCGCCGTAGATGTCTGCGGCTGCGGCGATGAGCGCGTCGACGCTCGGAACGTGAAGCGATGCGCGCTCGTCGGCGAAAAGCCGGACTTCGACATCGCTTCCGACGCGCCGGAATCCGATCTGCTGCCCCGCTGGAGCGAGCATCACCGTGCCGCGCGCGAGTTTCATACCGGCGACGCCCTCGACGACCCGAAGTTTGCATACGGCATCGAGCCGCTCGGCGAGGGGCTTCGTAAAGCCCGGCGGCATGTGCTGGACGACGACGATCGGCACGGGAAAATCCGCCGGGAGCGCCGGGAGAATCTTCGAAAGCGCGACCGGGCCACCGGTCGACGTACCGATCGCGACGCATTCGTAGCGGCCCGCACGGGGAGCGACGCTCGGGCGCGGGGGCACGATGGGCATGGCGCTCGCTGCGGGACGCACGGGCGGGACGCTCGTGCGCGCGGCCGGCGCCGCCAAGAACGTCGTCCGCTTCCCAGGGCCACCGAACGTCCGAACTTTATCTACTAAATCCGCCGCAACTTTCAGGATATCGATGTACGCGGAATCGGGCTTCGGAATGAAGTCGACGGCGCCGAGGTCCAGCGCTTTTAGCGTCGTTTCCGCACCCTGTCGCGTGAGCGAACTCACCATGATGATCGGCGCGATCCGTTCCGCGACGATGGTACGACACGCTTCGAGACCGCTGACGCCCGGCATCTCCACGTCCATCGTGATGATATCGGGGCGCAGGGCGCGCGCCTGATCGATCCCTTCCTGTCCGTTCGCGCCGATGCCGCAGACGACGATATCGGACTCCTTCTCCAGCATCTTCGCGATCGCGCGACGCATGAAGGCCGAATCGTCGACGACGAGCACGTTGATCTTGCCCGGAACGCGACTCATGGACGCCGGACCTCGGGCTTGACGCGGTAGACGATCGTATCCGGTTTCAAAATAGGTTCGTACCGATCCGTGAGATGAAAGAGCGATTCTGCGTGACCGAGAAACAGGTATCCGCCCGGCCGCAATGCGCGCGCGAACGATTCGACGACCCGCTTCTGCGTCGGCTTATCGAAATAGATGAGGACGTTGCGGCAAAAGATCGCATCGAAAGGCCCCTCGTTCGCAACGGCATCGCCGTCCATCAGATTCAGAGAGCCGAAGCGCACGAGTCGTTTGATACGCTCGCCGATAACGAACCCATCGCCTTGTGCGGTGAAGTACTTCGCGATCATCGCGGGCTCCGTCGCGCGAAACGAGAGCGCGCGATAGAAGCCGCGCGCGCAGAGTTCGAGTACGCGCCCGGAGATGTCGGTCGCACGGATCGAGATCGCATGCTCCGGAACCTTGCCGCTCTCGAGAAGCGTCATCGCCAACGAATACGGTTCCTCGCCCGACGAACACGCCGCCGACCAAACGCGAAGCCTTCCGATCGGCGAGCTCGCCAAGAGTTCGGCCATGACATCGTCGACGAGCGTACGCAGTTGCGCGCGCTCGCGGAAGAAATACGTCTCGTTGTTGGAGAGTACCGAGGCGAGTTCCCGAAACTCGGCATCGCGCTCGGGATGGTGCAACAGGAACGCGACGTATTGCGCGTAGCTCGCGAATCCGCGTTTTGCCAGACGCGTTTGGAGCCGGGAGAGCAGTAGAAACTGCTTCGCATCATCGTAAAAGATGCCGAAGCGTTCGCGAATGAGATCGCGGAGCGTTCGAAAGTCGGAGTCCGAAATCTCGACCATGTTCACGACATCACGCTACGTTCCGTAACGGATTCGCGGATTCGCGGCAGCGTAGAGGACGTCGACGATCGTGTTCACGACGACGAACACGACGGCGAATAGCAAGATGCAGCCATTTACGACCGGCATATCGCGATTCGAGATCGCATCGAACGCGAGCCGGCCCACCCCGGGCCATGCAAAGATATGCTCCGTAAGGACGGCTCCGCCGAGCAAAAGCCCCGTCTGCAACCCGAGGATCGTGATGATCGGGATGAGTGCGTTTCGGAGCGCATGCTTCACGACGACTTTGCGCTCCGAAAGCCCCTTCGCACGGGCGGTGCGGATATAATCGCTCCCAAGGACTTCGAGCATGCCGCTTCGCGTGATCTTGGCGACGATCGCGAGCGGAATCGTGCCGAGGGTGAGTGCGGGCAAGACGAGATGATGGAGTGCATCCAAGAACGCGCGTGCGTTTCCGGCCAACAGCGCATCGATGACGACGAGGTGCGTGCGCGCCGGAAGCACGTACTGCATCGCGATGCGCCCGCTGATCGGGAAGAGATCGAGACCGATTTTCCCCGGCAGAACCGCGAGCAAGAAGACGAGCATCCAGCCGAGCCAAAAGACGGGGATCGAAACGCCAACGAGCACGAGGCTCATCGCGACCGTATCCGACGCCCGGCCCTGGCGCGCGGCCGCGACGACGCCTGCGGGGATGCCGATGAAGATCGCGACGAGGATCGCCCCAATCGTCAATTCGACCGTAGCCGGGAAGTACGCCAAGAGCTTGCCCAGCACGGGTTGCGAATCTGCGATCGAGACGCCGAGATCGCCGCGAAGCACGTTTCCGAGATAGCGAACGAGTTGCTCGTACCACGGTCGATCGAGCCCGAGTGCGGCGGTCAGTCGCGCGATTTCACCCGGAGATGCGTGATCGCCGAGGCGTATCGCTATCGCGTCGCCTGGAATCGCGTGCATGAAGAGAAAACTGGCGACGGTGATTGCGACCAAAACGGCCGCAAGCCTCACGAGCCGCTCGGCGATGAATCGGAGCATTCGGTTGACAGCGGTTCGCGCGCGCGCAAACGCACTCCGCTTCTCACGCGCGATTCATGCATCGCGGGGATCTCCTGGCGCGAAGTCGTTTTTTCGCTTCTTCGAGCCCGACATCGGAAACGTTCCGGCATCATCATTCGGCGCATGCCGCGCGAGCGTCACGAAGCGTTACACCATCCATCGTGCCGCACAGGTGGCACTCGCAACCCATACAAACGTGACATGAACGACGAACTACGTTGCCCCGATTGTGGCACCACCCATGCGGATCCAGCAGAGGCCACGCTCGGAATAACGGTTCTCTGCTGGGATTGCGTTCGTATCGACGTCGCGGTGACCCAACGCGAGGAGCACGCAATCACCCTCCGGCCCGCCGCTTAAGAGCGAAACGTAAAGAGCGTTCCTCTGGCCGCTCGGGGCCAAAGGTTCGCCCGGACGATCGCGAACTTGCGATGCAACGACCGTCGCAACGCAAGGCGTCAACACCGAGCGACGCGATCGCGAGAATGCTGCAGACGACGATGCGACGGGGAATTCCGCAACAAAAACGACTCGTCGTGAAGGCGATTCGCCGATCGGTCGTCGCGAGAGGACAGGGCGCGCGAACATGGAGCGCTGGCGAAATTCCTGTATCGGAGCGCTCCTTGCGCTACTCGTTTCCGCATGCGCTCAAGTCTCCAACATGGGCTTGCCGGCCGTCAGAGTCCAGGACCCATCGCTTCTACCGGAGAGCGCGCGTCGCGCGGGCGATCCCGCAAGAACGCCCATCACCGGATCCTCCAACCGGGCTGCGCTACTCGTGCCACTATATACCGATTTCGGTCCGGCGTGGACCGCGCTTATCGCCGCGAAACGCGCGCATCCGACGGCCGCAATCGCAGCAATCATCAATCCCAGTAACGGCCCAGGGGCGGGGCGGAACGGCACGTACACGACGGGCATTACCGCGCTCTCAACCGCTGGGATCGGCGTTTACGGTTATGTCTACACGAGTTACGGGGCGCGACCGCTCGCCGACGTCGAAGCGGAAGTCGATCGATACGCGGCCTGGTACGCGCCGAGCGGGCTGTTCATCGACAACCTCGCGAACGTCACGGGATCGGAATCGTATTACGTCGCTTTGCGTGCCCACGCCAAATCGGTTGGGATAACCCTGACGATCGGTAACGCTGGGGCTCCGGTAGCACCAACGTACTCCTCGGCAGCGGACGTCATCATTACGTACGAGGCCACCGGATGGCCGCTCGCGGCGAACGGATCGAACCCGACCGTTTCGCGGTCGGCCTTCATTTCGCTCGGCGTGCCATTCGACGCAGCAAAGCTCGCGGTCGCGAGCGCCGGGTCGGCGTTTTTTTACGCGACCGATCGCGATGGAGCAAACCCATACGGCGCCCTCCCAACGTACATCGACGCCCTCGCGCTCGCTGCCGCGCGCTAGCGTTACCCGCCGACTTTTACCAGCTCGACATCGAAAAGAAGCGTCGCATTCGGTGGGATCACGCTGCCCGCTCCGGCCTCGCCGTACCCGAGCGAAGGTGGAACCGTCAGGATGCGATGCCCGCCAACACGCATCGACATCACGCCCTCGTCCCAGCCCTTAATCACATTGCCTTGGCCGATGACAAATGCGAACGGGACGCCTCGGTCACGAGAGCTATCGAATTTCGTTCCGTACGGAAACGTGCCCGTGTACTGCACGGTGACGGAGTCGCCCGGTTTTGGTTGCGCTTCTTTTCCCACGGTGAGGTCACGATACTTCAGCCCGGATGCGGTCGTAGTCGTCGCACCCGTCGGCACCTTCTTCGGTAGCGGTTTGGGTGCAAGGCTCTTCTTCGGGTACGGCGAGGGCACGGGAGCGGGCGACGCGGCTTGTACGGGTGACCCGAAAAGCGCGGACGCGAGGGATATCGCTAAAGCGAAACGCAGGTGCATGAGGCGATGAGTCATGGACCACCGATCCCCGTTCCTGCCCGCAAAGAGCTCCTGACTTATGTTGCGCTGATCGCTCTTTGGTTTGGTGGTCTTGGGAACGTTGCAAGGGCTGACGGTTTTAGCCTGGCACCGCTACCGCCGATCCTCCGTAGAGAGGCAAAGCCGGCCACGGTCTTGTTTCCGTACGCGGCGACGCATCCCACGACCGTGCTCATCCCACTCTACACCGAACCCGACGCTTCCTGGACGGCATTACAGCTGCTTGCCAAGCGGCATCCGCGTGCCAAAATTACGGCAATCGTCAATCCGGCAAGTGGTCCGGGCGACGCCGCAGATCCGAGCTACGCGCGCGCGATCGCAGCCTTGCAAGCATACGGAATCGACATTTTAGGATACGTGGCAACGACGTACGGAAAGCGACCGCTCCCGGAAGTGCTTCGCGATCTGCACGCTTGGATGGCGTTTTACCGGATCGCCGGCGCTTTCATCGACGAAATGCCGAGCGAGGCGGGCTTTGAAACCTACTACGCAGCGATCGCACGAGATGCGGAAATCTCGCAGTTGCGGACGATCGTTGGAAACCCCGGAACGTCGTTCTCGCCGACCTACCTACCGATTTTCGATGCGCTGATGGCGTGGGAAAGCCCGGGGTTCCCAACGCTCGAGGCGCTTGGGGCGTTCGCGGCGTACGGTCGCGCCCATATCGCCGTCATCGCACAAGGAGTGCCGCTCGATCGCCTAGCGCTAGCGAATCTCGCACACAACGCCGCCTATCTCTATGCTACCGACTCGCGTGCTGCCGAATATTCCGCCTTGCCATCGTATCTCGATGCACTCGCCACGCTAGCCGAATAGGAGCGATACCTTTTGGGTTCCTCTCGCAAGCGTTCGGCCATGACGCGCTCGGGCGCGAGAAAACGCGCGGCACTGGGTACGAACGCAATCATGAGCCGCGCCTTCACCAAAGAATCCGACATCGTCGACCTCGTTCTCCCCGAGCCCGCGGAGTATCATATAACTCCGCAAGCACTACGGGCTCTACAAACGGAGATGCGCCTTTGCATGGATGAAAAGCGGCGCCTGGCGATTGCTCGGCGGCTGGAAATTGCCGTTTCGGTCGATCCACCGAGCGATCGAACGAAAATCGCCTTCGGGGCGACCGTTTGCGTACGCGACGGAGATGGAAGCACGTATCGATACACAATCGTCGACGATTCCGATTTCGATATGGCCGCCGGACATATCGGTGAATCGTCGCCGCTCGCCCGAGCCCTTACCGGGAATCGTGCAGGCGCTCGCGTCATTTGGAATAGGCCGATCGGCCCAAAAACGCTCGCGGTAGATACGGTCGACTACCGCTGACGCACGATGGGCGAAACGAAAAGGCTCCGCACGATATCATGCGGAGCCTTTTCGCGTTTTGGTGCCCAGAGTCAGAATCGAACTGACGACACCAGGTTTTTCAGACCTGTGCTCTACCGACTGAGCTATCTGGGCTTGAGGGCTTGTTCGCGACTTGCTGGGATTCTGCGCGCTCGGTACGCAATCCCTTCGCGGTCTGAGCTCGCAGATTACCGGGGGCGATTCAAGCAGAGAGCATCGCGATTTACCGCGATGCTCTCAACATAATGGCGACGCAGAAGGGGCTCGAACCCTCGACCTCCGCCGTGACAGGGCGGCGCTCTAACCAACTGAGCTACTGCGTCATACTCGGGTGTGGTGGGCACGGTTGGGATTGAACCAACGACCCCCCGCGTGTGAAGCGGATGCTCTCCCACTGAGCTACGCGCCCAGACCCGATCGAGTTTCCCCGCTCGCCGGACGACGACTCGAAGAGCCACCTGGACGAACCCACGCAGTATACGGCGTTCGAAACCCATTTGTCCATAGGCGCAACGCGGGTATATGCATGACGTGAGCACGATCGAACCATCGAATGAGGCCAAATCCGCCGGATTGCGCTATACGAGCGATGCGATACCGGGAATCGAGCGCATAAAACGCGGCGCGTCGTTCGCATATCGTGATGCGCGTGGGAGGATCATAACCGAGACTGCGGAGATCAGCCGAATTTCCGCGCTTGCCATTCCGCCGGCGTATACAAACGTCTGGATATCGCCGTACGCGAACGGACATCTGCAAGCCACCGGCCGGGACGCACGTGGGCGTAAGCAATACCGATACCACGCACGGTGGCGCGGTGCCCGCGACGAAACGAAATTCGATCGCATGATCGCCTTCGCGAAGGCCCTCCCGACGATTCGTGCGGCATTGCGACGCGATCTCGCTCGTTCCGGGCTGCCGCGCGAAAAAGTACTCGCAAGCGTCGTGCAATTACTCGAACGGACGGCGATTCGCGTCGGAAACGAAGAATACGCGCGCGACAACGCGTCATACGGGCTCACGACGATGCGTGCACGGCACGTAAGGATCGAGGGCGAGACGATCCGTTTTCGCTTTCGTGGGAAAAGCGGCAAACATCATGAGATCACCGTTAAGGATCGGCGGCTCGCCCGCGTCGTTCGCGATGCGCGCGAGCTTCCCGGGCGCCACCTGTTCGAGTATCTCGACGACACCGGCGCGATCCATCCGATCCACTCGGACGATGTAAATGCTTATCTCCGTGAGATTAGCCACCACGACTTCACTGCGAAAGATTTTCGAACGTGGGAGGGCACGATGCTCTGCGCGCTTCGGCTCGGAGCGCTTCGCGCAGAGGGCGTTAGCGAGGCGCGACGGCTCGTCAACGAAACGATCGCCGAGGTCGCGCAGCACTTGGGCAACACGCCCGCAGTCTGCAAAAAGTCGTACATTTACCCGGGAATCGTTGACACGTTCGTGCGAAACGGCGCGATCGCACTGGTGCAACGCAGCGTGAAGCGAGCAACTCCACACGCCCTGCACGCAGACGAAGCGGCCGTGATACGGCTCGTCGAAGAAATTATCGCGAAAGAGACCGCCCCGCTCGACGATTTACTCGCGAAATCGGTTACGGCGGAGCAGGCGAAGCGGAAGCGATCGGGCTCGGGTCGGCCGAAGCGGACGAAGGCACTGGCAGAGGCGGGCCTGCGTCGATCGCCGTGATCCCGGCGATACTTCGGGTATTTCCCGGCGTTCGCACGAGATCGGCGGCGAAAACACGTCGCGCTTCCGCGATGCGGCCGAGGCCGAGAAGCAGTTCTCCCAAACGCTCGCGCACGGGAAACGGGAAGGCCGGCGGCTCCATGTAGCCCATCTCGTCCTGTGCAACCACCGCAGCTTCCAAGTTGCGAATCGCACGTTGCTGCTCGCCTGCGGCCTCGGCGATTCGCGACGCAACGAGAAGTTGCTCGATGCGCGCTGTGCCGTCCGACGGCCTTCGCTTCACGTCGGCCGCGAGCGCGTCCGCGATGCGTTGCGCCTCCTCGCGTTTTCCGAGTACGGCGAACGCCTCGCCGCGTGCCGAGCGCGACAACGCGCCGACCGCACGCAAGGGCAGCGCGAGGATCTCCGACCACCGTTCGTAGCGTTCGTAAACCGCGAATTCGGCTCCGGCGAATTGTGCGTTCTCGCGGGAAACGCGTCGAGCGATCGCAAGCGCGCGATCGTAATCGCCAGCCATGATTCCCGCGTACAGCAACATCCCGGTATCGTGCCGGAGATAGCCCTCGTGGCCGGCGGCATGCGCGCGGGCGAGGTAGGCGTGAAAATGCGCGATCGCCTCCTCGCTTGCGCGGATCGCATCATCCCAGTGGCCCGTTCGCACGTCGACGTGCGCCGGCATGTGCACGAGATGTTCGCAGCCCGGCGCAAGCGACATCGCTGCGAGGCGTCGACCCGACTGCAGCGCATCGCCGGGCCGATCCGATTCCTCGAGGGCGTGAATCTTGAAGTGATTCGCACCGATGTGATCGGGATCGATGGCAAGAGCGCGGTCGAGTAGCGCGAGAATGCGAAGCGTGTGCCCGAGTGCTTTGCCGTGCTCCCAATACCCCCACGGTTGCGTGTCGAGCCACGCGTCCGCCGCGAGTGCTTGCACGTCTGCATCGCGATCATACGTTTCGGCGAGCGCATCCATCGCACGCGCGTACGTCAGCTGGGCGGGCGCGATTGCCGTTTCCGTTGTCGCCGCATACCGCAAATCGAGCGCGGCGATCAGCGCCCGATTTTCGACCGACGCTTGCGCCGAGAGCGCGTGTGCGCGCTCGAGCTCCGCGCGCGCTCGTGCGGCCTGTTCGAGGTCGTACGGTTCGTTGATATTCGGCCCGTACGCGAGCGCCATCCCGTAATGCGCCATTGCCGACCGCGCATCCGCATTCGCGGCGTTGCGGAAGCGCGCGACGGCATCCTGCGGTGCGTATGCATAATAGAGTGTCAACCCCTCATCGAACGAGCGTTGCGCGTCGGCGCGGGCGCTGCCGATCGCGTGATGCGCGGTTGCGAAGTACGCCGCCCCTTGTGCCCGACCGCTGAAAAGCAAGGGAACGAGTCCAAGGCATAAGACGCCGAAGAAACGTGGGAGGAAGCGGACAGTACGGCGTGCGGTATTCACTAGCGTTAAGACCGGCACCGGAGGCGGCGCGTTGCGCGTGGCTAGTGCTTGACGCGACGGGATGTGGTACGATACACTCCCGCAGTCAACGTAACCGGCGCGTAGCTCAGTGGGAGAGCACTACATTGACACTGTAGGGGTCACAAGTTCAATCCTTGTCGTGCCGACCATCCACGAAGAAGTTCAGCTGCGAAGCTGGGCTTTTTCTTTGCCCGCCCGCAAGAATGAAAAACCCATCGCAAGTCGACGCGACGGGTTTCTCGTGTGATGTTCTACGCGGACATCACGGCGCTCCCCGGCGGGAGCAGACACTACCGCTTACGCGGTCGCGCCCAAATCTTCGAGCCCACGATGGGCGGCCATTCGCGTCGCGTAGTGGCGCAGCGCTTCCTCAATCGGCAACGCCGAGTGCGGCTCTGCATGCACGATGAACCGACGAAGCCGTGGCTCCGATGCGGCCTGGGGGATCGCCGTGACGTGCGAACCGACGCCGACGACGATGCCGGCAGCCGAGCGAGCGACGTAAACGGTGCCCCGTTCGAACGGCCGCGAACGCTTACCGATCCGCAGATCCTCGCCATATAACAGGCCGATCATCGCCGACTCATCGGCCGAGGCTTCGGAAACAACAATATCTTCGAACATGGAGCACCTCCCAACAACGTGCCGGCGAGACCCGGCAATGCGCTTCGCAGACGCGAAGCAGGTTCATAAGATATCCTTAACCTATCCCGCGCGCAACACTTGCAGCCGATCGTTACGGAAAAACAACGAACCCCGGCGAAGAGCGCGTGATGATCGCGCCCGAACGACCCGCATCCGACCGTCCGCCCCTCGACACGCTGCGCCACACCGGCGCCCACGTGCTCGCCCATGCCGTGAAGGATCTCTTCCCGGAAACGCTCGTCACGATCGGGCCCGCAACGGAAGCCGGATTTTATTACGACTTCGCGCGCGAGCAAGCGTTCACGCCCGAAGATCTCGTGGCGATCGAAAAGCGGATGCAGCAGCTCGTGATAGCGGATCTTCCGGTTACGCGCGAAGTCATTACGCGCGACGCGGCGGTCGAACGCTTCCGCGCGCTCGGAGAGACGTACAAGGTCGAGATCATTTCCGCGATTCCGGAAACCGACGAGATCTCACTTTACACGGTTGGCGCGTTCACGGATCTCTGCCGCGGCCCGCACGTCGAGCACACGAAGCAGATCGGCGTCGTTAAGGTCATGAACGTCGCGGGCGCATATTGGCGCGGCGACGAGAAGAACCCGATGCTACAACGCATCTACGCGACGGCGTTCCCGACGCAAGCCGAACTCGATGCATATCTCGCATTCCTGGAAGAAGCCGCGAAGCGCGATCACCGCAAGCTCGGGCCCGAACTCGGCCTCTATTCGGTCGAAGAGGACGTGGGCGGCGGCCTCGTCTTCTGGCATCCGAAGGGCGCGCTCGTGCGCTCGATCGTCGAGAGCTTCATCAAAGACGGCTTGAACGAACGCGGCTACCAGGGCGTCATCACGCCGCACGTCGTCAGCGAGAAACTCTACGAGACTTCGGGACACCTCGAAAACTTCTCACATGGAATGTTCGGGCCGCTCGAAGTCGAGGGCCAGCGGTTCCGACTCAAGCCGATGAACTGCCCCGGTCACATCATGATCTATCGCGCGAACGGTCACTCGTACCGCGATTTACCGCTGCGCTATAGCGAGTTCGGCACCGTCTATCGCTTCGAACGCAGCGGCACGCTGCACGGGCTCACGCGCGTACGCGGCTTCACGCAAGACGACGCGCACCTCTTCTGCACGCCGGAACAACTCCAGGGCGAATTCGAGCAGACGCTCGACGAAGCGCTGCGCTTGATGGACGCGTTCAAGTTTACGAATTTCGAATATTTCTTAAGTACCCGCGAACATCGCGGCCCGACGGACGAGATCGCCGAGAACGCGATCCGCTCCGCACTCGAGTCGCATGGCCTCCCGTATCAGGTCGACGAAGGCGGCGGCGCGTTCTACGGGCCGAAACTCGACATCAACCTGCACGACGCGATCGGCCGCAAATGGCAACTCGGCACCGTGCAGGTCGATTTCATCCTCCCCGAACGTTTCGGCCTCAAATACCGCGGGAGCGACGGTTTCGATCATGCGCCGGTGATGATCCACCGCGCGCTCGCGGGCTCGATGGAGCGCTTCTTCGGCGTACTGATCGAGCATTTCGGCGGGAATTTCCCAGCGTGGCTGGCCCCCGTCCAAGCGGTCGTCGCACCCATCTCCGAGCACCAACTCGACTACGCGTATGAGGTGCGCGACACGCTGCGCAAAGCGGGCCATCGCGTCGAGGTCGATAACTCGAACGAGAAGATCGGTTACAAGATCCGGCATTGGAAGATGCAGAAACTCCCGTACATCCTCGTCGTCGGCAAGAGCGAACTCGCGGACGGCCTCGTCTCGATCAACCAGCGCGGAAGCGAAGAGAAACGCACCGCGACGGTCGCCGAGTTCGCACACGAGCTCGGCGAGATCGTCGCGACAAAGGCATAATCGGCACGGCGAGCCTAGATGCGCGGGAGCGATTCCCACGCATCGGCTCGTTGCCGCGTGAAGAGCGCGATCGCCACCCCGATGCACACGAGGGCGATCGAGCACATCGTTAGCATGGCACGGCCAAAATAATACGTGGCTTCAGTGCTGTTGTTATAGTTCAACGGATTCATGACATTCACGGCATGAACGACCTCAGTAAAGGAGGGATAACCGAAACTCACTCCTTCGAGCAGACCGAAAACAAGAAACATCGGTATGCTTGCCCACACGAGATTCTTTGCGCGAAACGCCACCGTTGCGAACGAGACGATACCGTAGCCGAGGATTGCGGCACCGTAACCCAGGTAGACCGCTCTTAAAATCGTGGAATCGTAGCCGAGCAAATCGTGATAGCCGACGAGCTCCAGCGCTCCACGCATCGCCGCAATCGTCAGCAGATCGGCGGCGGCGATCGTGGCGAAATCGATACCGACGGCGACGAGCGCCTGCACGAGGGCAGATTGCAGACGCGACGCGCCGACCGTAAAGAGCGTCCGTTCGCGTGCCAAGTTTCCACCGAGCGCGCACGCGACGAAGATTCCCACGTAGCTCGTTACCACGACGAGGCCATTCGCCGTCGCGAAAAGCCCTGGGTTCGGATGCGCGATCGTACCGAACACCCAAGCCGCGGAGAGAGCAACAACCACGATCGCAACGATGCGCAGCACGCGCGCGGACCGAAACAACGAAACCGTAAACATCGCGCGTTACCGCCTCGCGTGCACGCGCAAGCGGCGCGGCTCCACGCGCGATGCCGCCACGTCCGGACCGTCGATCGAACGTTCCGGCGCGTCGTCGAGATCGATCCGGATGCGCAAGCGCAGCATCCTGATTACCATACCGAAATTTGTCGCAAAGTACGTCATCGTGAAAACTCCCGACGCGACCAGCCGACGACCGCGATCGCAACGCCGGTGGCGCCGATCGCCCAACTCGTCAGGATCCGGTTCGCAATATCGCTATTTGCATTGAAGTACAAGATCGGATCGAATAACGCTAGCGCAGCGACGAGCGAATCGAGCCCTAGGCCACGCAGTCCGTGCGAAGCCGCAAGCGCCGCCAGTACGAGAAACACGGGCCACGCGACCCATGCGAGCGCGGGCCGCGCGAATGACGCAGTACACGCGGCAACGATTCCGTACCACATGATCGACGCGCCGAGACAGCCTCCGATCACGCGGGCAAAGAGCCCGAGATCGCCGAGACCGTCCATGGAAAAGCGCAAGCCACCCGTACCGAAGATCCACCCGAAGCCAAGTACGTTTGCAAGGAGCAGAAAGAGCGCATATGCGAGCAGTAACAGGCCGAGAGCGAGAAAATCGACCATGACGATCGTCGCCACATCGATGCCGATCCCGGCGAGCGCTTCGCGATAACGCGAGCGCGGTCGCGTCCAGGCAAGCGCCAGCGTGAGCCGTTCGCGACTGAGGTTTGCCGCAAGAACGCTCGCGACGATCAGGCCCACGAAACCACCCGTTTCGAGAAATCTCGCGAGCGACGCCGCATTGATCTGCGAACCCGACGTTTGCACGACGCGGCTCGTCACCGATTTCTTACGACCATCACCCAACGTCCGCGAAAACGTCGTTACCCCGTTAGCCGTCGTTATCGTGGTCACGCCGTCGGCAGTCGTTACCGTCTGCGTGCCGGGTAGCTTCGCGCGTGGCGCGCCATGCGTTCCAGCATCGCTATCGCGCGGGATGGGCATCGTTCGAAGTGCGTTCAGCGCGCCGCCGACGGCGATCGCCAAAAGCACCGCCATCACGGCCGTCACCCGAATGACGAGCGTGCGTGCGCGATAGAGCGATACCGCGATCATGCGACCACCGCCATCTCGGCCGAAGGCGCGCCGCCGACGGCTTCCACGAAGAGATCTTCGAGCGTGCGATCCAACACGCGCACGTGCCGCGCTCCCGCCGCCGTCAGCACCGCGGCGAATCCATCGGCATCGTCGCGACAGGCAAAGCGCGCGAACGACGTCCCGACGCGCTCGACGCTCCGCACGCGCGGATCGCGCACGAATGCCGCGAGTTCGACACCATCGACGACCGCCTCAACGGTCTTCTCGCTCGCCTTCAACGCGTCGATCTCTCCATCCAACACGAGTTTTCCGCCGCGCATGATCGCAACGCGATCCGCCGCGCGTTCCACTTGGCCGATTTGGTGCGAAGAAAACAGCACCGTCGCCCCGTTCGCCGCCGCGGCGATCACGAGATCGAGCACCGCACGCTGCAAGAGCGGATCGAGCCCGCTCGCCGGCTCATCCAACACCAAAAACGACGGCCGCCGCGCGAATGCGAGAATCAATCCCACCGCCGTCTGCTGCCCCTTGGAAAGGGTGCGCGTCTTCTTCTTCGGATCGAGCGCAAACAAATCGAGCAGTTCTTTCGCGCGCTTGGAATCCCACGAGCGATAGGCGCGCCGCGCGATTTCCAAATTTTCACCGATGCGCAACCACTCGTACAACGTCGCGCGCTCTGGCACATAGGCAAGTCGCTCGAACGTTGCCGGGGTAACGGGCTTCCCCGCGATCGTAATCGTTCCGGCCGTCGCACGCGCGAAGTTCAGCAAACAGAGAAACGTCGTCGTTTTCCCCGCGCCGTTCGGGCCGAGCAGCCCGCACACGGAGCCTTCGGGCACCGAAAGCGAGACGTCGTCGACGGCGGTAAAAGAACCATAGCGTTTCGTCAGACCGGAAAGAACGATCGCGCTCATGCGAGCTCCTCGGGATACCAGCGATTCAAGGCATCGTGAAAAAACAGCGTCGCGTCGGCGCGGCCGACTCCGAGCGTCCGTACGTCGCGAACCGCCGCATCGAACGTCGCACGGGCGATCGCATCGAGCGAACGCGTCTGCTCGCCGTTGGCACTACGGACGAACGAGCCACGACCGGGCGAAGTATCGATAACGCCATCGCGTTCGAGGTCGCGATAGGCGCGAGCCACCGTGTTCGCGTTCACGGTAAGCTGCAGCGCAAGGGCTTTCACCGTCGGCAATTGCTCGCCGTCGCCGAGCACGCCGACCGCGACCGCGCGTTTCACTTGATCGATGACCTGACGGTAGACGGGAACACCGCTCCGTGGATCAACGGAGATAAAAGTCGGCACACGAGTGCTCCTCAATGAAAGCAAGGACAATTACCTATTACACTACTACACTAGTATAATAAACGTCAACCCATTCGTCGATCCACATCGCCGAGCCGCAGAGGAACGCGAGCCGCCACACCGCAAGCGCCGTCCATGGAGGAGCCGGAGCCGCCAATCGAGAGAACCGCGACGCCGCTTAGCATGACGCGATTCGAAGCGTTCAGCGACGGCGTCTTCGCGGTCGCCGCGACGTTACTCGTCCTCGATCTGAAGGCGCTCGATCTAAAAGAAACGAGCGCCGCCGCCGTCATCGCAGCACTGCTGGCGCTCTGGAAGCCGCTCCTCAGCTACGCGACGAGCTTCCTCGTCGTCGGCGTCATCTGGCTCAACCACCACACGCTCTTTCACGCGATCGAGAATATCAACCGGCCCGCGATCGTGCTCAACCTGATCCTCCTCATGATCGTCGCGCTTGTCCCATTTCCAACGGCGCTCGTCGCGCAACACCCCGAATCGTGGCCGATCGTCGTGGCGTACGGCATCGTGTTCGTCGTCATCGGCATCGTCTATTACGCACTCTCACGCTACGTCCGATCGTATTATCGCGTGTACGATCGCATCGCCGTCGCCCGACATCTCGTGCGCCGCTCGAATATCCGCGGCGCCGTCTGGCCCGTCGGTTACACCCTCGCCGTACTCCTCGCGCCCATCAACACCGGGATCAGTATCGCGATCTACGCGGCGATTCCCATCTTCTTCTTGTTTCCGAGCCCGGTGGAAGCCGCGCTCGACGGACGCGCGCGCCGCTAGCCGAGCGCGTTGATCGCGGGCTCCACGCGATGCGGCGAACCGCGCCAGCCGAAAAACGCCACGAGCCCCGCGAGCACTTGCACGCAAACGACCACGGCCACGATGCCCGGCCACCCGAAGGCATGCCACGCGGGGGTCGGTACCTGCGCGCCGAGCCCGCCGCATAAATAGTACGCAACCAGATACAGCGCAGCGGCCGAAGACCGTTGTTCCGAAACGATCTTTCCGATGTAGCTTTGCGATGCGGCCTGCGAGACGAACACGCACGTCGAAGTGATCGCAAGCCCGATCACCACCATCGCGAGCGCATGGACGAGCGTGAGCGAGATTCCGAGCACCGCCGCAGACATCGCCGCAAGCACCGTCGCGCGATTGCCGAAGCGATCGATGAGCCGCCCCGCAAGCGGCGTTCCGATCACGCCCGCGAGATACACGAAAAACACGTTCCCGAGCGCGACGGTGGAGAGCGAAAACGGTGCCGCCGCAAGATAAAACGTTGCGAACGTAAACGAGGCGACGAGCGTGAACAAAATACTGCCGCCCACGGCATACGTCGCGAGCAACCGCGGCATGCGCACGAATCGCCCCATCGCGCGGAGCGCCCCACCCGCGTTCGCGCCGCCGCGAAATTTTCGCGAACGCGGAAGCAAGAAGAGAACCACGATAGCGCCCGCAAGCGTAAGGAAACCGAGCACTTCGAACGCACGCGCGATCCCGAACGTCCCGCCCACGAGCGCCGCGATGTAGCGCCCGAGAAACCCGCCCAGCACGTTACCACCGATGTAGAACGCCGTCGCTCGCCCGGTCTCGTTCGCGGGCATCTCCTCGGCGATGTACGCGAGCGTTACCGCGAAAATCCCCGGCATCGTCAGCCCTTGCAACACGCGCCACACGACGAGCGCGCCGATGCCATGCGCGCTCGCGGCGCCGAAAGTGGCGAGCGTCAAGAGCAAGATCGCCGTGACGATCACGCGTTTGCGCCCGATCGCATCGGCAACCGGGCCGATGAACGGCGCCGCAAACGCGGTCGCGTAGGTGATCGCGGAAACCGTCAACGTCACCGCGGATTCGCTTGCGCCGAAAGCCAGGCGCAGTTCGGGGAGCAGCGGTTGCGTTGCGTACATGTCGAGAAACGCCGTCCCGCCCGCAGCCGCGATCGCAGCATAACGTACGTTCACAGGACGCATGAGTGCCGCACCGTGCGTCGAAAACCTTTTCATACCATGAGTTCGAGCACTAGCAGTGATGCGGAGGCGTCACTTGCCTATCTCGCGCACGTTAGCGCGATCCTGGCAACATCGCTTGACTACGATCGCACGTTGCAAGCACTCATGCGCTTGCTCGTTCCCTCACATGCCGATTGGGCAAGCATCAATCTCGTCGAGGCGGACGGACGCATCAAGACCGTTGCATTGCGCCATCGCGATCCCGCCGGACATCCCGAGGCACTCGAATCGATCGGCGCCTATGCGATCGATCCGGAAAGTCCGCGCGGCAGCGGCGCCGCGCTCCGTCTCGGACAAGCGCTCATCGATCGCGCGCCCGGCCACGAACCGCGCCCATCGGCGTTTCCCGGATTTACGTACCGCACCACGATTACGGCACCGTTGCGTTCGCGCAACGCGATTTTCGGTACGTTCACGATCGGTCGTATCGAAGAACCACTCTTCACCGAAAACGATCTGCCGTTTTATACCGAAGTCGCGCAGCGCGCGGCGGTCGCCCTCGATAACGCATCGCTCTTTACGACCGAACGCGTCGCCGTCGAACGGTTACGATTTCTCGAACGCGTTTCGACGGCGCTCGCTTCGGCAACCGATGTCGAAACGACGTTACGATCGGTCGTCAGCGTCGCGGCCGGTGCCGTGTGCGACTGGGCCGCGATCAACCTCCGGCATCACGACGGCACGATCGTCTGCGCCGCCGTCGCGCACAGCGACCCCGAACGCGATGCATTCGCGCAAGCGCTCGTCGGCCGCATCAGCGTCGGGCCGGATGGACCGAGCGGCTCCGCGATCGTCCTGCGTACGGGCGAACCGCGCCTGATTTCCGCGGCCGACGACGTCTTTCGCACGAACACGATCGACCCGACGACGCTCGCCCTTACCTCGGAGCTCGGCTACCACTCGGGGATCGCCGTTCCGCTCGTGACGCGCGAAGGCGTCGAAGGCGCGCTCGTCGGCTTTTGGTCGCGCAGCGAACGCATGTATGTCGGCGACGACATCGCGACGTTCGCCGAACTCGCGCGCCGCTGTTCTGCGGCGATCGACACTGCCCGTGCCGAGAACGAGCGCGTCCGCGCCGTCGCTCGTCTTTCACTCCTTGCAGAAACCGGGAAGGTTTTCGCGGAGTCGATCGAGCTCGAGAGCCGCCTCGAGTCGCTTACACGAACGCTCGTTCCCGCATTTGCGGATTGGGTGGCGATCGCGCTGATCGACGACGATAACGCATTGCAAACGGTAGCGATCCGCCACATCGACCCAACCATCCATACCGAGGCGCAAATCGAACTGAAGGGCCCCCTTGAGACGGGGCTCGGAAGCGAACTCGGCATCGCGCGCGTCCTACGCGACGGGCGCTACGAGCTTACGGATACGACGGAAAACGACGCACTCGAAAACGTCGCGGACGCAAAGTGCATCGAAATCCTACGTCGGCTCGGTCGCGGCCACACGCTCACCGTCCCCCTCACGTCGCGCGGCAGGGCGTACGGAACGCTCAGCGGCGTCTTCGCGGGCTCCGGCAGGCGTTATGGCGCGGATGAAATCGATCTGTTCGTCGAAATCGGGCAACGCTCGGCGATGGCGATCGAAAACGCGCGCATCTACGAGCGCGAACACCGCGTTGCCGAAGCATTGCAAAAAGCATCGCTGCCGCTCGTGCTGCCGGTGATCGAAGGGTGCGCGTTCGACGGCGTGTACGTTCCAGGCCGCAGCGAAGCGCAAATCGGCGGCGATTGGTACGATGCGTTTCCGTTGCGCGACGGGCGCATCGTCGTCTCGATCGGCGACGTTTCCGGAAGCGGCTTGGAAGCGGCGGTAACGATGGGAAACGTGCGCCAAATCGTGCGCGGTATCGCGCAAGTGCATGCCGATCCCGCACTCATGCTCGACGCTGCGGACCGCGCGTTGCGGGCGGAATACCCCGATCGATTCGTTACCGCGTTCGTCGGTGTCTACGACCCGTTCGTCGGTTCCCTCGCGTACGCGTCGGCCGGGCATCCCGCCCCGTTTCTGGTCGCGGCGAACGGTGCGATCGCAGAACTCCGGCATCCCGGCTTACCGCTCGGCTTGCGCGAGCGCGACGAGCTCGCGTCCTCGCATGTCGATATCCCACCGGGCTCTTTGCTCGTACTCTATACCGATGGTCTCACCGAAGCCACGCGCGACGTCATCGACGGCGAAACGCGCGTGCGCGCGGCGCTCGCGGATCGCACGCTTTCCGAAGGCGCACACCCGGCCGCCGCCATCCTGCACCGCGTGCTCGAACACACGTCGCGCGACGATGTCGCCATCCTTACCATGCGCGTCGATTCGGTCGAAGCGCGGAAACCGCGGCCGCAAAGCGCACGGCTCTCCTGGACGTTCGATTCGTGCGATGCAACCGCAGCGCAAACGGCGCGCCGCGAGTTTGCGAATTTTCTTGCAGCCGGAAATATCGCCGAAGACGAACTCTACGCGGCCGAACTCGTTTTCGGCGAACTCATCTCGAACGTCGTACGCTATGCGCCCGGCACCGTTTCGGTCACGATCGATTGGACGGGCACGGCGCCCGTGTTGCACGTGCTCGACGGCGGCCCGGGATTCACGTACGTAGCGCGCCTGCCGATCGATATCTTCAGCGAGCGCGGCCGCGGCCTGTTCCTCATCGCTTCGCTTACGGAAGATTTCCACGTCGCGCGACGTGCCGAAGTCGGAAGCCACGCGCGCGCGGTATTGAACGCCCATCGACGCATCGCGCAGCGCCGGCACGCCTGATGCTCTTACTCGGCATCGAGACCTCGTGCGACGACACCGCAACCGCCGTCGTCCGCAACGGGCGCAACGTGCTCGCGAGCGTCTCGACGAATCAGGACGCGTTCCATGCGAAGTACGGCGGCATCGTGCCAGAGATCGCCTCGCGCCAACACGTCGCGCTTCTTTCCGCCGCCGTGGAAGATGCGCTCGAGCGCGCGAACACGACGCTCGCAGCCCTCGACGGCATCGCGGTAACGCGCGGCCCCGGCCTCATCGGCAGCCTCGTCGTCGGCGTCGCCGCGGCGAAAGCGCTCGCCTTCGCAACGAACAAGCCGCTCTACGCGGTGAACCATCTGCACGGCCATCTCTTTGCAGGATTCCTCGAACGGGAAGCGCCCGCAAACTACCCGTTCCTCGCGCTCCTCGTCTCCGGCGGCCACTCGCAACTCGTGCGGGTCGAGAGCCCGACAAACGTCACGATCCTCGGCAAGACGCGCGACGATGCGGCGGGCGAAGCGTTCGATAAAACCGCGCGCTTGCTCGATCTCCCGTTTCCCGGCGGCCCGGCACTCGATGCACTCGCCGCGACGGGCGATCCCAAAGCGATCGCCTTCCCACGCAACCGTCCGGACCCAGGAACGCTCGACATGAGCTTTTCCGGCTTGAAAACCTCCGCGCGCTATTTCCTCGATTCGGAAAACGGCAAGAAAGCGAAGCGCGAAGATGTCGCCGCATCGTTCCAAGCCGCGATCGTCGACGTACTCATCGATCGCCTCGATCGCGCGTACGCGCGCACGCCCGAGGCATGCGAGGTCGTGCTCTCCGGTGGCGTCGCCGCGAACTCCGCGCTCCAACGCGCGTTCCGCGCCTGGGCGGCACGCAACAACATCCCCGCCGTCGTCCCCGCCCCGCGGTATTGCACCGACAACGCCGCCATGATTTGCGCGGTCGCAAACGCGCAAGGCGAAGCGGTGCGCGCGGACCCGATCGCGCTCTACGCAAACCCGAACCTTCCGTTCGCCTTCGCGAAGTGACTACGTTTTCGAAGCGCGTCGGCGCAGAACCGGGTCTTGCGAGACGATCGCCGCTACCTGCGAGCGCCGATTCACCGCGAGTTTTTCGAAGATCGCCGCGAGATGTTTCTCGACCGTCTTCGCGCTGATGAACAAACGCGCGGCGATCTCGCGATTCGTCGCACCCGTGCCGATCAGATAGGCGACGTCCACCTCGCGCCCGCTCAAGCTCGCGCACGGCGAGATCTCCTCGGGGAGATCGCTCGCGCGCCGCACCACGAGTTCCGCCGCTTCGCGCACCGGCATCATGCGCCCGCGGCTCTGCGCGTCGGCGTATGTCTCCTCGCCGAGCACGCGAAGCGCATGCGCGCGCACTGCGTCGAGGATCGCGAGCGCCGAGGGATCCGTCGGGGTCTGCGCGCGTTCGCGTTCGCGATCGACGACGCCGAGCAACACCACCGCGTCATCGCAGCGATCGAGCGCATCGAGCGCGCATGCGGCGTCCTCGAGCATTTCTTTCATGTGGATCGGTGCGTCGCGCGCGCCGAGATCGATGATCCCACGCGCGAAGTATCGTAGCGCCGAGCGTGGATCGCCCGCGTGCGTAGAGCAGAAACCCGCAGCCGAATACACGGCGACGCGATTCCAGGCGCCCACGCCGTCGCTTTGCACGACACCGAGCGCACGCGCGATGTAGCGGCCCGCCACATCATGATGCTTCGCTTTCGTCGCGAGGCATGCGCGATTACGCCAATAATTCGCATCGCTCGCCGGCTGGCGCGGAAACGCTTCGATGAGATCGTACTCCGCTTCCGCTCGAACGAGATCGCCCGTCGCGATTGCGACGTTCCCCAGATTGCGATGCGCGAGATACCACGTCATCGTCTGAGGAACGGCTTCGCATGCAAGTTTTTCGTAGAGTCGAAACGCCTTCGCATACGATGCGCTCTCATAGTACACGACCCCGAGTTCGAGCGCGCAAGCCACCACGGCGGCATCGTCGATCGCACGCGCGTAAACGATCGCTTCTTCGAAAATCGCTTCCGCGCGCGGAAGCTCGTGGAGTTGCACGAGATGCACGGCAAGCGCGCGGAGTTGCGTGAATCGTTGTTCGGCCGGAGCGTTCGGCCCAAGGCGCTTCCCGAGATCGACGAGGATGTCGGCAGCCTCGCGATCCATCCCTTCGTCTTTCCAGAAATACCGAAGCGCGCGCATGATCGTAAGCGCGGCGGTGGGATCGTGTCGCGCCCAGGCCGTCACCGCCCGGCGTATCGTCGGCAAGCGTAGTCGGAGAAAGCGCTGCAGTTCCGGCGGATGATATTCCTCGAACGGCTCGAGGCGCGCGAGGATGCGATCGCGTACGGCGTGCAGCGCGGCGCATTCGATCTCCGCAATGTCGAACGTCGCCTCGCATGCCGCGCGGGCGTAGACGTAGGTACTTTCAAGATAGCGATAGATCGTTTCGCCCGCGATCTCCTCGGATTGTACGACCGAGCGATCGACCAAGCGCGGGAGCAGTTCCATCGCATCATCGCCGCCGACGATGCGCGCGGCGTCCATCGTCCATCGGCGATCGAACACCGAAAGGCGCAGCGCGAGGTTTCGCTCGCGCGGTTCCATCAGCGCAAAACTAGCCGCGATCTGCTCGTGCAGCAACGCTTCGCCGTGGGTCGTGGGGCCAGCGCGCAGGTGCGCGAGTAATTCGCCGATCGAGAAAAATCGCAGCTGCGCGGCGGCCAGCTCGAGTGCGAGCGGCACGCCATCGAGAAGCGAGCAAAGTGCGGAGATATCGACGAGGTTATCGCTTGTTACGCGAAACGACGGGCGCGCGAATACCGCACGCTCGAGAAAAAACGCGATCGCGGGCGCGCGCGCGACGAACGCGGGCGCATTGACGACCAGGGGCAGTTCGAGCGGCGCGATCGCGAACACATGTCCCGTAACGTCGAAGCGAACGCGGCTCGTGACGAGCATCGCGAGCCGCACGTGCGCCGCGCGGGCCTCGGCAACCGCCGCAGCTACCGCATCGACGACATGCTCGACGTTGTCGACCACGAGGAGCCGCCCTTCCGCGTCCGCCGATTCCGCAGCCGCAAGCGCGATCGCGCGCACCACGCCGCTCGCATCGAGCGATGCGGCTTCGATGTACCGGACGCCGCCCGGAAAGGCGTGCGCGGCCGCGCGCGCGAGCTCGATTGCAAGGCGCGTCTTCCCGACGCCTGGCGGCCCCGTGAGCACGATCGTCGCACCCGCGACGAGTTCGGCGGAGATTTCCGCGCGCTCGCGTTCGCGCCCGATGAACCGGGTGATGGGGTTGGGGAGATCGTCGTCCTGGGAGACCTGCGGCGCCGCCTGCCAAAGAGCCGCGCGAAAAGCGGCTAAGAGCGATTCCCCCGGCTCGCGCCCACGCTCGCGCAACGCGCGCTCGCAACGTTGATAGCAATAAATCGCCTCACCACGCCGATCGGCTTCCAGAAACGCTCGCACCGCGCGTGCCGCGCGTTCTTCATCCGCGGGTGCCGCCTCGGATGCGGCGGCGAGCGTGAGAAGTTCGATCGATGTCACTCCACGGACCGCAGGAGCGCGGAGAGCTCGCTTGCGAGGCGTCGTTGGAATTCGGGCACGTGCGAGAGCGCGATCATTCGGGCGACGATCTGTAAGTGCAGGGCATGCGAAGAATCGGCGGCAGATACCGCACGCTCCACGAGTTGAACGCGATCCACAAGGCTAGCCGTCCCCAAGGTCATGAGCAAGCCGTACGCGGTTGCGTGAATCGGGTCGATGATGCCTGCTCCCTGCAGCGCGTCGATATCCGCTGCGAGCGCGGTGAGAAACTCGTGCGCTTCCATATTATGAGAATATGGCCATAACGCGGGCGGCTCTATGGGGCGAATCCCTACTTTCGCGCGCGGAGAAGAAGCGGACCGCGAAAAATGGAGCGGCGGAAAGATCGTAGGGATTTCCCTGATAGGCACGGCTGGCGGCACGGGTTACGGTAAGGCGACTCGTCTCGACCGCTAAGGAGAGCCCATGGATCGCCCCCGCCTTCGACGTGTATCAAACCGTCTCGTCGCGTCGTTCGTCCTCACATCGCTCGTAGCGTGCGCCGGCACGAACGCGGCCGCCCCCACGCTCCCGACGCCCACCCCGATCGCAGCCGCAACGCCAACGGCGGCGCCTTCGAGTACGCCCGGTCCGGTCACCGTAAGCGCGGTAAGTGCCGCAGCACAAGCGCTCCCCGCGCTCGGGGGCGGCACGACGACCGTCGCCCTCGCGGTCGCTCCCGGCACTCCGGCGAACGCGACGGTTGCGATCACCGCATCCAACGCGCCGCCTGCGGGCACGATCGCGATCGCCGCGAACGGACGCACGCCGCGCGCACTCACGCGCGTGCCGCTCGTGTATTACACGTTCGTACCGAGCGTCGATATCCAACTCACGAGCTTTCCGAGCTTCACCATCAGCTACCCGACCACGTATCTTCCGGCGGGAACGACGATCAAAGAAGCGTTTCTGGATGCGGGAACGTCGCAGCCGGTCTTCACGTACGATATCGCGTTCGGCGCGAGCGGCGCGACGTTCACGGCCACCGCGAACGCACCGAAACTCCTCGCCGGTAAGTCGTACATCTTTGCGTTCTATTACGAATCCGGAAGCACCGCAACCGCAACGCCATCGCCCGCGCCGAGTTCGAGCGCGGCATCGACGGCAACACCAACGCCAACGCCGGCAGCGACTGCAACCGCTAGCCCGCTTTCCACGCCGACGCCAACGGCCAAGCCGTCGACCGCGCCGTCCGCCACACCCACCCCGAACCCAAGCGCGACGCCGACGCCCGTCCCAACGATGGCGGGATTCCCGAGCGGTTCCGCGACGTTTAGCGCGCCCGTGGGCTACAACGGAAGTACGGCGGCGATCGTGCCGCTCGTTACTACCGAGTCCGGTGGTAACGGAAACGCGACGTTCGAATCGGTCCAGCAGAACGCCCCGTCGATCCAGCAAGCGACCCTTGCGAACCCGCTCCGCCAAATCGTCCTCGAAATCAACGATAACGTGAAGCTCGGGAACAGCTCGACCTACACGCTCGGCGGTAGCAATTTCGGTTCGATCCTGACCTACGCGGAATACTACGCAACCGGGTCGACCTTCGCGAGCCGCAATTGGATCGCAATCGGCGGCACCGTGACGTTCGAGAACGTCGGCAACGGCGTCGCCACCTATCGCGTACGCGGCGCGACGTTCAAGCCGGATCCCAATTACACCACGATCCTCGCCACGGGCACGTTCACACTCGACGCCGTCGGCACGGCGAATCCCTATACCTCGAACTAACGCAAATAGCGAAATAGCGCGCATCGTCGGTTGCGCGAACGACGGCGGCTCCTCGCAAAAGTGCGGGGGGCCGTCTTCGTCTTATCCGCCGGCTTGCGCTTAGGGATTCACCCCATAGGCACCATGCCTACGTCGCGCTACGATCGTGGAAATCACGACGCCCATCGCACCGTATGCCGCACTGTACGCTTGAGGAGCACCCATGGATCGCCCCCGCTTTCACCACGTCCTAACGAAACTCGCGGCGGTCATCGCGATCGCTTCCGTCGCCGCATGCGGTAGCACGGGCGGCGCGCAACTCCCGCTCGCACCCAGTGCAACCCCCGTTCCAACCGCAACGCCGAGCACGACTACGACGATCGCGGCAACGGGTACGCCGCAAGCGATCCCCGCGATCGGTGGCGGTACCGCAACCGTCTCGCTCGCCGCCGCAGCCGGTACCGCCGCAAGCGCGAGCGTGTCCGTCACGGCATCCGCCACACCACCGAGCGGCACCGCAGCGATTAGCGCCGCAGCGCGCAAGGCGCTTGCGATCGCTCGCGTCGCGCTTGCGTATTACACGTTCGTTCCGAGCGTGGATATCCAACTTACGAGCTTTCCGATCTTCACCGTGAGCTATCCGACATCGCTCGTTCCGGCCGGCACCACGCTGAAAGAAGCGTTTCTCGATGCCGCAAGCGCGCAGCCCGTCTTCACGTACGACATCGCCTTCGGCACGAACGGCGCTACGTTCGCGAGCACGGCAGCCGCGCCAAAGTTACTCGCCGGTAAGGCCTACATCTTCGCCTTCTATTACGAAACCGGAAGTAACGCTACGCCAACTCCGACGCCGACGACGACCGCGAGCACCGCGCCAACCGCAACGCCGTCGCCCGCACCGACGAGCACGCCGGTCCCCGTTCCCGGCGCCTTCGACATCACGGTGCCCGCGTCGATCATGAGCCTGACCGGCCAGGTGGCGATTACCGACCCCGCAACCTTCAGCGGCTTCGGCGGTGCGCACGTGTTCGGTCGCGGCGGACTCGTCCCGACGATCTTCTCCGCACCGACGCTCATCAACGATTGCAAGCTCACGGTAGGCACCACATCGCTGACCCTTACGGGCGGCGGACAGACGATCGTGGCGCCGCTTATTTCGACGAATCCGAACGCAAAGACAACCGTAATCGCAAGCGCGATCTCGACCGCCGTTTCGTTTTACACCCTCACCGGTGGTATGACGCTCTCCATCACGCCGGATGGGCTCGTGAACGCGGTTTCGGGCGGCAACACCGTCGGCCAGAACGTGATCGCGTGTAACCGCTCGTACGCATCGAGTATCCTCGCGGACCGATCCTCCGAAACGTTCGTGCTCTCACCCGCAACGGTTGCGGCGCTCACGGCAAAAGCAACCAGCGTGACGAGCACCTACCCGATCGCGCCGAGCGATTTCGGTGGCGCTTCCGGAACGGCGCTCATCGGGCGCGGCACGATCTCCGTCGGTACGACGCAGCGCCGCGTCTCGGATTGCAAGCTGACCATGACCGGCGCGACGGTAACGATTACGGCGGATGGCGGCGCGTTCACGCGTAGTGCGACGTTCGCGAGCGATCCGACCGATTCGTACCGATACGCGGTCGTACCGGGCGCCCCCGGAGAGTTCACGTTCTCCCCTACAAATGGCGTGCCAATCTTCTTTCAAGCGAACAACTTCGGGAATATCATCGCCGCGTCGGCGCGAAGCGCGGACTTCGCAACGACGCTCGCCTGCCCGTAGGCGCGACACAACGTGGCTCCTCGCATCGTGCGCGGAGCCACGTTTTTTTCCAACGGCGCGAACCAAGCCATTCTTCACATCGCTTGCCTGAGGCGATCGAGTTGGGCACCATAGAGATATGACAACGACGAGCGATCTCGGTGGAACTTACGCTTTCGGCCACGCCACGGTCCCGCGCATGGGATATGGCGCGATGCAGCTCGCGGGCCCACGCGTGTTCGGCCCGCCCGCCGATCGCGCCGCAGCGGTCGCCGTTTTGCGCGCGGCGGTCGCAGCGGGAATCACGCACATCGATACGAGCGATTTCTACGGCCCGCACATCACGAACCAAATCATCCGCGAGGCCCTGCACCCGTATCCGGCGGAACTACGCCTCGTCACGAAACTCGGAGCGAAGCGCGACGAACGTGGCGCTTGGCCGCACGCGCGCACGCCTGCGGACCTGCGCAAAGGCGTCGAGGACAACCTCCGTAACCTCGGGCTCGAAGCGCTCGATGTCGTCAACTTGCGCATGGGTAGCATGCAACGCCCCGATCCCGGCTCGATCGCGGAGTCGTTCGGCGCGATGGTCGAGATGCAGCGCGAGGGCCTCATCCGTCACATCGGTCTGAGCACCGTCAACGCCGAGCAGATTGCCGAGGCGCAGACGATGGCTCCGGTCGTCTGCGTGCAGAATTTCTATAATGTCGCAAATCGTGAAGACGATGCGCTGATCGATTCGCTCGCCGCGCAGGGTATCGCGTACGTCCCGTACTTTCCGCTCGGTGGCTTCACGCCGCTCCAGTCGGCCGAAATGGATACCGTCGCCGCGCGCATCGGAGCCACACCCATGCAGATCGCGCTCGCGTGGCTCCTGCATCGCGCGCCGAACGTGCTCCTGATCCCGGGCACATCCTCGCTCGCGCACCTCCACGAAAACATCGCCGCGACGCAAATCGTTCTCACGCAAACCGACCGCGAAGAACTCGACACCATCGGTAAAGACGCAGCACCATAGTTTCAGCAACGACACGATCGCCGTGTCGCGTCATATGCAAATATGGCTTGACGGCAACGTCCGGCGAAGAGCCGCCGTGCGGGACTCGGCAAGCCGCTCGCGTAGCACGTCCGTACGATGGCCGACGACACCGAGCTCCCGAAATACCGCCGCCCGGGCTTTCTCGCGCAGCAGCAGGCGCTCTACGCACGTGCGATCGTTGCGCGTCGCCTCATGCAACGCAACGGCGAGGGCGACGGCCCGATCGCACCGATCTCGCCGATCCGCGCCGTCCGTGCGATCGACATCGTTCGCACGCGTTTCGAAGCGAACGACCGCGGCGAAACCTAAGCCCGATCGCGGCGCGGGCGGCGTAAGGTGAACGATTCGAACGGCGCGAGCTGCCCGTCCGCGCCCAGAACATCGTAGTAGGTAACTTCGATCGTCGTCATACCGCCCTGCCGCGTTCCCGGATCGACGCGGAACGCCGCAAAGCCGTAGGCGTGTGCCGCATTGCGTACCGCGGACCACGGCGACTCCTCGTGCACGTACACGGGCGGGCGTTTCCCCGTCGTCGGATCGGCAGCACCGACGGCGGTAATGACGCGGCACCCGGGCGGGTCGAAGAACAGCTGATTCGATGGTGCGGAAGTCCCGCCGCCCCCGATGATCATATGCACGGTGCCCTTCGTCGTATCGATCGCATCGGTCGCCGTCGCGGCGGGCAGCGGCGTCAGCGTCGCGTTGTTCGCGCGTCCGCGTAGAGGGTGCGAACGCTCGTAGTGATGTTCGTGTCCGCAGACCACGAGATCGACGCCGTATTTATCGAATAACGGAAGCCACTCTTCCCGGATCCCGAGATCGGCACCGTTAAACTTATCCGCACTCGAAATCGCAACCTGATGCATGCAGATCACGAGCCAATCGATGTTCGCGTCCTTCCGCGCGCTCGCGAGCTCGCGCTCCAACCACGCCTTCTGCGCGCCCTGCGAGTACCCGCGCACATAGGAGTTTCCGCCGTCCTGATACGCCACGTCGTCGTTTGCGATGCTCACGACGCGCACGGAACCCGCAGTAAACGCATACCAAAGCCCACGCGTTACGTCCGTCTGCCCGACGGCGGGCGGAACGTCGAAGTAGGTCTGGTACGCCCGATAGCCGATCGGGCCGTTCCCGAGTTCGTTTTCATGGTTTCCGGCCGAGGGCATCCACGGGCGATTGCGCGCGCTGCGCGTATTGTTCGTCCAGAAATCCCACCACGTGCGCACGCGATCTTCCGCGAGGTTCGCGTAACACAGATCGCCGTTGAACAGATGAAAGGCCGGCCGCAGCCGCTCGACGCCGAGCACCGTATCGCCGGCGGCGGGCGAACCGAGATTATCGTTGACGAGCGGCGGGTTCGCAAGCGTCACGCCGGCGGGCGGAACGAACCGCTTTCCAAGCGTGGGTGTGCCCTGATCGCCGAAACTCGTGAACGTGAACGCCGTGCGCCCGCGCGGTAGCGTGCGAAACGTACCGAACGCGGGTTCCGCGCCGTCATGCGCTGCGGCATACGTGTATGCGGTCCCCGGCTCGAGCTTCGTCAGTCGCGCATGATACGCATAGACGGCCTGCTTCCCTTTCGCATCGACGTAGCTGCGCTCGGCCGCATCCACCGTGCGCACATGCGTTCCATCGGCAAGCCCGAGCGCCACGCGCGGTTTGCGCACGCGCTCCATCGCGTGCCACGACACGACCATTTCGGAGGCCGCATCCGCCCCGAACTGCAGATGCAGGCCGTGCACGCCCGGCGCAGGCGGCATTGCGATATTGGGTGCCGGAGCCGCATCCGCGCGCTTGATCGAGCCGAGGGCCGCCATACTCGCTGCGGCCATACCCGAGGCCGCGAGTAGCTTACGCCGCGGAAATGCCGAGCCGACTTCGTCTTCTGATGCGAACATACGGATAGTATCTTCTGCGAAGATTATGACGAGGTCAACGCAAAGAGCGCTGCGTGCACGCGCTCGCCCGCAACGGCAATTTCCGTATCTATTTCTGCGGGCGCATCGTCTCGACGCTCGGCGATAGCTTCTACAACGTCGCGCTGATCGTCGCGATCTTGCAGGCGACGCACGACGTGACCGCGGGCGCGCTCGTGCTCGCCGCGGGCGCGATTCCCGTCGTCGTGCTGACGCTCCTCGGCGGTGTGATCGGCGATCGCTTCCCACGTAATCGCGTCATGCTCGCAAGCGATCTCGTACGCGCACTCGCGCAAGGAAGCATGGCCGCATTGCTGCTCCACGGCTCGCCGCCGCTCTGGGCGCTAGTCCTCACGCAACTCTGCTACGGTATCGGCGATGCGTTTTTCGATCCCGCGTCGACCGGTATCGTCCCCGAAATCGTTTCCGCAGAAGCGTTGCCGTCCGCGAACGGCATCCTCTCCGCGGTCGGAAATACCGCACTTGTCCTGGGCCCCGCACTCGCGGGAATCGCGATCGCGATCGCAGGCGCTCCGGTCGCGATCGCATGCGATGGCATCACGTTCGGGCTCTCCGCGATTTCGCTCGCATTCTTACGCCTGCCCGCGCGATCCCGAGACAACCCGCGAGCGTCGATCGGCGAGCAGTTACGCGATGGGTTTGCCGAAGTGCGTCGCCGCTCGTGGCTCTTGACAACCGTCTGCTATATCGCCGTGCTTACGTTCGCGTTCAACGGCACGATGTTCGTGTTGGGGCCGGCGATCGCCCTCGCGCATCTCGGGGGCCCGTCGGCGTGGGCGGCCGTGCTCGCCGCATTCGGCGCGGGCCTCATCCCGGGAAGTTTCCTTGCGATTCGCGTCGCAAAGAGCCGCCGCGCGCTTTGGTGGGCTTACGTCGGAAACCTCGCCGTCGTTCCGTTATTACTGTTATTCGGAAGCAGCCGCAGCACGCTATGGGAGGTTGCGGTGGCGAGCAGCTTCGCCGGTATCGCAGTCGCCGTCTTCGGCGTGACGTATCCGACGATACTGCAGCAAATCGTGCCGCAGGCGATGCTCTCGCGCGTCGGCTCGTATCGCTGGCTCGCCCGAGTCGCCGCGATGCCACTCGCCTTCGCAATCGTCGGCCCGCTCGCGCGGCGGTTCGGCATCTCGAGCGTCATGATCGCGGCAGCAGTCGTCGTCATGGGTGCAACCTGCATCTGCGTTGGCTTTCGCGAGATCTGGGCGATGCGCGTCGCCGATAACGATGCGCATGCGCTCCGTTAAACGCTCTTTTCGAGACCGTAGCGCAGTAGCCCGAAAAAAAGCGCGATCGCTAGCGCTGCTCCCGTTGCCGCCTCGCAGAGAATCGTCAAGTGGACGCTTGCGGCCATCGTTGCGTGCGATGCATACGCATAATGCAGCAGCCCGCTCATGAGAATCAGCGAATACCCCGCGGAGAGCATAAGAAAAGCGCGATCCGACGATTTCCGTGAGAGAGCGAGCAAGGCAACGGGGGTGATGACGAACCACGCCGAGACGACGCCGATCGGCGTGATCCACGAGGGCTCCGGGTAACGTGCGATCCGAAGCGCGTTATCGGAAAAATGCGCCAGGGTCGTCGCGATCCCAACGATCAGCAAGACGCGCTGCACGCGAAACGCTATGCCATTCATGAGATTCCTTGTTTTGCTCATTTGCGAGCAAGCCCGCGAACGTCGATCTTCGCGTTGCCTCTTCACATGCATTTACAAAATCACGGAACTTTTGCGACGAACGCATCGAAGTGTAGGCATTTCCCCATGGGCACGCTGCGCGGCCAACGGTAAGCTTGCGATGATGGCGCCATACCGCGCCACCGGACTCCAGGAGAGCTCATGCATCGCCCTCGTTTTTGTCATGCCGTCGACCGCATCGCCGCCGTGCTCGCAATCGCGTCCGTTACGGCATACGGCGGCACGAACGCCGCGCAAATGTCGACTCCGGCTACCGCAGTGCCCACGGCTACCGCAACGGCAACCGTAACGGCAACCGTAACGGCAACCGTCTCCGTAGCAAACGGCGCCGCGCAAACGCTTCCGACCATCGGTGGCGGCACGGCAACCGTAGCGCTCGCGGCCGCGGCGGGAACGCCCGCGAACGCGAGCATCGCGATTACGGTTTCGAGCACCCCGCCGAGCGGCACGACGGCGATCGCAGCGGCAACGCGTAAAGCGCTCGCGCTCTCGCGCATCGCGCTCGCGTACTACACGTTCACGCCGAGCGTCGACATCCAGCTCACAAGCTTCCCGACGTTCACCGTCAACTATCCAACGTCACTGCTTGCAGCAGGAACGACCATCAAGGAAGCGTTCCTCGATGCGGGCACGCAGCAGCCCGTCTTCACTTACGACATCGCCTTCGGTGCGAACGGCGCGACGTTCACGAGCACGGCAAACGCACCGAAGTTACTTGCAGGCAAGGCGTACATCTTCGCCTTCTATTACGAGACGGGAAGCAACGCGACGCCGACGCCAACGCAAGCCCCGACCATGACGCCCACCCCAACGCCGACCCCCGTTGCCACGAGCACGCCGCTTCCCATCACGGGTAACGGCGACATCACGATCCCCGCGTCGATCGCGGGAATCGCGCAGGGCACGACGACCAACGTCGTAAGCGGTACGCTCGCGGGATTCGGCGGCGCACACACGTTCGGCTTGGCACATACGACGACGGTGGACGCCGCCGCAACGTACACCCCCATCGTACAAGCGAACGATTGCGCGGTCACGGTGAGCGCCACCGATATCAAGTTGACGGGCGGCGGGATGAGCTTTTCGCAGCAACTCGTCGTCGCGGCACCGTTCGCCGCGCAAATTCGCGGCACCACCGCCCCAGGTCCGATCGGACGCCAATCGGTCGTCTTTTATGACCCAACAACCGGGAGCCCCGCGATCTCGCTCTCGATCTTTGCGGGCAAAGTTGAGGAGGCCCGCGGCACCTCGGGCGTGTTCGCAAACGGTAAGGTCACGCTCAACTACCTGACGTGCGGCAACATCGATGGCACGAGCGCATTCAACGATCGCTCCCTCGACACGTTCGCGATCCCGCCTGCGACAATCGCTACGCTCACGTCGCGCGCCGGGAAACAGGCGGTCGCGTTCCTGACTCCGGTAGTCGCCTCGGACCTGGGCGGCGCGAGCGGCTCGGCGAATCTCGGCCTCGGCTTCTTCCTCGCTGGCTCGTTAGTCACCGATTGCACGGCATCGGTCGCAAACGGGGTCCTCTCGCTCTCGGGCAACGGCGGCGCGATCAAAATCAGCGCGACCCTCGGCGCATCGCCGAACGATCAAATAACCGTCGTGACGAGCCCGGGTGACCCGGTGAAGTTCGTCTTCGCGGCAACCGGGGCGGTTGGGGCGTCCGGCGTGTCCGTCACCGTGAACCAATTCGGGAGACTCGTCGGAGCGATCGGATCGGTCAGAAATGCCAGCGGCGGCATCGACCAGTTCCTCTGCCGTAGCTAACCCCGACACATCGCACCACGAGGCGATCGGCAACGGCCGGTCGCCTCTTTTTTTCGCGAACCGCGCTTCGCCACGCGCGCTCACCCGAACGACGCTACGGCAACTCGGGTGCGATCCCCGGAACGAGCTCCGTGACGGCGATGCGCGTGCCGTCCATCGTCGCCTCGATCCGCGCACGCGTCTGTCGCGGGATCGCCGTCACGCTCCCCGCCGTCAAAAAAACCTCCGTTGCCCCGATGTGCATCTGGATCGCGCCAGCGGCAACACCGACGTACGCAAGCGCCGCAGAAGCCGGCATCGCATACCCGGAATGGTTCGCGATCGCTTCGAATCGATTGCGGATCGTAAACGTCCCCGCGCCGCGCGGTTGCGTGGCAAACGTATGCTTGAAGATGCTCACGAGCCCCGTCACCGTCGGCGTTGGAGTATTCGGCGCCGTGGTCGGCGTGTTGAACGGCGTTCCGGCTTCGAGCACGTGAATGCCGAGATACGCCTGCGCGACGTTTCCGTGGTTACCCGCGGTGTGGATGCGGCCTTGCTTCGTGTAAAGCGTTCGCCCCATCGGAACGTCGTGGATGCCTTCGCCCGCAAACCACCATCCCGTCACGCCGCGCACGCTCGTGATGCACTCCGCGCCTTGGTGCGTGTGCGCATGAAGCCACGTCGGGAAGCCCGTTTGAAAGATCTCTTGCGTCACGTCCCACGCATCCGCACGAGCGCCACCGGCGACGCCCCCCGTCACGACGCACCGGCCACGATCGAGCACCGTAACGCCGGGCGTAGCCGCAACGCTCGGCACGCTCGCCACGAGCAAGCAGATGCTCGCGGCACCGATCGCAGAAAAAAATGAAGCAAGCAGACGACGCATGCCCAGCCCTTTTCAACCAGAACCGCGCCCTCCTCTCCGCGAGCGCGAGGCGACTGGCGGACGTCGACCGCGGTTGGGCCATAGCGATCGAGAAACGATCGGTTCGTCACCGGCGCGTCGTCGGGAATCGGGCGAGCGATCGCATGCAACCTCGCCGCACGCGGCTTCGCGCTCGTCCTCGTCGCGCGCGACGCAACCGCGCTCGAAACCCTCGCCGATACACTGCAGCACACCCCCGCCGGTCGCCCGACCATCCTGGCACTCGACCTCTCCACGCAAGTAGGGAGCGATTCGCTATTCGCGCAAACAATGAAACACGATGTCGGCCTGCTCGTCGCCGCCGCGGGTTTCGGTACGTCCGGCCCGTTCTTACGCGCCGATCTGACGAGCGAACGCGCGATGCTCGCGACGAACTGCAGCGCGGTCGTGCAACAAACGCACGTCTTCGGCCAGCGTTTCGCCGAGCGCGGGCGTGGCGGCATCGTGCTCTTCGGCTCCCTCGTCGGCTGGCAAGGCGTACCGAATAGCGCGCACTACGCGGCTACGAAAGCGTATGTCCAAACGCTCGCCGAGGGCATCCACGTCTCCGCTCCCGGTCCCGTGAAAAGCGGTTTCGGCGCGCGTGCGAACATGCGCATGGGTGCGGCGAGCACTCCGGAAACCGTCGCACGCGAAACGCTCGCGGCACTCGGCCGCCGCGGCACGGTCGTCCCGGGGTTGCTCCGGAAATTCCTGACCGCGTCGCTCGCCCCATTACCTCGGAGCTTGCGCACGCGCGTCATGGGAGGCGTGATGCGCGGCATGACCGCGCATCACGATCCCGTCGTTACGGATCGAAGCCGAGCGTGATGTTCAGGCTGCGGGGAGTCTGGTACGTGTACGTGTCGTAGGCGATCGGCTTGCCCGGCTTCACCGAAGTGATCTTCGTGCTATCGCCGAGGTTGTATACGTTGAACTGCACGTGGTAGTGCGGGAAGAGAAACTTCAGCGCGAAGTCGAGGTTGCCGTACGGTTGCGTCGAGTAGTACTGATAGTACGGCGTGCCGTTGATCGGCGCTTTCGTCGGATCGAAGTTCTGCTGCGGCGTCCAACCCGTTTGCTTGTACAGTAACGACGCGTTCGTACGTGCGCTCTTGTAGAGCACGCCTGCCGCCCACGTCGAATCCGGCGCGCCGGAAATCTGCGAGTTCGTATCGAGCGCCTTCGCGCTATTGAGCGTGCCGTTGGCGTAGAGCGCGTACCCGCCGCGTAGCGACTGCGTTACCTGCGCCTCGACGCCCTGATAGCGCGCGCCACCGATGTTGAGAAACGCTTGCTGCGAGCCCGCGAGCCCGTTCGATACGAGCTTGTTCGTGAAGTCGATGCGGTAAAGATCGATATCCCACGTCGTGTCGGGGTTCGCGCCGACGAAGCCGAGCTGCTTGTTGATCGTCTGCTGCGGCTGCGTCGCGTTCTGCGTCGGATTCAAAATATAGAACGTGTTGAGGTCCGGAATTTGGAAGCCTTTGGCATACTGCACGTACGCCGAGAGGCCCGAATTCAAGCGCTGGTTCACGGCGACATACGGCAACGTCGCCGTGTACGTGATGTCGGCCGCGTGGTTCGGCGTACGCGACGAGTTTTCGATCGCGGCGTTATCCGAGCGATCGATGTTCACGTATTTCACGCCCGGGCGGATCGTCGTTCCCGTCGGCAGCACGAAATTCGCTTCGACGAACGGCTGCCAGTTCCGAATCTTCGATTGCTGGTCGAATTTCACGGCATCGAGCGGTCGGTTCGTGCCCGAGAGAAACGCGCCGTTCGTCGGCGTTTCGATCCGGTTGTACCCGCCCGTGGTGAGGTCGAGATCGTACTGGTGACGATCGGTATCTGCGAGTTCCCACCAGGCGCCCGCGCTCACGAAATTCTCGCCGAACGTCTTCGTGAACTTCGCGATATCGCCGAACACGCGGTACTTGTTCTGTTTGTCGATACCCGGAATATTGCCCAGAATTTTTGCACCGGTCACGGGGTTGACCGTTACGCGCGGATCGGCGTTCGTCGAAGGCGTCGTGCCCATCCAGGTGGCGTCGTTCGAGGAGATCGTCTGGTTGTTGTACGCGTAGCTGTAGAACTTGTTATCGAAGAACACGCCGAACGGCAGCTCCGAGCGCAAGCGCAGGTAGCTGAGGTCCGTTGCTTTCGAGGTGTGGTTATACCCGACGTAGTTCATCGATGTCGGATCGTTATCGAGCTGGAAATTCTGCCCGAAATTCGCGAACTGGCTGAGCGTGCCGCTCGCGCCGTCCGGCTGCTGGTAATAGATGCGGTTGATCGTCGAGAACGCCGTGATCGTCGTGGCGCTGCTCAGCTTGTTTTCGATCTTCACAGAGTAGTTCTGCGATTTCACGGTGCTGTACGTCAGATAGCCACCCGAGTACAAGCTCTGGAACGTTCCTTGAAACGTCGTGCCGTGCAACGCGTCGATGCGCCCGGATTGGAACTGCGTGCCGATGAGGTTGGTGTTCCACGTCCCGATGTCGTCGAACGCCGAGAACTGCGGCGTCGCCGAGGCCTGCTTCGAGAACAGGTTGATCGAGCCACCGAACGTCGCGTAGCCCATGTCGCTCGCGTTGCCCGGTCCGCGCTCCACCGATGCGCCGCCGAGAACGGGCGCCGGAAAGAACGAGGTCGAGTGGTGCGAGGGGTTGTTCGTATCGCCCCACGGGATGCCGTCGAAGGTCACGTTCGTTTGATCGTCGCCGAAGCCGCGCAGCGTCACCTTCGTTTCGCTCAAACCCGGGCCGTTCGAGGCCACGCCCGAAACGCTCGGCGCGATGTTGACGACGCGGCTATATTCCGCAATCGGCGAAGAAGCGAGCTCGATGAATTCGCGCGTGAGCAGCGATCCCGGCTCCGTCGCGCGCAGGCTCGCTTGCGAAGGGGCGAGTGCCGTCGCGGTCGTCGGATTGAGGTCGCGATACTGCCCGTTCGCCGTCGTCGCGCCGATCGTGAGCAGGCCCGTGTCCTGACCGCGCATCGAAGCGACGGCGACGAGCCCGCCGAGCTGCAACGTCGGCGCATTGCGCGCGACATAGCCGACGAACGCGTTCACGTCGTCCGAAGCCGAACTCCGCACGATCATGCGCTCGTAGGTCAAGAATCCGTACGAGCCGTTTGTGACGTTTTCGACCGACGGCGCGGTGCCGTCGAGCGCGAGCGAAACGAGCTTCGGATGCGAAGCGGCATCGGCGAACGAGACGTATGCGATCGCGCCGTTCGCCATCGCGGCGGCGTTCGCGGCGTCGTCCTTGCCACGTGCGTCGGCCGCGGCGGCGGAAGCACCGCCGATCGTCGCATCGAACGCGGCGTGCGCGGCCGAGCCCGGCGCGCTGCCGATCGCTACGATCGCGAGATCGTTTCCGCCGACATCTTTCCAATTCGTAATCCGGCCCGCGTAGATATCGCGGATCTGCTTGCGCGTGAGCCCCTTGACGCCCGCGGCATCCGTAGCAACGAAAGCGTACGGCAACGCCGCGATCTTGCGTTCGATCACATCGGCACCCGAGGGCGGCGCGACGTCCGAGTCGACGACATCGACGCCGCGCGCGAGTAACCGCGCGATCGCGTCGCGCGATGACGCGGCGCCGATTGCGACGTGCGTATCGGCGTGCTCGCGTTCGTATGCTTTCGCGGCTTCGGTGACGAGCGGTTGAAGGACGGGCGAACCGACGACGGTGATCGTCGTCGCCGCGAACGCGGGCATCCCGGACACGACAAGAGCGACGAGCGTCGAAAGCGCGACGCGCGAAACCGAAACGAACACAAAAACTCCTCTGGCGACAAGGGCCGTTGGGAGTGTCCGCTAGGAAGATTAAGCGCGCGTAAAGGCTTGCTTATCTCGCTTAAGGATACGGTTCGGGTCGCCTACGGCACGGGATGGGTGTCCGCCGCGTCCTGCGGCGGGGTTTTGATCGCCACGAGTTTGAGATGGCCGCTCGTCTCGACCGTTCCGCCGTGCGCCGTGCCCTTCGGTACCACGAGCAGCATCCCGGGCTTCAGATCGACTTGCTTATCGCCGAGCCACTCCGTCCCGGTTCCGTCGACCACGTACTGCACTTCGTTCGCATCCGCATGGTAGTGCTTCACGACGGTACCGATCTGCACGGCGACCGTCATGCCGTCTTGCGTCACGAGCGTCTTTGCGTGCAAGGTCGGCGAGGCAACGGGCAGCGCTTCGGCGCCGAGCGCGGCGAGGTCGATCGCTTGCGCCGTCAAGGGTGCCGCAGCCGCGCGTACGGGCGGCGTCATGCGTGCGGTGGCGAAGCCCGCGCCGAACACGGCGGCAACGGCAAACGATGAAACCAACAACCGGCGCATGAGCGACTCCAAACGACGAGCGAGCGATTGCAACGGTCTTTTCGCACCGTTCGATGAGAAACATCGTGCAACGCGTATACCGCGAGCGCGCGCGGGGTATGGAGAGCACGAGCGCCGCTTCGGCCGAGGAGCATCCCCTCAAGGAGTACGCACCATGGTAAGACTCACGAAGCGGACAACGACGTATCCTCGCAACGGCTCGGTCATCGCGATCACGATCGCCGCGGCGTTCACGAGCCTCGTCCTCACGTTCGGATTCGCCACGGTCGCGCTCGCACCGGGGCACGCCGGCACTCCGCCTGCGGCGCAAAACATCGAAGCCACCGTCCCCGCAGATACCGCCGCTAACTAGCCGCTACGCGGCGTAGACGAGCTCCGTCACGCGAACGTGCTGTGAAGTCGTGAGCGTACCGGCACTCGTTCCACGGAACACCCCCGAGGTCGGCGGCACGTCGTCGTAATCGCGCCCGATCGCGACGACGATATAGCGGAAATCCGTCTCGTTACAGTACGTCGGATCGAGCGAAAGCACCGTCACGTCGCCGCTCGCGCGCGGTACGAGGAACTCGACCCACGCGTGCGTCGCGCCCTCGCCGAGCAGATGCCCCGATGCGTAGCGCGCGCCGATCCCGCTCGCACGCGCGAGCGAAATCGCGATATGCGCGAAATCCTGACACACACCGCGTGCGCCCGCAAACGCTTGCGCTGCGGTCGTTCCGACGTCGGTAACGCGTTTCGCGTACGTCATGTGCGCGTGCACGAAGCGAACGATCGCATGCGCGCGCACGAACGGATCGGCGTTCGCGCGGCGCAAATCCGCAGCGGCGTCGGCGAGCGCGGGATCGAGCGCGGTCAGGCGTCCGACATCGAGCCACCGGGCATCGAACGCCTCCGTCGGTCGTTCGCCGCGCGCACGCCGCACGAGCGAGGTTTCCAAACCGAAGGCGATCTCGCGCTCGACGCGGTCCACCGAAACCGAAGCGATGTCGTTGCCGAAGGCATCGCGCGAAGCGACGAGCGGAATCGCAGGCGTCGCCCACAGCCGATGCGCGTACCGCTCCTGATCGTGATGGCGCGCTCTTGGCGCGATGATCAAACGGTGCTGGAGGTCGTGAATCGGCCGCTCGTATTCGTACCGTAGCGATTGCTCGATCCGATAGCGCGCTTCGACGACGCCATCCCACGCGATATCGGCCAACTACCCGAGCCCTTCCGCCGTCACCGTCATCGCATCGAACCGCGCATCGCCGAACGTCGTCACCATCGCCACGTCGAGCGCATCGCGCCCGCGCGCGATCACGACGCGACCGCGTCGCCGACGGTTGTTCCGCGCATCGAACGTGTACCAGCGATCGCCGAGATACACTTCCATCCACGCCGCAAAGTCCATCACGGGGACGCGTTCCGCGACATCGACATCCGGTAAGTAGCCGAACGCGTAGCGCGCCGGGATGTTCATCGCGCGCGCGAACGCGATCGCGAGATGTGCGAAATCGCGGCAGACGCCCGCGCGGGCGGCGAGCGCATCGCGCGAGGTCGTCGTCGGCGAACTGCGCATGTAATCGAATACGATTTCGCGGTGCACGTAATCGCAGATCGCCTGCACCCGCTCCCAGCCCGGTTGCGTTTCGCCGAAGAGCCGCCACGCCTCGTCGCCGAGTTCGTCCGAAAGACAGAACCGGCTCGGTAGCGTGTAGTGCAGCACCGCATCGGGCAGATCTTCGACGAGCGCCTGCGGCGCATCGGGCACGAGGGCATCGAGCGCACCGTCGACCTCCACGCGCGCGCTGTAGCGCACCACCGTTTCGCCGGGAACGAAGGTCACGCGGCGGCAAACGTTGCCGTACACGTCGACGTAATCGTGGTACGGCGCGAGCGGAAACGTCGCCCAGGTTTCGTCGAGCAGCCGCACGGCGGGGCCGCCCGCCGGGCGCACGAGAAAGATCGCCGGCACGTTTCCGCGGATCGTATAGCGGAACTCGCAACCGACGCGAACGAGGAGGGCCTGCGCGACGACGTCCATGGCGTACTCTTTCCCGCTGCCAACCGAAAATCGTTTCGCCATTTGGCACGCCGGGCGAGCCCTCTGATGTGCGCGCGAAGAGCGCGAGCAGATGCTCCGCGGCGGCAACCGACGCGCATCGGTCACGCGGGGACGCCCGACGATCCCTCGGAAGTCCACCGCATGATATCCGATGGCGCTTCGCTACTCGATCCGTACACCGCAGAAACGCCGATGGGGCGCCGCCGCTTTTTCATCGGCGCCGCCGCGACGGGCCTCGCCGTTGCGGCGAACCCGGCGCAAGTGCGCGCCGACGGGCTAGCGATGGAAGCGCCGCTGACGATCGGAAAAGGCGGCATCGGTCCGAGCCGCTACCATCCGTCGTTCGTAAAAGACGTCGGCCTGTTGCTCGATCTCAACGCGACGAATCAAGGCGGCCCGTATTGGAATTACGATACGTACATCACGCCGATCCCAGAATTTTATATCCGGAACGCGTTCCCGACGCCGCGCGCGGAGCTCGATCGGCGCGTCGATCCGCGCTACTGGCGCTTGAAGATTCACGGCGATGCGGTCGAGCGCGAACTGACGATTACGTACGACGATCTGCTTGCGATGCCGTCGCGCACGATCATGAGCGTGATGCAGTGCGCGGGAAACGGCCGCACGTTATTCTGGGAACAAGAAAATATGATCGCCGATCCCGCGAAGGTCACCGGCAACGGCTGGGGCCTCGGCGGCGTGGGCATGGCGGAATGGGAGTATGTGCCCATGAGCCATATCCTGGGCCTCGTCGGCTTGAAGCAGAATGCGAAAGCCGTGCTCTTCTGGTCCGGCGTCGATGGCAAAGCACCGAACACGGAATCGGATACCGGGCGCCCGATCCCGATCTCGGAGTTGCACGATCGTGCAAACGAAATCGGCCTCGCGTTTAAGATGAACGGTATGCCGCTTCAACCCGATCACGGTGCCCCGGTGCGCGCGCTCGTTCCGGGCTGGTGCGGCGGCGCATCGACGAAATGGCTGACCGAGATCAAGATCGCATCGCACGATTTCTGGGTGCGCCTCAACACGACGGATCACTCGTTCATCGGCCCCGAGTACGCGCCCCCGATCGCCGCACCGGGCGACGAGTTCCGTTTCATCCGCCCGGATCAACTGCTCGGCATCCCCGTCACGTGGCAGCCCGCGCGCTCGACGCTTACGATCCCGTTCATGCTCGCGAAGTCACCGGACATCCCCGCGAACTACCCACTCGCGCGCGACGAAAAGCCCGTGCTCAAAGCGGGCGCGCAGCTCTTGCGCGGCTACGCCTGGGCGCCGCAATATGGCGTTCGCGGCGTCGACCTGCGCATCAACGGCGGCAAATGGCAAGCAGCCCAACTCATCGACGCCGCACCGAACCGATACTCGTGGGTGCGCTTTGCCTTTCCGTTCGCACCGGCTCCGGGCGATTACACGATCGAAACGCGCGCGACGGACGGTCGCGGCATTCCGCAACCCGCAACCGTCCCGTACAACAAGGGCGGGTACAACTTCGGAGCGATCCCGAAGTTCGAAGTCCGCGTGATAGGCTGATAACGCTCTGCAGCGTTACGTTAGGCAAGGCCTAGTAATTCATGTAGACAAGGCGACATGGATGACCATGTTTTTAATATTTCCGATGCGAAAACATACCTATCGCGGTTGATCGAGCGCGTTGAGCGCCGGGACACGGTTACGATCGCTTGCAACAACCGTCCCGTTGCCATCCTCGCCCCGCGCGTGATGCCGATGAAGCGATTCTCGCCCGGATCGATGCCGTGCGGACGGGCATCTTCGAGCAGAACGGCGGGAAAAGCGTCCTAGCGCGGGGAGAGTAATGGCGCGAACTTATCGAGGCGGATCACCGCCTCTGATGCGAATCATTTTAGATGCATCAACGGCGTTGTCTGCGGTTCTCCCAGACGAGCCCCCGCAATACGCACGCGTCGCCGTTTCCTCGGGCATTCGCGATGGCATCGTCGTTCCAACGCAGCAGTTTTATGAAACCGTGATTCGCGCAATACGGAACGTGCGATACCCGTTCTCCGCCTCACGCGCGATCAAATACCACACACCGGCTTTCGCCACGAGCCCGAGCGGATCGAGGTGTCGATCGCTCGGTGAGCCCGTCCGATCGTGATACCGCACCCGCACGCACCGATCGGCGTGCGCTGCCGCGCGCAGTTGCACGAGCACGCCCGTCGGTTGTTCTCCCCGGCTCCACCGATTGTGATCCAGGAACAACCGCGCGCGCCCGGTCGCGAGTCGGTTCGCGCGGGAGTGGGGAGCGAGGCCGCGATAGGCTCTGCGTGAACTGCGCAAGCGAGCGCCGTTATTAGTCGCCGACCCTTGGGGCGAGCTCGTACACGCAGTCCGCGTCCAAGGGAAATCGGAATGCTCACTGCACCGCACACCCATACATCTTGATCTACAGCGCGCCCAGCTACAATGATCTGCCGCTCGAGTTCGCGGAGCGCGAATGGGTTTCGGCGATATTTGACGGTGCCAGCCTTTTGCGACAGCGACCCTTCATAATTGAACTAATGTACCTTTAGGCTGTATCTCTTTTCGCCGTGATGCCATTGAGGCGTGACCTTCTGCTTTTCGTGCCTTAGCGAAGTTGACCCGGTTTCGTGGACGGTTGTTTGTTTGAATTTCAAGCCGCCTATAGCGCTCGTCGTTCGTAATTGATCGGCGAGAGATAATCAAGCGCGGAGTGGCGGCGATGCGGATTGTACCACGCCTCGATAAAATCGAAGACGGCGGCTTCGGCCTCGCGTTGGGTGCGAAAGCGGTGCTTCACGAGCAGCTCGCATTCGAGTGTCGCGTTAAAG
>JBBISR010000016.1:0-70995 GCA_037441145.1 Armatimonadota bacterium
CACGTGATGGCGGCGGTGGTCTCCGAAGATGGCACGATCGTATCGAAGCACGAGCGCGATATCGACGATCACGCACCCGATGCCGTCGTGAGCTCGCTCGAAGACGTGATCGGCAAAGCGATGGATGACGTAAAGGCGCCCGTCGGCATCGGCATCGGTTCGCCCGGCAACATCGATTCGAAGACCGGCACCGTGCGCTATTCGCCCAACTTCAACTGGACCGATGTGCCGCTCGGAGCGCGCGTGCGCGACGCATTTCCGAACGTGCCGGTGTTCGTTGGCAACGATGCGCGGTGCGCCGTCCTCGGCGAGTACACGTTCGGCGCGGGGCAAGGCACGGAAAATTTCGTGTTGCTCACGCTCGGTACGGGCATCGGCGGCGGGATCGTTGCGGGCGGGCAGCTGCTGCTCGGCAATCGCGACGGCGCGGGCGAATTCGGCCACCATCAGATTCGCCCGACCGATGGCTTCGTTTGCGGTTGCGGAAAGATCGGTTGCTTCGAAGCGCAAGCCTCGGGAACGGGGCTCTTGCGGCATGCGTTCGCGCTCGCTCCCTCGTTCCCGCGAAGCACGCTGCTCGATGCGCCGCGCGAGAAACTGGGGACCAAGATGATCCGCAAGGCGGCACAGGCAGGCAACGGACATGCGCTCGCGGCTTGGGGACGATTCTGCGACGATCTGTCGATCGGCGTTGCGAATATCGTCGCCGCACTCAATCCGGAATCGATCGCGCTCGGCGGGGGCGTTTCGAGCGCGGGGAACTTTCTCGTGGATCGGCTCGTCCCGCTCGTCGACGCGCGAACCACGATGGTGCCGCGTGGCACGACGCGGATCGTCGCCGCGCAACTGCTCAACGACGCGGGCGCGGTTGGGGCGGCGACCATGGCCTTTCGCGGGGCGCTCGCGACGGTCGTTCGATGACGCGGCCGCTCGCGCTCATAACCGGCGCGTCGAGCGGCATCGGCGCCGCGTTTGCGACGGTGTTCGCGCAAAGCGGCTACGACTTGATCCTGACCGCGCGAACGCTCGCGCCGATGGAGCGCCTCGGACGCGATCTGCGCGCGTACGGCGCGGCGACCGTGGCGCTTGCGTACGATCTCGGCGCACCCGAGGGGGTACGCGCCCTCGCAAGCGAGATCGCACGCCGCGAACTCGCGGTCGACGCGCTCGTCAATAACGCGGGGTATGGCGTGCTCGGCGCGTTCGCGTCGATGCCGCTCGACGATCAACTCGGCGAAATCGCGCTCAACATTACCGCGCTCACCGAACTCACACATCGCTTTCTTCCGTCGATGCTCGCGCGCAAATCGGGCTACGTCCTCAACGTCGCCTCTACCGCAGCATTCGTGCCGGGGCCGTACATGGCGATCTACTACGCGACCAAAGCCTATGTGCTTTCGTTTTCCGAAGCGCTTGCGAGCGAAATTGCGGGGACGGGCGTGAGCGTTACCTGTCTCTGTCCGGGCGCGACGTCATCCGGATTCCAGGCGCGCGCGAAAATGGGCGATGTCCCGTTCATGCAGCGAAAGATGCCGGATTCGGCCACGGTCGCGCGGTTCGGGTATGACGCGATGGTAGCGGGCACGACCGTCGCAATCCACGGTGCTTCGAATAAACTCGTCCCGCTCGGCGCGCGGTTGCTTCCGCGCGGAATGATTCCGCGAATCGTGAAACGCCAGCAGCAACCGAAGTCGGATTAGCGCGGGCGCGCGAGCGCGAAGCGCGTGCGTAACCGGATCGCCGGGCGTTCGAGGTACCGAAGGGAGATCGTCGCAAGCGCATACGCGATCGGTACGACGAGCGCAAAGCGCGCGTAGACCCACGCGGGCGTATCGAGATGCGGTGCGATGCTTGGCACACGTATGGCGATGCTATCGACCGCGTCGAGCACCGCGACGTGGATCAGGTACAAACAGAAACTGAGCGCTGCGGTGAAGCGCAGGAACGGGGCGCGAAGCATGGCGAGCGCCGGGTGTCCCGCATAGGCGATCGCGACGATCGTCGCGATTGCGAAGAGCGGCACGATCTGCGAGATGCGGAGCGCGTTCCCCAGTGCATCGGAACGCAAGCCGCCGATCGCGATCGCCGCAAGCGCAAGCCCCGCGAAGCACGCGATCGCATATGCGGCGCGTGGCCGATCGGCTGCGGTCGCCCAGAGCGCGACGAGCGAACCCGCCGCGAGGCCGTCGCAGCGGCACCATGCGAGTTCGAGTGCGTTCGGCCCGAAGTGCGCGACGGTTGCAAAGCGCGCGAACGGCTCCGCGATGAGCATTCCGATGGCGATTGCCGCTAAGACGCGACGCGGTGTCGCGAGCACGACGAGCGGCCAGAGCAGGTAGAACTGCTCTTCGACCGCGAGCGACCAGAACGGTCCGCCGCCATCGGGATGTGCCGCGCCGAGTATTCCGGTGAAGTTCGTCGCGAACGTGAGGCAGAGGGCGTACCACGTTTCGTATCCGTGAATGCCGTAGCTCAGCGCGAAGACGAGGAGTACGGCGAGATAGATCGGGAGGATGCGTAGCGCGCGACGCAGCCAGAAGTCGCGGAAATACGTCGCCTCTCCGCGGCTTCCGAGCAAAATCCGCGTGATGAGAAAGCCCGAAAGCACGAAAAAGAGATCGACGCCAAGCCAGCAATGCTCGCCGATGACGCGGACGAAACCCGGCACGGCCCGCGCGATCGTGCCGGGTACCGCCGGATTGAAGAGCAGCTTTGCGATCAGAACCGCGATAATCGCGAAGGCGCGAAGCCCGTCGAGTTCGCCGATCGGCCGAGAGGATGAACGCAACGAGACCTCCGTCGCGAGCCTCCGTACCCGAACGGAGCGCTCGCGACACATGCGGGTCGTGCCTACGGCGCGTTTTCGGGTGCGTCGAGCGCGATCGCGGCCATCATGCGCACGCCCGCTTCGAGCGCACGTTCGTCGATATCGAATCGGGCATGATGGTGCGGCCACGAGGTTGCGTTGCCGCCGTTCGCGCCGATGGTGTAGAAACATGCCGGAACGCGCTCGGCGAAAAACGAGAAATCCTCGGCGCCCATGAGCTTCGGTACTTCGCGAACCATCGAAGGATCGACGGTGCGTTCGGCGAGCGCGCGGACGTACTTCGTCTGTTCCGCATCGTTCGAAGTCACGGGGTAGCGCCAGAGGTAATCGAACGTGTACGTCGCGCCTGCGGTGTCGCAGATGCCTTTGAGGATCGCCTCGATCTGCCCGGCAAACGCCTCGCGCACCGAACGGTCGAAAGCGCGAACGGTGCCCATGAGCGTGACGCGGCTCGGGATCACGTTATGCGTCGTTCCGCCGTGGAAGGCGCCGATCGTCACGACCGCGGGTTCGATCGGATTGACCTGACGGCTCACGACCTGCTGCACGGCAACGACGAAGGACGACGCAACGTAGATCGGGTCGATCGAAAGATGCGGTGCGGCGCCGTGGCCCCCACGGCCCTCGATCGTGATCTCGAGCGAATCGCTCGATGCGTAGAACGGCCCTTCGCGCAGCCCGACCACGCCGACGGGTTCGGACGAAGCGAGATGCAACCCGTATGCGCGCTCGATCTCGAAGCGCTCGAGCACGCCCTCCTCGACCATCGCTTTGGCGCCGCCTTTGCCTTCTTCCGCGGGTTGGAAAAGAAAACAAACGGTGCCCGCAAGTTCTTCGCGCTGGCGTACGACGACTTCGGCCGCGCCGAGGAGCATCGCGACATGGCCATCGTGCCCGCAAGCGTGCATCGCGCCGTCGTTTTTCGAGCGGAACGGATGCTCGTTTTCTTCGAGGATCGGCAGCCCGTCCATATCGGCGCGCAACATGATCGTACGGCCCGGGCGTTTGCCGCGAAGGACACCGACGACGCCCGTCACACCGATCTTTTCGTGGACCTCGTCGAACCCGAGTTCGCGCAAGCGCGCGGCGACGATGCCCGCCGTACGGACTTCTTCGAAACCGAGCTCCGGATGTTCGTGCAAGTCGCGGCGCGTGGCAATGACGCGTTCGAGTACCGCGGGGTCGATCGCTTGTATGGTCGTCATCGTTCGCGCGTTCGTGCGAGGGTTAGAGAAAGTCCTCGCGCGCCGCGCTTCAAGGGAAGCGTGGAATTTTCCACAATCGAAAAGCGTCCCAGCAATCAACCGCACCCTCGTGCCGCGATGGCACGGTGTTTTGGAGATTACATGACACCCACGTTTTCACGTCTCGGCGTCGTCGCGCTCGCCACGCTCCTCTTGGGCGCCGTTGCCGCCTGCTCCGCCGGCGGAAGCGGCACCGGTAACCCGAACTTGGTCGGGACGTTCGTGCCGCCCGCCGCGACGGCTACGCCCGTGCCTACCGCGACGCCGATCCCCACGACGGTCGGGGCCGCGCCGTTCGCCTTCACGCGCGCCCCGGGTACGTTCTATGCACTCGGCACCGGCCCAACGCGGCCCGCGCTCGACGTAATCGGGGCCGATGGCTCCTATAGCGTCGGAACGAGAAACATCACGCTCAAGGCGCGCATGGCCGGCCCGATCGCACTCGGCGCCCCGAACTATTACGTCTGGGGCATCAACCGCGGTGGTGCCGGCGCCGCGCCGTTTCCGGGCGAGCCGAACGTGATCTTCGACGCGGTCGTCGTCGAGACGGTGAATGCCGATGGAACCGTCGGTGTCGCGCTCAATACGCTCGGGACCGGCGCCACCTCGACGCCGCTTGCCGGCACCGCGTACTCCGTCGTCAACGATACGATCACCGTGACGTTCACCTCGGCGCTCATGCCGACAGCCGGCTTCGCTCCGAACAAGTACACGTGGAATCTCTGGCCGCGTTCTGGGGTCGGCGGCGCGGCAACGGCGCAGATCGCTTCGTTCGCACCGGAAAACGCCGTCCTGCCGTTCGTCGTCGTTCCATAGCGCGAAGTCCGGATTTCTGGGTACGGTGCGGGTGGGCGCGTTCTTCCGACGCTCACGCATGATGCATCCCTCCGCGCCGTCCCGGAGCCCCCGATGATCCGATCCTCCTTCGCACGGGCTAGCGTGTCGATCGCGCTCCTTCTCTCCGCTGGAGGATGCTCCGGCGCGGGGTCGAGCCCGGCGCAAGTCGTTCCCCAAGCGACGCCCGCGCCGGCCGCAACGGCGTCGTACCAATTTTCGCGTCCGTCGGGCACCTATTACGCGCTCGCTACGGGCCCGTTGCGGCCATCGCTCGACGTGATTGGAGCGACCGGCGCATACAACACGAGCGCTGCAACGATTACGCTTCGCGCGAAACTCGCCGCGCCCGTCGTTCTCGGCGGCCCGAACTACTACGTCTGGGGGCTCGACCGCGGCGGCGCGACCTTTGCGCCGTTCCCGGGCGAGCCGAAGGTGCTCTTCAACGTCGTCATCGTCGAGACGGTACAGGCGAACGGGAGCTACGATTCGGTCGTAAGCACCCTCGGTACCGGAGCCCTGAGTACGACGCTGCCCCCGACGGCAACGGCGATCGCGAACGATACGATCGCGGTTACCTTTCCCGCTTCGCTCGTCCCGAGCACGGGATTATCGCCGAACGCTTATCTCTGGAATCTGTGGCCACGGTCCGGTGTCGGCGCGGCCGATGCCAAGACGCAACTCGCCTCGTTTGCCCCCGAGAACGCCGTGCTTCCGCTGGTCGTCGCGCCGTAGGGCAGAACCGCTCTAGGCGACGTGCGGAACTTCGCCCGTCATCGCGATCTCGCCGATGAGCTCGGCGATGCGGCGCGCGCTTCCACGCGGTGCGATATCGCCTTGACGCGCTTTCATATGCGCGAGGCGCTCCTGGCTCTGGATGATCCGGCGCGTCGCGCGCACGACATCGGCGGTTGTCAGCGCGACGACGCCGATCCCGTTCGTGCGCACGTAATCGAGATTGCCGCGTTCTTGCCCGGGAACGAAATCGTAAACGACGACGGGAACTTCGGCGACGCTCGCTTCCGCAAGCGTCCCCGGCCCGGCCTTGGTGACGAGCAAATCCGAGGCACGCATGAGATTCGGCACGTCGTTTCGGAATCCGAGCACCGTCATCGGCGTGGGAAGGTTTGGCGCCAGTTCTTCGAGCTTCGCCTTGAGTGCGGCGTTCCGCCCCGTCACGACGATCAGGTGGAAGGGAAGGCCCGCTTTCGCAAGCGCCATCGTGGTCGGTAGGAGCTTCCCGCCGCCTTCGCCGCCAGCCATAAGGAGCGCGACCGTCGCATCGAGGGGCAGGCCCAGCGCCTTACGGACTTCGGCCTTCGTTTCGGAGACGTCTTCGAATTTCGGGTGTACGGGGTGGCCGAGCAGATGCAGACGGTCGGATGAGACGCCACGCTCGATCGCGCGATCGTAGACTTCCGGTGCGGGCACGACGACGGCATCGGCCTCGGGCATGAGCCAACCCTCGTGGACGCGGCCGAGGTCCGTAATGACGGTGACGATCGGCGTCGTGATCTTCGCATCGGATCGCGCGCGCAGTGCCGCGTGGTTCAGAAGCGGATGGACCGAAACGATCACATCCGGTTTGAAGCTGATGAACGAATCGCGTAAGCGCTCGCGGTAGAGCGGCTCGCAGAAACGGACGATCGAGCGGAAGCGGCGCCGTCCGTTGGTTGCGTGGAACAGCGCGCCATAGATCGGTGGCGCGAACCGTAGGGCCGCGCTATAGGCGGGGCCGAGTTGCGAGAGCGGAAACGTGCAATGCGTCGCGATGTCGTCGATCCGCCAATCGAATCGGACGCCGCCGTCGGTCATTTTATCGAGCGCCGCGCCGATCGCCATCGCGCCGCTCCGATGACCGCCACCGGTATCCGAGATCAGAAAGAGGACACGTTTCTCGGTCATCCGGACTCCGTTTGGCGAGTCACGACCGACGACGGTAACGATCAGCTTCGGCCAGGAGCCGTGTTGATCGCCTTGCGTTTGATCGTGGAGCGGACAGCGGTACGGCTCGTACGACGACGCGGGTTTGCCGCGCGCAGCTGCGCGATGAGCGCACGTGCGGGAGCGTCGTAGAAGCGGAACAGATCTCCGAACTCGATATCCGGATTTCGGTGATGGCCGTCATGGTCCTCGGGGAGCACGATCTGCAGCGGGCGAGCGATCGCAACCGCCCACGCCGGCGTCTTCCAGCCGAGGTCCGTCGTGTGGCGCCACCACACATGCATTTGACCGAGCACGAGGCCCGCGATCGCGCCCGCAATCGAGATACGGCTTGCGATCAGCGCGACGACGATATACGGTACCGCTCCGAGGAAGCCGTCGAGCAGCACGCCCGGATCCCGGGAAAGGACCGCGTGATCCCAAAACGAGCGTCGCCGATCGTGATGGGTACGCAAGTGCAGCTTAAACCAAACGTGTTGCGGCACGTGGTAAAGAAACGTCGAGGCAGCATCGCCTACGACGAGTACGATCAGCATCGCAACGATCGTCGATGCGATCGAGAGACCCGGACCAGTCAAATCCACGCTATATCCTACCGCAAGAAAGCTTGAGCAAAAGTTTGTTTGTCGAACCGCAATCCCTTTGCCTTCGCTTCGCGCGCGTGCCCGCGCGTTTGCTCGTGGCGATCGGTGTTGCGATACTTTCGTTTTCGTGTGTCTCGTGCGCGCAAACGATACCCATCGGCAGCGAATCCTCACTGCGCGAAGCGGATATCGGTTTCACCCGCGATCTCGTTCTTGGACGCCGCATACCCGATTCCGGCCACATCGTTCGCGGGGATCGGCTCCTTGCCGACGCGCCGCGCCCCGCACCGCGTGCGATTGCGGCCGTGCGGTCGATCGTGCGTAGCAACCTCCGCATCCGGCCATTGGATGCGTTGCGACTCGCGGATCTTGCGATTGCCGCCGCCGATCGCGCTGGGATCGACCCCGATTGGTTCGTCGCGCTCCTGCTCCAAGAGTCGGGCTTCGACACCGCGATCGTCTCCGGCGCGGGTGCGATCGGCATCGCCCAATTCACGCCGGCTACGGCGGCGCGCTACGGCATCGATCCGTACGATCCCGAATCCGCGTTACCCGGGGCCGCACGGTTGCTCGCCGGGTACCTTGCCGCATACACGGGAACGTACGCCGATCCCGATGCCGCGGCGCTCGCGGCGTATAACGCCGGGCCGGGCGCGGTCGCACGGTACGGCGGAGTGCCGCCGTACGCGGAAACGCGAGCGTACATCGAAGATATCTTCGATCGACGCGCCCGCCTTCTCCGCGACCGCACGCAACGCGGCCGCGGCTATCTGGAACGGCCGTTTTTCTAGGCGAAGCGGCGTTCGAGAAATGCCTGTACGCGATCCCAAGCATCGGCGATCTCGCGCGATGCGAGCGTGCCGGAGCTCTCGCGGAAAAACGAGTGTCCGACGTTTGGATACAGCTGGATTTCGTATTTTTTATGCGCTGCGTCGAGTGAGGAGGCGATGCGTCCCGAGTCGTCTTGCGTGATCTGCCGATCCTGTCCGCCGAAAACCAGCAGCATCGGCGTTCGGACCGACGCGGCATCGGCGAGCGGCGAAGGGTCGCCGTTGGGCATGGTCCGCGCGATCGATTGGCCGTAGAACGCGACGGCTGCGGAGAGCCCGGGAAGGGTCGCCGTCACGAACGCGACGGTCCCCCCGAAGCCGAAACCCCAGGTCGCGACCTTGCCGAACGGCACGAAATCTTGCGTATTGAGCCAGTCCCGCGCGGCCGCGACATCGGCGCAGAGCTCGTCCTTCCCGAGCGCCTTCGCGGCTTGATCGCCGCGTTCGCCCGGGGCGAGATTTTTGCGATAGTAGTAATCGATGGCGCAACCGACGTACCCGGCTCCCGCAACGAGATCGGTAACGCGTTTGATCTCGGCATCGAAGCCCGAGAAACCCTCGAGCATGATGACGGCCGCTTTCGCGGCGCCGTTCGGCCGCGCCAGATAGTACGGCATCGCGCCCGTGCCCACGGGGATCGTCCCTTGCTCCGTTATCATTACGTCATCCGATCGTCTCGTGAAGGAACGCCCGCACGCGTTTCCACGCATCCGCGACGTCCGGATCGCCAAGCGCTTCTTGCGAATCGCGAAAGAAGGCATGATCTTTCTCGGGATAGACGACGACGTGGAAGATTTTCCCCGCCGCCACGAGCGCCGCTTCGATCCGTGCGACGTGCTCGGGCGTGATGTAGGTGTCCTTCGCGCCGAAGGCGAGCAGCAAGGGAGCGACGATGGCGGGCGCATCGGCGAGGCCTTCCGGCTCGCCGTTCGGGAACGGCGATGCGATACTGCCGCCGTAAAAGGCAACCGCTGCCTTGATCTGCGGCAGCGTCGCCGTGACGAACGCGACGCTTCCGCCGAAGCAGAAGCCCCACGTCGCGATGTGGCCCGTCTGCACGAACGCCTGTTCGTCGAGCCACGTCGCGGCCGCCGCAACGTCCGCGCGGAGCGTTTCGCGCGATGTCGCGCCCGCCGCGGCGAAGCCGGTTTGCAAGCCCTCTTGCGTGTATGGCTCGTTCAGCTCCGGATGCGTGCGATGGTAATAGTTGATCGCGAGGGCGACGTAGCCCGCGGATGCGAGGAGGTCGGCGATGCGTTTGACCTCGGCGTTGACGCCGAAGATCTCTTGTAGCACGATCACGGCCGGGCGCGGAGCGTCGCCCGCAGGGCGCGCGAGATAGGCGGGCATGGTACCGATGGCGATCTGCATGCATCCGCTCTCCGCGAGCGAGCGCCGGATATCCTAGCACGGCCGCGCGCGAGCGTGTGGGCGCCGCTTGCTTACTGCAACGAACGCAACCACGAATCGGGTAACGGGAGGCGATGGACACTACGCTCACGCCCATTACGGACCGCTTCGCGCTCTATCGCGACCCGCATCCGGCGCGCATCGCGTCGTTCGGCGAAGATATGCGTGCCGGGCTCACCGCCGAGCGCAAGCACCTCGGATCCATGTACTTCTACGACGAACTCGGCTCGTCGTTGTTCGAAGCGATCACGCGGCTTCCCGAATATTACCTCACGCGTGTGGAGCGCGATCTGCTCGCAACCTATTCGCGCGAGATCGTGGATCGGCTCGGCGGTCCCTTGCGTTTGCTCGAACTCGGAAGCGGGAGTGCGAACAAAACGCGCCTCGTGATCGAAGCGATCCTCGAACGCCAAACGCGGCTGCACTACGCGCCGATCGATATCTCGCCGGAAGCGCTTACGGAATCGTCGCTCGCGCTGATCGACGCGCATCCGGCGCTCTCCGTTTTCGGATACGCGAGCGACTATTTCTCGCTTCTGCGAAGCGTGAAATTCGGTACCGACGAGCGAACGCTCGCGCTCTATCTCGGGAGTAACATCGGCAATTTCGAGCCGAGCGTGGCGCGCGACGTGTTGCAGTTGCTCGCGCGCTCGCTCAACCCAGGCGATGCGCTACTGCTCGGATTCGACCTGAAGAAGGACGCGCAAATCCTCGAACTCGCCTACGACGACCCAACGGGCGTGACGGCGGCCTTCAATAAGAATTTGCTCGGGCGCATGAATCGCGAGCTCGACGCCGATTTCGATTTACACGCATTTCGCTTCATTGCGAACTACAACGAGGCGCGCGGTGCCGTCGATTCGATGCTGCGTTCCGAACGCGCGCAAACGGTGACGCTACGCGCGATCGATACGGTCGTCCATTTCGCGGAAGGCGAAACGATGCATACGGAATCGTCCTACAAGTTTTCGCCGGACGATGCCGTCGCGCTCGCCCGCGAAACCGGTTGGAAGATGTTGCAATCGTGGACGGATGCGGGGCAGCGCTACTCGATCAGCTTGCTCGAAGTTCGATGATCGTCGGGCTGACCTCGTCGTTCGCTCCGCCGCGCGCGGGCTCGAAGCGTCCGAAGAACGCGAAGGCAACGCAGGCCTATGTCGATGCGATCCGCCGCGATGGCGTGACGGTCCGCGGCTTCTTGGACGAACCGGAAAAGAACAATCAGATGCGCGAACTCGGGTCGTTTCTCGACGGGCTCGATGCGCTCGTGATCTCGGGCGGCGCGGATGTCGATCCGACGCGCTATGGTGCGCCGTTCGCGCAGATCGCGCTCGCCGACACGCCGCAATACGCACGCGACGCCTTCGAGATCGCGGCGGTGCGCGAGGCGGTGGCCCGTTCGATCCCGACGCTCTGTATCTGTCGTGGGATGCAGATCGCAAACGTCGCATTCGGCGGTACGCTCGTCGTCGATCTCCCGAGCGAAATGCCTATCGCGCCGGAACGTCATCGGCCATCGGGTCCGGGCGGCTCGCATGAGACGTACGCGCTCATCCCGGAGCACGTCGTCGCGCTCGAAGCGGATTCGCGCATCGCGAGCGTCCTCGGCGCCGCGCACGTGACGACGAACAGCGTCCATCATCAGGCGCTGCGCTCGGTTGCGCCTGCGTTTCGCGTCGTCGGCCGCACCGACGACGGCGTCATCGAAGCGATCGAAGCCACCTTCGACCATCCGTTTTTCGTGGGCGTTCAGTGGCACCCGGAACGCACCTTCGCAGAGGACGCGCCCTCGGCCGCGCTCTTCGACGCGCTCCGCGCGCACGCAAGTCAGCGCCTCGGTTCGACGGCCGGGTAGACGAGCGGTAGCTCGTCGTCGACAGCGCGGTGCTGCCGAGTTCGAAGCACACGCCGCGACCGTAGCGCGAGAAAGCCCGTCTCACGTTTGGCGGCATGGTGGCGCGCCGATCGCGAGGATCGCATCCGTCGTTGCCTCCGCGATGCGGCTTCCCGCTTCCGAATCGGCGAGCGCGTGCGCCATCGTCATCCCACCCGCGAGCAAGGCGAGGATCGCCCATGCGTCTTTCTCCGGAGCCGCGCTGGGTAGGCCCGCGGCGAGCTCGGTAACCACGGAGTGAAGCCGCGCGGTATAGACTTCCCGCGTCGGCGCGTCCGCGCGGGCAGCCTCTAGCGAGAGTGCGGGAAGTGCGCATGCGCCCGCGAGATCGGCGCGCCGTGGTTCACTCAGATACCAAAGGACGAACGGCCGCAGCCATCCCGCGCCGCGCTCGGCGCGAAACATAGCGATACCGTTTCGCAGGTCATCGAGCCCGAGGCTCAAGGCTTCATCGAAGATCGCCGCCTTCGAACCGAAATGCGCGTAGAACGCCCCCGATGTCACGCCCGCAGCTTTCGCCACGCCGTCGACGCCGATGCCGCCGAAACCGTGTAAACGGAAGCCGCGCCCTGCGGCAACGAGCAGCTTTTCCCGTGTTTCGGCCTTCCCGGCCTGTGACGAACGACCCATAACGGTCGTTATATCACGCTCGTGATATGTAAGCAACGCGGCGCTGGTCGACCACAGGCGGCGGACGCAAATTTCTTTCTTTCGCGAAGCTGCTGGCTTGCCGCGAGTCAACCGGAAAATAGCGATCGCAATCTATTGACGTTACGCCGATTTTTTCATAAGCTATTTACATAACGATCGTTATGTAAATGACGCCATCGTTCTAGAAATCCCCTCACCCAGAAAGCCACGACCATGCCTCTCCTCCGCGTCACCCATACCAAGGGCGCCTTCACCGAAGCCCAGCGCGATGAGCTCGCCGAGAAACTCACGCACATCATGCTCGTCGGCGAAACCGGAGCCGACAACGAAATCGGCCGCAGCGTCGCCTATCTCCAATTCGTCGAACTCGATGCGGCAAACGGCGGCTGGTACGTTGCGGGCAAACGGGAAGCCGTCTCGCCCAAGGGCGGCCGCGCGATCTTCGATCTCTACTATCCGATCGGAGCTGCCTCGCAAGCCGTCAAATCGGAAGTCCACCGCGCGATCGAGCAGACCTACGGCGACGTACTTGGCCTCGACGTCACGTTCCCGAACCGCCCGCACGACTGGATCTTCATCCACGAAATCGCAAACGGCAACTGGGGCATCAGCACGCAGACAGTCGGCGTCGCGACGATCCACGCGTTCATGCAGGGCGATCCCGCGCGGCGCGACTTTTTTCTCCCGTATCTCGCGGCAGAGCGGCGCGTGCGCGATGCCTTCGGTTACCCTGAGGGTTCCGCCGGAACCGGCAGTGAAAGCGAAGCGCCGCAAGCCGTCGCCTGACGTGCTGCCCCCGCGATCGTCGCGCGTAGATTACGTCGCCGTCGCGTCGGTTCGCGGGCCCGTTTGGGGATGCGCGTTTTCGAGAGCCTCGAAAACTTGGCGACGACGATCTGACCGACGCCTTGCGTGAACGCAGACGCGGCTACCGCGCGCTCACGCTCGCAGTATCGGCGTGTCGTAACGCCAGATGTTCGCGTCGCGCGAAACAAGGGTCAATTTCTCGACCTTAGCTTGGGCGAGCATGATGCGATCGAACGGGTCGGCGTGGATCCCGGGGAGTGCGGACGTTGCGAGCCCATGGGCACCCGTGATCGCGAGTTCGCGAAAACCGAGCGCGGCCAGGCCAGCCGGAACGAATAGTTCGGGATCGTGCGGGAGCGTGAGCTTCCCCAATCGGTGTTTTAGGGCGATCTCCCATGCGACTGCGGAAGAGACAAAGACATCATTATTGCGATCTTCGATCGCCTCACGTGCAACGGAGCTCAGCAGCGCAGGTTCTGCGGCGGCCCACAGAAACACGTGGGTATCGAGCAATAACCGCACGCGGTTATCCTTCGGAAAACGTACGGGCGATCGCTTCGTCGATGGAATCGAAATCATCGCCAACGATGACCTGACCCGCATAGATGCCGAGTAAGCGCTTTTCGGGCTCGCCGTATGCGACGAGCCGCGCCGCCGGTTTTCCCGCGACGGAGATGACGATCTCCCGTTCCGCTCCCGTTCGAATCTGCGCGACCAGCCGGCTTAAGTGCGTCTTTGCCTCATGCATGTTGACGGATTTACTCATAGCTTAGTCTATCATCTTTAGTCGACCGATGCGACGGAGACGTGTTCGACGCTGCGGCGCCGCTAGTGGCTGTGGGCGCGCTCGAAGATGACGATGGGCGAGCCGTTATACGTGGTCTCGGCGACCCGTTGGAAGCCGCACTTCTCCGCGACGCGCAGCGAAGCGGCGTTTGCCGGGTCGACGATCGCGGAGATGGTAGCGCCCGCATAGTGCTGGTGTTTCCACGCGATCGCGGCGGTGATGGCTTCGGTCGCAAAGCCGCGGCCCTGCGCGTGCGTCGCGAAGACCCAGCCGAGTTCGGGCTTGTTATCGAGGCTCGGCTCCATTTCGCGCATGAAGTCGCCGAATCCGACGTCGCCGACGAACGAACCGGTTGCCTTCTCGAAGACGGCCCAGTAGCCGAATCCCAGAAGTGCCCAGTGGCCCGCGTACCGATGGAGCCTGCCCCACGCGATCTCGCGCGTACTCGGGACGCCGCCGATGTACGTCGTCACGTTCGGGTCCATCCACATCGCGGCGAAGGCCGGGAAATCTTGCAGCACATGCGGGCGCAAGATCAGGCGGGCGGTTTCGATCGTGCGTCCGGCGTGATGGATCATACGGTCACCCGCCGTTCGAGCGCGCGCAGCGCGACGTCGACGACGATCGCGATCAGCGCCACACACAGGCTCCCGGCGATCGTCTTCGCGACGTTGTCCTGGTGGAGTCCATCGAAGATCAGCACGCCGAGGCCGCCGGCGTCCACCCACGCAGCTACCGTCGCGATCGCGATCAGCGAGATCGCGGCGATGCGGATACCGCCGAGGACGATCGGAAACGCCTGCGGGAATTCGACGCGAACGAGCCGCTCGCGCGCGGACATGCCGAGGCCGGTTGCCGCATCGAGCTGCGCCGGATCGACGGAGCGAAGCGCCGCAACGATGTTACGGACGAGGAGAACTTGCGCGTACAGCACGAGCGCCGTTACCGCGGTAAAGAAGCCGAGGCCTTCGAGCTGGACCAGGATCGCGAGCAACGCGAGGCTCGGCACGGTATAGATCGCGCCCAACACGCCGAGGACGAAGTTTGCGATGCGCGGCTTGCGTGCGATCGCGATGCCGATCGGTAGCGCGATCGCGAACGCGATTGCAAGCGCGAGCGCGACCATCGCCGCGTGCGTCGCGAGGTCCGTGGCGACCAGGGCCGGATGCGCGAGCAGGTAGCTCATCCGGCGAGCGCCGCCCGCACGGCGGCGAGGTCGATCGCGCCGACGATACGCGTACCTTCGCGCACGACGACGCGTCCGGGGCTCGTCAGCAGCGTGCCGAGCGCGATACGAAGCGTCGCCTCGGCGTCGAGCTCTGCGGGCCCGGCCGCCGCATCGGGCGCGCTCATGAGATCGCGCACGCGCAGCAGCGCGAGGCGGCGCCCGACGTCGTCCGTGCCGAGGAGTTCCGCAACGTACGGCGTCGCCGGATGCGCGAGCATCTGCTCCGGTCGTTCGGCCTGCACGATGCGGCCCGCTTGCATGACGACGATGCGGTCGGCGAGGCGCAGCGCTTCGTCGACGTCGTGCGTTACGAAGACGATCGTCGTCCCGAGGTCGCGTTGGATCGCGCGTATTTCTTCTTGCAGCGAACGACGCACGACGGGGTCGAGCGCGCCGAAGGGCTCGTCCATGAGCAGCACGCGCGGTTCGACGGCGAGCGCCCGCGCGACGCCGACGCGTTGTTGCTCGCCGCCGGAAAGTTCGCGCGGATACCGGTTGCGATAGCGCGAGGGATCGAGGCGCACACGTTCGAGCAGTTCGTCCGTACGTGCGTCGATGCGCGTGCGCTCCCAACCGACGAGTTCCGGAACGATCCCGATGTTCTGCGCGATCGTCATGTGGCCGAAGAGTCCGATCGCTTGGATCACGTAACCGATGCCACGACGCAGCGCGATCGGATCGGTCGTGCGCACATCCGTGCCGTCGACGAGCACCGTGCCCGCGGTCGGCTCGACGAGCCGGTTCACGGTGCGCACGAGCGTGCTTTTGCCGCACCCGGACGGGCCGAGAAGAACGGTGAGTTCCCCGGCGTTCACCATGAGCGAAACACCGTCGACCGACGGCCGCGTCGCCCCCGGGTATGTCACCGCGACATCCTGGAATGCGATCGCCGCGCCGCGGCTCGCCGAACTATCCAAGCAGGCCGTGCTCTTTGATGAACGCGCGCGCGACGTCTTCGGGATCTTTCTTCGCAGGGCCATCGATCGATTGATTGATCGCGCGAATCGCTTCATCGGTGAGCAGCGGTGCGATCGCATCGAGATGCGCGCGGATGCCGGGATAAGCGGTCAACGTTTCCGTGCGCACGACCGGTGCGACGTTGTACGTCGGCCAGAAACGCTTGTCGTCCGCAAAGAGCACGAGGCCGTTCGCCGCGATCGCCCCTTCGGTCGAAAACGCGACGACGACATCGACATCGCCGTGCAAGAGCGCTTTGTATTTGATGCCGCTATCGAGTAACCGGGTGCTCTTGAACTGGAAGCCGCCGTAGGTCTTCTGCAGCCCCGGTAACGCGTCGACGCGCTTCACGAATTCGGGCACGGCACCGAGCCGCAGTTGCGGCGCGAGGCGCGCGAGATCGCTCAGCGTCCGCATCCGGTATTTCGCGGCGAGCGCGGGCGTCGTCGCGAGCGCTTGCGTATCGTTGAACGGCGAGGGCTTGAGCCAATCGAGCTTGAAACGCGATGCGTACTCGCGTTGCACCGTCGTGTAGATCGCTTGTGGATCGGTCTGCAACGGCAGTTTGAGCACGTTGAGTAGGGCCGTGCCGGTGTACTCGGGATAGCAATCGAGTTCGCCGCGTTGCAAAGCCGCCATCGCGATCTCCGTACCGCCGAGATTGAGTTTGCGCTCGACGTGAAATCCGGCGCCTTCCAGAACTTGCGCGTAGAGTTCGCCGAGAAAGAGCTCCTCGGTGAAGTTCTTCGAGCCGATACGGATCTTCGTAGAATCGGCCTTGCCGCATGATGCGAGCGCCGCCGCGGCGATGCCGGAAGCGGCAAGCCCTGCGAGTGCGCTCCGACGCGTGAGGTTCATGGATTAGGCCGTCCTTCCGTAACGCAAGTTGAGACGCGATTCGACGAGCGCGAGGCTCGCATCGGTACCGAGTGCGAGCGCCGCGATCGCGAGGCCGCCTTCGAGCAGCGCCTTGCCATCGTTGTTCGCGAGGCCGTCGATGACGAGTTCGCCGAGCCCGCCGCCCCCGACGAAGGCCGCGAGCGCGGCGCTAGCGATAACCTCGACCGCAGCGCCCCGCACGCCCGCGAAGACGACGGGGATCGCGATCGGCCACGCAACGCGGCGGCGAACTTGCGCCGCCGTCATCCCGAGGCCGCGCGCGGCTTCTTCGACCGCTTCCGGAACCGCTTCCAGCCCCGCAACGGTGTTGATGGCGATCGTCGGCACGGCGAGCACGACGAGGGCTACGAGCGCGGGGACGAAGCCGATGCCGAGATACGGCAGGGTCAGGGTTAGGAGCGCGAGGCTCGGGATGACGCGCACGACGCCGAGGGCGCCGAGGATACCGGAGCGCGCGATGCGCCGATGCGCGACCGCCGCGCCCAGCGGAATCGCGATGCCGATCGCGACGGCGAGCGCCGCGAACGAAAGCACCGCGTGCTGCAGCGCGAGCGGTCCGATCAAGGGGCGAATCGTTTGGGCGGGAGCGGCTCGCGCGCGAATGACATGGTGGTTTGACTCCAAGAAACCAGACCCAAGAATTCGGAAATCGGTTCGAGAGGGGTGGTGTGCCTCGGTGAGAACCGCTTCGACGTGGATATCACGACGGATTCCCCAGCCGCAGCTGATGGTGCAGTCGCGATGGACGATCCTTCGCTCTACGCGAGCCGCGAACTCTCTTGGCTTGCGTTCAACGACCGCGTTTTGGAAGAAGCGCTCGACGATCGGAACCCGCTACTCGAACGCTTGAAATTCGTCGCGATCTTCGGGACGAATCTCGACGAGTATTTCATGATCCGCGTCGCCGCGCTCAAGCAGCAGGTGGAGGCCGAGATCCGGCGCCGTTCCGACGACGGACGTTTGCCCGAAGAATCGCTCGCCGCGATCACCGAGCGGTTGCGGCCGTCGCTCGATCGCGCCGTAAAGTGCCTGCGACAGTTGTTGCAAGCCCTCGAAGGCTACGGCGTGCGCATCTTCTCGTGCGAGCGTTTGGATGCCGCGACGCGCGCGCAGCTCGATGGCTATTTCGCCGAACGCGTGTTTCCCGTGCTCACGCCGCTCGGCATCGATAAAGGCCATCCATTTCCGTATATTTCGAACCTCTCGCTTTCGCTTGCGGTGGAGCTCGAAGAGCCGTCGGCAGTCGATGGCCCGATCCAACACGTCGCGCGCGTGAAAGTGCCGGAAGGCCTGCCACGGTTCGTCGCGATCCCCGGCACGCCCGATGGGCAACGGTGGTTCGTGTTGCTGGAAGATCTGATCGCAAACAATTTGCAGCAGCTCTTTCCCGGCCTCACGATTCGCGGTTCTTCCGTGTTTCGCGTCACGCGCGACGCCGATCTCGACATCCAGGAAGATGAAGCGGACGATCTGCTGCAGGCGATCGAATCCGAATTGCGCCGGCGGCGCTTCGGCGAACCCGTGCGCCTCGAAGTGCAGGCCGATATGCCCGCGCATCTGCGGCACAAGTTGCTCGCCGCACTCGATCTCGGCGAGGACGATTGTTACCAGCTCCGCGGGATGCTCGCGACGAGCGATCTCTGGACGCTCGTTTCGACGGATCAGCCGGCGTTACACGATGCGCCGTTTACGCCTGCGATCCCGAAACGCTTGATCGGTACGACCGATCTGTTCGCGGCGATTCGCGAGGGGGATCTCCTCTTGCATCACCCATACGAGTCGTTCGATCCCGTGGTGCAATTCGTGCAGCAAGCCGCGCGCGATCCGCGCGTGCTCGCGATCAAGCAGACGTTGTATCGTACGAGCGGAAATTCGCCGATCGTCAACGCGCTCGTCGAAGCTGCCGAGAACGGGAAACAAGTCGCCGCGCTGATCGAACTCAAAGCGCGGTTCGATGAAGAGAACAACATCAACTGGGCGCGGAATTTGGAGCGCGTCGGCGCGCACGTCGTGTACGGTTTCGCGGGCCTCAAGACGCACGGCAAGGTGACGCTCGTCGTGCGGAGCGAGGCCGATGGCATCCGGCGCTACATGCATTTCGGCACCGGCAATTACAACGACAAGACCGCGAAGATATACACCGATCTCTCGCTCTTCACGTGCCGTCCCGAACTCGGCGCGGATGCGACGCAACTCTTCAATTCGCTTACCGGCTTCGCGCGCGACATCACGTACGACGAGCTGCTCGTCGCACCGCTCGGCCTACGGTCGGGCTTCGCGGCACTGATCGCGCGTGAAACCGAGCACGCGCTCGCAGGTAAGCCGGCCCGTATCGTTGCCAAACTCAACGCAATCACCGATGGCGGGATCATCCGCGCGCTCTACCGCGCCTCGCAAGCGGGCGTGCCGGTCGATCTCATCGTGCGCGGCATGTGCGTGTTGCTGCCCGGGATCCCGGGGATTTCGGAAAACATCCGCGTCCATTCGATCGTCGGGCGCTTCCTGGAACATTCGCGCATCTTCGTTTTCGAAAATGCGGGCGATCCCGAAGTGTATATGGGCAGCGCGGACTGGATGGGGCGTAACCTCGACCGTCGTGTCGAAACGGTCGTACCGCTGCTCGACGGCGCGATCCGCGACACGATCCGCACCGAGATCCTCGATCTGCTGCTCGCCGATAACGTGAAATCGCGTACGTTGCGATCCGATGGATCGTACGAGCGTCGGTTACCGCATCCCGGCGAGCCGCGCGTCGATTCGCAGCGGATCTTTCTCGAGCGCTACGCCGCGACGTAGGCGACAACCCGGCGGAGCGCCCTCCTTGGCAAAACCTTCCTCCCCGAGGCATCGCTCGCGAAAGTCTTTGCTACCCGCTAAGGAATTAATCTCATCTTAATACGGTGAGGCTACGCTTGGTGGTGCCGCCTTCGGCGTTCGGCTTTCTGCCGCGCGCTGCTTTCGCGCGGTCAACTCTCCCCTAGGAGGATACGTGCACAACCTCATGCGCCTTCTGGCGGTCGTGTGTCTCGTCTCGCTCGCCGTCGGACCTGCCAGCGTGGCGACCGCGAGTGCCCAGACCACAACCGCCCCCGCGCCCACCTCCGGACAGATTACCGGCGTCGCGACCGACGCGAACGGCGCGTTGCTTTCCGGCGTCGTCATTACCGTGATCGGCGCGGGCAAGACCACCTCCGCGACGACCGCTGCGGACGGCACCTACAGCGTCGATAAGCTGGCCCCGGGTATCTACGAGATCCGCGCGCAGCGTTCGGGCTTCGGCTCGGCGTCATCGAGCGATCTCGTGGTGATCGCGGGCTCGCAGCTCGTGCAGAACGTCACGCTGAGCGCGCAAACGCTCTCATCGCTGCAAACGATCGGCAAGGTCTCGACCACGAACCGCCGTTCCGCGTTCAACACCTCGCCCGCATCCGTGCAGGTCGTGGATCAGCAAGCGTTCGTCGATCAGCAGCAGGTCCAGGTCCAACGCATCCTCGATCAGACGCCGGGCGTCGTCGTGGATCACCCCGGTACGAGCGCGACGAACGCCTCGCCCGGCGCGATCACGTTCCCCTCGATCCGCGGCGGCCTCGGCTTCGAGACCGCATCGCTCATCGACGGCCACCCGCTCGCCGTCGGCAACTTCGGCGATTACGTCACGACGTTTTTGAACGCGGATACGCTGCAAGGCTTCGAGCTCATCAAAGGACCGGGCTCGGCCGCTCCCAACGTCAATTACGCGATCGGCGGTACGATCAATTTCCGGACGCTCGATCCTTCACCGAAAACGAAACTTGCGATTACGATGGGCAAGGATTCGTTCGGCGGCGATCGTTCGAACTATCTTTTCTCGGGCAACACGCTCAACGGCAAGCTCGGCTTCGTGCTCGATTACGCGCTGTACGGCTCGCCCGGCCCGCTCAAGGACTCGCCGAACCCGATCACGTTGAGCGCCGGAACGTTCCTCAATTGCAACCAGCCGACGGCCGCGCTCGCGGCGGCGAATTGCCCCGCGAAGGTCGGCACCACGCTGATCGCCGGCAACAACCCGAACATCCAGAATAACGTTCCCTACGCGGGCACGACGCTCGTCGCGTGCTGCCAGGTCGTCAACCAGAATTACAACTCGAAGACCGAGCTCGCGAAGCTCCGGTTGAACCTCTCCTCGGCATCGTCGTTTACGGCGAGCTTCCTCGGCAGCCAGACGTATACGGACCAAAACGGTAATCACGTGTATCAGTACCCGACGACGTTTACGCCGGGCGCCGGATACATCAACCAGACCGTCGCCGCGGGCTCGACCGTGCAGACCTACCAGAACGTCTTCTTACCGAACAGCGAGTGGGAGATCAACAACGAGCCGATCTTCCAGGGCGAGTTCCACACGACGTTCAAGGGCGATAACATCCTCGCGCGCTACTACACCGCTTCGATCAATCGCCTGCAGTACAACGGCGTGCAAACGGCGTCGTTCGTCGATAACGAAACCTACAATCTCTACGGCACAACGGCACCGACCGTCGTCGGTGGCGTGACCGTAGCACCCGGCCAGGTGTTCAACGGAACGCCCGTGCAGTTCTCGCAGACGGGCACGTATTTCCGTTCGGCGGAAGAAGATAAGCTCCACGGCTTCTCCTTCCAGTACGATCACAATTTCGGCGACAGCGGAAACACGCTCTCGTTCTCGGCCGAGGATACGGCGTCGAACACCTACGCATACGACTACTCGGGCTCGGGCAACACGCCGAGCGTTCCCGCGGGTTCGCGTCAGGATTTCACGACGTTCTTACTTCGCGGTGTCGTGAACATCACGCCGCAGCTGAACCTCACGCTCTCGAATTACTACGACCGCTATTTCACGCGCTTCACGGCGGACGGCGGGCTGAGCTTTCAGAGCAACACCGTCTACCGCGACGATGCACGTGCGGGGCTCGTGTATCGCCCGAATAGTAAGATCGCGCTTCGCGCATCGGCCGGTAGCGCGATCGCGCCGCCGTATCTCAACCTGCTCGATCGCGTGCAGCAGTCGACGCCGCTCTTCCAGCCGGGCGCGCTGTTCGCAACGCAGAGCATCAATAGCGGTAACCTGAAGCCCGAGACGACCTTCGGCGTCGACATCGGCGGCGATTTCCGTTTGAGCGACGATAACGCGACCGTGCTCACGGTCGATCTCTATCGCACGAACCTCTTCAACCAGTTCCTGAGCACCACGTCCGGTGGCGCGATCGGCCTCGCGTGCCCGTCCGTCGGCGGATACAGCCTCAATGCAGCCGGTCAGTGCATCTCCTCGACGGGTGCCGCAGCGGTTGCCGGAACCGCGACGACGATCTATCAGACGGGCGTGCGCAACCTCGCGAACGCGCGGTACGAAGGCGTCGAAATCGGCTTCAAGCGCGATCCGAGCGTCGGCTTCGGGTTCATCGCGCAGGGCGCGCTCTTACGCGCCTACCCCGTCAACGTCAACCCGTGCATCTACTCGACGACGTTCCAGGCAAACGGGCAACTCGATTGCACCAAGCAGAATACGAACCTCGCCGTCGTGCCGGGCATCAACTACCAAAACTCGTCGAACGGCTTCAACTCCGTCTCGAACCACGCCGAGCCCTATAGCCAAGGCTACGGCGATCTCCACGTGCGCACCGCAAACGGCGGCTATCTCTCGCTCGGCGTCACGTACTACGGCGCGAACAACTCGCTCAACGTGAACCCGTTCTTCTTGCTCAACGCTTCGGCACGCATCCCGCTCGAGAAGTCGACGTTCTTCAACATCGGCCTGGACAACATCAACAACGCGTACAGCAACGCGTACATCACGCCGTACTCGGGAACGACGGTTCCGCTCGTCAACGGGAAGGGCGGCCTCACCCACCAGAACGTCATCGGGCCGCGTCAAGCGCGCTTCTCGATCACGCACGCGTTCGATCTTTCGAATCTGATCAAATAAGCGTCACCGGTCATCTCGGGAGAAACGCGCTCGGCTAAACGGCCGGGCGCGTTTTTTATTGCGGCTTATCCGTCGCGCCCGCAAACGTATAAGCTGCGTCGAGGTCGATCGAGCAGTCGACCGCCGCAAAGCGATACGCGCCCGCAGTGACCGGTAGCTGCACGATCCAGCCCGCTGATGCGCGCCGATACGCGGCGACATGCATCCGCCGCGAATCCACGAGCACGTACTCTTCGAGGGTTGGGATCGCGAGATACTCGTCGAGCTTCTCGCCCCGATCGACGCTTGCCGTCGATTCCGAAAGCACTTCGACGATGAGTTTCGGAAACCGAACGCCGACACCGGGATTCCCCGTGTCGCGCGGATCGCAGGAGACGATGAGATCTGGATAACGCACGCTTGTTTCCGTGATCAGCTTCGTGTCCGACAGATAAACCCGGCATGCCGTCGCACGAAGGGCCGCATGTAACGCAGCGAAGACCTCGCCGATCAGCAGCGCGTGAAGGTTCGTTCCGCCGGGGAGCAAGGAGATGCGGCCGCAAGAATAGTCGTATTTTTGCTCCTGCCGCTCTTCCCAGGCGAGGAACGCGGCGATGCTCGGATCGGTCGGTGCTTGCACTATGCCTCCGCGATCGCGTCGATGTCGAGTTCCAGTCCAGCCGGGCACGTTCCACGCTCGTAGGTCGTACGCGTCGCGGGATCGATCGCGATCGCATACCGCGCGCCGTCGGCGATGTATTTGTCGATTTTGCGAACGAGCGCAGTCCACGAATCGCTCTTGCTCGCCACTTCGATGACGACGTCGGGAACGACCGGCCAGTAACCGTTTTGCTCGCGAAATCGATCGATGACTTCGCTCCGAATCCACGCGGCATCCGGGCTAACCACGCCACCCGCCGGCGTTGCGAATCCCGTCGCCGCATCGTACGCCTTGCCTCCCGCGCGTTTTGCATAGGCGTGCAGTTGCACGAACGCTTCGCCGCTCTTCGCGCCTGCGGTCGTTGCGGTTGGGCTCACGAGCAGCGATCCGTCATCGGCGCGTTCGAAGTGCCAACCCGGATTCTCGGCGGAAATGCGGATGAGATCGTCATCGGAGATATGAATCGTCGGACCACTGATGCATGCGACCATCGTGCACTCCTCGGGTTGCGCGTGTTGCGGTTATGCGTCTTCGGGGATTTCGGCGCGCGCGACGATCGCGTCGAATTGATCTTGCGTGACGGGCTGCACCGAGAGCCGCGAGCCCCGGCGTAAGAGCAACATCCCATCGAGTTCGTGCATGCCGCGCATTTCGGTGAGCGAGACGATGCGCGGGAGTTCGCGCTCGGGAACGACGTCGACCATCTCCCAGATCGGGTTCTCCTCGGTCGCCTTTGGATCGTAGTAGTCGCTCTTCGGATCGCGTGCGGTGAAATCGGGATAGGCCTCGCGCGTCACCCGCACGATGCCGACCGCGCCCGGGATCTTCGTGGATGAGTGATAGAACAGTCCGCGCTCGCCGACGCGCATCGTCTTCATCAGATTGCGCGCTTGGAAGTTGCGGACGCCCGACCATTCCGTGCGCCCGTCGCGGACCAGCCGGTCGTAGCCGAAGGTGTCGGGTTCGCTTTTGAAGAGCCAAAACTGCTTCGCCATGCGAGAGCATCTACGCGCGGGCAAACGAAAACGCCCGCCGACCGGAGTCGACGGGCGTTCGCGTACTGCGGCCGGAGCCGCGATTAAATCTGGTAGCTGAACGAGATACGCGAGGTACGTCCGACGACTTGTTGGATCTGACGGCCGCTCTGGCCGAAGTTGCCGGTGATCGGGTTTTGCGTGATCGAGAAGACGCCGCTGTTTTGCGGGCCCGCGCCTGCGAATCCGGCGAGCGTCGTGTAATTGAAGATGTTGTCGACGCCGAACTGGACGTACGCATGCGGTACGACCGCATAGCGCGTCGCGAGATAGAACAGGTTATATGCCGGGCCTACGGTCGCGTTGTTCTGACCGAAGTAATCGGCACCGATCACGCCATGAAAGCGCGGCGTGTTGTAGCCGGTTTCCGCGTGGAATTGGAAGTACGGGGTCGTATCGGGCTGACGGCCGTTGAACGTGCTCGTGAGGCCCGTGCCGCCACCGTTGAGCAAGTTCTGGAAATACGAAAGCGGGAGGTTGTCGAGGTACTGGCGCTGCACGGTGAGCGCCATGTTGTACACGATGCCTTCGACGGGGTTACGGCGTGCGAAGAGTTCGATACCGTAGTCGCGCTGCACGGATGCGTTGAGCGACTGCGATGTAAACGAGTTACCGAGCCCGGTGACGTTCGGTCCGTTTTGCGATAGAAGGCTGATGAACTTGTTGTAGATGTTGTAGTAGAACAGGTCGCCGCCGAGAACGCCGCCGTCCCCGTTCCGGAAATCGAGTCCGAGGTCGTACCCGACGCTCGTTTCCGGCTGCAGGTTCGGGTTGCGGAAGTTGAACTGGCCGACGCCGTTGTTCGAGGGACCCGGCTGCGTGAAGGACGGTCGCCCGGCGATCAGACCCGCATACGGCACGGTTTCGGACGACCCGCCGTTGAGGCGGATGGTGAGATCGGGCGTTACGGTGTAGGCGAAGCCGAGATGCGGATCGAGGTGCGCGTGCGTTTGCGAGGTGTACTGCAGCGTGTACGGCAGATTCGAGAGCGTGAGGAACGTCGCGTTCTTGGCGGGCTTCGTCGCGTTGTACGCGGCGACCGCAGTATTGTACGTTGCGAGGTAGTTCTGCAGATTCGGATCGATCTGCGCGTAGTTCGCCTGATTCGAAAGATAGTACAGACCGAGGCCGATCTGTAGTTTATCGGTCGGGTTCAACAAGAGGCCTGCGTTGAGGTCGTTGTTGCGCTCGATCGTCGGTGGGATATTGAGCGTGGCGCTGCCGACGCTAGCGGTCCCCGGCGCGAATGGCACGTTAAACGCCGGTGCGTTGAAGCCCGCGGGTTGACCTGGGAAATTCGCGGCTTGGCTGAAAGGGACGTTGTCGAGAGCGCCGCTCGATTGCGAGTAGCTGAACGTATCGTCCGAACGATTCTCGTATCCGAGACGGAGCACGCCCTTCGCGAACGGATGCACGTAGTTGACCGAAACGCCGCGGAGGCGATCGAGTTCATACTGATAGAACGGCGTGCCCGTGGGTGCGCCGTTATCGCCGACTGCCGAATAGCAGGCGTTGCCGGGGATACCGTTCGGCAACGTACCGGTTGCCGTCACCGCGATCACCGGGCAGCCGCTCGCGGCGCCGTTGGTGAAGCCGAGACGCAGATTCGTGACGTTGCTCGCGTTGAAGCACGGCAGTGCCGCGGAGCAGTTATTCGGATTCGTGACCAGGTTGAACGCGCCCGTGTTGCCGGGGTTGAGTGGCTCGCTCACGCCGTCGTTGATGCGTGCGGTCGTGCCCGTGTACGGGCGGATCAGGAGCGTGTCGTTCTTGATCGTCGTCCGGAATTCGGCCTCGAAGAGCGGTTCGCTATCGAGCTGTTGGCCGTTCGGGTACGCCGAGTAGAGGTCGAGCGTCGAGCCGATGAAGCCGAACGCCGAGGGGTTATTGAAACGCGTGTTCGTCGTGCTGCCGTTTGCCGCGACCGTGAATGCCGTGCACGTGCCGAGGCTCGCTTGGGCCGTCGCTGCGGAGTTCGTCGCGCCGCTGTAGCACGCCGGGATCGTGAAGTTACCCTCGTAGCTGCCGTAGGTCGAGCCCTGCGGGCGCACGGAAGTCTGCGAGCCGACGAAACCGGCCCAGACCGAGGTTGCATCGCTCAGGCGATAGCGGAGCTTGAAGACTTCGCCCTGGTATTTCTGGCCGCTGGAAAAGTCGCCGATATAGCCGATCAACGCGCTACCGGGGTTGCCCGCGAGCGGGAGACCGGTTGCCGGAGAAACGCGGTTTTCGTACGATGGCGAAAGGAGCGGGCCGTTGTAGTTCGAGGACGGGCCGCGGTAGCCGTTGGTAACGACTTCGGCGACGTAGCTCAGGCGATTCTTCGCAAGAGCGCTGCCCGTCGCGCGGAAGATCGAAAACTGGCCGTCGTAATTGTCGAAGCCGACTTTTGCGACGAAGTGCGATGCGTCCGTGAAGTCCGGCGTCCGGAGATTGAGCGTACCGAACGCGGATTCGCCGTTCGACGTGTTGTTCACGCCGAAGCCTTTTTCCAACTCGACCGTGCTGAAGAGCTCACCCGAGAGCAGGCCCGTGAGAAACGTGCCGCCGGAGCCGGCGGTGACGGAGTGACCGTCGATCTGCACGCGCGATTCGATATCGGCGCCGCGCACCACGAAGTTCGAGACCGAAGAGCGGTTGCCGCGCTGGAGCGTGACGCCCGGGAGCTCTTGTGCGATCGCGTTGATCGTCGTGTTATCGCGATCGGCGATCGCGATTTCGCCGAGCGACTGCGAAGCGGTGATGCCGCGATTGATCGGATCGCGCTGCGCGGAGGTCGACGTGTTCCCGATGACCTTGAGCGTGTCGTTCGTGGCGACGGTCAGGTTGAGGCGGACGGTCGTCGTGAAGCCCGCGGCGAGCGCGAGATTTTCTTGCGAATCGTCCTGGAAGCCGCCCTTTGCCGCCGTGACGCGGTAGATGCCGGCGGGGACGGAAAAGCTGAAGCTCCCGTCGGGCTTCGTGCGCGTCGTGAGGGTGGTCGAGCCGCCGCTCAGGGTCACGAGGGCATCGCCCTGTGCTTGACCGCGGGTATCGACGACCGTTCCCGCGACGGTTCCGCTTGCGGAGGTTGCTTGTGCGATAAGTCGCGCACTCTCGGTCGCCGCGCTGACGGGTCCGAGCGAGAGTGCGAACGAGATGGCGGCACAAAGCGCTCCGCGTCCGAATGAACGCATGCGTTGTTGTCCTTTCGTCTATGGACAAAATCCGTCGCGGATGAGTCCGCGACCGCTCGACGCTACGCGCTCCGTGTTAAGCGGCGATTAAGCGCATAACGTTCTCGGTGAAAATACTTTCCGTTCGGTCGGGAACCAAAAAGAACGCCCCCGAACTTTCGTCCGGGAGCGTTCTTGCATGGATTCGATCCTCAGAGTTTCCTGAGAACCGTCATTCGTTCGTTTCTCTTAGAAGTGGGTCTGGAGGCTGATACGGAAATCGCGGAAGGGCAGTGCCTGGATGTTGGTGTTCCGCGAAGCGCCGAAGCCGAACGTGCCGGGCGTCGTGTTCCGAATTTGACCGAACGTCGGCTGCGTGTTGCCCTGATTGCCGAGCGCACGCGCGAGCGCGTTGCCGGCGTTGTAGTTGAACAGGTTCTCCGCTGCGATTTGAAGCGACGTGTTGTGCGCGACGCCGAAGCGCAGCGTGGCGTTCGAGAGGAAGTACGCCGGGCCGTTCGTGGCGTTGTTCGCGCCCTGGAATTCGGTTCCGAAGGTCGCGAGGAATTCGTGTTCGCCCGCATAGCGCAGCTCGCCATACGCCTTGTACCACGGGATGCCGAGGAGCTGCGCGCCGTTGAGTACGGTCGACTGGCCACCGAGATAGAAAGACGGCGGGAGGTTGAACTCGTACGTCTTTTGCAGCGACTGGTTGAACGCGTAGCCGATGCCGACGCGGGGCTGCCGCTGGAAGCTCGTCTCGATGCCGAAGCTGCGCTGGTTCGGGCCGTTCGTGATCTGGCTCTGCAGCGCGAGTCCGCCGCCCGTCAGCGTGATGTTTGCGGGCGTCGGGATGACGACCGAGTTGCTGATGAACGTGTTATAGATGTTCACGACGTATCCGTCGACGGAGAAGATGCCGCCGTCGGGCAGGCGCAGATCGCCACCGACGTTATACGACACCGTCGATTCCGGCTTGAGCGCCGCGTTCGGGATCGAGAACACGTAGTTGAGGTTCGCGGGATTCGGCAGCGAGACCGAGCCGAAGCCCGAGATCTGCTGTGCGTACGGGGTCGTGATCGACGAGCCGGCGGTGGCACGCAAGATCAAGTCTTGGTTCGCGCGATACGTGAAGCCGAAGTGCGGATCGTAGTGCGAGAGTTGTGTCGTCACCGGAACGAGCGAGACCGGGGCCGCGCCGGATGCAGAAACGATCGTACCGTTCGGGAGCGTTTGATTGCCGAGTGCCGCTACGAGCTTCGGATCCTCGATCAGCGCGGTCGACTTGTAGAGCGTGAGGTAGTTTCCGAAGTCGAACTGCAGCTGTGGGGTGAGCGCGAACTGGCCCGTAAGGGCGAAATCGTTCTTCTGGATCGTCGTCGAGGGGATGTTGATCGAGGAGCGCGGGGTGAACGCGAGGCCGCAATTCGGCTGGAAACCGAGGGGGCCGGCGGCCGCGAGCGTGTTCGCGACGGAACCGATCGTGAGTTGGCAACCCGCGGACGGGTTGTTCGGCGTGCCGGCGGCAACCGGGGTCGTCCGATCGCCCGTGAACGAGGTCGTGTTATCCGAGTTGAAGTCGTACGAGAAACTGTAGACGTTATCGCCGACCGGGTGGATATACTGGAACGTGAGGCCGTGGAGACGGTCGACTTCCGGCTGCGAGAAGGGGCCGCCAAATCCGGTGCGGCCGTCGTTCTCGACCGCCGTTGGCGTCGTGTAACAGGGGCTCGTCGGCGTGCACGGGTTCGTGCCGGTCGTTGCGAACGTGCGCGCCGTCGTGTCGCCGCCGACATACGCGGGATCGACATAGCCCGCGTTTTGGCCGAAGCACGGGCCCTTGGCGACGGTGCCCTTCGCGGCATTCGGCGCCACGTAGGTTACCTGGCAGTTCGATGAATCGGTGATGAGATTCCAACCGCCGCCGTTGCCGGGATAGTTGTTCTCATATGCGCCCGAGATGAAGCGGTTGATGAGCGCGGTGTACGGACGCACGAGGATCGTGTCGTTCTTGAACGCCGTACGGAACTCGGCCGAGAAGTACGGCTCGTTGTTCTGCAAGACCGAGTTCGGGAACCACGTGTAGCCGTCGACCGTGCTCCCGATCTGCCCGAACGCATAGGGTGCGTTGTAGGTCGAGAACTGATCGCAGCCGGCGAGCGTTGCGACCGCGGCCCCCGTGGAGGAGGTGCATGCCTGGAGCGTCGTCTTGCCGAGGTAGGTGCCGTACGAACCGCCCTGCGGTTGGTATTGGCCCTGCAGGCCGAGATACTGCAACGTGACCGAGGTCGAGTCGCTGAATTTGTAGCGGAATTTCGCGAGTTCGGATTCGAGGCCGTAGCGGTTCGAGAAATCCCCGATCCACTGCGTGAGTCCGAGCACGTTCGGCACCTGGCCCGTGCCCGCGGGCGTGAGCGACTGGTTGAAGCCGATGCGATCTTGGAAACCGCCGTCGAACGGCCCGTTGTAGCCGCTGTAATACTTGCCGACGAGAACGCTCGCGCGGTCCTTCGGTCCGAAGTTTACGGATGCGTGCACGTTATAGAACGAGCCATTGTAGCTATCGATCCCGCCGAGCAGAAACGCGGAGCTCTTCGGCGTGAAGTCGAGGGTCTGCAGGTTGATCGTGCCGACGCCCGATTCGCCCGCAGTCGGGCCGTTGAGCCCCGCGCCCTTGAGGACTTCGACGCGTTGGAAGAGGCCGCTCGCGGTGTAATTCGTGTTATACGCGCCGAAGCTCCCGGAGCTGACCGGGTGGCCATCGATGTTGACGCGGCTCTCGAACGTGAAGCCGCGAACGGCGAAGTTCGTGTTCGGTGTGGAGCCCGTGCCGCGCGTGAGGTTCACGCCCGGAAGTTCGCCGACGACGTTGCTGAGGTTCGGCTGCTCGCGTGCGACGATGGAGTCGTTACCGAGCGTGCTTACCGCCGTGACGCTCGTGTTGATCTGCTGGCGCTGCGCAGAAGACGACGTGCGGCCGATGACGCGCAGCGAGCTCGAGCTCGCATCGGTCATCTGCACGCGAACGGAGGTCGAGGCGCCGCCCGTGACGGCGATGTCGGTCGTCTGGGCGCCCTGGAAACCGCCGCGGCTAGCGACGACGGCGTAGACGCCGGGAGCGACCGTAAACGTGAATGCGCCGTTACCGTCCGAGGTTGCCGAGAGCGTTTGCCCTTGGCCCTGCAGGGTGATGGCGGCGCTTGCGATCGGACGACCTTGGTCGTCGACGACGAGGCCCGAGATGGTTCCGGTCGTTTGAGCTTGGGTGGAAGCCGCTTGCGCGATGATGGTCGGGGGATTCGTCGCCGCGCTTACGGGTCCGACGAACGTGCCGAGCACCAACGCAAGGACTACCGCAGCGCTTACATATGTACGCACAGAAGTTCTCCTTGAATCGATGTTGAGGCCCGAAGGCCTAGGGGAGCGTACGGTAGCTTCCTTAAGAATTCCTTAACGCCGGAGGGCGATTTGGGGACTTCCGTATTTTCGACAAAGAAAAAACCGCCGTCGCTCCATGCGATGGCGGTGATTCGTTCGGCCGGTGGGCGTTTGCCTTAGTGCAGGCGGATGGTCGGGCTGATGCCGGAACCTGCGAACGCCTCATCGAGGACCTTCTGCAGGTCGCCTTTTTGCGCCATCGGCGCGAGCACGTCCGTATCGCCATAGAAGTTACCCTTGATAAAAACCTTGGGCAACGTCGGCCAATCGGTCATCTCGGAGAGCGCCTGCCGTTTCTCCATGTCGGAAAGCACATCGACGACTTCGAACGGATAGCCGAAGCCGTTGAAAAACTGAATCGTTTCGGCGGTGAAGCCGCAACGGGGCGCGTCCTTCGTGCCCTTGCCGTACACGAGGATCGTGTTCTCGGCGATCTCTTTTTGAATCTGCGTATCGAGCACTTCGCTCATCGTCTGCTACTCCGGAAGTTCGGTCGTGATTTCGAGCGCATGGATGCGCCCGTCGTTGCGTGCTGCGGCGAGCGCTTTCTCGACCATGCGATGGCGGTCGAGAAACGACTTGCCTTCGAAGGCGCGCGAGCGCACGCGGAGGTTGAAGTGATCCATCGTGCCGGTGCGATCCGCAATCGCGACTTCGGCATCGGGCATGGCAACGCGGATCATCGCGGTCATCGTCTCTTCTTCGATCATCTGCGCGTTACGACCGCACGCTCGCGCGATCCGTTGCGCTCATGATGGAAGCACGCGCTTCGCGCTACGCGTCTCGAGCATGCCCGTCGCCTCACGGAGGATCTCGGGGAGCTTCGGCGCGACCTCGCGCATCGAGGCCGCAAAGCCCGCCGCGATGACGACGGTGGACACGCCAACGAGGATCGCCGGCACGCCCGTGACCCGGAGCTTCCCGAAACGGATACGGGAGGCACGGAGTACTTCGGCCGCGCTCTTCCCATCGAACGAAAATGGCATCACCTGCGGTTCGCCGCGAGTTCCCGAGGCCCGCTTTCACGCGCGGGGGGACGGCCATCGCGCCTTGGGAAGCTGGCCCCATGAACGAGGAACGCTTTTCCTGGAACGTGCCGCCGCATTTCAATTTCGCACGCGACGTCGTCGACGCGCTCGCACGTGAAAATCGACTCGGGCTCGTCGCGATCGATCCGGCCGGGGCGCGGCGCGATTACACGTTCGCGGAAGTGGCGGAAGCCTCGCAGCGTTGGGCGGCGGTGTTGCGCGATCGCGGCATCGGTAAAGGCGACCGCGTGATCGTCATCATGCCGAAGGTACCGGAGTGGCTCTTCGCGATGACGGCGCTCTTACGCATGGGTGCGATCGCGATCCCGGGCGCCGAGCAACTCCGCGCGAAGGACGTGCTTTTCCGCGCGCTCCACGCGGAAGCGACCGCGGTGATCGCGCACCCGAGCGTTGCCGAAGAACTGGAAAAGATGCGCGCGGAGGCACCCGCGATCCGAAACTGGATCGTCTCCGGGCCCGACGCCGCGCTTCCCGGATGGATTGCCGCGGAACCGCTCCTCGCCGCCGCGCAGCCGTGGCTCGGCGAAACGACGGCGGCGGATGACCTCTCGTATATCGTTTACACGAGCGGCACGACGAAGGACCCCAAAGGCGTCGTTCATTCCGTCGCCTACACCTACGCGCAGCGCATGCAAGCTGCGGTGTGGCTCGATGTCAAACCGAGCGATCTCGTCTGGAGCACGTCCGGCACGGGCTGGGCGAAATCGCTCTGGAACGTGCTGCTCGGGCCGTGGTCGTGCGGCGCGCCGATCGTCCTCGATGCGGGCGGCTTCACGGCGGAGAAGCGGCTCGACATGATCCGCGATCTCGGCGTGACCGTGCTCTGTCAGGCGCCGACGGAATATCGGCTCGAAGCGAAGCTTCCCGATCTCGGCAAGCTTTGGAAATTGCCGCAGTTGCGCCACTGCGTCAGCGCGGGCGAGCCGCTCAACCCCGAGGTCCTCGCGCGCTGGCACGATGCGTTCGGGCTTACGATCCTCGATGGGTACGGCCAGACCGAAAACACGCTCCTCGTCGGCAACCGGCCGGGGCTCGCCGTGCGCCCGGGCTCGATGGGCGTTGCGACGCCCGGCCACGACGTGGCGGTCGTCGATGTCGATGGCGACGTCTGCCCGCCAGGGGAAGTCGGCGATATCGCGCTGCGCGGGAAGCCGCCCTCGTTATTTCTCGGTTATTACAAAAACGCCGAGGAGACCGCGGCGTCGCATCGCGGCGAATGGTACCTGACGGGCGATCGCGCGCGCGTCGACGAGGATGGCTACTTTTGGTTCGTGGGCCGCGCCGACGACGTGATCTCCTCGGGTGCCTATCGCATCGGGCCGTTCGAAGTCGAAAGCGCTTTGCTCGAACATCCGGCCGTCGTCGAGTCCGCCGTCGTCGGCTCGCCCGACGCCGATCGCGGGAACATCGTGAAGGCGTTCGTGGTGTTGCGCGCGGGCTACGAGCCGAGCGATGCACTCGTGCGCGAACTGCAAACGCACTGCAAGAACGTCACGGCGCCGTACAAGTATCCGCGCGAGATCGAATTCACATCCGAGCTTCCGAAAACACGATCCGGGAAGATCCGGCGCGTGGAACTTCGGCAGGCCGAACTGCGCAAGAAGGGCGCCACGCAAGCCAGTGGCTTGATCTAGTACCTACGGTACCGCGACGTTGCTCTCGGGCCCCATTCGCGGCGGGGCGGGGGAGCCGAGGGAGAGGCCGTCGATCGCGTAGCGGAGTTGGAATTGGCGCGGCGCGAGTGGTGTTGCTGCGAAGCCGACGCTACCACCGCCCGTGAGCGCCAGCGGCGCGTAGCCGCGGGGCGCGGTAAAGCCGAACGCGTCGAGGTTCAGGAGATTCGCAACGAAGCCGGTAAACGCACCGCGGCCCGCTTTCACGCGCGCCCCGAGCGCGAGCACCGTCGTCGCGGGGAGGCTGCGCGCCGTGCGCTCGTCGTAGCGTGCGTTCACGAGGAACTCCGCACCGCGAGCGAACGCGGCATCGAGCGTGAGCGAACCCGAAATGCGGCCCCGCAGCGGAAGCTGTTCGCCCGTGCGATAGAAGCTCGTCGGGCCTGCGAGGCGTGGGTCGAGTGAGGCGAGCACCGCATCGCTGCGCGAGAGGTTTGCGATCGCTACGAGTGCACGGCCGAGCGGGATCGTCGCGCTTGCGGTTACGCCGCTGTAGCGCTGGCGCAACCCCCCGATCGTTTCGGATGCGTAGGCGCGCGCGTTAGCGAAGGCATAGCCACCGCAGACACCCGGCTTGTTCCATACTTCGCCAAGTGCGGCAAGATAGGCCCCGTCGGCCGTGGCGGTGATCGGTACGTAGAGCTGGAGTTGCGCGCCGTCGCTTTGCGTCTGGTATGCGTTGAGCGAGATCCGGCCGAGCCCGATCGACTGCCGATAGGACGCCGAGAGCGAGCGCGCGCTTTGCCGCCCCGGCGCATCCGTGGGCCCCAAGACCGAGATCAGCCCGTCCTGGCAGTCGTAGGTCGCGAACGTCGGATCGGGCAACACGCCGGCTGCCGAATAACTCGCCTCGGTCGTTCCGACGCGCGCGCTTGCCGAAAGGCTGCGGCGCGCATCGAAGCGATATGACGCGCTGAGGTCGCTCGTAACGCCGCTACTAATGTACGTGCTGCGGTTGAACGATTCTGCAAGTGTTAGCGAGAGTCGCGCGTTCGGTTTGTACGTATCGTTCGCGGAAACCGAAAATGTGGAGAGGGTCGAGACGAGCGCGATCGCGGGCGCCGTCGTTTCGCTGCGCGCGTAGAGATCGCGATGATCGCCGAGTGCAACCGTGACCAACGGGGTATGCAGCCCGAACGGATGCGTCACGGTCAACCCGCCCCCGCGCGAGACAAAGTGCTGCTGCAAGACGAGTGGCTTTGGAGTATTGAGAAACGTGCGTGCGCTTTCGTCCGTGAAGTTATGCGATGCGTTGATCGCCGCCGAAAGATTTATTTCCGTCGCGTGCAGCGACGTGCGCGCCGTGACGCTCGCGTAATCGAAACGCGAATCGGCCCGCGCGGCCGGACCGTTGCCACACGGGAGTTCGCTTACGAAGAGCGCGCAGGCGGTACCGTAATCGATATTCGAGAGGAGCGTGGCCGCTTCGAGTGTCGTCGCGTCGCCAACGGATTGGCGAAGTTTGACGAGCTCGCCCGTGCTATGGCGTGAGAAATCGTGTGCGTACGTCGCACCGCTGAGATCCGCATACGTGCGGTTTTGGAGTTGCGTGGCGCTCGTGCGATCCACGTATTGCACGGCCCAGCCGAGCCGGCGAAACGAACCGCTGGCGGATGCGCTCAGAAAGCTTCTGCCCCGGTCGCCGATCTCGGCCGCCGCGTAACCGAGCGCGTTTTTCGTCGGCTGTAACGTGGTGTAGTTCAGCGATCCGCCGAGCGCGTTATCGGTCGGGGTGAAGCTCGCCGATCCGCCGGAGAAGAGGTGGCCGAAGGCCGCAAGCGCGCTACTCGCGCTACCGCCGAACCCAACACCGTTGACGCTCGCACCGATTTGGCTCGCATCGAAATTACGCAGCGAGAAACTGCCGTCGCTCCCGGATACCGTAGCCCCGGCGAGTTGCCCGAGCGCTTCGGCAAGCGAACCCGAGAGCGCGCGCACGGCATCGCGCGTATCGAGCCGATCGAAGACGACCGTGACCGATGGCTCCGCACGAACGGTGCCGATGACGCGCATCGATGCGGGGCGCGCGTCGACCGTCACGGTTGCGACACGCCCACGAACCGCGTCGAATTCGGCCGAAACGAACGTGTCGGCACCGATCGTGACGCGCGCCCGGTAGATTCCGGGAAGCACGTCCCGGATGCGTGCGCTCCAATCGTTTGCGAGAGGCACCGTCACGGTAACGCCTTCGGGGGCGAGCAGCGTCACGCGCACGCCCGCCGGAACGCGGTCGACCGCGCGAACGAGGATGCGGATTTCGACGGCTTCCTCGTCGGCCGCTACGGGAAGCGGAGCGAGGGAGAGCACGGCCCCGAGCATCCACGGTGCGATGGCGAGAACGGAGCGGACGAACGATCGCATTGCGTTTCCTCGCTGCGGCACGATGGCATTACGAGCGCAACCGTTAGCATGACGTATTTATGTCACCTGCGCCGACGGCATTGGGCGCTCCGAGCGGCGAAGGGTGGGCCTCCGCCGTCGGGAAAGAAATTTTCATGCAAGCGGTACGACTTCACGAAATCGGCGGCCCGAGGAATCTGCGGGTCGAATCGGTCCCCGATCCAACCCCCGCGGCGGGCGAGATCCTCGTCAAGCTGACGCACGCCGCGTTCAATCGCCGCGATTTCTTCATCACGCAAGGCCTCTACCCGGGGATCGCGCTCCCGGCGATCCTCGGCGCAGATGGCGTCGGCTCCGTCGCGCAACTCGGTGATGGCGTCGCGGGCCCGGCGATCGGGACGCGCGTTACCATCGACCCGTGCCTCGATTGGGGCGCGAACCCCGCGATCTGGTCGAAAAACGCGCGCGTGCTCGGGATGCCGCGCGATGGTACCTTTGCCGAATACATCACGATGCCGGCGGCAAACGTGCATCCGTGTCCCGAACACTTAACGGACGAAGAGGCCGCCGCACTGCCGCTTGGTGGACTGACGGCCTATCGCGCGATCGTCACGCGCGGCCGCGTGACCAAAGACGATCTCGTGCTCCTGACCGGCATCGGCGGTGGCGTGCAAACGTTCGCGTTGCTCTTCGCAAAACACGTCGGTGCGAAAGTGCTCGTCACATCGTCGAGCGATGAAAAACTCGAGCGCGCGCAAGCGATGGGCGCCGATTTCACGGTGAATTACAAGACCGTCGAGCGCTGGGATAAGGAAGTTCGCGCGAAGCTCGGCGAGCCGACGCTCGTGATCGATAGCGCCGGCGGCGAAACGTTCGGCAAATGTCTCGACATCGCCGCATATGGCGCGCGGATCGTGAGCTACGGTGGTACGGCGGGCGATGCGAAGATCAAAATATTTTCGCTTTTCTGGAAGCAGCTGGACGTGATGGGCACTTCCATGGGAAGCCCGGCGGACTTTGCGGGAATGCTCGCGATCACCAACGCCGGAAAACTGCGCCCTGCAGTCGATGAAGTGATTCCCATGACGGATGTCGTCGCGGGCGCCGAACGCATCGGCGAGGGCAAGCAATTCGGCAAAATCGTCGTGCAGGTCGGCTAATTTCGCCTTACACACGTTCGCGGACCTAATGTTGGCGCTCGGGGCAACCGATTCGGGACGGGTATGGGTTCCCTAGCGACCGCTTGGTCACGTTTGCCACTCGTTGCCCGCGTGCTCGTGCTCGCGGGCAGCGCGCTTTTTGCACTGGCTGCGGCAATCGTCGTGGTAACGGTGCAAAACGTCTCGCATTCGGTTTCGACACAGGTCGATAACAGCGTCGCCGTCGGCAACCGCACGATGACTTATCTGCTGGTCGCCAAGGGCGATCCTGCGATCGTGAAAGGGCGCCTGTTCTTTGGCAAATTCCTCGCAAACGACGACGTGGAAGTTGTCGATCGCGTGAAAGAAATTTCCGGAACGGAAGCCGCGATCTACGCGATCGTCGATGGTAAACCGACGAGCGTCGCGAGTACCGTCCACAATGCGAAGCGCCTCCGCGTCGTCGGCGAAGCGCTCGCGGGCGCGCCGCTTGCAGCATTCGAGCGAAACGTCGATTTCGTCGGCGAGTCTCCGGTCCTCGGCGTGCCGTTCATCAATCGCTTCCATATTTTGCGCGACGATAACGAGCATCCGATCGCGATCCTCTACACGGGCGTGCCGACGACCGAATTGCTCGATGCAAAGCGGGCTTCGATCCAAAGCGTGATCCTCGTGGCGCTCGCGGGCGCGGTGCTCTTGCTCGTCGTGCTTGCGGTGGCTCTGCGGCGTACGCGCCTCGATGCGCGCGCCGTCGTCTATGCCGCACGCAAACTCGCGCACGGCGAACTCGATGCGAACCTCGACGTTCGTTCGCGCGACGAGCTCGGCGAAGTCGCACTCGCCTTCGCGGAAACGATCGCCTATCAGCGCGCGATGGCCGAAGCCGCCGAACGGATCGCGAGCGGCGATCTGCGCATGGCGATCCAGCCGCACTCGGCCGACGACCGCCTCGGTTGCGCGCTCGCGGAGATGGGCACGTCGCTCGCCCGGCTCGTCGGCGAATTGCAAGAAGCGGCCGACCGGCTCGCGGTCGATGCGAACGTCGTCGAGACGTCCGCATCGCGCTGTGTGGCGCTGGTCGACGGCGCGGACGGCGCCGTCATGGAGCTTGGGGCGAGCTCGACCACGCTCGACCACTCCGCATCGACGCTCGACACGATCGTCAAACAGTTCCGACACGCGATCGATGGCATCGCCTCGGGTGCCGTCGATCAGGCATCGAAGGTCGGCGCGGCGTCGCGCGACGCGCAGCGCATGGCGGACGACGTGGCGCGCGTCGCGCGGGCCTCGGCCGATCTCGCCGCTGCGAGCGAACAAACGCGCGCTGCCGCTGCCGGTGGGCGCGAAGCGGTAGAAAAGACCGCAAGCGAGATGCGCGCTATTCGCGATACGGTGCATGCCGCCGCCGATACGATGCGCGAGCTCGCAACCGTTTCGAACGAAATCGGCGACGTCGTGAAAACGATCGAAGGGCTTGCCGAGCAAACCAATCTGCTCGCGTTGAACGCGGCGATCGAAGCGGCGCGCGCGGGCGAACACGGCCGTGGTTTCGCCGTCGTCGCAAACGAAGTGCGCAAGCTTGCCGAGAAATCGTCGAGCGAGAACCGGCGCATCGGGACGCTCGTCGACAACGTTCGCCGGCAGACCGATGTGGCCGTCGCCGCCGTTGCGTCCGGGGCCGCGCGCGTCGATGCGGGCGCAAGCGCTGCCGACCTCGGGGGCGAAGCGTTGCAAGAGATCATCGCGCAAGTCGAAACGACCGTCGGCCGCATCGGCGAGATCGCTCAGGCGGCGACGCTCATGGCGAACAACGCACGCAATGTGACCGACGCGATCTCGGGAATCAGTGTGGTCGTCGAAGAGAATTCCGCTGCGACCGAAGAGATGGCGGCGCAATCGCAACAGATTTCGGCCGCGATCGCCGCCGTCGCGCAGACGAGCGATGAAAACCGGCGCGGCGTACAACGGGTCGCCGCCTCTTCGAACGACGTGCGCACGAACATCTCCGAACTCCAGGCGCGTGCGGACGACCTCGACCGCACGGCAAACGCGCTCCGCAATCTCACGGATGCTTTCCGAACCGACCGCAGCGTCGCCGGCGGCGAGAAGATGGTCGCGCTGCCCTAGCGCCTGGACGTACCCTTCGTCAGACGGTATTCGTCGAGCGGTTCGCCCGCGTCGTCGTAGCCGAGTTCGGCGCGTGCCGTCGCCGCGGTTGCGGCGTCGGCGAGTTTGCTTAACTCGGGATCGAGGATCGCGCGCTCGGCCGCCGTCGTCGCGCGCGTCACGCGCGTGCGCACGACGGCGCCTTCGGCTTCGAGTGCCTGGAGGTACGCTAAGACCTGGCGTGCGGCGGCGGGCCACAGCATGGGATCGACCGCCGCGTAAACGGTGGCGACAAGTGCCGGGATCGTCGCCGGACCGGTGGCGAGGGCATCGGTGATTTGCCGTTCGCGGGCGGCGCGGTGGGCGAGGTAGTCGTCGAATTTCGCAGCCGGGTCGTCGATGCGCGGCCCGTGCCCGCCGTAGATCGCGAGCGCCGTCGCAAAGCGTTCGCGCATGCGCCGGAGCGACGCCTGATAGACGCGCATATCGCCGCCGGGGGGCGCGATGACGACCGTGCCGTGGCCGATCACGAGGTCGCCCGTGAAGAGCACGGTCGCGCCGTCCGCTTCGAGGGCGAACGTGAGCGAATCGCGCGAGTGGCCTTGCGTATCGTAAGCCGTGATCCGCACCTCGCCCGTATCGCCGAGCACTTCGCCGTCGCCGAGCGCGCGGTCGTGCGGGAAGCGGGCGTTCGAGTGCGCGAGGACCGGCGCGTGGGTCATCGCGGCGAGGGGCGCCGCTCCCGGATAATGGTCGGGGTGGCCGTGCGTGACGAGGATCGTCGCGATGGTAGCGTTAGCCGCCGCGGCTTCCGCGACCATCGCGCGGAGATGCCCGGGATCGCTCGGCCCGGGATCGATCGCGATCGCTTTCCCGGGAGCGACGTGCACGATGTAGGCGTTCGTCCCGTCGAGCGTCATCGGCGAAGGGTTCGGCGCGCGGACGAGGCGGACGCGATCGGTCACCATGCGTTTTCGAGCTCCGGCGGGAGCGTGAAGCGCGGGCCGTCACTTACGTCCGGCATCACGGGAACGATCGTTTTCGCGCGTGCGAACGCGAGGATCTCGTCGACGCTTGCGAAGGACGCGATGCGTTCGAGGTGCTTGATCGTCGGAAAGATCAGCGCGAACGTTCCCGCGGCGTGCCGATCGAGCCCGGCCTGGGGGCGCACCCACTCGCCGTCGTGCACTTCGGTGCGGTCCGCTTCCGGAATCTGCTCTTCGGGTGCGCGCGCGACGAAGAACGTCGCGGCGAAACGGCGTGGTTCGACCGGGGGGGTCGTCCATTCCGAAAACCGGACGAGTGCATCCGCATCGAGACGCGCCCCGAGCGCGTGCAAGACGCGTGCGAAGCTCGTCGTACCGCGCAAGAGATTCGCACGTTCGCTTGCGAGTGCGTCGCGCGCGAACGGCGCCGATCCCGGTTTGCGTGCGAAGAGAAAGCCCGCTTCTTCAAAACACTCGCGTGCCGCCGCAACTTCCAGCGCCGTGCAATCGTGCTCGCTTGCCACCTCGGCGTCCGCCATATCGAGCGCGCCGCCGGGAAACACGTAATAATTCGGGACGAACGCGCTCCGCGCACTGCGGCGTAGCATGAACACTTCCGGGCCCTCCGGGGCGTCGCGTGCGACGATCACCGTCGCCGCCGGCCGGACGGCGATCACGCGAAACGACCGCGCGGGAAACGACGTTGCATGGCCATGAACGCTTCTTTCTTCCGAATCGCCGCGATCGCCACGCTCGCGTTCGCCACGGCTGGGTCTGCGGTTCTTGCCGATCCGACGCCCGTTCCTTCGCCGAATCCCTTACCCACGCTCCCGGCGAAGACCGATCCGTACGTTCGCACGGGTGTCGATTTGCTGATCCAGGTGATCGGAAGCGAGCGGCAGCGTGTGGCGAACGGATCGTCCGGCACCGTCACCTATTTTAAGCGGTTCGACATGCAAGTGCAGACCGGTGGTAATCGGTATCGCAACGTGCATCTGCACCAGGGAACCGTGATCAACCCACGAGGCGTCTCCATCTCGGCCGGGCAGACGGTCGATGTGAGCGGGCGCTCGCAATCCGACGGAAGCCTCGAGGCCGACGTCATCACCATCCACGTGTAGCTTCTCCATCCGTCGAGATACGGCACGCGTTCTACTTTCAGGACGCTGTCCAAAACGCACTTATTTCGGAAATGAAGGAAATTACTTTGAACGCACGTCTTTTGGCTCTCGCAGCCGCACTTGCCGTCGGCGCCGGCGTTGCCGCACCGGCCCTCGCCCAGACCTCGCCCGTCCCCGCAGCATCCGACGCCATGAAGGGCGATGCCATGAAGGGCGATGCCATGAAGGGCGACGCCATGAAGGGCGACGCCATGAAGGGCGACGCCATGGCGAAGAACCCGATGGTCGGCGGCGCGCCGATGTATGCGAACAAGAACATCGTCCAGAACGCGGTCAACTCGAAGGACCACACGACGCTCGTCAGCCTCGTGAAGCTCGCCGGCCTCGTTCCCGTGCTCTCGGGCAAGGGGCCCTTCACGGTCTTCGCACCGACGAACGAAGCGTTCGCCAAGCTCCCGGCCGCGACCGTCGCCGCCGTGCAGAAGCCCGCGAACAAGAAGCTCCTCACGAAGATCCTCACGTACCACGTTGTCGCAGGCGACTACACCGCGGCGAAGATCGTCGCGGCGATCAAGGCCGGCGGCGGTAAGGCCGTTCTGACGACGGTTCAGGGCGAGAAGCTCACGGCCGAACTCGAAGGCACGAAGGTCCAGCTCACCGATGCCAAGGGCGGCGAATCGTACGTCACGATCGCGGACGTGAAGCAGTCGAACGGCGTGATCCACGTCATCGACACCGTCCTGATGCCGAAATAACCGAAACCCACGCTTGCATCGAAAAAGGCCCCGCGCGAATCGTGCGGGGTCTTTCTCTTGGCATCGTTCTGCCATATCGCTCTTTGGTTACGCGGGCGAAAGAACTGCTTCGCTACCGCGAGTCGTGCTTCGGTGGGTCTTGCGGGGTCAAGGCCGCCCTCCTAACCGAGTGATCGCGCATCGCTCTCGACCGTATCCGCGGCCCCCGCCGGTGCGCTTAAAACCGGCGGTCAATTTCGTACTCAGGTGGATCTTGCGCTTTCAGAACGCCCTCCTACCAGTCCGACTTTTGTAGCTACCCTCGCGAGGTTTCCGCATGATACGCCTCTCCCGGATCATCTACAATAGCGGCTATTTGCATGTAGCTTGGTGCGCTTTTTCTCCACAGGGAATGCTTTCGCACATGATTCCCAGTGCCGGGGTGGCGGCGTGTGGGCGCTCGCGTCTTTCGGGTGCCGGTGAGCGTGGCGAGGGGCTCTCCCTTCGGGCGCGCAAAGATGCACCGCGGTGACGAAACTCTGGATACAACGCCTGGAGGCGGGTCTGATTTTCTTTGGCTCGTTTGCGATCGCGGCGCTTGTCGTTTGGCGAAAGAACGACGTCTCGTCGATCTTGCACCACGTCGGGCATCCCATCGCGATCCCGACGGCGATCGTGCTCTTTGCCGTCGTCGCCTCGGCGCCGTTTTCGGTGACCGATGCGATCGCCGTGATGAACGGCGTGATTTTCGGACCGCTCGTCGGCTCGCTCATCAACGCGGCGGGCTTGGTCGTCGCCGCGGTCGTCGGGTACAAGCTCGCGCTGCGCACCTCCCATCTGCTCGATCTCGAAGCGCAGTATGCGAAACTGCCGAAGTGGGTGCGCCATTTCAAAGTCGGGTCGCCGATGTTCCTCATCGTCGTGCGGATCCTACCCGGGCTCGGCGGAACGATCGCCACGCAAACCGCCGCATCGCTACGCGTGCCGATGTGGCGTCAGATTTATTCGATGTGCGCGATCGCCGTGCCGATTTGTACGGTCCTCGCCATTTTCGGCGACCAAGTTTCGGCGTTTGTCGACCACTACTCCGCGAGCGCGAGAACCTACATGCACGATCACCGACCCCATTTTAGCCCCGGGCCGCAAAAGCAAGACGCACATGCGAGCCCGCACGCGGAGTCAACGCCATGAACGTCACCACGGTCGAGAATCAGGCGAGCCTCGCGCGCGTCGTCGAACGCATCCGCACGGCGCCACGCGTCGGCATCGATACGGAATTCCACAACGAGCGCTCGTACACGGCGCACTTGATGGTCGTGCAGTTGGCTTTCGAGGACGAAGTCGTCATCGTCGATCCGCTCGGCGTGCCCGATCTGCAACCGCTCGCCGATGCGCTTGCGGAAGCGACGATCGTCGGGCACGCGCTCTCGAGCGATCTCAAAATCTTCGCCGACACGTTCGGGCGCTTGCCGAAAGCCGCATTCGACACGCAAGTCGCGGCGGCGTTCTGCGGCTACGGGCTGACGATCTCGCTGCTCGATCTCGTACGCGAGCTCGCGGGCGTCACGCTGCGTAAATCGCAGACCGTGAGCGATTGGTCGACGCGTCCGCTCACCGCAAAACAGATCGACTATCTGGTAGACGACGTGAAGTATCTGTTCCCGCTACACGACGCATTGCAGGCGAAGCTCGATGCGCGCGGTCGCGGGGAATGGGCGCGCGAAGAAGCGCTATCGCTCGTCGATCGGGACCGGTACGCGGGCGATCCGAACCGTCTCTATTTGCGCGTCGGCGGAAATGCGCGGATGAACCGCCGCGAGCTCGGCATCTTGCGCGAGCTTGCGATCGTTCGCGAGCGGCTCGCGCGCGAGCGTAACGTACCGCTCAAGTACGTGATCCCGGACGACGTGCTCGCCGGGCTCGTCGGCCTGCGCCCGAAATCGCTCGACGAGCTCTCGCAGCTGCGTCGTCTCGACGCCGGGATCAAGAAGCACTTCGGCGCCGCGATCCTCGAAGCGGTCGCCGCGGGCGAGGAAATTCCGGAAGACGATCTGCCGCCGCGCGCCCCGCGGCCGCTCTCGGCGCAGCGCGAGTCGCTCGTCTCGACGATGAGCGTCCTCGTCAACGCGATCGCCGTCGAGAACGATCTCCCGACAACGTTGCTCTTGCCACGCTCCGGGCTGGAACGCATCGCGCGCGATCTGCCGGGTTCGCCCGAGGCGATTAGCGAGGCGCTCGACCTCACGCCGTGGCGCGGTTCGCTCGTCGTCGACCCGCTCTGGAAATTGTTGAGCGGCGAGACGGCGATCCGCGTCGCGGGCTATGCCGATGGGCAACCGCGCACGAACTTCGGCTAGCGCTTTTTACGATAGGCCGCGCTTCGCGTTGCCGCGAATCGTGGTGACGTTATGAACGACGTGCATCCCAACAGTTTTCGCGCGCAGGACACCCTGCATGTCGGGGACCGCTCGTATACGTACTTCCGGCTCGGCGCGCTCGCCGAAGCCGGGTACGATCTGGCGACGTTGCCGTATGCGATGAAGATTCTGCTCGAAAACCTCGTCCGTAACGAAGACGGGCGCAGCGTTTCGAAAGCCGATATCGCCGCGCTTGCCGGGTGGAAGCCCGGCGCTTCGAGCGAAACCGAAATCGCGTACCGCCCGGCGCGCGTGCTTCTGCAAGATTTCACGGGGGTGCCGTGCGTCGTCGACTTAGCGGCGATGCGCGATGCGATCGCGGGCATGGGCGGCGATCCGAAAACGATCAATCCGTTGCAGCCGGTCGAACTCGTCATCGATCACTCGGTGCAGGTCGATGCGTTCGCGTCGAACGACGCGTTTGCGAAAAACGCCGAACTCGAATTCGATCGCAACGGCGAACGCTACGCGTTTCTCAAGTGGGGCCAAGAGGCGCTTGCGAACTTCCGCGCCGTCCCGCCCGACACCGGGATCGTCCATCAGGTCAACATCGAATTTCTCGCGCGCGTGATCTTCGGCGCGGGTGGCGCGGGTGAGGCCGCGCCGAGCGGCGTCTCGGTTGCGTATCCGGACACCGTCGTCGGCACCGACTCGCACACGACGATGGCGAACGGCCTCGGCATCCTCGCCTGGGGCGTCGGCGGCATCGAAGCGGAAGCCGCGATGCTCGGGCAACCGGTTACGATGCTCGTCCCCGAAGTGATCGGCGTGCGCTTGCACGGCAAGATGCGCGAAGGCGTTACGGCGACCGATCTCGCGCTGCACGTCACGCAGATGCTTCGCAAGCGCGGCGTGGTTGGCAAGTTCGTCGAGTTTTTCGGCGCCGGGCTTTCGAATATGACGGTCGCGGATCGCACGACGATTGGGAACATGTCGCCGGAGTACGGTTCGACGGTTGCGATCTTCCCGATCGACGCGCAGACGCTCGACTATCTCCGCCTGACCGGGCGCTCGGACGAGCACATCGCGCTCGTCGAAGCCTATGCGAAGGCGCAGGGGATGTTTCGCACGGATGAAAGCATCGAGCCGCGCTTTACCGACGTGCTCGAACTCGATATGGGGATCGTCGGCCCGAATCTCGCAGGCCCGCGCCGCCCGCAGGATCGCGTCGCGCTCGAAGATGCGAAATCGGCATTCGCGACCGCGCTCGGCGAGTGGCAGACGGCGCGTAGCGTCGCCGCGCCGACCGCGGGCCAGGTAAGCCGGCTCGTGACCGAGGGGGGTGGCGGCACCGCGGTTGCCGCGCAAGCCGCAACGGAAGCATTCTCGCCGCCCGTCGGCAGGCTCGACGGCTTAAGCGACGGCGCGGTCGTGATCGCGGCGATCACGTCGTGCACGAATACGTCGAATCCAGCCGTCCTCGTCGGCGCGGGATTGCTTGCGAAAGCGGCGATCGAGCGCGGATTGTCCGCGAAGCCGTGGGTGAAAACCTCGCTCGCACCGGGCTCGAAAGTCGTTACGGACTATCTCGAAAAAGCGGGGCTGACGCCGTACCTCGACCGGCTCGGTTTCAATCTCGTCGGCTACGGCTGTACGACGTGCATCGGAAACAGCGGGCCGCTGCCGGACGACGTCGCGGAGTCGGTCTCCGACCACGACATGATCGTCGCGGCGGTACTTTCCGGAAATCGCAACTTCGAAGGACGCATCCATCCGCAAGTGCGCGCGAACTATCTCGCGTCGCCGCCGCTCGTCGTGGCCTATGCGCTCGCGGGCCGGATGGATGTCGACCTGACGACGGAACCGCTCGGCATCGGGAGCGACGGCATGGCCGTTTATCTTAAGGACATCTGGCCGACGAACGCCGCGATCCAAGAAGCGATGGGCGCTGCGGTCGACGGCGCGATGTTCCAGCGCCGCTATGCGGACGTGTTCGCGGGCGACGAGCGCTGGAGCGCGATGCCGGTGCCGCAGGGCGAGCGGTATGCGTGGGATCCGCAGAGCGAATACGTCAAGCGTGCGCCGTATTTCGATAACATGCCGAAAGAGCCGGCGGCGCTTACGGATATCTCCGGCGCGCGCGTACTCGCGATGCTCGGCGATAGCGTGACGACCGATCACATCTCGCCCGCCGGAACGATCGCGAAAACATCGCCCGCCGCGAAGTATCTGATGGCGCACGGCGTGCAGCAGATCGATTTCAACTCGTACGGCGCGCGGCGCGGCAATCACGAGGTGATGGTGCGCGGCACGTTCGCGAATACGCGCCTGCGCAACGCGCTCGTACCGGGCGTCGAGGGTGGCTTCACGCGCTATCTGCCGACGAACGAGCAGATGTCGATCTTCGATGCATCGGAACGTTACCGCGCCGATGCGACGCCGCTCGTGATCCTTTGCGGTAAGGAATACGGCTCGGGATCGTCGCGCGACTGGGCGGCGAAGGGCCCGATGCTACTCGGCGTACGCGCCGTGATCGCCGAGTCGTTCGAACGCATCCACCGCTCGAATCTCGTTGGGATGGGCATCCTGCCGCTCGAGTTCCCCGCGGGCACGGATCGCGCATCGCTCGGGCTCTCCGGCGAAGAAACGTTTGCGATCGCCGGCATCGCTACGGGGCTCGCGCCGCGCGGAACCGTCACCGTCACGGCGACCGCCGCGGACGGCAAGGTCACGACCTTCGAAGCGCGCGTGCGCATCGACACGCCCGATGAGATCGATTACTACCGCCACGGCGGTATCTTGCAGTACGTCTTGCGCCAGCTCGCCGCGGCGTAAGGCATGCGCGTCCTCGTAACGGGTGCCACGAGCGGCATCGGCCGTGCGACGGCCTTCGCGCTCGCGGCGCTCGGGCACGAGGTCATCTTCACCGCGCGCGACGGCGAGAAAGCCCGCGCGCTCCTTAGTGATCTCGTGCGCGAGACGGCGAACGATCGCATCGCGTATCACATCGTCGATCTCGCGTCGCAGCGTGCGATCCGGATGTTTCTCGACGATTTCGCGAATCGTTACGATTCGCTCGACGTCCTGATCAACAACGCCGGAACGCTCGAATTCACCCGCGAGCTTACGGTCGACGGGCTCGAAGTGACCTTTGCGGTCAACCACCTCGCCTATTTCATGATCGCAAACGGCCTCATCGGCATGATGCCGCAGGGTGGGCGGATCGTCAATCTTTCCTCGGTTGCCGAACAACAGGGGCTTATCGATTTTGCGAATCTGCAGGGCGAGCGGAATTTCACGGGGTTCCGTGCTTACGCAAATTCGAAACTCGCGAACCTGCTGTTCACCTATGAATTCGCGCGGCGGCTCGGCCCGAACCCCCGCGTGACGGTCAACGCCGTCCATCCGGGTGGCGTGCGCACGGCGATCGGCGACAACAATCGCGGTGCGGGTGCGCTCCTCTGGCGGGCGATCAAGCTCTTTTTCACGACGGTCGAGCACGGTGCGGAAACATCCGTTTACCTCGCAGTATCGGCCGATGTCGCGAACGTCACGGGCGGGTATTTCGTCGACCGCCGGATGCGCAAAAGCTCCGATCGTTCTCACGATGCGGAACTTGCGGCGAAATTCTGGGAAGCGAGCGAAGCGCTCGTGAAGGTGCCGGTATGACGCCGGGCATTCCGCAACACGTCGCTATCCTTTCGTTCGAGGGCCCCGATCGCTATGCGCTCGTCGGCGGGCTCGGGACGCGCGCAACCGCGCTCGCCCACGCACTCGCCGAGGCCGGGCACGAGACGCAGCTTTTTTTCGTCGGCGACCCCGATCTGCCCGGCGACGAACTCGCCGCACCGCGTCTCATCCTCCGCCGCTGGTGCCAGTGGCTCTCCGCCCACCATCGGGCCAACGCCTACGACGGCGAGCGCGACAAAATCCGCGACATCACGAGCTCGCTTCCGGAGTTCATCGTCGAGGAGATCGTGCGGCCCGCGGCCGCGCGCGGCGAACGCGTGCTGCTCCTCGCCGAAGAGTGGCAGATGGCGGGAGCGACGATCGCGTTACATGCGGCCTTGCGTGACGCCGGCCTCCGCTCGCACGTCACGATGCTTTGGAATGCAAACAACACGTACGGTTTCGAGGAGATCGATTGGCCCGCGCTCCGCGCCGCAGCGACGATCACCTCCGTGAGCAAGTACATGAAGTTCGAGCTCGCGCGTGTGGGCATTCCGTCGCTCGTCATCCCGAACGGCATCGCGCCCTCGCTGCTCGCGGGCGCGCCGCCGAAGGAAACCGCAGCGCTTCGGCTCGCGATGCGCGGGCGGCCGTCGCTCGTCAAAGTCGGCCGTTTCGATCCCGATAAGAACTGGCTGCAAGCCGTCGATGCGGTCGCCGAGCTCAAGGCCAAGGGCATGACGCCGCAGTTGATCGTACGTGGCGGCAAAGAGGCGTACGGGGAAGTCGTCTTCGCGCGTGCCGAAGCGCGGGGGCTTACCCTCGAACGCGTCGTGTACGAGGGGGACGACGCGAACGAGCTTGCGGAAGCGCTCGGCGGAGCCGATGCGGATCTCGTCCATTTGCGTGCGTTTCTGCCGGAGCCAACGCTCTTCGCGCTCTATGCCGCAGCCGACGCGGTTCTTGCCAATTCCGGGAAAGAGCCGTTCGGGCTCGTGGGGCTCGAAGTGATGGCGGCGGGCGGCATCGTCGTGTGCGGCGCGACGGGCGAAGAATATGCGGAACCGTTCGTGAACGCGCTCGTAACGGACTCGAACGACGGCCGCGAGCTCGCGGCGTACCTCGGCGATCTGCTCGTGCATCCGGAGCGTGCGGATGCGATGCGCGAGGCGGGAAGCGCGACGTGCGAGCGCTACGTATGGCCCGTCGTCCTGCAGATTCTCGCGGCGAAAGTCGCCTACGTCGATGCTACCCGATAGCGATATCCGCGTGCGCCCGGCGACGCGCGACGACATCGCGCAAGTCGGCCGCCTGTTCGATGCGTATCGCGTGTTTTACGAAGCCACTTCCGATCGCGACGGTGCGACGGCCTTCATGCAAAAGCGGCTCGAACGCCGCGATAGCGCGATCTTGCTCGCCGAGATCGCGCATCGCGCGTGCGGATTCGTGCAACTCTATCCGCTCTTCTCATCGGTTGCGATGGAGCGGATGTGGCTGCTCAACGATCTCTACGTCGCCGTCGACGCACGGCGGCGCGGCGTCGGGCGGGCGCTGATGCGCGCGGCGGAAGCGTACGCGCGCGCCGATGGCGTGCGGTTGTTGCAACTCGAAACCGCGCATACGAACGCTTCCGCGCGGGCGCTCTACGAGAGCGAAGGCTACGCGCGCGACACGGTCTTTCGGACGTACACGAAGACCATCGTCTGAGCCGGATGCTACGGCGCGAGCACGTCCGGTTCGAGGCCCGTATCGGGTTCGTCCGTGAGCGGAAACGTGCCGACGAGCGGCAGGTCGACTTCGATGCCCGAGTTCGGCAGGGTGACGAACAAGAACGCGTCGCCGTTCGTACCGCGTCGGTTGCCGCCCGTCGGCGTGCCGACGAGCGTCCCGAGCCCGCGTTGCTTGATGGTTTGCGCGAAGGCGAAGGTCGCAGAGCTGTTTGCGGCATCGATCGCGACGCGCACCCGTCCGCGATAGGGCTCGTGCCGGGGCTCCGCAACGGCCGTGGCGTCGGAACTGCGCGGGAGTAACTGCAGGTACGGCACGGCGGGCGCCGTGATCGGGAGTGCGCCCGCGAGCGGCACCGCGCGCGAACCCCAGTCCAGGAGCGACGGATCGTAGGTCGTCGCGTACGGGCGGAGGTCCTCCGGAACGCGTGGCGCGCGCACGAGGCGCAATGGGGTCGGCTGGGGGTTCGGCCGATCGGGGAGATGCGCGAGGATCGTCGCGCCGACGTCGTCGCTGCCGCCCTCGTTCCCGCGCAAGTCGAGTACCAGCGTCGGTGCGTTCTTCGCGGCATCGAGCGCGGCGTCGAGCCATGCGTGCCAATTCCATTTACTGTCGTACACGGACCAGGTCGGCATCGTGATGACGACCGTCCCGTCGGGCATGGTCTGTGTCGAAAACAGCGGCGCGTCGCCGTTCGCCGGTGGTTGCATCACCTCGACGCTCGCAACGCGTTGGGCGAACGTCTGCGCCTGCGCGACGATACTCGCCGCCGTGCCGTCGGGGCGCGTGATTTCGAGGTGGAACGGCGTCGTCCATCGCGTCGCGAAGAGCAACGGCCAGAACACGTCCGCAGCGTCATACCGCGCTTCGCCGCGGACCGCGAGCAGATCGATCCGCTTCGCGTCGTTCGCGCCATCGCCGCGCACGTAAGGGAGGGTCGTGCTGAGGAGTTCGCTCGCCGTGATGCCGTTCACGCTACGAACGATCGTACCCGGTGGAAGCGCGCCGTCGGGTGTGAGATCGCGCGTGACGACCATCGCACCGTCGCGCAAGCGGAAGAAGAACGGCAGCTTGTCGGGCCGTTCGAAGAGCGCCGTGCGGATCGCACGCGACTGGTTGAAGAAGTTCGCGTAGGTGTGCCCGCAGCGGATGCTCGCGGTGAAGCGTGAGATCCGGAGATACGCATCGGCGAGGGTGCGATCGCTTCCGACGTCTCGCGCTAGCGCATCGAAGCGCGCGTCCATCTCGGCTTTGCTCGCGTACCGATAGAGGCCGGGATGGAGCGTCTCGTATGTCCGGCGCAAGATCGCAACGTCGGCTTGCAAGCCGGCTGCGGGCAGTACGGACGACGCGGCGATCGGCGTTGGGCTCGGCGTGGAGCCCCGATCGAGCGACGCGGCCGTGGCGCGCGGTGTAGCGGCAAGGATGGATCCTGACAGCAACGCGATCGCGCATGCGAAGCGTGCGATGCGAAGAGTGTGGCCGGCGGGCCGGGCGACGCCGGGGCGAGCGGTTTGGGTGTAGCGATGCATGGTTCGAAGCGTACGCGGTGTTGCCGTTTCACGCGCCGCGAATCTCACGTTTCGGTCGATCGTAGGATCTGAGACCCCGTTTCGGCGCGTGCGGCGGCCCGATACGCGCTCGGCGTCGTGCCCGTATAGGTCTTGAACGCGCGATTGAAGCTCGCTTTCGAGCGGAAACCCGAGTCGAGGGCGAGGGTGAGGAGATCGTCCGTTTCCGGTTTCGCGTCGAGTTCGCGACTGACGGCTTCGACGCGGAGCCGGTTGATGCAGGCGTTGAAGTTCTCACCGACGTCCTCGTTCAGGGAGCTGGAAAGGTACGTCGTGTTCGTTCCAAGGGTGTGGGCAAGGCTCGCGAGGGTGAGATCGGGATCGCGATAAAGGTGCTCGTCGCGGATGCGGGCGAGCCAAGCGACGCCGCGCGTTGGAGCATCGTGCGCCGCCAACGTCCCTACCGGCACGGCGATGGGAATCGGAACTGCGATCGCGACGCTGGCGGCCCGTTCGGCTTCGGGTTCCGGTACGGGGTACGAGCGATCCGCGTTGCGCCAGGCAGCGAGTGCGAGCGCATACGTGAACGCGGCGAAAGCGACGTAGAGCGGAAATTCGCTTGCATACGAGAGCGGCGCGACGAAGCGATCGTATGCGCTAAAGCTGGTCCAGAGCGCGAGCAGCGCGGCGACCCCGATGAGGAACGATGCGAGGTCGCCCGTTCGTACATCTGCGCCGAAGCTGACGTTTCCGCCGAGCCACCGCCGGTATTCCCGGTAGCGACGCCAAGCGACGATCGTGTAGATCGCCGCCGAGACGAGAATCGCCCACCGTTCGATCGGCGCTACAAACGGTTCTTGGACCGCCTCGTCCCACGCGTTTTTGAACGCTAGCGGCCGGATGAAGATCGCCGCGCTATACGCAAGCTCGCACGCAGCGGGAAGCAGATGCAGCCACCATCGGCGCGGCAACACGCCGCTCGTCCGCGCGACGACCGCGAGAAAGACGAGTGGGCCGAAGGCGAGGCCTGCGTTGTACGGCGCGAACGAGAGCCACGGATACGCGTCGTAAGCGCCGGCGTATCCGGCGATGAACGGTGCTAGCCGCAAGGTGACGACGGCGAGGAGGCCCGCGATGAGCCGATTGGCGAGCCGATTGCGGCGCGCGCGTACGAGCAACACGGCGACGATCGCCCCCTGCACCGCGCCGAAGGCCAGGACGAGGCTCGAAACGCTCGCGCGAATCAGTCGCCCTGCCCGTCTGTGGTAATGGAACGACGCAGGCGTTCCTGGAAAAGCGCGGGTCGGTCGCTCGGTACGAGGAGACGCCGTGTCGAGCGAGGCGTGCCGAGAAGATCGAAAACACGCACGTCCTCGGCGAGTACGAGCAGCACGTAATCGGTCTTGAGCGCGGGCAAACGGATGACGCCGCGCATCCGGCCCAGCCGCCGTGCCGCTCGTTCCGCGAGTACGCGCGTCCGCACGATGCTCGCGCGTGGTACCTTCGCGCTTGCGATCATCCCGGCGTGCACGACCAAGGTGTCCCCATCGAGTTCGTGTTCCCGCTGGGCCATCGTCGCGTAGAGACCGGTCAGAAACAGCGTCAAATAGATCGCGAGCACATCGTGCGTCCAGGCGATCCAGGCCCACGAGCCGTGCGCGAAAAGGTGCACGATCGGGATTTCCGGGAGGACGGTGAGCGGAAGGATGGGCACGAGATCGCGTAAGGGCGAGCGTTCGACGTACGAACGCTCCGATGCACGGTGCACGTGGAAATACGCCCGATAGCCCGCGGCAACGTTGCGGAGCGCCGTCGCTTCGACGGCGAGCATGCGTTGCGGCAGGGTGCGCGCGAACATCGCGAGCGCTACGTCAGCCCGACCCAATCGGGGCGCGCGATCTCGTGCCAGCGCTTGCGGATCGCTTCGAATTCCGCTGCGGGAAGTGGGCCGCGGCGCGCGAGCTCGGCGTTCGCCGCCCAGCGCGCGGGGTTCGTCGTGCCGACGATCGCGACGTCGACGCCGGGCACCATCAGCGTGAACCGAAGCGCCGTGGCGACGCCGTCGTTTGCATCGCCCGCGAGAAACGGATAGTCGAGCGCGACGATGCGTTCGTGGTAGTCGTGGTGATAGGCATTCGGCGGTCGGGCGCCACCGTGGCGCCAAACCGCGTTCGCGATCGGGCGCTTCGCGATCACGCCCATGCCGCGCGCGAGTGCTGCGGGAATCGCGCCCGCGATCGCTTCTTGGTCCGCGATGTTGCACGAGGTTTGCAGCGCGTCGAAGAGGCCGGTGGACACGGCGTATTCCGCCGCCGCACCGTCGCCGCTGTAGCCGATGAAGCGGGTGAGCCCCGCTTCGCGCGCGCGTACGAGCACGTCGATGACCTCGCCCTCGCGTAAGAGTTCTTCCGAACACGAATGCAGTTGCACGAGATCGACGCGATCGGTCTTCAGCTCGCGGACGCTGCGTTCGATGCTCTTGCGCAGCATCGCGGGATCCCAATCGGCTTCGCTCTCGAATCCGGAGTTATGCCCGCATTTGGTAAACAAGAAAAACTCGTCGCGACGATGCGCGACGGCGTTTCCGATGAGCGTCTCGCTATCGATGTAGCACTCGGCGGTGTCGATGACGTTCAGGCCCGCATCGAGCGCCGCGTTGAGCAACCGCGTCGTCGTCTCTTGGCCTGCGGCTTCGAAGCCGATCTCCGAGCCGCCGAAGCCGAGTACGCTGACCTGCATTCCGGTGGAGCCGAAGGCCCGTCGTTCCATCGTTTATGCCTCGACGAGTTCGGCGATGCGCGTAGCGAGCGATTCGGCGTACTGCTGCGCCTGCGCGTCGTCGCGGCCTTCGGCGTACACGTTCATCTTCGGATCGGAGGCGTCGGGGAGCACGAGGACCCAGCCACCATCGCGCCGCACCCGAATCCCGTCGACGAGATCGACGTCGCCTTCGTTCTTGTTCTCGTCGAGGATCGTGCGCATGATGATGCCCTTACGCTCCCACGGGCATGCGATCTCGCGCGTGGCGACGTGCCACTGCGGGAGCATATCCACGAGATCGGAGAGCGGACACTTTTCCGCCGCGAGCATTTCCATCAGTTTCACGGCGCCATAGAGCGCGTCGAAGGCGGAGCTGAATTCCGGGAAGATCGGTTCGCCGTTCGTACCCGCCGCGAAGTCGAGTTTGCCGCGCGCGTCCTCTGCGTGCGCCATCATCGAGCGCCGGTCGCTGCGCGTGCGTTCGATCGTCGCACCGTTCGCTTCCGCGATGCGATCGAGGGCTTCGGTAATCGTGGCGGGCATCGCGACCTTCGCACCCTTCGTGCGTCGCGCCACCATGAGGGTTAGCAGTGCGGAGAGGCGATCGTTGTCGACGACGCGGCCCTTGTCGTCTACGACGGCGAACGTTTCGCCATCGTGATCGAAGAGGATGCCGAGGTTCGCGTGCAGCGTGCTGCAGACGTTTGCGAGTTGCTCGATGTACCGCTGGCGATCGACGCGGAACGTGCGCGCGCGTCGCTCGTCGTAGTACGCGTTGAGCGCGATCGTCTCGACGCGAACGTGCGAGAGCACGCTCGGCATGACGTTCGCCGCGTTACCGTATGCGTAATCGAGCACGACTTTGAAGTTTGCTTCTTGGAGAACCATGGGCTTGAGCGCCGTGAGAAAGGCGTTCGCGTATTCTTCGAGCGAACGCGAACGGAAACTCAAGACGCCTACTTCGTCCATCGCCGTGCGCCGGAAATCTTCGCGGAAGAACAGGTTCTCGATCTTGCGCTCGACGGTTTTATCGACGTTGATCCCCGCGCTATCGAGGACTTCGATCAAGAGATCGTTCGGATCGTCCGGTGAGATGCGGCAATGCACGCCACCCGCCGTTCCATGCGTTGCGAAGCGCGAGAGCGGGAGCGGATAATTCTGCAGATCTTCGACGTTCACGCCGACGCTCAAGAGCCCGGAGATGATCGCGCGGTTCATGATGCGCGACGCGGGATGCGCGTCGCGTGAGGTGAGTACGGTCATTCCGGGTTTGAGAAAAGAGCCATACGCCTGGCCGAGCTTCATCGCGAATTCCGCCGTGATCTCGACGTTCGCAAGCCCGCTCACGCCGATCGCGCCGAAGAGCGAACCCGGCCACTTGATCCCGTAGATCAGCGACATCGAAACGATGGCGCCGGAGGAGACGTTCTTATCCGGCCAGAGTTTGAGGTTCGGTCGGATCGCCGCGCCGCTGCCGATCGTGCAGCCGCTGCCGACGACGCAGCCGTCGCCGATCGTCACGCGATCTTTGACGATGTTGCGATTGGCGATCGTCGAGCCCGTGACGTGGCACTGCTCGCCGAAGTATGCGTTATCCCAACCGACCGTGCGATGCAAGCTCGCGCCCGCGGCGACGATCGTACTATTCCCGATGACGGTATCGCCACCGACGATCGCGCCCGCGTCGATCGTGACGTTGCTCCCGATCGCGACCGGGGCGATGACGTTTGCTTCGGGGTGAATCTGCGTGTTCTCGCCGACCCACACGCCCGGACGGATCTGCTCGCCGTCGATCGTGCAACGTACCTTGCCGTTGAGCGCATCGAAGTTCGCTTGCTGGTACTGTTGCAGGTTCCCGATGTCCGTCCAGTAGTCGGTCGAGACGAAGCCCTGCACGGTCTTGCCTTCGTGCACCATGCGCGGGAAGAGATCTTTCGAGAAGTCATAACTCCGCCCGGCTTCCATGTACGCGAAGATCTCGGGCTTGAGCACGTAGATGCCCGTGTTGATCGTATCGGAGAAGATCTCGCCCCACGAGGGCTTCTCCAGGAAGCGCGTGATGCGGCCGTTATCGTCCGTCACGACGACGCCGAATTCGAGCGGGTTCGTCACGCGCTGCAGAACGATCGTGGCATCGGCGTTGCGCGCGCGATGGTCGTTCATGATCGCCGTAAGATCGATGTCGGTAAGCGCGTCGCCCGAGACGATGATGAAGCTGTCGTCGTTGAGATACCGCTCCGCCATCTTCACGGCGCCCGCCGTACCCAGCGGCGTATCTTCCACGACGTAATGCATCGTTACGCCGAAGGCGCTACCGTCGCCGAAGTAGCTCTCGATTTCGTCGGCGAGATAGTGCAGCGTTGCGACGATCTCGGTGATGCCGTGCAGCCGGAGCAACTCGATGATGTGCTCCATCACCGGTTTGTTCGCGACGGGTGCGAGCGGCTTCGGGAGGCGCGAGGTGAGCGGGCGGAGGCGCGACCCCTCGCCTCCGGCCATGACGACTGCTTTCACGAGAACTCCTCAGTTCGAACCATCGGTATTGCGCGAGCGACCAATGCGTTCGACGACCTGCCGGTACGTCGCATCATCCGCCAGAGCTTCAAGCGGCACCCGCAGTTTTCTCCGCCAATTCGCATACGTCCGATCCGTGCCCGGAACGTTCAGTTGATCGACTTCGCAAAGGGCGTCGTCGAGTTGCACCATCATCAGCATCGCGGGCGTCCGCCCCAGGTACACGTATGCCGCCGCGATCGCGGGCGCGAAGCGCGCCGCGGCCTCCGGGCTATCCGCGCGTTCCGGGAGTGCGGCGGCCTCCTCGGCGGTCAACGCGCCGTTACCGACGAGCGATTCCAGCAGGCGGTCGCGATCGATCCGGCGTTGCTCGCGTTCGGTCGCCGCCGTGCCCGCATCCGCGAGGCCGAGCCGTTCGCGGACGTCGATGTCGCGCCCGACGAACCAACCCGCGAGCGTCGGGAGATCGTGCGTCGCGGCCGTCGCAAGCGAAGCGCGCGGGTAGATTTCCGGGCCGAAATAGCCGCCGTCGCTCGCGCGCTCGAAGAGCAGCAGCCGATAGGACAGAATCGCGGCCTCGCTCATGCGCTCGCGGAAGCCATCGGGGACCGTGCCGAGATCTTCGCCGATGACGATCGCGCCCGCGCGCACCGATTCGAGCGCGAGGACTCCGACGAGATCGTCGAGCGGATACTGCAGATACGAGCCGTCGGTCGGCATCGAACCGTGCGGTACGAGATAGAGGCGCATCAGCGCCATCACGTGATCGAGCCGCAGCGCACCGACGCCGCGCATGTTCGCGCGCACCATCTCGGCAAATGGCGCGTAGCCGTTCGCGCGCAACGCGTTCGGATCGAACGGCGGTAAGCCCCAATCTTGGCCGTACACGTTCATCAGATCGGGCGGTGCGCCCGCACTCGTGCCGAGCACGAACGTGGGAGCATCGCTCCACACGTCCGCGCTATTGGCATCGACGCCGACGGCGAGATCGCAATAGAGCCCTACCCGCATGCGCTCTTTCGCGATCGCGGCGGCGTGCCCGAATTGCTGCTGCGCGATCCACTGGATGTACAGCCGCGTGCGAATGGCGCTTTCGTGTTCGGCGACGAATGCCGCGACCGCATCGCCCGCGGGATCGCGGTATTCGCGTGGCCACGTCAGCCAGCCGCGTACGCGGCCTTCGTCCTCCGCGAAATGCGCCGTGAGCGCTTCGTAGATCGCGAAGCGATGCAGCGCCCGACCGCCCGCGTCGACCCAGCTGCGAAACGCGCGATCGCGCGCGCTTCCCGTGCCGTCGTGCTCGGCAAAAAACGTTTGCGCGACGAGTGCGAAGACGGCGTCTTTCACACGCGCGACGCCGCTATGATCGACGTGCTCCGCTGCGCGCAAGCGAGCGAGTTCTTCCTGAAACGTGGAAGAAGCCACGAGTTCCCGGGCCGCCGCGCACGCCGCGAATTCCGGGATCGCTTCGAGATCGACGTATCGTGGTTCGAGAAAGCGGCGGCTCGTCGGCGCGTACGGGCTCGCGGCCTCGGGGTCCGTCGCATGCAAGGCGTGTAACGGATTGAGTCCCACGATATCCGCGCCCGCGTCCGCTGCGATGCCGACGAACGTGCGCAGATCCGTGAAGTCGCCGATGCCCCAGTTCCGGCGCGAACGAAGGCTGTAGAGCTGGAACGAAAAGCCCCAAACGCGGGCGTCGGTAAGGCCCGGCGGCGTGTAAGCGCGCGCGGGAACGACGATCACGGCGATCTCTTCGAGCATCGTCATGCCGTCGACGATCAGCCGGATTTCGAGCCGGTGATAGCCGAGGGGCGGCGTACGAGGCCACACGACGCGCGTGCGATTTTCGAGCGCCAGTTCCGCGAGCGCCGTCGTCCCGTCTTCGCGGCGCAGCATCGCGTGAACGATCGCTTCGCGCGCTTGGTCCGGAACGCGTAGCGTGAACGCGAGTTCCGCATCGCGCCGTACGACGATGCACGTCGGCGCGATGCGTGCGCCCTCGGCCGGTATCCGTGGCTCCAGCGCTTCGAGCAGCCGCGCCTTCGTTTCCGCCGTGACGGGGCGTTCGAGGCCGAACGCGTCGACGTACGAGAGCGCGAGGCCGGCGCGGATCGCTCGCTCGTCGAGCGCGTGCAAGTCCTCGGGGTTCACGGCGTTTGAAAGAGCGCGAGGGAGCGTGCTTGCAGGGCGAACGGCGTCGCCGCAGGCTCGTCCGTAACGTCGTCGCGCGCGGTGTCGACGATGCATCGCCAGGGCGAAGCGACGCCACTCGGAAGCGTGAACGCGATCTCGGCATCGTGCGCGTTGAAGAGCGCGACGAAGCGCGGTTCGTCCCCGATATCGAAACCGAGCACGCGACGCCCGGTGTCGTTCCACTCGTCCTGCGTCATCTCGTTGCCACTCGCCGCGAGCCACGTGATGTCTTTGCGTTCGTCCCCGTCGGGCGCCGTACCGCGGAAGAAGTGCGAGCGCCGGAAACAGCCGTGTTCGCGGCGGATCGCGATCAGGCGCTGCACGAATGCCTCGTCGGCTCGACCCTCGTCGTCGATCGCGGGCCAGTGGAGCCACGAGGTTTCGTTATCTTGGGCGTACGCGTTGTTGTTGCCACCTTGCGATTGCCCGAACTCGTCGCCCGCGAGCAGTAACGGCACGCCCTGCGAGAGCAACACCGTCGCGAGCATGTTGCGCCGTTGCCGTTTCCGCAACGCACGGACCGTAGGATCGTCCGTCGGTCCCTCGACGCCGCAATTCCAGCTCGCGTTGTCGTCCGTGCCGTCGCGATTGTCTTCGCCGTTCGCGTCGTTGTGTTTGCCGTTATACGAAACGAGATCCGTCATCGTGAAGCCGTCGTGCACGGTGACGAAGTTGACGCTCGCCTGCGGTCGGCGGCCCTGCCACTGGTAGATGTGGCTCGAACCCGCGAGGCTCGATGCGAGCTCGCCGAGCCGCGCGTCGTTGCCCTGCCAGAAGCGCCGGACGGCGTCGCGATATTTGCCGTTCCACTCGGACCAGCCGGGCGGAAAATTGCCGACCTGATAGCCGCCCATGCCGACATCCCACGGTTCGGCGATGAGCTTCACGCGCTGCAGAACCGGATCTTGGCCGACCGCTTGCAGAAACGCGGACTGCTTGTCGTATCCGCCGCCGGAAACGCGTCCGAGCGTCGTCGCGAGATCGAAGCGAAACCCATCGACGTGCATCTCTTCGACCCAGTACCGAAGCGAATCGAGCACGAGCTGCATCACGCGCGGCTTGCCGACGTCGAGCGCGTTTCCGGTTCCCGTCACGTCGTCGTAGAAGCGTGCGTTATCGGGCATCAACCGGTAATAGGTTGCGTTGTCGATGCCGCGAAACGAAAGCGTCGGGCCGAGGTGATTGCCTTCTGCCGTGTGGTTGTACACGACATCGAGGATCACTTCAATTCCGGCTTGGTGTAGCGTCTTTACCGCCGTCTTGAACTCGTTGATCCCGCCCCCGAGATAGCGCTGTTCGGGTGCGAAGAAGTTGAGCGTGTTATAGCCCCAGTAATTGCGGAGGCGGCGTTCGACGAGGTGCCGATCGTCCACGAAGGCGTGGATCGGTAAGAGTTCGACCGCGGTCACGCCCAGTTTGCGGAGATGGCCGACGAACGCGGGCGATGCGAGCCCCGCGAACGTTCCGCGGTACGCTTCGGGAACGTCGGGATGCAGCATCGTCGCGCCGCGCGCGTGCAATTCGTACATCACGGTATCGGCAAGCGGAATATTCGGCGGCCGGTCGTCGCCCCACGTGAACGCGGAATCGACGATCACGCATTTCGGCATCCCGCTCGCGTCGTCGCGACGATCGAATGCATAATCCCCGCGCGAACTGCCGACGCGATAGGCGTAGTGTGCATCGCTCCAACGCAGTTGCCCGGAGAGCGCGCGAGCGTAGGGATCGATCAGCAGTTTGTTCGGATTGAACCGGTGGCCGGCGTTCGGATCGTACGGCCCGGAAACCCGATACCCGTAAAGCATTCCAGGCCGCGCTTCGGGGAGATACCCGTGCCAGACTTCGTTCGTGTTTTCCGGAAGTTCGAAGCGCACGAGCTCGCGTCGCCCACGCGCATCGAAGATGCAGAGTTCGACTTTTTCCGCGTGCGCCGAGAAGAGCGCGAAATTGACGCCCTTCCCGTCCCACGTCGCGCCGAGTGGATACGGCGAGCCGGGTTGCACCATACCGTGCTGCATTAGGAGTGCTCCGGAACGAAGAGGAGGAGTGAGAATGCGGGCAATTCGAGTTCGAGGCTAAACGGGCGCCCGTGCGCGCCGATCGCATCCGCTGCGATGTGCGTGCCCGTAACGCTGCCGTCGCCCCAGTACCGCGCGTCGTCGCTGTTGATCGCCACGCGATACGCACCGCCGCGTGCCACGCCGATGCGATAGCGCGCGCGATGTGCGCCCGAGAAATTCGCGACGGCGACGGCAAACGCGTCGCCCTCACCGTAGCGTTCGAAGGCGAGGATGCCGGCCGCGCTATCGCTGTAATCGATCCACACGAACCCGTCCGCGCGCGCATCGCGTTCGTAGAGTGCAGGGAGCCCGCGATAGGTGCGATTGAGGTCGTCGATCAGGTTTGTCACGCCGCGATGTGCTTCCGCGGACGCTTCGCTCCAATCGAGTTCGCCGTCGTGGTTCCACTCGCGACGCGCGCCGAATTCCGCGCCCATGAAGAGCAATTTCTTCCCCGGATGCACGTACATGAGCGCGAGCAACAGGCGAAGGTTTGCGAACTCGGCCTTGCCATCGCCCGGCATCCGCGCGAGCAGCGAACCTTTCCCGTGGACGACTTCGTCGTGGGAAAGCGCAAGCACGAAATTTTCGGAAAATGCATAAACGAGCCCGAACGTGATCTCGTTCGTGTGATACGGGCGGTAGATCGGGTCGCGCGCGAAAAACGCGAGCGAATCGTGCATCCAGCCCATGTTCCACTTGTAGCCGAAACCGAGGCCACCGGCATCGGTCGGGCGGGAGACGCCGGGAAACGCGGTCGATTCTTCGGCGATCGTCGCGATGCCGGGGCAATCCGCATATGCCGCTTCATTCGCACGGCGCAAAAATGCCGTCGCTTCGAGGTTTTCGTTGCCGCCGTAGATATTCGGAATCCACGCGCCGGGCTCGCGTGAATAATCGAGATAGATCATCGACGAGACCGCATCGACGCGTAGACCATCGATATGGAACGCGCGCAACCAATACGTCGCGTTGACTTGCAACACGTTCGCAACTTCCGTGCGTCCGAAATTATAGACGAGCGTCCCCCAATCGGCGTGCATGCCGAGCCGTGGATCGGCGTGCTCGTAAAGCGCCGTTCCATCGAACCGCGCGAGCCCGCCTTCGTCGTTCGGAAAATGCCCCGGCACCCAATCGACGATGACGCCGATCCCCGCACGATGCGCGGCATCGACGAAGGCGCGGAAGTCGTCGGGCGATCCGAAGCGGCTCGTCGGCGAGAAGAGCCCGAGCGGCTGATAGCCCCACGAACCGTCGAACGGATGTTCCGAAACCGGAAGTAATTCGACGTGCGTGAAGCCGCGTGCGACGACATACGGTACGAGCGTTTCGGCGAGCTCCGCATACGTGAGCCACGAACCGTCGGCGTGCCGCCGCCACGAGCCCAGATGGACTTCGTAGATCGCGATCGGACGGTCGATGGTGAGCGTTTCGCCACGCGAGGCCATCCATGCGTCGTCGCTCCAAATGTAGCTCGGTTCGTAAACGATCGATGCCGTTTGCGGCCGTACTTCGGATGCGAAGGCAAACGGATCGCGCCGCAACGCAAGCGCGCGACCGTCGTTTGCGATGATGTAGAACTTGTAGCGCGTGCCGGGTCCGACTCCGGGAAGAAAGAGCTCCCACACGCCGCATTCGCGACGGATGCGCATCGGCGCACGGCGCGGATCCCAAAAGTTGCAGTCGCCGACGACGCTGACGCTTCGTGCGTTCGGTGCCCAAACGGTAAACGCCGTACCGCGTACGCCGTCGATCGTGCGCACGTGCGCGCCCATCACCTCATCGAGACGCAGGTGCCGGCCCTCGCCGATGAGATAGGCGTCGAGTTCGCCGAGGATCGGCCCGAACCGATACGGGTCCTCGAACGTCGTGACGCTACCGCCGTAGCGAGCGCGGAGGCGATACGCGAACGCTCCGCGCGCCATGCGGGCGACGAAGCCGCCCGCGGGATGCACGCACTCCGCCCGGGCGACGATTTCGTCGTGGGCATCGATCACGAGCAATTCGTCGCACATCGGGAGGAAGGCCCGTACGACGAACTCCGCGCCCTCGTGGTGCGGCCCGAGCACGGCGAACGGGTCGGCACAACGTGCTTCGGCAAGCGCGTCGAAATGGGACGACTCGATCATCCGTGTGCTCGTACCCCGTTTCATCAGATCTCGAACCTTCACCGTAGGCCTTCGCGGTCTTCGCTCGCGCGGCGAATCTCGGGGTCAGGCACGATCGCCTCCGGCTTCGCGGCGAATGTCGTTCTCTGACACTTGCTTCTCTGAATCATCATTGCAAGTCTCGGCTCATGGTGAACTCGTTCCAATCCAACGGCGAGCGATCGCGATACTCCGCCTGTTGTTGGATGAGCTTCGCGACGAGGCCGGTCCATCCGGTTTGGTGCGATGCACCGATGCCCGCGCCGTTATCGCCGTGGAAATATTCGTAGAAGAGCACGCGATCGCGGAAGTGTGGATCGTCGCGGTAGATGGTCTCCGCACCGTGCGCGGGCCGCGCGCCGCTCGCATCGCGCGTGAAGAGCGCTACCAGGCGCTGCGAGAGATCGCTCGCGATCTCCCAAAGGGTCAGGTACCTTCCCGAGCGCGTGGGATATTCGATCGTAAACGCGTCGCCGAGGATGAAATGGAACCGTTGGAGCGATTCGATCAAGAGATAGTTGATCGGAAACCAGACCGGCCCGCGCCAATTCGAATTGCCGCCGAAGAGCCCGCTCGTCGCCTCCGCCGGCTCGTAATCGACGCGAAACGTCCCGCCCGGAATATCGAGCACGAATGGCTTCTCTTCGTGCCTTCGCGAAAGCGCGCGGATACCGTGGGGGCTGAGAAATTCGTCTTCGTCGAACACGACGGCGAGAATGCGCCGCAACTTCGCGGGATCGGCGATCGCGAGCATACGCCGGCCCCGAAACGCGCCGCTTTCCACGGGTGCGACGATCGCCGAGAGATCGGGCCGATTCGTTACGAACCATTCGAGGCGCGCTTTGAACCCCGGCAGTTCGTCGAGCACATCCGGCAAGAGCGCCTCGACCGCAAAGAGCGGGATGAGGCCGACGATCGAGCGCACGGAGAGCTCCCGCCGTTCGCCGTTCGCGAGATAGAGCTGATCGAAATAGAAGCCATCGGTTTCATTCCATAGCCCACCATCGACGCGGTGCGCGTTCATCGCTTGCGCGATCATCAAAAAATGTTCGAAGAATTTCGAGGCGATGTCTTCATACACCGGATTGAGGCGCGCGAGATCGAGCGCGATCGCGAGCATGTTGAGCGAGTACACGCCCATCCATGCGGTACCATCGGCCTGGGCGAGCTGCGCGCCACCCGGTAGCGTCATACTGCGATCGAAGACGCTGATGTTATCGAGTCCGAGAAAGCCGCCTTCGAAGACGTTGTTCCCGGAATGGTCTTTGCGGTTCACCCACCACGTGAAGTTGATGAGCAACTTTTGAAACACGCGCTCGAGAAATCGCGTGTCGGTGCGCCCGAAATGCTTTTCCTCGATCTCGTACACGCGATAGGCCGCCCAGGCGTGCACGGGCGGATTCACGTCGTCGAACGACCATTCGTATGCGGGGAGCTGGCCGTTGGGATGCATGAACCATTCGCGCGTGAGCACGATGATTTGCTGTTTCGCAAAAGTCGGATCGATCATCGCAAGCGGGATCACGTGGAACGCGAGGTCCCACGCCGCGAACCACGGATACTCCCACGTGTCCGGCATCGAGAGGATCCCGTCCGCGTAGAAGTGCCGCCAGTTCGCATTCCGGCCGTCTTTCCGGACGGCGGGCGGCGGGGGTTCGTTACGATCGCCGTCGAGCCACGTGCGCACGACGTAATTGTAGAACTGCTTCGACCAGAGCATCCCCGCGAACGCTTGGCGCTGCACCGCGCGTTCGTCGTCGCTTGCGGGAAACGGGAGCAACTCTTCGTAGAACGCATCCGCTTCGGCGCGGCGACGATCGAAGATCGCATCGAAGTGCGCGCCGAACGGCTCAAGCACATCGCGCCCCGCGGTCAGCCGCACCCGGATCGCGCGCGACTCACCCGGTGCGAGCGTGCACGAAAAATGCGCTGCGGCCTTCGTTCCCTGGGCGCGGTCGTTCACCGCGCTCGTCGTGCCGCGCACGACGCGCTCGCCGATGCCGTCCTTCGTGAACGGCGCCGCGTCGCCGACCCCGAAACAGCGCTCGAGATTCGTTTCGTTTTCTGTGAAATACAGCGCGCCCGCGTTCTCGCAGGCGAGATGATACGTGCCGAGTGTTTCGTGCATCGCGTGGATCACATGCATGCCGTCGTGGCGATCCCCCGTCAGCATCGGCTTCGGCGTGCCCGTAACCCAGGACCATTCGTTGCGAAACGTCAGCGTCGGCAACACGTGGATTCGCGCCGCGACCGATCCGCGGTTGATTACGGTATAGCGCGCGAGTACGTCCTCGGGGCCGGCTTTCGCATATTCCGCAACGACGTCGAAGTAGTTTCCGTCGGCGAAGATTCCGGTATCGAGAAGTTCGTATTCGGGCTCGCTGCGGCTGCGGCGCGCGTTGGTCTGCCGTAAATCGTCGTAGGGAAACGCCGCGTGCGGGTATTTGTACGTCGCGCGCATGTACGAATGCGTCGGCGTGTTGTCGTCGTAGAAATAGAGTTCCTTGACGTCCTCGCCGTGGTTCCCCTCATGGCCGCTCAGGCCGAAGAGCCGCTCCTTGAGGATCGGATCGCGTTCGTTCCAGAGCGCGAGCGCGAGGCAGAGGCGCTGGTGGTTATCGGAGATGCCGAGCAAGCCGTCCTCGCCCCACCGGTATGCGCGCGATCGTGCGTGGTCGAATGGAAAGTACGTCCAGGCGTCGCCGTTTTCGCTGTAGTCCTCGCGGACGGTACCCCATTGCCGGTCGCTGAGATACGGGCCCCACTTCCGCCAGTGGCCGATCTGGCGATCCGCTTGCGCTAGCCGCTCGCGTTCGGGTGTCTCGGCCTGCTTCATGCGCGTTCGGGCGTTCTCGGAAACGGTCGTTCGTTCATTTGCTCGCCCCAGACGAGTACGACGATCCCCGCGATCACGAGCATGCCCCCCGCGATCGCGAACGCCGAGAGCGCTTCGTGTAAGAGGAGTGCCGCAAGCACGGCCGCGACGACGGGTTCGAGCAGCGTCGTCATCGCGACGAGGACTGCGGAAATCCGCCGTACCGCGATGTTGAGCCCCGTATGGCCGATCAGTTGCGAAACGAACGCCATCGCGGCGATCCCGGCCCACGCGCTCGTATTTGCGAGCGGCGGCGGCGCCTGGCGCGCTACGAGCGCCGCGAGCACGAGCGCGATCGCGGCGTATCCATAGGTGCGCGTAATGACGGCGAGCGTCGTGTAACTGCCGCAATCGCGCACGAGCACGAGGTATCCCGCGATCGCGAGGCTACCGACGAGCGCGAGTGCTTCACCAAGCACGTCGGTCGCACGGGCGTGGGCGGGGATGCCCACGACGAGCACGAGCCCGATGGCCGCGATGCCGAAAGCGATCGGCGCGGCACGGATCGTGCGACGATGGACGACGAGATCGTAGATCGCAAGCCACAGCGGTGCCGTGCACACGAGCAGCGTCGCGATGGCGACGGAGGTAAACGCGAGCGAACCGATCCACGTCGCGAAGTGGAACGCGAGCAGAAGCCCGGCCGCAACGAGCTTGCGTTCGATGACCGGCTCGCGCGCCGCATTCTTGCCGCGCCGACCGACGATGGCGGCAACGAGCACGACGGGCACGGCCGCTAGCGCCAGCCGCAACGCCGAAGCCGTAACCGGCCCCGTGCCCCCGAGCGCATAGCGGGCGAACACGCCGGCCGCGCCGATCGCGGCCTGCGCGATCCCAAGTGCGAGGTACCCCTGCGCGAGCCGCCGACCGCTTGTTAATCCAACCATAGGGTGCGCTTATGACTCCGATAAGAATCGCGCCCCAAAGATTGCAGCATGAGACGGATTTTTGCTTACTCCGCCATGATATTGGCGTTGTCCGCGTGTAGCGGGAATACCACGAGCGCTCCGGCGGCCCCGCAGCCGACCTTCACGCCGCCGCCCACGCCGACCGCGACGCCCACCGCAGCGCCGACGATCGCACCCGGGACCCAGATCGCGAGCAGCCCGATCAACCACGTCATCATCGTGATGATGGAAAACCGCACGACGGACAATCTGTTCTACGGCTTCGTAAATCCCGTGCTGCTCGGCGCGGGCGTCCCCGCAGCGAAGGCGGCGACGATGGATGTTGCGCCCTACGCGCCAGGCTCCGCGACGCTCGCGACCGTGCCGCTCGAAAGCCCGGTCGACCCGTCGCACTCGTATCAGGCGCTCCTCGCCGAATATGCGGGCGGCGCGCTCACGGGCTTCGCAAACGATCCGAACGGCAACGTCCTCACGGGTCAGGTCGTCACGACCCCCGGCAACAACTTCGCGCTCGGCGCCGTGCCGACGTCGGAAGTCGGCCTGTACTGGCAGCTCGGCGGCTACTACGCGATGTCGGATCGCTTCTTCAGCTCGAAGCTGATGCCGTCGTTCCCGGGCCACCAGTTCTTGATCGCAGGGCAGAGCCCGGGCTCGGACGATCCGCCGCTCGATCCGTACATCTGGGGCTGCGACTCGCGCAACAACGCGGTCGTGAACACCGTTACCGGCCCGAATGACACGTTCACGGCAAACGCCACAGCGCCGTGCTTCGATTACCAAACGCTCGGCGATCTCATGGACGCGAAGAACGTCAGCTGGAAGTACTATACCGGTGCGATCGGCACGTTCGACGGCACGACGAGCGCATTCGATGCCGTCCGTCACATCCGTTACGGCACCGACTGGACGCGCAACGTGACGACTTCGGAGTATCAGCTCTTTACCGATATTTCGAACAATACGCTGCCGAACGTTTCGTGGATCACGCCGCCGTCGTTCGCATCCGATCACTCCGCGACGCTCAACGCTGCAGGCCCGGGCTTCGTCGCGAACATCTATCAGGCAATCGCGCAGAATCCGAAGCTCTATGCGAACACCGTCGTGTTCGTCACGTGGGACGATGCCGGCGGTTGGTACGATCACGTGAAGCCGCCGCTCGACGCAAACGGCAACCCGCTCGGCTTCCGCGTTCCGTTGCTCGCTCTTTCGCCGTACGCGAAACAAGCATACGTCTCGCACGCAACCGGCGAGTTCGGTTCGCTCTTGAAGTTCGTCGAAAATAACTGGGCGCTCGGATCGCTCGGCACGCGCGATGCGGCGCCGACCGCATCCGATCTTTCGGATATGTTCAACTACGCGCAGACCCCGCTACCGCCGGTCCCCGGCACGATCGCCAAGAGCGCGGCGCGTGCGACGACGGCGACCACGCGCGCGGCCCAGGGCGTGAGCGCGGTCGTGCAACAGACCGTCAATCGCTATCCGCTCTCGTGGTTCCAGAGCCAGAAGTCCACGCAGCCGATGGATAACGATAAGTAGTTTGATCTAGCGAACAGGAACGTCCTGGTCACTACGAAAGGCCCAAGCAGTACGCTCGGGCCTTTTTTGCTTATGGGCGTGTGTTCGTCGTGCGGAGGTGTGGCATGGTCGTTCGGTTACGCAAACTCAATCCGGTGCAATTCGGCTTGGTGTACGGCGCGATACTTGCGGGGTTCGGCTTGATTTTCGCGCTGCTCTCCGGCCCGTTTTTTCGCAATCGTCGGGGCGATTCTCGCAAGCAATCCCCTGACCGCGCGTCAAGCTCCGACGGGCTTCGGCTTCGGCGGGTTCATCGCCGTGCTCATCATCTTTCCGATCGTCTACGGCATCATCGGGTTCGTCGCGGGCGCGATCACCGCGTTGATCTATAATCTCGTCGCAAAGTTCACGGGCGGCATCGAGGCCACCGTCACCGAGGTCGGTTCCGTGGCGTACGCGGAAACCGCGCTCACCACCTGACATACTGATCAAGATGCAATGCTTGCGGTAAATCGGCTATTTCGCTTTCGCCCATGATCACTCGCGCAGATTCTATTGTGCGAAAAACTCCAAGGTGGACAGAAAACGTAAGAAAAATCATGTTGACAAAGCGACGCCAAGTAATATAATCGTACTAACTACGCAGTACTTATAAGGGGTAAGCGCTTGGCTTCCATGGGGGTCCGTCACTAGTATCCGGCTTTTCTCTGGTCTTCCCACGCTCGGCCCCGTTGTGATATCTGGGCAGAGCCACATCGCATGGGATATCGGCTACCAGTCGGGAGCCCACACGATTCTGGAGGCGGGTCCAGATTTTTCGAATTCGCTCGGCGGCAATCTGGTATAAATAAATTACGGTTCAACTACTAATGCACAGAATAGCGTTTCTGTCCCACTTGTATATGATTAAGGCAATATCGCCGCGGGCTTGGAGCAGGGCTACGCAAACTACAACGCAAGCGGGCCGGTCGCGTATGGCGCAACTGGCCAAACTCAAATACCATCACATACGCAGATGGTCTTGGGGCAGGCATTGATAGTTCGGTGCTGGATTCCATGCTCCAGCAACTGACGCAGCTTACTGGGCTGACGGCTACCGGTGCGAGTGCCCAAAATGCGTTGCAGTCAGGGATCGACGACAAGATTGGAGGTTCCGCCCCAAAACTCGCTGATGATGGCAGCCAGACCGGCGACTCCACTGTGATAGTTGCGGATGCAAGCGGCTCGAGCGGCTCGTCCTCAGGAGATTATCTCGACTTCTCGTATTTCACGTCGGGAAGTTACAACCCAATCATGGGTGGCCCCGGAGGCGGGGGTGGGAGCGGCGCATGAGTGGTGTGAAATCTAGATTTTTGGAGCATTGGTATAGCAACATTGGGTGGACTTTTGACTCGTTATCGAAGCTTGCGTCTCCTCGATCGCAGGCGTTAAGAATTACTGGTCACGTTGGCTCAAGGAGATTTATTGTTCACTACGAGCCGAAACAGGTATACATGGACCTTTATGATCCGGAAGGCTCTATCACAAACAGGCTTGTGATCGATTCGAAGCTTTGCTAATCCGATGGGCAGCTTGGTGTTCATTCAGTGAAGTTGCCGAGCTCGGGTGGCTTGTATCTCGAAGTGTCGATTCTCTGTAACGCAGTAGCTGACTGGGATATACAAGGTGAGACAGTAGTCGAAAGCGGACGAGTGTTTGTGTTGCGTCATCGCGATAATGACTGCGAGGCAGTATTTTCGTTTGATTCTGTTTGCCGGTTGGTAGCTATTTCAGGCGGCAAGGGCTCACAACGCGTTTATACACCGCTTTCGAGGAGCCCGCTAGGCTCTCCCAAGCGATGGATCTTCGATAGGTGGCAGCCTAATGGCGAAGCTCCATACGTACTTGTAAAAGCCGAAATATTCGCGAGAGTAAGGACATAAAATGCTAACCCGAACCCAATGGTACGGGATCGCTGTCGCTGGGATTTTTGTTGCTTTGATACTTAACCCGCTTCTCGACCGCAGTGGAGGATATAACACGTGTCATCGTGAGCATTGGAACGTTGTCGTACTTTTGCTCGGCTGCTTCGGATTTTTTCCGGCTTTGTTTTCTTATTTGAAGCTTCGGGGCGGTTTCAAACTAGCCGCAACAGGGATGCTTTGGGCGTTGTTTACTGCATTGTTTTACTTTAGCAGATATGTGGCGCATGGCCACGACTGCGTACCCTTTTTGTAAGGCCCAGCTTCTTGAAGCTGCTGTCACGTTTGAATGTCGGCCGAACACTTGCTGCGCTCGTCGTCGTGAAGTTGACCCGGTTTCGTGGACGGTTGTTTGTTTGAATTTCAAGCCGCCTATAGCGCTCGTCGTTCGTAATTGATCGGCGAGAGATAATCAAGCGCGGAGTGGCGGCGATGCGGATTGTACCACGCCTCGATAAAATCGAAGACGGCGGCTTCGGCCTCGCGTTGGGTGCGAAAGCGGTGCTTCACGAGCAGCTCGCATTCGAGTGTCGCGTTAAAG
>JBBISR010000017.1:0-68733 GCA_037441145.1 Armatimonadota bacterium
TACGATATTCGCTATAGTTAATCGTGCCGAGATGGTCCCCTTCGCACGCGCATCATGCGGCGCGCGCGTGCCCTAGTCGAAGGAGCGCTTCGGCGGCTTCGTTCCGCCCGGGCGCATCGCCGCGACATCGATTTCCGCGATCTTCATCACCGTTACGACGCCCGCCGAAATCGCGATCGATCCGACGCCCACTACCATCGTGAGAAACCAGAACCAGCCCGGCATTAGCGGCGCCCCCGCGTGCGAAGGAACACGCCAATCGCGCCGACCGCGAGCCACCCGCCCGCGATCGCAATCGCGCCGAACAGCCACACCATATCGGAGATCATGCCGTCACCGCGCCTTCGAGCGAGGCACGCGCATCGAGCACGAGCCTGCAATTGCGCATGAGGACGACTTGCGGGATCGAGAACCACGACTCGATCCACCACGCACCGAGACCATTGAGCGTGACGAGCGCGAGAATCGCTTTGCCGTATTCGCCGAGGTACAGGTACGCGCCGAACGGCCCCGCGATCACGGAGAGCGCGAAAGCGATCGCGACGTTACGCGACCGCTCGCGTACGAAAGCGTACGTGTACCGCGCGCGATCCGCCGGAAGCTCGGCAAACGATGCGAACAGAATATCGTTCGCGTCGCCGACCGCGAATACGGCGAATCGGATCGCGGCGGCGAGCAGCGCGGCAATAAGTATCGCGAGCGCGATCCAGGCGACAGCAATCACGTGCATCGCTACGTCGATGAAGGCGAGACAACTCGGTACCGATGAGAAAAACACTCCACGTCAGACGCGTTGCGTTGCTTCGCGGTTCCCCAGATCTGCGCGCGCGACGATGATCTCGCGCTCCGCGATCTCGGCGTGCGCGCGTTCGACGAGCTCCGCGCGACGTGCGAGGATCGCACGCGCGTTGAGCGTTCCCTTGTCCGTCATCTCGCCCGCGTCGAGCGACGGTGGTTCGCCGAGGAGCACGAGCCGCGCGGGATAACTCGCGCTGCCCGTGCCCGATGCCGAGAGCGCCGCGAGTGCATCGCTACAGCGCGCACGCACGATCGCGCTTCGCACGAGATCGTGCAGCGGAGCATCGGCGGCGACGTCGGTCGCGATCGTACGCACAAACGCTTCGTTTGGAAACGCCAGCGCGACGATTTCCCTTCGGCCCGCACCCGAGAGCACCAAATCGTGCACGAGGGGCGCGAGTCGCGCGAGCGCGCGTTCGCGAACGGCACGGACGCGCACCCACGTCGCGCTCGAGAGCTTGAAATCGTCGTCGATCCGGCCATCGTAGCGAAGCCCCCGTTCGGGATGCGCCTCGTCGATGAAGCGCACGGTATCGCCGATCCGATAGAACCCATCGGGATCGCATGCCCGCGCCGTTTTTTCGATATCGCGAAAATATCCCGGCGCGATGCTCTCGCTCCGTAAGCGCAGTTCGAAGCGATCGTCCAACGGCACGAGCCGCGCTTCCACACCCGGCAGAGGGATGCCGATGTGGCCGGGCTCCTCGCCGAACCACGCTGCCGCGATCGCCGCGGGCCCGGTCTCCGTCGCGCCGAGGCACGTCGTGATCGCGATGCGCTCGCCGACGGTAGCGAGCGCGATTTCTTGCAACCCGGTCCACACCGCGTGCGCGAGCCCGGCACCCGCGTAAAAGAGCACTTTCGTCCGGGAGAAAAACCGCGTCGCGAGTTCGCGATCCGCGCGTAGCGCCGTAAGCAACATATCGTAGCCACGCGGCACGTCGAAATAACACGTCGGTGCGATCTCGCGAAGATTTCGCACCGTCTCGCCGAACGCGGCCACAGTCGGTCGCCCCGCACTGATGTGGAGCGTGCCGCCGTGCGCGAGCACGAGCCCGAAATTCTGATTGCCACCGAACGTGTGGCTCCACGGCAGCCAATCGACGACGATCGGTGGTTCGTCTTCGACGAATCCGAGAAACGCCGCGATCATGCGCTGATTCGCGCAAAGCATGCGATGCGTGTTGATGACGGGCTTCGGCATGCCGGTCGAGCCCGAAGTGAGCAAGATCTTTGCGATGGAATCCGGCGTAACGTCGCCGTGCGCGCGTTCGCTCCGCGCGTCGGCCGGTGTTGCAAGCAACGTTGCAAACGGCATCGTCGGGCGATGCGGATGCATGCCTGCGGACGTGACGCAGGCAACGTCCATCGGCACGGCAGCGTCGATCGCCCGCGCGTAGCGCGCGGCGTCGCTTGCGTAAACGAGGCCCGGCGTCAGCGCCTTGATGACCGCTCGAAGCCGTACGTAATCGCGCGACTGCAGCGAATATGCCTCGGAGATCGGCGTGAACGGAACGCCCGCATACATCGCGCCGAGCGCGAGCAACGCATGGTCGATGGAATTTTCCGAGAGGATCGCCACGCCGCGTTCGCGATCGAGGCCACGCGCGATCAGCGCTCCCGCAATCGCGCGCGTCGCGGCGAGCGCTTCCTCATACGTCACGCTCCGCCACCCGTCGCCGACACGTTCGGCGAGAAACACGCGCGCCGGATCCGTTGTTGCCCAGCGTTCGAGATGATCGGTAAAGCGCGGCGGCGCGGCGTCGAGGCGCGCGCGATTGCGCATGACGAACCCGCCGGCCAGGTGTGGTTCGACGATCGCATCGCGCCGCCCGAGCCGAACCGCACGCACGGGCGTGGTTGCGAGGTCGATCAATCCGCCGCGACGATCGTGAGGGTGTTGAGCGCGCTATTGATCTCGCGCAGATCGCGCAAACGCGCGAGCAGCGTTGCCGAAAGCACGGTCTGCGCCGCGAGAAACTTCGCGCTGTTATCGCGCCCGAACACGTCTTCGGCAAGGATCGCGCCCGCTTCGATCAGCTCCAACGGTACGCGCCGCGTGCGCGGTTTTGCCGCTTCCGGTGCATCGACGATCGGGACGACGGTTGCCGCAGCAACCGGTGCGACGGCGGCGGGTACGCGCGGCAAAGCACCGCTCGTTCCGAAGAAACGATCGCCGCGTTCGACGGCTTCGTATTCGGCGACCGAGCGGATGGGAATCCGTTTTTCGAGCACGCGCAAAAGGCGCGAGAGCAAATCGTCCTTCGACACCGGTTTGATGACGAACGAGTCCGCATCGAGTGCGAGTGCCTGCGCGACGTAATTCGCTTCGGCGTGCGCGGTAAGCATGACGACGGCGGTGTTGCGTTTGAGCCCGTCGCGACCCGTGCGGATCGCTTGCAATAGCGCGAGGCCGTTCATCGGGCGCATGTTCAAATCGGTGATGACCGCATCGAACGCCATCTCCGAGCGCGCGAGCGCGGCGATCGCCTCCGTCCCATCCGCGGCCTCGGAGACGGACGCAGCCCCCGCTTGCGTGAGATACCGCGCGACGACGCGGCGTAAGAATTCCTCGTCGTCCACGACGAGAAAATGGCGGTGATTCAAACGTTCGTCGGTATTCATATCCGTCCGTGGGTGCGAAGTTCGGCGAGGGCGGCCAAGAGTTCGTCGATGGCGGCGGCGATGGCGGCGTCGTCACGCGCACATGCCGCGCTTTCTACGTCGGTCCAAGCATCGGCGAGCGCGCCCGCGCACACCATGCGTGCGGAGCCCTTGCCCGCGTGCGCGACCTCCGCGAGCGATACGTGGTCCGCTGCGTCAACGGCCGCGCCGGCACGCTGGATGGTCGCTCCCACCGTCGCCAAGTACGAAGCGACGATCGCATCGAGTTCGGCATCGTCGTCGTCACCGATGAGCGCGGCGAGCCCGCGACGGTCGATCGGCGCGCTGCGATCGTTCGACGGCGGCGCGCTCGTCGTCGTCGGGCGAGCTTGGCCGAAGAACGCGGCGAGCGCGCCGATCAGATCGTCGCGACTCGCCGGTTTGGCGAGCACGATATCGATCCCACTCGTGCGCGCGGCCGCGCGTTCTCGCGGCGTGTCGCTCGCCGTTACCGCGAGGATCGGTAGGCGTTCGCCGCCTTCCCATTCGTGCGCGCGGATCGCAGCGGCGAGTGCGAAGCCATCGCGGTTCGGCATGTAACAATCGGTGACGAGCGCATCGAACGTACGGGCTCGGTACGCCACGAACGCCTCTTCGCCGTCACGCACGGCAAGCGTTTCGATACCGAGTGCGGCGAGTTGGCGGACCAGGATCGCCCGACCGATCGGCGAGTCGTCGGCGACGAGCATGCAGCGCCCGGAGAACCGCAGCGCTTCGAACGCCTCGCTTGTCATGCGCAACGATTTCGGCATGCGGCACGCGCATCCCGGGCGCCGCGCGCGCCATGGCGAAGCGCAAGCGACACCGCTTTTTTCGGAGGCCTTTCGATGCAAGCAAAAATTACCGGCGAGACGCTACCCGTTCTCGAAATCGGGCTCGAAGCGGGCGACGTGGTCGTCGCCGAACCCGGCGAATTCGCCTGGATGACGCAGTCGATCGTCCTTAACACGACCACGCAGACGGCGGGCGCGAAAGGGCTCTTTGGGGTCCTCGGCCGCGCACTTTCCGGTGGCGGACTTTTCATGACCGAGTACCGCGCGCAAGGCTCTCCGGGCCTCGTGGCGTTTGCCGCGAAGATCCCCGGCCGCATCCTCGAACTCGCGGTGCGGCCCGGCCAAGGTTACATGATCCATCGCCATGGGTTCCTCGCCGCGACCCAGGGCGTCGCGCTTGCGATGGGTTTCCAGCGCAATCTCGGTGCCGGTCTCTTCGGCGGCGACGGATTCGTATTACAGCACATGACCGGCGCTTGCACGGCATGGGTCGAGCTCGGTGGCGAAGTGGTTTCGTACGACCTCGCGCCCGGCGAGACGATCCAGGCGCATCCCGGCCACGTCGGGATGTTCCAGGATAGCGTCACGTTCGACGTCACGCTCTTGAGCGGCATCAAGAACATGATCTTCGGTGGCGATGGGATCTTCGTCGCACGGCTCACGGGGCCCGGGCGCGTTTGGATGCAATCGCTCACGATGCCGAATCTCGCGCACGCAATCGCGCCGTATCTCGGCCAAGAAGCCGCAACGCAAACGGCCGACGTCTCGATCGCTAGCGGCATCGCGGGAACGGTCTTCAAGAACGTCTTCGGCGGGCGCTAGGGAGCTCGCCTAACGGAACTCGAGAACGAAGGCGAAGGTCCCCGGGATCGGCGCGCAACGGAATCGCTCCGTGCGAAAACGGGATGCGTACGTCGCGCGTAGCGCTTCTGCTTCCGTCGCGGGATTGGCATCGGAACGCACGATTCGCGCGTCGACGACGTTCGAATCCGCATCGAGCGAAACATCGACCTCGACCGTATGCCCCGCGCTCCCCTCGGGCCGGCCCGGCGCTTCGACGGCAACCGTCCGCGCGGCGGCATCGGGTAGCGAACACGACGCGGCAACGTTCGGCGCACTCGCGGATTCGTCGATCGCCGACGGTAGCGTCGAGCCGTAGGTCGCGGCGATGCGCCGCGCGAGCGCATCGCGCGCATCGTTCCCGAGCGGGAGCCGGGCGCGCGGCGTGCCGATCCGGTCGGTATCGACGTTGTTCGGCCCGCAACTTGCCGTGGCGCCGTCCGCAGTCACGGCGTCGACCCACGCGTCGCGGACGGTGACGGCGCTTGGAAACGCCACGAACGCGGGGCTCGAAAACGAGCCGACGCGACCGTCGTCTCGAAGGCGGTCGAAGCGGACGGGGATGTCGATCCGGTAGACACGCGCGTCGGTCGCGAACGCGAGACGATAGATGCGTTCGGGCGTGCGCTCGCGTGCGAGCAGAACGAGCCCGAAATGCTTCGCGGGCCCGCGCCCGGGCGGAAGGCTCGTCGCGTCGACCGCGAGGAGCTCGCGCACGATCGCGGGGCAAAAGTCGCGCGTCGCGGGCGGGGCGACGGATGTGGCGGCAGCGACGGGCGAGGGGACGCTCGCGGCAAGCACGAGCGCGAGTGCAATCCCGATGCGCATCGTGCGGATTATCGGCGCGATTGCAACTCGACGCCGAGCGGCGCGAAACCGCTCGAACTCGGCGGGAGCTCGGCCGCAAACGGCAACGAGAGCGTGATCCGGCGCGTGCGACGATCGAGCATCCGCACCGAAACCTCGACTTTTTCACCGATCGCGTATTCCGCAGGGTCCGCATCGCTCTCGCGCACGCTGCCGACGATCCCCGGCGCGAGTTCGACCATCAGGCGCGGTTCCTTCGCGACGACCGTACCCTCGACGGTCGTTCCCGTGCGCAAGAGCGCGGCGTGGTCCCGCCAGGGATCCGGCAACGAGGCCTTCCGCGACAGCGCGATCTTTCGACCGCCTTCCTCGATCCGCAAAACCGTCGCTTGCAACACGTCGCCGACCTTGACGACATCCGCCGCCTTGTCGATACGCTCGAGCGCGAGTTCGCTCATCGGGATGAGGCCATCGATGCCGCCGAGATCGACGAACGCACCGAAATCGGCAAGCCGGACGACCGTCACCTCACGGACTTGCCCGATGGCGAGCGAGGACAACAGCGCCACGCGCTTCGCGCGCCGATCGTCTTCGAGCGCGCGCCGATGCGAGACGACGATCCGCCGCCGCGTGGGGTCGAGATCGAGCACCTTGAGCGGGATAACCGTTTTGACGAAGGTCTCGAGTTGCGTACCGAGCGCGACGCGCACTTGCGATGCGGGCAGAAACCCGCGAATACCGCCGACGTCGACGAGTAAACCGCCCTTGACGACCGCCGTGACCGTCCCGTCGACCGTCGTCCCGGCTTCCTTCGCCGTGGCGACGGTATCCCAGGCGGCCTGGGCGCGCGCGCGTACGGCATCGGCGGCCACCCGCTCGGGCGTCGGTTCGGTCGCGGGCACTTCCGTGCTCGTCGCTTCGACGACGTGGGCGAGTGCGGCGACGAGCGCGGCTTCGTCGATGTGCGGCGGCACGGGCGGGGATTGGTCGGCGTCGTTCATCTTCGAATCCCGCGCTACGCCTTCGTCGTCAGACTCCCTATCGCGCGATGGAAAAATCTCATCGCACTTGGCCGATGCGCCATCTGCCCGTGACCGCGTCTGTACATTTGCCCAGGAAATTACCAGAAGAGTATTTGGGCCAAGATGAGAATAGCGTGAGAGCGATCTGTGCTCTCGAGCACATTCCCCACCACGCTTGCGAGACGCTTCATGTCGTGCTGAATTTTCATTTCTCCGAAATCTCCGACCGCCGTCGTTTTTACGACCTGGCGGCGTTCGACGCGTCGGCCTACGGCGAACGTGACGTATCAACGGAGATCCTCGCCCGCTGGTGGCGTGCGTTTCCCCCCGGCATCCGCGTTGCGTACGACGAGACGGGCGCGATCCTTGGGGCGATGAGCGGCTGGCCGCTTAATGAAGAAACGTACCGCGCGATCAGCAGCGGCCGCATGCACGAAGACGCGCTGACGCCCGCTTCCTTCGACCTCTCTGCGGGTGAACGCCCGTACTGGTACATTTCCGGCCTCGCGATCGCCCCGAGCGTCCGCAGTTCCGCACGCTTCCTGTTCGCCTTTCTCATGGACGGCCTCACCGCGCTCGGCGCGGAATCGCGCTGCGCAACGCCCGATATTTGCGCGGTAGCGATCTCGCGCGAGGGCGAACGCATGCTTCGCCGCTTCGGCTTTGCGGAAATTGCCGAGAGCGAGCACGGGACGGTTTTCGAGAAGCAGTCCTTCCGCGACGCGCGCGTCGTCACGCCGGCCGAACGGCAAGTCGCCTAAATCGCGCTATCCGTCGGCCGCGACGCGGCGAATCGCCGAGGTGGCGGAGGTCGCCGCTCCGTCTCCGCCCGCAGCACTCGATGTGGGAATCGGCCGTGCGACATGCACGTCGGGCTCGCTTGCGTCGTAGCGCGTGTCCGTGCGCACGCGCGGTAACGACTGCGGATAACGCTCCTGGATGAACGCGATGAGTTTCTCGCGCACGTAGCAACGCAGATCCCAAACGTCCGATGCGTTTTGCGCGCTCATCAGGGCCCGTAACTCGACGACGTCGTGCAGCGCATCGGAAACCTGTAAGTTCCAGACCTTCTTATCCCAAAGCGGCGAGGAAGCGACGATCGACTCGAGCGCGGCGCGGATTTCCGCAACCGGCACGGTGTAATCGGCGTAGATCATCACGGCGCCGACGAGTTCGGACGTACGACGCGTCCAATTTTGGAACGGCGTATTGATGAAGTACGTGAGCGGCACGATGAGGCGGCGTAAATCCCACGTCTTCACCACGACGTAGGTCGAGGTGATTTCCTCGATCCGGCCCCACTCTTTCTCGACGATCACGACGTCATCGATGCGGATCGGTTGCGTGAACGCGATCTGCACCCCGGCGACCAAATTTTCGAAGATCGGCCGCGCGGCGAAGCCCGCCGCGAGCCCGACGATCCCGGCCGATGCGAGCAGCGTCGTGCCGATCGTGCGCACGGTGGGGAAGGTCATGAGGATCGCACCGACGCCGACGATGACGACGATGGTCACGAACGTACGATGGAGGATCGCGACGCGCGTCTCGATCTCGCGCGCCCGAAGGTTATCCCGGTCGTCCGCGTGGCGCCGGACGTTGCTCAAATCGGCCCAGATGCCCAGGATCACGATAATCGCCCACGCGACCGCGACGATCGTGCAGATCGACGTGAGCCGTTCGAGCCCGCGCTCGATTTCGTCGGGGATCGCGGCCGATGGGAGCACGGCGAGGATGCCGAGCAACGGGAAGATGAACGCCGTCGAGCGGTTGCAGCGCCGCACGAAGATCGCCCAGATCGCCCCGTGTTTACTCCGTTCGGAGGCGCGCCCCGCGAGCGCGAAGAGCACGCGATGGAGGGCGAGCGCGAGCACGATCGTCCCGACGATCGCACCGACCGCAACGAGCGTATGGCGCGGCGCCGTTTCCAGGATCGTATGTTCGAACGGATTGCTCACACGCGGTTCCTTTCGTATCCGCCTTCGCGCTACCCCGAGACGCAGCACGATGCGACGCGGAACGACCGGGCCCGATGTGGTAGCAATCACGATGCCGCAAACCGCGTCGCACGATTCGATCGCCTTCCGCCTCGTTGCCGATATCGCGTCGCGCGAAAGTGCGGAAACGGCGTTCGCTTCGATGCACGTCGCGCCGGAGATGCTGACGAGCGACGAAAACGTTCCACGTCACGTCGTCGCGCAAGTGCTCGCGATCGTGCTCTTCCACGATCTACTCGATCGCGTACCGCATGCGAAAAGCTACGTCGCGAGCGTCCGCGCCGAGGGTCGGAAGGTCACGTTCGATCATGGTGCGGTCCGGACCGTCGCCGCGCCCGGCTTCGCGCTGCAACCCGGGCGCATCGCATTCGCGCGTATTTTGGAGCCCCTCGGTTATCGGCGCGTTGCGACGTACCCGCTACCGAAACTCCGGATGACGGGGTATGCGTACGCACACGACGCCTTTCCCGAGACCCTCCCACAGTATTTCGTGAGCGAGCTCCATCCGGAGCCGTTCACGCCGATCTTCCGCCACGCGCTCATGCGGACGCTTGCGACGACGAAGGATCCGCTCGGCCCGCTCGATGGCGCATGGCTCGGCCGACTCGCCCAGAACGCGACCTTGCACTACGCCGATGCGCGAGCGCTCATCCCGCGGCTCGCCCGGTGTTTCGCGCGCCTGCACGACGCGCCACTCTTTAGCGACTACCAGACGCTCCTCTCGGAATCGCCGGAGGCGGCCTGGATCGCAACCGAGGGAAACGCCTTCAACCACGCGACCGATCGCCTCGATCGGGATCTGGTCGCCTTCACCGCGCAGCAGCGCGCACTCGGACGACCGATCAAAGATACCGTCGAAGTCAGCGCTTCGGGGCGCGTGCGACAAACGGCGTTCCGGGCGGCGACCGTTTCCCGCCCGTTCGTCGGCCCGCACAACCACGCATTCACGCGCGACGTTCCGGGTTCGTTCTACGAATTCATCACGCGCGAGCGCTTCGTCGACGCGGACGGCGTCGAGCGACTCGACCTCGCCTTCGACCCCGGCAACGCAACGGCGATCTTCAAAATGACCGCGCCACCGTAGCGGCGTACAAGCGAGAATGCAAGCCGTACGTCGATCGTCCGTCCTTCTTTGCGTTCTCGCCGCGCTCGCTTGCGGGAGCCTCCCCGCACGCGCCCAGGAAGCGACGCCGGCCGCCGCCCCGAGTGCGCCCGCCGCGCTGGCGAAACCGACCGCAGCGCCCGCTCCAGTGCGCGAGCACACGATCGTCACCAAGCATACGATCGTGGTCGGCGGCAAGACGCTCAACTACACGGCGACGGCCGGGATGCTGACGCTCAAGAACGACAAAGACGAGCCGGCCGCAAACGTCTTCTACACCGCGTACACCGTCGACGGCGAGAAATCGCGCCCCGTGACGTTCGTCTACAACGGTGGCCCCGGATCGTCGTCGATGTGGCTCCATATGGGCTCGATCGGCCCGCGGCGTTTACAGACGGCGGATGGCAATCCCAACGGCGGCGCGCCGTACACGATCGTCGACAACCAGCACACGCTCCTCGACACCTCCGATATCGTGTTCATCGATGCGGTCGGTACCGGGTACAGCGTCGTGTTGCCGAAGGGCTCGGGCAAAGACTTCTGGGGCGTCGACGAAGACATCCGCGCGTTCGACCAATTCATCCGCAAATACGTGACGATCAACGACCGCTGGAACTCGCCGAAGTATCTTTTCGGCGAAAGCTACGGCACGTTTCGTTCGGCCGGGCTCGCGAACGCGCTGCAAGATCACGGGCTCGCGCTCAACGGCGTGACGATCCTCTCGACCGTCCTCGACTACGCGACGCTCTCGCCGGGCCCCGGTGGTGAAGACCTTGCCGACGTGCTGTTTCTCCCGACGGAAGCCGCGGTCGCCTGGTATCACAACCGCATCCCGAACAAGCCCGCCGATCTCGCAACCTTCGTCGCAAGCGCGCGCGCGTTTGCGATGAACGAATACGCGCCCGCGCTGATGCGGCTCGCGCCGATGACTGCCGCGGAGCGTACGGCGATCGTTGCGAAAATACACAACTTTACCGGCCTCGACCCCGCGTTCATCGAGCGTGCGGACCTGCGCATCACGCCCGGCCGCTTCGAGAAAGAGCTCTTACGCACGAGCGGCAAGATCGTCGGTCGCCTCGATGGCCGCTACACCGCAACCGACGGCGATCGCAATGCGACGCAGCCCGAATTCGATGCGACCGATGTCGCGATCACGGGCGCGTACACCGCATCGTTCGAGCGCTATTCGCGCGACGAGCTCGGCTGGAAAACCGAAGACCTCTACAAGCCGACGAACTACGGCGAAGTCAATCGCGGTTGGAACTTCTCCCGCGGACAGAACCGCACGTCGGCCCCGCAAACCGTCGACGATCTGCGCCAAGCGATGACCAAAAACCCGAAGCTGAAGCTACTCTCGGCTGCCGGCTACTACGATCTCGCCACGCCGTTCTTCGGCATGGAGTATTCGCTCGCACACGTGGGCATCGACCCGTCGCTCCGCGCGAACATCTCGTACGCCTATTATCCGACGGGCCACATGGTGTACTTGAACGACGCGGCTGCGGCCAAATTCAAGGCCGATCTCGTGCGCTTCTACACGGAAAAGCGCTAAGCAACGACGCACGGGGTCAGCGCCGTTCGCAGCAACAATAACGCAAAATATATGATATACTAAGAACGCTTATGGCGTTCTATCAATCATATCTTTTGCAAAACAGTTCGCCCGAAAGCATCCGACGCCATCTCGGCGACCGGATCGCGCGGTTACGGCTAACGGCTACTCGAACGCAAGCCGACGTTGCCAAAGCCGCTGGCATCTCCGTCCCGACCCTGCATCGGCTCGAAAACGGCGGGAACGCGACGCTCGACGTGCTCGTGCGCGTGGCCGTCGCGCTCGGCGCGGAGTCGGGCCTCGCGGCACTCTTTCCGCTTCCCGATGCGCGCACGATCGACGAAATCGTCGCCCAGCCACCGCTCCGCAAGCGCGGTCGAAGTCGTTGAGTACCGAGCCGATCTCGGTCCGCCTCCGATATACGCCGGAAGCTTCGCACCCCGTTGGCCGACTCGCGCTCGACGGAAACGCGACGGTATTCGAATACGATCCCGCCTTCGCGGGGCTCGGCTTCGTCCTCAATCCCGCCCTCGGCGCTCCCGGCCCCGGGCTCTTGCGGCCACCCAATCCGCGCGCGTTTGCGGGCCTCCACGGCGTTTTTGCGGATAGTCTCCCCGACGCGTGGGGCGAGCTCGTACTCCGTCGGCGACTCGGCATCGCCTACCCGCAAACCGTTCTCGAACGCCTGCTCCTCGTGGGCTCGCGCGGCCGCGGCGCGCTTATCTACGAGCCCGCGCGCGAGGATGCGGCGCGACATACGGACATCGATCTCGATGCACTCGCGCGCGATGCCGCAAGCGTGCTCACCGGAAGCGCAACCGACGTCGCAGCAGAACTCGCCCGCTTCGGCGGCAGCTCCGGTGGAGCGCGGCCCAAGGTGCAGATCGCGCTCGATGAAAGAAACCGCGCGCGCGGCGACGACGCAAACGTTCTGCCTGCGGGCTACACGGCATGGATCGTAAAATTCCGCGCGACGTTCGATCGATTTGCGGATATCGGCCCACTCGAGGCGGCATATGCGATCGCAGCTACCAACGCAGGCATCGACATGCCACGGACGCGCCTCATCGAGGCGCGCTCGGGCCCCGGATATTTCGCCACCGAACGCTTCGATCGAACGAGCGGCGGCGGCCGACGCCATATGCTCTCGCTCGCAGGCGCGATGGAAAGCGACTGGACCATTCCGGAGATCGACTATACGCAGACGCTCGCGATCGTACGGAACATGACGCGCGACGAAAGCGACGTGGTTGAGATGTTTCGCCGCATGGCGTTCAACGTCGTGGCGCACAACCGCGACGACCATGCAAAACAGCACGCCTTCCTCTTCTCGCCGCACGCCCGCCGTTTCCGGCTCGCACCCGCCTATGACCTCACGCTCTCGCATGGCCCCGGTAACGAACACTATCTCGCAATCAACGGGAAAGGCCGCGACATCACCCGCGCCGATCTCCTCGCCGTCGCCGCAACGCAGGCGATAAAGCCGCGCATCGCCGAAGCCGCGATCGACCGCGTCATCGATGCCGTTTCCGAACTACCGAAAATAGCGAAATCGCTCGGCGTCTCTCGCGAAACTCGTTCCGAGCTCAAACGAACGCTCGAGGGAACGATCGCTCCAACGAAACGGGGCGTAAGCGCTCCGAAAAAGTGATATCGACAGAGAAAAGTCGTTCTCGCAACGCCGTAACCGGTAGATGATCGAGCGCAGAAAGAGGTGTCCGATGGATTCATCCGATCGATCGCGTCGCAATTTCGTCAAGACGGTCGCTACAACGACCGCCATAGCGACGAGCATCGCTGCCACGCAACCGCTCGCCGCCAGAGCCGAGGCGGCATCACCGCAGCCGTCGCCGCTCCCCGAAGCCGAGCGCGCGCGTTTACGTGAGGTGTACGCTACCGTTCCATTCCCCTTCGATCGCGATGCATTTCGCGCGATCCTCGAGCGCCCGTATCCACACCGCCAGATCGTCGCCGCCACATCGTACATCGGAGCGGGCGTCGGCATGTCGCACTTGCAGAATTCGCTCCTCGCCTACGCCGACCCCAACGGCTTCGCCGCAGGCCCGAACGGCTTGCACATCGCCATGGCGCTCTACGGAAATTATTCGTACAACACGGTCCTCAACGACGCGATGTACGCAAAATATCCGATCGGCCTCATCTCGGATGAAGCGATGCGTCCGAACGACACCAGTTACCGCACGTTCTGGACGAACCTCAAAATAAACCCGAGCGGCTCGTTCGTAAAAACGCTCGCCGACCGAGGCGCGTCGTTTTTCGTCTGCAACAAAGCATTCATGGGCCTCGTGAGCGAGATCGCAAAACGAACCACGCCCGCGCAAAGCCAGATCACACGCGAGCAAGTCATCGCAATCCACGACGAACTCGCAGCAAACTTCCTCCCCGGCACGATGTTGGTCCCCGCAGGCGTAGCAGCGGTGAACGCCGCCCAAGAAGCCAAGTTCACGTTCTTACCAGAGTAGTTATCGAAGTACGAAAACGATGGCGTTAGCATCGTGCCGATCCGCAAACACAGGAGCAAGCCCAAAGGGCGGCGTTACCGCGAGAGTGTAAGCGTGATCGTGCGCTTGCCGAGCAATCTACCCGTACCCGAAGTCAACCGATAACGAGCAAGCCGCACACCAACACTCGCATCGAATCCTTCGGCGCGCGAAATCAAATCGAAGCGCACGGAGCCGTCCCAGGTAAGCCACGCCGTTTGACGATCGAATCGGGCAGCCGTATTGCTCGCGTACGGATTGCCGCGCATCGATGGTCCGTAGCCGACACCGAAGCCCGCAGGAACGTTACCCGTCGTCGCGTCCGCGCGCAACAGCCACGATCGGAGCAGCAGACGCGGTGCGATCTGATATGCGGCACGGAGCCCAACGCCGCGCACGCGCCCCACGGCACCACCGGTCGTCGTCTCGACATAAGCGACGGCCTCGGTCGAAAGCCGACGTGCATCGTTTGCATTAAACGAAAATTCGGCCCGCTGCGATCGCGCGAACACGGTGGCGATTCCGAGAGCCGATGCGATCGTATCGTCGCTCAGCGACGCGCGAATCGCCGTGTTCGCAGACAGATTCTGCGTGACGGAGAGCACTGGCGCGAGTCGAGGCCCGGCGATAAGGCGTAAAGCGATCGCCGTGCGCGGACCGCGCCAGCCGGCGCTGGCATACGCACGATTCTCGTGCTGCGTGCCGCCGCCGTAAAGCGAACCGCCGCTCGAGAAGCGGCCCTGCATGCCGATGGTCAACGCCGCGGGAGCGCGGTTGGTGACGTGTGCGTCGTAGGTCACGTCACTTTCCGACGCACCGTATGCAACACTGCGGACGGCACCGATACCGAGCGCCGTGTCGTACCGACGCGATGACGTATCGTAGGCGAGTTGCGCGCCCGCAAAGCCGACGTTGCTCGCGGCGTCGAGAAGCGCGGTCGTCGTAAGTCGACCACCGGCGAACGGCGACGTGAGGCGCGCCGATGCGAACCGTGCGTCTTTCGCACCGCTCTCGAATGCCGTTGCGGTGGCCAGTGCTCCGCCCGTCCGGATCGCGCCCGAGATACCACCCGCGAGCCCGAGCGCCGTTGTCGGCGCATCGACATCCGTGCTCGCAAGGCGCATGGCCCCATCGGTCACGCGCGCGTCGGCCAGGGCAAACGCGGGAAGCACGCCCACGAGAGGAACCCCGTCGAGCCGCCGATAGAGCGGAAGCCCATCGACGACGGTCGCATCGCGACCGAGCCCCAGGCCGCGATCGGTAATGACGTTGCCGAGAACGACGGCGAACGGCACGAGTTCCGCCACGGCCGCGGCCGACTCCGGCGCGAGCGCCGCAAGATCCGCGCCGCTCGGCCCACCGGCGGCGAGGCTGCGATACCGACGTACGGCGATCGTGATATCGGCACCCGAGACGAACGGCACGCGGACCGTCGCGCAAAAACGGCACGAAGCGTCGAGTTCCACGGGCGGCATCGACGCCTCAAGCGCGAACGTCCCGTCATCGGCCACGACCGCGCGACCATCCGCGGCACCATCGCGCTTCCGCGCGACGACCTCGGCGCCGCCGGCCGGAAATCCGTCTTGATCGAGCACGATGCCGACGATGAGGGAGGGCGCGGCTCCGATTGCGGGGCTCGCACCCGCGATGACAACGACGATCGCAATCGCGGAGGAGAAAACGTTCACCCAACGTTCAGGAAAGCCAAATAGAATTTTGATGATGCGGCCCACCCGATGGAGGCGAACGGTACTCTTCACCGCGATGTTGACGCTCCTTGCGGCACTTACGCTCGTATTGACGGCGCAAGCGGCGTTGCGGTTCGTGATTGACGATGCGGTGCCGAGCGACCCGCCTACATTGCTCTCCCCGATCAGCGAGGACGGCCGCGTCGGCTGGTCGTGCCCCGCAGAGAAAGCCGCGCGCGCGTCGACGGTGCGCGGCGCCGAGTTGCCAGCGGCCACACCCTAACGTGCGTACCGCAGCCATCCTTGCGGCGCTCGTGCTGCTCGCCGCGGCGCGGAACGAAGCGAGCGCGCAGACCTATGCCCCACCGACCTCCGCGCCGCGCGTGACGAGCGCGGAGGCCGCACGCCGGCTCGTCATCGAGCGCGAGGTCCGCGAGCGATTCGCGCGCGGTCTCGCCGACGAAGCGCGTGCCGATTGGAGTGCGGCCGATCGCGAGTTTGCACGAATCGTCGACTTAGCGCCGCCCGAACCGAAGACGTCGACGGCGCTCTACGATCGCGCGCTCGCGCTCGCCCATCTCCGGCGAGCGAACGACGCGATGGACGCGCTCGACGCCGCGCTCGCCCGCGATCCGGGCTTCGCCGCTGCAGCCGCGAACCTGACGGCTATCGCACTCGCGGCGGGGGACGACGAACGCGCGCGTCGCGCGGCGGCACGATTCGTCGCGATCGCACCTGCGTCGGCGCGCGCACGATATTCCGAGGGCCTCGTCGCGATCCGCACGGGCGACTTCGCGCTCGCACGACGCGATTTCACCGCGCTGCTCGCCGACGATCCGGCATACGCCGTCGCGCACTACGATCTCGCGATCGTCGAACTGCACGACGGCCGCATAGCGGCGGCGCAAGTGGAACTCGAACGTTCGCTTGCGCTTTCGCCGGGTTACGCACGCGCCCGCCTCGCCTACGCGGAACTGTTGCTGCGTGATGGCCGCACCGCCGAAGCGAAAGCGCAACTGGCGCGGACCGCCGCCGACGCCGCAGACCCGAGTTTGCGGATGCTCGCGCATACGCTGCGCGAGCAGATTCCGTAATGCGCGTGCTGATCGTCGAAGATCATCGAGATATTGCCGATGCGATCGCCGTCATGCTCAAACGTGAGCGCTATGCGGTCGTCACCGCGTACGACGGGCTCGCGGGGCTCGCGCTCCTGCGCGACCAGACGTTCGACGTCGCCATCCTCGACGTCGCGTTGCCCGGCCTCGACGGCTTCCGGGTCGCGCAAGCTGTTCGCGCCGAAGGCATCCCCATTGCGATTCTCATGCTCACGGCCCACGACGCGATCGAAGATCGGGTGCGCGGGCTCGATGCGGGTGCGGACGACTATCTCGTGAAGCCGTTTGCCTACGACGAACTCGCCGCTCGGCTACGATCGCTCGCGCGGCGCGGGCGGGTGCCCGTACTCGATGCGGTGACCGTGGGCGGCGTGCGCGTGGATTTCGGCGCGCGAAGCGTCACCGTGCGCGACACGCGCGTGGCGCTCGGGGTGACGGAATTCCGACTCGTCGAGTATCTCGCACGCAATCACACGATCGTTCTCACGCGCGACCAGATTCTGACGCGGATTTGGGGGGAGGGCTTCGCTGGAGAAAGCAACATCGTCGACGTTTACGTGAGCGCCGTTCGGCGTAAATTCCGCGCAGTGGGGGCCGCGAACTGCATTCGAACGATCCGAGGCATCGGGTACCGACTCGAGGGCTGATTCTCCGGCTGGCGCTCGCCTTCGTGGCGGTGTTCGCCGTCGTCCTCACGGCGCTCGATCTCACCGCGTTTGCTTTCGTCGCGCGCGAAATTTCCGACAATCTCGAGCCGCTCGCCGGGACGGCCGCAGGTGCCGCCGCGTCGGGCGCCGCGCTGCGTCGCCTCGCGCTCACGATCGCGGCGTTCGACGTACCACTTGTCGCCATCGTCGCAGCTGCCTCGTACGCGCTCGCGACGCTTTCGTTGCGTCCGTTCATCGCCGCGCGCGAGCGCGAGAGTCGCTTCGTGGCCGATGCGGCGCACGAACTGCGAACCCCACTCGCAGCGATCGCATCGCGTGCGCAAGCCGCGGCTCCGGAAGATGCCGCGTCGGCCGAAGCGTTTCGCTCGATCGCATCGACGGCGCTTCGCGCGGCCGTTCTCGTCGGTGATTTGCTGGCGCTCGTGCGTGAGACCGAGGATGCGCCGCAGTTCCGCGAACCCGTAGCGCTCGGCGCGCTCGCGCGCGCGATCGTCGCCGAACGGGAAACGCCAAGTGCCGTGCGCATCGACATCCGCGCTGCGCGCGAATGTTACGTGCTTGGGGACGAACGCCGCTTGCGGCAAGCCGTCGCGAATTTGCTCGATAACGCCGTGCGCCACGCCGTTTCGACGGTCTCGATTTCCCTCGACGCTGCAGGTTCGCGCGCGCTCCTTGCGATCGACGACGACGGGCCGGGCGTTTTGCCCGCCCATCACGCGCAAATCTTCGACCGTTTTTTCACGACGCGCCCGGATGGCGAAGGGAGCGGGCTCGGCCTTGCGATCTGTCGGTGGGTAGCCCGCTCGCACGGCGGTGACGTGATCCTCGAAAGCGGGTCGCGATTCGTTATGTCGTTGCCGCGCGAAACGGCCGGTTGAAACGAAAAAAAAGCCGCGCGATGCCGCGCGGCTTCCTCCGCTTGCGATTTACGTTACGGGTTTTTCCGCTTGTAGGCGTACGGAGCGGTATACGGCGTCGCGGTCGCCGTCGGGGCCGCCGAGGCAGACGGCGCTGCAATCGGCGTTGTGGTCGGAGCCGCGGTCGCTGCAGGCGTTGGCGTTGCCGTCGGTGCCGTAGTCGGGGCGGCCGTTGGCGTTGCCGTCGGTGCGGTCGTTGGCGTTGCAGTCGGCGTCGCGGTCGGCGCCGCGGTCGGCGTCGCCGCACTCAAGGGCAATGCGGAGAGGACGACGACCATATTCGTGTTGTCGTTGTTGAAATACAGGCGCTGGTTGGCAGCGCTCGTTCCCGTTGCCACCATCCCGAAAATCGCCCCAGGCGCACCGGGGTCCACGACCTTGGTGCCCGCAAGCACGCCCGCTGCCGTGATCTCGACGATCCGATTATCGCCCGTGTTGCCGACCGCGATATCGCCGTTGACGAGCACGGCGGAACTGATCGGCGCGTTGAGCGGTGCGCCGGCGTAGATCACTTTCGCCGAAGATGCGTTCGGACCGGTGAACCCGTTGCCGCTCACGACCACGCCGCCGGGCGGGATCGACGAAACCGTATTGAGCGCAACGAGACGATTTGCATTGCTGTCGACGATGTAGAGCGTATCGCTGGCCGCGACATAGGCAAGGCCCGCAGGTGCGAGGATGTTGCCCGGCATGCCGTGGTTCACGCTGAAGCCGGTTGCGATCTTGTCGTACACGAAGCCGTTCGAAGTGATGTCGATACGCACGATGCTACCATCGCCCGCGTTCGTCGAATAGAACGCCGAGGTACCGTAGGGGCCCGCCGTCGCGCTGAAGGCCTGGCCCCACGGACCGTTCCACGGGCCGCTGGCGAGCGTTGCAGAAATCGAACCCGACGGCTTGACGATCGGATTATCGTTCGCGGTATATGCGGCAACCCACGGATTTCCCGTACCACCGTCGACGAGTGCCGAACAACCCTTAAGCGAAGGATCCGCGATCATGTGGATCGGTTGTGACCCGGGCGCCGGATGCAACACGACGATCGAGGTACCGTTGCCCTGCACGTTTGCCTTATCGTTGAAATTGCAAACGACGAGGTCGCCCTGCGTTTGGACGCCCGCCGTCACGGGGGCGATCGCGAGGCCATAGGGATTCTGGTCGCCGTTGACGGGGTCGATCGTCGAACCGATGATTTGTTGCGAGCTTAAAGTCGCGAGGAGACCGAGCGCGGCGGGAGTCGCGGTTGGCGCCGCAATCGCGACGGGCGTTGCCGTCGTCGTTTGCATCGGCGCGATCGACGACGTGTTACCACCGCACGCGGCGAGCGACATGACAAGCGCCGAAGCGGCGAAAACGAGAAATCTACGGGAATGCACGCGGAGCGTCTCCTCTTCACGAAAGGGTGCGAAGTCTGCCCAGCATAGCTTCGCCCTCTGAAGGTTCCGTGAAGACTTTTCCGTGTCACCACACGCGCCAGAGCGCGAACGACAAAGCCTCTAGCGCAAAGCGATAGCAGTTACGATACCGCTACCATGCAGAGCGCAAACCAGCGAACAAGCCCAAAGGGCGGGGTGACGTTGCGTTCGGGGGGCTCGAGCTTTTTGCGGAGCCAGGATGGCGAGAGCAAAAAGTCGTGCAGTAGCGATTTTCCATGGATGGAAAATCGCGCGCGTCCCCCGAGCGCAACGTCACCCCGCCCTAAGCGCAAAGCCAAAAACGGAAAACGCCGATCAGAACTCCTTATACGGTAAGAACTTCGAATCGAGCGTAATCAGCGCACGCTCGCCCTTGCGCTCAAAGCCGATCTTCAAGTCGATCGCCGACAAAATACCGTCGCCGAACTGCTCCTCGGTCAACACCCGAAGCGCATCCCCAAACACATCGCACATCTCATGCAACCGATACCGAAACGGATCGCTATTGCGCACGGGCACTTCGCACAGCGCCTCGACATCCGCAAACGAAAGCCCGAGCACCGGCGCAAGCTTTTCCGCCGTGTCGACGACCATCGTCGCTTGCCCGGAAAAGAGCGCCCCAACCCACACGGGGCTTTTCCCGATGCGATCGGCCACATCGGTAATCGTAAGCTTACGCTCTTTGCGCGCGGCGCGAATCGTGGTCAGAGCTTCGGGGCGTTCCAGACGCGTTTTGGTATCCATTACAACTTCCTTATGAGGCGAGCGCGTTTTCGATGATCTCGGTTTCGTGCGTGAGCTGCGCGAGCAACTCCGTGCGCAAGTGATTGAATTCCGGGCGTTCCATGAGATCCGCGCGACGGCGCGGACGAGCGAAAGGCACGTCGATGATGCGCGAGATGACGGCCGATGGGCCACGCGACATGATCGCGACACGATCCGCGAGTAACAACGCTTCGTCGATGTCATGCGTCACCATGAGCGCCGCCATCGGCCGCCGTTCCCAAAGCGCCAGCACTTCGTCTTGTAAGTGCGCACGCGTTAGCGCATCGAGCGCGCCGAACGGTTCGTCGAGCAGCACGATCTTCGGTTCGATCAGCAACGCGCGAGCGAACCCGACGCGTTGTTTCATACCGCCGGAAAGAGCACTCGGCATCCGTTCGGCTGCATGCGTGAGATGCACGGTCGCGAGCATCGCGTCGATCAGCCGATCGATTTCGACCTTGTCGTGCAACTCGCGCGCCGAGCGCAATGCGAAAGCGAGATTCTCGCGAACGGTCATCCACGGCAAGAGCGCATAATTTTGAAAGACGACGCCGCGATCGGGGCCGGGCCCCGCAATCTCGATACCATCGACGCGGACCGAACCGCTTTCGGCGGTAACGAGGCCCGCGGCGATGTTGAGCACGGTGCTCTTACCGCAACCCGAAGGCCCGATGAGTGCGACGAACTCGTTCGGGGCGACGTCGAGCGAGATACGATCGACGACCGTCGTTCGCGTCTTCTTCGCCGTATACGATTTGACGACCGAGCCGATCGAGAGGCGCGGGGTCATTCGCCGAACCGTACGCGATCGTGGAGCACGCCGAACAACCGATCGAGGACGAGTCCGACCGCGCCGATGACGATGATCGCGGTGATGATGCTCGCCACGCTCAGATTGTTCCACTCGTTCCAAACGAAGTAACCGATGCCGGTGCCGCCGATGAGCATTTCCGCCGCGATGATGACGAGCCAAGCGATACCGATCCCGATGCGTAGCCCGGCAACGATGTTCGGTGCGGCGGCGGGCAGCACGATGTGACGCAGCGTGTTCCAGCGCGACGTGCCGAGCGTGCGCGCCACGTTGAGGTACACCGGATTGATCGCGCGTACGCCGTAGATCGTATTGAGGAGAATCGGCCATAAGCTCGAGATCGCGATGACGAAGAGCGCGGTGATCGCCGACGATTTCGAGAGCGCGAGGCCGATCGGGAGCCATGCGAGCGGCGAGACCGGCCGCAAGAGCTGGATGTACGGATCGAACGCTTTCGACGCCACGGGTGAGAGCCCGATGAAGATACCGAGCGGCACGGCGATCAGCGTCGCGATGGCAAAGCCTGCGGCGACGCGGCCGAGGCTTGCGAGCAGATGGATACCGATCCCCTTATCGTTATCGCCATGCGAGTAAAACGGATCGCGAACCGCTTCGAAAAAATTCACCGCGACCGCGCCCGGAGCGGGAAGCAATTTCGATGCGTAGCCGCTCATCGCGTAGAGCTGCCATGCGCCGACGATCACGACGAGCGAGATCGCAAAGGCGATCGCCGCTTTCGTCGTATCGTCGAGTACGCGCGCACGTTTCGGCTCGCGTTCCGGGTCGCCGATCGACCCCGTAACGATCGCCTCGCTCACGCGGAGAGCAACGCTCGCTTTTGCTTCGCCAGATATTCTCCCGCGAAGCGCGGATCGAACGTGTCGTACATGAGCTTGACCGATTGAAAATCTGCAGGCGGCGTCTTGAAGCCGACTTCTTTTGCGAGATCGCGCGCGACCTCGGTAAGGAACACTTCTTTCGAGAGCCCTTCGTAATCGACCGAGCCCTTGATGTACTTCCAGCGCTGCAGTTGCGAGATGATCCAATAGCTGTACGTGTGCCACGGATACGGCGAAAAGTCGACGCGATCCGGCACGTTTTCATGCCCGCCGTGGCCGTCGTTGAACGATCCGGTGAGCACGGCCGAGATCACTTCTTCCGGCTGATTGAGGTATTCTTTGACTGCGATCGTCTTCGCAATATCGGCGCGATGATTCGCATCATGCGCGAAGTGTGCGGCGTCGATGATCGCTTTGTTGATGAGGCGGAACGTGTTGGGATTTTCTTTGACGAACGCGGCCTGTGCGGCAAACGCGCAGCACGGGTGGTTGTTCCAGATCTCTTTCGAGAGCATATGGATGTAGCCGACTTCGTTGTAGACCGCGCGCTGGTTCGTCGGATCGGGCCCGAGAAATCCGTCGATCTCGCCGACCGTCAGCTTCGCGACCATATCCGGCGGCGGAATGACTTGAATCTGCACGTCGCGATCGGGATTCACCCCCGCGCCTGCCAGGTAATACCGCAGCAGTAAATTGTGCATCGAGAAATCGAACGGAACGCCGAGCTTCAGGCCCTTGAAATCTTTCGGACCGTTGATGCGCCCTTGAAACTTCTTCGCAAGCGTGATCGCTTGGCCGTTGATATTTTCGATCGACGCCAACTTCATCGGCACTTGCGCGGAACCCGTACCGAGCGAGATCGAGAGCGGCATCGGCGAGAGCATGTGAAACGCGTCGAGCTCGCCCGCAACCGCTTTATCGCGAAGCGCGGCCCAGCTCGGCATCTTTACGAGCTCGACATCGAGGCCGTACTTCGCGTAGAAGCCGAGCGGCTTTGCCATGATGAGCGGCGTCGCGCACGTGATGGGAATGAATCCGACGCGCAACTTCGTCTTCTCGGGTTTGCCCGTTGCGGCGAACGCTTCGCGCGACGTCGCGCCGAGCGCGGCTGCGGCGGCGGCGGAAACGAACTGACGACGGTCGAGCATAGAGTCTCCGGATCGGGGCGACTGAGGTCCCTCAATAGTAAGTCCCTCGCCTACGCGAACAATGCACGTTTGGCGCACGCCCGAGGCCCGCGACCCGACGATTGTCGAGACGACGCTCGGAGACAAAACAGAACGGTCGGTATGAATGCCAGAGAAAAAGGACGTTACCGTTCGCGAGCGATTGCTCGCCGCTGCCGAAACGACGTTTTATCGAACGGGTGTGCACGCAACCGGCGTCGATGCGCTGGTGCGCGAAGCGGGCGTTGCAAAGATGTCGCTCTACGCGCATTTCGGTACGAAGGACGACCTGGTCGCCGCCTGGCTTACCGGCCGCGACGTCCGCTGGCGCGCCTGGCTCGATAGCCGCGTGCAAGCGCTCGCGCGAACCCCCGAACGCCGTCTGCTGGCCGTGTTCGATGCGCTGGGTGAATGGTTTGCAAGCGACGATTTCCGCGGATGCGCGTTCGTCAACACGTGTGCGGAATATCCCGATCTCGCCCATCCCGTGCGGATCGCGGCGCGCGCGCACAAATCCGCCGTGCGCCGATATCTCCGGCGTCTCGTCGTCGAGGCGGGCTTATCGCGCCCCGAGCGGCTAGCGAGCGAACTCATGCTGCTCGTCGAAGGCGCGATCACCTCGGCGCTCGTCGAAGACGACCGCACCGCCGCCCGCGCGGCGCGAACGCTCGCGACACGACTGATCGCCGCGTGATGGACGATCGCGCTCGAGAGCATGCCGACGAACGGCGCGACGATTTCCAGCGACGCGCGAACGATGCGATCTGGACGCACCATACGTGGGTCAGCGAGTTACGGCGCGCGATCGCCGAAGGCCGCTCCGACCGTACCATTGCAGAGATCGGTGACGCCGGGACGTGCGCGATCGGTATTTGGCTCGCAACGGAAATTCCGGCAGAACTTCGGGATACGCCGCTATTCGATCGCACGTGCGTGCTGCACGAGCGGTTTCACAGCGAAGCCGCGATCGTACTTCGGCTCGCGCTCGCGGGCGCGACGGCACGAGCTACGGCGCACATGGCCCCCGTCGGTGACTTCTTTATCGCTGCTGCAAATATGCGGACGGCTCTTTACGACTGGGCGAACGTCGCACGAACGGAGTAACGCGCAGCGGATGGGGTTGACACGCAGGCGTATCATCAATGCGGAACCTCGTTAGGTGAGGCGTCCACGAACCGAATGATCGCTGCCCGGAAAAGTCGAGAGACTCCAACGGGTTACCAGGTATCGCCGAATCAAGGCGACATCCGTGTGATTGGAGCGAAGCTCCTAAGTCCGTGGTGCTAAAACTCTGACGTCGAGGCCGATCGTGCGACCTGATCGTTCGCGCGTCCGCGTTTTCGACCGTCGGTAACGAGATACCGATGGTCTTTTTCGTATGTCACGCACAAGCGTGCGAGAGGGGGTGATGTCCTTCGTGGACGGCAGTAGTTTCGGTCGTTTTCTCCACCAATCCGGTGTCGAGTTTTTTCTAACGCGCGTCGTTCCACGCCGCGTCTCACCATAGGAGATATCCCATGTGTTCTTCGATCGCGTGCCTCGTCATGCGCTTGCATTTCCACGCCGTCGCCGCGTTTGCCGCAGCCGATGCAGCTGCCAAGGAGCGCGCCGCGCGCCGCTATCGCGATACGCTCTACGCGAGTCGCCCAATCGCATGGGCGCGTCATGTCGGATAAGGGTGCGAGCGCCGTGCTCGATACGATGCACGAAGGGACCATGCACGGTGCGTTCGGCTCGATCGAGCGCGGCGACGTTGCGCGCCGAAGCGGCCTGCGCGCCAGGCTCACCACGTTTCTCGCCGTACTCGGCCCCGGGCTTATCGTTATGGTTGGCGACAACGATGCGGGCGCGTTCGGGACTTACACGCAGGCCGGCCAAAATTACGGAACGGCGTTACTCTGGACGCTCTTGCTGCTCGTACCGGTGCTCTACGTCAACCAAGAGATGGTGCTGCGCCTCGGGGTCGTCACGGGCGTCGGGCACGCGCGCCTCATCTTTGCACGATTCGGAAAATTCTGGGGTGCGTTTTCCGTCGCCGATCTGTTCGTGCTCAACGCGCTAACGATCGTCACCGAGTTCATAGGCATCGCGCTCGCGCTCGAATTTCTCGGAATTCCGAAAGTCGCCGGCGTCTGCGCCGCAGCAGTGCTCGTCATGATCGCAGCAACGACGGGAAGTTTCCGCCGCTTCGAACGCTTCGCGCTCGCGCTCTGCATTGGGAGCCTCGTCCTCGTGCCCGTGCTCCTTGCCGTGCACGCGCCGCTCGGGCAAACGATGCACGATTTCCTGATTCCGGGTTTCCCGAAGCACGCGGACGCGAGTCAAGTGATGCTCTTGATCGTCGCGATCGTCGGCACGACGATCGCACCGTGGCAGCTCTTCTTCCAACAGAGCTATGTCATCGACAAACGCATCACGCCGCGTTTTCTAACCTACGGCCGATGGGATCTCGCGGTCGGTATCGTCTTCGTCGTCGTCGGCGCGAGCGCGATGATGTCGTTCTCCGCGGCGACGTTCGCCGGGCGCCCGGAGTTCGGCGCGTTCGCCGATGCGGGCGCCGTCGCGCACGGCATCGCAAACCACGTCGGGCAAGTGCCCGCCACCCTTTTCGCACTCGCATTGCTCGATGCGAGCATCATCGGGGCCGCCGCCGTTTCGCTCTCCACGGCCTATGCGCTGGGCGACGTCCTCGGCACGAAACACTCGCTGCACCGCGGCGTGACGGACGCGCCCGCGTTCTATCTCGCGTACCTCGGGCTCATCGGACTTGCCGCAACGCTCGTACTCGTTCCGAACGTGCCGCTCGGGCTATTGACGAACGCCGTGCAAACGCTCGCCGGCGTGTTGCTGCCGAGTGCGACGGTGTTCTTACTCCTGCTCGCAAACGACGCCGCCGTGCTCGGACCTTGGGCGAATACGACACGCACAAACGTCTTCACGGGCATCGTCATCGCCGTGCTCATCAGCCTCTCGGTCGTCCTCACCGCCGCCGTGCTCTTTCCGGCAATCGGCTTCGGGCAGATCGTCGCCGTCATCGCGGCGGGCGGCGTGTTCGCCGTCGGCGCCGGCGTCTGGCTCGGGCGGGCGGGCGGCACAAACTTCACCGACGTGCGAAAGGGAGATACCACAGCGATGCGTGACACGTGGCACATGCCGCCGCTCTCTTCCCTCGCACCGCTTCGTCTCACGCCGCTCAACCGCGCGGGGCTTCTTGCCCTCCGCGGCTATCTCGCGATCGCCGTCGGCCTCGTCGTCGTGCGCGTGATCCAGCTGGCGGCACACGGCGCATGAGTACGTCGCTTCGCTTCCTCGCAACGATGGCGAGCGCTTTTCTTCTCCTCGCGGCGGCGCGCGCGGGCGCCGAGCCCGTTCCCACGGCAACGCCGGTAGCCGCGCAGCCAGCCGCATCGCCAACAGCATCCGCCGCGCCAACCGCATCGCCGCGCCCGCTCGGCTTTACGCTCTCCGGGATAAGCGCCGTTACGTTCGTCGGTCAGGCCACGGCCGGCGGCGGTCAAATCGCTCCCGAAGCACCGGGCTTCATCGCGGGTGCGCCGCTCGCACCGAACTCTCCGTACGATCTCTTCTCGAGCGCGCCGCAAGTACCGGGCTACGCGGGCGTCGCGTTCATCCAACCGACGCTGACCTATGGTTTCTCGCGCTTCGACGTCGGCGTTACCGCAGCGCTCGCCGCGACCAACGGCAGCACGACGAACGCGGCATACTGGTCCGAAAATCTCTCGCCCGCGCTAAACCCGCATCTCGGATCGACCGTGCAGCCCTACGCCGTCGTGTTTCCGACCCATCCGGGCGACGATTTCGGCCAGGCCCGCAGGCTCTCGATCCTCCAGGCAAATGTCGCGACCGCGGACGGCAACCTCCACGTGCGCGGTGGCTGGCTCGATCTCACCCAGAGCGACCGCTTCGTCTTCGCGCAACCCGCGCTCACCAGCGTCAATCCCGCGATCGCATACGCGCCGGCAGAATCCCTGACCAACGGCCTCGCGGGCACCGACACCTGGCTACCGCTCTCGACCGCACTCCCGCTCCACGGCGTCGACCTCGTCGCAAAGCGCGGTACGGCGACGTTCGAACTGACGAACGCAGCCCTTCCCGCACTACCGGGTGAAGACGCCCGCATGACGATGGGCTCGGTCGTCCTCGATCGCGGCGAGGGCACGCGATTCTCCGCACAGCTCCTCCACGCGCAAACGTCCGGGCTTCCGTTCATCACGACGGTCCCCTTCGGTACGTCGCCCGCGTTCGTGCCCTATCCGCAAGGCGTGTTGCCCACCAGCACCCTGAGCGGACAGCGCCAAACGATCGCGGGACTTCGCGGCGCCTTTCACCTCGCGCCGCGGCTCGGTGTCGATGCGATCGTCGAACTCGGCCGTGCCTGGTATGATGCGAGCCCGGTCGTGCGCCCCGGAACCGAACGCCCGGGCGGCTTCTATCATCTCGGCTTCACGCAGAGCGCCGGGCACGGAACGGCATCGCTCGATCTCTACCGCATGGAACCGCGCTACGCGACGATGATCTTGCCGTACGGCATCCCGGAGAACCAGTGGAGCGTCTCGTTCGCGTGGCCGGGGCAATGGCTCAAATCGAATTACCAGCTCATCGACAACGGCGTCCTCGGCGTCAACCGCCAGGGGTATCGCCTTCGGTATTATCTCGATAAGGGGCCGCTCGAAGCCCACGTGGAGTACACCGAACTCCGGCAGATCGAAGCCGAGACCACCGCATCTGCGACGCAAGACGGCTTCATCGACGGCTTCTATTTGCCCCAGGCAGTCGACGCAGCGACCTTCGGACGCCAGAAACGCACCGCGCTCTGGCTCGCGTGGCACGCGCGGTTCGGCGACGTAACGCTCGATCTCGTTGACGACACGCTCTATCGCCCGTTCGTCGCCACGCATCCCGAAGACGTCGTTTCGTACGAGGTGCCGCAGGGCGTGCTCGCGTTTGCCAAGCACCTCACGCCGAAGCTCACCGGCTCGATCGGCATCGGGCGCTACGCGATCAAGGGCGCCTTCGCCGAACCGCTCGACCTCCGCGAGCGCCTCTTCTTCACCGGATTGCAATTCCAACAAACGGAGAAAGCGCAGTTCTTGGCGACGCTCCGCCGCACGGCGTTCGGCGGCCGGACGACGTTCCCGGCGTCACCCGCAGCGCCGGACTTCACGGGTGCCACGCTCGTCGTCGAGCAGCGCCTGCGGTTCTAAAGCGGATGACGCTCCTCGACTTCACGATACGCGTCGGCGCCGCACTCGTCTTCGGCGCGATCGTCGGGCTCGAACGGCAATGGCGTCAACGGCTTGCGGGGCTGCGCACGAACGCGCTCGTCTCGGTTGGTGCCGCGCTCTTCGTCACGATCGCACCGCTCGGCACATCGGGCGATCCGACCCGCATCGCGGCGCAGGTCGTCTCCGGGATCGGGTTCCTCGCGGGCGGCGTGATCTTCCGCGAGGGTTTGAGCGTGCGGGGCCTCAACACCGCGGCTACGATCTGGGCGGTTGCCGCCGTCGGCACGCTCGCCGGATTCGGCAACTACGGGCCGGCCGCCGTAGGCTGTGCGGCGATCGTGCTGGTGAACGTCGTGCTACGCCCCGTCGTCAACGCGATCGACCACCGAACGGAGGGCGGCACGGATGTCGTGCGCGCGTATGAAATTCACGCTTCGTGTCGCGAAGAATTCGAGGAACGCGTTCGCCTCGCACTCGTCGCCGCGGTGCGCGCGAATCGTATGGGATTGCAAGCGGTGTATAGCGACGACATCGAAACGACGGGTCGCGTCGAGATCGTCGCAGACGTCGCGCTTACGGGCGCTGCCGATGCGCGGCTCGAGCGCGTCGTGGCGCGGATCGGCGGCGAGCCCGGCGTTACCGCAGTCAGCTGGAAGCGCGTCGCGATGGACGACGACGAACGCCTCCTCGTCGAAGACGCGTAGCCACAGGCACGCGACTACACGGAAAAGACGGCCACGTCAAAGCCCACGAGCTTCGCCGCGAAGCGCCGATCTGCCGTGATCAGGCGGGCGCCTTCGCGTTTTGCAAGCGCCGCGTATAGGCAGTCATAGACGGAATGATCGAGCGTCGTTGCGAGGATCATCGCCTCAGCGGCGAGCTCGGCCGCTGGCACGATCGCAATGCGCCGACATTGCGCGAGGACAACGTCGGTAGCGGGAGCAGGCCGCCCAGCCCGCGTGAGTTTCCAGCAGACATTAAGCGTTTCCGACACGACCAAATCAGGCGCGAGCAGGAGCTCGGCGGTCACGAGATGTTCGTCGATGCGCCCCCGTCCATCGAGAACGGCAAGCATCGCGGTCGCATCGAGGACCATTTTCACCGATCGTCACGATCTTCACGAAGCGCCGAGAAGGCAGAAGCGAGATCGATCGGAGCTGGCAGCCGAACCGTTTGTGCCCAAGCAAGCAGCGCAAGCCCGGTCTTTTCTTGCGCATCGCGGATGATGAGCTCGCGCACTTCTGCTTGGACCGAGCGGTGATGTCGGCTTGCACGAGCCTTAAGCGCTAGCAGCGTTTCTTCTGGAAGGTTACGGACGAGCAAATTCGCCATACCTGATATCATAACGCTATCAGCGTAGCCGGGTCAACGGAGACGATACCGTTTACTCCGGCGTTTGCGGAGACCCGTGGGCTGCCGCACCGGGGCCTGCGGCGGTGAAGCCATGCGCCATGCGCCCGAGCAAGCGCACTAGCGTCGCGATCTCGTCATCCGAGAGATCGCTCACCGTGTCGCCGAGCCAGCGAAGGGTCGCGCCGCGATGCTCCGCGACGAACGCGCGGCCGCTCGGTGTCAGATCGACGAGCACGCTTCGGCGGTCGCTCGGGTGCGCGACGCGGTTCACGTAAGCGTGGCGTTCGAGCCCGTCGATGAGCACGGTGATATTCGTTTTCGTCGTGAAGATGAGCAAGCTCAACTCGGACATCGCAAGCGGGCGATCCGAGGCCGCGAGCACGAGCAACACGTGAAAGCGTGGCGCCGAGATGCCAAGCGCGGCGAAATAGGCATCGACCGAGGAATCGATCGCCTGCGATGAAGCCTTCAGCGCGAGGAGCGCCCCGATGCCCGCGAGGCGCGCGTCGGGGACGTCGGATTCGATCGTCCGGATGAGGGCGTCCGTGCGGGAGCCGACGAGGTCGAGAAGCGGATCGCTCGGATCGGAGGAGACGCGCGGACGTAGCACGCTACACCGTTCGCCCTTGACTTTTTCTTGGCCTTATCGGTTCCCGAATGTCGACTTTTGCACTATTAGCCTCGCTAACTGTTAGCCTAATGTAAATGCATGAGCAACTCACCGCACGCCCAGCTCGCCATCCTCATCCCGCGCCTCTCGCGCTATATCTCCGTGCACCTGGAACGCGGTGAGCACCCGATGTCGCTCTCGCAGTTCTACGTGCTGCAGCGGATCAACGCGGGCGTAACCCGCGCGTCGGAGCTAGCCCGGCGCGCCCGCGTCAGCGGCCCGACGATGAGCGGCCTCGTCGATCGTCTCGTCCAGGGTGGCTTCCTCGCACGCGATTCAAACGACCAAGATCGGCGCGTGGTCGATATGTCGCTCACCCCGGCGGGCCGCGCGCTCCTCGGCGAACGCTCGAGCGCGCTCGAAACGGCATTCTCCGAGATGCTCGCAAAGGCAACCCCGGCGCAACTCGCAGAGCTCGAGCACACCTGCGCATTTCTCGCCGCCGCCCTCGACGAACGCGTGCGCCTTCCGAACTAACGATGCCCTTCACGGTGCTCGCCGTGCACGGGGCCGTCGCGAACGGCACTACCTGGGAAACGCTTCGCCCGCTGCTCGGCCCCGACACCGTACTCATCGCGCCGGATCTTCCCGGCCACGGCGCACGCCGCGACGTGCCGTTTACGATTGCGGCCTCGCTCGCGATGCTCGAACGAACGCTCTCGGCATGCGGTGACGGCCCGATCGTCCTCGTGGGCGATTCGCTCGGCGGCTATCTTGTTCTGGCGCTCGCCGCACGTACGCGCGTGTCGCTCGCGGGCGTCGTCGCCGGAGGATGCACGTTTGCGATTGCGGGCGCGGGCGGCGCGCTGGCGCGCGCGAGCGGCATCGCGCAAGACCTCGCGGTACGGATGATCGGCGAGCCGCTTGCGGTCGCGGGGCTCGGTGCGATCGCGCGCCGAATCGCCGCTCCCGACGTCGCGGCGGCCATCGTGCAACGCGGCTTTCGGCTTGCCGCGCGTGCCGAGTCGCTTGCAGAACTCGCCAAGCACGATACGCTTGCCGACGTTCGCGCGATCGGAACGCCCATCGTTTTCGTGAACGGGGCGCTCGATTGGCCCCTGCGCAGCGGCGAAGGCACGTTCCTTCGAGCCGCACGCAACGCGACGCGCGTCGTCGTTCCCGGTCACGGACACGGCGTCGGGTTCACCGCGCCGGCGGCATTCGCAACGGCGATTCGCGGGCTACTCGCACCGAATGTGGGAAAGTACCCACTATGAATACGCGACAACTGGGCAGAACCGATCTGCACATTACCCCGCTCGGCTTCGGCGCTTGGGCGATCGGCGGCGACGATTGGAGCTTCGGCTGGGGCCCGCAGGACGACGCGCAATCGATCGCCGCGATCCATCGCGCGATCGAGCGCGGAATCAACTGGATCGATACCGCCGCCGCGTACGGCCTCGGGCACTCGGAAGAAGTCGTGCGCCGCGCGCTCGCAGATCTTCCGGCGGCCGACCGCCCGTACGTCTTCACCAAATGCGCCCTGAAAGCGACACCCGACCGCGGCGTCGTGGAGTCGCTCGACCCCGCATTCTTACGCGAAGAGTGCGAGAACAGTCTGCGGCGGCTCGGCGTCGAGGCGATCGACCTCTATCAGATCCACTGGCCGACCGATACGATCGCGGAAATCGACGCGGGCTGGAGCACGCTCGTCGATCTCAAGGCCGAGGGGAAAGTCCGGCATATCGGCGTTTCGAACTTCGACGTCGCCGAACTCGAACGCGCGAATGCGATCGCGCCCGTTGAAACGTTGCAACCCCCGTATTCGGCGATCAAACGCGGCGCCGAAGCCGAGCTCTTTCCGTATTGCCTGAAAAACGGAATCGGAACGATCGTCTACTCGCCGATGCAGGCGGGGTTGCTTGCGGGATCGATGACGCGCGAGCGCGCGAAAGCGCTCCCCGCAACGGATTGGCGTTCGCGCAACGACGAATTCCAGGAACCGAAGCTCGCGCGTAACCTCGAACTTGCGGAGCTCTTCCGGCGCATCGGGAAAGCGAGCGACGCGACGGTGGCGGAAGTCGCCCTCGCATTCGTGCTACACCATCCGGCCGTGACGGGCGCGATCGTCGGCGCGCGCACGCCCGAACAGATCGACGGATGGATCGGCGCGCTCGACTATCGCCTTTCGGACGCGGCGTATACGGAAATCGACGCGTTTCTCGCACAGGTTCCCGCATAAGCAAACCCGCTTCGGAGCCAAAAGGAACGAATCTCCGCCACACCGACTACAGCGTGAAGAATTTCTTCACGTTTTTTTTTGAGGTCCGTGCATGCCCCTCGATCGCCGTCAACTTCTCGCTCTCGCCGCCGCGGCACCGCTCGCCGTCGCCGGTTGCGGAGGATCCAACAGCGCCCTTGCCGCGGCCCCCGCGACGCCGACCGCATCCCCCGTGCCCTTTCCCTCGCAGCCACTCGCCGCCGGGAGCGCCGTCGCCGATCTCCGCTTCGGCATCGCCGCGACGCCCGCGACGTTTCCGGGTTACGATCCCGCAGGCGACGCGAAGGCGCTCATCGTCGCGGGCACCCCGTCGCCGGCGCCGACCGCCGTTCCCGGCACGCTTTCGACCGGCTCGTATGCCACGAACCAGCGTTACGTCGTCCGCGTGCCGAGCAACTGGAACGGCAAACTCATCGTCGCCGGCACCCCCGCGTTTCGTAGCGAGTTCGCGAACGACGCGATCTGGAGCGACTACGCACTCTCGCTCGGGTACGCGTTCGCGTCGAGCAACAAAGGCGTGCCGTTCAACGCGATTGCGGAGGCGATCACGGCGAGTCCCGATCCGAATAACGCGTACGTCATCCCGTTCGACCTCGCGGCCCTCGAAACGGCGGGCTTCTCCTATCGGCTCGGCGCCGTCTCGCCCACGCGTACGAACATGGCGAGCTGGAACAGCGACTTCGCGACGCTCACCGCTTCCGCGCAAGCCTTTCTCCTGAAGAATTTCGGCAAGGCACCGACGCGCACGTACGCGGTTGGCCTCTCCAACGGCGGCGCTCAGGTGCGTTCGCTCCTCGAACAGCACCCCGAACTGGTCGACGGCGGCGTGGAATGGTCGGCGGTATACTGGTCCGTCGCCAGCAACATCCTTACGTATTTACCGAAGTTCCTAAGCGCGATGCAGGCGTATACGGCGAGCAACTTCACCGATGCGACGAGCGCGGCGGCGATCCGTGCGGCGGGCTTCCCGGCAGACGTGCTCCAGGCCGTGGCCGCGCATCCCTCGCTGTGGTTCGAATACTACGCGGGCGCGGCATCGTTCTACGCCGATTTGACCGTGTTCGCGTATGGCCTGATCCTCGATCCCGCCGTCACGAGCACCGTCAGCGGGAAGTGCGTGCCGGATACAACCAACGCGGCGCGCGCCCCGGGCGTATGTCCGGCGACGGGGTTCGGTCTGCCCGCAAATCGCGCGAGCTACGTGCCCTCGCCGAGTTCGGCTGCGAATATCGCGGCGATCGCGCACACGGGCAATATCGGGAAGCCGCTCGTCGGCATCGCCGGCAGCCTCGACATGTTCATCACCCCCGCAAACAATTTCACCACCTACCGAAATGCCGTCAACGCGGCGGGCAAGGGCAGCCTCTACTCGCAGTACCTCGTCACGCGAGGGACGCACGTCGACACGTTCGCGCCGCTCGGCTACACGCTGCAACCGCAGTTACCGTTCGCCTGGGCGGCGTTCGCCCAGCTGGTTTCGATCGTCGAGAGCGGATACGGCTCGCCCGCGAAAGGCACGCAACTCGTCGCGAACACGCCGGCGGACATTCCAAACAAGTAGCCGCCGGAAGCGGATTCCGGGCGGGCGAAGGGTTCGGCTATGCGCCCCTTACCGCCCGGAATCCACGTGCCCGATCTGCGCTTCGGCCACGTCCCGGTCCCCGAAGCGCGGCCCGGCTTCTCGCCGGCGCTGGATGCACTCGGGCTCGTCGCGCCCGGCTGGAGCGATCCGGGGCGCGTGCCGATCCCCGGGACGCTCGCGAGCGGCTCGTATGCCGAGGGCGAGCGGTACGTGATCCGCGTGCCCGATGCGTGGAACGGCAAGCTCGTCATCGCGGGCACCCCCGCGTTTCGTAGCGAGTACGCGAACGACTGCACCTGGGGCGCGTATGCGATCGCGCACGGCTATGCGTTCGCGTCGAGCAATAAGGGCATCGCTTCGAGCGCCGTTGTCGAGCCGCTCGGCGGGGGGGCCGTGCCGCACGACACGTATACCGTGCCCTTCGCGCACCCCGCGCTCCCGCCGGGCCGCTTCGGGTATCGTCTCGGCGCGCTCGCTACAGGTCACGGCGGCATCGCTGCATGGAACGAGGATTACGTTCGCCTGGTCATGGCGGCGAAGGCGTTTTGCGCCGCGTACGCCGGTGCCGCACCCGCGCGTACGTATGCCGTTGGGCTCTCGAACGGCGGCGCGCAAGTGCGCACGCTCCTCGAACGGAGGCCCGACCTGGTGGATGGCGGCGTCGAATGGGCGGCCGTCTACTGGAGCCCGGAGCGCAATTTCTTACGCGATCTGCCGACGTTCTTGCGCGTCATGCCGGGCTACCGCGCGAGCGGCGCGCTTTCGGCGAGCGATGCCCGGGCGCTGGTGGATGCGGGCTTCCCACCGGATGTCCGGCAAGACGATCCCGCGCATCCCTCGCTCTACGACGAGTATTACGCGAACACGCCCGCGTTCTACGCCGATATCTCCGTGTTCGCATACGCCCGTATGCTCGACCCGGATGCACCGGACGCCGTGAGCGACCCGGCTCTTCGCGCGTCGTACGAGCTTTCGGCGCGCGCGACCCAAGCGATTGCGGGCATCGCGCACACGGGCAAGCTCGGGAAGCCGCTCATCGGGATCGCGGGCGGTAACGATGTGTTCATCACGCCCGCGCACCACTTCGACGCCTATCGCGAAGCGGTTACCCAGGCCGGACGCGGCGCGCGCTACGCGCAATATCTCATACCGGGCGGCACACACGTCGACGCGTTCGCGGCATTTGGGTATGGGATCGTGCCACAACTTCCGTATGCGTACGCGGCGTTCGAACAGCTCGTTGCCGTCGTCGAAGAAGGGTACGCGTCGCCCGCGTTCGGCACGCTATGCATCGCCGACTCGCCCGAAACGCTCGCTACGCACTAATCCCGAAACACGCTTAATCCAAGCCGAGGCCGCCCATCGCTCGCAATCGTTCGCTCGCTCGCGCCCCCATCCGGCCACTCGCCGCGCACGAACGCGCGACGTTGTTGCTCGGCGCGAGCGTGCTCGAACCGGAGCAGCGCCGCGCATACGTGCGCCAAGTCGATGGCGCGATGGTCACGCGCGAAGATGCGAGCGGCCTCGCACTACGGCTCGGGACCGACGTCGACCGCGTGGCAACCGAAAGCTTCGCGTTCAAGTATCGCGACCTCGACGACGAGCCGGTCGATTTACTCGTGAGCTTCTCGCGCGGCCGGCTCTCCTGGATCGACCGCTGGCGAAACGACGGCGGCGACCCCCTCATCGATTTCCCGGCTCCCGCACACGTCGAATCGATCGAGTAATCCTCGCTGACGCGTTCTACGCGTTGCGGCGCGAGCTGTTCGTGAAGATTTCGCGGACGGTGCCAGCGGGATCGAGCGCGTAGGTTTCCGCCATCCGCGCGGCTTCGGCGACGTACGCGTCGCAGGCGGCATCGGCGGCTTCGCGCGCGCCGAGCGATTCGAGTGCCGCAATCACGTCATGCACCGCTGCCGCGTCGAGCGGTTGAATGCGTTCGTAATGGCGTGCCACGACGGCGCGTGCATCCGACGGCGGCCCCGCAAGCGCCCAAACAACCGGGAACGACCACTTCCGCCGCGCGATATCCGCGCCGCTCGGCTTGCCCGTTTCCGCGGTCGTTCCCCAGGTCCCGAGGACATCGTCGCGCACCTGAAATGCGAGGCCGTACGCGCGGCCGAACGCGCCGTATGCGCGCGCGCGCTCTTGCGGCACGCCCGCCGCGATCGCACCCATCTCGCACGACGCGCCGAAAAGCGCGGAAGTCTTACCGTTGATCATTGCCACGAACTCATCGAACGTCACGTGCGTCGCCGTCTCGAACGAGATGTCGCGCCCCTGGCCCGCGCACATCGCCGCGTTCGCCGTTTGCAGCGCGTGTTCGAGCGCGATCAACACCGCGGGTGATGTCGCCTCGGCGTGCCGATGCAGCGAGAGATACGAAAGCGCACACATCGCGTTCCCGACGATGATGCCGTTCGCAACGCCGAACTTCGACCACACGGTCTGACGCCCGTGGCGCAGTTCGTCGCGATCCTCGATATCGTCGTGCACGAGCGAGTAGTTGTGCAACATTTCGAGCGCGATCGCGGCGTCGTGTGCGACGTCGTCGGGCGCGCCTTCTTGGGCGGCGACATCGAGTAAGATGCGTGGCCGTAAGCGCTTCCCGATCCGACGGTTCGGATCGTCGAGCCCGAAGTGATACCGAATCATCCGCGCGTGCGGATCGTCCTCACACGAGAGGAGCCACGCTTCGAACCGCCGATCGAAATCGGCGGTCCGGCGTTGCGCTGCGAGCACGGTTTCTGCGAGCAAGAATCCGCCCTCGTAACCCGTTTACTTGCCGAATACGCTTTGCAGCGAGCGACCGATGTTCGTGACCTTCATCGCGTCTTCGGCGGCGGTGGATTCGAAGCCGCAGTGGACCATGCAGTCCGTGCACTTCGGGTTGCCCGACTTCTGGCCGTACAGCGCGAACTCGGTCTCTTCGATGTACTCTTTCCACGTCTTGGCATAGCCTTCGCCGAGTAGATAGCACGGCTTCTGCCAGCCGAAGAGCGAGTAGGACGGCATGCCCCACGGCGTGCACTCGTAGTCTTTTTCGCCCGTGAGGAAGTCGATGAAGAACGGGCTTGCGTTGAATTCCCAGTTCTTCACGCCCGCCTTGTACGGGGCCATGATCTCTTTGAAGAGTGCCTTCGTCTGCTCGCGATGCAGGAAGTGCTCCTGATCCGGGGCCTTCTCGTACGGGTACCCGGGCGAGACCATCATGCCGTCGACGCCGAGCTCGGTCGCGAAGTCGAAGAACTCCTGGACGCGCTTCGGATCGGCGCCGGTGAATACCGTGGTGTTCGTGGTGACGCGGAAGCCCTTGGCCTTCGCCGCCTTGATCGCCTTGACGGCGACGTCGAAGATGCCGTTGCGGTCGACGGCCTTATCGTGCTCATCCTTGAGCCCGTCGAGGTGGACCGAGAACGAGAAGTAATCCGACGGTTCGAACTTATCGAGCGACTGCTCCAAGCGGATCGCGTTCGTGCAGAGATAGACGAACTTCTTGCGCGCCACGAGGCCGCGCACGATCTCGTCGATCTGCGGGTGGAGCAACGGCTCGCCGCCCGGGATCGCGACGATCGGCGCGCCGCACTCTTCGACCGCGTCGAAGCACTGTTGCGGCGTGAGGTGCGTGCGGAGCACGTCGACCGGGTGCTGGATCTTCCCGCAGCCGTTGCACGCGAGGTTGCAGCGGAAGAGCGGCTCGAGCATCAGGGTGAGCGGGTAGCGCTTCTTGCCCTTGAGCTTCTGCGCGATCAGGTATCCGCCGACAACGGCAGCTTGCTTGAGGGAGACGGCCACATTTACTCCGGTTGCGGGAAGACAGCCCGAGCTGTCGTTGGTACAAGTTCAGGTGCGATAGCCGTTATCGGTAAACCACCGCACGGCATCGTGTAAGGCTTCGTCGATTGGACGTTCCGGAAGCCCGAGTTGCGCTACGGCTTTCGACGCGGTGTAAAACATCGACTGCCTGGCCATCCGCACGCCGTCGATCGCGACCGATGGCGTGCGGCCGAACCGCCCGAGCACCCCTTCGTCCACGAGCGCTACCGCGAGCGGGATCCAAAGCGGGAGGGCGACGGTCGGCGCGGGGCGCCCGACGATCGGGGCCAAGCGCTCGAACAGCGCGCGGAGTGTGAGGTTTTCACCGCCGAGGATGTAGCGCTCGCCCGATACGCCACGTTCGCTTGCGAGAATGTGGCCGAGCGCGCAATCGCGGACGTCGATGAAGTTCAGCCCGGTGTTCACGAACGCCGGCATCCCGCCGTTCATGAAGCGCACGATCATCTCGGCTTGCGTCGGCGTGGGCTTGCGGTCGAACGGCCCGATCGGCGTGGACGGGTTCACGATCACGACGTCCTGGCCGTCGCGCGCGGCGGCGAGCGCGATCCGCTCCGCATCGTACTTGGATTTTTTATACGCCCCGACGAGCTGGGCGCGCGGGGACTGATGGCGCTCGTCCGTCACCGCCGCGTGCGCATCGACCCCGATCGCCGCGACCGAACTCGTGTAGACGGTGCGCGGAACCCCCGCCGTGCGTGCGGCTCGCAAGACGTCAAACGTCCCGACGACGTTCGAGCGATAGAGGGCATCGGCATCGCGGCGCAAGAGCGAGTAGTGCGCGGCGACGTGGAAGAGCACGTCGCACCCGGCCATTGCTTGCGCGAGCGCGGGGTCGCTCAGATCGCCGCGCACGAGCTCGACGCCCGTGCCATCGAGGTTCGCCGCATCGCCGCGCGCGAGCGCCTTGACGTGCCAACCGCGTTCGACGAGCAACCGTGCGAGGTTGCCGCCGACGAACCCGCTCCCGCCGGTCAGAAACGCGCGCTTCACGTGCGCCGCGCGACGGCCGCGTAAGCGACCGGGATGACGACCAGGCTCAGCACGGTCGAGGTGAGCAGGCCGCCGATGATCGCCACGGCCATCGGCGAGCGGAGTTCGCTCCCCGCGCCGAGGCCGAGCGCGATCGGTAACATCCCAAGGATCGTCGCGCCCGTCGTCATCAAAATCGGTCGTAAGCGAAGCGTCGCGGCATCGACGATTGCGGCGAGGTGCCCCATCCCCGCCCGTTGCCGTTGTTGGATGAAATCGACCAGCAAGATCGCGTTTTTGTTGACGAGTCCGAACAAGAAGATCAACCCCATAAGCGAGATGATGCCGAAATCGGCGCGCGTGATGAAAAGGGCGAGCATCGCGCCGACGATCGAGAGCGGCAGCGAACACGCGATCACGAGCGGGGCGCGCCACCCGCGAAAGAGCAGCGCCAGCACGACGATGATACTGCCGACCGAGAGCGCGAGCGTCGTGCCGAATTGGCCGAACGTGCGCGCGATATCTTCCGATTCGCCGCCGAGCCCGACGCGCACGCCCGGTGGGAGCAGCGTTTTCGCAAGCGCGGAAACTTTCGCCGTCGCGTCGCCGATCGGGATGCCGGTCGTATCGCCATCGATGTAGGCGACACGGCGAAGCCCCTCGTGGTCGATGCGCGTGAGCGCGCCCGCGGCGTTGCGTTGCAGCCCGACGAGCGTAACGCCGACGAGCCCGGGAATCGCCGCGGTGCGTTCGGCGACGCGCCGTGCCGCAGCTTCGAGTACGCGCGCGTCGTCCGTCAGCGGGGCCGAAAGCGAAACGCGAAGCGGCTTGCTCACGCCGTTATCGACGAACGGCAGGTCCTCGACGCTCGGCACGATATTCGCTATTTGCGGAAGCGCGGCACGAATGCGATTCTCGACTTCGAACGTCGGCGCGCCTCGATTCGCGGCGAGCGTCACGTAAATCTCGCCATTCGTCGGATCGCCGCGCCCCCCGATCGTCACCAGCACGTCGCGGACATCCGCATCGGCGCGGATCGCGCGTTCGTAGCGCTTTGCCGCCGCGAGCGCGACGCCGTTTAGCGCGTTCGCGGGCGCGTCGATCGTCACGAGAAACTCACCACGATCGAGGTGCGGGATGAAGCCTTTCGGGATCAACGGCACGATCGCGATGCCCGCGACGAAGCTCGCCGCCGCCGCGATAAGGACCATGCGCGGATGCGCGAGCGACCAGCCGAGTGCCTTGCGATACCAGCCAAAGCTCGGCACCGGTTCGCGCACGGGCTCGCCGTGCCGCGGTTTCGCGCGCGGTCGCAGCCATTCGGCGGCGATCGTCGGCGAGAGCGTGCGCGCGACCGCGAGCGAGGTCAGCACGGCAACGGACGCCGTAATGCCGAAGGGCTTGAAGAACAAGCCGAGCGTTCCCGTCATCAGCCCGATCGGTAAGAAAACGGCCACGATCGTGAACGTCGCTGCGGTAACGGTGAGCCCGATCTCATCCGTCGCCTCGACGGCCGCGCGCAAGGGCGATGCTCCGCGATCGATGTGGCGCGCGATGTTCTCGACGTCGACGATCGCATCGTCGACCACCACGCCGATGACGAGCGCGAGCGCGAGCAACGTGATCGTTTCGAGGTTGAAGTGAAAGAGCCACATCGCGATCGCGGTGCCGGCGAGCGAAACGGGGATCGCGATCGCCGAGATTACGGTCGCGCGCCAATCGCGTAAGAACGGTAAGATGACGAGGATCGAGAGCGCCATCGCGATCCCGAGCGCATCCGTCGTCGCGTGGCTCGCTTCGCGCACGTACGGCGCTTGCGAGGACGCCGTCACCATCTTCAAACCGGCGAAGGTTGCGACGCGATTTCGCACGCTCTCCGCGTCGTCGGCGACTTCGAGCGTGTTCGCGCTCGCGCGTTTCACGACGCGCAATTCGAGCGCACGTTTGCCGTTGAAGCGCACGCCCGTTCTGCCACCCGGATCGTCGCCGAGCACATCGACGCGCCGCACGCCCGCGATGTGGGCGAACGCCGGCTGCGCGTATCCGCGCAAAAGCCCTTGCACCATGGGGAACGTTGCCGTATCGACGACCACGGCGTACGTGACGACGGTCGACTCGTTCAGATCGACGGGCGTTACTTTGAGCTTCGTGTGCGGCGGTAACGTCTGCGCGAGCCCAGCGAGCGCCGCGCGCACCGCACGCTCGCGTTCTTCGAGTGCCGTGCCGACGTCGTAGGCGAGATTGATCTCGGCGCGCCCCGCGTACGTTGCGGAACGGATGGCATTCGCGCCGACATGTGCGATGCGCGATTCCAGCGGGATCGTTATGTCGCGTTCGGTTTTCGCCGCCGATCGCTCGTCGTTCGTCGCGGTGACCACGACGACGGGGAACGCGATATCGGGCAGCAGCGTGTACTTCAGCGAGAAAAACGCCGCCATGCCGAGGACGACGACGCCGAGCCACACGACGTAGGTGACGAGCGGGTAGCGGATCGCGAGGCGCGAGACGTTGAATCGCGCGCGCGCGCCGCGCTCACTCACCCAACGAACGAGAGATACGGTTTGCGCCGCACGCGATCCACGATCCAATCGACGGACGCATTATTCGTCGCCGCAGCCGAGCCCGCGAGCACGAGCGCTTTGACCTCGGTCCGCGTAATCTTCACGCCGCCACCGGGTTCGAGCATCGCGCTCGAGGTTTCCAATTCGCGTAAGGTTGCAACGGCGAAGAGGATCGGGAGCAGGCAGAACGTCCGCACGCGAAACGCAGTCATCGGGATCTCGCGCACGTACGCGACCGCGCCTTCGAGATCGACGCGCGCCAAATCGATGAGCGCATCGAGCGCGCGGCGGTTCACCGTTCGCCGTTCTGGCGCGAGCAGCGTTTGCGCGTCGGCAAGGTTCGCGGGGAACAGCTCGCGCGGGATGTAGATCGCGTTCTCGCGCTCGGCATCCCAGGCGATGTCTTTGAGGATGTTGACGGTTTGAAGCGCTTCGCCGAACGCCTCGCAGTTCACGAGCAACCGGCGATAGCGCGCTTCGTCCACACCGAAGCTATGCTCGCGCCAGAGTTCGGTCAGCAGATGGCCGACCGTGCCCGCGACGTAGTAGCAGTATTTGCGGAACTCCTCGACCGAGGCGATGCGGATACCCTCGGGATGGCGTCGCACGAAATCGGCCATCCCGCGGACCATCTCGACAACCCACGTCGCGATCGTCGCCTGCGTGCGTGCCGTGAACGTGCGATACACCGCGAACACTTGCGCGTTGCCGGCAAGCAGTTCGAGATCTTGGGCTTTGCCCGAAACGGCAACCGCGAGCGCCGCGTAGCCATCCGCCGCTTCTTTACTCGTCAGGCATTCGGTAAACGCTTCGAGCAGGCGGAGCTTCTCCGGGACCGGGAGATCGAGATCGTCTTCCACGGTGTCGGCGATGCGGCAAATCAAGTAGCCGATCGTGACCGCGCGCCGGAGTTGCAGGGGCAAGAACGAGGTGCCCACCGCGAAGGTCCGCGAGACCTTGACCAGCATCTCGCGGCAAAAACGTTCGGAATCGATCGATACCATTGTGGCCTGTGTTTGGCGCATGACGTCCGGAGCCCGTTTCTTGGTTCCCCGCTCGTGCGCAGGAATGATCGGTAAGCGGGCGCTACTCGGCAAGGATGAAGCTCGGTTCGGCGGCGCACAAGCGCCTTTTTTGTGAAACGTTCGTCGCCACGCACCGTGCGTACGATCCCGCGACGCTGCCCTGGCCCGTCCTCGACGACGCCTCGATCGCAAAACTCAAAGCGATCCCGTTTTGGGCCACGGCGATCGGCGTCGAGCGCAAAGCGGGCGTCATGGTCGCGCGATTCGCCGAATCGCTCGACGATACGGAAATCCGCGAAGCCGTAGCCTTACAGGGCTATGAAGAGGCGCGCCACGGGCGCCTCATGCGCGAGCTTTTCGACCGATATGGCATCGCGGTCACGGAACCGCCGGTCGGCGAACTCGACGTGCGCCGTCAGGCCTTCGTCGATTTCGGCTATGAAGAGTGCCTCGACTCGTTCGCCGGCTTCGGCATCTTCCGGCTCGCCCGCGAGAAAGAGTTTCTGCCGAAGGCGCTGCTCGATATCTTCTCGCGCCTGCTCGAAGAAGAGGCACGCCACATCACGTTCTTCGTCAACTGGATCGCCTACGAAGATCATCGCGCGGGGCGCACGGCGCTGCAGCGCCTCCGGGGCTCGCTGATGAACTACGGGCGCGCCGTCGGCCGCCTCGTGCAGACCTTCGGTGGGGATGCCACTTCGACGGGATTCGTTTCCACCGGGGCCGACGCGATCGTCGCCGAGGTCACGCCCGCGATGTTCTTGGAAGCGTGCCTTGCCGAGAACCGCGCCGTTATGACCATGTTCCCGCCGGGCATGATCCGCCCGACCGTGATGCCGACGCTCGCAACGATCGCCCTCACGGCGATCCGCGCCTTGCCGCCACGCACCGCGGCCGTGTCGTCAAAACCGGCAGACGAACTCGAATCGCGCCGCGAAGAACGCAAAATCGCCTGATCCAACACCGGGCGATCCTCCATCGACAAAGGCTAGAGGCAACGAGTAATGCGCGCCCCCGACGGTAAGAATCGCCGCAAGATCCTCTGCGTCTTTCCCAAGTACGCGCCGTCATTCGGCACCTTCGAGTATGCCTATCCGATGATGGGCGACGTGAAGGGCTTCATGCCGCCGCAAGGCATCCTCGTGATCGCAAGCTACATGCCCGCGAATTGGGAAGTGCGCTTCATCGACGAGAACATGCGAACGGCAACGCCCGCCGATTTCGCATGGGCGGACGCCGTGTTCATGAGCGGCATGCACGTGCAGCGCGCGCAAATCGAATCGATCGACGCACGCGCACACGCTGCAGGCAAGCTCACGATCCTCGGCGGCCCCTCCGTGTCGGGATGCCCCGAATGGTATCCGACGGTCGACCTCTTGCACGTCGGCGAGATGGGCGATGCGACCGATGCCATCATCGCGCACATCGACGCATCGATCGAACGCCCCGCGCAGCAAATCCGCTTTACGACCAAGGAGCGGCTCCCGCTCTCCGATTTCCCCGTGCCGGCGTACGACAAGATCAAGCTCGATAAGTACTTCATCGGCAACGTCCAATTTTCGAGCGGTTGCCCGTACAACTGCGAATTCTGCGATATCCCGGAGCTCTACGGCAACAATCCACGCCTGAAGCATCCGGAGCAGATCGTCGCCGAACTCGACGCCATGGTCGCGAGCGGCCGGTTACCGAGCGCCGTGTATTTCGTCGACGATAACATCGTCGGCAATCGGAAAGCCGCGCTCAAGCTGCTCCCGCACTTGATCGAATGGCAGAAACGCAATCACTACCCGCTGCAATTCGCGTGCGAAGGCACGCTCAACATCGCGAAGAGCCCGGAACTGCTCGGGATGATGCGCGAAGCGTGGTTCACCACGATTTTCTGCGGCATCGAAACTCCCGATCCGGTCGCCCTCAAAGCGATGAAGAAAGATCACAACAACACGCTCGATATCCTCGAAGCGATCAAGACGATCAACTCGTTCGGCCTCGAAGTCGTGTCCGGCATGATCATGGGCCTCGATACCGATACCGAGCAAACGCCCGAGCATCTGCTGCACTTCATCAACGAGTCGCAGATTCCGATGCTCACGATCAACCTCTTGCAAGCCCTGCCGCGCACGCCGCTGTGGCGCCGCCTCGAGGCCGAAAACCGGATCTATCTCGGCGGCGACCGCGAAACGAACGTCCATTACCTCATGCCGTACGACGACGTCGTTGCCGCGTGGCGCCGCACCGTGGGCATCGCGTACGCTCCGGCGAATCTGTACGCGCGCTTTTTATACAATGTCGAAAATACGTTTCCGAATCGTCTGACGCCCGATGCCAAGGGCCGCGCGACGTGGGCGAACGTAAAAAAAGGTGTGACGCTCCTCACGAATCTCATCGTGAAGGTCGGCATCTTCGGCTCGTACCGTAAGGAATTCTGGGCGATGGCACTACCGCTCTTACGGCGCGGTAAGGTCGAGGAGTTCATCAACGTCGCGCTCGTGAGCCATCATCTCATCACGTTCGCACGCGAAGCCGTACTCGGCCGCCAGAACGCATCGTTCTACGCCGAAAAAGCGAAAGAGAATACCGCCGCTTAAGCGCTCCTCGGAGGACTAGCAAGCGACGCACGGGTAGGTTTCGAACGAAATGCGCATCGGCATCCTGTCCCCGTATCCTAATGGTTCGAGCAAAAGCGGGATCGCCGATTATACGGTGGCCTTGCTTTCGAACATCCCGCGCGAGTACGACGATGACATCGTAGTCTTCGCCGACCGCGGCCCGGGTGACGAGCAAACGCAAACGCCTCCACGCGTGACGGTGCGACGTTGCTGGAATGCCGGCTGGCGCGCGCCGCTGCAAATCGTGCGCGCGCTCTTCACGGCGGACGTCGAAGCGCTGCACGTCGAATACGATATCTATCTTTTCGGAGGCGTCGTCTCTGCGCTTACGATCCCGCTCGCGCTGATCGTCTTGCGGCTTCTGCGCCGCGTCCATGTCACCGTGACGCTGCACGGCGTCGTTCCGCGCGCCGCGATCACGCCCGAGCTTCTACGCGAAAACGGTCTGACGTTTCCATTTTCGATTCTCGGAAAGATCGGATTCACCGTACTCTTCCGACTTTTCGCACTCGCGGCAAACCGCGTCATCGCTCTTGAAACGGCACTCGCGCACTCGCTGATCGCCGATTACGGTTTCCGTCACGATCGTATTTTCGTCATTCCGTGCCCACCGCTGGTCAAAGCTGCGATCCCCATCGCGCAGATCGAAGCGCCACCGACGGAGGCGTCGCGTTCGCTTTTGTACTTCGGCTTCGCATCGTATTACAAGGGACTTCCGGAACTCATCGATGCGTTCGTCATCGCGAAACAACGCATCCCCGATTTGCAACTTACGATCGTTGCCGGGCGGCATCCACGCTTGCGCGGCAGCGCGGCATATGAGGCGCACTATCGTCGCCTCGAGGAGCAGGCGGCTTCGGCGGGCATCGTCATGCTCGATTTCTTGGATGCGCAACGGCTGAGCGCGCTCATCGCCTCGTGCGCGGCACTCGTCCTCCCCTACACACGTATGTATGGTGCGAGCGGCCCCCTTGCGACGGCGATCGCCGCGCGGAAACCGGTTCTCGTTTCGACTGCCGTGTACTTCGATGGTGCCGATCCCGCGCAAGTATTCGCACCCGATGCGCAATCGTGTGCCGATGCGATCGTCGCATTCTTCACGACGTATCGCGAGCGGTTGCAAGCGCATGCGCGAGCACTCGTCGCGCGGCGAAATCCCGCCGTGATCGCAACCGTCAATCATGCCATTCGACGCGGCGACGCGCCGATCGAAATCGGCTCCCTTCTCCCCGGCACGCTCGTGCGTGAAGGCGACCTTACACTCCGGTAACACGCGGGACGGAGCCCACGGCGATCAACCCTTCGCACCAATCGAGTTCTTGCAATCGCGCGAGCGCGATCCGCGGCGCGAGTTGCAGCAAACGCTGCGGCGTACACACGTAATGCGTGCGCTCGATCGTGCAGGAGCCGTAGAACAAGCGCACGATCGCGTACAGATCGAACCACGGATAGTGTTGGATGTGCGTCACGTCGCGAAGGATGCCACCCGCGACGAGCGGATTCGGCGTGCCGAGGACGATCGCCGCGTCGGGTGCGCTTTTCATCGCGCACGATGCGAGCAACGACGCCATATCGTCTGCCGACATATGCTCGACGACTTCGCTTGCGATGACGAGATCGATCGGTTCGGAAACGGCATCGAGATCGTGTACGCGCGCGAACGGACCGGCGACGAGCGGATCGCGATCGATACCGTAGTGGCGTACGATCTTGGCGCCGAAACGTTCGCGGAGCGCACCCGCAAGGCGCCCCTCGCCCGGCCCGATTTCGACGATCGTGATCGGCCGCGCAAACGATCCGACGACGCGCTCGACGACATCGACGATCGGCGGGCGATCGGCGATGCGGAGCGGGCCGACACGCACGGAGCCGTACGCGGCCGATGACGTGCCGATGCGCGGAAACACGACACGCGCTTTCGGCCCCGCGATATCGTGTGGAAACCGCCGACCGTACGCGCGCATTCCCTCGGTGCGTAAGGCGAGACTCGCCTTACGGCGTTCGGCGATCGAATGTTCGGGCAAGGTGCGAAATTCGTTGCATCGAAGCCGCACGAATGCCTCCCAGCCCAAGAATGCTCGGGCTTCTCTCGTGCGACGGTTTTGCACCGGAATCGGGCGGCGGCGAAATCGTCAACGGACACCTGATTCGGGCACTCGAACGCGCGGGATTTGCGAGCGCGGTGCTCGCGGCGCAGCCATCGCCGATCGCACACGATGCATCGACGGCGGTTCCGTTCGTGCGCGTTGCCGGCGTTCGCGTTGCAAACCCGTTCGCGATCGCAACGTACCTGATTCGCAAAAAACCGAAACTCGTCGTACTGAGCGGCCCGAGCGTGAACAACGTCGCCGCGTTTGTCGGCGCCACGATCGTGGGCGCGAACGTCGTTGCGTTCTACCATGCCGACATCGATTGGCAAAGTGTCCCCGGCCGCGTGCTCGCGCCGCTCTTCTTTCGGTGGCTCTTGCCGCATTGCGCCGTCGTCATTACGACGACGACATCGCTCGCACGAATGCTCGCCGCGCGGGGCGTTGCATCGACTCGCGTCGTGCGTCTTGCGACCGATGACCCACTGCAGGCGAGCGACGGGGCGCGGCGCGACGCAATCGCGTTCGTCGGCGGCCTCGGTCGCAGCCATAACTACAAACGACTCGATCTCTTGCTCCGCGCTCTCGGCGATCGCAAGCTCGCCGCGCTGCATCTCGACGTGATCGGCGGCGGCGATCCCACGCCGTTCCTCGCACTTGCAACGGCGCTCGGTGTCGAGCGACGCGTCACCATGCACGGTCGTGTCAGCGACGAGCGTCGGCGTGCGATCGTCGGAAGTGCTCGCGCCTTCGTGATGCCATCGCCGACGGCACGCGAGGGTTTCAGCCTTGCGACACTCGACGCGATGCAGTGCGGCACACCCGCAATCACGGGAGAATATGCGGGCGGCGCGGAGCTCGTTCGTGCGACCGGCTTCGGCGCGACTTGGGTGGGCGAAGATCCCGCACAACTCGCATCGGCGATCGCGAGCGTCGTCGCCTGGAGCGATCGCGAACGCGCGTTTCGTGGCGAGCGCTACGCGACGTTGGCTCCATCGTTCACATGGACGAGCGTCGAAGACGATCTGGCATCCATTTTCATGGATGCCATACGTTGATGAACCCTCGCGCATGGACGCTCGCGACGCTCGCCCTCGCGTCGCTCTTCGTTCTTCTTCCATTTCGAAACGAGCTCGTCGCCGGTGCGATGCTCGGATTCGGCGACGCAAATCTGCCCTGGTCACGAAGCCTCTTACACGCATTTCTCGCAGGCTACACCTCTGCGTGGTTTCCGTCGGCTTCCGGCGGCACGCCGGGGATCTTGCAACACGAATCGCAAGCCTACGCGCTACCGTTCGCCGCACTCGCACCGCTCGTCGGACTGGGCCGCGCAAGCGTCCTCATCTATCCGCTGGCGCTCGCGATTCTCGCGTGGGGTGCGTACGCGCTGTCGCGTGCGTTTGGCCGCTCCCACGGTGCCGGAATCATCGCTGCGTCCATCCTCACGTGCAACCCGTTCGTCTGGGACCAGATGCTCGCGGGGCACATCGGTCTCGTGTACGCAATGGCGCTGACGCCGTGGTGTTTCGTCGCCTTCCCCTCGGCCCGCGCGCGCCCGATTTTCGCAGTTGCGAGCGCGTCGCTTTTCTGCGCGCTCACGCTCTTCTTCGATCCCCGGATCATGTTCTTCGTCGACGTCGGGTATCTCGTCGTCATCATCGCACGCGGATGGCGAGCCGTACCGATGCTCGGCGCACTCGCAATCGCGTTCGCCATCAACGGCGGCTGGACGCTGCCGTTCTTTTTCGTCGGGAACGCAAATCCGGTACCCGCGTTCTTTCCACCGATCGAAGATCTCGCGAACTATCAGTCATACGGCGATATCGAGCATGCCCTCGTGTTCTCGGGCTACTTCATCCATTGGCAGTGGGAGCGCGCGTTCGCGATCGCTCCGGGCGCATGGGATGCGTGGTACGGGGCGATCATTTTTCTCGAAGTATGTGCTTTTGGATTCGCGGTCTGGCGTACGCGTGCGTTCGCCGTCGCAGCCGGACTTTTCGTCACCGGATTCTTCGCGAGCATGGGCCTCAACGGTGTTCCGCACGATGCGCTGGTTTGGTTTTATCTCCACGTGCCATTCGCGACGCTCCTTCGCGAACCGGTGAAATTCGCGTTCGTGATGCTCGCCGGCCTTACGATCGCGCTAACGCTCGCATGGGATCGCTCGCTGCCGGGCCGCATGCAACAATATGTGCGCGGCGGCATCGTGACCGCGCTCGCGCTGCTCGCGATCGTCCCGCTCCTCGGCAACCTTACCACCCCCGCAGGATATGGCTTTCATGCGATCCCCTACCACGCGGACTTCGTGGCGGTGGCAACAAGGATCGAACGCGACGATCCGCGTCACACAGGGCGGCTCGCCGTTTTTCCACCGTGGCTCGCCGAACAGTCGCAAGATCGCACCGGCCCGACGAATGCGACGAACCCGTTCGTCTTCCAGAACGAAATCCCGATCATCGATGCCAAAGTCCTCAGCATCGCAAACGGCACGGATCGCGAATCGTGGCGTGCCTTCACGCGCATCTATACGGGCATCGAATCGGACCCGGCGCAAACGCTCGCGCGGTTCGGCGTGCGCTACGTCGTCGTGAATCCGCATGCGAAACTCTCCGACGGCGGAAGATTATACACGCCGTTCGGCACGGGGACCCCGTCGCTCGCACGTACATTCGCGAACGATCCGAACTTCACGCTTCTCGGAACCTACGGGCCTTTCTCCGTGTATCGCAATCGCGCGTTGCGCGCACCGCTCACGACGACGACGGGCGCGACGGTCGTCGGCTCGCTTCCCGGCACGCTCCGCGCCGCACTGCCCACCGGGGCGCTCGGCGCGCCGCTTCGGCTCGCGCCGGGAAGCGTCGATTTCGACGTGCCGCATCTCGCGATCGGCGCGAATGCCGACGATCGTTGCGCGGCGGGCGCAACGCATCGCCAAGCCGTGTCTGCCTACCCGCTCGTCGCGCGCAGCCTCGACGCGACGCGCGTGTGGATCGCTGGCGATTTTCGCGATCGCGTGTCGCAGACGAGCGACGCGCTTCGGGCGCAAGATTTTACCTCGCCGTACGCCTACACCGAATCGTACGCCATACTCGGCGTGCCGATCGTCACGAAGAGCGTCGGAACGCTGTACGCGCAGATCGGTGCGCTCGGCACGACCGATATCGCGCTCACCGTCGATGGGCACATGCAGCGCGTCAGGCCGGCAATCGGACGGAGCGCGTGGATGCGTCTTGGAGACGTCGCCGCCGGTCCGCACAGCATCCGCGTCGGCGGAAGTCGCGTCGGCGTCGCTCTCGGCGAAATCGCCATCGTGCACGACACCTGTGCGAGCACGGATGCCGTTGCGCTCGACGACCGTCGGGTGATACCGAAAAGTCACACGTATTTCGTGCCGCCACAAACGGCCGCGGTTACCGCCCGCATCGACTCCACAACGATTTCGCTCGACGCGATCGCTTCGGAAGGGCTGCGATTCCATCGTAACCAGCGCTTCCCACGAACGACGCGCGGCGAAGCGATGATCGTCGACGATCGCCCACTTCCCGTCGATCTTCCGCTCGCACTTGGCATCGGACGACATACCTTCGCCGAGCTTCGTTTGGCGCCGTTCGCCTACGCGGGCGATTGGAATCCGCCGCCGGGTCATACGACGGATTTCGCCCGCAACGTCACGGCGCACGTGCGCGCGCGCACGCGTTTCACGATGCCGGCCGGAATCGGTGTCCCGTATGCGCGCTTCGCCGTCCTTCGCCTGCGCGGCAGCTCGGATGTCGCCGATGCCACCGTCGCCGTCGCGATCGACGGCGGGCAGTCGACGCGCTATCCGCTCGCCTGGGCACTACGGCACGACATCGTCGTCGGGCCGCTTGGCGGCGGAAATATCGCGGTCGAAATCGACGCGACGGGGGGCGAGACGCAGGGAACGATCGCGCTTTCGCCGCTCCGCGCAGCGCAAGCAACGATACGACGCGGGAGCGAGCGCAACATCACGATCGACGGGCGTGCGTTCGATGTCGTCCGCACACCGACGGTGCGCGCGATGCCGACGACGATCGCTTCGTTCACGGCAAAAGACGATGGCACGCTCGTCCCGACGAACCGTCGCGCGAACCCATTTCCGCCGTTCGTTTCCGTGGACGCACGGCGCACCTATCGCCTCCGCCTAACCGGGCTCCGACCCGATGCGCGCGGGCGCATCATCGTCGAACGATACGACGCATCGCAAGACGGCGTCGTATCGGAGACCATTGCCGACGTCTCGGGAGTTAGCGGGGAGCTCACGCTACCGCTTCGCCTGCGTCCGCGAAGCCAGGCCGTTGCGTTCAGCGCCCGCATCGATGGAAAGCCGACCGTTGCCGCGCGCGTGCATGCCACGCTCGAAGCCCTGGATCCGATGGAGGACGGCAGATTCGTCCGCATTCCGGATAGCGCGCGGAACGCGGAAAAGGCGATTCCGGCGACGCTCACATCGCATGCATTCGCAAGCGCGATCCGAAGCGCGCGCATCGATACGGCGATCACCTATGACCCACGCTGGCAACTCGATGGGCGGCATTGGATCGTGAACGACGCCGCAAGCGCATGGACGAACGTACGCGCATCGCAGGCGCGGTATACGGTGCAGGACGTGTATGTGGCATGCATGATCGCAAGTGGACTCGCGCTCCTCGCAGTTTTTCTGACGATCGCCGCTTGCGTGCTGCGGCATCACCGTACGTAACACGCATGCACATCCTACTGGTCGTCCCGGAATGGCCACCCGATGTGATCGGCGGCGGCGGCGCCGTATATCGGCGAATCGCCGATTGGTATGCGAGCAACGGTCATTCCGTAACGGTGGTGACCGGCGATCACACCGCGACGACGCCCTTTGCAAACGTGCGGCGTGAAAACGACGGCGGCATGCGCATCTACCGCGTGCCGCTCGTGCCGACACCGGCTCGGCTCGCCTGGATGCGTGCGTACTTCCCTCCCCTTCCGCAAAGCATCGCAACGTTGATTCGGGTGATGTGCGCCCCGTTCGATGTCATGCACGTCCATGGAATCGGCGTGCCGCTCGTGGACCTCGCGTGCCGCATCGCACGGCTACGAAAGCTTCCGTACGTTCTCACGATCCATGGATTTCCGGCGACGCCCCTCCAGCGCGGGGCCGCGATCGCATCGATGATGCGTGCGTATATTGCGTTGCTCACGGGGCCATCGGTACGGGGTGCCGCAGCGCTCACGTTGGTATCGCAGGCGATCGCAAGACAAGAACTCATGACGTTACCGCCGGCCGAAACCATTTACAACGGCATCGATGGGCACCGTATCGTTGCAGGCGTGCAGCCGCGACGCGGTATGCGATTGATGATCCTCGGCCGCCTCTACGCGCTCAAGGGAATCGACATCGCGATTCGCGCGCTCGCGCGCGTCGGCACGGATGTCACCCTCGATGTTTACGGTCACGACGGTGGCGATGGGGCGATGCTCGCCGCGCTCGCGCATGAGCTCGGCGTTGCCGATCGCGTTCGGTTTCTTGGATGGATCGACCGCGATACCGCAGATGTCGCTCTTGCCGAACACGACGCATTGCTCGTGCCTTCGCGCGTCGAAGCGTTCGGGATTGCCGCCCTCGACGGGCTCGCCGCCGGAATACCGCTCATCGCAACACGCGTCCAAGGCCTCGGCGAGATTCTCGATCCGAGCTACGCGCTGCTCGTACCGACGGAGGATGCCGCGGCCCTGGCCGATGCCATCGAACGACTTCGCGACAGTGCGGCAACCGATGCGCGCGTCGCCGCCGGCCTTCGCGCTATTGAGCGTTTTCGATGGGAGCACATCCTCCCGCAGTACGAAGCACTACTCCGCAGTGCGGCCAAAAACGTCGAACTGCGATGAAACGCGCATCTACCGTGAATTTCTCGTAAACGACAACGATCGCGTTACGGGAAGTCGCACTCGCGATGTGTTTTACCGCGATCGACCGAACTCGGGTGCAGGCTCGACGCGATCGCGCTGCAGTCCCGAGCGGCAATCGCTACGTACGGCTTGCGAATCGGCCGAGCGCGGTCAATGCAAAGTGCGTTGCATACAGGTGGTACTTCAGATAGAAGTGACTCGGAAAGCCCGTGCCGGTGAATTCGCGTTCGTCCCACGTACCATCGGGTAACTGATCGCCGAGGAGCCAGCCGACGCCGCGCTCGATCGCCGTTTGCGTTTCTTCATGCACGTCGCGCAAGCGCTCGGAGGCGCCGAGGAGCCCGATCAGCGCCCACGCGGTTTGCGATGGCGTCGAGGGGCCTTGGCCACGGAGCGAGGGATCGTCGTAGCTCCGGCACGTTTCGCCCCAGCCACCATCGCGATTTTGCTTGCCGAGAAACCAGTGCGCGCCGCGCCGCAACGCGCTATCCGCCTCGCCGTTCTTTGCAAATTTCGCAAGTGCGGCGAGCGCGCCGCTCGTCCCGTAGATGTAGTTTACGCCCCAGCGGCCGAACCACGCGCCGTCGTGCTCTTGCTCCGCGAGCAAGTACGCCATCGCTTTCGCGCGCGCTTCGGGCGCGATCGGGAGATCGCAGCGCGCGTGCATTTCGAGGACGCGCGCCGTAACGTCCGCCGTATTCGGATCGATCATCGCCCGTAAATCGGCGTATGGCAGGCGATTGAGCCACGCCGCGTCGTTGTCGATATCGAACGCGCCCCAACCACCGGGCTTACACTGCATCGAAGCGATCCACTTCGTCGCGCGGACCATCGCCGCGCGCTTGCGCGCTTCATCCGGCATGCGCACGTCGCCGAGCGCCATCACCACCACGGCCGAATCGTCGACATCGGGGTAGAAACGGTTCTCGAATTCGAACGCCCAGCCGCCCGCTTCGCCGTGCGGATTCTTCACCGACCAATCGCCTTGCGTATCGAGAATCTGCTTTTGTAAGAGCCATTCCCCGGCGCGCCGTAACCGCGCATCATCGGGCGCAACGCCCGATTCGACGAGCGACCGCATCACGAGCGCGGTATCCCACACCGGTGAGACGCAGGGTTGTACGCGATACTGCGTTTCCGTCTCGAAACCGAACGCATCGATCGCATCGAATCCGCGCTGCACGATCGGATCGTGCAGATCGTACCCGAGCGCTTTGAGCCCGAGCATCGAGTTGAGCATCGCCGGGATGATGCCGCTCCAGTCGCCCGTCGCTTCTTGCCGCTGCAACGTCCAGCGTTCGGCTTCGCGTAGCCCCCGCTCGCGCAAGGGATCGATCCCGATCGCGCGCGCCTTCTTCATTAACGAATCCGCATGCAAGAAGAGCATATCGAGCGCGTCGCGGCCCGCCGGTAACGCCGTCGACTCGGGCGTGCGACCGTGCGGATACAACTCGTCGAGCGCGCCCGCCGGGAGCACGTCGTACGCTGGCTTGCGATCGAACACGAGCATGAGCGGCACGGTCGAGCCACGCGCCCACGATGACATCTGATAGATGCTTACCGGAAAGGTGCCCGGGAGCAACATCGCCCACGCCGGTAAGTGCGGTAGCCCTCGCCAGTCGAACGCGCCGCAGAGTGCGAGATGGAGCTTCGTGAAGATGCGCGTCTTCGGGATGCCGCCGCGCGCCAAGATAAATGCCTTCGCCCGCTGCAGCGCGGGATCGCTTACGTCCACGCCCAACAACCGCAAGCCCATATACGCCTCGACGGTCGTGCTGATCTCGCCGCCGTCGCCGTAGAAGAGCTCCCATCCGCCGTGCTCGCGTTGCTCGTCGCGCAAATAGCGTTCGAGTTTTTGCGCCGGCAACGGTCGCGTCGCTGCCGTATTCCAGATGCGATGCAAGAGGATCACTTCCGCCGTGATCGTCACGTTCGATTGCAGCTCGGCCCACCACCAGCCGGCGGGGTTTTGCAACCGAAAGAGCCCGTCTTGTGCTAGAGCGAGCGCGTCCGCGAGGGTCGCACAGCGTTCTTTTTTGTCCGGAGTTTCCACGGCTATGTCCAAATTCGTATCCATCGCTTCGGGAGTTGCGCTTTGCGCGTGGGCGGGGCTCGTGCTCGCACGCGGTCGCTATTGGGATGCGCGCATCGAGGAACCGGTTGCGGATTCCACGCGGCGTGGCTCCCTTCCGTCGGTCGCCGTGGTCATCCCCGCGCGGAACGAAGCCGATGTCATCGGCGAAGCGCTCGCATCGCTCCTTGCAACGCCGTATGCCGGGCCGCTTAGCGTTACCGTCGTCGACGACCGTAGCAGCGACGACACGGGTGCGATCGCTCGCGCGCAAGGTGCGCGGGTCATCCGCGCCGCCGAGCGCCCCGCCGGCTGGGCCGGCAAAGTGTGGGCGATGCAACAGGGGATCGAGTCCGTACTCGCCTCGCAGACGCCCGAGTATTGGCTCTTCACCGATGCCGATATCGCGCACCAGCCGCACGAAATCGCGGCGCTCGTCGGCGAAGCGCGCCGCGGCAACCGCGATCTCGTTTCGCTAATGGTAAACCTTCGTTGCGAGTCGCCGTGGGAAAAGCTCCTCATCCCGGCGTTCGTGTATTTCTTCCGGATGCTCTATCCGTTCGCGTGGGTCGCCGACCCGAAGCGCGCCACGGCGGGCGCTGCGGGCGGGATCATGCTCGTACGGGCGACCGCGCTTGCGAAAATCGGGAACATGCACGCGATCCAGGACGCGCTCATCGACGACTGTTCGCTCGCAACCGCGCTCAAGGAAAGCGGCGCGCGGTTACGGCTCACGCAGAGCGCGGCGTCGCGGTCGATCCGCCCCTATGTTGGCCTCAAACCGCTGTGGGATATGGTCGCGCGCAGCGCCTTCACGCAACTCGAATACTCGTATCCCCTGCTTGCGGGAACGGTCGTCGTGCTCGGTTTTCTCTATGCGTTTCCACCTGCGGCGCTCGCCATCGGCCTCGCTCGACGCGATCGCGCGCTCGCGCTTACGGGCGGTGCGACGTGCGCGCTGATGATGGGCGCCTACGCGCCCACGCTCCGCACGTATCGCCGACCGATGCGCGAAGCGCTCCTCGCCCCGATCGTCGCGGTTCTCTATGGCGCGATGACGATCGACTCCGGCCTGCGCCACTTCCGCGGCCGGGGCGGGGCGTGGAAGGGTCGCACGTACTAGTTCGCCACGGGGTCGATGGGCGCCACGATCGCGCGTCAGCTCGCCGCCGCAAGCCGTTCGGTGAAAACGGTGAGCGCGCGCAGCGAGCGTTGCACGTCGCGGATAAAGGCGAACGCCGCCGCCGGTGCGCGCACAAACGCGCCGGCGAGCACAAGGGGTAGCAGATTCCCATCGTCGTCGATGACGTTTTCCAAATTCGGCAAATCGTACCGCGCATCGTCGCTGACGACGCGCAGCATCGCGATTTTCGTACGCGTATCGGCGAGCGCTGCGAGGATGGCGAACCCCTCCATATCGACGACGTCGGCGTCGTATCGCGCATGCGCGGCGCGCTTCTCCGCTACCCGCCAGAGGACGCGATCCGCCGAATAGCCGCGAACCCGTGGGCTCCCGATCGCGAGCGGCGATTCGCCGTCGCAGACCAGCGTATCGCCGTCCCCGTCAACGCACTCCTCATATTCGACGACATCGCCGACGCCGAGCCCGGCACGGAGCGATCCGCAGAGTCCGAGGACGGCGATCGACTCGCGTGCCGTCGCTGCAAGCGATGCCGCAACGGCCGCCCCGGCCCGCACGCCCGCCGGGATCGGAATGATGCGTGCTTCCAAACGCGAGCCCTGCGCGCCGCGCCGCACCGCCTCGCATTCGGCTCCGCGGGGAACGAAGATCGCATCGAACGGCACACCAAACATTCCGGGCACTATAGCCAAGACGCTCGAGCGCTCCTGTCGAAGCGTGCCGAGTGTTTCGCCGATTCGCCGCCCTCGCAACCGCATCGACCCTCGCCGCCGCAGCGTTCGTCCTCTCCGAGCCATCGCTCGGCGCGCGTGCCGCGGAGGACGCGCAACCGTTCGCGAATCTTTCGTGGCGAAGCCTCGGTCCCGCGGTCTCCGGTGGCCGCCTCGGCGATGTCGCAGGAACCGATAGCGATCCCGCCCTCTACTACGTCGGCGCGGCCGACGGCGGCGTGTGGCGCAGCACGAACGCGGGCACCGATTGGACGCCCGTGTTCGATAAAGCGCCGGTGCAGTCGATCGGCTCCGTCGCGATCGCCGCAAGCGACAAAAACGTCGTCTACGTCGGCACCGGTGAGGGCAACCCGCGCAACGACATCACCAAAGGCGGCGGCGTGTACGTCACGCGCGACGGCGGAAAAACCTGGCTCGCTAAGGGCCTGGAGAAAACGGCACAGATCGGCCGCATGCTCGTCGATCCGACGAATACGAACGTCGCGTTCGCATGCGCGCTCGGCGATGCGTTTCGCGATTCGCCCGATCGCGGCGTGTACCGCACGGCGGATGGGGGAACGACGTGGAGCCGCGTCCTCGGCCGCGGACCATCGACCGGATGCTCCGATCTCGCCTGGGATCCGCAACATCCCGGAACGCTCTTTGCCGGGCTTTGGCAGTACCGCCGGAACGCCTCGCATCTGGAGAGCGGCGGCCCGGATGGCGGACTTTTCCGATCGACCGACGGCGGCATTACCTGGGCCAAACTTGCCGGCAACGGCCTACCCGAGGGCGTGACGGGGCGCATCGGCCTCGCCGTCGGGCGCAATCGCCCCGAGCGCGTGTACGCGATGATCGAAAATAAGGCGGGGTTGCTCTGGCGAAGCGACGACGGCGGCAACGCCTGGAAGCTCGTTTCCAAGAACACGCTCATCAACGAGCGCCCGTTCTACTATTCGCGCATCCACGTCGATCCCACGAACCCGGATCACCTCTTCTCTTCTTCCGTACTTCTCGCAGAATCGAACGACGGCGGCGTGACGTGGAAACGCAGCGGGCGGCGCCTTCACGGCGACCATCATGCGATGTGGATCGCGGCCGACGGTAAGCGCATCATCGAAGGAAACGACGGCGGCGTGGGTTTTTCCGCCGATGCGGGCGCCACGTGGGAGTGGCGCAACCAGCTGCCGCTCGGCCAAGCCTACCGCATCGGTTTCGATCGCGCCGACACGTACACGGTCTGCGTCGGCTTGCAGGATAACGGTACGTGGTGCGCCCCGAACGACACGCACGCGAGCGGCGGGAACGGCGCCGAGGCCTGGCAGCGCATCAGCGGTGGCGACGGCACGTACGTCGTTCCCGATCCGCTCGACGCACGGTACGTCTGGTCGTCATCGGGCGGTGGCGACAACGGCGGCGAACTCGTGTTGCACGATCGCACCACGAAGCAGACGGCGAACGTCTCGCCGATCTTGCGCAACCAAAACGCGCTCGCGCCGAGTACCTTTCCGTACCGCTTCAATTGGGAAGCACCGATCACGTTCTCGCGCGATGGGAAGACGGCATATTATGGTGCGAACGTCGTGTTCGCGACGACCGATCGCGGGCTCTCGTGGAAACCGATCAGCCCCGATCTCACGCGCAACGACAAATCGCGCCAAACGCTCTCGGGTGGCCCGATTACGATCGATGGCACGGGTGCGGAAACATCGAGCACCATCCTCGAAATCGCTCCGTCGACCGTTGCGAACGGCTTGATCTGGGTCGGTACCGACGACGGGCTCGTACAAATCACGCGCGACGGCGGAGCGAACTGGTCGAACGTCGCGATCCCCGGCGTCGGCCAGGATGCGCGCATCGCAACGCTCGACGCATCGAGCCACGATGCCGCGAGCGCGTTCGCCGTCGTCGATAAACACTACACGGGCGACGACACGCCGTATGTTTTCACGACCACCGACTACGGCAAGACGTGGAAATCGATCGCCACCGGCCTGCCGCAGGATCAGCCGGCACGCGCGATCCGTCAAGATCCGAAAAATCCCGACGTGCTCTATCTCGGCCTCGAGCGCAGCATCTGGATTTCGTTCGACCGCGGTATCTCGTGGCGGAGTCTCCAACTCGACATGCCGCACGTCATCGTGCGCGACATCCGCGTCCACGCCGACGCGAACGACCTGATCGTCGGAACGCACGGACGCGGTATCTACATCCTCGACGATCTTGCGGCTTTGCAGAAATACGCAACGGCGAAAGCCCCGCTCACGCTCTTTGCGCCACGGCCGGCGACGCTCTTCGCGCAGTACAACCCGACGATCGCGCGCCTTTACGCAGGGCAAAACCCCGCGTACGGCGCGACGCTGACCTACCAACTGAGCCAGGCCGCGAAAACGGCGCCGACGCTCGAAATCCTCGATAGCGCGGGAAAGATCGTCCGTACGATCGCGGGTGCGAGCGAACCCGACGATGCCGATGAAAAACCGGCATTTCGCGTCCCCGGGGCCGCCGGAATGAACCGCGTCACGTGGAACCTCGCCTACGATGCGCCGCGCGGCTGGGCGGGCGCACCCGCTTGGAATCGCGGCCCCGATGCAGGCGCACCCGTCGTGCCGGGCCGCTACACGGCACGTCTCACGGTCGACGGCGTGCGCGCGGAAACGCCGATCCTCGTTCGCGCGGATCCGCGTGCGACACTTAACGCAACCGCATACGCCGACCACCTCGCGTTTGTGGCGAGCCTCGATCGGGCGATCGACGAACTCGATACGATGCTCGACGGCCTCGATCGCACGCGTGCGGAGATCGACGTCCGCATGCCGATGCTCAAAGACGCGGCAGCCATAACGGAGGCGCGCAATCTAGTCGCCGCCGCCCAGGCACTCCAAGACGCCGTCACGACCAACCCGCGCAACTCGCAAGATAACGACTTTCTCGTCGACCTCGTGCGCGAACGCTTACTCTCGCTGCGCGGCACGATCGACGACACGTTCGATGCTCCCCGCGGCGGACAATCCATCGAAGGCACGGCGCTCGTACGGCTAGCCGACGAGCGCGCCGCCGAATATCAGGCTTATGCGAAACGGACGGCCGCCTTCGACCGCACGCTCGCGCGCCTCGGCATCCCGCCGTTAACGAAAAAGCTCGTCGTCGCGAAGCCGAAGCCGACTGGCGCGCAGGATCAAAACGCGCGCCGCGGCTCGGACGACGACTAAAGCGTACGCGCTTTCGCTCGCCGCGGACCGACGGTGACGACACGGGTCTCGTCTCGGCGCGAGGCGTGACGCACGTTCTTTGCCACGTAACACGCCCGATCGGCGGCTTCGAGCGCATCTTCGGGCGCGATCGTCGTGGCCGTGATCGCCGCCGTCCCGATGCTCACGCCCACGCTATGCGGGCCACCCGGACCGTTGTAGACGTACGCTTCGACCGCTTCACGAACGAGATCCAAAACGGGCACCGCTTGTGCCACCGTGCATCCCCGAAGGATCAAGCCGAACTCGTCGCCACCGAGACGAGCGAGCACATCGCCCTCACGAACGCTGCGCCGGAGCACGTTTCCGATCTCGGTCAACACGCGATCGCCGACGGCATGCCCCGCGCTGTCGTTGACGATTTTGAAGCGATCGAGATCGAGAAACGCCACGGTATTCGGCGTACCGATACCGTTGGTCGCGACGAATGCCTCGGAGAGCGCCTCCATGAACCGCCGCCGGTTGAAGAGGTGCGTGAGCGGATCGTGCGTCGCCTCGAATGCCAACTGCGCTTCGCGACGATGCTCGGCGGTCACGTCGCTTACGGCGAGCACGAAGCCACGTACGTCGTTCGCGCCGACGCGGATCGGCGAGAGGCGGTAGGCGAGATAGCGAATTTCGCCGCTTGCATCGATCCGGCTGCCGACGCCCTCGAGTACGTCGACGCCACGCGCCGAACGCAAAGCCAGCGGGTCGCCGAGCGGCGCGTTCGTGTCGATGTCGTCAACGGCGAAAACGGTACCTAAGGGCTCTCCGTACGCCGAGACCGTGCTGATCCCGAGCAACGCTTCCGCACGCGCGTTGAGCGCGTTGACGCGACCGTCCTCGACGGTCGTTACGACGGCGTCGGCAACGGAAGCGAGCGTCACGCGAAGGGTTTGGCGTTCCGTGAGCAGCGCGTTCTCGTATTTCGAGCGCGCCGTTACATCGCGCAGGACGACGACGAAGAGCGGCTCGTGAGCGATCGGTGCCATGGGATCGAGCGAAACTTCGATCTGCAGCACTTTCCCGGAGCGCGCGACGAGCGCGAGCGGGGTTCGCACCGAATGGCCCTCACGGGCACGATCGGCGACGAACGCCGCGCGTTCGCGGTCCGTCGCGCGGCCGAAGAGCGCGCTAAAGCTGCGTCCGATGATACCGATCGCGTCGATTTCGAAGAGATCGACGAACGACGGATTGACGTACCGAAAAACGAGTTCGGACCGCGAGCTCGCGACGATAGCGACCGCATCGGTCACGGCATCGAGTGCCGCGCCGAGGAGTGCTTGCTTCGTATCGAGGCTCGTCCGTCCGTCCATTGATTCCGTATTCCCAATCTGCACGCTGTACATGCAATATCGGTTTGCGCGCACGAGGATTCAGCAAAAACGTAACGGATCGGTTCCGGTGCGGTAAGGATTTCCGCACAATTTTGGCGGGAACGGGAACCATCCCCGTAGCACGAAGGCTCGCGTACCGTTCTTGCATCCCGCAAATACCGCTAGAGGAGCGTCGCATGGATCCCGTCTTCGGTCTCTTGGTCCTGCTTTTGGTCGGCTCGGTCCTGGGCGCGGCGATCGCGTTACTCATGCTCAAGAAAGCCGAAAAAGACGGCCGCATCGGCATTATGGGCTGGTAGGCTCGCGCCCGGGGGCGTCGAGCCAACGAAAAGGCCCGCCGAGCGATCGGCGGGCCTTTTTGCACTCCCCCGAAGGGTTCTTACTTAGCCATCTGTGCGGCGCTCGGCGAACCGGCGAGATCCGGATTCGTGTGGCCCTGGTTGAGTCCGGCGAAAAGGATGATCGCGAGAACCGAGACGACGACGACGCCCACCAAGCTGATGAGTGCGTCGCGACCGGCGCGTTCGTTTCCGGAAGATTGGCTCATACGGTAGTCACCTCGATAGGACGATGTTGTGAGGAAGACCGGCCGTTTTTGCCCGACCGGACGATGTACTGGACCACGTTGATCAGATATACGGTGTACCCGGCGACGAGCAGGCCGGTCAACGTCTCGATCGGAGCGTGAACGACATACACGTAGAACAGATACGCCCCCTGGAGAAGTAAGACGTTGAACGTCATCAGGTCCTCCAGGAAGAACTCGGGAGCGAACCACCACTTCCCGAACACGTCGTGCTCCCAGAGCGAGCCCGTCGCAAGTGCGCCGATCATCAGACCGAACTTCACGAGCACGGTGATGTGGAGCGCTTCGAACGTCGCGCTTCCGCGGAAGAAGCCGATCAGGAACACGACGCTCACGGCAAACGCCAGGAGCTGCCCGAGCGCGAAGGGCAAGTGGGCGATCGTCCACGGACTCTTCTTTTTGCGCTCGAGCTGCTCGGGAGTCATTACTGTGCTCCGGGTGCCGCTACCGGCTGCATGCCGGGTCCGGGTGCGGTGTGGGCGCCCGGATTGAGATGCACTTCCGGGTGCGCCGCAATGGGGGTGACGGGCGTTTGATCGAGGCTCGCCGCGACCATCTGCGCGGGCCACTTGTTGCCCTGGTGGCACGTGTAGCACGTGACGGCCTTGACGTTCGGCGGTAACCAACGATGGTTGATATCGTCGACCATCTTCCACATGCGCGTGGCGATCTGGTTCGTCGGATAGTACTGCAGCGTGAGGAAGTCCGCCGAGTTATGGCAGAACAGGCAGTTCACGCCGAGCGATTTCGAAGCCGAGTACATCGAGTTCACCGCGTAGCCGACTTGTTTGGTCGTCTTGTGGTTGTACTGGAGATACTGCACCGGAATCACGTTGTACTTGACGTCCATGCGCGGCTTCCCGGCGTGGCATGTGATGCAACCGACTTGGCCCGAAACCTTGTAGTTCGGGTAATCCGAATGCACGGGCGAGATCCACTTATTGTCCGCGTTGTTCGTCATCAGCGCCATCGTTCGGGCGATTTTTTTGGTCGCGGTATCGTAGGCGAAGTTTCCGGCATTGTGACAATACGTGCACTGTACGCCGAGCGACGTTGCGAAGTAATTCATCTGCCCGAGCAAGCCCGCGTAGTCGTACTTCTTGTAGACTTGCACGTTGTAGAGCTGGCCCGCGACGTAATTCTTCGGTACCGACTTCGGCTGGTTCGAGAAATCGAGCGGTGCGGCTTGGTCGACCGGGCCGTAGCCCTTCTTCCATTCTGCCGGAAGATCGCTCGTCGGGTTTTCCGCGCCGACGCCCGTGGAGGCGTTCTGCGAAACCGGATGGCTCCCGACGCCCGCAGGTGCCGGCGGATCGATCGCCGTTTGCGACGGCACCGTGTTGTCGCCCGCACTTGCGTGCAGCCGAGCGTTATCGATAAAGGGTTGCAGGGCGCCGCCGATCACGAGTGTGCCGGCGACGACGAGCGTTCCGAGAAGGCGTACGTTCATGCGCGCCTCTCCTTACAGTTCTTTCGGTGCGGGGATGTTCTCCCCAGGAGTGTACGGTGATGTTTGGATCGGCGGCATGTTCACCGGGCGACCGTTGACCGCATCGCGCGTCATCGGGCCGTACTGCTGCACCCAACCGTTGTCGACGCCCCAGACATACCAGTCCTGGACGCGCGTTCCGGTGAGGATGATGCCGAGTGCCGACGAGAGCACGACGCCTGCCGAGAACCAGTAGAGCCAATCGTGAATCGTTTTCGGATTCGCGTTGAAGCCCATCGTCCAGCGCCAGAAGAGCATCGACTTGTGCGATCCCGAATGCATGTCTTTGATCTCGAAATCTTCGTGATGCGAACCTTCGCTCGACGTTGCGAGGATGGTCGCGCCGTGCATGCCCCAGAGCAGCACGGAACCGAAGAGGAAGAAAATCGCGAGCATGTGCCAGGGGTTCCAGTAGAGGTTGCCCCAGAGAACGCTAAAGTTCTGCGCCCAATCGAGGTCGCCGTTGAGGCCCATCGCCGGCGCTTCCGCCCACGTTCCCATTGCCAGCGGCCGGAAAATCCAGATCGTCGCGGTCAGTAAGATCGCTGCGAGGAATGCGAAGAAGATGTACGGGCGCCACTTGTGGCGCCGTGTCCGCTCGTAGCAACGGCCCGCCCAGCACATGACGGAAACGGCCCAGAAGAAAACGTTGAGCTGCCAGAAGCCGCCTTGCGCTAGCGAAGGCGCGAAGCCGAGGCTATCGGGCGGCAGTATTTGGATGTTTGCGAAATATTTGAGGAAGTCGAGAACGTTCCCGTTCATCTGCGAGACGCCGGCCCAGACGAGCACGAAGGCGCCGGCGACGAACGTGATGATCGAAGCGAGGCCCCACGAGCCGATCCAAATCGTACCGATCTGCGTATCGATCTTGAGATCGGCGAAGAGCGGAACGCGGACGGCCTTACCGAGTCGCACACCGGCGAAATCGCTCGCATCCATCGTCGATGGTTCGAAGGCTTCCACGTGCGGCATCGGTCGCTCGACCGGTCCGGGCAGTTCGTTTGGCGGGGGAATTAGTACAGTTGCCATCGCGCTAGCCTCCGTTCATCCAAGGTAGGCTCCAATGCCAGAACGCGACCCAATCTTGCACCAACGGACCCGAGGTTGCGATGCAGAGATCGCTCATGACGATCGTATACACCGCAAGATAGAAGCCGAGGCGATGGATGCCGAACTCACCGATCGAGTATCCGATGTAGTCGCGCCAGAAGTTATCTTCGCGCGCCATTTCGACGTTCGGATTCTTGTCGGTATTATAGGTACCGAGAATCGCGGAGCCGTGCATCGAGAGCACCATCGTGGTGAGGAAGAATCCGAGGACCGCGTATGCGTGGAACGGATTCAAATAAAAGTTCATGTAGCGGAAGCCGGTGTTGGAAACCCACGTGAGGTGACCCGTAAAGCTCAGGTCGAAACCCTCGCACCAGCAACCCATCAACAGCGGACGTACCACTTGCAGCGTGAGCCACGCCGAGATCGCAAGCCCGAATGCGATCGGAATGTGATAGCCCATATCGAGCTTGCGTGAGATCTCTGCTTGACGCAACGCCCACGCGATAAAACTGATCGTCGCGAAGATCACGACGAGCGACCACGCACCGCCTTGCATAAACGGTGCGAAGCCGAGTCCATACTGCCGTAACGGCGCTTGGACGTTGGTCCGGAGAAGATCCCAGTCGCCGGTTTGACCGACAGCGATGAAGAGGATCGATACGCCGGCTGCGATCGCAGCGAGCGCGACGACTCCCCATAACCCGACATAGAAGCGGCCGAACCAGAAATCGAACGGATCGCTTCCTATAAATGAGGAGAGGAACGTGTTCCCCTTCTTACGATACGCCGCTTCGAACTCGAGCATCGTGTGGTGTTCCCTTCTTGCCTACGTTGGCTCCACGAGCCGGATTTTCGGTACCGACGTTCGTCGGTCAACTGGTATCAGTATGTGCGAGACGCTTCCGTCAAGCGGTGACGTGCGTACCAAAAACGCGTCACGCGTCGGAAGGGCCCCTCTTGTAAAAGAAGCTGACTATTCGCGCTCGCCGACGCTCGTCGCCGCAACGGCTTCGATCGGGTCGGCGGCGCGAACGCCAACATCTTTCGTTTGACTGCAAAGGACGCGCAGGTTCCGCCCGAAGGCGGAAGCGTTCGCGTCTGCAACAACGCCTGGGCTCGGGTTACGCCGCTTGGCGACGAAACCCGCGTCCGACGCCTGAATTACTTGGCTCCGGGAGCCGGATTGACTTGCGTGCTCGTCGACATCGCATTTGCATTTTGCGGAAAAATCCAATTATACCGCGGCGACGAGAGAACGATGAAGTGAATCAAGAATGCTACGACCACGCCGGAGATCATGTACGCCCCGAGGATCGCACGGAAGTTGTAAGGACGACGCTTTACGACCATGTGAATGCTCCTATCCGTTAAGTGTGCGAAAGAGATCGGGGCGGACTACCAGGGACGCCACATCCACACGAAGATGTGTGCGACGACTGCTACGATAAAGAACGCCCAGGATCCGTACACCACGAAGCGGTGGATGGTCCAGTCGGCATTGTTGAAAAACGGACGGTACACTTCTGGAACTTGGTCGTCATCAATTTCGTATTGAGCGGCGCCCAGAGCGGGATCGATCGAAGCCATAGTTTTCTCCCTTGCGCTGTCCGACTCTCCGCAAGCGCTTCGAATCGGTATGCACCTATGATGCGCCTTCGGGATCGGGCCGTGGTGTAGCCGCTGATACAAGAACCGAATCTTTTTCCGGGATCGCTTGCGTGTAGCCGGCGCTACAACGCGCGCGCGCTTTTCGCGCATATAGTGAGGAAACGGTGATCCGCGTCCCCGCGGGCCACGCCATTTTGAAAGAAGCTTACGACATGGTCATTTTCTGGACGATGATGCTCTTTTTCGCAGGGATCGCGGTCGCGCCGTTGATCTCGCTCTATCCGTCGATCCGCGACCGGATGAATCAGAAAAAAACGTAAGCGGTGTCCGCCGAACTCGCCGCGCTCTTACGCAAGAGCACGGATACGTATACGGCGCGCGCCGTCGAGTATTCGCGGCAGAAGTTCGCAACCGAACCGCGCCCGGAGATCCTCGCGCTGCACACGCAGTATTGGGACACGCTCATCCGCGCCGCAGAGACGTGGGATTTCGAAGCGCTCGTCACCGATGCGCGCACGACGGGCACTTCCCAAGCAGCACGCGGCGTAAGCCTTACGGAATCGGTCAATCGCGCCGTTGCGGCCACGAACACGATCGAGCTTGCGATCCTCGAAGCAAACGACGGAAATTTCCCTTCGCACGATGCGATCGTCGCGCTCGCGGAGATCCGCACGACGATCGCGATGGCGGTCGCTGAAGGCTACGAACGCGCGCGCGACGGCGTCGCATCGACGCTTGCATCCGGAACCGCACCCGGGAGCGCCGTTTCGCGCATTCGCGCGACGGCAGCCGCGCTCGGCGTCCGCGCACTCGTCCACGAGCTCGCAACGGGCGAAGTGTTACCGACGCAGGACACGGACGACACCGCGCTGTGCTTGATGGAAGCGGGCGATATCCGACTATCGACGCGCGTCGGTGGCGAACGCGTCGTCGCTTTGTTTACGGTCGGCACCGACGGCGTCTTCTTCCGTTTTCGCGATAGTGGAAGTGCCCGCGCACCGATCGTCGCCGAAGCCCTTACCGCATCGCGCGTGCTCATCCTCACGGGCGACGCGCTCGCGCGCGTAACGGCAGCCGAGCCGAGCGCCGTCGTCGGCCTCATCGCACGCTTCACGCGCCGCACGAGCGAATCGCAAGCACTGATCGACGGGTTGATCCGTAAGAGCGTCGCGATGCGCCTCTACAACGCGCTCATTCATCTCGCAGCCGCAACACCCGCGCGCGCCGACGGCTCGCGCGAGATCGCGATCACGCACCAGCAGCTCGCCGAAAAGATCGGCGCGAGCCGCGTCACGATCACGCGCAAACTCTGCGAACTGCGCGAGTCAGGCATCGTCGACATGCCGCGCGACGCAACGATCCGCATCCGCAAGCCGGACGAGCTCGAGCGCCGCATCCACTCCGCCCTGCACGACGAGTAAGCGTTTGCGCCAAACGATTACCTCCGGCTCGCCGTTCGAAGACGAAGTAGGCTACGCGCGCGCGGTCGTCGACGGCGATTGGAACTTCGTCTCCGGCACCACAGGCTTCGACTACACCACGATGACGATCGCCGACGACGCAGCCGAACAAGCCGAGCAATGCTTCACGACGCTACGCGCAACGCTGCAAGAAGCAGGCTCGACCCTCGAAGACGTCGTCCGCGTCCGCTACATCGTCCCAACGCTCGCAGACTTCCACGCCTGCAAGCCCATCCTGCGCAAACATTTCGCCACGATCCGCCCCGCCGCAACGATGTTCTGCGCCACCCTCTTCGACCCACGCATGAAAATCGAAATAGAAATAACCGCCAAAAAACGATCCTAGCGCCCCCGGCAATGCGGCCAAAGGCCGCGAGCCCCCGGCAATGCGGCCAAAGGCCGCGAGCCCCCGGCAAGCGCGGAGGGGCGTAGCGACCGCGCGGCCACCCTAGCGCTCCCGGCAATGCGGCCAAAGGCCGCGAGCCCCCGGCCAGCACGCAGGCAGTTCTGGGGTGTATTTTTTTCGAGATCAAGGAAGCGCGGGGGCGTA
>JBBISR010000018.1:0-62944 GCA_037441145.1 Armatimonadota bacterium
CCCTGGCCTCGCTCTCACAAGTCTCGACCACCGACAACCCGGGCACGATCGACGTCACTCCCAACGCCGCGCTCAAGGGCGGCAATCAGGCCTGCACGCTGCACGTGAGCGACGAGGGTGCGAACGGTCCGGGCTCGACCGGCGCGAAGAACGTGCTCGTTACGATTGCCGATGCGGTGTGCTCGCAATCGATGCCGCTCGATCGGATCGGCGCGGCGATGCGGGTCAACAACAACGACTACGTTTCTACGGGCGTTTCGTGCGGCCAGCACGACTACATTCTCGGGGGAAGCGCGGCGGTGCGCTTCGATCAGAACCCGACCGCGACCGCCGATCAAAATGCGGCAGCGCAATGCAAAGCCGCAGGTCAACCGATCTGCAAGCTCCCTTCGGGCTCGTACTACTGCCAGCCGAGCGCGCAGTTCACGATCGCGGATTGCTCCCTCGTGCAATTCGGCGCGACGGACTCGGCGGTAACGACCGGAAATCAGGGTGCAAGTGCCTATCCAGGTGAGTGTACCGATTTCGGCTTGGCTCCGGGCAATAGCGCTTGCACGACGATCCTCGCGGGCGGAAACGGCGGCGGCGGAACCACCGCAACACCTCGCCCGGTCATCAAACCAACCCTCGTCGACATTTTTTCACAGGACGCCGAAGAAACATGGAGCGACTGCTTCGTGTCCAATTCTACGTCACAATATCCGCCCGATCCGAATGCCTCGCAGGTTCTCTCATTTAGCCATACTGGCTGGCCCCAGTCAGCGCAGGATGCCTATGCAGCAAAGACGGTGGCATTCGCAAATGGCAAGTGCCCCTCTTGGGCACCTTTCTAGGGGCCTTGAACTTGCAAAATTTCAAGCCCGCCTAAGTAGTTTCCGAAGTTAAATCCGAGTGACCCAGCAACGCCAATAAAGCAGTTCTTGTTCCCACCCGTTGTGGCTGTCAGGGTGAGATCAAAGCTTCCGCCCGAGGAGCCGTTGACGGCATTGCTAATCACGAGCGTCCCTGCAGTGTTATTACAGCCAGCGTTAAGCGATGATGGGCTGTTTCCTTGAGCATTCAACTGCGTTATCGTGACGTGAACAGTTTGGCCAACGGCAGAATAAACGATCGGAGGGCCGTCTTCTCCGACGAAACCACTCGGTTGTGGCGAGCCGAACGTGGGAACGAAGTTTGGTGGGGATGTTGCGTTGTAGCCGTTGATGCCGGCCCATGATGCCGTTACCGGACCAGGCGTAACCGATGGGACGGGTGTTGGCGTGTTGGTCGGTGGCGCCGTCGTTGGCGTCGCCGTGGCCGGCGTCGATGTCGTGGGCGCGACCGCGGAGCCCGAACCACCACCCCCGCCACCGCACGCCTGCAAGGCGAGGACGAGAGCGGACGCCGACAAGACAACGAAGCCACCCGTGAACTTCTGAGAACGCAAAAACATGAAGACCGTCCTTCGCGCGGAGAAACGCACCCGTCATTCGCTTGAGCTCGAACGTTATGAAACGCGCGCACCACGTTTCTCACCTACGGCTTTAGCCAAAACGAAACAAGCTCACCTTCTCGTTCGCCAGACGGAAGCGACCTCGTTGGTCGAAACCGTCATATCGTGGGCGGCGTGCTTTCGTAGGCGAGTGCTTTCGCGCGCCATTCATCCGGGACGACGATCGATGACGACGTCGTGTAATCGTAGGCGACGAGCGTCGTCGAAATCCGCGCGGCCGATGCGTTTTCCGTCTCGTCCCAAACGCCCGTGACGATCTCGAACGACTTGCGACCGATGCGTGCGATGCGGCAACCGACCACGACTTCCGCACGATAGGCGATCGGGCGCTCGTAATCGACCGTGAGCTTCGCCAAGATCATCCCGCGCGTGCCGCGGATATCTTCGCCGAGAATTTCCGCAAAATAGCTCGAGCGGATCGTCTCGGCCCAAACGACGTACTTCACGTTGTTCACGTGATTGAGCATATCGACATCGGCGAACGGCACGCGAAAGTGCATCCGGTAACGAAACGCGTCCAACATATGCTCGTGTGCTACCGCTCCGCCGCCCAGATTCCCGCACGGATGCCGCCACATCGCGGCCGATGCGCGTGAGTTCCGGGCGTAGCGCGGGCCGGCGCTTCGATGCGGACCACCACGTCACGACCGAGGCACTTATCTTCCTCGGCGAGCTCGATCCCGAGGCCGTTGGGCCGTCGATCGAATTCGCCACGCACTACGAGCCGACGCCGCTCCCGGACGCCGACCGCTGCCTCGACCTCTTCAAGGGACCACTCACGGACACGACGTTCGTCGACATCGGCTCGGGGATGGGGCGCATGCTCTTCGTCGCCGCGCGACGCCCGTTTCGTACGATCGTCGGCGTGGAAATCTCGCCCGCGTTGCACGAGGTCGCGAAAGACAACCTCGCGCGCATCGACCGCAGCACGTTTGCCTGCAACGATCTCCGCCTCGTGCGCGCCGAGGTCGGACGCTTCGTCTTGCCGCGCGGCGATCTTGCGCTCTATCTCTACAACCCATTCCGTGCGGAAGTCCTCGCGCCGCTCGCCGAACGCCTCGCCACACGCGAAGGCACGTGCACGATCGTCTATCACACGCCGCTCGAACGCGCGGTCTTCGACAGCGATGCGCGCTTCGCGCAATCGGCCGACCTCGGATTCGCCGTCGCGTATCGCGTCGGCGCGTAGCGCTAGAGCAGGCCGGAAAGTCCCGCCGCCGCACCCGCGAGCAGGAGCACGATCGGCGAGAGCTTCGTCCGCCACGCGACGAGCGTTGCGATGCAAACGACGGCGATGCCGACCGTCGTCGGTCCGATCGTCGTCGCGACGGCGACGCCGCTTCCCGTCACGAGGCCGACGGCGAGCGGCGCGAGTACCGCGGCAAGAACGAGCCGCGTACGCGTGTGCGCGAAGCGCGTCCAAACGCGTGACACCGCATAGGCCAGCAGCGCCGGCGGCGCGCACATCGCGACGATGCTTGCAAGCGCCCCGCCGACTCCCGCGAGCTTCCAGCCGATCAGCGCGACGACGAGCACGTTCGGCCCCGGAGCCGCTTGCGCGATCGCGAAAAGTTGCGCAAAATCGGTCGCGGAAAGCCACCGTTGTCGGTCCACGGCGATGGCGTGCAGTTCGGGCAGCACCGCATTCGCGCCACCGACGGCAACGAGCGAGAGCCCGAGCAGCGCTTTACAATACGCGACGAGCGTCGTCACGCGGCACGTCGCGCGCGAAGCAACACGGCCGCGCATCCGACCGGGACGCAAATCGCAACGATGCTCGCAAGCGGCAAACGAACGATGGCGAGCAACGCGAACGCAAGCACCGCGAGACCGATCCCGACGACGTTTCCGCGTAAGTTCGCCGCCATGCGCAGGCCCGTCGCCGCGATCAAACCCGCACCGGCAAGGGCGCTGCCGCGAAGGGCATTGCGTACCACCACGTTGTCGCCGAAGTGCGCGAAGATCGTTGCGACGACGAGTACGAGCGCGAGCGGCGGGAGCATGATGCCGCAGAACGCGGCGAGCGCACCGAGGGGCCCGGCCTCGCGCGCGCCGATGACGACGCTCGCGTTCACGACGTTTGGCCCCGGAAGCACCTGTCCGAGGCCGATGACTTCGTTGAACGCGGCCGGCGTCAACCAGCGCTTCTCATCGACGAGTAAACGCCGCGCCCACGCGATCGCACCGCCGAAACTCACGAGCCCGAGATGGGCGAAACCGAGAAAGATCGTTAGCGGTCGTAATGGCGGGCGCGCGTCGCCTCCATCCGTCGTCATGCTTGCGCGCCGCCGGATTGGCTGAGCCGCCGTTCCAGCCGCGTGACGGTTTTCGCCATCGCGGCGATTTCGCTGCGAAGTCGCTCGGCTTCGATGTGATCGTATGCCGCCGCAGCGGCCTCGGCTAGGCGGTCGAGCATCTTTTCTTCTTCTGGATCGAGGGTCGCACCCGAGCGATGCTGTCCGTAAAGCACGACGGCCAGAACGTCGTCATGTGCCACGATCGGGACGCCGAGTACCGGCCGCTGCAAGCCTTCGGGGAGCGCGCATCCGTCGAGGTCCAGATCGCCGATCGTCGCGCGGGCGCGCGTCCGTGCGAGTTTCCCGACGATCTGTTCGTCCGTGAAGAGGCGCTCGACCGTAACGCCCTCCCAGCCGCGCGCATCCTTGCGTTCGTAGAGCTCGCGCATCGCCTCGCTTCGGACGAACACCGCAGCCGATGCGAGGTCCAGCGCTTCCGCCGCATCGTCGACGAGTGCGTGAAGCACGTTGCCCATGGAATCCGCATGCGGGAGCTGCAAGGTCAGCGCGTCGATCCTCGCCTCGGCTTGATAGCGCGTGCGAAAGAACACGCGGTCGACCAAATTATCCGTCCGTTTCTGTAGTTTCGAAAGCGAGAAACCGATGGCGACCGATGCGGCGATCTGCGCGATCGCTTCGACCCGCGCCGCACTGACGAGCGTCGAAAAGAGCCAATCGATGAGGCTGTAGACGACGATGACGAACGAGGTGAGTAAGCCGTACACGATCGTCCGGCTCACGACGAACGAAATATCCATGACGCGATGGCGGATTACGGCATACGCGACGCTGATTGGAACCGCAATGCCCGCGAGATCGAGGACCCCGGTAACCCAGTACGGGGCGGTCCCCATCCGATTGAGTAACGTCTGCGCGAGCGTCGCCCCGAGCGCGATCGTGAAACCCGCGATCACGTAGCGAATGCGCTCGCGATCCGACGATGCGGCCCGGAGATACGTTACGAAAAACGTTGCGTAGATCGTGATGGTGACGACCACCGATACGACGCTCGTGATATCGAAGAGACGCTGCATCGGCATGCCGAGCGCGGTGAGCGCGTAGTCGCCGTATGCTTCCGCCGCGGCGTCGAGTGCGACGAGCAAGCCGATACCGAGTTCGACGCGCCGGCGGACGATCGAGGTTCGATGATCCGGAAAACGGATCGCAAACGAGAACGCACCGAGCAACGCGAGGTCGCCCGCGATCGTGACGAAAAGGGCTTGCGGCGTCGCGAACGCGCTCGTTAAGAGCACGTTCGAAGCCAGGACCGAACCGGGCTCCGTTCCGATGCAATAGAGATAGAACGCCCACGTCATCGCGCTCGGCCGCAAAAGCACGAGGCCGGCGCCGACGACGACGAACCCGAGCGCGGAGAGCGTGCGCAACACGAGCAACACGGCATCGAACGTCGTGAGACGCTCCGCCTGCGCCATCAGGTGCAGCGAAACGGGATGCGCGCCGCGCAACACGGGAAGCGTCATCGGCGTACCGGCGCGCGGTGCGAAACCGATGTTGGTCATCCGGAACGGCCGTCGGTCTTCGGAAGCGGCGCGCATGACTTCGACACGATCGCCGATGCGCATCCCGGCGCGCGCTGCCGCACCGTCGGGCGCGATCGAATCGACCGTTCCGTCATAGTCCGTCGAATAACCATACACGCCGAGTGGCGCCCACAAGCGAGCGACGCTCGGACCGATCGTCGCGAGCAGCCAACAACCGAGTAGCGCGACGATGACGAGCCGGATTCGCGGATTCATGCGACGTGCGTAAAGCGCACGATCGCTCCCGAATCGTCGCGCGAAGCGATGCCACGCGCGCGCAAGTGTTCGAGGTGCGCGAGCGTTTCCGCAACCGCGAACTGCTGGTGTGCGGGTTCGAGCTCGGTAAACGCCTTCGCGCGACGCGTCCACGGAAGCGCACGGGCCGCCGATCCCGCGTCGAGCGAACCCCGCGCGAGCAGCGCGAGCACGGCGGCTTCGCGTTCGTCGTGATGCGCGAGCAGCGCGTCGACGCGCGCGGCCAAGCCATCGAACGGTTCTCCGTGCGCGGGCAAGACACGATGCGCGCCATCGTGCTTCGCCTTGTGAAGCGACGCGACGTAATCGCCGAGCGGGTCGCCGCGATCCGCCGTCCACACGCCGACGTGCGGCGTGATCGGATCGAGGATGTGATCGCCCGCGAAAAACCAGCCCGTGACTGCGTCGACGAGGCAGATGTGCCCCGGGCTATGACCCGGTGTCCAAAGGACGCGAAGCCGGCCGATGGTGTCGCCGTCCTCGAGTACGCGCGTCGGCGCTTCGAGATCGTAGCGGTGATGTTGCGGCTCGTCGGCTGTTGCTTCTGGCGGCGCCGCGAATCCGTTGCGCGCGATGAAGGCGTCGCTCATCGCATCGAACGCGACCGGATCGTTCAGATCATCGGTCGCGAGCTGCCAATCGATGCGGTGCATCAGGAGCTCGGGAACGCCGGCGCGCCGGAGGGTCCCCGCAAGCCCGTAATGATCCATATGGAAATGCGTGCAGACGACGCGCGTGACGCTCGCGAGCGTGCGCCCGAGCTCCGCGAGACTCGCGTGTACCGCAGCGAGAACGTCGGCCGCTTTCCATCCGCAATCGATGAGGGTGCTCGTTCCATCCCCATCGTCGACGAGGTACGCGTTGACGTAGCGAAGCGGATTGCCGAGCATCGGCAGGCGGATCTGCACGATCCCCGCCCCGAGGTCCGTCGTCGAGGGAACGTCGCGCGTCATCACGTGGCCCATGAAACGCGCCGCGCGCTGAAGGCTTCGCGCGACGCGTTTTTTCTATACGAGCGAGAGGCGTGCGCGATCGAGCGAGAGGCCGCGGTCGTCGACCTGCATCACGCTCGCCGAGCCCGCATACACTTCGTATGCGTAGAACGCGGCACGCGGGAGCAAATGCTCGGCGTAGAATCGCGCCGTGCCGAGTTTCGCTACGTAGAACGCATCGTCGTTACGCTTTGCCGCCGCCGCAAGCGCCGCGCGCGCCATCTGCCAGCCGCCCGTCACGATGCCCCACGCCATAAGCAGTGGAACGGACCCGGCGAACGTCGAGCGCAGATCGCCACCGCCGGCCGTCGCGAGGATGCTCAGCGTCGCGCGTTCCGTCGCGTCGATCGCGGGCACGAACGCCGCGTGGATCGCGGTGAGATCGGCGTCGCCCGCGCGTGCGAGCGCTTCCGCGACCGTCCGCATTTCGGCAATCACGGAAGCCGCTACCGCGCCATTGTCGCGAAGGATCTTCCGGCCGACGAAATCGTTGGACTGGATAGCGGTCGTGCCCTCGTAGATCGTCGTGATGCGCGCATCGCGGTAGTAGATCGCCGCGCCCGTTTCTTCCACGTATCCCATGCCGCCGTGAATCTGGACGCCGAACGAGGTGATCTCGTTGCTCATCTCCGTGCCGTAGCCTTTGACGATCGGCGTGAAGAACTCGACGAGCGCCGCGTGCTTCGCTTTCTCGACCGCATCAGGATTCGCGTGCGCGTGATCCATCGCCGCCGCGGTGACGAGCGCGAGCGCGCGCATCGCTTCGATTTGCGCCTTCATCGTCATGAGCATGCGCCGCACGTCGGGGTGTTGCACGATCGCAACCGGCGTCGGGTCCTTGACGCCGACGTCTTTCGACTGCACGCGCTCGCGAGCGTATTCGAGCGCGTGTTGGAAGGCGCGATCCGAAACGCCGATTCCCTGCACGCCGACGGAGAACCGCGCGAGGTTCATCATCACGAACATGTACGCGAGGCCGTTATTTTCTTCGCCGACCAAATAGCCGATCGCGCCGCCCTTCTCGCCGTAGTTGAGCACCGCGGTCGGGCTTGCGTGGATGCCGAGCTTGTGTTCGATCGACGGGCAATACACGTCGTTGTGTTCGCCGAGCGAGCCATCGGCGTTGACCAAGAACTTTGGCACGACGAAGAGCGAGATGCCCTTCACGCCCTCCGGTGCGTTCGGCGTGCGCGCGAGCACGAGGTGCACGATGTTCGGCGACATGTCGTGCTCGCCGTACGTGATGTAAATCTTATTTCCGAAAATCCGGTAATGGTCGCCCTCGGGTACCGCGCGCGTGCGCACGGCAGCGAGATCGGAGCCCGCGTTCGGCTCCGTCAGCACCATCGTTCCCGTCCACTCGCCCGAGACGAGCTTCTCGACGTAGGTCTTCTTCAGCTCGTCGCTACCGCAGAGCAACAGCGCTTCGATCGCGCCCTGATTGAGGAGTGGCCCGAGCGCGAAGCCCATATTCGCCGCGTTCCACATTTCGAGCGCGGCGGTCGCAACCGTCTGCGGGAGGCCTTGCCCGCCGTATTCCTCGGGCATCGGTAAGCCGACCCAACCCGCTTGCCCGAACCGCGTGTACGCTTCCTTGAAGCCGGGCGGCATCGTCACGACGCCGTCTTTCCACGTGGCGCCGATGCGATCGCCGGGCGCGTTCAGCGGATCCAGAACGTCGCCCGCGAAGGTCGCCGCCTCGTCCAGAACCGCTTCCACCACATCGAGCGACGCGTCTTCATAGCCCGGTAACGCCGCCACGGCATCGTAGCCGGCGAGTTCGCGAAGCGCGAAAAGCATATCGGCGATCGGGGCTTGATAGCGGCTCATAACGGTGGCTCCTGGAGAACGCGAGGTGTCGAGAGATGCTTGGCTACGCCGAGATTTACGCCCTCGTTGGATTGTTGCTTGGATCAACTAATACGCCGCGAACGGGGTGACGAAATCGGATTCGCGCTTTAGGGTGTGTCTATGAGCGCAGCGGCAGCCCACGATGAAACCCATAAGAGTAGCGTGCAGACGGTACGCGACGTCGTCCTCGGCATGGCCGACGGCCTGACCGTCCCGTTCGCACTCGCGGCGGGCGTTACCGGAGCGGCGGCGTCGAGCGGCATCGTCCTCACCGCGGGGATCGCGGAAATCGTCGCCGGCGCCATCTCGATGGGGCTTGGGGGCTATCTTGCGGCGCGAAGCGAGGCGCTGCATTACGACAAAGAATACGCGCGCGAGATGCTGGAAACGAAAGAGATCCCGCACGACGAGCGCGCGGAAGTTTCCGAAATCTTGGAACATTATGGCCTTATCGGAAGCGTGCTGCACGAAGCGGTCGATGCGATCACGGCCGATCGTAAGAAATGGGTCGACTTCATGATGAAGAACGAGCTCGGCCTCGAAAAGCCCGATAAAGGCGCCGCGAGCAAGAGTGCGGTGCTCGTCGGCGGCGGCTATGTGCTCGGCGGTATCTTCCCGCTCGGCCCATACGCCTTCATCCACGACCCGAACGTTGCGCTCATCTGGTCGATCGTCGTCACGTCGCTCGCGCTTCTCGTGTTCGGTGCGGTGCGGGCGCGCGTACTCGCGGTGAACACGATCAGCGGTGCGTTGCAATCGCTCTTGGTCGGCGGCGTCGCCGCGGGCGTCGCGTTCGCGCTGGCGAAATTGGTCACCGGTAACCACGGCGCCTAACAGAATCGAACGGGGTATTTGTTGTATCCGTTAACGGGACTTCCGCGCGGAGATTCGCGCCGACTACGGAGGCGATGCGTTTTTACGGCAATTTGTGGCGCCGCCGCATTAACCGTCCCGAGTTTGGTTTTCGACCTCACGCAACGCGATACGCTCTTTCTGAACGACGCGTCGATGCGCTCGATCGTCAGCGTCACCAACATGCTCTTGGGTTTCGCGGGGATCATCGCGACGATCGTCGGGCTCGTCGTCTTACGCGCGTGGCTCCCTTTGACCGCGAAGCCCGAAACGCAGATCGACGACGACGTACGTGCGCTACGCACCCAAGCGATCGTCGTGATGTGGCGCATCTTTGGCGGCATCATCTTGAGCGAGTGGGCACTCGAGGCCGTATTTAATAGCGTCGCGACGTTCCGTAACATGCCGCTTGCGGAACGATATCTCGCGCTCGGTACCGCCACGGGTCCCGTACTCTTTTTCGATTTCGCCTGTATCATCGTGGGGCCCGCGCTTGTGATTGCTTGGCTCGCACCCGACGACGCCACGCGAGCCTAGCGTGACGAGCTTCGTGATTCGCGCGAGCTTACGCTCGGCGATATTTGCCGTAGCACGGCGTGGACGTATGCTTATCGTTTGTGCGCGCGAAACGTGGGCGCTCCGAGGCGCGTCCGCAAATGGTACGTCTCGGCAACGATCGTGATGTCACGCGAGGCCGTCGAAGCGATCGGGCTGATTGCCGGCTTCTTTACGAGTATTTCGAGTATTCCGCAAATCGTTCGCGTCGTTCGCGAGCGCAATGCCCATGGGCTTTCCCTTGCGACCCTTTTACTCTTCGCTCTCGGCGTCGCGCTGTGGCTTACCTACGGCGTGCTGACCCACGCGCTTTCCGTCATCGTGTGGAACGCGGTCACCCTCGCGCTATACCTCTTGCTGATCGCGATGAAGCTTGCGGCGCGGAACCACACCCGTTAACATCGCAGGCAGACTCTAGCCGATGAGCTTCTCCGGTGAGATCGGGAGATCGCGCACCCGTTTACCCGTTGCGTGAAAGACGGCGTTCGCGATCGCGGCGGCGGCGCCGGTAATCCCGATCTCGCCGATGCCCTTCGCGCCGACGAGGTTGACGTGCGGGTCGATTTCATCGATCCACAGCGCCTCGATCGCCGCGGGGATATCGGCGTTGACCGGCACGAGATACTCTCCGAGGTTCGCGTTCATGATGCGTCCATTGCGCTCGTCGTAGCGCGTCGCTTCATGTAGCGCCATGCTCGCGCCCCACACCATCCCGCCAAGGAACTGGCTGCGGCCGGTCTTCGCGTTGAGAATTTTCCCCGCACCGAAAACACCTAGCATGCGCGAGAGGCGGACCGTGCCGAGATCGGCATCGACCCGCACTTCCGCGAATTGCGCGCCGAACGAGTACATCGCGTATTGCTTTTGCTCGGGGCCCGGGGCGGAGTCGGCAGCGGCGGAAAGGGTCGGCACGGATTGGCGCGCGAGAATCGCGGCGAACGTCTCACCGACCGTCGCCTGATCGCGCACGAAGAGCCGCCCATCCGCCGCTTCGATCGCGCTCGACGCGCGCCCATGCAGCGGCGACGCCGCATCAGCAACCGCGAGCGCGATCAGCTCGTCGCGCAAGACGAGACCCACGGCTTTCACCGCGCTACCGACGCTCGCGGCGGTCGTCGAGCCGCCCGAACCCGGCGAATGTGGCATCGACGAATCGCCGAGATCGAAAACCGTGCGTTCGTACGCAGAGCCGACGGCATCGGCGGCGATCTGCCGGAAGATCGTGTACGAACCGGTCCCGATATCGACCGCGCCACTTTGCACGAGGACGCTGCCATCCGCGTGCATCGTTGCGCTCGCCGAGGCGGCGCTGCGATTCGCCGGATAGACGGCGGTCGCCATGCCCATGCCGATCAGGTCGTTGCCTTTCCGCATCGCGCGCGGTTGCGCCGGGCGGTCGGCCCAGCCGAATTTTTCGGCACCGAGCGTGTAGCATTCGCGTAGCGATTTGCTCGACCAGGGATTCCCCGTTTCGGGGTCGGTTTCGGCGTAGTTCCGCAGGCGCAGCGCGATAGGATCGATGCGCAGCGCATACGCGAGCTCGTCCATCGCCGACTCGAGCGCAAAGGTGCCCGAGCTCTCGCCTGGGGCGCGCATGAACGTCGGCGTGGCAACGTCGAGACGCTTCGCCACGTGCGACGTACGTAACGTCGGCGACGTGTAGAGCATCGTCGTCTGTCCGGCGCTACCTTCGATGAAGTCGTCGAACTGCGCCGTCTGCATGGTGACTTCGTGGATTTGCGCTTGGAGCGCGCCGCTCGCATCGGCAGCAAGCGCGACGCGCTGTTCGAGGCGCGGCCGATAGCCGACGGAACTCCACATCTGCGGGCGCGTGAGCGCGAGCTTCACGGGCCGCTGCACGACCTTCGCAGCCATCGCCGCAAGGATGACGTGCGCCCACGGCGTGCCCTTGCTCCCGAATCCACCACCGATATATTTCGCGATCACGCGAACGTTCTGCGTCGGGAGATCGAACGTCGTTGCGAGGCGGCCTTGCACGCGCGACACGCCCTGTGTCGCATCGTAGACCGTGAGCATGTCGCCGTCCCACGCGGCGGTCGTCGCGTGCGGTTCCATCGGGTTGTGATGTTCGGTCGGGATCGTGTACCGGTTGTCGACTTTCACGGGCGCGGCTGCGAACGCCGCGTCGGCGTCGCCACGCTTCGCTTGCAGGCCGGGGCGCGCTGGCGTAACGGTTTCCGAAGCGTCGGCGAAGCGCAATCGTGCGGGGCCCGCGGACGCGTACTTCGCGCGTACGAGCGTCGCCGCGTACGTTGCACGTTCGAACGAATCGGCGACGACGACCGCGATCGGTTGCCGATCGTACCGTACGAGGTTATCTTGTAAGATCGGCAACACGCGGTCGCCGGGCGACACCTTGTTTTTGACGCGCGGCGCATTCTCGTGGGTGAGAACCGCAAGAACGCCCGGCGCGGCCATCGCGGCTTTCTTGTCGATTGCGGCGACGGTTCCGTTCGGCCGCGTGCTCGTTATCATCACGGCATAAGTGAGACGCGGAAGCGCATACTCGGCCGAATATTTCGCGGATCCCGTAACCTTCGCGCGGCCATCGACACGGGTAAGCCCTTTCCCGACGTTCATGCCACGCCTCCGACGGTTGCGAGCGCGCGGACGATCGCCCGCTGGGCGAGCGCGATCTTGAAATCGTTTTTCCCGCGTCCGACCGCGCCTACTAGTGCGGTCTTCGCCGCGGCTTCGAAAAGCTTCCGCGACGGCGCATGGCCGACGAGCATCGCCTCGGCAGCGGAAGCGCGCCACGGCACGGGGGCCACACCGCCGAGTGCCAGGCGTGCCTCGCGGATCGTGCCACCCTCGAGCGTGAGTCCTGCGGCCGCGGAGACGAGTGCGAACTGATACGAAGCGCGATCGCGAACTTTCAAATACGTCGAATTACGTGCGACGGCAGATGCCGGGATGTCGAGCGCGACGATCATCTCGCCTGCGTGAAGTACCGTTTCGATCGCGGGATCGGGATTCGGAAGCACGTGAAAATGCCCGGCGGGAATCGTGCGCGCCACGCCGTTCGCACCGATCGTCTGCACGACGCCGTCGAGTGCGAGAAATGCAACGGCGAAATCCGATGCGTTCGTGCAGATGCAATGGTCGCTCGTCCCAAGCACCGCGTGCTGCCGATTCTCGCCGCCGATCGCGGTGCAACCGCTTCCGGGGGAGCGTTTGTTGCACGAGGTTGCAACATCGCGGAAATACGCACAGCGCGTACGCTGCATGATGTTGCCACCGATCGATGCCATGTTTCGTAGCTGGGCAGAAGCGCTCTGCGCCAGCGCCGAACTTACGGCAGGCGCAAGCGCCTTCACGTCGGGATGGTCCGCGACGTCGTTCATGCGCGCGAGCGCGCCGATGCGAATGCCCTTCACGGTTCGTTCGATCGCGTGGTACGGAAGCGCGTTGATATCGACGAGGACGCTCGGCCCTTCGACATCGTCCTTCATCAAATCGAGCACGTTCGTACCGCCCGCGATGAAGCGCGCGTGCGGATCCTGCACGAGCGTGGCGCTCGCGGCCTTGCGGTCGGTCGTCGTAGCGTAAGCGAAGGGGCGCATCAGGCGTGTCCTCCCACGGCTTGGATCGCCGCGACGATGTTCGGATAGGCACCGCAACGACAGATGTTGCCGCTCATCTGCTCGCGGACCGAAGCCTCGTCGAGCGGGCGTTTCTCGTTCATCAGGCCGACCGCCGAACAGATTTGGCCCGGCGTGCAATAGCCGCATTGGAAGCCATCGTGTTCGAGAAACGACGCTTGCATCGGATGCAGGGTGTCGCCGTTTGCAAGCCCCTCGATCGTCGTAATCTTCTTCCCCTGCGTCATGACGGCGAGCGTGAGACACGCGTTCACGCGGCGATCGTCGACGAGCACCGTGCATGCGCCGCAGGTTCCTTGATCGCAGCCCTTCTTCGTTCCGGTGAGATCGAGCCGCTCGCGCAGCGCATCGAGCAGCGTCACGCGCGGTTCGAGCTGCATCGTATGCGGCGTGCCGTTCACCGTGAGCGTGAACGCAATCTCGCCCGGCCCTTCCGGACGCAGCGGTAGGGCCACCGTCGCCGCGTCGGCCGCGATCGGCGGAGCGCCCGCGATCCCGACGGCAAGCGTCGGGGCCGCGGCACGGAGAACGAACGATCGACGGCTGAGCCCGCCCGGACGCGCTTCATCGGTTGCCATACCGCACTCTACCCGCATCGCGAGATAAACGCCTTGGCAAGCGGCGATCGTTTGCCGCTAGCGTTCAGACGAGAAACGTTCGACGAGATCCGCGAGGCGCTTGTCGTTTCCCTCGCCGACAACCCGTGCACGCAACCGGCCGCGTCGATCGAAAACGAGCTGCGTCGGCCACGCTTCGACGTTGTAGTGGCGCCAAAGCGTGAAATGGTTGTCGAGAACGACCGGCCACGCAAATCCGTTCGCAATCGCATTGTGCGCCACGTACGAACGCCGGGATTGATAGCTCGGCACCTCGGGCGCATGAACGCCGACGATCGCCAGATCGCGTGGAGCATAGTGCAAGCGAAGTTTCCGCAGTTCGTGCACGACGCGCGCACAGTTACTGCATTCGAAGGTGAAAACATCGACGACCACGACCCGATCGCGCAACGCGCTGTCCGTTACCGGGCCGCCGAGCGCGCTCGGTGCGGTGAGGATCGGCGCCCAACCCATGCCGGATGCGGCGCTTGCGGGAAACGCGGCTGCCATGACCGAGGCGAGTGCGAGCGAGGCGGAAAGCGAAGCGCGCTTCATCGATCGATCGTAGCCATCATCGGCAAATGATGCCGTACGGTACCTTACTTTCGCGCGAGCCGGTTCACGTCGTTTGCAAAACCGTCGATGTCGAGCGTCGCGCCCGTGTATCGCAGGCGTTGGATGCCCTGACCATCGACAAGAACGACCGCATCGTCGTGCACGGGCTGCGCCGTGCGCGACATCGCCGTGACGCCGAACGCTGCCGCGAGCGCGAGAACGTTTTTTTCGGAGCCGGTGAGGCCGACGAACGCCCGATCGAATGGCAACAGATAGCGATGGATCACCGCCGGCGTATCGTGCAGCGGATCGATCGTCACGAAATAGACGCGCAGCCGCGCCATCGCGCGATGTGCGCGGGCGAGGCGCGCGAGCGCGAGCGGACACGCATCGAAGCAGCGCGTGAAGCCGAAGTAAAAAGCCGTTGGTGGATCGCCCGCCTTCGGTGCGTAGGCGAAACGCTGGCCGCGATCGCTCTCGAGCACGAACGCTGGCGCGGATTTTCCGCTCGCGATCGGTTCGCCCGAATACGGCGCGATCGGCGTCCCGGTACGAAGATGCGCCGCGGTTACTACCGCGATCTCTCCAAGGATGAGCACGACGGCGAGGAGCAACGCGGCAAAGCTAAGCCGCCTGCGGGTCACGCGGGCGCCGCGGTCGTTACGCAATCGGCGAACGTCATGCCCGTGCTTTCACGGGGTCAACTCTTTTCCGCTTCTCGTGGTTAGCGGGGGCATGCTCAACCGCGGTTGGTTCGTGATCGCCGGCGCCGCATTGGCGCTTCTGTTCGGTGCCGGGATGCGCTCGACGTTCGGGGTGCTGATCGGTCCGCTCGATCGCGAATTCGGCTCCGGTCGCGCGCTCCTCGGCACGATCGCCGCCATCGGGTTGTTTTTGTACGGCGCCGTTGGACCGTTCGTCGGTCGCCTCGCCGATGCGCGAAGACCGCGCATCGTCTTCGCGTGCGGCATCGTGCTGCTCGGCATCTCGTCGATCGTCGCGTCGCAAGCGAACGGCATCGTCGTCGTGTTCCTGACGCTCGGCGTGGCGTCCGCGATCGCCTCGGGTGCGATCGGCATGCCCACGGCAACGCCGCTCGTGGCGCGCTGGTTCGCCGAACGCCGCGGACTCGTCGTCGGCGTGCTCTCCGCGGGGATGTCCGCAGGGCAGATATTACTGATTCCGGTCGCCTCGTATGTCGTGATCGCGTATGGCTGGCGCACCGCGATGTGGGTTCTCGGTGCGACCGCGCTCGTCGTCGTGTTGCCGCTCGTCGTCGGCCTCGTGCGCGACGGCACGCTCGCTGCGGGAACGACGAAGCGCGTACGGCCCGACGGAATGGCGACGCGCGACGCGGTGCGCACGCTGCCGTTCTGGCTCTTGGCGGGAACGTTTTTCGTCTGCGGCTACACATCGACGGGCCTCGTCTTGACGCACTTCATCCCCGATTGCGTCGATCGTGGATTCTCGCCACAAACGGCGAGCTGGGCGCTCGCGGTGATGGGCGGCTTAAACGTCGTCGGAACGCTCGGCGCGGGTTGGGTGTGCGATCGCTTCGGCCGAACGGTGCCGCTCGCGCTCTTCTACCTCTTCCGCGGGATCACGCTCATCGCGTTGATTTTCGTGCACGAGCCGATCGGCTTGTTTCTTTTCGCCGCAACGTTCGGGCTCAATTACATCGCGACCGTCCCGCCGACATCGGCGCTCATGACGCGCATCTTCGGTGGCCGGTCGGCGGGCGAACTCTACGGCTGGATCTTCGTTTCACACCAAGTCGGCGCCGCACTCGGGGCATGGGTCGGCGGTGTCGTCTACCAAACCTTCGGCTCGTATACGTTCGCATACGAATCGGCCGCCGCGCTCGCGTTCGTTTCCGCGATCATGGCGTTTACGATCCGCGACGAAGCGCGCTTCACGCGCACGCCCGTCGTGCAGCCGGCTGGCGCGTAAGCGGCTACGCTTGCAAATCGCAGACGGTAGCCCAAAACGTCGTCGGCCGCGACGCGAGACCGATATTCCCACGCCGTAAATATTTGCCGTACTGACCGCGGAGCGAGCCCGAAAGAAAACGCACGTTTTGCGTCGCGGGATCGTACGCAAAACGTCCGCTCGCACCTTGCACGTCACGGTAGCCCAATGCGCCGACGATCGTGAGTTCGATCCCAACGTAGTGCAGCGGCGATCCCGCGTAGCACGCATAGTGGCCCGGCACGATGCGCGCGACTTCGACGGGATCGACGAGCGGCGTCCCGGCACGGCGCAACATCCAAAAGATATACATATGCGTGCGATCGGCCGGGCCGAGATCGACGTGACAATACACGCCACCGCTCTCGGCGGACACAACGGTGCCGGTCGCGCCATCTTTATCGACGACGCGATCGCCGACCGTGCACTTCTTATAATCCCCGGTCGCCGCGCTCGCAGGCGCCGGCGCGAGAATCGGATGGCCAACGAACGCGGCAACGAGCAACGCGAATAACGGAATTGCGTTTAGTCGAACATATCCGGCTGTTGCTTCGCGATCTGGTTAAACAACGTCTGGAAATGGAGCCAGCCGATGTAATCGCTTCCGACGTGTTCGCGGCTGTACGCCGCCGTTTTATCGGAGAGCAGCTTGGGTTCGATGCCCGACGCGGAGACGGCGAGCTGGACCTTGCAGCAGCGATCGAGCGCGATGAACCAAAATGCCGCGTCGTCGATGCTGTGCTTGCTCGCGGTGAGCAGACCATGGTTCTGATGCAACACGGCGCGATTGTCGCCCCAGGCCTCGGCGATCGAGAGTCCCGATTCTTTCTCGACCGCAACGGCACCGGCCGATTCACCGATGACCGCGTGGCTCTTGTAGAAGCACGCCGCATCTTGGCTGAGCATCTCGAGTGGGCGTCCCGTCGCACACCATGCCGTGCCGTAGGTCGTATGCGCATGGCACATCGCGACGATCTCCGGATGCGCATCGTGAATCGCCGAGTGGAGGACGAAACCCGCGCGATTGATCGCGTGCCTGCCTTCGACCACGTTACCCGCGTGATCGGCAAGGATCAGGTTCGATACCTTCACTTCGGAAAAATGGACGCTCATCGGGTTCGTCCAGTAGAGCTCGGGGCGTTCGGGATCGCGTACGGTGAGGTGGCCCGCAAAGCCGTAATCGAAGCCATGCATCGCAAACGCGCGAACGGCGGCGACGAGATGTTCTTTCCGATATTTGCGCTCTTCGGCAAACGACGCGAACGTCGGGAGCTCCGGGAAGATCAGCCCATCTTGTTCGGGCTGATAGATCGAGACGCGTTTGGCATCGAGGGTAGCGGACATGAGCGTTGACCTTTCGGAGTTCGCGTGCTTAAAGATCGAGAACGAGAACGGGGCTCGTCGCGCGCGAGACGCACGTCGTGAGAAATTCGCCACGCTCGTCGTCGGCGAGGATGAAATCCCGATGATCGACCGTGCCCGCGAGATAGCGCGTCTTGCACGTGCCGCAGAGCCCGGAAACGCACGACGTTTCGATCGCGACGCCCGCTGCGTTGAGGACGTCGACGATGCTCGCGTCGGGCGCGATCGTGAATCGCGCGCCCGTGCTCGCGATCTCGACCGCAAACGTTTCGACCGGGCTTGCAACGGCGGCGCTAGCCGATGTCGGGACTTTGAAGTGCTCGCTGTGCACGGTATGCGGCGGCCAGTGCGCGGTTGCTCGTTCGCATGCTTCCATGAATCCGGAAGGACCGCAGTAGTAAGCGTGCGTGCCGTCTGGCTGTTCGCGCAAGAGTGCCATGAGGTCGAGGCCGCGGGCCGGATCGCCGCCATCGTAATGGAACGTCACACGATCGGCAAACATGCCGAGCTCGTCGGCGAACGCTGCGTGCGCCGGGGATTTCGCGCAGTAGTGCAACGAAAAATCGGCGTCGCGTGCCGCGAGCTCGTGGACCATCGCCTTGAGCGGCGTGACCCCGATACCGCCGGCCACGAGCACGTGCCGTTCGGCGCTCGGCGCAACGGGAAACGCGTTGCGTGGAGCGCTAACGACGACCGAGCCGCCGACGCGCAGCGTTTCGTGGACGGCACGCGAACCGCCGCGGCCGTTGTCCTCGCGTAACACGGCGATCGTGTACCGCGTGCGATCCGCCGGATCGCCGCAAAGCGAATACTGCCGCACGAGCCCGCTTGCGAGATGCACGTCGAGGTGACTACCAGCGGCGGCCGGCGGAAGCGATGCGCCCGCAGGATCGACGAGTTCGAACGAGTGGACGCCGATCGCCTCGAAGCGAATTTGCCGTACCAGCAGCGTGAGCTTTTCCGTGCGCGGCTCGGTCGCCGAACGCGGAGCGTCGAGTACGCTCATGCAGGCGCGGCCATCGAGCGTTCGATCGCTTCCATCCCACCGCGAACGTGCGCGGCGCGCTCCTCGCCACGCATCCCGTCGGCTTCCGTGAGCAGGGTGACGATGGCGCGCGACACCTTGCGCCGATTGACGACTTCTTGTTCGTCCGTTGCGGCGAGCGGGATCGCGAGCACGTTCCCGCTGCAATAGCTGTTCGGCGCGCCGTCGACGCTTCGCAGCCAGTCGGCAAATGCGTGCGCCGAAGCGGCGGGATTCGAGCCGCGAAGCGCATCGCGCAACATCTTGCGAAGCGCATAGAGCCCCGCATCGAACTTCGTCGGGTTTTCGAGCGCGTGGACGGCGATCGGTCGCTGGCTGATGATCGCTTCATAATCGCCCGGAGCGTACTGCGCGTCTTTATAGCTCGCGCGCGCACGGTGATCGGTCGGAATCTCGGGCATTTCGTCGATCGTGTGATTGGCGAATCGCTCGGGGCGACGCATCGCGACTTGGCCTTCGAGAAAGTCGATGCTCTCGTAGCCGACGAGCGCCTTGTTGCCGATCCCGCGCGTGTCGATGCCCGGGCCCATCACGCGCCAGCCGATCATCTTGCTGTTCGTATCGTCGACGGGCACCGTCCAGCGGATGATGTGGAAGCGGCTGAAGTGCTTCGTGTTCGCGCCGTCCTCCGAGGTGTACGCGTGCAGGCTCAGGTTCGGCAACACCTGGTGCTGTACGCGGATGAAGAGCTTGTCCTCATCCACGCGGCGCGCGCCCGCGCAGGCGAGGCCCCGACCCTGATGGATCGGCACGAAGGTCATATCGGGGCCGACTTCCATCGAGGCCGCGCCGACTTCGTCGAAGGTCGTCCCCTGGAAATTACCGCCAACGACGTTGCGCGCGGAATGCAGCGCGGTCGGGTGGTAGTTATCGGCCGCATTGTCTTGCACTTGCAGCCAATTGCAATGCTGGAAATTCGAGAACGGGGCGAGCTCGTCGCCGGGCGCGACGGTGAAATTCTCTTCCCATTCCGGAAACGGCGGTTCGTTTTCCGGCGCGCCCATGTAGGCGAAGATCAGCCCGTTGCGCTCGAACGCTTTGTAGGCGCCCTGACGGATCGTGCAGGCGAACTTTGCCGCGTCCTTTTCCTCGCCTTTGGGATACGGCACTTTCACGCACGTGCCATCGATATCGAAAACCATGCCGTGGTAGCAGCAGCGGATGCCCTGCTCTTGGATCGCGCCGTACTCGAGCGAAGCGCCGCGATGCACGCAGTGCGCATGTAACACGCCGACGCGCCCGCTACCGTCGCGAAACGCCACGAGTTCTTCGCCGAGAATTTTGAGGTAGCGCGGCGTGTCCGTCAGTTCCATCGCCATACAGACGGGCTGCCAGAACGAGCGCATATACTCGCCGAGCGGCGTCCCTGGGCCCGTTTCCGTCAGCTCCGGATCGTGCGGCGGAACCGTATTCGCATAATAGCCACCGTATGGCTGCAGGTGCTTCTTGGGTGCTTTTTCCGTCGTCGGGGCGGGCCCGGGAGCGGGCACGGTGGGGTCGGGCGGCGCCGGCATCGTTGTAAGACCTTGCGGTGCGGCGTGCTCGCGCGTGACGTTCATGATGTCGACTTTCTGATTGTATACAATAAAACCTTTCGCGATCGTCATGGTCGCGTGGAACTTCGTTTCCTTCTCGAGCGATCGAGTCCGCGGGAATTGGATGGGTGCAATTCCCACCTAGCGGGGTCATTGGACGGGCGAGCGGCCCGAATGGTGGGCGACGCGAAGAGATGGCCTGCGTACCGTGAGAAGTGGTTTTAACGCCGGAGGAGTCCCCATGATCGACGCATCGCAGCTTTCGTCCCTACGCAACGGCAACGGGAGCACCGCGCAACCGGACCCCTTCGAGACCCAGGAATGGATCGAGGCGATCGATGGCGTGATCGCCGCCGAAGGGCCGAAACGCGCGAGCGAATTGCTCGGCTCGCTGATCGATCACGCCGAAACCAAAGGCGTCGAGATCCCGCATCCGTTGACCACGCCGTACATCAATACGATCCCGGTCGAGCACCAGCCAGTGTTCCCGGGCGATCCGGAAATCGAAGAGCGCCTCCGCCACTACATTCGCTGGAACGCGATGGCGATGGTCGTGCGCGCGAACAAAGAATCGAGCGAACTCGGCGGCCACGTCGCGACGTTCTCTTCCGCGGCAACGCTCGTCGACGTCGGATTCAACCACTTCTGGCACGCCCCGTCGGCGACGCACGGCGGCGATCTCGTGTACTTTCAGGGCCACTCCTCGCCCGGCATTTACGCCCGCGCATACATGGAGGGCCGAATCGACGAAGAACAGCTCAATCGTTTCCGTCGCGAAGTCGATGGCGGCGGGCTTTCCTCGTATCCGCACTCGTGGCTGATGCCCGACTTCTGGCAATTCGCAACCGTTTCGATGGGCCTCGGCGGCTTACAGGCCGTGTACCAGGCGCGGTACATGAAGTATCTGCACGATCGCAGTCTCGCCGATACCAGCAATCGCAAAGTTTGGGCGTTCCTCGGCGACGGCGAGATCGACGAGCCGGAATCGCTTGCGGGGCTTGGCATCGCTTCGCGCGAGAAACTCGATAACCTGATCTTCGTCGTCAACTGCAACCTGCAGCGCCTCGATGGCCCGGTGCGTGGGAACGGCAAGATCATCCAGGAGCTCGAGGGCATCTTCCGCGGTGCGGGTTGGAACGTGCTCAAGGTCGTCTGGGGCCGCCGCTGGGATCCGTTGCTCGCCAAGGACAAGAGCGGCAAGCTCGTCAAGGTGATGGGCGATACGATCGACGGCGATTACCAAACGCTCAAATCGCGCGACGGCGCATATGTACGCGAGCACTTCTTCGGCAAATATCCGGAGACGCGCGCGCTCGTCGAAAATTTCTCAGATGATGAAGTATGGCGCCTCAATCGCGGCGGTCACGATCCGTACAAAATCTACGCGGCGTATAAAGCGGCGGTCGAACACACGGGCCAACCCACTGTCATCCTCGCGAAGACGATCAAGGGCTACGGGCTCGGCAGCGCGGGCGAAGGCTTGAACATCGCGCACCAGCAGAAGAAACTCGTCATCGATCAGCTGCGCGCGTTCCGCGACCGCTTCGCGATTCCGATTTCGGATGCCGAACTCGAATCGGTGCCGTTCATCAAGCCGCCGGAAGGCAGCCGCGAGATGAATTACCTGCGCGAGCGCATCACGAAGCTCGGTAGCGTCCCGCAGCGCCGTCGCAACGTCGAAGCGCCGCTCCCCGTGCCCGCGCTCGACGCGTTTTCCGCCGTGACCGCAGATTCCGGCGATCGTGAAATATCGACGACGATGGGATTCGTGCGCGTCCTCGGCGCGCTCTTGCGCGACAAAGCGGTCGGGCCGCGGATCGTGCCGATCGTCGCCGACGAATCGCGCACGTTCGGCATGGAAGGCATGTTTCGCCAAGTCGGCATCTACGCGGGCGGCGGGCAACAGTACAAACCGCAAGACAGCGATCAGTTGATGTGGTACCGCGAAGATAAATCGGGCCAGATCCTCCAGGAAGGCATCACCGAAGCGGGCGCGATCTCGTCGTGGATCGCCGCGGCGACCTCGTACTCCACGCACGGCGTGCAGACGATCCCGTTCTTCATCTTCTACTCGATGTTCGGATTCCAGCGCATCGCGGACTTCATCTTTGCGGCGGGCGACATGCGTTCGCGCGGTTTCCTCATCGGTGGAACTTCGGGCCGCACGACGCTCAACGGCGAAGGCTTGCAGCACGAGGACGGCCACTCGCACCTGATCGCCGCGACGATTCCGAATTGCATCGCTTACGACCCGACCTTCGCCTACGAAGTCGCAGTCATCATCCAGGACGGCCTGCGACGGATGACGGGCGAGCAAGAAGACGTCTTCTACTACATCACCGTGCTCAACGAAAACTACCACCAGCCGGCGCTGCCCGATGGTGCGAACGACGGCATCATCAAGGGCATGTACAAGTTCGCTTCGGTCGACGCGAGCAAAGCGAAAGCGCCGCGCGTGCAACTCCTCGGCTCGGGCGCGATCTTGCGCGAAGTCATCGCGGCGGCAGATATGCTACGCGACGATTTCGGCATCGCGTCGGACATCTTCAGCGCGACGAGCCTCACCCTCTTACGCCGTGAGGGCCTGGAGTGCGAGCGCTGGAACATGCTCCACCCGATGGACGAACCGCGCGTGCCGTATGTAACGCAAATGCTTGCGGGTACGGGGCCGGTGATCGCGGCGACGGACTATATGAAGGCGTTCGCCGATTACATTCGGCCGTTCGTTCCGCAGCGCTACGTCTCGCTCGGGACCGATGGATTCGGCCGCAGCGACACGCGCGCGCAACTGCGTGCGTTCTTCGAAGTCGATCGGCGCTACATCGCAATCGCGGCGCTCAAGGCGCTCGCCGACGAGAAAACGATCGAACGTTCCGTGGTCGCCTCGGCGATCGCAAAGTACGGGATCGATCCCGCAAAACCCAATCCCGTGACGGTGTAATCGTATGAGCAAGATGATCGATATCGTCGTTCCGAACATCGGCGATTTCGCCGACATCCCCGTGATCGAAGTGCTCTTCAAAGCCGGCGACACGATCGCGAAAGACGCGCCCCTGGTAACGCTGGAAAGCGAAAAAGCGACGATGGAAGTCCCGGCGAGCGCCGGGGGCATCGTTTGCGACGTAACGATCAAGGTCGGCGACATGGTCTCCGCGGGCACGGTTCTCGGCCACATCGAGATCGCCGATGACGCGGCCACGGTGCCCGCGCCGGTTGCGAGCGCGCCCGTTGCAAGCGCTTCTGCCGCTCCGACCGCGACGGCACCGGCAGCGGCCGCACCTGCGTCGCCGGTAACTGTCGCTCCGGTTGCGCACGCTTCGGCTGGCGCGGCAATCGAACTGCGCGTGCCCGACATCGGCGATTTCACGGATATTCCGGTGACGGCGGTGTTCATCGCCGATGGCGACACGATCGCAAAAGAACAGCCGATGCTCGAACTCGAGAGCGATAAGGCGACGATGGAAGTCCCGGCCGAAGCGAGCGGTACTGTTAGCGGCGTTCGCATCAAGGTCGGCGACAAAGTGTCGCGCGGCACCGTGATCGCGCTACTCACGCCGTTCGGCGCTCCTTCCGCAGTTGCGCAAACAGGTCCGGCACCGCAAATAGCGGCTCCACAAGTCGCGCCGCAACAACCCGCTGCATCATCGACGGTTGTTCCGACGGCTCCGCAATCCGTCGTCGAGCCATTCGCGGTTCCGTCATCTTATGGGGCACCCGCTGCGCCCGCGACCGTGCACGCTCCGGCGAGCAACGGCGTTGCCCCGCACGCGAGCCCATCGATTCGCCGCTTCGCACGCGAACTCGGCGTCGATCTGCATCTCGTCAAGGGCACCGGCCCGAACGCACGCATCACGCACGCGGACGTGCAAGGCTTCGTCAAAACGGCACTCGCGCAACCGCGCGCGACGAACGGCGCGGCAGCCGCGCCCGCAGGCTCCGGACTCGGTTTCTCGATTCCCGCATGGCCGAAAGTCGACTTCGCGAAGTTCGGTCCGATCGAGCGCGAACCGCTGACGCGCATCCAGAAGATCTCTGGCCCCGCGCTCACGCGCAACTGGGTGATGATCCCGCACGTCACGCAACACGACGACGCCGATGTCACGGACCTCGAGGAATTCCGGAAGGCGCTCAACGCCGAGCAAAAAGACTATAAAGTCACGATGCTCGCGTTCATCATCAAAGCGTGCATCGCGGCGCTCAAGCAATACCGCAAATTCAACTCGTCACTCGACGGCGACGCGCTCGTGCACAAAGCGTACTATCACATCGGCTTCGCCGCCGACACCCCGAACGGGCTCGTCGTTCCCGTCGTGCGCGACGCGGATACCAAGGGTATTTACCAACTCGCGAAAGAAACGGGCGAGCTCGCCGCAAAGGCGCGTGCGGGCAAACTCACGCCCGACGAAATGAGCGGCGGCACGTTCACGATCTCCTCGCTTGGAGGCATCGGCGGCACGGCGTTTACGCCGATCATCAATGCGCCCGAGGTCGCGATCCTCGGCGTTTCGCGGTCGGCGATCAAGCCCGTGTGGAACGGCACGGCGTTTGCACCGCGCTTGCTGCTCCCGCTCTCGCTCTCGTACGATCATCGCGTGATCGACGGCGCCGCCGCCGCACGATTCACGTCCCACCTCGCACTGACGCTCGCCGACTTAAAGCGAACCTTGCTCTAACATCCCGAGGCTGCGCGGACGCTCCCTTGCGCGCGTTGCAGTCCTTTTTGACATGTGTTTGTCGTTTTCTGGAATCGATCTGGAGTTGTCGATCGTGAAGTCGCGGATAGCCGTGCTTATCAGTTCTTTGGTGCTTCTCGTTGGCGTGCTTCCCGCATCGGCAGAGCCGATCGATGCGACGATCGCGCTCACGCTCAATGCGCTCAGCGGTCAGCATCTGGTGGGTGGTGGGCGCAGCGACCGCGTCACACTGGCACCGATTCCGCTCGGCGAACTCGTGCTTCGTCATGGTGACGAAGGCGTGCGCATCGAGGGCCTGCCCTCCGTGCGCTTCGGACTTTCCGGTGCGAACGGAGATGGCGCACAATCGACCGCGCTCTCGATTTTGAACGCGACGTATCGTCATGCGTTTACCGGTGGCTGGTTCGTCGGCGTGGGCCAAACCGTGTACAACCAGTCAACCACCTATCAACAGACCATTGCGTTTTTTACCGCGGAACAGCAATATTCGCGCGTAACGGGTTTGCGCTACGAACTCGGACGAACGTTCACGACGGGTTTGCGCTCGAAAGCGGAAGTCTGGCTGACGGCAAACCCCGCGATGCACGGCGTGCAATACACGCGCCTCCCGAGTTTCGGCGCCCGGTTCGCGGCGCCGATCGTCGCCGATCCGGAAAGCGCAACGCAAGTCGACATCGAGTCGCGGGTCACGACGCGACTCTCGGCGCGTGGCGAATTGCTGTACGGCGCTCGGTACATCAACTACGTCGCTCGCTACGATCGGAATCCCGGTCTGCTCGCGGATCGCAACGTCGGGATCGCGCCCGTCCTCGGGTATCGCTACCGCATCTACGCTTGCGCCGACTCCGGCAGATTGTCGAGTACCGCAAACAGCGCATCGCCGTAGGGAATCTGCAGGCCCGGAAACGCATCGACCTCGGCCGCGCTCACATCGACGAAACGCGACGTTCCATCCGCGCCGCTCAACGTGCCGATCAGCTCGGCTCTCCTCGCGAACGGTCGCCTCGTCGTCGGCAACACCGGCGACAATCAGCTCGTCGAGATCGATCCCGCGCTCGGAACGCTCGTATCGACGAAACTTGTCGACACCGGTGCTGCGGGGGCGATCTTCGGAATCGCATCGACGAACGCGATCGATGGCACGCAGTATGTCTACTTTAACGACGACAACACGAATACGGTCGTCCGACTCTCGCCGTAAGAAACGATGCGGCTTCCCGTCAACCGATCGTTCCGCTGAGCATCTCCCGACGAGGAAGCCGCCCATCGATAGAGGCGCTCTCGAGCATCACGTGCACGGATGTCGCGCGCGCGAGCGCGTCGCCCGGCGTCACGAGCACTTCAAGATCGTTACCCGTGCGTTCGAGGACGCCGGGCGACGTGCGCGTTACACCCCCGCGCACCCAGACGCGATAGACGTAGCCGGCAGGCGCGGGTGCGAGGCCGCGAACGATGAAGCCGCTTTGGCGACGTCCATCGCCGACGATCGCACGGCCCGTCACGCCGTCCGAGCCAACGAGCGCAACTTCCCGCGGCACGGTCGCGAGCATCAGCGCGATCGCCGCATACCTCTGCGTCTGCGCGCGATCCCTTTGGTACGCAGGCGTTGCCGCTCCAACGACGATCATCGCGCATGCGGCTGCTGCCAGTGTGCCTGCGACAAACGCGCGGCTGCGGACACGGAGCAAGCTACGCATCGGGAGCTGCGGTACGGGCGGTGCGGGCGGTGTCGCGATACGATGCAATCCTTCCATCACTTCGCCATACGAGGCGACGCCGCGGGCGCACGAATCGCAGCTCGCGAGATGGCCCTCAAACGACGTACGTTCTCGTGCGTCGAGCGCGCCGATGACAAACGCATCGAGGTCTTCGTGGGCGGTCCTGTCGTCCATTATCCGAGTTCTCGTTTCGCGGCTAGTAAGAGAGTACGAAGGTGTCCGAGCCCGAGGCGAAGCCGGGACTTAACCGTCCCGAGCGGAACCCCGAGCGTCGCCGCGATCTCGGTTTGCGTCAGCTCACCAAAATAGGCGAGCTCGACGACCGCCCGCTGCTCGGGCGAAAGCGTCGCTAGCAAATCATCGGTTTCTCGTGCACGCGCGCGCGCGATAACCGTTTCGGCGGGATCCGCTTCCGGCAGAGAGGTGAAAAGAGCCCCAAACGCTGCGATGCCGCGTCGGCGGTGACGCTCGTGGTCGATCGCCGCGTTCCGCGCAACGGAGAGCAGCCACGGCCGTAATCGCCCCTCTCGGGGTTCGAGCGTACTCGCCCGATGCCATAGCCGAAGAAACGTGATTTGCGTCGTCTCGGCCGCGGTCTCTCGATCGCCGAGGATACGATAGGCGACCGCCATGACGGCGGTCGCGTGGCGCCGGTAAATGAGGTGGAACGCCGTCTCGTCGCGCTGGGCAACGCGACGGAGTAACGTCTCATCGAGGGGCACGTCGATCGGACGAGGCTGCACCTCCGCTCTTTCGCGGTGCACGTGCCACTCCATCGTTCGGACTCGTCCGACGCAAGCTCGATGCTCCATATGGCGGACACGAGCGAAGAGACGGCTCGGATCACTCGTTGCGGGTGATCCGCGCCGACTTTTTTGGCGTGTAGACCTCGGAGGCCGATCATGTTTCACCGCAGCCCACTATTCATCCGCATATGTTTTGTCGTCGCGCTCGTCGGTACGCCGGCGATCGCCCACGATGCGAGCTCGTTCGACGGAGCGATGATGTCGGCGATGAGCCGCATGGATGCGGCGATGGGCGCGGCCCCGATGACGGGCAACGCCGATCGGGACTTCGTCGCGATGATGCTCGCGCACCATCGCGGCGCGATCGAAATGGCGGAACTCGAACTTGCATCGGGCCGAGATCCTCGCCTGCGCAGGCTCGCACAGGAGATCGTCGTGACACAACGTTCGGAATCCGACGTCATGCGCGCGATCGCGCTCGACCTTGCACGAAACCACAAATAAGGAAGTACATGAAGCTCTTTCCAATCGTCGTCGCAACGACCGCTCTCGCGCTTACGGCACCGGCTTTCGCGGGACAAGCTCCCGATATGGCATCCGCGCCGAACGTCGCGATCTCGTCCCGCGATCGCGTCTATCTTTCGGATCAGTCGTCGAACACGGTTTCGGTGATCGACCCGAAAACCGAAAAGCTCCTCGGAGTCATCCGCCTCGGCCTCACGACTCCCGCGAATCTGAGCCCCCTCTACACGGGCCAGCTGCTCGTGCACGGAATGGGATTCTCACCGGATCACAAGACCCTCGACGTCGTGTCGATCGGGTCGAACTCCGTTGCGTTCATCGACACCGCTAGCAATCATGTCAAGCATGTGACGTACGTCGGACGCTCGCCGCATGAAGCGTTTTTCACACCCGATGGCAAGGAAGTCTGGGTGACGGTGCGTGGTGAGAACTACCTGAGCGTCCTCGATGGGACGACGTATCGCGAGACGTCACGTATCACGGTCCCGAACGGACCGGGAATGACGATCTTTTCGCCAGACGGGAAATACGCATACGTATGTTCGAGCTTCTCGCCCGAGACCGTCGTGATCGATCGTGCGTCGCACGAAATCGTCGGCCACGTGAAACAAGACTCGCCCTTCAGCCCGGACATCGCCGCAACGCCCGACGGCACGCAGGTTTGGTTGACGCTGAAGGACGTCGGCCACACCGAGGTCTTTAACGCCAAGCCGCCGTTTAACGTCATCGCCAGCATCGACACCGGACCGATTACGAATCACGTGAACATCGTGCGCAACGCACGCGGACAGTTCGCCTACGTAACGGTCGGCGGTCTTAACGAAGTGAAGGTCTTCACGACCACCGCCACACCGTCGCTCGTCGCGACGATTCCGACCGGCGCCTTGCCCCATGGACTCTGGCCGTCGGGTGACGGCACCCGCCTCTACGTCGGCCTGGAAAACGCAGACGCGGTTGCCGCGATCGACACGCTCAAGAACACGGTCGTCGCCACGATCCCATCGGGACAAGCACCACAAGGTATGGTGTACGTCTCGAATGCCGTGCCATCGGGGAGCGGAACGGAAAACCTCGAAGCGCTCGGCGCGGCGGAGGCCGCCGATCATCTTACCCTCGGCGCCACGGGAGCAACGTCGGCGGCAAGCACCGTAACGATCAACAATCAAGGTCTCGTCGATGTGCTCGAAGCAGCCGTTACCGGTTTGGAACCAAAGCACGCCTATAAACTTGCCCTCGCACGAACTGCCGACGGAACGGGACCGTTGGAACCGCTCGCGACCTTTATGACCAATCCCGCGGGAGCGGCGATCGTTTCGGCGATCGCACAACTTCACGTCGCGCTCGGCGCGCAAGCGGGAGGGTCGTCGCGCCGCTACCTCGTCATCATCGACGCCGCTGCTGCTGGCAACTCCGCGACCGTCGTCCAAATCCAGCGATGAACGTCGCGCGATCGAGGGTCGTCGTCGGCACGCCGTCAGGCCTCGCCTGCGGCTCCGGCGCTCGAGCCTCGTTCGCGAACGACGTCGATAAAAGCGAGAACTGCGGGCGAGGGTGTTTGGTGCCGTAGGCGGACCGTGCGAAACGTTCGCGTCAGCTCGAGGTCGCTTATAGCGACAAGCGCTACCCGCCCATCGCGAACGGGCACGTCCGCGACGAGTTTCGAAACGATCGCGATGCCGAGCCCGAGCTCGACCGCGCGTACGATGCCCTCGCCCGTTGGCAACGTCAACACCACGTTCGGCGTGATGTCGCGTGCCAAGAGCGCTCGTTCGACCTGGAGGCGCGTTCCCGAACCGTCTTCGCGGAAAACGAAGGGCTCCGCCGCGAGATCGGCGCTCGCGATCGGCTTGCGGCGTGATGTGAATCGATGCGAACGAGCGACGATGAGCACGAGATCGTCGCATGCGTAATCGTCGATCCGCAGCTCGTCGTCGGAAAGGGGACCTTCGACGAGCGCCACGCTGACGCTACCGGATTTTACGGCTCGTGCCATCGCTTGCGTGTTCGCCACCTCCACGTGCAGACGCACGGCCGGGGCGATCGCACGGAATCGCGCGATATCGTCGGGCAAGGTATACGTGCCGATCGTGATGGTCGCTCCGATGCGGAGTTCGCCCGCACGCGCATCGGCAAACTCGCGCATCTCGCGTTCGAGTGCCGCAACGTTGCCGAGCAGCGGCTCAGACCGCAATGCGAGGTATCGCCCTGCATCCGTAAGCACCGTCCGCCGTCCCACGAGATCGAACAGGCGCACGTGAAAATGATCTTGGAGGGCGCGGACGTGTTGCGTTACTGCCGGCTGCGTGAGATCGAGCGATTCTGCCGTCCGTGTGAAATTACGAAGTTCGGATAGACGACGAAACGTTTCGAGCTGCACCAGATTTAACGCCATCGTTCAATTATAACAGAAAGTATCACTATTAATGCGTAAGCCTACTTGGACTTATGATTCTTCGGAGTTTATACTCGGCCCATGAAAGTAACGCATCGCGGAATCACCCAGTTGCCGCACATCGGTCGCCTCGGAGTCGAGCGCGTCGGACCTGCGTGGTTTACGAGCGTGATGGGCACCGGTATCCTCGCGATCGCCGCGACGATTTCGCCGATTCCGGTGCCGTTCGGGCGAGAGATCGGCGTTGGACTCTGGAGTTTCGACGCGATCCTCTTCGCGCTGTTTGCGGTGCTCTGGGCAACGAACGTCGCGCGATTACCGCAAGCAGTACGCGAACTTCTGGGCGATCCGGCGCGGGCGCAGGCGCTCGGGGCGCCGCCGATGGCGGCCTTCACGATCGCGGTCGGGTTCCTCCGCATCGGCGAGTCGTTTTTGCCGCACGCGGTATGCGTGGAAGCGGCGCAAACACTTTTCATCGTCGGCATTGTCGGGAGCATCGCAAGTGCGTTCGTCGTGCCGTATTTGATGTTTACCGATCATGAGATCCGTTCCGAAAAAATGCAAGGGAGCTGGCTCTTACCGGTTGTGCCACCAATCGTCGCTTCGGTGCCGGCCGCCCTCCTCTCGCCGACGTGGCCCGAAGCGATTCGCGGAGACATGTTGGCGCTCGCCTACGCGTTGCTCGGAATCGGCATCGTCCTTGCGGCGATCATCATCGTCATCTTTTATAGCCGTCTCACAATTCACAAGGTCCCCGAGGGTGCGCTCGTGACGACGACGTGGCTTGTCGTCGGGCCGCTCGGTCAGTCGATTGCTGGCATGGTTGCGCTCGGAAACGCGGCGAAAACGGTATGGCCGGAGTTCGGGAACGGGCTCGCGGTCGCGGGCCTCGCGTACGGCGTACTCGTCTGGGGATTCGGCATCTATTGGCTCGCGATGGCGATTGCACTCACCATTCGCGCGCGGGCGAACCACCTGCCGTTCAACCTCAGTTGGTGGGCATTCACATTCCCCGTGGGCGTTCTGACGACCGGGACCGACGCGCTCCTCGTCGCGACGCACGCGCATGTGTTCGGATTCGTTTCGATCGCTCTTCTCGCGCTTCTCGCAACGATGTGGTGCCTCGTCGCAGGAAAGACGGTGCGTACGGCGTTTCGCGAGATGCGCTCGCACTTGACGATGGCGAACACCGTCGCCGACAGCACCACGTTCCCGACCATCGATCTTGCAAGGCCGTGTGCATAACCTTCGTCGACGAGTCTCCGGTAAGCCACGGCGAAGCGACGGTCATAGCGAGCGCCCCGTTCGCTCGTGCCAAAAACACACGGGTTCGCGGGCGCGAACGCGAATCCGGAAATAATGACGACCAACGGATTCACCGGCACCATCGGTAACACGCCGCTCGTGCGGCTGCCGAAACTCTCCTCTGCGATCGGGCGTGAGATTTTCGGAAAAGCGGAATTTCTCAATCCCGGCGGTTCCGTCAAAGATCGCGCGGCGCTCGGTATCGTCCAGGCCTTCGAGCAAAGCGGCGCCCTGCGGGCCGGCGGTACCGTCGTCGAGGGTAGTGCCGGGAATACGGGGATCGGCTTGACGCTCGTCGGCAACGCGCGCGGTTATCGCACGATCGTCGTCATGCCGGACGATCAGGCGCCGGAAAAATATGCGCTCTTACGCACGTACGGTGCCGAGCTGCACGTCGTTCCCGCAAAACCGTTTACGAATCCCGAGAACTATTACCATGCCGCTCGTCGGATCGCGGAATCGACCCCGAACGCGGTATGGGCGAACCAATTCGAAAACACGGCGAATCGCGACGCGCACGAACGCACGACCGGGCCTGAGATCGCGGCGCAAATGGACGGCCGGATCGATGCATTCGTCGCGGCTGCCGGAACCGGCGGAACGATCGCGGGCGTCGGGCGCGCGCTGAAGGCGAACGACGCGAACACGCGCGTCGTCCTTTGCGATCCCTACGGCTCCGCTCTTTTCGCATACGTGAAAACGGGCGAGCTCACGGTCGAAGGCGATTCGAATGCCGAGGGTATCGGCATCAAGCGACTCACCGCGAATTTTCTCGGCGCGCCCGTCGACGACGCGATTCGCGTCGACGATCGTACGATGGTCGCGATGGCGCACTGGCTCTTGCGCGAAGAGGGCATCTTCGTCGGTGGTTCGGCAGCGCTCAACGTCGCGGGAGCCGCCCTCTACGCGCGTACGCTTCCCGAAGGAAGCCGCGTCGTCACGATCCTTTGCGACGGCGGCGATCGTTCGCGTTCGCGCGTGTACGACGATGCGTGGCTTGCCGAAAACGATTGCACCGTTACGAGTACGGCGCTTCCGGTCTAGCGAGCCACGCGCGCTTATCGATGCGAAGCGCCCACGAGTTCCGGCACGTCTGCCGTCAGCATGAATTCATCGAAAAACGCCGCGAGCTCGGCCGTAGCGTCGAGCGGGAGGACGTTCGCGACGTACTGATCCGGACGCACGACGAGCAGCGCTCCGTGCGTTCGGTCGATGCCGCGCATGTCATAGATATCGCTCGCGGGATCGGCGCAGAACACTTTCTCGTAATCGCGCAATCCGTAGCGTCCCTTGTTCGGGATCGACAACGGCGGAAGCGTATCGCTCCGCAGATCGCGATGGCTTTCTTGCACGATCGCGCGCACGTCGATGACCGAATCGATATCCGCGCCGTCGGGCGTGTACTTCCTGATCGGCGACTGCGACGATTCGGTGAGAAACGCGAACAGCCGATAGAACGGCGATTGCGCCGATGCGAGATCGCCCGAACCCGCGAATGCGAACAGTCGCCAACGGCCGTCGGCCTTGATCGTGTGGCCCAGATGCATCGCGCGCGCGTCGGCATATCGGATGACGGGTGCCGAGTGAAAACGCGTCCCGATTACGAATCCGGTCGCGCGAGTCTGATGCGTTGCTTCCGCCACGATGAGCGACGGGCGATAGTGCACCGCCGTACCCGCCGTAAAGCGGCCCGCTTTTACGAACGCCGCCTGGAATTCGGCCGGATCGACGCCGCCCGCATCGGGGTTCGACGGGTCCTTCGGTGGTGCGCTGAACATCTTCGCGAACGCGCGATCGAAGTCGATGAGCTCTTGCGCGAGCGATTGCCGTTCGGCAGAGTACGTGTGCAGGATCGCCGGAGAGCTCCGGCCGCGCAACACCGCCGCGAGTTTCCATCCGAGGTTATACGCGTCCGCGATCGAGACGTTCATGCCTTGGCCCGCCTTTGGGCTGTGCGTGTGGCACGCATCGCCCGCGATGAAAATCCGCGGCATGCGCTCCGGCATCGCATCTTCCGGAACGTCGTCGAACTTATCGGTGAGCCGTTGGCCGATGTCGTACACGGACCACCACGCGATCTCTTTGACGTCGAGCGTGTATGGCTGCAAGATGCGCTGCGCCGCCGCGACGAGCCGTTCGGCCGTGATGTTCTTATCGAGCACGCGCTCGCTGTTCTTCAGCTTGTCGAGCTCGATGTAGAGGCGAACAAGGTAACCGCCCTCGCGCGGAATCACGAGTAAGTTCCCTTCGTGCGCGGAGTGCACGGCGCACTTGAAGCGAATATCTGGAAAATCGGTTACCGCGAGCACGTCCATCACGCCCCATGCCTGATTCGCGGAATCGCCCGCGAGCTTCCGCCCGATCTCCGTGCGCACGACGCTGCGCGCGCCCTCGCAGCCGACGACGTAGCGCGCGCGGATCGTTTCGCGAACGCCCGTGTCCACGCGCTCCAACGTCGCGGTGACGGGATGCGTCGCCGACGGGTCGTTCGTGAGGTGCAGCAATCGCCGGCCGTAAAACGGTTCGCGCCCCGACGACGACTGGTGCACGACGTCGAGCAAGAAATCTTGGATGCGCGCTTGGTTCAAGATGACGTGCGGGAATTCCGAGAGCCCATCTTCCACGTCTTGAATGCGACCGCTCCGCGCGATGTTCGCGCGTCGTGCTTCGCTCGGTTTCCAAAACGTCGTTTCGTTGACGTAATACGATTCTTTGAGCACGCGTTCGCTGAACCCGAACGCTTCGAACATCTCCATGCTGCGGCATGCGATACCGTCGGCCTGGCCGAGTTCGAGCCGCCCCGGTTTCTGCTCGACGACGACGACCGAAAGATCCGGAAACGCCGCGAGCTGTGCCGCGAGTGTCAGCCCCGTCGGCCCGCCGCCGACGATCAGAACGTCGACCTCGCGCGGGAGTTCGTTCGCGTGCGCATCGAGCTCGGCGATGCGAACACCCGTCGCGGGATCGCCGGGACGAAACCCGTTGAGATGATACTGCACGTACGATGTTCTCCTAGACATTACGAAATCGCTCACGCGTTTAGCGGAACAATGCGCTAAGGCCCACTTAGGTATGACTGTTCGGGCCGAGAATCGTGCCCGCCTCGCAAGCTAACCCGAAACTCCAGCGACGATATGGTATCGTCGTAGCAGAAACCTCGAACCCCGGAGATTTCCCCGTGCAGTCTCGCCTCATCCAGAGTTCATGCGTTGCCATCGGTCTTGGTGCAATCGTCGCTTGTTCGGCTGGTTCGTCCTCGAGCGCGCCCCGATCCAGCGTGCCAATTCAGAGCGCTGGCGCGGCCGCGATGAACGCGCTCTATCCCAAGAGCGTGAACCCGGGTTCGGTCGCGGTCGCGCCGATGACGACGCGCACGAGCTCGATTGCGGAGTTCGTCGCGCACACGCCACACGATCGCGGAACACGCGACCTCTCGATCACGAGCTACACGCAGATCACGGGCGCGGCATCGCAGGCAGCGTTTGCGCCGGACGGCTCGCTTTGGGTGCTCTCGACCGGCCCGAGCGGCCCCGACAAGTACATCTACCGCTACGACGGCACCTGGAAAAACATACCCGGGCTTGCGTCGCGCATCGCAACCGCACCCGATAGCTCGATCTACGCGATCAACTCCGGCGGCGGCCTGTACCACTACGCTTAGGGCTCGTGGACCGCACTCGGCGGTGCATCCTCCGATGTGACGGTCGACGTGACCGGCAGCGTCTACGTGACCTCGCTCGGCAAGCCAGGCACCGATACCGCGATCTACCGCAACACGGCTGGAACGTGGTCCCAGATTGCCGGCGCGCGCTCGCGTCTCGCGTCGGCTCCGTCGTCATCGCTCTACGTCGTCACGGCGAACGGGAATCTCTATCAGACGCCGATCGCATCGACGGCATACGTCGCCTGCCCAGGTCGCGTGTCACGCGTCGTTCCGATCCCGTCCGGCGGCCTTGTCGCGCTCGGAGCACCGATGGATCCCGTGAACGGCGCACCGATCTACGGATTCACGTCGGCGGGCGACTGCTCGACGGGTTCGTTTTCGGTGCTTCCGGGTGCGGGCGTCGATGTATCGTCCGCAAGCTCCCAGATCGCGATCCTTGGCGCGTCCGGTGGCATCTATGTGACCGCATCGACGCGCACGCCGTCCCCTAATACCACGTACACACCGACTCCCGCGCCCACACCCACGATCACAGCAACACAGACACCTTCGCCAATGCCTTCTCCGTCGTATACGCCTGGCTACTCAGGATATTCGCCGATTGCTGCATCGTGGTATGGGATCAACGGTTTCACCGCGACCAGCCCGCCGAATTACATTGCGCCGCTCGGGCCTATAAACGACTCCGGCGGAGCAGGCTCATTCGGTCCTCCGATCACGTTCACGGCGATCGGTCAAACGGTGCATGTCGACATTACGCAAGACAACGCCCGATATAACGGCATTGGAACGATTATCCCATATCTGCCTGAGTACCAGTGCACCAAAAATCCAGCAGCCGTGCTGAAATTCACAAACCAAGTCTATGGCAAAAACGCAGGAAGTGTTGACGTTCAGCTAACCGCGTCAACACAAAATGATCCAAATTGCGGTTTCGGGTTCTCGGCAGCGGTCTTCCCCGCGCCTGTTTACGGCAATTATCTTGGCGCCGGGATGTTTATAGAAATCGTCGGCCCCTGATAGACGGAACAATTAGAGAACGGGAGCTACGGTCGCCGCATCTCCCGTTCTCTAATTGTTAGCCCAAATCGGACAACCGCCTGAGACCGCAGATTCGCGAACCGCACGATAGCCCGTTTCTGCATACGGTGCCCATCCATTGTGCGAAAGATAGTTCACGTTCGTTGCCGCAGGGTCAGGTGTCCCCGCCGAAAACTGATTGCTCACGTAGCATCGCTTCCACGTTGATGCGTAATCGGGCGTGATAAAGTTGACAAGCGTTGCAGGAACCAATGGCCCCTGCGTTGCTGCTGGGCGCGGGGTCGAAGAGCTGCGCTGGCCTGATATCAGAGGCTCGTATCCGCCCGTCGTATTCGGGCCACCTTGGTTGGTGGTGAAGTTCGTGACGTATGTATTGAAATTCTGTACGGCTGTTCCGTTGTTGCCGAACGCCGAATCAAAGCCTTGCCCCCCGGTAGCCTGGAGAAGACCGCAATCCGCATTTGAAAAACCGGGAACTTGGCTGCACGTATACGTACCGTCTGGCAATGCGCAAGCAGCAATACCGCTCGACTGACACGCTTGATAGGCGTCGTAAGCTGCCGACGGCCCCGTTGGTACCGGAACGAACGGCAACACAGTCGTACCGCTAAGAATATAGTCGTTATAGCCGCACGGATAGCCATCGGAAACGCGCCCCGATCCATCGAGGAACGGCGTTCCCGCGGCGCGTGCGGGAATACGCTGATCGCATGCGAGGACCGATGGAGTGCCGGTAGGCGTCATCGTCGGCGCGGGAGACGCCGAGTTCACCGGGATCGTTGCAGTCTCGCCCCACTGGTCGGTAACGCCGATCGTGCAACTGCCGTTTGCAATCGCGGACACCACAACGTCCGTCACCTCGAACACCGCAGATCGCGTCCCGGTGCCGTGGTCGATACCTTGGGTTGCGCTCGCGATCCCGTTGCATCCGCCGTCGAACCCAAGATCGATCGGTGCGTAGTGATACTGCTTGCCGAACGTCACGGTCTGCGAAAGCGGCCGGCCCGAACCCGCGAGACCGATCGTTACGTTCGATGATGCCGGGGCGAGCGCGGATGCGGTCAGGACGTGCTCCGCGATCGCCTGATTATAGACATCGAGGATCGTCTGATCGCACCCGCCCGGCTGTCCCGCGTTCGCCGTAAACGTCGCATCGCCGGGATCGCTATCGATCACGCCCGTATCCGGGGTCTGGCGGCCGTTGTTTGTCAGGCCGATAACGCCCGCGAGCGCGCCGCTAACGGGGTCCGTGCACGCTCCTGAAAGCCGGTACGCGTCGTGGAGGCGAGCTTCGTGGATCGAGAACGTCTGTTGCGGCGCGGACGGCGCGAAGAAGTCGACTTCCGAGCCGGGCGGAGAACCCGCACCCGGATTCGTATGCCCGACCGTGGGCATCGGGCCTGGCGTATAGATCCCGATCGCGACATGGGCGCTTGCGCTGAAGGTCGGCTTCACGAGTGCTCCGATCGAATACACGAGCGGCATGACCGCGTAGTCATGATGCACGACCACGATATCGTTGCTCATGATGACCTGTGGGTGCTCGTCGTGAACCGTCCACCGATGCGGACCCCAGACCGGGTTATCGCCGCGCGCGCGCGAGGTATCGACCCACGTCTGAATCACGGCGCGCACATGCGGCGGCACGTCGGGATCATTGACTCCCGGGGCCGCTGCGGTAAGCGGCACCTCTCGAAAATACGAGCTTGTGTACGCCGGGACCGGAATGCCAGCGACCGTCTTACCGATCGCGGCGCCGATCGATACCGATGCCGCATACGTGTACTGCTGGATACCCTTCGCCTCGACGCGAAAGGCGACGAAGCGCGCCTCGTTGTGGTCCGCGAACGCGATGCGCTTCGAAGTATCGGCTCTCGCGCAGCGACTATTACGAGCCGCGCGGGAGCGGCAATCCGGAGCGCTTCAGCTTCGACCCTTTGAGGCGTTTGTGTCCTTGGAGGCAGCCTCTGGTGCGCTCTTACCCAGCCATTTGTGGTACCCTAAGCACATGAAACGTGTTCTATGTGCGCTGCGGCAGTTCTGGCTCGCCCTTATCGGCGACGATCGGATGAGCGATTCCAGCCTCCCGGGGTACGAGCCGCCACCGCCCGGTTGGATCGTTCGTCGCTAGCGAGCTTTTCGTGTTCCGTCCAGCGATGCGGGCCTCAGACAGGGTTATCAGCACAATTGCGGGCACCGGAATCCCCGTAACGGCCTTTCCGCGCACCGTTCGGCTCGGTGAGCTCGCGTTACGGGTTGTAACGATCCAGCCAGTGGAGCAACTCGAACGCGACGTTGCGACGCTGCTCCCAGAGGCGCGGAAAATGCGGCGAACCCGGATAGGTTACCATGCGCGCCGTCTTGCCGCGCTCTTTAAGCAACACGAACAGCTCGCGGCCCTGATACGTGGGCACGCGTTCGTCGGCGGCGCCGTGCAAGATCAAGAGCGGCGTCGTCACCTTGTCGGCAAACATCACGGCGGAATACTGCAAAAACGGTAACGCGTCGCCCTCGAGTTTACGCGCATCGTAATCGGTCTGCTGCACGTCGCTCGACATGATGAAGCTCAGCCACTCGGTGATCCCCGCGCCTTCGATCGCCGCGCGATACCGATCCGTCTGCGTCACGGTCCACGACGTCATGAAGCCGCCCGCACTCCAGCCGAAGATCGCAAGCCGCTTCGGGTCCGCCCAACCGCGCGCGATCGCTTCGGTTGTTGCGGCGTCGACGTCTTTGAACGCGGTGTCGCCGAAGTGCTGGTAGATCGCTTGCAAGTGCGCGGAACCGTAGCCCGTGGAACCGCGATACTGCGGCTGCATGACGACGTATCCGCGGCTTGCGACCAACCGCGCGAGCGCGTCGAGGTGCAGCGTGTCGTTCGATTCGGGACCACCGTGCGGGAGCACCAGAAATTTCCCGGGCTTGCCGTTGTAGCCCGCGGGAAACGTGACGATCGCTTCGAGCGAAACGCCATCGGCGCTCGTCCAATGGTGGCGGATGACGCGCCCGAGCGCGACGTGCGAGAGCAGCTCGTCGGATTCGTTCGTAACCTGCACGAGCGTGCGCCCCGTAAGCACTTCCACGTCGGTTGCGTGTGACGGATCGCTCGCCGCAAACGCAAGCGCGGCGGGTGCGCTCGCCCGATCCGTCGTTACGGGAAGGCCGATCACGCCGTCGCGTTTCGCGTATGCCGTAACGATCTTGCCGTTCGCATATCGGCCGACATCGGTCTGCACGCCGTGCGCGAGCGTGAGCCACACGTTCCCGTGCACGTCGCCGCGTAGCGAGAGGATCGAGTAGCCGATGTCGGGCGAGCGATCGACCGGCGTCCCGCCCGCAGCGGGAACGGTCCAGAGATGATCGGGCGTGATCACATCGGTCGTCGTGGAGAGAAACGCGAGGTCGCGGCCGCCGTTCCCGAATGCAAGGCCCGCGCCCGGGTACGGGATTTCGTTGAGCACGGCGGTGTCGATCTTCGCGACGTTGCGCATCGAGCGTGCGTCGCACATATCGATCCGCCCGGTTTCGCGATGGTAGCCGATCTTCGGTGTTTGCGAAACGATGGCAATATGCGAGCCATCCGCCGACCACGCGAGCCCGCCGACTTGCGTCATCCCCGCGCACCACAGCTTCGGCACGCCGCCCGCCGCCGGAACGACGAAAAGCGAACTGCGATCGTTGACGACGACCGTGCGCACCGCATCGAGCGGGTCCGCCGCATGCGGATCGCCGAGCAAAGCGTATCGCGTACCGTCGGGCGAGGGGATCGCGGCCGTCACGCTCCCGGGAAGGCTTGCGATCGTTCGCGGTCGTGCCGTGCCGATCGTCCAAAGCGCGAGCCGCGCGCGATCGTCGACCGTCAACGTACCGTAGAGCTCGGTCGCGCTCGCCGTGAACCCGAACGGATGGAAACGTTTCGGGAGCGCGATCGCACGTCGCTTACCCGTAAGCGTATCGTACGTCGACCACTCGTGCACGTCCGGCCCGGTCTGCTGGCCGTGCACGACCTCGATCAAGACCGTTTCACCATCTGCGGCGATCGCACGCGGCGAGGCGTTCCGCTGCCGTTGCCAGTCGAGCGCCGAAAACGGATGGGGCGCTGCGGCCGGCGCGGGCGCCATGCTCGAAAGAACATACGTCGCGCTCGCAACGAGCACGGCGATCGATCTGCGGAAGGTCGTCATGCGCCCGATTGCGTTGGACCTTCGGTCTTGCCCTGCACCTTTTTTGCCGCTTTTTTTCGCGAGAAGTCTCATCGCTCGCGTTCCGCGCGGGTGTATGCTCGGCACGTGCTACACCGCGCCTTCGCCTGGGTTTCGTGTCTCGTCGTTCTGCTGACGCTTTTCGGATGCGCGAAACACGCGCGGCCGGTCGTCGATGGGGTCGCGCGCCTCGAACCGAAGCCGGCCCCGGATTTCACGCTTACGAGGGATGACGGTACGCCGTATCATTTGGCGGAAAAACGCGGGCGCGAGGTCGTGCTCTTCTTCGGCTATACGCACTGCCCCGACGTCTGCCCGACGACGCTTGCGAATCTCGAAACCGCCTACCGAACGAAGCTCACGCCGAGGCAAAAAGCGAACGTCGACATCGTCTTCGTGACCGTCGACCCCGCGCGCGACACGCTTGCGCAACTCGCGAAATTCGTGCATCTCTTCGGCCCGAACGTGATCGGCTTGCGCGGGAACGACGTGCAACTCGCGGCCGTGGAGAAAAGCTGGCATCTCTGGCATCAACGCACGCACGTGACGAAGCGCGGATACGATATGGCACACGGGTCGACCGTCTACATCGTCGCGCCGAACGGCGATCTCGTCGCGGCGCACGACTGGGCCGATACGACCGAAACGATCGGCGCCGATCTCGCGGCGTTCGCGTCGTGAAGCGCGCGATCGTTTTCGCCGGACTCGCGGCCGCACTCGCCGTGTTGTCCCGAAGCGCAGGAGCGAAACCCGCGAACACGATGCCTGCGAGCACGATTGCTGGAGTCGCTATTCGCGATGCGATCTCGCATCCGGCGCTGCGAGGCGGCACGGGCGTCCTTTATGCGACGTTCGTCGCACGTGATGCGGACGTGCTGATCGGCGTTTCGTCGCCGCTAGCGGCACGTGGCGAAGTACACGAAAGCACGCGCGAGTCGCGCGCGGATCGGGGGGCGATGCCTGGCATGGGTACGACGGCGAGGATGGAGCCCGTCGCTCGCTTGCCGCTCTCGGCCGGTGCGGTGGTGCGGTTTGCCCCGGGCGGATATCACGTCATGCTCCTCGACCTGCGCCGGCCGCTCGTCGCGGGGATGCGCATCCCCGTCGTGTTCCGCTTCGCACGCGCCGGCGCCATAGCAACGACGGCGGTCGTCAAGGCCTTCTAGGCGGACGACTCACCTACCGAAGGCGCCGGCTTCCGCCCGATCTCGTCACGCGTCGCGTGCGAAGATGCGGCGGCCCCAGTAGACGAGAACGCTGCCGAGTATCCCGACGCCGAGGATGAATACGGTCGAATCCAACACGACGATCGCCGTCGAGTCGCTCCCGCCGCAGAGCGCGACGAGGCCCGCGAGCGACGCGAACACCAGGCGCCGCCACGGGTTCGACGCTTCGCCGTTCATATTGCGCAGCACCGCGATCACGTCGTCCGGCTCCCATCCGGCGGTCGGCAGAATCTGCGCGATCCGCCCGGTGGGATCGATAATCGCGAGCCGATCTTCGTGCAGATATTTCCCGGGTCGTTCTTCGATCGAGGAAATGCCGAACATGTCTTGCGTCGTCTTCACATCGGAGCCCGTGCCGGTGAAAAAAGACCAGCTGGCCGCGTTCGCCTGATAATTCGCCGCATACGCTCCGAGGATCGGTGGCGAATCGAACGGCGGATCGAGCGTGACGAGCACGAGATGATATTTCGCACGATCGAGATGTGCTTGCAAATAGGCGAATTTCGCCGTGATCGCTGGGCATATCCGCGCGTCCGGGCACCGCGTAAACGTAAAGCTCAGGAGGACGGTCTTCCCGAGAAAGTCCGCAAAGCGCACCGGCCGATCGCGCTGATCGAGGTACGTGTAGCCCGGTAACCGGTCGCCGACGCCGAGGATGTGCGTGACGATCCCGTTCGGCAACCCCGCCGCGAAGCGTTCGGCCGGATGGACCGCATCGAGCCGGTTTCCGCGCGCGAACGCATCGATTTCGACACCGGGGGCGAGCCCGGCGGTCGTTGCGACGCGAAACGTCCGCGTGCCGGCCGAGAGCATTTGGGGCACGGCGTCGGTCCGCACCACCACCGCATCCGTGCCGAGCGGCGCGACGACGACGCCATGCACCGGCACGATCGCATCGCCCGCAGCGATGGCGCGGCGTGTGGCAAGCGCACCGAGTAGCGTTAGCAGCAGCGTTGCGACGAGGACGGATCGACGGACGAACACGAGCACTCCCCGAGTATAGCTCCAATCGCTTGCGCCCGTCTGCGACAGGCGTCTCGCGCCGGACGTGAAATTTCGCCGAGTGACTTCATCGTTCGGCCGCGTCCTCGTCACCGGGGGCGCGGGCTTTATCGGTAGTGCTTTGATTTGGGCGTTGAACCGGCGCGGACACGACGACATCATCGTCGTCGACCGCCTGGACGGCTCGCAAAAATGGAAAAATCTCGTCCCGCTTCGGTATCGCGACTACCGCGAAGCCGACGACTTCCTCGCCGACATCGCGGGAAATCCCGAAGAACATGGGCGCTTCTCGCACGTGTTCCACCTCGGCGCGTGTTCAAGCACGACGGAAACCGATGCCGTGTTTCTGCTTCGCACGAATTACGAATATACGAAAACCCTCGCCGCGTGGGCACGCGCGACCGGAAGCCGCTTCATCTACGCTTCCTCCGCCGCAACGTACGGCGATCTCGAAGAATGTGACGACGACCGGCCCGACGTAACGGCGCTCCGCCCGCTCAACATGTACGCATATTCGAAGCAACTCTTCGACCGGTACGCAGAACGACACGGCTTCGCAAACGACGTCGTCGGGATCAAATTCTTCAACGTGTTCGGGCCGAACGAAGCGCATAAGGACGGCATGCGGAGCATGGTCAGCAAGGCATACGACCAGATCGTCGCGGGCGATCGCGTCTCGCTGTTCGCAAGCGAGCGTCCCGAATTCAAGGACGGCGAACAACTCCGCGATTTCATCTACGTGAAGGACGCGGTCGCGGCCGTCCTCGCGCTCGCGCAGACACGGAGCGCTGGTGGGTTATACAACGTCGGCTCCGGGCGCGCGACGACGTGGGTGCAACTCATCACAGCCGTCTTTACGGCACTCGGCCGCACGCCCGCGATCGATTTCGTACCGATGCCAAGGCAGATCGCGGGAGCGTACCAATACGCGACGAAGGCCACGCTCGCGCGGTTACGGAGCACCGGCTTCACGCAAGAAATCCCCGCCGTCGAAGCATCCGTCGCCGATTACGTCTCGCACTATCTCGTCACGAACAAGCGGCTCGATCCGGCGGACCCGAACCACTACACGACGTAGCCGCGGAGTACCGCGAATTCCGTAACGCAGCCCGGGCTCGCAACGATGAGAGCCGCCGTTCCGCAACACGCGAGTTCGCCTTCTTCGTAAATCGTGAAAGCATCGGCGCCGGTACCGATCCGCAAGCCGCCGCTCGCAACGCGGAGTTCGATGCAGCCTTCGGGATCGGCGTGAACGGCGCGCACGCCGTCGGCATCGGCGAGCGTCATCGCGCGCGACCGGAGCGCGCGCCGTTCCTCGCGAACGGCCCGCTATGCACGTCGGTATCGTCGGCCTCGGAACCATCGGCTCTGCGCTTACGGAGGGCTTGCGCGACGATCCACACGTCACCGAGGTGCGCGGCACGACGAAATCCGTCGCCTCCGCAGAACGCGCGGCAACGACGCTCGGCATCGCGGTCGACCGCGACAACGCGGCGCTCGTCGCATGGGCGGACGTCGTGCTCCTGTGCGTCAAACCGCACCAGATCGCGACGATCGGCGCGCAGATCGCGAGCGCTTCGGCGGGCAAACTCATCATCTCGACGTGCGCGGCCGTGCTGACCTCCGACCTCGCGCAACGCCTGCATCCGACCGCGCGGATCGTACGCGCGATGCCGAACACGCCGTGCGTGGTGCGCGCCGGTATGACGGTCCTCTGCAGCGCCGAGGGCACGAGTGCCGAAGATCTCGCGATGGCCGAACGCATCTTCGCGCCACTTGGCCGCACGGCAATCGCCGAAGAGTCGCTCTTCGATGGCGTTACGGGCCTCAGCGGCTGCGGGCCCGCCTACGTTTTCCTGATCATCGAAGCCCTCGCGGAGGCGGGCGTGAAGAACGGCCTGCCGCGGAAGACGTCGATCCTGCTCGCCGCACAGACGCTGCTCGGCGCGGCGACGATGGTCCTCGAACGCGGTCAACATCCCGCCGCACTCAAGGACGAAGTTACCACGCCCGCCGGCTGCACGATCGACGGCCTGACCGCGCTCGAAGAGGGCCGTTTGCGGAGCACGCTGATCTCCGGCGTCACGGCGGCGGCGAGCCGGAGCGCCCAACTGCGCAACGCTTAGGCGTGCGCCGCCGCGACGGTCCGTAGCGCGCGTTCCATTGCCGCGAGGATCGCAGTGACTTCGTCCGCGCCGATGATGAGCGGCGGCGCGAACCGGAGGACGTGATCGCGCGTATCCTTCGCGATAACGCCTTCTGCGAGAAGCGCGTACGAGAGTTCGCGCGCGGGGACCGTCGTCTCGACGCCGATCAAGAGCCCGCGCCCGCGGACTTCGCGCACGAGCGGCGAGCCGAGCGCGCGAAGCCCCGCACGCAGTTCCTCGCCGCGCACTTTCGCGTTCGCCGCCAGTCCTTCATCGAGGATCACGGCGAGCGAAGCGCGTGCGACCGCACAGGCGAGCGGGTTCCCGCCGAAGGTTGAGCCGTGGTCGCCGGGTGCGAAGAGCCCGAGCAACGCGCGCGACGCGACGACCGCGGAGACCGGATAGAAGCCGCCGCCGAGCGCTTTCCCAAGCACGTACATATCGGGTTCGATCGCGTCGTGATCGCCCGCGAACCGATCGCCCGTGCGCCCGAATCCGGTCTGAATCTCGTCGTCGATGAAGAGCACGTTGTGCTTGCGACAGAGCTCTTGCGCCGCGTGCAAATATCCGGGCGGCGGGACGTTCACGCCGCCTTCGCCTTGGATCGGTTCGAAAAAGAACGCGCAGGTTTCGGGCGCGATCGCGGCTTCGAGCGCCGCGAGATCGCCGAACGGGATGCGATCGAAGCCGGGCGTGAACGGCCCGAAATCCGTGCGATATTGCGGCACGGACGAGGTACCGACGACCGTGATCGTGCGCCCGTGAAAGTTATCGTCGAGCACGATGATGCGCGCGCGATCCGGCGCGATGCCCTTCACGCGGTACCCCCAGCGGCGTGCGAGCTTCCACGACGTCTCCACGGCCTCGACGCCCGTGTTCATCATGATCGCCATCTCCATCCCGCAATAGGCCGTGAGCTCTTCGAGCAGATGCGGGAGTTGATCGTTCCGGAGCGCGCGCGAGGTGAGGGTGACGCGCTGCGCTTGTGCGATCATCGCGGCGAGGATCCGCGGGTGGCAATGCCCCTGGTTGACGGCCGAATAGGCAGAAACGCAGTCGAGAAAACGCGCGCCGTTGACGTCCATGAGCCATGGGCCCTGCGCGCTCTCGACGACGACATCGAGCGGCTTGTAATTCGCCGCACCGTGCGCTACTTCGAGATCGATCAGTGCGGCCGCCCGCGTCGTTTCGTGGAGCATCGTTCGGCCTTCGGCGCGAACGACCGTACTTCCGCATGCGGGCAACCACTTGCCACGAAGTGAATACCCGTCGCATGACCATTTCCCGCCAGGCGAATCCTAGCCTCATCGAGGCACGAACCCAACGGGTGCGCGCGGCGGCGACCGGGCGCAGCCTGACCGACGACGCTTACGACCGGCTCGAAGAACTGATCGTCACGCTCGAATTGCTTCCCGGCTCCCTCATCTCCGAGGGCGAACTGAGCGATCGCGTCGGCATCGGCCGCACGCCCGTGCGCGAAGCGCTGCAGCGGCTCGCACGCGAAAAACTCGTCGTGATCCTGCCGCGCCGCGGCATGTTCGTTTCCGACCTCAACGTCGCAGAACAACTCCAACTCCTCGAACTGCGGCGCGAAGTGGAGCGCATGATGGCCCGCAGCGCCGCGCGCCACGCGGATGCAAATGCCCGCGCCGGGTTCGCGGCACTTGCGATCAATCTGGAGCAAGCGGCGGCGATCGACGACGATCTCGTGTTCATGCGCGAGGATCGCGAGCTCAACGACATGATCGCGCGGCACTCGGGCAACACGTTTGCCGCGATCTCGATGAATCTCTGGCGGTCGCTGTCCCGGCGATTCTGGTTCCACCACTACCGCGAGACCGCCGATATGCCGCTCGCGGCGCGACTCCACGCCGATCTCGCCCGTGCGATCGCGAGCGGCGAGCCGGACGCGGCAGGAGCTGCGTCGGATGCGCTGCTCGACTACTTGGAAACGTTTACCAAGGCGACGGTCGTCGGACGGAAATAAACGACAGGAACAACCATTCCGGGGTGATATATCACTAGCATATCACGCTGGAGGACCGACCCGTGGCGCTTACCGCAGAGATCGCAGCCGACCCGTTTCTCGAACTCGACGCACGACGGCTGGAAACGTTTCGCACCGAATATCGCGAGCGTTTCGCGGGCGATGGCTACAACGGATTCCGCCATGCCGCGACCGTCTTCGCGATCGGCGCGCTCGCGCTCGGCATCCTTGCGAAAAACGTGAAAAAGATCAAACCGGCGGAGGCCGCGATCGTTCCGGCGACGTTTTTGCTCTGTAACGTCGTCGAGTGGTCGATGCACAATTTCCTCATGCATGTGCCGCGTAAGGGCGCGCTCGGCATCTACCAGCGGCATACGCTCAACCACCACCAGTTTTTCAGCCGCGATCGCATGACGTACGAATCGACCGCCGATTACCGCATCGTCTTCTTCCCGCCGGCCGCGATCGCAACGCTCGTCGCGCTCTCGTGTACGACCGCGTTCGGCATCGCGAAGGCCACGCGTTCGCGCAATGCGGGGCTGCTGTTCGCGATGACGACCACGGGCATGTATCTGGTTTACGAAACATTCCACTATTGCTCGCACCAGCCCGACTCGTGGCTGATGAACAACATCCCCTTCGTCAACACGATCCGTCGCCACCATGCCGCGCATCACGACAAACGCATCATGAAGGATCGCAACATGAACCTCACGTTTCCGATCGCCGATTGGCTCTTCGGAACGAGCGATCTCGACCGCGGGCTCTTCGGTCACCTCTTCAACAGCATGGATGAAACGTACGTGAAGCCGGAGTATTCGCGCGACGGCCTCGCGGCGCGCCGCGCTATGCGGAAAGCGTAAACCGCACGATTTCGTCGCGTTCGCGGTGGTTCGTGACGAACGTCATGCCGTGCTTTGCGAGGCCGCGCGCCTTGAACGGGATGCGCGCGAGATCGGTCGCCTCTCCCGACGTGAGATCGACGCGCGCGAGCGTGTACGCGTCGGTCTTCTCATCGGTAACGGTGACGGCGAAGAGCGCGCCCTCGGCGACGACGATGCCGCAGACCTGGCGTGGCATCGCATAGCTCCGCACGAGCGTCCCCGCGTTGTCGAAGCGCAGCACGCGCTCGTTATACCATTGCCCGACGAACACGTCCGTGTCGTCGCTTGCGAGAAACGATCCCGTGAACTCCGGGCAATCGAACCAGCGCACGAACGCGCCCGTGGCGTCGGCACGGAAGATCGTACGGTCGTCCGCTTCGCCCAGGCCGCAGTTTGCGATGAGCGCGCCGCGATGCGCCGAGAGGCCCCACGCGGTGCCTGGGACGGCACGTTCTTCGACGATCGCACCAGCGGCGTCGAGCGCGACGACGCGCGGTTCGCGCATCGAGCTCACCCACAGCGTTCCGTCGAGGACCGCCGGCGCTTGCGGCGCGGGGACGGGTGAGGCGATACGCGCGGACTCGACGATCGATGCAATGCTCATGATGCAACCGATTCGCGATTGAAGCGTGCGATACTCGTAAGCTCGCCCACGGCGCAGCCACGTTCGAAGCGCTACGATACGAGCATGAAGCCGATCGTCATGGTTCGCGGAGCCACGCTTGCCGCAGCGCTAATCGTGTCGTCCGTCGTAAGCGTCGCAGCCCAACCCACGTCAACGACACGCATCGCACTCGGCGGCTACCACGGCCCTGCGCTTGCCGGGGCCGTCCCGGGAACGCAGGCATTCGGCGTCACCGTCCGTGGGGCGGCAGGCGCGCGCGTGCGCATACGCGCAATCGATGTCCCGGCGGGCTCGCTCGCATCGTTCTGCACCCGGACGGTGTGCGCGCCGTTCGCCGTACGACTCGTCCTTCCGGCGAGCGGCACGGTAACGATCGAACTCCAGATCATCAAGAACGATCGCGATGCGAGGCCACCGACGATCGTTACCGTCGCGACCGACGACGGCGCACGCGCGTCGATCCCGTATGCGTCGGGGACGCACGCACGCTAGAAGTCGAACGCGTCGTCCTCGCCGATCGGCGAGCCGGGCGGCGCGGGCACCGGATCGCGACGCTCTTTCGCCGTGTACGGTCGTGCGGCGAAACGCGTGATATCCGTGGCGAGCAGCGCGAAGTGCGCGCGCTGCGCCGGATCGTTCGGCGTCACCGATTGCACGGCATGGCCGATCGCACTCAGTTCGAACATCGCCGAAGCGCGCACTTGCGGCATCGGCGCCGCGCTCGCGAGATCCATCAACCGCTCGACCATCGAACGCTGCACCGTTCGCGCGAGCTCCGCTTCGTATGGGTTGCGGCCCGTTTCGTGGAACACGGCGCGCGTCGTTTGGTCGATGACTTCGTCGAGCCCGGGCAACTTCGGATCGCGCGCGCGTTGCTCGACGAGCCGCGCGGCGCGTTGCGGATCGAACACCAGCGCGAACGTCGTGTCGGCAGCCGCTGCAGCAGGTGAGATCGCGTCGAACGCAAGCCCCGTCCAGCGCGGAAAGAGCTCGCGATGCGGCTCGAAGGTCATCGGGCGCGGTGGCAACCGATCGAGGATCTTCGCGGGAATCGCAAGCTCGCGCGGCGTGACGGTTTCCAACACAGCTTCGAGCGCGCGCCGTTGATCGGCGGCAGCGACGGGTTTGAGCGGAACCTGACCGTCGCCGCGCATCGCATAGGTGTAATACGAGCCACCGATGACCTTCGTCGTCGCCTCGACCTGATAGCGGTGGTGCAGGTAGAGCGGCACAAGAGCTTCTTCCATCGTCGCAAGCGGCATCCCGACGCGGATCGCCGTTTCGCCGAAGCGGCCGAGCGCCGCGCGCCGCACGCCCATCATGCGCGCGAGTTCGCGCGCGGCGTCGGGCCCGTTATTCCACAGGTGCGCCTGCGGATGGACGCTCCCCGTCGGGCGCGCATCCTGATCGGAAAGAAAATCGATGCCGCGTTTCCGGCCGTCGGCGAGCAGCGCGGCTAGCGCCATTTGCTCGTTCTGCGCTTGCGGAATCACGGAATATCCGTACGCGATCGCGATCTTGTCCCACGAACCGATGCCGGTCGTGTAGGCATCGCTCAGATCGATCGAGCCGTTCGCGGCGAGCTTGACCAGTGGATGGGGATAGGCCATCACCGAGGTGCGGCCCTCGGAGCCGGCGAGGTAGTTGTGCGCGAGGCCGAGCGTATGCCCCGTTTCGTGCGCCGCGAGATTGCGTAATCGCGCGAGAACGAGTTTTTCCGCGGCGGGCGCCGTAGACCCACTCGCATATGGCGCGAGCAATCCTTCCGCGATCAAGTAATCTTGCCGGCCGCGCAACGAGCCGAGCGTGACGTTACCCTTGATGATCTCACCGGTACGTGGATCGACGACGCTCGATCCGTAGCTCCAACCGCGCGTCTGCCGGTGCACCCACTGGATCATGTTGTAGCGCACGTCCATCGGGTCCGCGCCCTCCGGAAGCACTTCCACGCGGAAGGCGTTTCGGAAGCCAGCCGCCTCGAATGCTTGATTCCACCAACCCGCGCCCTCGACGAGCGCGGAGCGGATCGGTTCCGGTGCCGCGCGATCGACGTAATAGACGATCGGTGCGACGGGCTCGCTCATCGCGGCGTTCGGATCTTTTTTCTCCAGCCGGTGGCGCGTGATGAAACGCTGCTCGAGTGGCTGCGAAAACGGCGTTCCGTAATCGGCATATTCGATGCCGAAATACCCGGCGCGCGGATCGTTGCGCCGCGGCACGAAGCCGGGTTCGGGGAGCGCGATGAACGACTGGCGTTCGCGCACGGTAACGGCGTGCGGGTTCGCCGCGACGTCGCGCACGTACGGGCCGGGGTTGTCGCTCGCAAACGTCAGCGTCGCTTCGAGCTCGCTATTGCGCGGAAACGCTTTGACGAAATTTGCGTTGACCGCGCTTCGCGTGGCATCGATGCGGAAATCGCCCTGATGTGTGGCGCGCAGCGTTTCGGCGACGCCGTGTGCGTCGTGAAGGGCAAACTCGGTTGCGTCGACGAGCACGCGCCCATCGGTTTCGGCTACGGCCGTAAATCCCCAAACCACGGATCGCGCGAACGAATCCACGACGGCATTCCGCTCGTCAGCAGAGTCGCTCGTCGCGCGAAAACGATCGTTCGCTTGCACTAAAAGCACCTTCGGCCCGACGCGCGCGAAATGCACGAGGCGCGTCGCGCCGATCTGCCCGCGGTCGAGGCCGATGTCGTTACTGCCGACACCCGCTGGTAGCGAGTCTTGATAGAGCATCTCGACGTCGAGCTTCGGGATTTCCATCCAAACTTTGCCGTTCGCCGCATCCCAATACAGCGGCAGCAAGCCATCGCGCCGTTCCATTCCCGCGGTCTTCTCGGCGATCGTCGGGAGCGCGGCGACGACGCGTGTCGGCACGACCGCTACGGAGCCGAACGCGAGTGTCGCAAGCAGCGCGGAAACGAAACGGCGCATCGCTTATTTCTTCTCGGGCGAAAGCAACGCGGCGAACGGTTTCGTTCCCTCGATGCTCGGTGCGTACGTCGGCGCGCGGCGCATCTTCGATGCCGCTTCGTATGCGGCACCGATCTGCAGCAGCTTCATCTCCGTCCACGCCTGCCCGACGAACGAGATGCCGACGGGCATCCCTTTGATCTGGCCCATCGGCACGGTGAGGTGCGGGTAACCCGAGATCGCGGCGAGCCCCGACGAGCCACCGGTGATATGATCGCCCGTGACGATATCGGTACGCGGCGAGGGGCCGTAGCTTGGGAGCACGATCGCATCGAGCTTGTGGCCGACGACGATCTTGTCGATGCCCTGCGCGCCCGCGAGCCGCTTCGCCAGCGCCTTCGCCTTGCGATATGCGGGATCGCTCACGCCTTTGGTCGCTTCGCCGCGCTCGAAACCTTCTTGCAAGAAGAGGCCGAGTTCGCGCGCGTTCGCTTTGTTGAACGCGATCAGCGCCGCAAGCGTGCGCGCTTTTACGGCCTTCGGCGTCGTCGCGAGGTACGCATTGAGATCCGACTTGAGTTCGGTGAAGAGGACCACGCCCTCCGCAGCGCCGATCCCGCGGCCCGGCTTGTAATCGGAAACCGTAATTACCGTCGCGCCCTGCGCTTTCAGGAGTGCGATCGCGTTTGCGAACAGCGCTTCCTGGTCGGGATCGTCGCCCGGCGTGTGCAAGACGCCGAGGCGCTTGCCTTTGAGCGATGCACCGGTAAGCCCGGCGAGATAATCCGTTTTATGCGCATCGGCTTCGGCGGTCGCGCCATCTGCCGGATCGCTCCCCGCGATGCCGTTCAGCAACGCCGCGACATCGGCGACGCTGCGGCCCATCGGCCCCGGCGTATCTTGCGTGTGCGAGATCGGCACGACATGCGTGCGCGAAACGAGACCGACCGTCGGCTTTAGGCCGACGAGGCCGTTGATCGAGGACGGGCACGTGATCGAACCGTTGGTCTCCGTGCCGATCCCGACGGCACCGAGGCTCGCGGCGATCGCGGCGCCGGTTCCCGAGGACGAGCCGCAAGCGTTCCGGTCCAGCGCATAAGGATTCTTCACGAGTCCACCGACCGAAGACCAGCCGCTGATCGAATGATCCGAGCGGATGTTCGCCCATTCGGAAAGATTCGTTTTGCCGAGCACGATCGCGCCCGCGGCCTTCATCTTCGCGACGAGCGGCGCATCGCGCAGGGTAACGTTGTCGCGAAGCGCATCCGAGCCCGCGGTCGTTGCCGAGCCGTCGTTGGTTTCGATGTTGTCTTTGACGAGTACCGGAATCCCCGCAAGCGCGCCCTTCGCGGTTCCCGCTTTGCGCGCCGCATCGGCGGCCCGTGCTTCATCGAGCGCTTTCGGATTCACCACGATCATGCTGTGCAGCGCCGGACCGTTCCGATCGACGGCTTCGATGCGCGCGATGTACGCGCGCACGAGTTGCTCCGAGGTTACGGTTCCGGTCGCGAGATCCGCTTGTAGCTGCGCGACGGACTTTTCGGTGACGTCATACGTCGCTGCATCTTGTGCCGAAGAAATACACGGCGCGACGAGGAGTGCGAGCGCGAGCGCACCCGATAAGAAGCTCTTCATACGGCGCTTCTTTTACCGCGCGTGAGAAGAATCCGCTGGACTTTATTTCGGCGCCTCGGCGCGGTGCTGCGCGTATTGGCGCTTGTCGAAGTACCAATCGGGAAGCGTGTCGGGAAACGCGATGTCGCGGAAGAAATAATCGACCTTGACGCCATCGCCATCGTACCCGTCGAGCACGTCGCCGTGCACTTTCGTCACGATCGGATACCCCTTGAGCATGCCCATCGTGATCGTGAAAATGACGCCGTAATTCTTATCGCCTTGCACGTAGAGCCGATCGTTCGCGATTACTTTATGCAGCTCGTACGTTTTCTGATCTGCGAAAATTTCGCGAATGCGATTGCGTTCGGGATCGCGACGTGGCAACAGCTTCAAGTGCACGTCGCCACCTTCGAAGGTGCGTTCTTGCACGTCGTATTCGTTTTCGGTCAGCGCGCGAACGGTTCCGATAACGATTTCCGTCGAAGCTTGCGCTTCGGGCGTCGGCACGAATTCGACCGGATGCGGTTTGACGGGCGCGGGTTCGAACACATCGGCGGTCGGCGGCCCGGGATCGCGCGGCTCGTTGAATGCTGGCCGATTGAATTCGAGTTCGCCGCGCGCATAGTCGCGAAACACGCGCCGTTGCAGCGATGCCCGATCCACGGTTCGCGTCCAAACGTGGTCGATATAGCTATCCGCGTAATCGGGAAAGCCGTTCGACGCGAGCTGCTTGCGCTCGATTGTGTAGGTAACGAATGGCGGCGGCGGACGATGCGATCGAAATTGCGCGCGGATGAGCCCGAGCGTGCGCAGGGGCGACGGCGTCGCACGATCCACGGGAACGTCCGCCGAAGGAGACGGCGTTGCGATCGGTGGCTTCGGCGATGGCGCGGAGGTCGACGGGCTGGGTGTCGCAAGCAACGCGAACGCGAGCGCGAGCAGCATGGCGGTCATGCTCGGAGTGTACGCGGCGAAGCTGGGGATTGCCGAAAAGAGCGCATATGCCACGGTGAAACATCGCATCGACCGCGTTCGTTGCTAGGGCGTCATCATTTCGTTCACGCACGCGCCCGATGGTTGCACGTTCTCGATTCGGGGAACGACGCAAGGGAACGCCTGCCCGCCATCATTCGAAAGGACCGCCCCATGAAGATTTCTCCCCTTCGCTCCGCCGCGCTCGCCCTCGCGATCGCCCTTGGAATCGCGAACACCGGTGCCCTTGCGCTCGCGCAATCGAGCACGACCATCCCGAGCGGCTCGCAGCTCAACGCCGTGCTCTCGTCACCCGACATCAATACCAAGAGCGCGCAGCTCGGCGACACGTTCACGATGCGCGTCGTCGCGCCGTTTCCGAACGACAATCAGGCGTTGGCCGATGCGACGATCGACGGGCACATTTCGGCCGTCCGTGCCGCGGGCCAGGGCCGCACGGCAGAATTGACGCTTGCGCTCGATCGGCTTCACTTGCCGAACGGTAGCGTTCAAACGCTCCACGCTTACGTGCAAAACGTTACCGAGACCAAGGAAAATACGGTCGCACGCAAGGGGCTCGGCGCGGGCGTCGGCGCCGCGGTCGGTAGCCAAACGATCGGCCGCATCATCGGCGGGAACCTCGGGAAGATCGTCGGCATCGGAGGTGGCGCCGCAGCGGGCTACGCGTACGCGAACAACATGAAGCCGAACGTCAACGTCGCGAAAAACGCGAAGGTCGTCGTTGCCCTCACGCGCTCGGTTACGATCTCGCGTCGCCAGGCCTCGCACTACTGATCCCAAACGAAGCGATCGCCGAATGACCCGTATGCGGGTTAGCCCATCTCATCACGAGACGGGCTTTTTTCGTTCGGCGCGGGATAGGCGAGCGCCGGCGCATTCGCATCGATCCACTCGAGCAAGGACGCGACGTGCTTTGCAACGCCCCGACCGAGTCCCGTAAGTTCGTAATCGACGTGTGGCGGCACCGTGTTATGGCTGAAGCGCGAGATGATTCCGTCGCGCGTCAGGTCGCGCAGTGTCTGCGCGAGCATTTTCTCGGAAATGCCCTCGATGCGCGTGCGGAGTTCCGAGAATCGAAGCGTATTCGCGCGTTCGAGCGCACCGACGACGAGCGATCCCCAGCGACCCGTGACATGGGCTAGCACCGAACGCGCGACGCATCCCGATCGGAAGCAATCGCCCCGCTCCGGAGATTCGCCGGTTGCGGGCAACGCGATCGATGGCTTCCGCGACATACAAGCTCTCTTTTCGGTTAGTACTTACTTTTCGTAAGATTTGCCTGTATAACGTGTCGGCACCCCCCGCCTCGGCGGATTCTCGAAAGGTCGATCATGGAACGCGAGCGTGTCGCATTTGTCACGGGAACCTCTACCGGCTTCGGCTACCTCATCGCCCAGGGTCTGCGCGCCGACGGGTTCGCCGTCTACGCCACGATGCGCCAGACGGCAGACCGGAACAAAGCTCCACGCGAAGCGCTCGAGCGTGAGGGCATCGTCGTGCTCGACGTCGATGTCACCGACCAAGTCTCCGTCGATGCGGCCGCTCACGTGGCCCTCGCACATGCGGGGCGCATCGATCTCGTCGTCAATAACGCCGGTACCGCACACATGGGCGTAACCGAGGCCTTCACGCCCGAGTCGATCGAGCGCCAATTCGCAACGAACGTCGTCGGTCCGGCTCGCGTCGCGCGCGCGTTTCTCCCGGCCATGCGTGAAGCGGGCGAGGGGCTCGTCGTCTTCGTCAGTTCTGTCGTCGGGCGCTTCGTGTTGCCGTTTACCGGAGTGTACGCGGGCTCCAAGTTCGCAATCGAAGCCTACGCGGAATCCCTATCGTTCGAAGTGCGACCCTCCGGCGTCGAAATTTCGATCGTTGAACCGGGTGCGTACGCCACCAATATCTTTAACGCCATCGTCCTGCCCGACGACACCGAGCGCATTGCGGGCTATGGCGCGACGAACGATTATTTTACCGCGATGGGCGAAGCGATGGGCGCGTCCTCCGGCGATCCGGTCGAAGTCGCTACGGCGATTCGCGCGCTTGCCCAAGCGCTGAAGGGAACGCGCCCGCTGCGCGTCGTCGTGCCTGCGGATGCGCCAGCCGCCGCGATCAATGCCGCGATCGCGCCGATCCAACACGGCATCTTGGAAGCCTACGGTATGGGGCAACTCAATCCGCAAGCAACGGCCCGCACGTAGACGAACGGCCTCCCGGCCTGCCGAGGCGAATCGGTGCGTCCTGTATGCATGCACCGATCGTCGCCTGGCGCCGGCCCGTGAAAGAGGGCCGCTCGACACCGCTCGTCGTTTTTCTGCACGGTCGCGGTGCGGACGAACGCGATCTCCTCGAACTCGCACCCGCGCTGCCGCGGCATTACGCGTTTGCGAGCATCCGTGCGCCGCTCGCCCTCCCGGAAGGCGGTTATCGCTGGTTCGAGGACCGCGGCGTCGGGCGGCCCATCGCGGCGAGTCTCAACGCAGCGAGGAGCCTCGTGCGCACCGTGCTCGACGGCAAAGCGTCGCGCTTCCAGCAAACGTTTCTCTTCGGATTCAGCCAAGGTACGATGCTCGCCGGTGCGCTTCTGCTCGACGATCCGAAGCGATACGCGGGCGCCGTTCTGCTGAGCGGTGCGATCGCGCTCGATGCGGAGGCTCAAGCGTCGATGGATCGGCTTGCCGGTTTGCCGATTTTCACGGGCCACGGAAGCGCCGATCGCGCGATCCCACCGGATCTCGTAACCGCTACCCTTCGCTATCTCCGCGACAAGAGCGGTGCGGAACTCACCGAGCGCACCTACGCGCGCGATCATGCGATCGCGCGCGAGGAGCTCGCGGACATCGCCGCATGGTTCGCCGAGCGCGCCTAACGCGCGATTTCCCATGGCGTCGGAGCGGGGATTACCGCGCCAGCCGGCATCTCCGCCGCAACGGTACCGAACGCGGCAGGCGAACAAATTTCGAGATACTCCATATCCGGCGAGTAGTCGAAAAGATAGTGCACGAGGCCCGGCCGCTGATGCACGACGTCGCCTGCCTCGACGAGCGTCACTTTATCCTCGTACATGAACTTCGCCCAGCCTTTGTTCATGACGACGATCTGAAAGTGCAGCGCGTGATGGTGCCAGCCGGTGCCCTGCGATGGGGGGCGGTTCGCCTTGACCAGATGCGCGATCACCGCGCCGTCGGTGGCATCTTTGATTCCGAGGTCCTTATACAGAAAAAAATCGCGCAGGCCATCGGAGCGCCATTCCGTATCGGCGGGCTTCACGTGAGAAAATTTCATGCAATCTCCATATAGGTGTGGAAAGATATTTCCATGTACCCAGGATATGCGCGGTCAACCTTCCCGCATGCGGGCGCAGGAGGCGATTTTGCGGCGCCGCAAGTGACCGCGCTATGCTGGCAGATTTCGGTCAAGCGAGTGGGGTTGAGCGAGCCGCGGTCGAGCGATTCGTTCGTGCTACCTACGCGCCCATCGTGGGCGACGTATCGTGGGATCACGATCGGCGAACGTTGCGGCTTGCCGATCGCCCATACTTCCGCCAGCAGCTCGCGCTCGACGGCGCGGGCGGCGTCGTTCCGGATGGCGCGCCCTGGAACGATCTTTCTCCGCTTCGCGACCTGTTCGCACGCCATGCGGGCGGAGCGGTGCCGCCGATGGGTCATCTGATCGCGGCCCTCGCCCAGCAGACGTTTCGCGGACTCGCCTTCCGCGATGCACCGACTCAAGCGCTCGTCGGCCGACGACCGGTCATTTTCGTCGCGAACCATCAAGTCATTACGGAAACACCCGTGTTTTCGAAGGTCATCGCGCCGTTTTTGCCGGCACCGCCGCTCGCGATTGCGAACCGCACCGTTGCGTTTTCTTGGTTCGCGCTCGCCGAAGATGTCGCCACCACCTATCCGGGAAACACGTTCCCTTCGTCACTGCGGACGATCGAGAAAAACGATCCGACCGACGTCGAACGCGGCTTGCGCGAAGCGCTCGCGGAAGGCCGCTCGATCGTCATTCACGTCGAAGGCCATCTGGCGCTCTCGTGCCGCACGCCCGTCAAGCGACTTTCCTCGCGCATCGTCGAACTCGCAATCGAACACGATATTCCGCTCGTACCGGTAAAGTTCGTCGGCGCCGTGCCCGTCGAACCGCTGGAAATCGGACTATGGTTCCCCGTCGGGTTCGGGGAGCAAGAAATCGTTATCGGGCAGGCGATTACACCGGAGTCGCTCCGGCAAGCGAACCTCCGCGAGCGGCGCGATCGTGTCGTTGCGGCCATCAACGAGCTTGCGCCAAGCGACGGTGCCGAAGAGCCGTTTCCGGGCAAACCCGCATTCGCCGAAGCGGTGGCAAACCGCGTCCGGCAAGGACGCGGCCTCATGTCCTCTGTGATCGCCGAGAGCCTCGCGCGCCACGACCCGCGCGACGGCTTCGATCTCGCGCCGATTCGCGCTATCGTCTCTGGTGCCGAGGAGCCCCGATACGACCACCAACTCTGGAACGGGACGTTCCGGGTGCTACTCCTGTGGTGAGCGGTTAGGCGCTCTGATCCTTCGGACGATCGGCGTAGATAAGCGTCGGCGCTTCTTTTTTCTCGATCGTTTCCTTGTTGATCACGCACTTCTTCACGCCGGTAAGCGACGGAAGATCGTACATCACATCGAGCATGACTTCTTCGAGGATCGAACGTAAGCCGCGCGCGCCCGTTTTTCGCGATTGCGCGCGGATCGCGATCGCGACGAGGGCTTCCTTCGTGAACGTGAGCTCGACGCCGTCCATGCTCAGGATTTTCTGGAACTGGCGCACGAGTGCGTTTCGCGGTTCGACCAGGATGCGACGCAACGCGAGCTCATCGAGCGCATCGAGCGTCACAACGATCGGTAACCGACCGATGAACTCCGGAATCAGGCCGAATTTCAGCAGATCTTCCGGCATGAGCTGCTGCAGTAAGCGGCCGGTGCGCTCGGTTTTCTTGCCCTCGGGTGACGATCGGAAGCCGAGCGCATTCGAGGCGACGCGGCTCTCGATGATCTTTTCGAGGCCGTCGAACGCGCCACCGCAGATGAACAGCACGTTCGTCGTGTCGATCTGGATGAATTCCTGGTGCGGATGCTTGCGCCCCCCCTGCGGTGGGACGTTCGCCGTCGTACCCTCGAGGATCTTGAGCAGCGCTTGCTGCACGCCTTCGCCCGAGACGTCGCGGGTGATCGACGGGTTCTCGCTCTTGCGGGCGATCTTGTCGATCTCGTCGATGTAGACGATGCCCTTTTCGGCACGCTTGACGTCGTAATCCGCGGCTTGGATGAGCTTGAGGAGGATGTTCTCGACATCTTCGCCGACGTAGCCCGCCTCGGTGAGCGAGGTCGCATCGGCCATCGCCAGCGGAACGTCGAGAATCTTCGCGAGGGTTTGCGCGAGATACGTCTTGCCGGAACCCGTTGGGCCCACGAGCAAGATATTCGATTTCTGTAGCTCGACGTCGTCGGCCGCCCCGACCGCGTTCACGCGCTTGTAGTGATTGTAGACCGCGACCGCGAGCGATTTCTTCGCGCGGTCTTGGCCGATCACGTACTGATTGAGGATGTGGTTGATCTCCTTCGGCTTCGGAATATTCCGAAGCCGAAGGTTCTCGTCGACGTTTTTGTAGAGCTCTTCTTCGATGATCTCGTTACAAAGCTCGATGCACTCGTCGCAGATGTAGACGCCCGGGCCCGCGATCAATTTGCGAACCTGCTCCTGGGACTTGCCGCAGAAACTGCACTTCAATTGACCTTTTTCATCCCCGAAACGAAACATCCGGCGTGTGTCCTCCGGCCTTGCGAGCCTATGACGTGCTCGACGCGGCCGCGCGCGATTCTTTGCTGATGATCTGGTCGATCAAGCCATACTCGAGCGCTTCTTGCGACGTCATGTAATAGTCGCGCTCGATGTCCTTGAGAACGGTCTCGATCGGTTTCTTCGTCGTGTGCTCGTAGATGCCCGCGAGGCTGCGACGCGTCGCGATGAGATCGCGCGCGTGAATCTCGACATCCGTCGCTTGCCCACCGACCTGGGAGACCCATGGCTGGTGGATGAGCATCTTCGCATACGGGAGCGCGTAGCGCTTGCCCGGCGCCCCGCCCGTCAAAAGGATCGAGCCCATCGACGCCGCCATGCCCGCGCAGATCGTCGCAACGTCCGGCTTGATGAGCTGCATCGTATCGTAGATCGCAAGCCCCGCGGTCACCGAGCCACCGGGGCTATTGATGTACATATCGATGTCTTTGTCCGCGTCTTCTTTTTCCAAGAAGAGCAACTGCGCGACGACGAGCGATGCCATGCCGTCGTCGACCGGCCCGTGCACGAAAATGATCCGCTCTTTGAGCAAGCGCGAATAGATGTCATATGCGCGCTCACCGCGTGCAGACTGCTCGACGACCATCGGAACTAAGTGGCCCACGTCCGTTACTCCCTGCGCCCGCCCTTGCGGCGCGTCCGTTGAAAACCTATACGGCTAGAAGACTACTCGCCGGCGGCGTTCGTTGCCGCTTGCGTCATTTCTGCGTGATCGAGCAAGAAATCGAGCGTTTTCGTGCGGATGATGCCATCCACGAGCGAGCCGACGTTTCCGCGCAACATTTCCACGATCTTTTCGGGCGGTTGGCGATACTGGCGCGACAGCGCGCCGATCTCCGCGTCCAAATCCGCAGGTGTCGCTTCGATCTTTTCGGCCTTGGCGACCGCCTCGATCAAGAGCGTCGATTTCACCCGCTTTTCGGCTTCGGGGCGGAAATCGTCGCGGAACGATGACTCGGCCTTGCCGGTTGCTTCGAGGTAGTCTTCCCACGTCGTGCCGTACCGTGCGACGTACTGTTTCGAATCGTTGAGCAACGAGTCGATTTCGCGCTCGACGAGCACGGCGGGAAGCGGCACTTCGTGGGCTTCGGCGAGCTTTTCGACGAGCGATCCCACCATCGTCTGACGCGCGCGGCTCTTCGTCATCTCGTCGAGGCGCGTTTTCACATCCGCGCGCAATTCCTCGACCGTCTCTTTTTGACCGATGCGCTTCGCAAACTCATCGTCGAGCGCGGGCAGTTCTGGTTCTTTGATTTCGTTGACCGTGATCGTGAAGATCGCCGTTTTACCGGCGAGCTCTTCTGCCTGATAGTCGGCCGGAAACGTCGCTTCGACTTCGCGCGTCTCGCCCGCGCTCATGCCGACGATGCCGGCGGCGAATCCCGGAATGAAACGGCTCTCCGCGATCTCGGTCTGCTCGCCTTTCGACGTGCCACCTTCGAAGGGAACGCCATCGATCTTGCCCTCGTAATCGAGGGTTGCGACATCGCCGAGTTGCACGGGGCGCTCTACGGGAACGAGCGTCGCCGCGTCTTTGCGCAGGCGCTCGATCGCGTCTTCGAGTTCTTGATCGCTCGCCGTTTCCGCTACGCCCTCGACCGCGACGCCTTTGTACGAGCCGAGTTCGATTTGCGGACGGATGCTGACGATCGCCTTGAAGCGCATCGGCTCGCCATCGACTTCCGGGAGCAGCTCCATCGCGGGCCGCTCGACGGGTTCCAGATCGTGCTCTTCGATCGCACGCGCGTATACCTGCGGCACGAGATCTTCCATTGCCCGCTCGTCGATCGCGGCTTCGCCATACTGCGCGACGAAGATCTTGCGCGGCACCTTGCCCGGTCGAAAGCCCGGGACGCGTGCGTTCTTCGCAAGTTTACGAAACGCGCTCTCGCGCGCTTTTTCGAGTTCATCGGTCGGGATTTCGATCTCAAGCTCGACCTGGGTCGGGTCGAGCATTTTCAGCGTCGCGGACAAGCACTGATCCTTACGTATGAAAACGGCGAGCCACAACGAGCTCGCCCTTAGAAAACTCTGGAGCGGAAGACGAGATTCGAACTCGCGACCCTCGCCTTGGCAAGGCGATGCTCTACCACTGAGCTACTTCCGCAAAAAACACCAGTTCGCGCACCGATCCGCATCGCTTGGAAAACGCGCGCCCGACGAGAACCCGGGAATCATACGGCATTCGGCAATCACCCGTCAAGCGCTTACGCGATGGGCTTTTCACACCCCAGAGAAAAAAAGAAACGCCCGCAGTTCGAGCTGCGGACGTTTCGTAACACTGGTGCACCGAGAAGGACTCGAACCTTCAACCAATTGATTAAGAGTCAACTGCTCTACCATTGAGCTATCGGTGCTTGTGGGCCGTCGTTCATTGTACGCATTTTGTGCTGTCCGTCAAGCAACGTGCTCTGGGCGCATCGGCGCGCCTTCCGGCGATCTTCTTCGCGACGCGAGGACTTGCGGCCACGAGGCCGCGGCGCCCTCGCGTCACTTCGAATCTCGCGCGAAAAGCGCACCGCTCCGGGCTCGGGCATCGCGCGTCGCTTCGCTCCGCGCCGGGGTAGGCTCGATCACGGTTTAGCTCTGCGGAGCTTGAAAAACCCCGGCGCGGGTTGCGTCGGGGTTCTTTCGCATTGGGGTGGCTGACGGGGCTCGAACCCGCGACCTCCGGAGTCACAGTCCAGCACTCTAACCAACTGAGCTACAGCCACCACGGCGCGACCAGACCGAGATACGCACTAACACCACATCCTCCTGCCAAAGGAGTCGTTCACCAGCCGCAACCCCGAACCCCAGCCCGCCGCGCGATGTCGCCCAACGGACGACGAGCCCCGCCCCGCCGCGCGATGTCGCCCAACGGGCGACGAGCCCCCGGCAGGCGGGTGTTTTCGGGTGTTTTCGTGACGAGATTCGAAG
>JBBISR010000019.1:0-62001 GCA_037441145.1 Armatimonadota bacterium
CTTTAACGCGACACTCGAATGCGAGCTGCTCGTGAAGCACCGCTTTCGCACCCAACGCGAGGCCGAAGCCGCCGTCTTCGATTTTATCGAGGCGTGGTACAATCCGCATCGCCGCCACTCCGCGCTTAATTATCTCTCGCCGATCAATTACGAACGACGAGCGCTATAGGCGGCTTGAAATTCAAACAAACAACCGTCCACGAAACCGGGTCAACTTCATTAGCTTTGGACCCGGGCCAGGCGATTCGGCAACAACTATTGCAACTGGTCAATCACACCTTGTCCAAGAGAGTGCAACTCAGTATGACTCGGCTTTTTTTGATTCTCCATATGCTTTCCGCTTGACGCCTCCGTCTGGTCAGACTGATGCTCAAATTGAGGCCGGTATGCTGCAGGTAGCCTCTCTGTATCAGGGCGGGGTCAGTTATGCCGGTGTGCCGAAGCCCCTCATTGCTGGAAATGCAAATAGCAATTCCGCGATTTATACTGTTGTAAAAGATGCAGGCGGTCAATTTGATCCGGCGTTTTTGCAAATCATAAATCCGTCCATAGTGCTGATGCTCGGGACACCTTTACAGCTCGGACGGATCACACCCGGCTGGGGAATTGACCTGTCAAAATACTTTATTTCAGTTCCGGTACCGCCCCATCCCTTGCCCGGTTCTCCTCCGAACCCAACTAACACCCAAACCGGGTCAGGCTTTCCGACAAGTTCTGTTCCAAATCCACCAACTTCAACGCCTTCAGTGGTCGGAAAACCATATATTGTAACTACAACAGGCGGGTCTGGGTCATTTGTATCTAAAAACTCTACTCAGTACTACAGCGATGGAAGTTATGTGGTAACCATGATGGGCCAAAATGGAAACGCAATAAAACAAATCTCGCACGCCGCTGATGGTTCTATCGTTTCAACGACTGATATCAATCCAGGATCAGGCACGGGGCCTTCGGGCGGCTCAACAGGATAAACCGGAGGCTCTACCGGAGGTAGCGGCGACGGAAGCGGAGACGGCACGGGCGGCAACGGAAGCGGAGGCACAAGCGATGGAAGCGGGGGCGACGGTAGCGGCGGATCAGGCGACGGGAGTGGCGATGACTATAACTCGACCAAAAAAGAATAGAAGCCGGCAGGCTACGTTTACTCTTGTTGCTGCATTTGTGGCGGTTCTGCTCGGCGAAAGCATATTTTTTGCTTATGTCTACGTCGATGAGCGAAAAACAATTCGAGATTGCAATCCTGAGCAGGCCATCCAAAACGGGAATAGCGCGGTCCCATTGTTTTGGCAATTATTAGAAAAGCCAGATTATCAAATAAAAAGAAAAATCAAAGGCGTTTACCAAAGTAAAAACTTTCTGATGGTCGTAGTTGCAAGGGGCCAGGAAGACTCTATTTTGAATAAAGTTTCGCTCGAGTATCCTATATCCCGAGCTGACATTGTCGCGGGTGCCTGGACCCGGGCATACGCGCAGGCTAATAATTTGGGCGCTTTTGAAAATTGTGATTTCGTGAGTTTTTCCGATGAGGCTGGCAAAGAACTGAAACGAGTGAAACACTATCTAGGAAGCGGTGCGTTTTAATCGCTCATGCTTGACACGTATTGTGATTGTTGTTTATGCTCGCGAAATGTGATTTTAGTCATTGGCGTAAGAGTGTAGCCGACTAAAAATGCGGTAAGGCATCGAAATCTACTTTGAAAAGCCTGTTGACGCATACGGTTGCCGAGCACTCGCCACAAAGCGGCATCGTGATATTCGGCATTGGGCAGCAGCGAATCGCCGGTGCCCAATGCCTTCACTTCCTGTGATTTACTTTGCTGTCCCCAGGTTGCCGCAGGCGACGTATTTCGCGATGTTCGTGGTCGACTCGTGGACGTTGACGGCGAAGCCGCCGCCGATGAGCGTTGCGATCGGGGCATCGACGAGCGTGGTCGAGTAGCCGTCGGCCGCGAGGGTCAGCGGGTACTTCGGCGCCGGGGTCAGCTTGGCGCAGGTGCCTTCGTGGATATGGAGCGGTTGCGGGACGGTCGAGTTGACGAGCGCGACGGTCACGCGCGTCTTGTCGCCGGTCGCGCGGAGGGTAACGGTGCCGATTTCTCCGGAGCCGTTTTGTGCCGTGAGCGCGTAAACGTGGGTTTCGCCCATTACTTCGGGCGTACGTGCGCCTGCGGATGGCGGCGAAGCCGGTGCGGACTGGGCGAACGCGGGCGCGATCCCGGCGAGCGCGAGGGTCATCGTTGCCGCGGCGACGCGGATGTATGAGCGAACGAGCATGTGCTGATCTCTTTCCGGAAACGTGTGGGTGCGTTGGTTCAACGTATCAGACGATGGCGCGGATCACGTTGTGCGATCCCAATGCTCGAACGGCAGGCGTCGCTCCGCGGTTGCGATAAAGGGCCCGCATTCAATGGCACACGCGTTTTCGCTCGGCCGGCTCTTCGATATTCGCGTGGGCGTGCACGCATCGTGGTTCATCGTCTTCGCGCTTGCGACGTGGTCGATCGCGAGCGGGCTCACGATCAACGTACCGCGAACGCTCGGCGTCGTGCTCGCGGCGACGTGCGCCCTCGGCCTCTTCGCAAGCGTCCTCGCCCACGAGTTCGCACACGCGCTCGTCGCGCGGCGCTATGAGCTGCGCACGGAGTCGATTACGCTGTTTCTCTTCGGTGGGGTGGCGACGCTCGAATGCGAGCCACGCACGGCGCGCGCGGAGGTCGCGATCGCGCTTGCCGGGCCGATCGCAAGTGCGGTCCTCGCCGTCGTCGCCTACGCGTTCGCCGTGGCCATCGACCGCTTCGGCGGCTCGGGAACCGTGGCCGCGGTAACGTGGACCTTCTGCTGTTACATCGCTGCCGCGAATGCAGCGCTTACGCTTTTCAACCTCTTCCCCGCATATCCGATGGACGGCGGCCGCGTGTTACGTGCGTGCGTCTGGGGCATGAGTGGCGACCGCGCGCGTGCCACGGCGATGGCATCGCTGCTCGGCTGCGCGATCGGCGTAATGGGGATCGCCGCGAGCGCCACTGCGTACGCGGTCGACGCGGCTTGGCTCTTCGGCTGGACGGCATTACTCGCGGGCTTCGTAACGTACAACAGCTGGACGAGTTATCGCCGCGTGCGGACTCCGACAACCGCGAGCGCACAGCCCTAGGCGAGCGCCGCTTCGCGAGGCGTCCGGGACGCGCGGCCATAATCTTTCCGGGGTATGTCCGCAAACGAAAAGCCGCGCGATTACCGCGCGACCCTGAACCTTCCCAAAACCGATTTTCCGATGCGCGGCGATTTGCCGAAACGCGAACCCGCCCGCATCGCGTGGTGGAAGGACGAAGGCGTCTATCAGCGGCGCCTCGATGCGAACGCCGCGCGCGGCGGCACCCCGTTCATCTTGCATGACGGCCCGCCGTACGCGAACGGTGAGATGCACATGGGGCACTTTCTCAACCGCGTCCTTAAAGACGCGATGGTGAAGATCAACCTGCTCGATGGGCGGCGCGCGGATTTTACGCCGGGCTGGGACATGCACGGCCTGCCGATCGAACGCGAAACGCTCAAGCACCTCAACATCGATTTCCACCACGTCGACCCGATCGAACTGCGCGAGAAGTGCCGCGAGCGCGCGCTCTACTGGCTCGATCGTCAGCGCGAAGCGATCTTGCGCATGGGCGTCTTCGGGCATTACGACAAGCCGTACCGCACGATCGATCCGCTCTTCGAAGGCCAGATCGTCGATGCACTCGGCGATCTCGCGGAAGCGGGCCAGCTCTATAAAGGCTTGCGGCCGACGCTCTGGTGCGTATACGACGAAACCGCGCTTGCGGAAGCGGAAATCGAATACAAGGACGACCACGTCTCGCCGTCCGTTTACGTGCGCTTCGCGGCGAACGCGGAACAACGCGAAGAGCTGGCGCGCCGATTCGGCGTCGACGCGTCGGCGCTCGCGGAGCGGACCTCGATCGTCATCTGGACGACGACGCCCTGGACGCTTCCGGCAAACCTCGCGATCGCGCTGAACCCCACCGCGTCGTATGGCTTGTACCACGCGGGCGACGAGGCCGTGATCGTTGCGGAAGCGCTCGCGGCGAACGTGCTCAAGCGTTTACCGCTCGGCGAGTCCGCGCTCACGCTTGCGACGGCGACGGGCGAGCAGCTGGCAGGCGCAACGGTGCGTCACCCGTTCCTCGATCGCGATTCGCTCGTCGTGCACGGCGAGTACGTAGAACTCGACGCCGGCACAGGCGCCGTGCATACGGCTCCGGGGCACGGCGCGGACGACTTCGAGACGGGCATGCGGTACGGGCTTCCGATCCTCAACCCGGTCGACGGCGCGGGGCGCTTTACCGCGGAAGCGGGCCCATACGTCGGGCAATTCATCTTCGATGCGAACGCGAACATCGTCGCCGATTTGCGCACGTCGGGTGCGCTCGTGCAAGAAGAAGCCTATCACCACAGCTACCCGCACTGCTGGCGCTGCAAGAACCCGGTCGTGTTCCGCGCGACCGCGCAGTGGTTCATCTCGATGGATTTCAACGCGATGCGGCGCCGCATCGAGGAAGCGATCCCGACGATCTCGTTCACGCCCGCGTGGGGCGAGAACCGCATGATGCAGATGATCGAAAATCACCCGGAATGGTGCATCTCGCGCCAGCGCACGTGGGGCACGCCGATCCCGGCGCTCGCGTGCGACGATTGCAACGAGTCGTTCGTCGATCCGAAGGTCGCACGACAGACGGCAAACGTCTTCCGCGAGCGCACGGCAAACACGTGGTGGAGCGAACCGGTCTCGACATTCGCACCGCCGGATACGAAGTGCCCGAAATGCGGAAGTTCGAAGCTTCGCAAAGAAATGAACATCGTCGATATCTGGTTCGAATCGGGTGTCACGCATCGCGTCGTGCTCGGGCATGACGAGATCCCGTTCCCGGCCGATGCCGTGCTCGAGGGGAGCGATCAGTTCCGCGGCTGGTTCCGCAGCGGGCTCGTGACCTCGGTCGCCACCCGCGGCGGCCCGTCGTACAAGAGCGTGATTTCGACCGGCTGGGTGGTCGACGAGACCGGCCACGCGATGCATAAATCCGCTGGGAATTACATCGGCGCGGTCGACGGCATGAATCAGTACGGCGCCGACGTTTTACGCCTATGGGTCGCTTCGATCGAGTACACGTCCGATGCGCGGCTCGGCAAAGCGATCCTCGAAAACGTCGCCAACGTTTATAAGAACCTGCGCTTCCGCCTGCGCTATCTGCTCTCGCTGCTCACCGATTTCACGCCGGAACATATGGTGCCGCGTACGGAGATGGAGCCGTTCGACCGCCTCGCGATGGCGGCGCTCGATGCGCTCTCGGCCGACGTCGTGGAGCACTATCGTAACTTCCGCTTACACGATGCGTACCTCGCGCTCAACGCCTTCGACGGCGACGATCTCTCGCGGTTCTACATCGATGCGATGAAGGACCGCTCGTACACGAGCGCACCGAATTCGCATGCACGGCGAAGCGGTCAAAGCGCTGCGTACGAACTCTTCCGTACCATCGCGGTACTGCTCGCGCCGATCTTGTCGTTCACGACCGAAGAAGCATGGCAGCATCTGCCGGAAGCCTTGCGCGCCAACGAGCGCAGCGTGTTCGACGTCCCGTTCCCGCACATCGCGGAGACGGATCACGCCGCACTGCAACTCTGGACGACGCTCAAAGAACTCCGCGCCTCGGTTGCGGCGAGCGAAGCACCGCGCGATTTCGAGGCGTTCGCCCACGTCAAGGTCGCGCCCGCATTCGCCGATCGCTTTACGGCACTCGGCGACAACCTGCGCGAAGCGCTCCGCGTTTCCGGAGTGGCCTCGGTGACGCCGTCGCACGACGCGACGTCGTCGGTGGAACTCGTTGCCTCGACCGGCGAGAAGTGTGCGCGATGCTGGAAGTTTCTCGAACTCGGAACCGATCCCGCGCAGCCGACGGTGTGCGGCCCGTGCGCGGCGATCGTCGACACGATCGACGGCGGCCTCGCATGATGCGCGCGCTCGCCGCAACGCTCGCTCTCGCGTGTTGCATCGTGCCGAGCGCGGCACGCGCGCAAATGGTAGCGAATCCGACATCGGCCGCAAGCTCGATAACGACGGCAAATCCGATGACGGCGACAAGCTCGATTCAGGCCGCAACCCCTATAGTCGCTGCCGCAACCTCGATCACGCCCGCGACGCCCATTACGGCCGAAGTCGCGACGCAAATATACCTGCAGTCCATCGAAACGTCTCCGCCGCTTTTGCGCGCGTTTTTTGCACGGATGCCGAAGGGCGCCGATCTGCACAACCACGCGTCGGGCGCTGTATACGCGGAAACGATGCTCGGATGGGCGTTAGCCGATGGCGATTGTGCGAACGCGCAGGACGTCGCCGCGCCAGCTGCCGACGGGCGCACCTGCCCGGTCGGTTTCGCGCCGATCACCGGGGGTGCCGATCGTACGAGCTTGATCGACGCATGGTCGATGAACGGCTTCGTGGCGACTAATGGCGAGACCGGACACGACCACTTCTTTAACACGTTCGGAAAATTCGGAGCGACGCTCGCGAATCACACGGCGGGCGTCGTTGCGGAAGCGACGCGTCATGCCGCTGAAGACCACGTCGCGTACCTCGAAACGATGGTGACGTTCGCAAACCCCGCCGTGAGTGCGATCGCCGCCAAAGTACCGCTGACGAACGATCTCGTCGCGATGCGTCGCGCGCTCGATGCGGCGGGTTTCCCGGCGGTCGTCGATGCCGCAGTTGCGGAAGTCGCCGCGCTCGATCGCGCGCGCCGCACCGAACTCGGGTGCGATGCGAAACCGGAACCCGCGCCGTGTGCGGTAACCGTGCGCTATCTGCAGCAGGCGAACCGCGTCATCTCGCCCGCCGTCACTTTCGCGCAATTTGCGCTCGGGTTCGAGCTTGCAAAGCGTCAGCCGCTCGTCGTCGGCCTCAACCTCGTCGCACCCGAAGACAATCCGGTGTCGCTCCGCGAGTACGCGCTGCATATGCGCATGATCGGCTCGCTGCACGCACACGATCCGAACGTCAACGTGTCGTTACATGCGGGCGAACTAACCCTGGGCCTCGTGCCACCCGCAGATTTGAAGAACCATATCCGTCAAGCGATCGAAGTTGCGGGCGCGAAGCGCATCGGCCATGGCGTTGACGTGTCGTACGAAACGGACGCGCTCGGCCTCTTACGCGAGATGCACGAGAAACGGATTCTCGTCGAGATCGCGCTGACGAGCAACGACGTGATCCTCGGCGTGCGCGGCGCGGAACACCCCTTACCGACGTACCTTCGCGCAGGCGTGCCGACCGCACTCGCTACCGACGACGAAGGCGTCTCGCGCATCGACTTCACCAACGAATTCGTGCGCGCCATAACGACGTACCATTTCACGTATCCGCAAATCAAGACGATGGTTCGTAACAGCGTGCATTTCGGGTTTCTGCAGGGCACGACGATCTGGGCCGACCCGGACTACCGTACGCGCGTGACCGCGTGCGCGAACGACGACTTCAGCGTTGCGCCATCGGCCGCGTGCCAGCGCTTCCTTTCCGGAAACGAGCACGCGGCGATGGAAGCACGCGTCGAGCGCGAGCTCGCCGATTTCGAAGCGTCGGTTCGTGCTGACGGCTTCAGCGCACCCGCGTACGGCCGTTAAAGAACACCGCCCACAGCACGACGATCGCGAGCAGCGTGCCGATGCCGTAACCGAACACGTTCTGCATCGCCGGAAAGAAAAATTCGAAGACGACGTACAGGACGATCAGCAGCAGTAAGAGATGTTTCGCGCTCATGGTTGCCTCCAGCTAAGCGCACGAGAGCGCTCGCTGCATTGCCTACCCAGTTACGCTAGCGCTCTCACGCGAACGGCGGGCGACGACGATGGCAACCGCGATCGCGAGGACGATCGCGGCTTGCACGGCCGGTTGCGTTGCGAATGCCGCCGTGCGCGACGCGGTGACGATCGAGCCGATGAACGCGAGCGCCAGCAACAGTAACGTAATGCCGAGGGCGCGGCGTCCGGCGGTTTGCCGCGCGAGCGCGACGCCGCACAACGCGAGGACGAGCATCGCCGACAGCACGCGCAGCGCGACGCCGAACGCAAATCCGAAAGCGAGCGCTTCGAGAAAGACGAGCGATGCACACACGGCGCCGATCGTAAGCGCGGTGACGGGCGTGCCGAAGCGCGGTGCGATACGTGACGCCCAGCGCGGGATCATGCCGTCTTCCGCCCACGCATAGACCCAGCGGGATTGCGCGAGAAAGAGCGGCACGATCGTTTTCGCGACGACGAACGCCGTGGCGAGCGCGAGCGCCGCGCCGACGAACGGGGGCACCACGAACGCGAGCAAGCCGATCGTCGTCGTTGCGCTCGTTTCTTTCAGCGCGCCGAGCCCGGCGACGAGTTGCCACGGCACCGCGTGTGCTACTGCCGCGCTAAACGTCACGTACACGACGGTGACGATCGCGACCGCGATGATGATCCCGCGCGGCACGGCACGCCCGGGATCGCGCGTTTCTTCGCCGGTCTGCGTTGCCGTCGCGATTCCCAGATAGCTGAAGAAGAGGATCGGAAGCGCGGTCGTTATGGCTTGCCACACGGGCATCGCCGGTGGCGCAGCAGCCAGAATCTCCGCCGGTGAGCGATGGACGTGCGCGGCGGCCGCGGCGAGCAACGCGTCGGGCCCGACGGCGAACAAAACGGCGGCAACGCCGAGTGCTAGCGCGACGACGAAGAAGCCCGATGCCCACGCGATACGACTCGCAACATCGACACCGCGCACGTGCAGCACCCACGCAGACCAGATCAACGCGAACCCGAATGCGGCCGTACCGTACGGCGAATGCAACGCTGCGGCGAACGCCGTAAGGCCGAGCGCCGATGCGCCGCTTTCGAGAAAGCGCGCCGCCGTGAGCGCGAGCGTCGCCATCGCACCGGTGATGCCGAACCACGATGTGAACGTCGCGCAAAACGCGATGTGCTTCCCGAGCGATCGTTTGAGCATCGTGTACTCGCCGCCGGCACCCGCAGGTCCATCGCGTAAGAGCAGGCGATACGCGGCGACGATCAGCGCGATCATCGCGCCGCCCGCGAGCATCAACCACGGGACCGCCGCGCCGACGCCGGGTGCCGTAATTTGCACTTGCGTGGTAACGAAGAAGAGCCCGGCCCCGATCTGATTCGTCACCGCGAAGGCGACGACCGACCACATCCCGAGGGACCGTTTGAGTCCGCGCACGTCAGCCATTGCGTGACGTGCGCGAACGCTCGTACGTGTCCCTACGCGGGAACGGGGTCGCTCGCCAAAGCGAAGGCTTGATTCAGATCGCGCACGAGATCGGCGAGATCTTCGATGCCGACGGAAAGCCGAATCATATCCTCGGTGACGCCGCTTTCGATCTGTTCGACCACGGTGAGCTGTTGGTGCGTCGTGGTTGCCGGGTGGATGACGAGCGATTTCGCATCGCCGACATTTGCAAGAAGCGAGAAGATCCTCAAGCGATCGATGAACGCACGCGCCGCATCGGCTCCGCCTTTGATGCCGAACGTGAGGATCGCGCCCGCGCCCTTGGGCAGATACTTTTTCGCCCGCGCTTCGGCGTGGTGTCCGTCGAGCCCGGGATACGAAACCCACGTCACTTCCGGCCGCGCGCGCAGGTGTTGTGCGATCGCGAGCGCGTTTGCGGAATGGCGTTCCATGCGCAACCCGAGCGTCTCTAACCCTTGCAGTAACAGCCACGAGTTGAACGGCGAGATCGAAGCGCCGAGATCGCGCAAGAGCTGGACGCGTGCCTTGATGATGTACGCGAGGTTGCCGAACGCGGTCGTGTAGCGCACGCCGTGATACGACGGATCGGGCTCGGTGAAATCCGGAAATTTCCCGGACGCGGCCCAGTCGAACGTTCCGCCATCGACGATCAGCCCACCGATCGAGGTGCCGTGCCCGCCGATGAACTTCGTTGCCGAGTGCGTCACGATATCCGCACCGAACGCGAGCGGCTTGAGCAAATACGGCGATGCGAGCGTGTTGTCGACGATCAGCGGAATGTCGTGTTCGTGCGCGACCGCTGCGACCGCTTCGATATCGAGCACGTCGACCTGCGGGTTGCCGATCGATTCGGCAAAGATCGCTTTCGTGTTCGGCAAGATCGCCTTCCGAATATTTTCGGGTTTGCGCGCATCGACGAGCGTTGCCGTGATGCCGAGCCGCGGCAGCGTGTGCATGAACGCGGAGTGCGTTCCGCCGTAGAGCGCGGCCGAGGCGACGATGTGATCGCCCGCCTTCGCAACGTTCAAGATCGCGTAGACGTTCGCGGCTTGACCGCTAGCGACCGCGAGCGCGCCGACGCCGCCTTCGAGCGTCGCGATTCGCTGCTCGAGCACGTCGCTCGTGGGATTCATGATCCGCGTATAGATATTTCCAAATTCTTGAAGTGCGAAAAGACGCGCCGCGTGGTCCGTATCGTCGAAGGTGTACGACGTCGTCTGATAGATCGGCACGGCACGCGAATGCGTGGTCGGATCGCCCGCGTGCCCGCCGTGCAGGCTCGTCGTGTGGAATCCCGGTTCCTCGGCCATTGGTCGCTCCTGGATGAGATACGAAAAACCCCCGCCGACGTTGATCGGCGAGGGTTCTTTGCGTTCGTGCGTCTTAGCGGCTCACGCGAACGACAACCCTCGCCGATGCGTGATTCGCATCGTCGCCGTGGTGATCGTGGTGCAGCAGCAACGGGACATAGGCCTGTGGTACCACGCGGCGCCGTAGCGTGTCAAGCGCGCCCGCGCGCACCGCTCGGCGCGAAGTTCGGGCGATTGACGGCGTTCGGCGGTCGTTCGCCGCGCAGTGCCGCGAGCACGTTTTCGGCTTGTACGATGGCAAGCGCTTCGCGCACGCTCGCAACCGCCGTCCCGATGTGCGGTGTGAAGACGGTGCGTTCGCGTTCGGCGAGCAACGCTGCCGGGATGCCGCGCGGCGGATTCGGCAGCCCGCGTTCCTCGCACGCGAACGCATCGGCGGCATATCCACCGAGCATCCGCTCGCGCAGCGCACTCGCGACCGCGAGTTCGTCGACGACCGAACCGCGTGCGACGTTCACGAGTAGCGCATCGCGTCGCATCCGCGCGAGCACGTTTGTGTCGATGAGGCCGCGCGTTTCCGGAGCGGCCGGAATGACCGGTACGAGAATTTCCGCTTCGCTCACGACTTCGTCGAACGGCGCATAGGTAACGCCGAGTCCGCGCTCGGTTTCGTTCGTCGCGCGCTGCACGTCGTAATAGAGCACTTGGCAATCGAAGCCGCGTGCACGTTTCGCGATCGCGCGCCCGATCGCGCCGAAGCCGATGATTCCGAGCGTCGCGCCCGTGACGTGCGTTCCCAAGAGTCGCGAGGGATGCCACGCCGGTTGCAGCCCCTCGCGTAGCGCGCGATCGCCCGCGTTGATCTTCCGCGAAAGCGAAAGGATGAGCCCCCACGCGAGATCGGCCGTTGCATCGGTCAAATCCGCCGGTACGTTCGTGAGCCAGATCCCGCGACGCGTGGCGGCGGCGACGTCAACGTTGTCGTAGCCCTTGCCGAAATGCGCGAGGATGCGGAGCTTCGGTAGCATGGCGAGCAGTGCGTCGTCGATCACATCCGGTACGAAGATGCACAGGGCATGCGCATCGCGTGCTTCGCGCGCGATCTCTTCGCGCCGCCGTCCGCGTTCCGGCCCTTCGCGCACTTCGCAGGACGCGCGGAGAAGCAGCGTGCCGATCGCCGGTGCGGCGTGCGTGTAGACGACGAGCGGACGTTCGAGCACGCGTTCGCGCTTCCCAGGATACGCCCAACACCCCTACCGTACAACCTGCCTATGAAGCTGCAAGGCGTCACCTTCGTGGTAACGGCGCTCGTGACCGTCGCGGTCGGTGTCGTGCCGTTCGGCTATGCGCTGGGCTCCGCCGCAATGTCGTCGGCCGCGCAGCCGATGGTCGTCGACGATCCGCGGCGCGCCACATTCCGAACGAAGATGTTCGCCGCGCTATCCGCGGACCACGCGGCATACGCGCAAGGTTTGATCGATGCAATCGCAAGTGGGCGCTCGCGCGACATCCACGGTGCGGCAACCCTGATCGAGGCGCGCCTTTCGCCCGAGGAGCGTTCCCGGGTCGTCGCGATCGGTGCCGATTTTCACGCGAAGGCCCTTCGCGAGCCGCCACCGCCACCGCCCGGGGGAGAGTCCGGCGAGCGCCGCGGCCCGCCGCCGTTGCCGACATATGCGGGCGCGATCGTGATGCACCTCGGGCTCTCGCACGAGCGCCTCGAGGCACTCCGGCCGCGGGATTTATCGCCTGGCGCGATGCCGAACGTCGGCGCCAAACAAACGTGAGTTACAGGTAGTGTTTCGTTTGCGGCCACCACGCGGCGACGCTGGTTCTTGGATTGCGCGCGAGGTAGATCGGCAGTTCGCTTTGGTCGGGAAGCACGAACGGATCGCCATACGTGCCGATGCGTCGAACGCTCGTAAATCCCCGTAGCAGCAACGATTCCGCGATGCCGACCGTAACGAGCGTGCGCGCGTTGCCCGGGCCCCAGAGATAATACGAATTGTGGCCGCTAATCGCGTGCGGTAGGCCGTACGCCGCGCCGAGGAAATCGACGGCTCCCGCCTGTCCGTAGTTCTCCGTCATGATTGCCGTCGTCGCGCGCTCCGCTTCGGGAACGCGTGCATACCCGAGCGCGAGCGTGCGCACGAGCGAATCCCAACCGAGTTGATCCGCGAAATTCTGCGGCACGCGACCGGAGGGATGCTTTTCCAATTTGAGCGCGCGCGCATCGAAGAGCCCTTGGTAGCGTGCAAACGCTTCGAGGGTGAGCGTCGGCGTCGCGAGCGGCATGATGACGAGCCCGGAAAGCACGAGCGCGCTCGCCGCCGTTGCGAATACCCAGCGCCGCGCGAAGAGCGATTGGAGCGCGACGGCTCCCATCGCGATGTAGAGCGGATACCCCGCCGCGAAATAATAGATCTTCGCTTCGACGATCACGGCGAGCGCAAGCATCACGACATACGCCCAACCGAACGCGCGCAACTGCGTTGCCGCGCCGCGCGCGGTGAAACACCACGCGATGCCCGCAAGCCACAGCGGCGCGGAAAGCGGGTTCATCATGAGCGCCTGTTGTGCGAAGAACGCGGTTGGTCCGTAGACGACGAGTTTATGCGCCGCGGCGTTGCGCAAGAGTTCGAGTTGCGGCCAACCGTTCGCCGCCTGCCACGCGACATACGGCGCGACGATCGCAACCGCGATCGCAACCGCTACCCACGGCCCGGGCCGCGCGAGCACCATGCGCTCGCGCGTCAAGAGCACGCCGACGAACAACCCGATGACGAAAAACGCCATCGAGTCCTTGCACAGAAACCCGAGACCGACGAGGAGCCCGAAACCGATCCACGTCGCGATCCGCGCACTGCCGCGCGTGGCAGCGTCGCGTAACAAGCGCACGGCGAGCATCGCGGCGCCGAGCCAGATCAACGGCTCGAACGCGTTCATCGTCAGGAGATTCCCAACGGCGAGTTCGATCGGTGCGAAGAGTACGGCGAGCATCGCGATCGCCTGCGCGGGGCGCCCCGCGCCGAGCGAGCGCGCGAACGCGCCGGTCATGACGACGAGCGCCACCGCCGCGAGCATCGGCAACACGCGCAACGCGAACGTCGAACTTCCAATCAGCGCGAGCGTCACGCGCGCGATCGCCGCGATCAGCGGCGGTTGGTCGACATAGCCCCACTGCAGATGCTGCGCGCAGGCGAGAAAATAGAGCTCGTCACGTTGGTACCCGTAGCCACGCGCGGTGAGCGCGTGCACTAGCAACGTCGCGAACGCGAACGCGCCGAAGAACCACCGATCGCGGTGCGTGGGCTTAGCCGCCGACCCGCGGACGCGGCGGGCGCGGTTTGCGCAGCGGCCGATCCTCGGCGCGCGTCACCGTCAACTCTTTCGTGCCGATCGCGAAGCCGTTGAACACGGCGATCGCGGCGGTTGCGGCTTCGACCGTCGGGAGATCGACGTACGCGAAGCCTTTCTTGCGCCGCGTACGGCGATCGCGCGGAAGCACGACGCCTTCATCCGACGCGCCGAATTGCCGGAACAGTTTGACGACGTCTTCTTTCACGGCCGTAAGGGGCAGGCCGCCGACGAAGATGCGGATCATGCGAGACGCTCCCGGGCCGCGTCGCGAAAGCTCGCCCACGTACCCGCCGCGATCGCTTCGCGTGCGTCGCGCATCAGCGACGTGAGGGCGTAAAGGTTGTGGTACGAAAGCAAACGCGGTCCTAACATTTCATCGGCTCGGAAAAGATGCGAGAGATATGCGCGCGTGTACGTCGTGCACACTTCGCAATCGCATCCTTCGTCGAGCGGGCGAAAATCCCGCACGAACGGGGCGTTGCGGATATTCAGTTCGCCCGCACGGGTCAGCGCGCGCCCGTTGCGGCCGCAGCGTGTGGGATACACGCAATCGAAGAGATCGACGCCCGCATCAACCGCGTCGAGTAGATCGCGCACGGTCCCCACGCCCATGAGATACCGCGGTTTGTTCGCGGGCAAGAGCGCCGCGGTGAAGCGCGCGAAACGCACCATATCGGCTCGCGATTCCCCGACGCTCAGGCCGCCGATCGCATACCCCGGAAGATCGAGCGGTACGAGCGCATCGGCACTACGTTTGCGTAACTCTTCGTCGAGCCCACCTTGCACGATTGCGAAAAGAGCCGTGCGATCCCGGCGCCACGCGCGGACGGCGCGCTCGGCCCACAGCGTCGTCTTGCGAACCGCTTCTTCGCTGTCGGCGCGTTCTGCCGGCAGCTTCGTGCACACGTCGAGCATCATCGCGACGTCGACGCCGAGATCTTCCTGGAACGCGAGCACGTTTTCGGGGGTGAAACGGTGCGTCGAGCCATCGATGTGCGATTGAAACGTCACGCCGTCGTCGTCGAGCTTGCGCCGCGATTCGAGCGAGAACACTTGGAAGCCGCCGCTATCGGTGAGGATCGGGCGATCCCAACCCATGAACCGGTGCAGCCCGCCCGCTTCGACGATCGTTTCGCGCCCGGGCCGCAGCCACAGGTGATACGTGTTCGCGAGGATGATCTGCGCTTCGATCTCGCGCAGGTCGCGCGGCGAGAGCGCCTTGACCGTCGCCGCGGTGCCGACCGGCATGAAGCACGGCGTCTCGACCGTGCCATGCGCGAGCGTGAGCGAACCGCGGCGCGCCGTTCCGTCGGTCGCGTGCAGCGCGTACGCGCCGACCTGCGCTACGGTCACGCGACCGGTACTTTCAGCGATTCGTAGGCTTGCGTATACGCCTCGGGTGGCGGCACTTCGAATTCCAGATCGATGCGCGTGCGCGGTTGGCGGAACGCGAGTTTCCACGCATGCAATGCCTGGCCCGGAAGTGCGAGGCGCGAATCGGTGCGCCCGTAAATCGGATCGTTGAGGATCGGCGTACCGAGCGCGGCCATGTGCACGCGAATTTGGTGCGTGCGGCCGGTTTCCAACGTGAACGAAAGTTCCGATGCGCCGTGCAATCGTTCGCGCACCGCGTAATGCGTTACCGACGGTTTGCCCTCGGCGCGGATCGCGTACTTCATGCGATTGTGCGGATCGCGTCCGATCGGGCCGTTGATCGTGCCCTGTTGTTCGCCCGGATAGCCGATCACGATCCCAAGATACGTGCGCGCGATGTAGCGGCTCATCATCGCCTTGCCGAGTGCGGAAAGCGCTTCCGGCGTCTTCGCCGCGACGAGTAAGCCCGAGGTGTCGCGATCGAGCCGATGCACGAGGCCGCCACGAATCGGATCGCCCGGCAGCACGCCGACGTGCGCCATCAGCGCGTTCACGAGCGTGTTATCGACGGCACCGTGCGCCGGATGCGTGACCATCCCCGCGACCTTGTTGATCACGATTACGTCGTCGTCTTCATAAACGACGTCAAGCGGTAGCTCTTGCGCGAACGCTTCCAGCACGTGGGGCTGCGCGACGCGCAGCACGACGCGATCGCCCGGTTCGAGTTGCAAGCTCGGCTTCGCAAGCGCGTCGTTGACGAGCACTTCGCCCGCTTTGATCGCGTTGCTGACGTGCGAACGCGAGAAGCCGGCGAGCCGCGTCGCGACGATGTCGAGGCGTTGGCCCGCGTCTTCCGCGGTCGCGATATACGTCGTCGCTTCGGGTAGCGTCACGCGGCCCCGTGTTTCGCCGGGGACTCGCGCGTGACGAACGAGGCGAGGATCAGCAAGCCGACGCCGATCGTGACGGCCGAATCCGCGACGTTGAAGATGTACTGCCACACGTGGACGTCGATGAAATCGACGACGTACCCGATCGTGAAGCGGTCGATGAGATTCCCGATCGCGCCCGCGGCGATCATCGCGAGGCCGGCGAGCGCGAGCGGCGATTTCCGCGCGTCGACGCGATAGAACCAGTGAAAGAGCAGGACGACGAACGTTGCGACGATGGCAAAGAACAGCGAACTGCCGCCGAAGAGGCCGAATGCACCGTGGGTGTTTTTCACGAAGGTCCACGAGAGCAGCGGCATGAGGACCGGCTCCGTTTGGTTCGGGGCGAAATGCGCGAGCACGAGCTGCTTCGAGATGCGATCGAGCACGACCACGATGACGATGACGGCCCAATAGAGCGCGCTACGAAGATAGAGCAGGGGAGGATTCCTTTCGCGCAAGGCCGAGCGCGGCGATCGCGACGAGCCCGAGCGTGACGGCGACATCGGCGAGGTTGAACACGGGCCACACACGGAAATCGATGAAATCGACGACCGCGCCGTGGAAGGCCCGGTCTGCCACATTCGCCATCCCCCCGCCGACTACCGCGCCGTACGCAAGGGCCAGCTGATAACGCCGGCGGCGGGGGATGCGAGAGAGATGCGCGCGCGCGAGCAGCACGAGGAGCGCGATTCCGGCGAGGCCGAGCAGCGCGTACAACCACGGCAGCGCCGCGCCGAGGCCGAACGCGCCACGATCGTTTCGCACGTACGTGAGGTAGAGCACGCGCGGCACGACGATCCGGCTTTCTCCGGGAAGAAAGCGCTCGGCGACGATGGCTTTCGCGACCGCGTCCGCGAGGGCGACGCAAGCCGCCACAAGCAACGGGCCGCGCGGCATCAGAGGCTCGGCGGCTTGATGTATTGGTTAAAGAACCCGGCGACCTGACCGAACGCCCCGGTGATGAGCACGAGCCCCGTGACGACGAGAACGACACCGGAGACACGCTCGATCGTGGGCAGAAAACGCTTGATCTTATTGAGCGCGCCGAGCGCCTGGGTGATCGCGGCAGCGGTGATGAGGAACGGCACCGCGAGGCCCATCGAGTACACGAAGAGCAGCAATGCCGCCGCCCCGACCTGTTCGCCCGTGGCGAGGAACAAGATGGCGCCCAAGATCGGGCCGATGCACGGCGACCAGCCGGCCGCGAAGGCGATGCCGACGAGGAACGAGGTCAGGAAGTTGCGGTTCGCGCGGACGACCTGCGGGCGCGTGTCGCGGGCGAGAAAGCCGATGCGGAACACGCCGAGCATATTGAGCCCGAGCAGGATGACGATCGCGCCGCCGATCTTCGCGATCCAATCGCGGTACTGCCCGAACGCTCCGCCGAGCGCGCTCGCCGTGAGGCCGAACGCCATGAACATCAGCGTGAAGCCGGCGATGAACGAGAGCGCGTGGAGCATGACGCGCCGTTTCTGATGCGGATCGTTCGTCGCTTGGAGATCTTCGAGGCTCTGCCCGGTTAGCAGCGAGAGAAACGAGGGGATCAGCGGCAGCACGCACGGCGAGACGAAGCTCAGAAGCCCGGCGAGGAAGGCGGTCGGGATGTTGAGATTTGGCGGCATGTAACCTTACGGTAGCACGAGCGGCCAAGCGAAAAATGTAGCGTGCCTGACGGAGCCGAATGCTTCGCCCTCGGCATGCAACATTGGTTTACGTATCCGGGCATCAACCCGATCGCCTTTCACGTCGGGCCGATTTCCGTGCATTGGTACGGGCTCTCGTACCTGTTCGGGTTCATCATGGTCTTCGTTTGGATGATCCGTCCCGCAGGCCGCAAGCGCCTCGGGCTCACGAGCGATCAGATCCAGGATTTCCTGGTCTATGCGCTCGTCGGCGTGCTCGTCGGAGGCCGCGTCGGGTTCGTGATTTCGGATATCATCACCGAGCACAATTTCTTCTCGAGCTACCTCGCGAAGCCGATCAACTTCATCGCGGTCTGGAACGGCGGCATGGCGTTCCACGGTGCGCTGATCGGCGTGATCATCGCGGGCTTCCTGTTTCTGCGCAAGCACCGTCCCCTGACGTTCGAAATTCTCGGCGACGAAGTGGTGATGTTGCTCCCGCTCGGGCTCGTGACGACGCGGTTCGTGAACTTCATCAACGACGAGCTCGTCGGCAATATCTGCGTGCCCGATCATCCGTGGTGCATGCAGTTTCCGGGCTACACCGGATATCGGTACCCCTCGCAGATTTTCGAGCTCATCCTCGATGCGCTCACGCTCGGCGTGCTCTTCATCGTGTACGGTCGGCGCCCGCCGGACGGCGTGATGCTCTGGACGTGGTTCATCTGCTATGCGATCTCGCGTTCGGTTGCCGATATCTGGCGCGAACCCGGCTTCCTGATCCTCGGCCTGTCCGGCGGCCAGCTGCTTGGTATCCCGATGGTGCTCGCGGGAGCGCTCTTGATCGCGCGCGCCTACCGCGTGAACCGTCGCACCGAAGTGCTCGGCACGGTTTGATCGAAACCGCGACGATCGCTTCGCGCATCGCCGCCGTCCGCGCGCAGATCGCGGAGGCGGCGGAGGCTGCGGGCCGCGATCCGGCGTCGATAACGCTCGTCGCCGTGACGAAAGTGCAGTCGCGCGATGCGGTGCTGGAGGCGCTCGCCTGTGGTATCGCGGCGATCGGGGAGAATTACGCGCAAGAGGCGCGCGAGAAGCTCGTCGACCTGCCACCCGTCGAGACGCACTTCATCGGGCATTTCCAGACGAACAAGGCGAAGGTCATCGTGCCGATCTTCGATGTGGTGCAGAGCGTCGATCGCATCGAGGCGGGCGCGGCGCTCGCGAAGAGCGCGGGGAACGCCGGCAAGGCGCAGCGCGTTCTCGTGCAAGTCAATATCTCGCCGACGGAACGTTTCGGATGCGCACCGGAGGATGCGGTCGCTCTCGCGAACGGTCTCACGCAAGAAGGATTGATCGTCGAGGGCGTCATGGCCATCGGACCGATCACCTCGGACGAACGCGTCCTTCGGGATGCATTCGTGCAAGCCCGGAAAGTCTACGACCGCATCGGCGGTATGACGTTATCGATCGGCATGTCGGGCGACCTGCGCGCGGCGATCGCCGAAGGATCCACGATGGTACGCATCGGTTCCGCGATTTTCGGGCCACGCCCGCCGAAGGAGTCCCCATGAGCGTCCTCAATCGCATCACCTCGTTTTTCGCCCTTCACGACGAGGAAGAGGAAGAAGAACGCATCCACGACGGCCGCGACGAGAAGCGCAACGTCGTTCCGTTTGCAAACGCACCGCGCCGGCCCGCGACGGGTACCGAAGTCGCCGTGTTCGCACCGCGCGGCTTCGCCGACGTCACCGAGATCGCCGATGCGTTACGCGCGCGCCGCGTCGTGATCGTGAACCTCCAGGGTGCCGATCGCTCGCTGCTGCAGCGCGTCGTCGATTTCACCTCGGGCGTTGCGTATACGATCGACGGCCGCATCCAGAAGCTCGCCGATGCGATCTACCTCGTGGTTCCGGCGGGCGTGCAAGTCAATTCCACGCTCAAGGAAATCGAGAACGACGGGCTCGTCGATTTCGGCATTCCGACCAAAGCGAACTTCGGTGCGAGCAACGCGCAATTCGGCGGTCGCGGCTAGTTCACGATGGCGAAGATCACGATCGTCGATATCCAGCACAAGACGTTCAAGAAGAAGCTTCAGGGGTACGACCCGGCGGACGTCGATCAGTTTCTCGATGAGATCATCGAATCGATCGAAGACGAGCAGTCGCATCGGGCCGCGGCGGAAGCCGAAATCGGCGAGATGCGCGAGCGGATCAGTCATTTCAAATCGATGGAAGATTCGCTCAACTCGACGCTCTTGCTCGCGCAGCGCACCGCCGATGAGGTGAAAGCGTTCGCGCACAAGGAAGCCGATATGATCCGCGCCGAGGCCAAGATGCAGGCCGAACGCGAGATCGCGACGCTTGCGGATCGGATTTCGGATGCACGGCGCGAGTATCAGAACGCGCTCGATACGACGGAGAAGGCGCGCAGCGAACTGCGGAGCTTGCTGATGACGCATCTCTCGCTTCTCGAGCGCCCGGCGTTGCAGCGAAGCGAATCGCCGTTTATCTCGGGGACCGTTGCCAACGGCAGTGCCGCGGCTGCGCCCTCCCCGGAAACGAAGTCTACCGTCTAACCGAGTTGCGCCTGCCAGTGCGGAATGGTCGCCGACACGGTTACTGCCTGCTGCCACGGCTGCCGTTTCGGCGTTCGAAGTGCGGGTGGTTGACATCGTTGCGAGGTTGTCCATAAAAGATACCGAATGGTATCTTTTATGGCTGAAGCGGTAAGAAAAGGCGTGCGCACGCGCGAGCGTATCGTACGGAGCGCGGCGGAGCTCTTCAATCGCCAGGGCTACGCGGCGACCAGCGTGAGCGACATCCTCGCGAGCGCGAACATCGAGAAAGGCGGATTGTACCGCCATTTCTCGAGCAAAGACGCGCTGATCGCCGCGGCGTTTACCTATGCGGCCGAAACTGCGGCCGCGCATCATAGCGCGCGTTGGGCGGGTGTGACGATGGCCGAACGCTTGGGCGGCGTCGTTGCGAGTTTCGGCGCGCTCGTCGATGCGGAGCCGAGCGCCGGGCCAGTCGGCGGTGGCTGCCCGCTCTTCAACGCCGCGGTCGAATCGGACGACGGCGACGCGACGCTACGCGCGTTCGCGTCCATGGCGCTCTCGCGCTTTCACGATGCCGTCGCGCAAATGGTACGCGATGGGATCGCGGCCCGATCGTGCCGGGATTCGGTCGACCCGGACGAGGTGGCGACGGTGCTTGTCGCCTTGCTCGAAGGCGCGCTCGTCCTCACGCGCGTCCATGGCGATCGCGCGCACCTGGCCCGTGCGGCGAAGCACGCGCGCGCCTACATCGGAACGCTCGCACCGTGATGCCGCAGAACGCCCGCGTCGATGTCGTCGAATACGGCTCGCGTCGCCTGCTCATCGTCGCCGGGGTCATGCTCGCAACGGTGCTGCAAGTGCTCGATGCGACGATCGTGAACGTCGCGCTGCCGACGATCCAGGGCAACCTCGGCGCCAATCGCGATGAGGGCACCTGGATCATCACGGGTTACATCATCGCGGCCGTCATCGTGATCCCGCTTACGCCGTGGCTACAGACGCGCTTCGGCCGCAAGCGATACTATCTCGCCGCGATCCTCGGTTTCACGGTGATGTCCGCGCTCTGCGGTGCCGCGACGTCGTTCGAAGCGGAGGTTCTTTTCCGAATCATGCAAGGAGCGTTCGGCGGCGGCTTGATCGCCACAGGGCAAGCGATCTTGCGCGATACGTTCCCACCGAAAGATATCGGCAAGAGCCAGGTGCTCGTCGCGATCGGCGCGATCGTCGGGCCTTCGATTGGGCCGACGCTCGGCGGCATCCTCACCGATAATCTCTCGTGGAATTGGGTGTTCTACGTCAACATCGTGCCGGGCATCATCGCCGCCGGGATCATCTTCGCGTACTTGCGCGATCCGGCGCCCGCGCGCTCCGTCTCGGTCGATGTCTTCGGGCTTGTGTTTCTTGGCATGGGGCTCGGCTCGTTGCAATACGTGCTCACCGAAGGCGAGCGGAACGACTGGTTCGCCGACCCCTCCATCCTGGGTTTTACGGCACTCGCCGCAGGCGGTTTGATCGCGTTCGTTTTTTGGGAGCTGTACGGCGCGCGCGAACCGATCGTCGATTTGCGTATTTTTAAAAATAGAACGGTTGCCGCGGGCGCGATGCTCGCGCTGACGCTCGGCTTCACGCTGTTCGGTTCGATCGTCATCACGCCGCAATACAATCAAACGATCCTGCACTTCACGGCGACGCTCAGCGGGGAGTCGATCCTGATCCGCGCGCTCTTCATCCTGATCTGCACGCCGTTCGTACTGGTGTTCATCAATCGGTTCAAGATCAATCCGCGCATCTTGCTCATCGTCGGATTCTCGCTCGTGTCGCTTGCCTGTTATCTGCAAGCGACGGTCACAACCTCGTCCGCCGAGTTCTGGACGTTCTGGTTTCCGCTCGCACTCGGGGGCGTCGGCTTCTCGCAGCTGCTCGCTCCGCTATCGGTCGCCGTGCTGAGTAGCGTGACGGGCGCGGACACGGCGAAAGCGTCGTCGCTCTTAAGCCTGTGCCAACAACTCGGCGGCTCGATCGCCACGGCGTTTCTCGTGACCTTACTCGATCGCCGCGAAGCATTCCATCAAACGATTCTCGCCGCGCATATCCCGCACGCATCGGCCCAGGTGACGGCGCACCTCGGGCAATTGGCCGCGGTCGTGGTGCGTGAAGCGACGACGCTCTCGTACGCCGACGGGTTCCTCGCACTTGCGGCGGCATCGGCGCTCTTCATCCCGCTCGTCTTACTTTTGCGCACGAAACGCACGAGCGGCCCCGCCGCAATCGCGATCGAATAACGCTGGTAACATCCCGTTCACCGCGCGCGGTTACGATCGGGCGCATGGATGGAATGCAATGGGCGGCGAGTGCCATGCGCGCTTCTCGAGCCGCGCTTGAAAGCGCGACACACAATCTCGCGAACGTTTCGAGCGACGGGTTTCGTCGTTTCGCAACGCACGTTGCCGTCGCACGCGACGGTCTCCACGTAACGCGAACCGCGAACCCCGAGCAGGGCGCCATCCGGCAGACGGGCGGACGATTCGATCTCGCGCTGCTCGGTCCGGGCCACTTTACGCTCGGTACCGGAACGCATGCCATCGCGACGCGCGAGGGATCGTTCGCGCGCGACCGCGATGGCTATCTCGTGGCGGCGAACGGCGAACGCGTGCGCGGCGCTTGTGGCCCGATCCGCATTTCCGATGAAGCGACCGTCGAACGCGATGGCACGATCCGCGATCGGGGACGGATCGTCGACCGCTTACCGTTGCCCGCGGGAACGCGCGTGCAGAGCGGCGCGCTCGAGACGAGCAACGTGAACGCGATCGGTGAGACGCTCGAAATTCTGCAATCCCAACGCGCGTTCGAAACGGCGCAAAAGGCACTTTCCGCAATCGATGAAACACGGAATAAGGCCGACAACGATGTCATGCGCGTGAAGTAGCGTTAGAGCGTTTTTGCCATGCGCGTTCGGGGGAGCATCACCCCGCGACGCTCGATCTCTTCACGCGATTCGACGGCAAATCCGTGCTTCGCGAAAAACGGTTCGGCGAGTAAACTCGCCTCGGTAAAGATGCGCGTGATACCGAGCGCGCGCGCGTGCGCTTCGGCGGCGGCGTAGAGCTTCGTTGCGGTGCCGAGGCCCGCGCCATCGGGCGTGCGGAAGAGCAAATCGAGGTGACCGTCGGCTTCGATTTCGACGAAGCCGACGATCGCCGCGTCGTACTCGGCAACGAAGGTCGTGCGATTCGGCGATGCGAGCCGGGCCGACCACGTGACGACGTTCGGCACTTCGTTCGCCCACGCACGTACCTGCGCCGCGTCGTAGCGTTCTGCGGCAACGAGGCGCACGGAATCGTAGAAGGCACGGGCGATTCCCGGGACATCGGCCGGGCGATACGAGCGGATCACGAGCATCGTGTACGCCCCGATCCGCTCGTCACGCGCTTACTGGTAGTAGAGAACGAAGCCGTACGTCGTTCCGGGTGCGAATGAGTAGCCTTGCGCGACGGGGCACGAAAGCGTCTGATTCGATCCGGTCGTTGCGGCCGTACACGTCGTGAACTGCAACACGTAGGTGCCGTTGCTTGCGAGGCCAACATACGCGGTCTTGCCCGCGGGCACGGTGCCTGCGGGGTATGTCAGGTTCAGCGTCGCGGCGAGGCCTGCGGATGCCGAGACCGTCGTTGCCGTATTTGTGGTAAACGACAAGAAGAAGAGCGCGACGCCTGGGCTCGCTGCGGTTCCGGAGCTGAACGCGGGTAAGCCGGCAGCCGTGTTCGTCGTTGCGGACGTTCCGGTGAAGGTCGCCGATGCACTCGCCGGCCCGAAGGTGATCGCCGCCGCGCTCGCTCCGGGTACGGTAACCGGTGTCGTTCCGCCCGCAGTCGCGATCGGAAGGCTGACGGGGTTGGTCGCGGGCGCCGGGGTTGCGGTCGCAACGGGGGTCGCGGTCGCTGGCGTGGGCGTGACCGGCGCGATCGTGGTATTGCCACCGCCGCCGCCGCCACAGGCGGCGAGCGTGGAGCCGAGTGCGAGGGCGAGGCCGAGCGCGAGCGTGGAGCGGTACTGCATGAAAACCTCAGAAGAGCCGGGTGCGGTGCGTTACTGCGCGTAGACGACGAAGCCGAAGAGCGCTTTGTACTGGAACGGGATGTTGGGATTCGTCCCGCCGATGGAGGCCGACGTGTCGAACGAGAGCGTTTGGTTGCTGGTCACGGGATCGGTCGTGAGGCGGCCGGTCAACACACTGCCGAAGTAGTTCGAGGTCGGCAGGGCCGTATCCACGCCGCCGATCGCGTACGTCTTGCTCGTGGAAAGCGTGTTCGGCGGATAGACGATCGTAATCGTTCCGGTATTGATGCCGGGTGCGCTCATGATCGAGGTGTCGTTCGTCGGGATCAAGACGAAGTAGAACAGCGGCGTTCCGGTCGTCGGGTAGATGATCGGAATGCCGAGCAAGAGCGGATTGCTCGCGGCATCGCCAAAGATCTGCGCCCCTGCGGAGGCGGGGCCGAAGGTTACGGTCGTCGAGAGCGCACCCGGCGCGGCGAAGGTCGTCGAGCTCGACGCGGGTCCGACGAAAAAACCGATGCGCGAAACGGGTGAGGAGACAACGACCGTGGGACGAGGACCTGTCGAGGTTACCAGCGCCAGTGCGTACTCGCGATTCACGAGGACGAGGTCGTTCGTGCTGGTGCACGTAGCGGTGACGCCCGCGACGGAGCACGTCGCGGCGTAATCGATCCACTGCAAGAACTGCGTATCGAGCGCGGAGACGCTGACCGTTGCGCCTGCCGGGGGTGCGGAGGGCAGCGTCACCGAGAACGCGGTCCCCGCGCCGAGGATCATCGGTAGCGTTGGCGTTCCTTCGAAGTAGAGCAGCGGCGTCAAACCGGCGTTGAGGGCCGGAAGATCGAGCGGCCGCGTCACGGACACCAGATCGATGAGCGCGTTGCCCGACTCGAACGGCACGCCTGCGGGGAGCTGGAACGAGGCGGCGTACCCGGTTGGCGCGGCGAGCGCGAACGTACCGCTGTTGCTCGATGGGAACACGGCGGCTCCGCCTGCGGCGGTCGGGATAGGGCTCGGCGTCGGCGTCGGTGTGGGCGGCAGGGTAGGAGCGATCGTCGGCGTGGCGGATGTGGTGGGCATTGCCGTGCCGATCGGAGATGGAGTCGCCGAACCGCCGCCGGATGGTGTCGACGACGGCGATGCACTCGCCGTGCTCCCACCGCCCGGCGAGGATGTGGCGCCGGGGGCCGTCGGAGGGGCGACCGAGCCGCCACCACCACCGCCGCCGCATGCGGCCAAGAACGCGGCGAGTGCCGAACAGCAGAAGACTCGCGGCAATAGAGCGACGCGCATGAGCTTGGAAACCCTTACAACCGGAATAGAAACTTGGATAACCCGTTCGCGTCGTGCGCCGTATCGTCCCGCGGTAGCATCCCCGACGCTTTCCGTTCACATGCGCGCCGTACCATCCGCGCATGAATCGTGCGATGTTTGCCGCGGCTTCGGGTATGGCGGCCCAACAACGAAATCTCGACGTGATCGCGGACAATCTCGCGAATGCGGATGTCGCCGGCTTCAAAGGCTCCGTCGCGACGTTTACCGACATGCGCGCGGGTGGATCGATCGGCCTCGGCACGGCGGCGCTCGGGACGAAGGCGCTCTTCGAACAGGGAAAGCTGCAACACGGCGGCGGCCCATTCGATATTGCGCTCGACGGTCCGGGATTTTTTCAAATCGAGAAAGACGGCGTCGTCGCCTACACGCGCGCGGGCTCGTTCACGCGTGCGCCAAGTGGCGCGCTCGTCGATGCGAGTGGAAACTGCTTACGCGGCGTACATATTCCCGAGGACGCGACGAACGTGCATGTCGCGCCGGATGGGCGCATCTCGCTCGATCTGCGTGGGCGGAGCGGCGTCGACGGTGGCCACGTGCCGGTGGTGCGTTTCGATGCTCCGGAGGGGTTACGAGCGCTCGGCGGCGCGGTCTTCGTCGCAACGCCGGAAAGCGGCCGCGCACATCCGCTTGTAGCGGGCGACGATCGCACGCACGTCGCTTTCGGGATGCTCGAAAAATCCAACGTCTCGATCGTCGAATCGATGATGCAGATCCTCACCGCGCAGCGTGCGTATGAAGCGAATGCAAAAGGCGTACAAGCCGCGGACGAGATGCAGCGCATCGCAAACAATTTGCATCGGTCGTAGTGGTGAGCATTCTTCACGGTTGCGGAACGCAGCACGCGCCAACCGCGATGTTGTCGCAACGCGCGAATCGAATCGTGCTATGCTCCGCCTATGAGCATTGGCCAGCAGCATCCGCTCCCTGCGTTCGACCTTGGACTGCCGCCGTTCGGAACGCAGACGATGTACGCGCTTGCCTTTGATCTGCTGCAAGAGGCACTTCGCGAGCACTACTCGGCGACGTCGCCGAATAACGCGTATGGCGAAGTGCGAGCCGTGCTCGAATCCGAGGGCTTCGTTTGGCGGCAAGGAAGCGTGTACTTCGGCGAACCCGGCCGCGTGAACGCGGTGTCGTGCGTGCTTACCGTCCAGCGCCTGGCGCATGCGTTGCCATGGTTCTCGCGCTGCGTTCGCGACATTCGCATGTTGCGCATCGAAGAAAACAACGATCTCGGTCCCGCGATTTCACTTGGGTAACGCGAGAGATCGGTTGCGCGCGCTGTGTATGGCGTTCTAATCGATGGACTTCTCTTACGTTTTCATCCATGCTGGTCGAAACGGCATCGATCCGGGGATCTGGTAATGCGGGTCGTAGATCGGATTGCAATCGGCACCGGTAGTCGGTCGAAGTTCGTTCAATTCTGGGCTATATAATACCGAGCAGTAATCGCCGATCGCCGGGATCGCGAGCGGGGCCCCCACTTCCCAGCCGATCGCCGTGCGTGCATCGAAAACGATAAGCGGTACGTGCACGTCGCCTACCGGTAGCGCAAAGCGCAACATCGGATGCCTTTTTACGACGGCGGGCCACGTAGCGACGCGATGGAGCCAGCGACGCTGTCGCTCCGTCAACCGCGGCATGCCCGCACGTCCGATTTCCTCCACGCGATACGTGGAATACCAGGTGCGCGGAACGCGTGCCGCATCGAACCTCCGTTGCTCCGCGTTCGCCGCTAGCGGGAAGAGCACGCCGAGGAGCATGGCTGCGATACACGCACGCACGGCGACTACGCCCAAAACGTGACGCAGACTCCGGCGGGATCGACGACCGTGAATTCGCGTGAGCCCCATGGGCGCGGGGCGAGCGCGCCGCTCGGATGGACTATCCCCGCGGCGTCCGCCGTGACGTACAGCGCATCGACGTCGTCGACTCTTACGCGAAACATCGTCCATTCGCCGATCTTGCGATCGGGACACGCGAAGATGTGCAACGTCGTTTCGCCGCGCACCAAGCCCGCATAATCGGGCGGCGTTCCCGAGCGGAACACCTCAGTGAAGCCGAGTAGCGCCGTGTAAAAGCGCAAACTCTGATCGACGTCCATCGCGGGAATCACGGGCGTCGGCACGCCGAAGTGCACGTGGCTGCTCATGCGCACCGATATTCGATGTGCGCGGGCGGCCACATTCGCGACATTTTCCGGAAATCTGCGCGCGCGACGATTGCGGCATGAGGCCGTCGTTTGCGGTCTCGCCCACACGCTGTGAAGGAGCGTTGCCGCAAATGCTTTCCGGAAGTTCCCTTCTTTCCCAAGGACGATACGAATCGACGGTCGCCCGCGAATCGGCGTTGCCGCAAAATACGCTCGCGGCGATCGTCTTCGCCGAAGTGCTCAAGCCGCTGACGAAGGCGCTCGGGCCGCTCGGCGATACGCTTGCGGCGACCGTTGCCGATCGCGCGTTCGTACGTGGCGCGCGATGACGACGGAAGAACGCGAGGCCACGATCCGCGGTCTCTTCCCGCTCGTGCGCATCTGTGCGCGTCGTTTGGCAACGCTCCTCGGCATCGCCGATCTCGACGATCTTATCGGCGATGGCTGCGTCGGTTTGATCCGCGCGGTCGATGTGTACGATCCCGCACGCGGAATCCCACTCGAACATTTCGCGCGCCCGACGATCGTCGGCGCGATGCTCAACGGTATTCGCCGTAGCGATACCGTATCCGAGCGCGTGCGGCGCACCGTACGCTATGCGGAACGCCTCCGCTGGGAGCTCGCGAATCGCAACGGTGCGATGCCGACGTATCGTGAGATCGAGCGTGAAGTTCCGGGGTATGCCGCCGCCCGAAACAAAGCGTACGCGCACACACCGCTTTCGCTCGACGCGATGCTTCCCGAAGGCGAGCGTCTCGCGATCGCGTGCGAGAGCGATCCACAGGTAAGCCATGTGGCGGCCGCCGAGCGGCAACGGATCGTCGGCGCGGTTCGCGCCTTACCCGAACGGCAACGCGCGCTCGTGGTCGCGCACTACTACGGCGATGTCTCGCTACGCAAACTGAGCGGCACGATGCGTCTCTCGCCGCAGCGCGTTTCGCAGCTGCATCGCGAAGCGCTCGGTCGGTTGCGATCGGTGCTCGCTACGGGGGTGTCCGCGTGACCGATCCGACGATTGCGCTCGGCGTCGATGTTGCAAGCCTCGTTCCGATCGCGCGGCCGCTTCCCGAAGAGAGCATCGCTGCGACGAGCCTTCCACGCGATCACCCGGCGTGGTCGCGCGATCTCGTCGCCGTTTCGTCGCGTACGAAAGCGCTGCTCGCAACGATGCGTCCACTCATCGTGCGCGTCGCGACGTTCTGGGAGCATCGGGTGCGCTCGATTACGATCGGCACGCGCGCGCTCGCCCTCGATGCTGCGGGCTGTTATCGTCTGAGCTCGTGACGCAGCCTACGTGCGCGTCGCGATGATGACGACCGAATGCGGATCGACGAGCGTTCGAACCGCGCCTGCGAACGCGCGCTCGAATGCATCGTGATTCGCGTCCAGTGCAAGGACGAGTGCGATGCGGCCGCCGGGGCGCGTGATCCGTGCGAACTCATGGAAGCCCGGTTCATCGGGGCACGCGCCGAACGCTACCAGCTTGCGTTCCATCGATCCACGCGATCCCGTCGTGGTCGGCAGCGGTCGCTCGTACGAGCGGATCGGGCTCGATCGCATAAACGCGCGCGCCTGCATCGGCGAGGACGCGCGCGGATGCAGCATCGCCGAAATGTGCGACGACGATTTCTTCTGGCGCACCGAGCCCGGCGAATAGCACCGACGGCAGCGCCGCTAGCGCGTTGTCGCTCACGCGGGCGCGGAGAGTCCCGCGATGATGCCTTCGATGACCGCGACGACATGCTCCGCGCTCCGCTGCGAGCCTTCGAGGACCGCCTCGTGGTTCGTCGGATTTCCGTCGAGCATGTTCGTGATCGAGCTGATACCCGCAACGCGCATACCGAGCGCGCGCGCCGCGATGCATTCGAGGACCGTCGACATCCCGACCGCATCCGCGCCCGCACCGGCGAGAAAGCGTGCTTCCGCCTGCGTTTCGTACGACGGACCGAGGACGGCGGCGTACGTGCCCTGGCGTAATGGAAAGCCCGCGGCTTCGGCGGCGCGCTCCGCGCTTGCCACAAGTGACGGATCGTAGGCGTCGTTCATATCGATGAATCGCTCGGTCACGCCGAAGGGCAGATGCTTGCCGATCAGCGGGTTCATCCCCGTGAAATTCAAGTGATCGCGCATCAGCATCACGTCGCCCGCTGCGAACGACGGGTTCAAGCCGCCGGCTGCATTCGTTAGGATGACCGTCTTCGCGCCGCAAGCCGCCGCGAGCGCGATCGGATAGGTCGCCGCACGCGCGTCGTGCCCTTCGTAGAGATGGAAGCGACCGGAGAAGACGAGAACGTTTTGCTCGGCGATCGTGCCGATCAGCGCGACGCCCATGTGCCCGGGAACGGTCGTCTCCGGCATCCCCGCGAGCTTTTTGTACGGCACGATCTTCGCGTCGCTTACGCGGTGCGAGAAGATTCGGCCGAGCCCGGAACCCAGCACGACCGCGAAAGCGATGTCGCCCTTTGCGGCCGCGCGAATCGTTGCCGCGGCGTCGTCGAGATGCTTGCGCTTCACGCCCCGATCGCCGCCTCCGCGCGCACGAGCAAATTCTCGCCCGTCATCGCTTGTGGAACGTCGAGCCCGAGGAGCGGGAGAAGCGTCGTCGCAATGTCGCCGAGTTTTCCCGATTTCGCAAACGTACCGAGTACCGGTTCCGCGACGAGCACGAACGGCACGGGGTTCGTCGTGTGTGCCGTGAGCGGGTTCCCATCGGGATCGATCTTCTCTTCCGCGTTTCCGTGGTCGGCCGTGATCGCAAGGATGCCGCCCGCGGCGAGGACCGCGCGGCTCAAACGTTCGAGCGCGACGTCGAGCGTTTCGAGACTCGAAATCGTCGGCTCCCATTTCCCGGTATGGCCGACCATATCGGCGTTCGCGTAATTCAGCACGATGACATCGTGCAGTTTGCTTCGGAGATCTTCTACGGCGACATTCGTGATGTCCGCGGCGCCCATTTCCGGTGCGAGATCGTAGGTTGCGACGGCGCGGTTCGAGGGGATCAGCGTGCGCTCTTCGCCCGCGAACACTTCTTCGCGTCCGCCGTTGAAGAAGTACGTGACGTGCGCGTATTTCTCGGTTTCGGCAAGGCGTAATTGCGTGAGTCCGGCCGCGGCGACGACTTCGCCGAACGTATCGAATTGTGGGCGTGGCCCGAAGAGCACCGGATTCGGAAAATCTTCTTCGTAGCGCGTCATCGTCGCGAACATGAGGCGCTCGTAGTGCGTCGTCGGGAAGTGCAAAAACGCGTGCGAGGTAAACGCGAGCGTGAGTTGCCGCGCGCGGTCGGGCCGGAAGTTGAAGAACACGACGGCATCGCCCTCGCGTATCGGGCGCGCGGTACCGATGACGGTCGGCGGCACGAACTCGTCGGTTTCCCCGCGCGCAAATGCGGCAGCAACGCCTTCGGCGGCCGTCGCAGCGTGGTGGTCGGATTTGCCGGCTCCGATGGCATCGTAGGCGCGCTGCGTGCGCTCCCAACGCTTGTCGCGGTCCATCGCGTAGAACCGCCCCGAGATGGTTGCGATCGCACCGGCACGTCCGCATGCGGCGAGCGTTTCTTCCAGGCGCGCGACGTAGATCGCGGCGGATGACGGCGGTACGTCGCGTCCATCGAGGATCGCGTGGACGGCGAACGGTACGTCTGCCGCGACGGCGCATCCGAGCATTGCATCCAAGTGTGCCTGCGAGCTATGGACGTTGCCGTCGGAAACCAGGCCGAGCAGATGCAACGTCCCGCCGCTCGCGCGAACGTGGGCGAATGCCGCTTGGAGCGTCGGGTTCTCCGGCAGACTGCCTTCGGCGATCCCGGCGTTGATGACGACGAGCCCTTGCGGCACGACGCGCCCGCTGCCGATGTTGATATGGCCGACTTCGCTATTGCCCATCACGCCCGCGGGAAGGCCGACGGGTTCGCCGCTCGCTTCGAGCTCCGTGTGCGGGTAACGTTCGAGCAACGCACGCCATGTCGGCAGTGCGGCCGCGGCGATCGCGTTACCGTGCAGCGCTTCGCGGGCGCCCCAGCCATCGAGGATCGCGAGAACGAGCGGACGACGATGCGAAGCGGTCACGAGCTACTCCCAGCATTGGTGATGAGGTCGACGAACGGGCCGACCGTAAGCGAGGCGCCGCCGACGAGCGCACCGTCGATGTTTTCCATCGCGCAAAGCCCGGCGACGTTATCGGCTTTTGCCGAACCGCCGTAGAGGATGCGCGCGTCGCAAAGCGCGGGCAGCGCTTCGCGAATCGCACCCATCGTGTGGTTCGCTTCTTCGGCGGTACAGACGCGCCCCGATCCGATCGCCCAGATCGGTTCGTACGCGATCACGCATTTCGCAACGTCGTGGGGGGCGATCCCAGCGAACGCGGCGCGTGTCTGATGCACGACGCGCTCGATCGCGCGGCCCGCGTCGTGTTCTTCTTGGGTTTCGCCCACGGCGACCAGCGGCGTGATCCCGTGTGCGAGCGCCGCGCGTATTTTCTTATTGATCGAAGCATCGGTCTCGCCGAGATACTCGCGCGGTTCCGAGTGCCCGAGGATTACGTAGCGCACGCGGAGTTCGGCGAGCATCGGTGCCGAAATCTCCCCCGTATATGCGCCGCTTTCCGCCCAGTGCATGTTTTGCGCTGCCAGCGCGATGCGCGAGCCCGCGAGGATCGGTTCGAGCGCTGCGAGCGCGGTAAATGGGGCGGCGATCGCGATATCGACCGCGCCCGCACCGAGGCTCGGTGCGGCGAGGAGTTCGTGCACGAAGGCGGTCGCTTCCGCGATCGTCTTGTGCATTTTCCAGTTTCCGCAAACGAACGGGCGCCGCATCAAACGCGCTGCGCGCTTTCCAAGGCCGCGATTCCCGGGAGCGTCTTGCCTTCGAGAAACTCGAGGGTCGCGCCGCCGCCCGTGGAGACGTGCGTCATCGCGTGCGCGAAGCCGAGTTGCGCGGCGGCCGCAGCGGCATCGCCACCACCGACAACGCTGACCGCGCCCGCGCGCGTCGCCGCGGCGATCGCTTCGCCGATGACGCGCGTACCGTTCTGGTACGGCGTTTTCTCGTACACGCCCATCGGGCCGTTGAACACGATCGTCTTTGCGCTCTCGAGCACCGCCGCATATGCGTCGGCGCTCGCGGGGCCGATGTCGAGGATCATGCGCGGGCCGATCGCGTCGAGCGTGACGACCGTCGCGCTCGCGTCGGCATCGAACGCATCGGCGACGACGGCATCCGTCGGCACGTGTAGCGCGACGCCGCGTTCTTTTGCAAGCGCGATGATGCGCGTTGCGGGGCCGAGATCGGGATCGCGCAGGCTCTTGCCGACATCGATCCCTTGCGCCGCGAGAAACGTATTCGCCATGCCGCCACCGATGACGAAGGCATTTACGCGTTCCATCAGGCTCGTGAACACGCCGACTTTATCGGCGACCTTCGAACCACCGATCGCGCACACGAATGGTGCGGTCGGGTGTTCGGTAAGCACGGCGAGGGCCTTGAGCTCGGCTTCCATGAGCGAGCCCGCGAACGCCGGCAGATACGACGCGATGCCCGCAGTCGACGCGTGCGCGCGATGCGCCGTTCCGAAGGCGTCGTTGACATAGAGGTCGCCGTTCGCGGCGAGCGCGCGAGCGAACGCGGGATCGTTCGCTTCTTCCTCGGCGTGGAAGCGCACGTTCTCGCACAGCAGATAGCCGCCATCGGCGAGGGCGTGCGATGCGGTGACGACCGCGTCACCGACGCAATCGGTGGCGAACGCGACCGGCGCGCCGACCAGTTCGCCGAGCCGTACGGCGACGGGCGCGAGCGTGTACACCGGATTCACCGTTCCATCGGGCCGGCCGAGGTGCGAGAGGATCACGACCTTCGCGCCCGCGGCGGCGAGCCGTTGCAGCGTCGGGAGCGCGGCAACCAGACGCGTTTCGTCGGCGACCGCACCGTCCTTCATCGGAACGTTGAGATCTTCGCGGACGACGACGCGCTTGCCGCGCACGTCGCTTAGGTCATCGAGGGTTCGGAAGTTCATCGTTATTTTCGTACTTTCGCAATCATCGCAGGTGGGCGGTCAGGTAATCGGCCCACTGCACGTACACGTCGAGCGAACGCACGGGATCGCGCGGGAAGTGCCCGTCGACGGGCCACGCGCGGAACGTGACGTCTTTCTTGTTGTCGAGCAACGCGCGGTAGAACATCGCGGAAGTCGCGTACGGATCGCGATTGTCGCCAACGTCGCTCAGGATGAGCAGCGGCGTCGTCACGTCCTTGGCATAGTTGACGGCGGAAGCGCGTTCCCATTCGGCTTTGTTGTTGCCGACGAACGGCGAACCGTGGAAGAGCGCCTTGTCGCCGTCGCTGTCGTCTGCGGTCGCGTAATCCGTAATCCAATCGTCGACCGACGCGCCGGAGACGGCGGCACGCCAGATGTGATAGTGCGTGACCATCCAGGCGGTCATGATGCCGCCGTACGACCAGCCGGAAACGGCGATCCGTTTGTCATCGACGATGCCCTTCGCACGTACGGCATCCACGGCCGCCATCACGTCCTTCCCGGGGCCCGCTTCGGGATCGTATCGCACGGCACGCTGGAAGGCGAGGCCGTGGTTATCGCTACCACGATAGTTGGGCTCGAGTACGAGATAACCGCGCGCCGCGAGCATCTGGCCGAAACGATCGAAACCGAGCATCGAGGCCGAGGTCGGGCCGCCGTGGATCACGAGCACCAGCGGGTATTTGCGGCCTTCGACAAAGCCCGCGGGCTTCATCAGCACGGCGTCGCTCGTCATGCCGTTCGATGTTGCGAACGTGACGGTTTCCGCGCTCGCGAGATCGAGGCCGCGCACAGCCGCGTTGTAATCGCTAATGCGCTCGGGCGCGCCGTCGGGGCCCTTCGTGTAGAGCTCGGGCGGCGTCGTCGGTCCGGAGCCGACGAAGGCGATCGTACCGTCTTTTGCGATCGCGCCGTTGAGCTGCGAGCCGATCAGAACATCGCCCGTCGCGATGCGATCGAGCGGCTTTTCGGCGCTGCCCGCGGCCGCGCGTGCGAGCAGGTTGTGCGTGCCGTCTTTCGCGAGCACGTACAGGTCGCCCGACGGTGCCCACGCGATTTGCTGTACCGCGCGATCGAGCGGATGCGAGACGGCGACGGAAGCGCCGCCCCCGAGCGGCACGACGTACGCCTCGGTGAGGTTGATCTGGTTATCGCCCTCGGAGTGCAGGTACGCAACCTGTTTTCCATCCGGCGAAACGAGCGGGTCGGACTCGTATCCTGCGTGCGCGGTCAGGCGCCGCTCGGCGCCGGTCTTCGCATCGAGCACCATGAGGTGCCCTTTGGACGAGTCGTTGAGCACGGCGTTCGGCGTGCGGAGGTAGACGATCTGCGAGCCGTCGCCGGACCACGCGATGGAAGTGCTGGCCTCGCCTGTGGCAACGGAGGTTTCGCCGCGCGTGAGTTGGTGCGCGTGTTCGCCGCTCGCATCGATCGTCCAAAGATGCGCGGGCACCGGCATGCCGCGCTGCGTGATCGGCACGTTGCCGACGACGTACGAGTCGCGGAACCGATCCGCGCCCTTTTTCTTTTGCTTCTCGTCCGCCGCGGTATACGCAAACGCGAGGCCATCGCGACGCCAAGCGAATTGGTCGACGCCCTCGGCCGCCTTCGTCACGGGGCGCGCATCGCCGCCGTCGAGCGGCATCACGAAGATCTGCGAGCGCGCGTCGTCGCCTTCACCCGTTACCGCGGTGAAGGCGAGCTTCGTACCATCGGGCGACCACGCGACCTCGCCGAGTCCCTTGCGCTCGTACGTCAGCACGCGGCGTGCGTGCGATGCGAGATCGATCAGCTCGAGGTCGCGTTTGGTCTTGTCGTTCTTGAAATCGACGTGCGAGATCGCGACGACGGCACGTTTACCATCCGGCGAAACCACGGGCGAACCGATCCCGACGATCGCCGGAATATCGCTCGGTGCGAAGCGGCGACCAGCGGCGGGAGCGGCCGCGAGCGTCGCTGCGGCCAGCACCGCGATGACGGCGGGGATAAGGCGCTTGCGACGCACCATCAGGCGGGCATCGAGCCGAGCACGCGCTCCGTGAGATCGGCGAGGCGGCACGAATAGCCCCACTCGTTGTCGTACCACGCGGCGATTTGGATCAGGTCGCCGTTTGCATTGTTCAGCTTGAGATCGACGATCGATGAAAACGGCGAGCGTTTGAAGTCGCACGAGACGAGCTCTTCCTCGCTCACGCCCATGTACGCGCCGAGGGGACCGGCCGCCGCGGCTTTGTACACGGCGTTGAGCTCGGCTTTCGTCGTTTCTTTTTCGAGTTGCGCAACCAAGTAAATCATCGAAACCGTCGGCGTCGGGACGCGAAGCGCAAAGCCGTCGAACGTGCCTTCGATCTGCGGGATCGTCAGGTACAACGCTTTCGCGGCACCCGTCGAGGTCGGGACGATGTTCGTCGCGGCGTTACGCGCGCGGCGTAAATCCTTATGCGGCGCGTCGAGGATGTTCTGATCGTTCGTGTACGAGTGCACCGTCGTCATGAAGCCTTTTTTCCAACCGAACCCATCGACGATCGGCTTGACGGCCGTCGCGAGGCAGTTGGTGGTGCACGAGGCGTTCGAAATGATGTGGTGCTTCGCGGGATCGTACTGGTCGTGATTGACGCCGAGGACGAGCGTCACGTCTTCGCCCTTGGCGGGTGCGGAGATGATGACTTTCTTCGCGCCGCCGCCATCGATGTGCGCGCGCGCTTTTTCGGCATCGGTGAAAATACCCGTCGACTCGATCACGACGTCCACACCCATCGCCCTCCACGGGATGTTCGCCGGGTTACGTTCGGCCATGACCTTGATCGCGCGTCCGTCGATTGTGATCCCGGAATCGGTGGCCTTCACGTCGCCCGCGTACGTGCCGTAGTTCGAATCGTACTTGAAGAGATGCGCGCATTCGGCCGGGCTCGTGAGGTCGTTGACGGCGACGATCTCCACACCGGGGTGGCGCTCGTGAAGCGCTTTGGTGAAGTTACGGCCGATTCGCCCGAAGCCATTGATGCCGATGCGCATGAAATCTCCCTGAGTCGATAAGGTTAGCGGAATTTCGTTACCCGCCGACCCGCATCGTTCCCTCGTCGAGAGAAGTCGGAGTGCCGTTTGTCTCTCCCCCGCGCAGCCGGCGTGCGAGGCGCACGAGGTTCGCGATGCGCCCGTTCATCGTGGCTTTGCCGACGGGCGGGATGCAACGCCGGCCGAGATCGGCGAGCGATTCGTCGGGGTTCGCAAGCCGTAAGTGTGCCGCTTCGCGCAGTGCCGCCGTGAGCTTGCGCAAGCCGTAGGCCTCGGCGATGTACGCGATCGCATCGGCTTGCAGCGCGGCTGCCGCCGTCGATCGGTCGACGTTTGCCGCTTCCGTGTTCACCAGCCGATGGATGCGGTTCTTGGTCTCTTTCATCGCGCGCACGTCTTCGAGATGGAGCACCGCGCCGAACGCGCCGATCGCCGAAAGCACGGCCGTGATCGCGTCGAGATCCTTGAGGTACACGATCGGCTTGCCCTTACGCAGCGCGCGTTTGGGCGTGGTTCCCGCCGTATCGAACAAGGCGGCGAGTCGGTCCGCGCGGGCATCATCGCCCGGCGCGAATTCGAGGTGATAGCCGTGCGCGGGCGCGGCGAGCGAGCCGCAGGCGAGGAACGCCGCGCGCAATTCCATCCGCCGATCGCAGCGCGCGGTCGGCTTGCGTGGCGGGCCTTCGGCTGCGGGTGGGACGTCGAGTTCGTAGGTCGTCGTTCGGTAAAGCCGCGAATCCGCGCTCTTGCGGATCGTGCCCGCGCGATCGCCCGCAAGCGTGCGGAAGAGGCGCGCGATCCCGGCGCGCCGTGTGCGAAACGCCCAGCCCTCGGGCGTCGCGATGCCACCGTAGTATGCGAGGCCACCGAGCAGTGCCGCGCGGCAATGCGCGAGCGTCGGGACGTCGCGCGCGAGCGCGTCCTTCGCGTCTGCCGAGAGTGCGCTCATCGAGCGAGCCAGCGTACCTAAACGAGCCAGTCCACGGGATCGTCTTTTCGCTCGTCGACGAGCTCGTAGAGATCCGCAGGTTTGAGCGATGGCAACACGCGCTCGGGAACGAGCGTCACGCGCACGGTAACGAAGCGCCGCGCGTAATGGATGACGATCACGTCGCCGATCTTCACCTGATAGCCGGGCTTGAGTTCGCGATCGTCTTTCGTGATACGCCCGGCGACGATGCCGTCGTGCGCTTCGCTCCGCCGCTTCGCAAGACGCGCGACCTTCATGAACTTATCGAGCCGCATCGCCACCACGCTGGTTCGCTTTCGGCGTCACGCACGTGCCGCTCGCGCGCGCGACGACGAGCGGTTCGGCAAGCACCTCGGCCGCACTCGGCGAGCGATCGGGGCGTGCGGCGACGACCTTCCGCGCGACGAACGACATCGCACGCGACGTGGTGCCGATGCGCGTGATGTGCCCTTCGGCTTCGATGTAATCGCCCGCGTAAACGGGTGCGAGGAATTCAACGCGATCGTATGCGGCGAACAGCCCCTCATCGCCATCGAGTCGGATCAAGAGCTCCGTTGCGACATCGCCGAAGAGCGCGAGCATGCGCGCGCCGTCGACGAGGTTGCCGCCATAGTGCGCATCGTGCGCGCTCATGCGCAAGCGTAAAAGCACGGGTGGCGGGAGTTGCATGACGCTCATCGCGGTTGCACGGGCGCGGCGAGCGCGCGTTTCGCTTGCGACCAGAGCGCCTCGAGCTCTTCGGCTTGCATCGATTTCAGCTCGCGACCGGCGAGCAATGCTTCTTTTTCCATAAACGTGAAACGACGATAGAACTTCTCGTTCGCCTCGCGGAGGGTCGACTCGGCATCGAGCCCGAGGCGCCGTGCGAAGTTCACGATCGTGAAAAGCACGTCGCCGAATTCTTCGCGCACGTGCGCGTCGTCGCTCGCTTTGCCCGTGGCGCCCGCGCGTGCTTCGGCGAGCTCACGCAATTCCTCGACGAGCTTTTCCGTCACGCCGCCGATGTCGGGCCAATCAAAGCCCACACGCGCGGCCTTGTCTTGCATCTTTTGCCCGCGCTGAAGCGCGCCGAGCCCGACGGGAATGCCATCGAGCTTCGAGGCGCGCTTCGCCGCCGAAGCCTCGGTCGATTTGAGTTCTTCCCAATTCTTCCAAACGGTTGCAACGTCGGGGGCCGCGGTATCGCCGAAGACGTGCGGATGACGCCGCACCATCTTGTTTGCGAGGCCGTCGATCACGTCCGCAACCGAGAACTTGCCGCGTTCCATCGCGAGCTGCGCGTGAAAGACGATCTGCAAGAGCACGTCGCCGAGCTCTTCGCAGATCTCGCGGTCGTCGTCTTGCTCGATCGCCTCGGCGAGTTCGTAGGTTTCCTCGACGAGAAACGGCACGAGCGTGCGATGCGTCTGTTCGCGATCCCACGGGCAGCCGGAGCGTAAGCGCGACATGACCTCGACGAGATCGTCCCAAGCATAATGGTGCGAGTTCGGCGGCAGTGGCACGAGCGGCATCGCAAGCGAGGCTTGGAGCGTCACGCGCGGCATGCCGGGCACGAGTTCGACGGCAACGCCACGCCGTTCGAGCGCGCGGAGCAAGATGGGTAACCCGGGGAAATCGGAGAGCGGGTTGCCGAGGATGCCGATCGCGAGATCGGCGCCGTCGAGCGTGCCGACGAACGCATCGATCACCTCGCTCGAGCCGCGCATGAAAAGCGATGGATCCGTGATCCGATCGCGTAGCAACGCAACGCCTTCGCTTTCCAGAAAGAGCTGAAGCTCCGGAGGCGCGAGGACGGCAACGGCACGGCCGAGCGCGCGCAGCGCTTCGAGGCTGCCGAGGGTGAGAAAGCCAGGGTCACCCGGCCCGAGACCAACGATGCGGATCATGGAAAAGCGAAACGGCCCCCGAGCGCGATCATCGGACGATGATTCCGCTCGGAGGCCGCCGCGCCTTGGGGCTGCTTACTTCGGTGAGGCGGCGGGGGATGCTGCTGCGGATGCCGCGGCAGAGGCTGCTGCGCTACCAGCTGGAGCGGGCGTCGGCGGCGGCGAGGGGAACGCGTCGGCGAAGCGGCTATCGATCGCTTCGATCTTCGCCTTCGAGCGGAGGCCCTGGAGGAACAGCGGAATTTGCTGTTGCTGTTGCTGCTGTTTGAGCGTGTCGCGGATCGTGTCGTGCGACGACGCGAGCGTCGCGACGGTCGCCGGCTTCTTCTCTTCGACGTTGATGATGTGGAAGCCGAACGGCGACTTCACAGGCGCCGAAATCGAGCCGACCGCACCGCTGTTCGCGGCATCTTCGAATGGCTTGACCATCTGGCCCTTACCGAAGAATCCGAGCTCGCCGCCCTTATCCTTGGTGGAGGGGTCGGTCGAGTATTTCTTCGCCATGTCTTCGAACTTCGCGCCCGCTTTAAGCTGCTTCTCGACGTCCTCGGCCGTCTTCAAATCGGCGACGAGGATGTGGCGCGCGCGAACCTGCGCCGGCTTATCGAGCGTCGCGTGGTTCTTTTCGAAGTAGGTCTTGATGTCGGCGTCACTGACGTGGACGTCTTTATCGACGGCCTTTTCGATCACGACCGTCTGGCGCAGGATGTTCTTGACATCGGCTTCCGAGAGGCCTTGCTGCTTGAGGATCTGCTCGAACTGGCCGGGCTGATATTTCGCCTTGATTTCGTCTTCTTTTTTCGCGATCTCGGCGTCCGTCACGTCGATCTTGCTATCTTTGGCGTACTGATCGACGAGCTTCGTCTGCACGAGCTGGTTGAGCACTTGCTTGCCCTGCGGGCCCGTTTCGAGCTTCTGGTCGAATTCCGCGCGCGAGATCTTGTCGCCGTTGACGGAGACGACATCGCCGCCACCGCCGGAACCGGAGCATCCCGCAAAGGACGCGGCGAGCACGAGGGAAGCGAGGCTCACGGCCGCGCGGTTGAGATACGACATTACGACTCCAAAAATGTTATCGAACGGAGAAGGGGCACAGGGATATAGCGGGCATGAAAGCCCGCACAAACCCTCGCACCTTATGGTTCCGAGCCTGTAACGCCTTCTTCGTCGAGGCGCTGCACGATCGCATGGGGATCCGTGGCTTCGCTCAGGGAGTGCGCTTCCGAATCGTGGCGATCCGGGATCTGCGGACTGTCGCGCCGGAGTTCTTCGATGAGGCTGATGATCTTCGCGACCTTTTGTTCGGTCAGCAGATTGATCTGGAAATCGAGCCGCGAGCGGCGCTCGGCCAAGCGCGCCTGACGGTTCTGCGTGGCGAGGATCAGGAGCGTCGCGACGAAGCTGCCCGTCGAGGTGACGGTCGCGAGCCAGAAAAACGGTGGCGCGTCGAGTGGGTGCCCGCCCCCGAGTGCGACAAGCGCGTTCGCCGCAATCCAGAGCACGACCGCCGCGAGCATGCCGAGCACGAACCACGAGCGCCCGATGCCGACGGTAATCGTTTCGATGAAACGCTGCGGCCGCGAGGCACGCGCTTCCGCTTGCCGCTCGAGCTCGATGACGGAATCCATCGAGCCCTCGACGTGGCTCGGCATCTCGGGCTTGCGCGGCTCATCGCGTTCGTTCATCGGTCGCCCATACCCAACGTGACGGTCGGCCTCGCGCTACAACGCGTCCAAGAGTTGCCGTAAGATCGGCATCTGCTCGGCCGGTTTGCGCGGCGGCAAATCGATCACGATCTTGCCCTCGCCGAAACGGAACTTGTTCTTCGTAAGCGATTGAATCTTCGCAAGCGCCTGCGCTCCGAAATCGAAGCCCGTACCCACGCCGAGCGTAAGGCGCGTTTCGTCGATCACCACACGCGTCACGCCCTTTTCGAGCGCAACGGTGCGCAACCGCGTAATCTCGACGAGATTCTGTAGCGGTAGCGGCAGTTTGCCGAAACGATCGGTTACGCTCGCGACGATCTCGTCGACCTCGCTCTCGCTCCGCGCGTTTGCGAGTTGCTGGTAGACGGCGATCTTTTGCGAGACTTGCGGGATGTAATCGTTCGGTACGTACGCGTCGAGCTTGACGTCGATGACCGCTTCGCGCTTGACTTCGCGCGCGGCCCCCGACTCTTTGCGTTCGGCGATCGCATCGGCGAGCAGCGAGACGTACGTTTCGAAGCCGACCGAAGCGATGAAGCCCGACTGCGCGGAGCCGAGCAAGTTTCCCGCACCGCGAATTTCGAGATCGCGCATCGCGATCTGCAGGCCAGAGCCGAGGTGCGTGAATTCGCGAATCGCTTCGAGCCGGGCCTTCGCATCTTCGCTGAGCGCTTTGTGCGCTTGATACAGAAGATATGCATACGCCTGATGGTTCGAGCGGCCGACGCGGCCGCGAAGTTGGTAGAGTTGCGCGAGGCCGAAACGATCAGCGTCGTTGACGATGATCGTGTTCACGTTTGGAATATCGATGCCGTTCTCGATGATCGTCGTCGAGACGAACACGTCGAGCTCGCCTTCGATAAACTGCGCCATCACGGGCCCGAGTTCGGTCTCGGTCATCTTGCCATGCCCGACGCCGACGCGCGCCTTTGGAACGAGTTGCTGCAACGCGCGAGCCACGGCGTAGATCGATTCGATGCGGTTGTGCACGTAGTACACTTGGCCGCCACGATCGAGCTCGACGGCGATCGCGCGCGCCACGACGGCATCGGATGCGGGCACGACGACCGTCTTGATCGACATGCGATTCTTCGGCGGCGTCTGGATCAGCGAGAGATCGCGCACGCCCATCAGCGACATCTGCAGCGTGCGCGGGATCGGCGTTGCGGAGAGCGTCAGCACGTCGACGGAAGCGCGCATCTGCTTCAAGCGCTCTTTGTGCATCACGCCGAAACGTTGCTCTTCATCGACGACGATCAACCCGAGGTCTTTGAAGACGACGTCGGTTTGCAAGAGTCGATGCGTGCCGCAAACGACGTCGACCTTGCCCTCGGCGAGGTCTTTCAGCGTTGCTTGGACTTCTTTCTTGGTTTTGAAACGAGACAACTCTTCGATCCGCACCGGGAAGGCGGCGAAGCGCGAGGTCAGCGTGCGGTAGTGCTGCGCGGCGAGGAGCGTCGTCGGCACGAGCAGCGCGACTTGTTTCTTATCGGCGATCGCCTTGAAGACGGCGCGCACGGCGACTTCGGTCTTCCCGTACCCGACGTCGCCGCAGACGAGGCGATCCATCGGGCGTTCCGATTCCATGTCGCGCTTCGCATCGTCGATCGCTTTCTTTTGATCGACCGTCGGATCGTACGGAAACGACTCTTCGAGTTCTGCTTGCCACGGCGAATCGGGGCCGAACTTGTGCCCGCGCGACATCTCGCGCTCGGCATAGAGCTGCACGAGGCCATCCGCGATCTTCCCCAGCGCTTCGGAAACGCGCGATTTCGTGCGCGCCCAATCGGCGCCGCCCATTTTCGAAAGCTTCGGCGCCGCGCCTTCGTTCGCGCCGTATTTCGTGACCTGATGCATCTGTGCGACGGGAACCAGCATGCGGTCGGTGCCGGCGAACTTCAAATCGAGGTAGTCGCTCGTCGCGCCCAAGATCTTTTCGTTCCGCAGGCCGAGGTATTGGCCGACGCCGTGAATCGCGTGCACGACGTAATCGCCGACTTTGAGATCGGCGAGCGTAACCGGCACGCCCTCCTTGACCGCGCGCAGTTTGACGCGCTTCGCCGGTTGGCCGTAGATTTCGCGCTCGCCGAGCACGTGGAGATGCAGCCCCGGAATCGCAAAGCCGGCCTCGATCGAGCCCTGATCGACGTACACGGTGCCGAAACTCGGCCGGCCCGTGCCACCACCTGCGGCGTCGCCGAGCGGGCCGACCGCGCGCAAATGCACGAGCCCAGCACTTCGCTCGACCGTAACGCCCGCGCCGCGCAAGAGTTCGGTGAGCCGCGATGCACCGCTCGCCACGAGCCACACGGAATCCCCGGCCGCGACCCACTCTTTCACCGCGGTGATAAACAGTTCGACGCGACGGTTGAAGTGTTCGGCCGGTTGCGTTTCGATGACGAACGCGCCGCGTTCGGTCGGGAGCCACGGGGTGTCGCCCGCTTCGATCCCGCCCGTGACGACGAGCACGCGACGCCGCGCGAATGCTTCCGCATAAGTCGAAAGATGCGGATACGGCGCGTGGACGTCTGCAAGTAATGCTTCGCCGACTTCATCGTCGTCGATCGAGAGGTCGCCCGATTCCACGCCCGCGAGCAGTACGTTATCGTCGCGCGAGCGCTCCGCATCGAGGCTCGTATCGAGGGTTGCGAGCATCCCCGGTTCTTCGAGCACGATCGTCGCGCGCGGATCGAGGTAATCGACGATCGTCGTCCGCTCTTCGAATGCAAGCGAAAGCCACGGCTCGGGAATATCCGCGCCGCTTGCGAGATATTGGCGTAATGCGGAAAGAACGTTCGGTTCGCCGGGTGCTAGCGCTGCAACGCGCGCGCGGAGTGCCTCGTCGCGCGGGATCTCGCGCCACGGCGTGATCACAACGGAGCGAAGCGCCGCCTCGCTACGTTGCGATTGCAGATCGAACGAGCGGATCGATTCGACGGCATCGCCGAAAAATTCGATGCGGATCGGCGTTTCGGCGGTCGGCGGAAAAACATCGAGAATCCCACCGCGCACCGCATATTCACCCGCCGCGCTGACGACATCCACGCGGTCGTAACCGAGCCGATAGAGCTTCGCGGGCGTCGCCTCCCAGCCGGCCTCGTCGCCGACGTTCACGCGCAGCGTGAGTTCCTCGAAGGTGGCTTTCGGCATCACGTACTGCCGGAGAGCCGCGATCGGCGCAACCACGACGCGCGACTTGCGCTCGCACAAATCCGCGAAGAGCGCCATGCGGGCGCTGCGTTCCGACGGGCTATCGATCGCGCCGATCGTTTCGTCGCGCGGGCGCATGAGCGCGACGGTCCCGGCCTCCGCGTCGCTCAGATAGTACAGGAGATCCGTGAAGGTCCGCTCGGCGACGTCCGTGGTCGGGACGATGATGAAGAGCTGCTGCTTGAGCGACTGGTAGATGCCGGCGAGAAGATAGGCACGTGCTGCCTGCGTGGTCTCGTGGAGCGCGAACGCGTAGCCACGCTCGCCGATGACGGGCTGGCGCAGGCGCTCCAGGAGGCCGACGAGCGAACGGCTCGATGACGGGAGCGCGCGCACGAGCGCGGGCCCGAGCGACGGTGCGAGCGGAGAAGCTGCGGGCGAGGTGGGAGCGACGAGGGTAGCCATAGACCTCGCAAGCTTCGCCCCGTCGTTCCCGCGCTACTGTCCGACGAGCGCGCCCGAACGGCGGATTGGCGTTATTGGCAGTGTCTTGACAAGAGTGCTAGTATCAGATCACGGCGGCCCGTCCGCACGTGATTCGCACCTGATTTACGCACGAAACAAGGAGAAGTTCTCGTGGCTTACCTCACGCGCACGCAAGCAAATCGCCCGCTCGTCGGCGACGTTCTCGGCATGGACCCGTTGCGCAGTTTCTTCGCAAACGCCGCTGCGGCGGGCTCGCTCGACGTGCATCGGGCCGACGACGGCTACACGGTCGAAATCCCGGTTCCCGGCTACGCCCCCACGCAAATCGACGTGACGATCGAGGATCGCATCCTCACGGTCTCGGGTCAGAGCGAGCGGCGCCGGTTCACGCGGAGCATCGCGCTGCCGGAAGAGATCGACGCGGATACGGTCGGCGCGAACGTCGAAAACGGTATGCTCACGCTGACGCTCCGCATCCACGAGAAGGCGCAGCCCCGCAAGATTGCCGTCACCGTCGGCAGCGCGCAGGCTTCGCAGAACTAGCCGCGCAGAGCACGACGCTACCGAATGTGAATCGGTAACGAGATCGTCGCGGTACGTCCGTCCGCGACCGTCGCGACGATCTCGAGCGTCTTCGTGCCGCGAATGAACGGCGCCAAAAAGAACGGGATACTCGGTGCGTGGCCTTCCATCGCGAACGTGCCCGGGGACACCTTGGGAACGGCTTGGTTATAGCCGAGCACGTGCACGGTAACGCTCACGACCTCGGGGCTCGTTACGATGCGACCGCGGATGTCGCTTGGCGTCACGATCGGTTCCGCATTCAAATCGAATTCGAGAATCTCCGGCGCTCCTGCGACCGGCGTTGCCGTCGCACCATTCGTTGCGCGCGGCACGAGGTAAACGAATCCCCACGGGCTCGATGTCGGCGTCGGCACGGGTGAGGCGGTAGGCGACGGAAATGCCGTCGGCGCCGGAATCGCGGGCACCGCGCTCGGCGTCGCCGATGCCGGGCCCATTTCGGGCGCGGTGCTTGCCGTCGGTGTCGGCGGCGCTGGCGTCGGCATCGGTTGTGCGCTTCCCGGGCGCGTGCCGATGAGGGCGGCGACGGAGCACGCGAGGAGCGACGAGGTGGCGAGGCCGAGCAACATCCGGTGAGCGGTCATGGTGACTCCAAACGAGGGCGGAAGCGGACGAACGAAGCGACGGCGAGCGCGAGCGGGAGGGAGGCGATCGACGTGATCGCGACGCTCGGTGGCGGTGCGGCAAGCGCGTCGGGAAGGTAACGTACCGCGCCTGCGATCGGTGCGGCGACCAGCGCGATCCGAATCGCGCGCGTTTGCGCGAGCGGCATGAGGGCCGCAAGCCAGATTCCGTACCACGGATAAGCGTTCGGGAGCGCGTACCAGAGGGTGAGGGCGAGCACGGGAAACCCTTCGCGATCGCCGCGCCGTAGCGCGCGAACGCCGAACGCACCGCCGAATCCCACGAACGCGAGGATCGCCGCCCATTCGGCGGTGCCGCCGGCGATGCTTTCCACGTATGCCGGTATCCCGAATGCCGCCGCGCCACCGACGTGCGCGTCGTTCCGATGCGCGACGAATGCGGCGAGCATCGGCAGCGCGCCGATTGCGGAGAGCGCCAGCCCGGCGAGCGCGAACGCCGAACGAGCGCGTCCGGCCCGCGGGTCGCGTACACCCGACACGACGAGCGCGAGCGCGGCGACCGCTGCGGGCGCCTTGATCGCGGACGCGAGCGCGACGATCGCCGCGCCGGCACCGCGTTTGCGCACGAGGAAGAGTCCGCCAAGTACCGCTGCAAGGGCGATTGCGTCGTTATGACCTTCGGCCGCCGTCCAGGCGAGGACGGGGTTGAGGCCGATAGCGGCGGCTGCGCTACTGCCGCCGAGCCGGTAGGCGAACAGCGTCGCGACGAGCAGTCCCGCGAGAGCAAGCGCGCGCAAAACCCATACGAGCGCGAACGGATCGCCTGCCGCAAGCCACGCCGCGCCCGCCGCCAGCCCAACGTAGAGCGGCCCATACGCACAGATCGGGGGCGGGTTTCCCCATTGCACGATCGCCGCCGCAAAGATCCGGTCGGCCGGATCGAGCGCTGCGGTCCCATACGGCGAGATGCCGAGCGCGGCTTCGCGACCGTAGGCCGCATAGGCGAGGACGTCGCTCGAGAAGACCACGGGCCACGAAATCGCCGCGATCCCGAGGGCGAACGTTGCAACGAGGCACGCCTGAATCGAAATGCTGCGTCGCAAGAACACGACGAACGCTAGCACCGCGCACGCGAGCGTCGCACACCAGATTTCGATGACGAGCGGCCCGGCGGGCGCGGGCCACCCGGTGACCGTCGCGAGCGGCTGCGCGAGCGCGAAGCTCGTCGGCGCGATGCGTTCGCGCGCGCCGAGGGCATCGAGCGCCAAGCGTGCGGCGATTCCGCCGGCGAGTACGATTGCGGCGGGGGCGAGCAGAAGCGCGCGCTCAGTCCCGTGCGGCACGCGCCGCCGCAAGCCCGAGCAGAATCCACCACGTACTTCCGACCTTCGTATAAAACACGAGAAAGTCTGCGATTTGATGCAAGCAGAGCCCGATACTTGCGGCGGCGATCGCGGCCACGATCGGACGCTCGCGCGCCGCGCGCACGAGGTCGACGGTCGCAAACCATGCATTCGCGAGCGTCGCCGCAAGCAACGGAATGCCGCCCTCGACGAGCGATTGCAGGTACCAGGAGTTGCTGTGCGTCCGGATGCCGGCGCGCGTAACCGTCCCGACCAGTAACTCGAAGTTTCCGGCGCCGATACCGAGCAGCGGTCGTCTGCGCCAGAGGGTTACCGCGCCGCGCCACAATTCGCTTCGGGTGCCGACGCCGCCCGAATCGTGAATCTCGGTAGTCGAGATCAGGTGGCCGAGCACGCCGCTGCTACCCGAACCGCTCGCGTTGACCCGTAACAACAACACGCCGAGCCCGAACACGGCCGCGCCGCCTGCGGTAAATCCGGCGATGAGGTACGCGAGAGCCGCACGCCGGGTTTCGGGGCCGAGCCACACGAGCGCGCACGCAAGCGCGATCGCGGATGCCGCGATGCCGGAGCGCGAGAGCGAGAGTACCAGCGCCATCGATCCGAGCACGAGTGCGATGCGGCCGATCCGCGAACGTGGCGTGAGCAGCACCAGCGGAAGAAGCAAGCCGAGGTAGCCCGCAAGCTGATTTGGCCCTTCGAGGGGCCCGGCGATACGCGGGATCGGTACGTCGTGAATCCAGAGCCCGGCGGGCGCCCCGGTGACGAGTTGTGCGAGCGCCGCGGCGGAGACCACGATCGCAAGCGCCGGGATCGCGCAAAGCACTGGGGTATCGTCGCGGTCGGCGCGCGCTGCGGCGAACACGAGTGCGAACGTCAGCGCGTACTGCGCGGCTTTCAGCGTCTCGCGCAGGACCGCCGCGTGCGAGAGCGCACCGAATTGTGTTATCGCCGTCGCAACAATCACGCCGAGCGCGCACCACGCGAGCGGCACCCTGCGCAGCGCGCGAAGCTCGCGTCGAACGCCATCGTGCAAGAGCAAGCCGACCGCCACGCCCACGAGCGCCGCTTTTTCCGTCGTGATCGTCGTCGGCCCGAGATAGCGCGCGAGATCGAACGGGGCTGCGGCGAGCAGCACGACTGAAGCCAGGCCCGGCTGGAGACGTGCGAACCACGCAGCAACAAGTGCGACCACGAAAAAGACGAACGCCGAGATCGATCCCAGCGCTACGACGTCGTGTGTCGGATCGACAACGGACACACAAGCGGGCTTCGGCGGATGAGGCTTCGAACCCCTAGGCCGCGTGCACGCATTTGACGCCCGCCGCCTGATCGAACGCAAGCGCGACGGCGGAACCCTTACCGCAAGCGAGATCGCCGCGCTGATCGCGGGATACGTCGCGGGCGCGATCGACGACGCGCCGATGGCGGCCTTCGCAATGGCGGTCGTGCTCCGCGGGCTCGACGAGGACGAAACGTACGCGCTCACGCGCGCGATGATCGACTCGGGCGACACGCTCGCCCTCCCGTTCGCCGTCGATAAACATTCGAGCGGTGGGGTCGGGGACGCGGTCTCCCTGATCCTCGTGCCCCTCGTTGCGGCACTGGGCGTTCCCGTAGCGAAGCTCTCCGGCCGGGCACTCAGCCACACCGGCGGGACGCTCGATAAACTCGAAGCGATTCCCGGCGTGCGAACCGATCTCGAACCGCGCGCGTTCGCCGCGCAAATCGAACGCATCGGCTGCGCGATTGCGGCCCAAACCGAAGCGCTCGTTCCGGCCGATAAGAAGCTCTACAAGCTGCGGGATCGCACGGGAACGGTGCCGAGCGTCGGCTTGATCGCGGCGTCGATCGTCTCGAAAAAGATCGCCGGCGGCGCCGGTGGTATCGTTTACGACGTGAAGGTGGGCGCGGGAGCGTTTCTCCCCGATCTCGCCGCGGCCGAGGGGCTCGCGCGCGTGCTCGTACGCTTGACCGAACGCTGCGGCGCGCGTGCCCGTGCCGTCATTACCGCGATGGATGCGCCGCTCGCAAACGCGATCGGCAGCGGGATCGAGGCGATCGAAGCACGCGACTTCCTGCGCGGTCTCGCCCGCACGCCCGCAGTCCGTGCGGTCGTCGTGCGCCTCGCCCACGAAATGCTCTTCCTCGCCGACGTACCGGCTGCCGCTGAAGCGATCGAAGCGGCGCTCGACGACGGCCGTGCCTACGAACGGTTCGTCGCGCTCGTCGAAGCCCAAGGCGGCACGCGTGCCGCGCTCGAGGGCCTTCGCGAGCCGGATCGCTGCGTCACGCTCCGAGCCGAGGCAGACGGCTTCGTCACGGGGATCGCGCCGATCGTGCTCGGCGAATACGCGCACGATCTTATCGACGCGGCGGGCCCGACCGCGGGTATTCGCCTGCATGTCCGCGTCGGCGATCCGATCCGCGCGGGCGATGCGCTCGCGACCGTTTACGGCAGCGTGGAGCCGGGCCCGGTGCCTTCCGCGTTCGCGATCGGAAGCGAGCCCCCGAAACGCACGGTTCTCGTACGCGATGTCGCCTCAGGCGATCGATCGACATCGGCGATGAGGTAGAGCGGGCGCCCTTTGATCTCATCGTAGATACGCCCGACGTACTCGCCGAGGATGCCGATCCCGACTAACTGGACGCCGCCGAGGAAGAGTACGGCGACGATCGTCGAGGTGTATCCGGGCGAATTGAAGTGCAGGATCTTGAGCGCGAGGACGACCGCCGCGTAAAGAAATGCGAAGATCGAAACGATGAATCCGAAATAGGATGCGAAACGGAGCGGTACTTCGCTAAACGAGGTAATGCCGTCGATCGCGAAGCGCAACATCTTCGAAAATGGGTACTTCGTGACGCCTGCGTGGCGTTCGTCGCGGTCATAGGCAACGCCGATTTGGTTGTAGCCGACCCAACTCACGAGGCCGCGGATGAAGCGGTGGCGCTCGCGGACGCTATGCAGCGCGTCGATCACGCGGCGGCTCATCAAGCGGAAATCGCCCGTGTCGACCGGGATCGCGACGTTCGTCAGATTGCGCACGACGCGATAGAACGCACCCGCGGTGAAGAGCTTGAACGCGCTCTCGCCCTTCCGGCTGCGCCGCGTCGCATACACGACGTCGTAGCCCTCGCGCCACTTCTCCATGAACCGCACGATCAATTCCGGCGGGTCTTGCAAATCGCCGTCCATCAGCACGACGGCCTCGCCGCGAGCGGTGTCGAGCCCGGCCGTCGCCGCGAGTTGGTGGCCGAAATTACGGGAAAGGTTGACGATGACGAGCTCGGGGATATGCCGGGCGAGCGCGCGCAATTTTTGCAACGTCGCATCCCGGCTACCGTCGTTGACACAGACGATCTCGAACGATTCTACGTTGGGAAGCGTGTCCGCGATCGCGAGGATGCGGCGCAGCAGCTCGTCGACGTTGCCTTCTTCGTTAAAGAGGGGCACGACGATGGAGAGCGTCGGGCGTGCCGAATCTTCGTGGCGATCGAGGTTTACCACCGTTCGATCTCCGCCAACGAAGGAATCCCCGATTGAATCAGCACCGCTCGGCATTTGGCGTGGTCGCGCGAGGCACCCTGCGCGCGACGGTTACGGTTGGGTTACTGCTCGCGCTCGGCGCCTGCATGGGCCGCGCACCGGAACGGTCCGCGGCACCCGAACCGAGCCGCTCCGCGATCGTTCGCCCGGTGGCGACCCGCACGCCCGTCGCCGCAAAAGCGCGTCCGAACGATGCTGCTCCCGCGACGCAGTCACCGGTTGCCGTCGTCCGTGCGTCGCCCGCCGTCGTCGCCGTGGCTCCGCCGGGAACCGCGGCGCCCGCGCGCACGGTTACGTCGTTGATCCACAGCGTCTCGCTCTCGTCGAGCGTCGTCGGATCGCCCGGTAGCATAACCGGCATCGTCCTCACGGACCCGAGCGTCACTTCGGTCGTCGCGTCGTCGAGCGGCGTTACGATGGCGCTCTTGCGCGCGGCACCGGGGCGCTTCATCATCTCGTACGGTATCCCGCCGAACGTCCCGTTCTTCTTCAAGCGCACGTATGCGATCGGTATCGTCGCAACGGCGGCGGGTGGAGCGACGGCAACGGCTGCAACTGCGGTCACGCTTCGCTAGAGGATGTCCGCCCAGCGCTCGACCGTTTCGCGCATCGCCGCGGGCGTCGTCCCGAAGACGATCGTGCGCGCGGGACGCACGGTGTTCGCCCGATCGCGTTCGAGCGTGCCGAACGTGCCCCGCGTGTATTGGTAATGGGTCGTAGTTCCGGCTGCACCTTCGATCGCAATCGTCCAGCGGCGCTCGTCGATGCGCGTCATGCGCCGTTCGTTCGGCGTGTAACTCGAACGATCGGTGCTCAAGTACACGTCATCCGTTTGCGGCGTCTGGCTCGGAACTTCGACCGTGATCGTCACCTTCACGAGGCGCGTGTCGGCGTTCGCCGCACGCGCGACGGTAATCGCGGCTGCCGCGGGAAGGTCGCCGAGTGCGCGGGCGCTTCCGTCCGTCGCGGGAACGAAGCGTCGCAAGGTAACGACGGCGTCGTTCTCGTCGAGCGAAAAGAGCGCGTTTTCGCCCGGGCGTAAATCGTGCGCGCACGCGCACGCCGATGCGACGCGAAGGGTGGTGCCGCCGCGCAGCGCGAGCGTCGTCGGGGCGAGCGCGAGAAAATCCGCGCGGTAGGTCACGGGTATGGGTTCTGCACCAAGCATCAACGTCGCGGCGAGCAACGCACCGATCGCGCGGTTCATTGCGTGATCTGGAAGATCCACTGTTGCGTCAGGTTCTGACCGCCCCAGTGGAAGAGATAGCCACGCCCGACGCGGACGCCGAAGCCGCTCGCCGGACGCAGATCGGCGACAACCGAGATCGCATCCCGTGGGCGGCCGTAGCCCGCGAATTGCGGGAAGTCGACGGCGTGATCGTAGGTCGCCTTGATGCTCGCGGTCGCCGCGTTCGGAACGACGTTGAGATCGAGTCCGTATCCGCGGCCCGAGCTCGCTCCCGTAAACGCCGCGTAGCCCACGTATGGGATCCCGTCGGGCGTAAGCGTCGGCGTCAGGGGCACGGGATAGAACCGTCGTTGCGCGTTCCCGTAACGGTCGGTAACGAACGTGAAATTCGTTCGCGCGATGACGTTGACGCTCGGCGATATCCGCTTGCCGAGGGTCGCCGATGCGTTGACGGTATCGAGTTGATGCGGATACGCATACCATCGTCGCGATGCGTCGACCGTCACGCCGAGCGATGCGCGCGACGGCAGACGGAGCAGGGGCGAACCGAGATTGAGCCCCGCGCTATGACGGAAGAGCAGCGGATAATTCGTGGTATCGGCGGTCGTCGCGATCAGGCTTCCGGGTGTTTTGTCGAAGCCGATATCGGCGCGCGGGCGCGCGCGCACGCCGAGCGGAAGCACGATGTCGTAGGTCGTGAACCCGAGCGTCGCCGAGTCGCTCCCGTTGAAGAGCGAGCCCGAGAGCGTCGCGATCCCCGCGCGTAACCCCGAGGAGAGCTGATAGCTTGCGGTCGTGAACCCGTTGCCGCGCGCGATGCCGATCGTCTGCGTTGTCGTTCCGAAGAGGCGTCGATACGCGGTGACGTTGAGCAGGCGGTTCGGTCCGAGGAGTGGGCTTAGCGCGGCGGCAACGTACCCACGGTCGCCGTCGACGAGCGTGTTTTGTAGGCCGAGCGCGAGGGTGCGATTCTGGACGAGAAGGTGTCCTGCGAGTAGGTCGTTTTCCGTGGAAACGAGGCCGTACGGCTGATCGAACGTCGATCCACCGAGGACGTTGACCGCGAAATTCGGGTTCGCGACGAACGTGTACAAATAGCTCGGCGACGGTGCCGTGATCCCGGCTCCCGTCGGGAAACGCGCGGGCGTAAAACGGACGCTCGCGCGGCGCACGATATCCGCGTGCGAGCCCAGCATGTAGGCACGATATTTCGCTAAATACGGAATATCAAAAGCACCGCTCGGCAGGCGAGCGGGCTCTGCGCGGCCGAGGTCGTCCAGCCGCGCGACGGTGTGGTTCTTGAGGTCGAGATCGAGCGCGAGCGCCGTCTGCTCGGCGGGGCCGCGCACGACGCGGACGTGGCCCGCAAAAACATAGCGATCGTTGCGAAGTTCGGCGTAGAGATCATCGGCGAAGATGGTGCTCCCGTCGTCCATGCGCGCGCGTACGTTTCCATGCGCCGTCAGCGCGAAGCGATCGGCGAAGAAGGCGACATCGTGCGCGTTCACGGCGATCGATTGCGCGGCGTCCGCCACGGCGCCGCAAACCGCAAAATATGCGAGAACGAGCGCCAGGCGGCGCACTACGGCTTACGCGGCGTGCCAGGCGGTGGTGTGCGGCTCGGTCCACCGTTGACAGGAAAGGGCAGGGCGCCCGGGTTGTATGGGGTTGGGATACCCTGCGGCCCGGGAGCATTGCCGCTTCCGTACGCGTCGTCGGCCCAGTGCTCGATCGTGATGTCGTTGTTCACGACGTCGCTCTGCGTGCGCAGATCGAGCACGTGGGGATCGGTTTCGAGATTCGTCGGGCCGCGCTCGGCCGTATTCCAATCGCCACGCGTGATCTTGTAATTGATGACGGTGCCGACGGCAAACGTCGTGCGCAAGCGGAAATGGTTGACGTCGATCCGCTCGGCGCGGATCGCCCGCGGGTTGTAGCTCGAGACATCGGTCGAGAGATAGATGTCCGCTCCGAGGGGCGTCGTCGGTGGGACCTGAATCGTGATCGTCACGGGAATCTGTCGGCCCGTGCCCTGCCGGCCCGGAATCGTGCCCGGTTTCGGCGCGAGGTCGGGATTCGGTTGCACGGGCGAGAGCACTTGCGCGTATTGCTTGACTTCCTCGAGCGCGATCCCGCCGGTGAGCGGGCGCTGCGAAAGGCCGAGTAACACGATCGTTTTCGAAGCTTTGTCGAAGGTCGCGCGCGCGAACACGCGGGGCCCGGGTTTGAGCGTCGTCGCATTGCCCGTTGCCGCGTCCACGATACGCGCGTTCGGTCCGAGCTTGAAGCCATCACCGGACGAGAAGAAGACGAAGCCCTGTTGGAGATCGAGGAGCCTGCCCGTGTAACTGACCACGGTGCCCTCCGGAAACGCCGTTGCGGCACCCGAGGGCGGTGCGGTAACGGTGGCTTGCAACGGCTGCGGCGGCGGCGGGGAAGCCGGCAACATCGTGGGAAGCATCGCCGCCCCCGCGGTGAGCGCGAGCGCGAAATGGATCGGTCGGAGGCGCATTAGTTCGACACCGTGATCTGGAATTGCGGCGACCAGCGATACTGGTTGCTGAAGTTGAAAAAGTACGCGCGACGTACGTCGAGCACGATGTTCGGGAAGATGCGCGAGCGCACCCCGGCGATCGCCGTGTAGGTCGGGTACCCAAAAATGCCGCCGACTGGAACCGGCGAGTCGTGGTGGCGATAGAACGTACCGATGAACGTGGTTTGGGCGCTTGCCGTATACACCGCTTGGCCGAACAATACGCGGCTCGTTGCAAAACCCTGATATCCGGCAGCATTGAGCGCGGCTAGCTCTTCGGGCGTATACGTGAGCAACAGCGACGCGGGAGCGAGGTACGTGCTTTGCAGCTTACCGTAGTAGTCGCCGGTGTTCGCGACCGCGTATTGCAACGAGAGATTGAGTTTGTCGCGCAGGCCGAGCGGCGTATACGAGAGCGAGAACGACGTATCGGTGCGGTCGAGGTGGTGCGGAAGCGAATAGTAATCGCGCGATTTATCGAATGCGGCGTTGAAGAAGAACGGCTGCCCTTTGACGACCCGAAGCGGCGAGCTCAGATAGACGTGAAAGGCATACGTCGTATCGTAAACCGCCTTATACGGCGTGCCGGCAAACGTACTGATCGTGTAGCCATTGTAGTTTTCGCCGTACGCGACGCGCGTGCCGTAGGTCAGGTAGCGTAGGAGCGAGCGCGGGCCCCCGAGCTTCTTATCCGTTCCGGTCCACGATACCGAAAAGTCGGCCGGGTGGTAATTGTACGGCTCGTATACCTGCGTGATGAGCGACGTGTTGAATTGATCGGCGTTGAGGAGCACGTACGAGTGCGGGAACGCGGCCGTGACTTGCAGGTTGGCATAGGTCGCCGCGCTCTTCGACGTGCCGAGGAAGCTCGGCTCGAAGGTGCTGAATTGCCCGAATGCGCGGACTTGGACGTTCGGCGAAAATTGCTTGACCCCGATGAGATTGTATTGCTTCTGCGACTTCGTCAAAGGGTTCACCGACGCGACGAGCCAGTCGTGTCCGGAGACGAAGTGTTGGTCGAACGAAAAGTAGTAGTTATTGATGGGGTCGTGCCGGAAGTGGATCCCAGAGATCGCATGCTGGTTGCCCGCGAATGGAACGCCGACGTCGTAATCCGCGCCCGCGAAGCCGTTCTGCGCGAAGTTCGGGTTCGCGGAAAAATTGACGTAATACGCGGGCACCGGCAGCGGTAGCGGAACCGGAAGCAGCACCTGGGCCGAACCCGATCCGAACGAAACGCCGGTCTTCGGATAGATCGTCGCATAGTGCGTGCGATTGTACGGGCTCTCGTTTCCGGGATCGGCGAGTTCGAATGCGTCGCCCGGCATCTGTCGCCCGATCGCGGGCTTCGTATAATCGTCATCGAGGAAGGTCCAGCGATCGGGTTCCGCGCCGACCGGTAAGAAATACTGGCGCTTGAAATCGATGAAGTCCGAGAATCCGGCCCCGTGGAGATGCGTGTCGCCGGCGTCGATCGTTACGTCGCCCGCGAGGACGAACCGATTCAGGCGGAGGTCCATCGTAAAGGCCTCGCCCGATACCTTCGTGCCGTTCGGCATCGTGATCGTCACATGGCCATCGCCCGTCACGATGTACTTGTTGGCGTAAAATCGCACCGCATCCGCGCTGAGCTCGATCCCGGCCCTTGCGTTCGCGGGCGCGGGGCCCGCGAACAGCGCGGCAATGGCGAGCAGCGCGAGCATGAGGGCGGTGCGCATGCGGCGCTGCGTGAGAGAAAGGCGCGGACGGGGCGTTCGAATCGACACAACTGGCGGCTTTTCGCTCCGGCGACGCCGTTCTTCTTCCAATTGTTACGGGATTGGTTAGAGATTCCGTGAGGGAAGGCGTCGCTCCAGGACGGCCCGAACGCGGTTTTCAAATGTCCCGTGTAGTCGCGTTTGTTATAGACTCCGGCGGTATAGGCGCGCTCCCCGATGCCGGGAGCTTCGGCGATGCGGCTGGTGCCAACACACTCGGAAATGTGGCCGCGGCGGTCGGGGGCATCGCATTGCCGCATCTCGGGCGCCTGGGAATCGGCAATCTAACGGCGATCCGCGGCGTCGCGCCGGAAAACAACCCGACGGCGGCGATCGCCCGCCTCGCCGAGCGGTCGAACGGGAAAGATACGATCACCGGGCATTGGGAGATGACGGGAATCATCACCGAGGTGCCGTTTCCGACCTATCCCGACGGGTTTCCAACCGAGCTGATCGAGGGATTCACGGCAATCTGCGGGATCGCGCCGCTCGGCAACGTTGCGGCGTCCGGGACGGAGATCATCGCTGAATTAGGCGAAGAACACCAGCGGACCGGCAGGCCGATTCTGTACACATCGGCAGATTCCGTATTCCAAGTGGCTGCGCATATCGATACGGTCCCGCTCCCCGTGCTCTACGATTGGTGCGAGCGCGCTCGCACCATGCTCGTGCCGCCGCACGCGGTCAATCGCGTCATCGCCCGGCCGTTCGCGGGCGTTGCTGGCGCGTATGCGCGGACGGCCGATCGCCGCGATTACGCGCTCGAGCCACCGCCCATGCTGCTCGATCGCCTCGCATCGCGCGGCGTGGAAGTGCACGCTATCGGGAAAATCTGCGACATTTATTGCGGGCACGGCGTTACTACCTCGACCCGAGTGGCCGACAACGCCGAAGCAATCGCGCAGACCCTCGAACGGCTCGATCGCATCGAGGACGGATTTATCTTCGTGAACCTAAACGACTTCGACTCGAAATTCGGGCATCGCAGAAATCCTCGTGGATACGCAAGCGCGCTCGAAGAGCTCGACGTGCGGCTTCCCGAGCTGCTCGAACGTTTACGGCCGACGGATCGCTTTTTCGTTACCGCCGATCACGGTTGCGATCCGACCTCTTCCGGCACGGATCACACGCGCGAGTACGTTCCGTTCCTCGAATACGGCGGCGAGGGTGGCGATCTCGGCACGATCCATGGCCTCGATTTCGTCGGGGCGCGGATCGAACGCGCGCTTGCCGGGGCGCGCGGATGAACGTCACGCAGCGGCGGTTCAATCCCGCGCATCTGCTTCCGAAGACGAAGTATCGTCCGGTGCCGGTTATCTGGACGATCGCGAAGCGTGCCTTCGACATCGTATTCGCGTTCGTCGCGCTCGTGATTACCGCGCCCGTGATCCTTCTGGCACTGCTCCTCATCAGTATCGTTTCGCCCGGGAATCCGATTTTCGCGCAAGAGCGCGTCGGCCGGAACGGTCGACGTTTCCGCATCTACAAGCTGCGCACGATGTTCGCAGGCGCGCACTTACGGCACGCCGAGATGGCGCACTTAAACGAAGTCGATGGGCCCGTGTTCAAGATGAAGTGCGATCCTCGTCTGCACGCACTGGGGCCGTTCTTGCGTCGTACGTCGCTCGACGAACTGCCGAATTTCGTGAACGTATTGATCGGCGATATCTCGATCGTCGGCCCGCGACCGCCCCTGCCAAGCGAGGTCGAGCATTACGACGCCTTCGCCATGCGACGGCTGACGGTAAAACCGGGTATCACCTGCCTATGGCAAATCTCCGGGCGCTCGAATCTTACGTTCGATGAGTGGATGGAACTCGATAACCGGTACATCGACACGTGGACTCCGCTCGGCGATCTGGTGATCATCGCACGAACGATCCCTGCGGTTTTGCGCGGTATCGGCGCGCATTAAATGAGCGCCCCTGCCCCGCGCCTGCGCGCGGTCGAGCCTGCGGCGGCGCCCCGCTCCCTTGCCATGTCGACGCTCGTCGTGATGTCGTTGACGCTGTTTTCGACCTTCCTCGGCTTCGGTCGCGAAGTCATGAACGCTCGGTATTACGGCACGGAATGGCAGATGGACACGTTCCTCGCCGCCGCTACGATTCCGACGATCATCTTTGGGATTTTCAACGGCGCGCTCGTGAGCGCGCTCGTGCCGGCATTCTCCGAGTATTTTACGCACGGCCGCGACGACGACGCCTGGCGGCTCGCGAATACGATCATCAACGTGCTCGCGATGGTGCTCGTGGTGGCGACGCTCATCGGATGGTTCGGCGCGCCGCTCTACGTGCCGTTCGTCGCGCACGGGTTCAACGGACCGCAGATGGGTCAGGCGATCCGCATGACGCAGTGGCTCATGGTTTCGATCATCGGGACGAGCCTCGCGGGGGTTCTCGCCGCGCTGCTGAACGCGCAGCGAAAGTTCGTGTTTTCGGCGATGCAAGGAATCGCGCTCAACGTCGTTACGATCGGCACCGTCGTTTTCTTGTTTCCCCGACAACCGAATAACGAGATCTATGCACTCGTGTATGGAACGGCGGCGGGATTGATCTCCCAGCTACTCGTGCAGCTCCCGCCGTTTTTGGCGATGCGCCGTTACCGTTTCGAAATCGATCTCAAGCATCCGGGATTACAGCGCGTCTATGCGATGCTCGGCCCGATCATTGTCGGCTCCGCAGCGGGCCAGGTCGCGCTCTTTTTCGATCGATTTTTTGCGTCGTCGTTGCAACCGGGCTTCATCTCGAGCATGAATTACGCGACGAAGCTGGTCAATTTCCCCCAACAGATTTTCGCAACGGCGATCGCCACGGTAATCTTCCCCCTACTCGCCACGCAGTTCGCGGAGGCCAATCGCTCGGGAATCCGTCGCACGATGTCGCTCGGCTTGCGCCTTGTACTCTTCATCACCGTACCTGCGGTTTGCGGCCTCGTGATGCTCGCGCATCCGATCGTCGAGACGCTCTTCGAGCGCGGCTCGTTCGATGCGCGCGCAACGAACATCTGCGCGGAGCTGCTACCGTTTGCCGCCATCGGCCTCGTGTGCATCGCTGCAAACATCATCCTTTCGCGCTGCTGTTTCGCTTGTCGTGAAACACGCTGGCCCGTTGCGATCTCGATCGTCTCGGTGATCTTCAACATCGTGCTCTCGTTGCTATGGCTCCCGAAATTCGGCGCGAAGGGGCTGTTGCTTGCGAATGCTTCGAGCCAGGGGCTGCAGACGTTGGCACTCGCGGCGCTCGTATGGCGACTCGTTCGCGGATTCGATGTCGGCCCGCTCGCGCGCTCGTTTTTCAAGATCGTGCTCGCCTCACTCGGTATGGTTTTCGCGCTGCACTTCTTGCAAACGCTTGGGCCCGTGCACGCGACGACGCTCCTGGAACGATCGTGGTACTTGCTCGGCGAGCTCGTCATCGGCGCGTTCGCCTTTCTCGCCGTCGCACTCGCGATTCGCGTCGAAGAACTGCATCTGGTGATCGGGCTCGTCGTCCAGAAGTTCGCGTCGAACACGCCGAGCGCTCCGGAAGATCGCGGAGCGCCGATTGCGTAAGTTCGCGATGGCCTCACCCGCAGTGTCGCGTTTGCTCGCAAGCACGGTCGTGCGGCAGAGCTTGCTCGTCTTCGGCGCCTCGATGTCGGCAAACGCGATCAATTTCGCGTTTTACGCCGTCGTCAGTCACCGGCTTGGCGTTCGCGATTACGGCGCGATCGGGGCGCTACTCAATCTCGCGACGTTGCTTGCGATTCCGGCGGCGATCGCGACGACGATCGTCGCGCGCTTCGCCGCAGAGTTCACGGCCACGGGCGATGCGGCGAAGCTGCGCCGCCTCTGGATCACGAACGTGATCGGTGCGCTCGCGATCGGGGCGATCGTCTTCCTCGTCATGGCGCTCTTTCGCGAACGCATCGGGGCGTATTTTCAAATACCGCCGAGCCGCTCGCTTGCGGTCGTGATGACCGGGCTTTTGCTGTTTGCAAATCTCAGCGCACCGGGTATTCGCGGCACGTTTCAGGGGATGCAGAAATTCCGTGAATACGGCCTGTTGGTGCTCGTCGAAACGGCGATTAAATTCTGCAGCGGCATCGTATTCGTAGATATGGGGTACGGCGTCGTCGGCGTGATGGCGGGGTTCGCGCTCGGCTTATGGCTTTCCGATCTTCTTGGCCTGGTGTTGCTCGCACGTTCGGGCGGCGTTGCACCGCAGCGATTGCATCTCGACCTGCGCCGGTTGGTGCAGACGACGCTTGGCGTGGGAGGCGCGACGATCGTGACGATCGTGCTCTCGACGATGGATATCCTGTTCGTCGAACACTACTTCACGACGTATGAAGCGGGATTGTTTACGGCGGGTTCTCTCGTCGGAAAGATCCTGTTCTTTGCGGTCGCGTTCATTCCGACGATCGTGTTACCGCGTGCGACAGCGCTTGCAAAACGTGGAGAATCGCCGTTGCCCGCGTTGCGCGAAGCCGCGCTACTCACAATCGTCGTCGCGATCGGCGGGCTTTTCGTCGTCGGGCTCGGTGCGAAGTATTTCATCTTAATTTTGAACGGCGATAAGTATCTTGCCGCCGTACCCTATGTCTTCAAGTACGCTCTCGCGATGGCGCTTCTCGGCGCGCTGATGACGGTCACGGCCTACAAATCCGGGTTACATCGATTCGATTTCGTGATCCCGATCGCCGTGGTCGGTGCGCTCGAAATTGCAGCGATCGTCCTGTTCCACTCTACGCTCGATCAGGTCTTGTGGTGGCTCGTACTCGGCCACGGCCTCGCGTTCGCGGTCTCGCTCTACGGTATTCTGGACGGCGTGCCGACGAGTGCGAAACGCTTGCTGGCGCGTACCGGCGCGACGGTCCCACGCGTCTGATTCGTGCAAAGCCCGGCTTTTGCTGAGCACGAGTTGCACGGAAAATACTCTGTTATCGATCGTGATGCGGATCACTGATGTAAAGCTGCAGTAAATTTAAGGTGAGAGGCATCCCCGCAGTTTCGATTGATGAGTGAAGTTGACCCGGTTTCGTGGACGGTTGTTTGTTTGAATTTCAAGCCGCCTATAGCGCTCGTCGTTCGTAATTGATCGGCGAGAGATAATCAAGCGCGGAGTGGCGGCGATGCGGATTGTACCACGCCTCGATAAAATCGAAGACGGCGGCTTCGGCCTCGCGTTGGGTGCGAAAGCGGTGCTTCACGAGCAGCTCGCATTCGAGTGTCGCGTTAAAG
>JBBISR010000020.1:0-60140 GCA_037441145.1 Armatimonadota bacterium
TATCGACGAGCGCTTTGATGAGCCACGGCCGACGCATCTCGTGCGCGTGCTGCAGCGTCACGTTGAAGTACCGCATGATTTGCGGTTTTCCGGTCGCTACCGGCTCTGCATCCCACGCATCGCGCGCGTAACGCTGCATCGTCTCTGCGGCTTTGTCGAAGCGCCACGTGATGAAGTGATCGTCACGTGCGGCATCGCGCTGCATGAATTCCATTACATGCCCGTCGGCATTGTCGGAGGCGTCGGTCGGATCGCGATCGGGGACGTAGATTGCGGTCGCGGAGACGGACTCGCGCTCCCACTGCGTTTCGAGCGCCTCTAGCGACGTCGTCGCGAGTTCCGTCCGCGCGATCATCGTAACGGCGCTCGTGACGAACCCGATAAACCACGCCGTGCTCGCAAGAATGAGCGCAATGATGCCGAGCGCGATCGCCAGCTCGATAAGCGTAAAACCCGACTGCGTATGCGGTCCGAGTACGCCCGGCGATGATCGGGTTTGTGGGAGGCACCGCAACCGGATCGAAAAGCTCATCGCTCACCACAGTGCCCGAGATCTGTGCGAAACAGACATTATTTGGGCCACGGTGACGAATGTGTGCGTGCTGTCGGGAGTGCCTGGAAAGCGAGCCTGGGGCTTGCCGCCGATGGCGGTGCTATAGGCCGACGGTACGGCCGGCGAAGCCTGCGGCATCGAAGTAGCGCGTCGTTCCGACATCCTGGAACTTCACCGTGGTTACGAGCGCATTCGGTCCGGCGGGTGAATCGACGGTTCCGGGCTTGAATGCAGGCACCGCGCCGTTCGGCTGCGCTTCCGTCATCACGCGTCCCATGAGCGAACCCTTCGGCGCGATCTTGAGGCCGAGGATGTTCGCGACCGTCATCGCGATATCGGCGTTGCTCGTCGGTACGAGATCGACGTAGCCCGCTTTGAAATCGGGGCCGATCGCGGCCTGAAAATTAAACGTATCCGAGCGGCTGAAGGTACCGTGCATCCCTTGCCCCGTCTGCAAGCCCGAATCGGCGATTTCCGCCGCGCAACGGAGCGGTTCCGCGCAGCCCGTGGCAAACGAGCGGAAGTTTACGACGATTCCCGGCACGGGCGTGAGCGCCGCGCCGTCGAGGTTGATCGCGCTCAAGGGAAGCGTTCCCGGGAACGTGCCGAGCTTCGGATCGACGAAGAGGCCGCTGACGTAATCTTGCGTCAGGAGCATCGCGATCGTTTTCGCGGCGACGGCTTTGGCATCGGGGCCGGGGAAATACACGAGATCGGAGCCGCCGTTTGCGGCGACGACCGCGCGCGGGTCCGATGCGGTCGGCCCGATCGTTGCATTGCCACGCGATGGCGACTGGCCGTTGTCGTATTCGACGACCAGCGCGCCGCCTTCACGATCCGGATCGAGGAGCGGGAAGCCGAGCGTCTTTGCGATGTCGATCGCGAGAAACCCCGACGGCAACTCGCCCGCGCGTACGCCGCGATAGCCGAGGCTCGTCGACACGCTCGTCATCGATGTTTTCGCGATCGTGGAAAAACCGTGATCGGCGGTGACGATGATATCCGTCGTGTCGGCGAGGCCCAGGCGCGCGAGCGCGGCTTGGAGCTGTGCGAGATCGTCGTCGGCATTGCGGATCGCCGCGGCGGACGTCGGACCGTTGATACCGGGAACGAGCGAGCCGAGGCTATCGCCCTGGTTGTGTTGCGTGCCATCGGGATCGCGCGACCAGAACACCATGACGAACGGCTTGTTGCGCGCCTTGAATTCCGGGAGCACGGCTTTGGTTACCGTATCGACGAAATACTGTTGTTGGCCGATGTTCGCCGAGAGCGTACCCGGTGCGTTGTACGCACCCGAACTTCCGTTCGCGCCACGGCCCGGCGCTTCGAGATCCGCGCCCATGCGCCCGAGTCGCTTGGCGATCGCCGCGTTCAAGGGAAGCCCGAGTTCGGTTCCGGTTGCGTCGTCGATTACGATCGTGCTCTCGCCCGTTCGCGCCGTAACGTCTTGAATCGCGGCCGGGCCGATCTTCCCGACGGCCGCCGTGCTGAAGCCGGCGCGCGATGCGGCCGAGAGGATCGACTCCTCGTTGAGATAGTTGCCCTTGTACTTCGCGTTCATGTTGCCGAGGATCACGTCGTTCTCGAGAAACGGCGTGACCGTCGACTCGTCGATCCCGCCGACCGGGAGCGAGGTACGCCGCCCATCGAGAACCGGGAAGCCCGCGTAGATCGCGTTCGAAAAGTCGCCGGTGTCGCCCGGATAATGCCCGGTTGCGATCGCCGCCGCGTTCGCCGTCGTAAAGGTCGGGAAGATCGAGTGGCTATTCGCGAACATCACGCCTTTGGTGCGTAATGCATGCATCGTGGGAGCGCTCTGCGCGTCGACCACGGCCGACCGCAAGCCATCGGGCACGAAGATGATCACGTTATGTGCCGCGCTTTGCGCGTGTGCGAGCGTGGGCAAGGCGACGGCGGAAGCGCATGCGAGCACAACGGCGCGGAATTTCATGGAGCCGACGTTAGCAGTCGATGATTAAGGGCGGGTAAAGCTCCCGCGTTTCGTCAGCTGCACGGCGGCGAACACGAGCGCCGCATAGGCCGCGACGATCGGCACGAGCGAGAGATCCTCGTGCCACCAGGCGAGCCCCGCGCCCTCGCCGATCCAGAACGTGCCGAGCGAAACGAGCATAACGCCGACGATCGTTTTCATCAGGTTTTCGGGTACTTTGGCGAGAGGTGCGCGAAGCGCGACACCGAGGATCGCCGTGAGTACGAGCGCTACGAGCGCCCCGCCCGCTGCCGGAAGAAGCGCATCGGGCTTCGCCGCGCCGAGCGAGAGCACGATCACGACGACCTCGACGCCTTCGATCAGCACGCCGTTGAACGCGGTGAGCGTCGCCTCGCGGTCGTTCTGTCGCGCGAAGGCGGCTTTATCGCGCACGAAGTTCGCCGCCTCGTCGCGCATCGCGCGGACGCCCGCGAAGCGCTCGACGGCCTTACGAAGCCACTTGTAGCCGTAGTAAAGCGCCGCCGCACCGACCACGAAGCGCACCGCGTTTATCGGGATCGAGGCGAACACCGGGCCGAACGCGACGACCGCCACGGCGAGCAATGCTGCCGCCGCTGCCGCGCCGCCCAGTGCCGCGCGCCACGAGTGCGCATAGCCCACGGCGAGGACGATCGTCAGCGCTTCCACCATCTCGACGGCGGATGCGATGAAGGCCGTCGACGCCGCGACCCATGCCGCACCCGTCAACGGCGCGAGCCAGAGTGTTGGACGATGTCTTGCGCGGTCGCGGGATCGATGGCGTCGGCGTGCGCGAAGTCGAGACGCGCGCTATCCTTCGCGCGATACGCCGTGATCGTGTTTTTCTCGTTGAGATCGATCTTCGGTGCGATCGCCGTATACGGCGTGAGATCCGGCGTAGGGCGGAATGCGGCATCGAGCGGGAGGGCGGTCGCATCATACGGCGTCATCGGCGGCATGCCGAGGATGATTTCGATCGTGCGAAGCACGCCCGCTTGCGTATACATCTCGTGGTGTATACCCGGTTTCGCGTACGCGCTTGCGAGATAGAAGACCGAGCGCTGTTCGTCCACGTGATCGGGCCCGTTTTGCGCGTCGTCCTCGACCGAGACGATCAAGGTGTCTTTCCAATACGGCGAGTGCGAGACGATGTCGACGAGTTGCCCCATCGCGAAATCGTTATCCGCGATCATGCCCTGCGGCGTGATCGCCCCGATGCGCGTCCCCGAGGTGTGATCGCGCGGCAAGCGCACGATTTCGAGTTGCGGCAGTGATTTCGTACTTACGAAAGCATCGAATTCTTTTTTCCATTCGACGATGCGGCTCGTATCGGTGATGCTCATATCGAAAGTCGGAAACTTCGGATCGATATGGCCTTTGAGCGCGTCTTCTTGCGTTGTTACGTCGCCGTCTTTGGTTTTCGGTTCGGTGACGTATTCGCCGTAGTCGCGATACGTCACGTTCGCTTTGCGCGCATCGTCCCAGAGATATCCCGCGTGCGGGACCGAGCCCTCGGCGCCGTCTTCGAAATCGTACGCCTTACGCTTCCCGCTGTAGTTCGCAGGCCACATCTTTTCGAGGTAGTCGTTTGCGATCGCGGCGGTCGCCCAGTTATGGCCGTCCGCGCTCACGTGTGAATTTTCGAAGAAGCGATCGAACACGCCGAATCGCTGCACGATCGCGTGCGCGTTCGGTGTGACCGATCCGCCCATGACCGCGAGTTTCGCATCGCCGTCGGCGCCCGGGACGTCGCCGAGGATCTGATCGTACGTGCGGTTCTCTTTGATGATGTAGATGACGTGTTTGATCGGGCCGTTCGCGCGCACGATCGAGTCGGCGGGATTCGCACGAGCGATGGATTCGTAGCGCCGCACGTCGGCGAGGCCCGCCTGCAACTGTGCGTCGGTCGGCACGGGGTTCGCGCGCACCGAGCCGATGAGCTGCGAGGCGACGTAGCCGATCTGCGGGCCGCGCACGCGCTTGAATGCATCGTAGCCTGCGTTCGCGTGGCCGCTCTCGCCTTTGCCGTTCGCAACGAGCAGCTGCGTGCCGGCGACGATCGCATCGGTCGGGTACCAGCCGGTCGGGATCGCGCCGATGACCTTCGGCACGTCGCCTGCGGTCAGCGCGACGACGGCGTTCGCCGCGCCACACGAAACGTAGAGCCGCGTGCGGTCGGGCGAGAGGCGGATGTGATTCGGCGAAGCGCCGATCTGCGCCGTGATCCCGAGCGGCACGGTCGCGAGCAGCTTGCGCGTAACCGTATCGATCGCCGCGACCGCGTCGTCGTCCGTAACCGCAACGTACGCACGGTTCGCGGCCTCATCGAATGCGATCGATTCGGGGTGCATGCCGACGGGGATGCGCGCGACACGCTCTTTCGCCGTCGTATCGATGACGTCGATCGTGCGCTCGCCCCATGCCGCGACGAGCATCGTTGCGGGGCCGATCGCAACCACGTCGGAGGGATGATGGCCGACGGTAACCTTGCCGGAAATCGTTCCGGCCGCTTCGTCGACGAGCACGACTTCGTTCGCCGATTCGGCGGTTACGGCGAGCGTCGCGCCGTCCTTGCTCCGCGCGATCGCGGTCGGGTACGTATCGGCGCCGATGTCGACGGTGCGGTCGATCGCGGCCTTCGCCGTGTCGACGTGCACGATCGTATTGTCGCCCGCACCGGCGACCCAAACGCCGTCGCCCGTTGCATCGAGCAGCGCGCGGCCGAAAGCGCCTTTGAGCGCGACCGTCTTCTCGTCTTTAAGGGTGACCGCATCGACGATGCGGAGCGCCGGGGGCTGCCAGCCGCCTTCGACGATGAACGCATGCTTGCCGTCGCGCGAGAGCGTAATGCCCTGCGGAAGCGTTCCGGTTATCGCGAGCGGGCCGGTCGGCGGCGCGATGAGCCATCCCGTTGGGAGGCGCACCATGCCGGCGGACTGTGCGAGCACGGCTGCTGCCGGAAGGGTGACGACGAGGGCAAGGGTGGCAGCGATCGTCGAGCGGCGATTCACCAGGGAACTCCTTCGCGGGCGGATTCGGGCGGGTGGCCCGTCTCTTACGTCGCCCGGTGGGGCACCAGCGCGACGCGAGGGCGTTTCACCAACAGATAGACGATCCTTGGCGCGAGGCCCACGATCAGGGCGAGGGTTAAGAAAAAATAAGTTGGGTGCACGAAGGCGAGATCGTCGTGCGGCACGGCGCGGCAGATCACGTCGGTGCCGAACATCGCGAAGCAGAACGCGCCGTAGACGAGCTGTAACGTGCATTTGGGATCGATGCGCGTTCCGAAAAACGAGCGCCGATAGCGCGGTACCCACCAGATCACGAGCGGCAAGCCCAGCAGAAAACACATCGTTCCGGTGACGATGCCGAAAACGATCTCGTACTGCCGCGAGCCTTCGAGGAGCGCATCGAGCTGCATCGCTCTAGCGTAAGAGCAACGCGCCCGCGAGCGATGCGACGAGGATCACCAACCACGGCGCAACCTTGCCGGGCACGAGCAGCCCGAACGCGGCGAGCGCGAACAAGAACCGTTCCGGAGCGAAGATCACGATCGTGAAGAGCGGCGCGTAGAGCACGGAGCCGAGCAGCCCGACGACCGCGGCGTTCGCTCCGCGTAGCGCCCCCGCGGCCCGGGGGATCGCGCGGATGCGGCTCCAGAGCGGCAGCACCGCGAAAACGAGTGCGAACGACGGCAGAAAGATCAGCGCGATCGCGGCGGCCGCGCCGAGCGGCCCAGCGAGCGGCGAGCTATCGATCGCGCCGAGGTACGCGACGAGCGTGAAGAGCGGCCCGGGTACGGCCTGTGCTGCGCCATACCCGGCGAAGAAGTCGCCTTGGGAGACGAGCCCGTTCGCAACGAGACCTTGCAAGAGGGGCAGCACCACGTGACCGCCGCCGAAGACGAGCGTGCCCGCGCGCACGATCGTCTGCACGAAGGCGGCGAGTGGGGTCGTTGCCGGTGCGAACGATGCGATAAGCGCCACCGCGAGCACGAGGAGCGAACTCGCGAAGAGCGCGCGTGGAACGCGTACGTGCACGGCATCGTCCGTGGGCAGCGCCGGTGCCGCGCGGAACGCTGCGGCGCCGATCGCCGCCGCCGCGAGAATCGGGAGCGCGAAAAGCGATGCGTCGCGGAGGGCTATTGCCGCGATTGCGGCGCCGACCGCGATACCTTGCGTCGGGCGGTCCGTACAGAGCGCTTTCGCGAGGCCGATGACCGCTTGCGCGACCACGGCGGCCGCCGCCGCGCCGATCCCCGCAAGCGCCCCCGTGACGTACGGGTTCGTGCCGCCCGCATCGGCGCCGTGAAGCACGAGTGCGAGGGTCGCTAGCGCCACCGCCGATGGCAGCGTGAAGCCGAGCCAGGCGAGCAACGCGCCGAGCGGGCCGCCCCGGATGAGGCCAACCGCCATCCCGACTTGCGAACTCGTCGGTCCGGGGAGCACGGAGCAGACGGCGACGAGCTGCGCGTACGTTGCGGCGTCGAGCCAGCGTTTGCGTTCGACGAACTCGGTCCGAAAATATCCGAGATGCGCCACGGGGCCTCCGAACGAAGTTACGCCCAGGCGGAAGAACGTGCGCGCGAGATCGGCCAGCATCGCCGACGCCTGTTTGACGCTGGACGCGGGTATCCGCTCCGTGGGATACTGATCGCCCGCGCTTTTCGCATGCTCGCACCCTAAGGAGAACCCGTGGATCTCAACTCGGTCATCGTCTACAGCAACGGCACGTTTTGCCGGTACGACGAGGCGAAAATCGGCCTGTTGACCCACGCGCTCCATTATGGCACGGGGTGCTTCGAGGGCGTGCGCGGCTTTTGGGTCGCCGAGGACGAGGAAGTCTATCTGCTCCACGTCCGCGAGCATTATGCGCGCTTGAAAGCTTCGGCGAACATGCTCTTCGGTGCGCTTCCGGGCACGCCGGAAGAACTCACGGAGATCACGGCCGAACTCGTCCGCCGCAACGGGTTCCGTTCGGATCTCTACATCCGCCCGCTGATGTACAAGGCGAACGAAGAAGTCGGCGTGCGCTTGCACAACGTGCGCGACGGCTTCGCGATCATCGCGATCCCGTTCGATAAGTATTTCGACGCGGAGCGCGGGCTCGCGGCGTGCATCTCGTCGTGGCGGCGCATCGACGACACGGCGATCCCCGCACGCGGGAAGATCACGGGTTCGTACATCAACTCGGCGCTTGCGAAATCCGAAGCGCAGATGAACGGCTTCGACGAGGCGATCCTGCTCTCGCACGACGGCCACGTCGCCGAAGGCTCGGCCGAGAATCTCTTTATGATCAAGGGCGGCGTCATTTCCACGCCCGATCGCGCGCAGAACATCCTCGAAGGCATCACGCGCCGTTCGATCATGGATATCTGCCGCGTCGAACTCGGCATCGAAGTCGTCGAGCGCGCGATCGATCGTAGCGAACTCTACTCCGCCGACGAGCTGTTCTTCACGGGTTCCGCCGTCGGCGTGCAGTACGTCACCTCGCTCGATCGCCGTCCGATCGGTACGGGCGAACTCGGGCCGATCGCCCGCCGCATCATGGCGACGTACGAGAAGGCGATCCGCAACAAGGACGCGCGCTTCGCGGATTGGATCATCCGCACGTACGGCGCTCGCGTCGGCGCAGGCGTCTAGCGCGTGGGAATCGCCGCATCCGCCGTTCGGTTGAGTCTCGCGCTCGCCGTGTTTTCCGGGCTCGCAATCGCGGCCCGAGGGCACGGCGTGGAAGCCGCCGCCACGCTCTCCGCGCCGTTCGACAAGGCGGCGATGGATACGAGCGCATCGGCATGTACGAATTTCTTCGCGTATGCCACCGGAACGTGGCGCGCCGCCCATCCGATTCCGGCCGCTTATAGCGAATACGGTTACATCGAGGCGCTGACCGACGAAACGCTCGGGATCGTGCGCACCATCCTCGACGACGCGAGCGCGCATCCGGGTGCGAAGGGCTCCGACACTGAGAAGATCGGCACGTTCTACGGCTCGTGCATGGACACGGCGGCGATCGAGCGCGCCGGCCTCGCACCGATCGCGCCGGAGCTCGCGCGGATCGCGGCGCTTACCGATACGGCCGGCGTCGCGGCGGCGCTTCCGCATTTGCACGCAATCGGCGTCGATGCGGGCTTGCGCGTCGCGGCGGGCACGGATTACGACGACAGCACGAAAGTGATCGCGCAGATCGGGCAAGCCGGGATCGGCCTTCCGGAGCGCGATTACTACACGCGCACCGATGCGAAGTCGAAGACGCTGCGCGAGCAGTATCAGGCGCACGTTGCGACGATGCTCGGCCTCGTCGGCGATACGGATGCGAAGGCGGAAGCCGCGGCGATCGTCGCGCTCGAGACGACGCTTGCGGAGAACTCGCTGCGCGCGGCCGAACGCCGCGAACCTGCGAACACCAAGCACCCGATGGCGTTCGCCGCCGTCGACGCGCTCGCGCCCCATATCGGGTTCGCATCGTATTTCCGCGCGGCGAAGATTCCGACTGCGGGCACCATCAACGTTGCGTCGCCGACGTTCGTCAAGGCGCTCGACGGCGCGCTCGCATCCACGCCGCTCGCGACGTGGAAAGCGTATCTGCGCTGGCACGTGCTGCAGGCGTACGCGCCGCAGCTCTCGGCAAAGTTCGCCGATGAAGCGTTCGCGTTTTACGGCCACACGTTACGCGGTACGGCGGAAGAGCAGCCGCGCTGGAAGCGCTGCGTTGCGGCGACGGATCAGCTGCTCGGTGAAGCCGTCGGCCGCGTGTATGTCTCCAAAGAATTTTCGCCGCAAGCGAAAGAGCGCGCTATGGCGATGACGCTTCGCATCCGCGATGCATTCAAGGGTGAAGTCGATGCACTCCCGTGGATGACGGCGCCGACGAAAGCGATCGCGCAATCGAAGCTCGATGCGATGGCGATGCAGGTCGGCTATCCCGACAAGTGGCGCGATTACTCGGCGTTCGCCGTTACGAACGACGCGTATGCGGCGAACGTCGCGCGCGGCCGTGCGTTCGATCGCGACTATCGCTTGGCGCGCATCGGCAAGGGTGTCGATCGCAATGCCTGGCAGATGACGCCGCAAACGGTCAACGCGTATAACAGCCCGTCCGAAAACAAGATCGTCTTGCCTGCGGCCCAACTCCAGCAGCCGTTCTTCAACCCGAACGCCCCCGACGCCGATAACCTCGGCGCAACCGGTGCGGGTACGGTCGGCCACGAGATGACGCACGGCTTCGACGATCAAGGCCACAAGTTCGATCTTCACGGAAACCTGAAGAACTGGTGGACGCCGACCGATCTCGCGCAATTCGACGATCGCGCGAATTGCGTCATCAAGCAGTTCGACGATACGGTTGCCGTCGACGACGTGCACTATCAGGGCAAGCTCGTTTCCGGTGAAGCGATCGCCGATCTCGGCGGCGTGGTGATCGGGTATCGCGCGCTCGAAACCTCGCTCGGTGCGGGGCCGCATGCCGCGATCGACGGGTTCACGCCCGAGCAGCGGTACTTCCTCGCGTACGCCCAGTCGTGGACGGAGTCGGTTCGGCCGGAATCGGCGCGCGCGAACGCGCTGACCGATCCGCATCCGTTGCCGCGCGATCGCGTGAACGTCACGCTTTCGAACGTGCCGGGTTGGTACGACGCGTTTAACTGCCCGAAGCCGCCGAAACCGATCTGCTCGGTCTGGTAGCTCCATGATCGTGCAGCACGACCGCGTGGCGGCGACGCTCACGCGGCTCGCGCTGCCCGGTGCGGTCGCCCTCGTGGCGGATCAATTTCTCGGCATCGCCGATACGATCGTCATCGGGACGCTCGGCGCATCGGCACTCGCGGCGATCGCGGCGGCGACTTCGGTGTTCGCAACGTTCGCGATCGCGCTCTTCGCGTTCGCATCGGGTCCGCGGATCATGGGCGCGCAGGCGATCGGCGCGGGCGACGCCATGCGCTTCGGGGCGATCGTCCGCGCATCGTTCGTCGTGCCCGGCATCATCGCGATCGCGGCGGCGAGCCTCGCCGCAATCGGCGCGCACGCGCTCTTGCACGCGATGCTTCCCGGCGTAACGGACGCGGACGCGGGTGCGACGTATCTCTGGCTGCGCGCGCTCTCGCTGATCCCGATGGTCGGTAGCGGCATCTTGCTCGCCTCGTTCGGCGCGGCGGGCGATACGTCGCCCGCGCTTCGCACGCTCGTCGTCATCAACGTCGTGCACATCCCGCTGCTCGTGGTCCTCGCGCTCGGGTTCGGAACGCACCATCCGTTCGGGCTCGCAGGAGCCGGGCTCTCCTCGCTCATCTCCGAGATCGTCGGCCTCGGGTATTGCATCGCGACCGCGATGCGGCGCCCGGAACTGCACATCTTCGCGCGGGCGCGCATGGAGCCCGCGCTGATGCGCGCGACGGCGCTCCTCGGCTTTCCGGAATTCGTGTTTCTGTTCATGCTGATCGTTCCGGAGCCGATTACGATCGCGCTGCTCGCGCCGTACGGCGAAGGCGTCGTCGCCGGATTTCGTGCGCTGACGCTCGTTTCCGACGTTACGTGGTCCGTGCCGGGTTCGATCGGTGAAGCGACGGAAATCGTGATCGGGCAGCGCATCGGCGCGCGCGATCTCCCCGGTGCGCGCGCGTTTCAAGCGGGTGCGACACGCCTCGGTGTCTGGCTCGGCGCGGCGATCGGCATCGGCGTGGCCGCGCTCGCGTGGCCGCTCGCGGCACTCGTTACGCTCAACGCAAATATCGCGGCGGTTGCGTGCGCCCCACTCGCGGCGCATGCGTGTTTGCTTCCGCTGAAGGTCTACGCGATGACGACGCTCGCGCCGATCCGTGCATCGGGCGACGTCCGCTTTACGATGTGGATGGGGATCGCCACGAGCGGTCTTGCGATCGGTGGCATCGTGCTCGGCATCGTCGCGCTGCATCTCGGCCTGTGGAGCGTCCCGTTCGGCTGGGCGCTCGCGTGGTCGGTGCGCGGCGTCGTCACGACGATGCGGTTACGCACCGGGGATTGGGAACGGCGCGAACTCGCGGCGTAATTATCGCGAAAGCGGAACGATCGGGACGCGGATGCTTGCGGGCAAGGGTGCGAGTGTGGTCGCACGGCGGAAGCGAAAGATCACATGCGTCGCGTGAAACGGCCGCTCCGGAAGTTCCCAATCCATGCGGATCGAGGCGTTACTCGGAAGCGGGAGCGTCCGTCCATCCGCAGCCGGTTGAACGTTTGCGCCCCATCGTTCGTTACCATCGTCGTCGCGAAAGGTCGCCGTAACGACGTACTCACGCGCGACTTTCGCGAAGTTGCGAACGAGTGCGAGCATGCGCATCGGCTCCGTATCGGAGCGCCTGCGGAAGCCCGTAACCGCGATGCGCGTATCGACATCGGCGACAAGCCATTCGCCGATCTCGCCGACGATTTCGGTGTGAACGCGCGCGTGCCGTTCGATACATTTGCGCGGGAAGTTTGCCGCAGCGATGAGCGCTATCACGATTGGTACCCCGTCCGTATGGGTCGTTGTACCTATTCGAATACGGTGGAACGAGACGCCTTGGCGCTTTATGCGATCGTGATTGCGTGCCGTTCGTGCATCACACGTGTGGTGCGGTAGTCGGTTCCGCGATCGGCGCTCGATTCGTCGGTTCCGGTGTCGGTAACGCGGGTGCGGCACTCGCATTCGCCGTCGTTCCCGCGGTCCACATCTCGATATCGGGTGCTGCGAACGTTTGCGGCCCGCCCACGTTCTCGCTCGCTTTCGGCAATTCCGGAATATTGTTTGCGACGCGCCACGACGCGAACCGTGCAACCGCCCCGTATGCCATCCGCGAAACGCCGCGTATGAAGCGCCGGCCGACATCGAGTGTCGGCAGATGCGTCGTCATGACGGCGATGACGTACGGCTCGCCGCGCATGAACACGATGCCGACGTCGTTGAGCGTGTCGTGCAGCGTTCCCGTTTTGTGTGCGACGGAGATACCGAGCGGAAGCGGTGCGGGCAATAAGCTATTGTGATGTTGTCCGACGAGGATCGCGAGCATCGCGCGCGATGACCACTCGTCGATCAGGCGCTTCTGGAACATCGCTTCGAGCAGGTTCGACATGTCGCCCGGCGTCGTGCGCAGCGAGCGGATGTCGCCGTCGGAACGGATGTAATCGCCGACGACCGTGTGCCGCAAACCGAGTTTCGCCATCGTCGTGTTGATATGCGCGCGCCCGACGAGCCGGATCAATTCGTTCGTCGCGGTGTTATCGCTTTCGGTAATCATCAGCCAGAGCAGCTGCGATACCGTACGTTGCGTACCGACCGGTGCGTCCGCGAGATCGCCCCAGCCCCAGTCGCGATCGCTCGCGCGCAGATGGAGCGGGCGATCGAGGCCGAACGCGCCCCGCGACATCTGGCGAAAGACTTCGACCATTACCGGGATCTTGATCGTCGATGCCGCCGGCATATCCGCACCGGCATTCACCGACGACGTGTATCCGGTCGCGAGATCCTTGACGACGATGCCGACGTCGCCGGAAACGTTTGCCGATGCATGTCGGAGCGAGGTTTGCAGCTCGCCGAACGGACCGGGCAGCGCCGATGCCGCGCTGGGTACGAACATGCCGAGGGCGACGATCGCCGCAAGCGGCGCGCAAATCGAACGTAGCAGACGCAGAGGTTGCATGGTTCTCCCGAATTCGATGCGCCCACGCAAACCATGTCGGCCCGATGGGACGTCGCTTGCCGCTCTCGTTCTACGAACCGTCGTACGCAACCCCGTCTGCGGCGGGCGCTTTCGCGCGACCGGCAAACCCAGCGAGCGCCACGAGGGCGGCGAGATAGGGAAGCGCCTGCATGAGTTCGCTCGGGATGCCGGCACGCTGTAACGTGACTTGCAAACTTGCAAAAAAACCGAAGAAGAGCGCGGCGCCGAGCGCGCCGAACGGCGTCCAGCGGCCGAAGATGATCGCGGCGAGCGCGATGAAGCCGCGGCCGGCGGTCATGCCATCGACGTAGAGATTCAGCTCGCCGATCGCGAGGTACACGCCCCCGAGCCCGGCGAGCGCGCCGCCGATCGTGACGGCGAGAAAACGCGTGCGCATCGGATCGATGCCTGCGATCCTCGCGACGTGCGGGTCTTCGCCGCACGCGCGCACGTGAAGGCCCCACGGCGTGCGCGTGATGATAAGGTGCAGCGCCGCCGCGCACGCGAATGCGAGCGCCACGAGTACGATTTCGCCGTTCGTTCCGAGCGCGGGCACTTCGTGCGACGCACCCGCTTGGTGGAACACGACGGTGAGCCCATAAGCCGCGATGCCGATCGCGAGCAGGTTGATGCCGGTCCCCGCGACGATCTGGTCGACGCCGAAACGCACCGCTACGAGGGCGTAGAGCGCCGCGAGCAACGCGCCCGCCGCAATGCCCGCGAGTGCGCCCGCGAGCGGGCTTCCCGTTGCGTTGCTGACGACGACGGAGGCAAAAGCGCCGATCGCCATCATCCCCTCCAGGCCGATGACGACGACGCCCGCGCGTTCCGCGAGCGTGCCGCCGAGCGCGGCATAGGCGATCGGCGTCGCTTTGATCAGCGTGAGCGCGACGAAGGCGAAGAGCACGGAAGTGACGTTCACGGGAGTTGCCCTCGCATCAGCGCACGCGGCTCTTGCGCGCGCCGAGGAACCGCTGTCCGGCGAGAGCGAGGATGACGACGCCCTCGACGACCGCGACGATCTCGCGCGGTACGCCCGCTTCCGCCTGCATCGAAACCGCGCCGCTCTGCAAGATGCCGAAGGCGAACGCCGCGAGCGTGATGGGGAGCGGATCGAGGCGGCCGACGAGCGCGACCGCGATCGCGACGAAGCCGTATCCGGGGCTGAGCTGGCCGTTGAAGCGGTGGAGCACGCCGAGCACGATGACCGCGCCGCCGATGCCCGCAAGCGCTCCCGACCACGTCATCGCGAGCAACGCCGTGCGGCGCACGTCGATCCCCGCGCGCAAGGCGGCTTCCGGGGCTTCGCCCGTGGCGCGGAGTTCGTAGCCGAAGATCGTTTCGGCGAGCACGTAGCGCACGATCGCGGCCGCCGCGAGCGCGAGGAGAATGGCGATCGTCAAGCGTGTCCCCGGGACGATCACGGGGAGTTGCGCGTTCGCGAGCACGAGCGCGGTTTCGGATGACTGCCCCGCGGGATCGTGGAGCAAGTTGTTTACGAGGTACGAGGCGAGCAGCGCGGCGACGACATTGAGCATCAGCGTTGCGATGACTTCGTTCGCGCCGAAACGCGCGCGCAAGAAACCCGCGATGCTGCCCCACAGGCCGCCCGCGATCGCGCCCGCGAGGAGTGCCGCCGGGATCGCGACGAGCGCCGGTGCGTGCAAATCCGCGCCGATCGTACCCGCGGCGAGCCCGCCGAGCACGAGCTGGCCCTCGGCGCCGATATTGAAAAGCCCGCCACGGAACGCGAGCGCGATGCCGAGCGCGGGGAAGAGCAAGGCGGAAGTCTGGATCAGCGTTTCGCCGAGTTCGGAACGATTGCCGAGCGCCCCATCGAGCAGGCTCGAGAACCCGACGATCGGGTTCACGCCCGCGACGAGCATCGCGATGCTCCCGACGACGAGGGCGATCGCGACCGCAAGGCCGAGATCGCGGAGCGAACCGAGGCGCGCGCGCAGCGTCATACCGCGCCCGCCATGAGTGCACCGAGCGTCGCGCGATCGATCGCCGTACCCGCGAACGCGCCGACGATGCGGCCGCCGAAGAGCACGAGTACGCGATCCGCGAGAGCGAGGATCTCGTCGAGTTCGAACGAGATCAGGAGCACCGCCGAACCCGCGTTGCGCGCCTCGATCAAGCGCGATTGCACGAGCGCACCCGCACCGACGTCGATGCCGCGCGTCGGCTGATACGCGACGATCGCGGCGGGGTTTCCCGCAAGCGCCCGTCCGACAACGATCTTCTGCTGGTTGCCGCCGGAGAGCTCCCCCGTGCGCGCATCGAGCGAGCCCGAGCGCACGTCGTATGCTCGCACGATCGCCGAAGCTGCGGTACGCGCCGCCGCGCGATCGTAACGGCCACCGCGCGCGAAGCGCGAACCATGCGCGCCGAGCGCAACGTTATCCGCGATCGACCAACTCGCGACGAGCGCTTCGCGATTCCGATCCTGCGGAATGACGCGCAGCCCGCGGGCCAGCCGTTGCGCGGGCGTGACGCTCGGTGGCATCGCGATGCCGTCGAGCGCGATCGTCCCCGTATATGCGATCACGCCGGCGAGCGCATCGGCGAGTGGCGTTTGCCCGTTGCCTTCGATCCCGGCAATGCCGACGATCTCGCCCGCATCGACATGCAACGTGGCATCACGAAGCGCACCCGCGCCGGGTTCCGTTGCGAGGTTCGCGATCGCGATGCGGCACGTACCGGCAACCGTGGCCGTGCGCGCGGCGAGTGCGGGGAGTTCGCCGCCGACCATATCGCGAGCGAGTTCGTTTGCATCGGTCGTCGCCGCCTCGCGACGGCTCACGATCGCACCGCGCCGCATGACCGTGATGCCGTTCGCATGATCGATCACTTCGCGCAGTTTGTGCGTGATGACGAGCATCGCCGTACCGCGCGCGGCGAGCGCCCGAAGCGTTACGAAGAACGCATCGATTTCCACCGGGGCGAGCGCGGCCGTCGGTTCGTCGAGCACGAGCACGGCGGGTTCGCGTGCGAGTTCGCGAAGCAGTTCGACGCGCTGTTTCACGGCAACCGGAAGCGTACCGACGAGCGCGAGCGGGTCTACCGCGAGCCCGTGTTCGGTGGCGAGCGCGCGGACGCGGGCGATCGCCGCATCGCGATCGATGCGCGCGCCACGGCGCGGCTCGCGGCTGAGCACGATGTTTTCCCACACCGTGAGGCGATCGATCAAGGCGAAATGCTGGTGCACGAGGCCGACCGTACCGATCGCGGTCACCGTGCCCGCATCCGGCGCGAGCGTGCCCGCAGCGATCGCGGCCGTCGTCGATTTCCCCGCGCCATTCTCGCCGATGAGCGCGTGGATCTCGCCTGCGTGCACGGTGAAGCGCACATCGTCGACGGCGACGAACGCCCCGAATCGTTTGGTGACGCCCGCGAGTGCGAGCGCTACGGTGCGTGCGGTTTGAATCGCGCTAGCTCTTCGCGTGTCGCGGGCGGGACGATACCTCCCGCAACGATCGCGGCTTTGATCGCGGCGAGGCGTTTCTGGCGTGCGGGCGTGACGACATCTTTCGTATATTTGAAATCGGTCAGCGATACCGCGCCGTCTTTGAGACCGAGTTCGACCGGGCCCGAGGCGGGTTTCTGCGAGGCGATGTCTTGGGCGATGCGCACCACGCCCACGTCCACGCGCTTGACCATGCTCGTGAGGATCTTTCCGGGCGCTTGCGCGTCTTGATTGGCATCGACGCCGATGATGTAGTCGCCCGTACGCGCTTTGACGGCTTCGATCGCGCCCAGGCCCGCTTTGCCCGCAGCCACGAAAACGATATCCGCGCCCTGATCGAAGAGCACGTTTGCGATCTCTTTGCCTGCGGCGACGTCGTCGAACGAACCGACGTACTTCACGAGCACTTTCGTTGCGGGATCGATCTGCCGCGCACCCGCCGTGAAGCCCGCTTCAAATTTGCGCAATAACGGAATATCGATCCCGCCGACAAAGGCGAGCGTGTGCTTCTTCGAGACCATCGCCGCGAGCGCGCCTGCGAGAAACGAACCGTCTTGTTCGCGGAAGGTCACGGACTCGATGTTCGGTTGGCTACCGATCGCATCGATGATCGCGAAGTGGCGCGTCGGGAAGCGTTGCGCCGTTTCGTCGAGGTCCTTCGCCATCAAGAAGCCGATGCCGATGATCTGATCGTATTCTTTATTCGCGAGCACCGTCAGATTCGGCTGGTAATCGGCGGCGGATTTCGACTGGAGCACCGTGATGTCGGCGTTGAGGCGTTCTTTCGCGACTTTGAGGCCTTCGTAGGCGGAGTCGTTGAACGAACGATCGCCGAGACCACCGATATCCGTGACCATGCCGATGCGATAGGCTTTCGGGCCGGTTACCTTCGCCTGCGGGGCGCATGCGGAAAGCAGTGCCAACGAGGTGCACGACGTAAGGGCGCACGCCATGGCGAGAAGGCGCGCAAGCGAGAGAGGGCGGCGGAACATCACGCGCTTGTACGCAGGTCGCTTCGGCATGGCCTCTTGAAGGCGCGAACATGAGCCGCGATGACCGAAACCCCGTGCGCGACCTGCGCAAAGAACCGCCGCGCCGTTGGAGCGATGCCATCGAGGGCATCGTCTGGCTCCCACGGTTGATCGATAAAATGCGCGCGTATCAAACGGGGACGCTCGGGACGTATCTGCTCGGGCAGAGCCCGGTCGACGACGAGCTGCTCGCGTGTGCGAAGACCGACTACGCCGGTTTCGCGCGGATCGTCGCCGCGCATGCGACGGATGCCGAGGTGCTGCACGCCTTGGAGGCCCTGCACCTCGGTAACCACGAGCGCCTCGTGCAATGGAGCCGGACCATGCCGAAGAAGCGCGCGCTCCACATGCAGATCCTCGATCTCGACGATGGCTACACGGGTGGAGCGAAGCTGCGTGCGCTCGTAGCGGTCGGCAATATCGCCTTTGCGCCCTTTGCGACGTTACTCCGGACCGTAAAACCGGTACGTCTCTAACATGGAAAAACGGCCGCTCCGCCCGCCCGCCCCGACGGTTCCCGTTCCTCGCGGCATCTCCGCGGGCGAGCGCCGTGCGACGTACGCGATCAAGGTCTTGCTCGTCATCCTTCTCGCGGGATTTTTGCTACTGCAGCTCTTGCAGTTTCTCGGGCGCATCGGTAACGTCACGGTCATCGCGGTCGGCGCGCTCTTTTTCGCGTATCTGATCTATCCCGTCGTGCGGCGGCTCAATGCGCGCATGTCGCTCGGGGCGGCACTGGGCGTCGTGTATGTCGCGATCATCGCGGTCGTCGGCTTCGCGCTTGCCTTCATCGTGCCGCTGCTCGCGAACGACGTGACCGAACTGGTGAAGAATTCGCCGAAGATCGTAGCGAACGCGCAAGCGTGGATCGTCGATCCCGCAAACCCGATCGCTTCGCGGCTCCCGGGCTCGATTCGCACGAATATCGCCGATTACGAAGCGCAGGCGATCGCATACGTGCAGCAATATGCAAGCGAGGGCGTGCAGCGCGTGCTCGGGGCGTTGCTTTCCGTCGTCGGTCTTGCGGCCACGCTTATCGTTACCCCGGTGATGGCGGCGTACATGATGCTCGATGCCGAATCGCTCAAAGCATCGGCGGTCGGGGTGATCCCGCTCAAGGCGCGCCCGAAAGTCCTCGCCGTCGTTGCCGATTTGGAGAAAGTCTTCGGCGGCTTCATCCGCGGGCAGTTGCTCGTCGGCGCGGTGATCGGGACGTTCATCACGATCGCGCTCTTGGTGCTGAAGGTCAAGTACGCGGTGTTGATCGGCGTCGCTGCGGGCGTCCTCGACGTGATCCCGTACGTCGGCGCGATCGCGGGTTTCGTGCCAGCGGTGTTGCTCGCACTCTTTCAAGACGGCGTGTCGCAAGCCGCGCTGACGCACGCGGCGTGGGTCGCCGGGACGTTCATCGCCATCTTCCAAATCGAAGGCCACTTCGTCGCGCCGAAAATCGTGAGCGATAGCGTCGGGCTCTCGCCGCTTTGGGTGATCTTGGCGATCCTCGTCGGCGGTGAACTGCTCGGCATCCCGGGGATGTTTCTCGCGGTACCGATCGCCGCGATGCTGCGCGTGCTGCTCATGCATTTCGTGCCGCGATTCGATCTGCCAGCGGCGGTCGTCCCCGCTCCCACGATCGACGCCGCGGCGCCCGTGAAGGCCGTAAAGTGATCGCAACGCAACGCTCGCATGTCGAGGTCATCGGCGTTCCGATGGATCTCGGCGCGGATCGGCGCGGCGTCGATATGGGCCCCTCCGCGATCCGCTACGCGCGGCTCAAAGAGCAACTCGAGTCGCTCGGACTCAGGGTGACCGATCACGGCAACATCCTCGTTCCCGTGCCGGAGAGCGCGTCGAGCGATGTGGTGAACGCGAAGTATTTTCCCATCATCCGCAATGCGTGTCACGAACTCGCGGCGATCGTGCGCGGCATCGTCGAGCGCGGCGCATTACCGATCGTGCTCGGCGGCGATCACTCGATCGCGATGGGCACGCTCGAAGGCATCTACCAGGCACGCGGCAAGCAGCCGGGATTGATCTGGGTCGACGCCCACGGCGATATCAATACGCCGATGACCTCGCCATCCGGGAACATGCACGGGATGCCGCTGTCGTACGCGATCGAAGATCATTTCGTCGATCCGAAACGCACGGTGTTGCTCGGGTTGCGCGACGTCGACGAAGGCGAAAAACGTGCGATCCGTGAGTTCGGCGTGAAAGCGTACTCGATGTCCGACATCGATCGCCGCGGCATGTCGGCGATCATCGATGAGGCGATCGCGATCGTTTCGGATGGCCCGGGCTCGGTGCATCTTTCGTTCGATATGGACGGCATCGATCCGGCGGAAGCACCCGGCGTCGGCACGCCCGTGCGCGGCGGGATCTCATATCGCGAAGCGCATCTCGCGATGGAGTCGTGTGCCGCTGCGGGGATCGTCGGCTCGATCGAGATCACCGAGATCAACCCGATCCTCGATCGCGAAAACGCAACCGCGATTCTCGCCGTGGAACTCATCATGAGCGCGCTCGGAAAGACCACGCTCTGAGCGCGTTCGATCGCGAAGCGTTCGTGTTGCGCCGCGCGACGTTCGAAGATCTGATCGCGCCCTCGCAAGACTGGACGCGCGAGCAACGCTTGTGGAGCCAGCTCGAACGCGGCACGCGCGCGACGTGCCCGTGTTGCGGGTATCCGACGATCGCGGGCCGCGGCGCGAACGACATCTGCGTACTTTGCAGTTGGGAAGACGACGGGCAGGACGACGCCTATTACGCGCCGCCGGGCAAGCCACTACCGAGCGTCGTCGTCGGCGGCGCGAATGCCGATTATGCGCTGACGGAAGCGCGCGAGAATTTTGCCGAATATTTCACGCACTACCGACCGACCGATCGCGATTTCGAACGCGAACGTGCGGGCACGAAAGTGAAGCGCCAAGTCACGGAAGTCTACGAACGCGTCGTCGACGGCGACACGTCGCTCGCCGAAGCCGACGACGAAGTACGCGCACTCCTCGCGCGCGAAGACTCGGAAACGTTTTAAATTCTGTGGGGTTCGCGACGTGTAGCGGCGCGGCGAGATCGGTAGCGTGATGGGCCGAGTATTCCGAAAGCCTGCTCGTGACGAGTGACGAATATGCCGGTATGCGGGAGCCGATCGTTCCGCAGCTCGGCGAGGCCGACTTTCTCGCCTGGGATAGCACGCAACACGAGAAATTCGAACTCCATCATGGGTTCGTGGTCGCGATGCCGAGCGGCACGATTCGTCACGAACAAATCGCCTTCAACGTGCGCGCCGCGCTTGAGAACCTGGTCATTGCGCCGTGTCGCGCGTTCGGTTCTTCTCTCAAAATCCGCGTCGCCTCCGATATGTATCTTTACGCAGATGCGGGCGTCGTATGCGAGGGGTTCGAGGACCGGGCGACCGTGATCGAGCGTCCAACGATCGTCGTCGAGGTGCTCTCACCGAGTACGCGTGCATACGACATCATCGAGAAGCGCGCCGCTTATCGCAGTCTGCCGTCTTTACGGGCTTACGTAATCGTTCACACGGAGATGGCTTGTGTCGAAGTCGATAGCCGCCGCGGCGATGGCTGGCAAACCCATGTTTTCGACGACGGCGAAGTACTGCTTCCGGGATGTGCGCTTGCGTTGACAACCATCTACGCCCGGACGTCGGTTCTCGAAAGCTAGCTACGACGCAGGCCATCAACGTCGCGCGTAGGCGTCGTTCGGCGGATCCGTCGAGAGCCGATTCTGCCCGACGCGCCAGAGGACGCCACTCGGATCGGCCATCGCAAAATCGCGGAGGCCCCACGGCCGGTCCGTTGGCGGTTCGAGCAGTTTCGCGCCGAAATCCTCGACGACGCGGCTCGCGACCGCATGTGCATACCACGCATCGGCGTCGGCGACCAGCAGATGCATCATGTAGTTACCGATGAAGCCGGGCGGCGAGAACTTCGCTAGTAGAAACGCGGCGGAGCCATACCGGATATACGTAAGCTCGTCGGAGGCGAAGCCGAGTTCGAATCCGAGGCGGAGATAGAACGCGGTAGCGCGTGCCATGTCGCTACATGGGACGAACGGCTTGATTTCGATAACGTCTAAATTCACAGCCGAAAGGCGTTCACGCCGCCGGGTTCCGGGAACACTTTGCCAGGGTTCATGATGCCTTGCGGATCGATCGCATCCTTGATGCGGCGCATGAGCGCGAGCGTCTCTGTGCCGACATCGAGTTCCATGAATTGCTTCTTGAGCAAGCCGATGCCGTGTTCGCCGGAAAGCGTACCGCCGAGCGATACCGCGGCTTCGAAGATCGCCGTCGCCGCTTCGCGCACGCGCAGCATTTCTTCTTTATCGGAAATATCGCACAGGATATTCGGATGGAGATTGCCGTCGCCGACGTGACCGAAGATCGGAATTTCGAGCTGCTGTTCCGCCGCGATCGCGCGGATGCGCCGCACCATCTCCGGGATCGCGCTGCGGGGAATTGCGATATCCTCACCGAGCTTGTTGCGTCGGCGTCGCGCGAGCGACGGCGAGATGGCGCGGCGCGCGGCCCAGAGCGCGTCGCTCTCCGCAGCGTCTGCCGCAATGCGAACTTCGCGTGCGCCGCCCGTACGCGCGATCGCACCGATGCGTTCGATGTCGTCCTGCACGACGCGTTGGTCGTTACCGTCCGTGCCGAAGAGCAGCACCGCATCGGCGTCGCGCGGTAGCCCCGCGGGCTTGTTGTCTTCGATGCAGCGGATCGTCAGCGCGTCGATCATCTCGATCGCGGTCGGCACGATCCCCGACGACATGATCGCGGTAACCGTATGCGCCGCGTCGTCGATACGATCGAAGACGGCGAGCGCCGTCGTCGCATATTTCGGCTTTGCGATAAGCTTGAGCGTGATCTCGGTAATCGTGCCGAGCGTGCCTTCGGCGCCCGTGAAGAGCGCGCGTAGGTTATATCCCGTGACGTTCTTCACGGCTTTTCCACCGGTCTTGATGAGCGTGCCGTCGGGCAACACCACGGTAAGCGCGAGCACGTAATCGCCCGTGACGCCATACTTCAAGCACTTCGCGCCGCCCGCGTTCTCGGAGACGTTTCCGCCGATTGCGGATTGCTTGAGGCTCGATGGATCGGGCGGATAGAAGAGTCCGCGTTTCTCGACTTCGGCTTGCAGCGCCGCGTTTATGACGCCCGGCTGCACCGTTGCCGTGAAGTTCACCTCATCGATTTCGAGGATGCGATTCATACGCGCGGTTCCGAGGACAAGCGAGCCCGCGAGTGGGACGCTCCCACCGGAAAGCCCACTGCCCATCGCGCGCGGCGTGATGCCGAGACGATGCGCGCTTGCGTACTGATGGATCGCGACGATCTGTTCCGTGGTCTCCGGCAGCACGACGAGCGGCGGGCTCGTGGCGTAAAACGTACCGTCGAAGCCGTACGCGATCACGTCCTCGGGTGCGGTCAAGATCCCCGCGGGGCCTACGATTGCGGTGAGCGCGGCAACGGTCTCGTGATTCACGATGCGTAGTTCCGCGAAGGGCCGCACTTCACCGCCGCGCGAAGGGGCCGAGATTACCGCACGGAACCTTGCTACCGTGACCGATGTCGTTTCAGCCGAATACCGCCCTGCCGAAGAGTCCGCGCTCCGCACGTTTTGCGCGGCGGTTCTGATGAAGGTCGGCGTCGCCGCCGAGGATGCCGCAATCGTCGCCGACGTCCTCGTGGCATCCGATCTGCGAGGGATCGAATCGCACGGTACGGCGCGGCTGGAAAGCTACTACGTTGCGCGCATCCGCTCGGGTGCGCTCGTCCCGACCTACGTTGCGAAAACCGTGCGCGAAACGGGGTCCTCGATCGTCGTCGATGCCGGCAACGGCCTCGGGCATCCGGTTGCGAAGCGCACGATGGACGCGATCATCGCCAAGGCGAAGACGAACGGCGCGGCGTTCGGCGCGGTACGGAACTCGAATCATTTCGGCATCGCCGGCTACTACGCGATGATGGCGCTCGAACACGATCTGATCGGCTTCGCATCGACGAACAGCGTACGCTTCGGCGCACCGACGTTCGGGAAGGACGTGATGCTCGGCACGAATCCGCTCGCTTGGGCGATTCCGGCTCAGGACGAGCCGCCGTTCGTCCTCGACTTCGCGACGACGACCGTGCCGCGCGGCAAGCTCGAAGTCTATGATCGCAAGAACGCGCGGCTGCAGCCGGGATGGGCGATCGACGAGCACGGGGTCGAGACGGTCGATCCGAAAGCGGCGCTGCAAGGCGCCCTGTTGCCACTCGGCGGGTTCGGCGTCAACATGGGCGGCCACAAGGGCTACGGTCTCGGGCTGATGGTCGATCTGCTCTGTGGCGTGATGGCGGGCGGTATGTTCGGTGCGGATATGCCGACGATCGATGCGCCGAAGCCGGGGGCCATCTCGCATTGCTTCGGGGCGTTTCGGATCGACGGCTTTCGCGATGCGGCGGAATTCAAACGCGATATGGATCGCGAACTTCGCGATTTCAAGAATAGTCAAAAGACCCCGGGCCACGATCGCATTTTCGTTGCGGGCGAAATCGAACATGAGAAAACCGTGCATAACCGCGCGCACGGCGTTCCCATTCACGTGAAGGTGTGGGCGACGCTCGAGACCCTATCGGCGCAACTCGATATCCCGTTTACGATCGCCCGCGAAAGCTAGTCGCGACGAGCGAACCGCGGTAGCACATCAGCCGCGAAGATCGATCGTATCGTCGCAGTAGAGTCCGTCGCATTCTGCCGGAACGAAGTGCGCGGCGAGCAGCTGCTGGCGTAATTCTTCGAGGTTCCGCGGTGCGACGATCACGGTGATCTCGCGCGCGCGACCCGTTTCGTCGATCAACACGCGGACGTGGAACGCGCCGCCGGCGATTGCCGTGAGTTCGGCGAGCGTGATGCTTCCGCCGAGATCGGCGCGGCGATTCTGACCGAACACGCCAGGTCCCGCGCCGAGTGCGGTAGCCGCACTTTTTGTCGACGTACTCGGGGCCGCGGTTGCACGCGGTTCGGTCGGTGTCGGAAGCGGCGTCGGAGGCGGCGGAGGTGTCGCTTGCATGTCGTCGTCGCCGCGCACGATCGTCGCCCGAAGCGGTAACACCGCCGGTTCGGCATCCGCGGGCTTCGCTTCCCGTGCTTCCGTGCTTCGGAGGATCGCATACACGCGTGCGCTCGGGTGTGGTCGCGGGACGAGCGTTCCCGTGATATGCCGCCGTGCGTTCGGCAAATCGGCAAGCCGCTGCATCATCGCGATCGGCCGCGGCGTTGCTACCGGCGCCGCTGCTTTCGGGATCAGCGCGGCACGAACGATCCTAATCGTATCGACACGGATGCCGCGAGATTCCGCTACCGTGTCGCTTCCCGGCGCGAGACGAAACGTCACGACGAGAAGTGCCGCACACGCATGGATGGCAAGCGAGAGGAGGCTTCCGAGCCGATCGAACGAGCGCTGTTCGGAATACACGGACTTGCGCGCTACGCGCTTGCGACGGGCGCAACCTTTTCCGCGCCGTCACCTATCAGAACGCATTGCGTCCCCGCTCCGGAAAGGATCACTGCCGCATGGGTCTCGCGACCGAAATCGTCCTCTATCAAGCCGAATGGTGCCCGTATTGCGTCCGCGTCCGCAAAAAGATGACCGACCTGTTGCTCGACTACAAGATCGTCAACGTGCCGCACGAGAAATCGGAGCGCACCGAGGTGCTCGCGGCATCGGGGCAGACGAGCATCCCGGTACTCGTCGACGGCGATGTCGTCCTCGACGACGATGACGACATCATTCCGTATTTGGAAAAGAAGTACGCCGGGCGCTGATCCCTAGCCGAGCATGAGCAACGTGACGACCGCGACCGCAACGCCTGCGGGCGCGGTCGTCGCAGCGAAATTTACGCCGTCGTTATCGAGCCAAGCAAGACCGCGAAGGGGTGTCGTCGCGGTGCCGCACACGTGCGGATCGTTCTCGCACGGGCGTTCGCAGCGCGGACAGAACCGTAGCGCCTGCGCGGCCGCACCGAGCAGCGAATCGAGCATCGCGCCCGCAAAACCAAGTGCCATAACGATCGCCGACACGGCAAGCGAATAGCTCGCGGCTTGCGCGACGATCGCGATCCAGAGTGCGCCCGCAACCGCCGCAAGCGTCCCTTGCCAGGAGACGCCGCCGGAAAGCCCCGTCGCGAGCGGCTTGCCCGTCAGGATCGAGCGCGGGAAGCCGCGAGCGAGCGTTCCGATTTCGGTACTCCACGTGTCGGCAGTCGCTGCGGCGTATGCCGTCGCAAAGCCGGCGAGCCAACCTGCGGCGCGCGCGTGATCGATCTGCGCGAGGACCATACACGCGGTCGCGGCGCCGCCGTTCGCGAGCACCTGGAGCGCGTCGCGCGGGCCGCCTTTCGCGATATCGCCGAGCGCGCGCTTGCGCGCTTTGCCGAGCCGCGAAAGCCCGACCGAAGTGATGAAGAACGCGAGCAAGATCGCGGTCGCGGGGATGCCGCCGCAGCCGAACGTCGCCGTACCGACGACGAACGCCGCGAGCGCTCCGCCGCGCGTGAGCGAGCGAGCGCGCCACGCGGCGAGCGCGATCGCCGCTGCGAAGAGCCCACCCCATACGAACGGGAGGGCGAGATCAGGCGGAGGCAAGGCTCCGATCGAGCGCCGCGACGAGGCTCTCGATCGTGGCGTCCGTTGCGGTAACGTCGACGCGGATACCATGCGCGCGTGCGGCTTCTGCCGTCACGGGCCCGATGCACGCGACGAGCTTGGTAGCGAGCGTCGTCGCCGCATCCGGTACGTTCGCGAGCAATCCGTCGATCGCGCTACCGCTTGCAAACGTGACGATGTCGGCGTGTGCGAGATGCTCGCCGATCGTCGCATCGATCACGGTCGTCGTGCGATACGCGGCGATATCCGTAACGATGCGTCCGGCGGCTTCGAGCGCCACGATGCCGCCATCGCGTGCGTCTTTCGCGCGGAAGAACGCGATACGATCGCCGGGCTTCGAGGCTGCGATGATCCCGGCGGCGACGTCTTCGCTGACGGAGATCGCTGGCACGAAATCGGCGTGGATACCGCGCCGTGCGAGCGCTTCCGCAGTTTTCAAGCCGATCGCGGCGATGCGTACGCCGCCGAGCGCGCGTGCATCGCGACCGACCGCGGTCAGGCGATCGAAGAACGCATCGACGCCGTTGCGGCTCGTGAATGCAACCCACGCATTCGTAGCGACCGTATCGACGGCATCGCGAAACGCCGCGTCGTCGATCGCTTCGATGCCGATGGTCGGTGCGAGGAGCGGTTCCGCGCCCGCTTCCCAGAGGCGCGTTGCGAGATCGTCGGCTTGTGCCGTGGCGCGCGTAACGAGCACGCGCTTGCCGAAGAGCGGTCCGTTGTCGAACCAGCGGATCGTCTCGCGTTCGCGCACGACTTCGCCGATGACCACGATCGCGGGCGCTTTGAAGCCGGTGCTTGCGACCTGATCGACGATGGTTTCGAGCGTGCCGACGAGCGTTTCTTGCGTCGGCTTCGTGCCTTCACGTACGATCGCGATCGGCATTTCGCCAGGCATCCCGTGTTTGCGTAATTCAGCAATGATCCCGGAGAGGCTACCCATCGCCATGAGAAAGAGCAGTGTCTGCTTCGGGTTCGCGAGCTTCGCAAAATCGAGCGACGTGTAGCCCTTGGTCGGGTCTTCGTGACCGGTCGCGATCGTGAACGACGTGTTGTGATCGCGATGCGTTACCGGAATGCCCGCGTACGCGGGAGCCGCGATTGCGGACGTAAGCCCGGGAACGATATCGAACGGCACGCCCGCCGCGCGAAGCGCTTGCGCTTCCTCACCGCCACGCGCGAACACGAACACGTCGCCGCCCTTGAGGCGTACGACGCGACGGCCTTCGAGGCCGAGCCGTACGATCAGCGCCGTGATCTCGTCTTGCGTGAGCGTGTGTGCGCCGGATTTCTTGCCGACGTAAATCTTCTCGCAGTCAGCCGGCGCCATCGCGACGATCGCGCTCGATGCGAGGTAGTCGTACACCAGAACTTCCGCGTGCGCGATGAGGCGCGCGGCTTTCATGGTAAGCAGGCCGGGGTCGCCCGGGCCCGCGCCGACGAGCGATACGTGTCCCTTGGGCGTCATTCGGCGTAGTCGACCTCGAAAGAATCGGGAGCATGCAGAACGTCGAGGTCCTGCGATCGCACGTGCAAGTCGAAGAGTTCGTCGACGATCTGCGCGAGCGTCAGCGCTTCGGCGCGATTGCTCACGGCCTTGTCGCGAATTTTCGTAATTGCGGTATGAAGCAAGCGTGAGATGACCGTGAGCGACATCCCCGTCACGAGCATCCGCTGGCGCTCCGTCATATCGGGTGCGCGGGCGAAAAGTCGATCGATCTCGGCTTCGCGGATATTTTCCGCCTTCTGCACGAGCGAGCTGATTACCGGAACCGCGACGCGCGCTTGGTACCACTGCGCGAAGCGCTCGGTGTGTTCGGAGATGATCTCCTCGACGAGCGGGATCGCTTCGCGACGTTTCTCAAGCGAGATGTCGACCAAGCCATGCAGCGCGTCGATATCGGCGAGATTGACGCCCGGGATGCGGCGCACTTCGGGATCCACGTCGCGCGGTACCGCGATGTCGACGATCATGAGCGGCCGGTCCGGCCGGTGCAGCATCGCTTCGGCGACGTTGCCCGGGGTGACTATGAAGTGCGATGCACCGGTCGAGGTGACGACGATGTCGACTTCCGCCATCGCGTTCACGAGCCCGGGAAGGTCGACCGCGCGGCCGGTGCCTAGCTGCGCGACGACGCCGCGTGCGCGTTCCACATCGCGGTTGATGACGGTGATCTCGGCCGCGCCTTCGAGCTTGAAGCGTTTCGCCGCGAGTGCGCCCATCTTACCCGCGCCGATCACGAGGACGCGCTTGCCCGCGATCGCGCCGACGTGCTGCTTCGCGAGGTCGATCGCGGCGGTTGCCACGCTCGTCGACTCGCCGCCGATCGCGGTCTGCGAACGCGCGGCTTTGCCCGCGTTGAGCGCTTCGCGCATCAGCGTGTGAAGCGTCTTCCCGAGCGAGTGCGCCTTTTGCGCTTGGACGTACGCGTCTTTGACCTGACCGAGGATCTCGGCTTCGCCGATCAACATCGAATCGAGGCCCGTGGTCACGCGGAAGAGATGATCGATCGCTTGCGAGCCGAGCAGCGTGTACATATACGAGTCCATATCCTCGACCCCGCCATGGCGGAAGTTCTGGAGATAGCTCTTGAGCTGCTTCGTACCGCGCTCGTAATCTTCGAGCTCGGCGTAGATTTCGAGCCGATTACACGTTGCGACCATGACGGCTTCGCGGACCGAATCGTAATCGCGCAAGGCCACCAACGCCTCGGCCATATGCGAGGTCGGGAACGCGTGGCGTTCGCGCACTTCGACCGGTGCGGTATGGTGGGAAAGTCCTAGGCAAACGATCGGCACGAAGCGGTCTCCTTGCGGTCGGTCGACCGCGCTCTTTGTTGGACGGCTCCGGTGCCGATGCGGTTGCGGTTCACGCCTTCGCTCCGGCGAAGATCGTGGCGAGGGCGTCGTCCGCCGCCGCGAGCGTACGGTCGATGTGCTCGTCCGTATGCGCGAGAGAGAGGAAGCCCGCTTCGAACTGCGAGGGAGCGAGATAGACGCCCCGATCGAGCATCGCGTGGAAAAATTTGGCGTAGAGCGCGGTGTCGCTGGTTTTCGCGGTCGGCAGATCGACGACGTCGGTATCGGTGAAGAAGAAGCCGACCATCGAGCCGCGGTGCGCCGTGCGGTGCGGGACGCCGTGCTTGGTAAACACGGCTTCCATGCCATCGATGAAGCGCTTCCCGATCGCTTCGAGCACCGGATACGCGGCCTGCGATTGCAGCGCGCGGAGGGTCACGATACCGGCGGCCATGGCGAGCGGATTACCCGAGAGCGTGCCCGCTTGGTAGACCGCGCCCTGCGGCGAGAGGTGCGCCATGATCTCGCGCTTCCCGCCGAATGCGCCGACCGGGAGGCCGCCGCCGATGATCTTCCCGAGGGTCGTCATATCGGGCAACACGCCCTCGCGTTCTTGCACGCCGCCGCGGGCCACGCGAAAGCCGGTCATCACTTCGTCGAAGATCAGCAGGGTGTCGTTCGCGCGGGTGATCTCGCGCAGGCCTTGCAAGAAGCCCGGCTGCGGCAATACGAGCCCCATGTTGCCGACGTACGGCTCCACGATCAGCGCGGCGATCGCGCCGGGGTTCGCAGCGAATGCGGCGCGGACGGCCGCGAGATCGTTGTACTCGACGACGATCGTATCGTTCGCAACGCCGGGCGTGATGCCGGGGGAATCCGGCACGCCGTTGGTCAGCGCGCCGCTTCCCGCCGAGATCAGGAACGCGTCGCTGTGGCCGTGATAGCAGCCCGCGAACTTGATGACTTTGTTGCGGCCCGTGAAGCCGCGCGCGAGGCGCAGCGCGCTCATCGTCGCTTCCGTGCCGCTCGAACAGAAGCGCACGTTCTCGACCGAGGGCACCATCGCGATGACGAGCTCGGCGAGTTCGCTTTCGGCTTCGGTCGGCGTGCCGTACGAGGTACCGTGCAACGCAGCTTCGCGGATCGCGGCGACGATATCGGGATACGCGTGGCCGAGGATCAGCGGCCCCCACGACATCACGAAATCGGTGTACGCGTTGCCGTCGAGATCGGTCAGCGTGCAGCCGCTCGCGCTTTTCGTAAACACGGGCGAACCGCCGACACCGCGAAATGCGCGGACGGGCGAGTTTACGCCACCGGGGATGAGTGCTTTGGCGCGGTCGAAGGCGGCGAGGGAGCGGTCGCGATTCATACGGTTTGCAATTCGTGCTTGAAGCGGTCGTAGTCGGCGGGCGTGTTGATGTTTGCGAATCGGTGCGCTTCGTCGTCGGCGAACGCCACGTAGCGCGTGCGCAAGCGAGCGATCACGGCGCGCAGCGATGCCGCGCCGTCGCGCAGTTCCTCGGTCGCCGCGCGTAAGAACGCGCTGCGCTCGTAAATCGCGGCAAGCGGTTCGATCTGCGTCTCGTGGTGGCGCGGTACGATGGCTTCGTCGCCCGGTTCGTATGCCCCGAGCAATCGCTGCACGAGCGCCTCGTCGACGAGCGGCGCATCGCCCGCTACGGCGAAAACGAAGCGGCTCGGCATGGTGGCGATTGTCGTGAACAAGCCGGAAAGCGGTCCGCGCCCGGGCTTGCGATCGACGACCATCGGCACGGGCAGCAGCGCATCGATCTCGGGCGGGAACGTGCCCGCGCACGAAACAAACGTCGTGCGGTTTTGGCCGAGATTGCGATAGACGCGAACGATCATCGGCACGTCGCCTGCGGGCATTTCCAGTTTGTTTGGGAAGCGCGACGCTTCGCCGCCGCCGAGAATCGCCACGCCGCAATCGATCACGCGTTGTGCCGCCGCAGATAGTCTTTCGCGAAATACGTAATGATGATCGAGGCGCCCGCGCGCGTGCAGCCCATGATCGTCTCATCGACGATGCGATCCTCGTCGATCCAACCGCGTTCGGCGGCGGCTTTGATCATCGCGTATTCGCCGCTTACGTGGTATACGACCACCGGGACGTCGACGACGTCGCGCACGGCGTGCACGAGATCGAGATACGCCATCGCGGGCTTGACCATCACGAAATCCGCACCTTCGGCAATGTCGAGCCGCGCTTCACGCAGCGCCTCGCGCGCATTCGGCGGATCCATCTGATACGTCCGCCGATCGCCGAACGCCGGCGTCGAATCGGCCGCTTCGCGGAACGGGCCGTAAAAAGCGGATGCGAACTTCACCGAATACGCCATGATCGCGGTATTCGTGAACGCTTCGCGATCGAGCGCCGAGCGGAGGTAGCCGACGCGGCCGTCCATCATGTCGCTCGGGGCGACGATGTGCACGCCCGCACGCGCATACGAGATCGCGGTGCGCGCGAGGAGCGCGAGCGTGCGATCGTTATCGACGTCACCCGAGTCGTCGAGGATGCCGCAGTGGCCGTGATCCGTATATTCGCAATTGCACAAATCGGCAATCACGAGCATGTCCGGTAGCTCGCGGCGGATCGCGCGGATCGCCTGCTGCACGATGCCATCGGGGTCGTAATTCGCGGACGCGATCGCGTCTTTGTAATCCGGGATGCCGAAGAGCAACACGCCGCGCACGCCGACGGCCGAAAGTTCGCGGCACTCGGCGACCGTTTCGTCGACCGAGGTACGGAAGATGCCGGGCATGCTCGAGATCGCGGTGCGCACGCCCGTTCCGGGAACGACGAAGAGCGGTTGGATCAACCCATCGAGGTTGACGCGCGTCTCACGCACGAGCGCACGCATCGCTTCGTTCGTACGAAGGCGGCGGGGCCGTTCGGTCATCGTGTCCAGCTGCCGGTCTGCGACGTTCACGCTACCCCTGTTCCATCATGTATCGCGCGATCGTGTGGACGAACGAGGCGATATCGGCCTCGGGCGCTACGGCGTCGGGTTCGAACCCCGCAGCCGATGAAGCCGCGGCGGACGCGGGCCCCATGGCAACGATCGCCGGACGTACACCATCCTCGCGGAGCGAAGCGAGATAGGCCGTGATGACACTCACCGAGCCCGAGGACGGGAACAAAATCGCATCCGGTGGCTGCGCGAAATGTGCGCGCGCTTCTTCGTCGCTCGCGACTTCCGCGACGCTCGCACCCTCCGCACGCAATGCTGCGGCGATCTTGCTCGCGCGATCTTGCGTGCGCGGTAGCATGAACGTCTTGCCCGCGAGCGGCGGCGTATCGCGGACTTGGCTGAGGATGACCTCGCCACCGCGTCCGAGGAGTGCGCTCGCGATGCGATCGCCGAGGGCTTCCGCTTCGGCGAGGTCCGTCGTGCGAACGCGGCCCTCGTCGCGCAGCACGAGCGTGCCGTCGACCGTTGCGATCGCGGCGCGTATGTGGAGCTCGCCGTCCGTGTAGGTCGCATGCGCGCCGATCGGAGCCTGGCAACCGCCGCGGCACCGGCGTAAGAACGCGCGTTCGGCCGTGACGCACAGCGTCGTGCTCGGGTCGCCGACGATGCCATCGATCTGCAGCCGCACGGCGTCGCCGACGCGCGTTTCGATCGCAAGCGCACCCTGGCCGACGGCCGGGACGAGCTCGTCGGGCGAAAACGGTACGGTGTGCGTGGCGCGGAGACCGAGACGGTTCATGCCCGCGGCGGCAAGGACGATCGCGTCGTATTCGCCGTCGCGGAGTTTGCGCAAACGCGTATCGACGTTGCCGCGCACGTCGTCGTACACGAGGTCCGCGCGCATCGCCGAAAGCTGTGCGCGGCGCCGCGGGGATGACGTACCGACGCGCGCACCCGGCGGCAGATCGGCGAACGTCGGGTACTTCTCGGAGCAGTACGCGTCGCGCGCATCTTCGCGTGCCGTGATCGCCGCGATGATCATATCTTCAGGTAGCGTGCTCGGCAGATCCTTACACGAGTGCACGGCGTAATCGGCGCGGTGCTCGCGCAGCGCCAGTTCGAGTTCTTTGACGAAGACGCCGTCGGAGCCGACCGCCGCAAGCGAGCGATCCTGAATCCGATCGCCCTTGGTCGATATGACCAGCACCGTCGATGCGATCCCCGCACCCGCCAGGCGCGCCATCATCGTGCGCGTTTGCGTCATCGCGAGCATGCTTCCGCGCGAGGCACATACGAGGGCGCCCGTTTTCGGATGTGGCGGCGAGGCGAGATTCACGGCGATGCGTTCCACTTCGTTTTCAATGTCCGCGCGTGCGAGCGCGGCGAGTTCGTCTAAATCGCGCTCGGCGAGAGCCCGCATCACGAGCATGCGCGATTCTTTCGGTAACACGGCGTGCGCGTAGTCACGAGCGAGGCCGAGCGTTACCGCCGCCTTCGCGTACCGCGTATCGAATTGCAGCGCGAGTTCGTCGCGCACGCGCTTCGTAAACCCCGGCGAAAGGCCGCCCGTATCGACCGTCACGAGCAACGGCCCGGCGCGATGCGTCGCGGGTGTGGTGAAGTCGCCGCGCTCGGCGTCGCCCGCATCGTTGACGAGGATCCCCGCCGCGCGTGCGTCGGCGGAAATGCGCGCGTTGACCGATTCATCGCCCGTTACCGCGAAGGCGAGGTATGCGCCATCGAGGTCGCCCGTGTCGTAGAGCCGCTCGTGGAACGTGACGGCGCCGCTTGCGACGAGTTCCGCGCATCCTTCGCCGAGAGTCGGGCTGACGATCGTGACCGCGGCCTCGGCATCGAGGAGGCCGCGCACCTTGCGCGCGGCGACGACGCCTCCGCCGACGACGACGGCGCGGCGGCCTTTGAGCGAAAGCACGATCGGATACATATCGCCCTATGGTATGCGGGCGGCGCCGACTTCGCCAGGGTTTTTCCCGCAGGTTGCAGCCAGCCGTGCCGGGCGAGCGGGCGGACTGGTGCGCGCGTGCGGCGAACGCGAGCCCTCCGAATGCGAACCGAATCGGCTCGCGCGGCGCTCATCGGCGCTGCGTTTGCTGCGTTGATTACGCTGCCGGGGCTCGGTAGTGGCACGCTCTGGGATAACAGCGAAACCGCGTATGGCGAGGTCGCGCGCGAAATCGTGCTCGGGCACGATTGGATCGTCATGCACTTGAACGGCTCGCCGTGGTTCGTGCAGCCGCCGCTCTATTTCTGGATCGCCGCGCTCTTCGCAAAAGTCTTCGGTGTCGGCGCGTTTGCGATGCGTCTGCCGTCGGCGCTCGCGACGGTTGCGATGGGCGGCATCGTCGGCTACGCAACGGCACGCATCGCGGGCTCGCGCGCGGGGATCGCAACCGCGATCGTGCTCTCAACGAGTCTCATGCAAGCCGTGGTCGGGCGCCTCGCGATCATGGACGCGAGCCTCGATCTCACGATCGCGGCGACGATCCTCTGGTGGTATCGCACGTACGAACCGCGCGCGAGCGGTTTCGCCGACGATATGGGAAAACGCAACCTCGCGCTCCTCGGCGGCACGTTGATGGTAGCGCTCGGCGTGCTTGCGAAAGGGCCCGTCGCGCCCGTGATCGCCGGGCTCGTCATCGCCGTTTGGGCGATCTGGGAATCGCGCGTCGGAAGCCCGCTCGCCGGTCCGCAACGCCGGTTCTATCTCGTCGCGCTCGCGCTCGGTGCGCTCGTCGTCGTGCCGTGGTTCGCGTTGCTGATCGCGCGCGTGGGGCCGACCGCCGCAAGCGAGCTCATCGGGCACTATACGGTCGGGCGGTATACGGGCGTGATCGAGAACCAGCGCGGCCCGCTCTACTATTACGTCGTGAGCCTCGCGGCCGGGTTCTTTCCGTGGATCGCGTTCTTGCCGCCCGCGCTGTGGTCCGCGTTTCTGACCGCGCGCACGCGCCAGGGAAGTTTCGCGCGCCTCGCGCTCGTCTGGGCGATCGTGCCGTTCGTGTTTTTTTCGCTCGCGCAGACGAAGCTGCCGAATTACATCGCGCTCGAATGGCCGGCGCTCGCGATCCTCGTCGGGCTGTATTTCGAACACGCGGCGAACGGCGCCCGCCGCAGCGCCCTCATCGCCGCGAGTACGATCCCGCTGTTCCTCGGCGGCATCGCGATCGGTATCCCGATTTTTGCCGCCGCCTCCAAGATCAAGGGCGACATCGGTGGGCTTTCCCTCGATCTGGCACTCATCGGCGCGACGATGTTCGTCGGCTCGGCGCTGACCGTTGCGGCGCTCGCGATCCGGCGTACGGGAGCGTTTGCGCCGTACGTGCTCGGCCTCGCAAGTACCATCGCGGTGCTCGAAATCGTGCTCGTCGGCGAGCCACACGCGGAACGCTATAAGCCGATTCCCGTGCTGGCGGCGGCGATCGAGCGGGAGCGCAAGCCGGGCGATGTCGTAGCGATCCGCGGCGTTGCGGGCGGTAACGGCCTCACGTTCTACACGGCACCGGGCGTGAAGACGGTCGATGCCGAGGTCGACCGTGGGGCGGCGCCGAGTTTGCAGAGCGTCGTCTGCACGGATGCGCGCGTTTTTCTCGTTACGCCGACGGCCGACGAGTTGCGGTTACCGACCTTCGGCCGCACCCGTACGATCGTGGCGCGGTCGTCGCGTGCGAGCCTGCTACGATACGACGGTCCTGCGAGCTGCCCGTAGCCGTACGCGGCGTGGTTCGCATCCCGGGCTAACGGGCATACCGTGGCATGAGCGTTTCGGCGATCGATGCGATTACGGTGACCGGTTCGGCTGCGTCGGCGCAGGCAATCGCCGCGCTGAGCCCGTTCTCGACGGAGACGCGCCTCGCACGAGATGCCGCGAATCGCGCCGTAACGCTCGATCGCGATCCTTCGGCGACGATACGCAACGAGCCGCAGATTCCGGCGAGCCAGCCCGCGATTTACGCACAAGCCTACGCCGCCGCCGCCGCTGCCTACGTTCGGGTGGCGGTGATCGCACCGAGCGAGCCACGTGCGCCCGCGATCGTTGCGGTCGCCCCCGTCGCGCGGATTGAGGTTCCGCTCGTTGCGACCGGCTCGCTGTTCGATCGGCGTGCCTGAAGCAAGCCGGGCCGCCGGAGCGGGCCGTTCGGAAAAAAAAAAGGCCGACTCTCGTGTGAGAGCCGGCCTGTTCCGTTACCGAGTCGGAGTTATTTGCCGGCTTTGACGGCCGCGTCGACCTCGCCGACCTTGACCTCGTCGCCTTTGTTTCCCCACGCGTTGCGCGTGTAGGTGATGACGTCCGCGATTTGCTGGTTCGTGAGCGTGCCCTTCCAGGCGGGCATCACGCCGTTATACGCGACGCCGTTGACTTTGATCGCGCCCTGGAGGCCATAAACGAGGGTGTGCACCATCGCCTTGTGATCGCCCGTGACGTATGCGTTTCCAGCGAGTGCCGGGAAGACGCCCGTTTGACCCGCACCGGCCGCGCCATGGCAGCCGCTGCAATTTGCCGTAAATACGGCTTCGCCGGGCGGATGTGCCGCTACGGCTCCGCCCGCGGTAGAAGCGAGCTTCGCCTTTTCGGCGGTTGCGGTGGCGGCTTCCGCCGCCTCGAGCGCCGGTCGGTTCGCTTCTTGGTTGTACTCGACGGCGAACTGGCCGTAGAGCGAGAGGCCGACCGCTGCTACCATGGTCAGCGCCGTGAGTCCGAGCACCCAGGGGCGCTTGGAGATGCGGCGGCTCGGGTTGCGATCGACGAACGGAAGTACGATGAGAAGGGTAACGAGACCGCCCGGGATGACGACCGTCGCGAGGAGGTCGAGGATCTCGAGGAGCTGCGGCGGCGCCTTACCGACGATGCCGAGCAGCGCGAAGAGCGACATGAAATACCACGCCGGATAAGGCGTGAAGAGCACGTTGTTCGGATCGGCCTTCGCATCGAGCGGCGGCGGAGCGACGAACGCGAGCAGTACGATGACCGCGAACATCCCGAACGAGACGACCGTGTCCATGTACATCTGCTCGGGCCAGAAGCGACCGGGCTTCAGTTTCGGCGCAGCGTCGACCGGCGGACCGGCGGAGCCGTTCCAGCGGAAGATCGCGAGGTGGGCGCCAACGAGCGCGATCAAGATCGCGGGCGTCAACCACACGTGGATCCCGAAGAAGCGGTTGATCGTGAGCGTTCCGAGATTCGCGCCGTCCTGAAGGAAGAGCACGGTCGGTCCGCCGACGATCGGCACGGAGCCCGCGATCTGAATCGCGACCTTCGAAGCGAGCAGCGCGTTCAAGTCCCACGGCAAGAGGTAGCCCGTGAGGCCGAGGACGAGCGTCACCACGAAGAGGATGACGCCGACGATCCATTGCAGCTCGCGCGGCTTCTTATATGCGCCCCAAAGGAGCACTTGCAAGAGATGCATGGCCATGAACGCGATCATGGCCGAGGCGCCCCAATAGTGGATGCTGATGATCAGCTTCCCGAAGGGCACCGAGTTGTAGATGTAGTTCGTGGACTCCCACGCCGTCGTTGCGGACGGCGAATAGAAGAGCGTCAGAAAGATCCCCGTGGCGATCTGGATGATCATCGCGAAGATCGTTGCGCTTCCGAACGCGTACCAGTACGAAGCCCCGCCAGGAACGTCTTCCGTAAGGAAGTCCTTCAGCAGGGTGACGGCGCCAGTTCGCTGGTCGACCCAGTTCAGCATGAGTTACAAGTGCTCCAAGAGGCTAGCTGTACGACAGGACGATGTGTCCCGGTTCGTTGTTCTTGTAGGTGATCCAGGTGATCTCGGCCTTGCCGCTCTTCTCTTCGAGGGGCAGGGGGTCGAGGCCGCGGAGTGCGGGTCCCGCCGTATGCTCGCCAAGGTTTGTGAACTGCGAGCCGTGGCAGGGGCAGGCGAATTTCTTGAGGTCTTCCGACCAGTTGAAACGGCAGCCGAGGTGCGGGCAGATGGGGCTGAAGAGCACGAAACCCATGTTGATCACGGGATACGGAAGCTTCTCTTCGCCCGCGAAGAGTGCGGGGCGGGCCGCTTTGAGCTTTGCCTCATCGGTTTTGACGGCCCAAACGAATTGCTCGTCCGCGCTTTCCGGCAAATACCCGTCTTTGTTCTTCTTCAAGAAGGTGACTTTGATGGGCTTGTCCGTTGCCGTTTGGAGCTGTTTGTACTCGTCGTCGGTCAATGGGGAGGCGTTCGCTTTTGCGGCGTCCGCACCCGGAATCAGCGACGCGGCGAGTGGCACCGCGAGAACAAGACCGATGACGCCGCCCAAAACGACGACGGAGTTCGCCATGAACTTCCGGCGCGTTTGTTCTTCGGGCGTACCATCATCTTCGTACGAAACTGCGTGACCCATACACTCCTCGAGACTTCGGCGGTCGCGGTAAAGCGACCGCGATTCCACAAATATAGACGCCGCGCGCGGCACAACTCGCCTACCTTAGCGGCACGCCGCGCAACTTTCCTGTCAAATCGGTGCGTTACGGCACCGATGCCCTTCGCGATATTGGTCCTCAGCACGCTGCTCGTGGACTTCGCGATCAATTTGACACTCGGTTCCTTGCCGCTCGCCCTGCACGACGACGGCGTATCGCAGACGACGATCTCGCTCGTCGTCGGTTCCGGATTGATCGTTTCTCTTTTTGGAAGCGTGCCGATCGGCGCGCTCGTCGACCGCGTCGGCCGCCTCCGGACGATTCGCGTCGCGGGTGCGGTCGCCGTGCTCGCGCTGCTCGGCCTCGCCCTGACGCACGGCACGGCGGCGACCACGATCAACGTTGCGATCCGAAGCCTCGCGCTGGTCGCGTACATGACCGCCGAGTTCGCCTACGCGAGCGCGATGTTTCCGCCCGAACGCGCGGCATCCGCCGTCGGCACGATCGGGATGATCGGCAACCTCGCCTTTGCGACGGCACCCGCGGTCGGCGTGTTTCTCTGGCAACACGGCATCGAGCGTCAGCAGTATGCGTGTGGCGCCGCGCTCGGAGCGATCGGCGTGTTGCTGCTTTTCACGCTGCCGGCAAAGCATGACGTGAAAAGCGCGGGGCGTTCGCGAACGATCGCCATGCGTTCGGCGTGGATTCCGGCGATCGTGTTTCTTGTGAGCGTGACGTTGCAAAGCGGCGTGAATATCGCGCTCGCCGTACTCGCGTTTCGCGAACGCGGCATCGTCAACGGCGCGTTGCTCTTCACGGCGATGGCGGTGACGACGTTCGCGTTCCGGTACCCAGCAGGGCGGCTCGTGGATCGCTTCGGCCCGCGGATGATCGCGATTCCGATCGCCTGCGTGCAGTGCGTGGGATCGTTGCTCGCCGCGCATGCCGCCACGAACGAAGCCGTCATCATCGCGGGCGCGCTCATGGGCTTTGCGTGGTCGGCCGCGGTGCCCGTCGGCCTCGCTTTGTTTTTCGAACAAAGTTCGCCGCGCACGCGCGGTGCGGCGATGGGCGCGTACAGTTTAGCTTTCAGCCTCGGCGCGACGACGGGTACCGTGATCGCTGCGGTCGCCTCGGCACTGCATGCGGGCTACGCCGCTGCGATGACCGTGTGCGCGTTCTCGGCGCTCGCGGGCTTGCCGATCGTGTTGCGGTCCAAGCCCCGCAAGCGCCGCCCACGCGCCGCGCCGAAACCGATCGCGACCGCGATGCCGCTTGCCGTAAACGAAAGCTAGCGCGCTTCTTACGTCGCGTGTCGTGCTACGAGGAGCAGCTGACTTCGAGCTGCGCCGCCCAGTCGGGCGATTCGCCTACCCACTTGTCGTAGCGCGCATCGTCGTCGAACGGATGCCGAACGGCATCGGCGAGCTCGTGCACGAGTGCATCGTTGCCTTGCTCGGCGGAGAGGATCGCCTCGTGCACGACCCAGTTGCGCAGCACGAAGCGCGGATTGCTCGCGCGCATCGTTTCGCGTCGCGCTGCATCGTCGCGAGACTCGCGCGCGAGCCGCGTGCGGTATGCTGCAAGCCATGCTTCGGCAAGCGTTCGGTGCTCGCCGAATCGCTCGAGGAACGCCGCGTCGTTCGCATTCGGCACGAGGCCGATTTCGCAAAGCGCGCGGAACGTGTGCGCGTAATCGGCGCTGGCGCGCTGCATCGCGCCGAGCAGTTGTCCGACGAGTGGGCCGTCCTCGTCGTGCGATTCGGCAAGGCCGAGTTTCGCGCGTAGTAGCGCCATGTACGTCGCACGGTACGCGGGTTCGAATTCGGCGAGCACGCCCTTCGCATCATCTGCCGGAACGAGCGACGAGAGCGCGTGCGCGAGCGCCGCGCAGTTCCACGCGCCGATCGACGGCTGGCGTGCGAAAGCGTAGCGCCCGCCTTGATCGGTGTGATTGCAGATGAAGCCCGGATCGTATGCTTCGAGGAAACCGTACGGACCGTAATCGAGCGTGAGCCCGAGGATCGACATGTTATCGGTGTTCATGACGCCGTGCGCGAAGCCGACGGCCGTCCAGTGCGCCATCAGCCGCGCGGTGCGGTCGGTAACCTCGCGCAAGAACGCGACGTAGCGCGCCGTATCGGTCAGCGCGGCCGCTTCGGGAAAAAACTTCTCGATCGTGTAGTCCGCGAGGATGCGGAGCGACGCCGGTTGTTGCGCGTAATGGAAATATTCGAACGAGCCGAAGCGCACGAACGATGGCGCGACGCGCGCCACAATCGCGGCGAACTCGGGCTTCTCGCGAAATACGGGTTCGTCGCCCGCCGTCATCGCAAGCGCACGCGTCGTCGGCACGCCGAGCGCGTGCATCGCCTCGCTGGCGAGATATTCACGAATCGTGGAACGAAGCACCGCGCGGCCGTCACCGAACCGCGAGTAGGTCGTCTGCCCGCTGCCTTTGAGTTGCAGCTCGTGGTGCGTGCCATCGGGCGCGACGAGTTCCCCGAGCAGAAGCGCGCGGCCGTCGCCGAGTTGCGGAACGAGATGCCCGAACTGATGCCCCGCATACACCGCCGCGAGCGGTTCCATCGCGGAGAGGATCGCGCCGCCGCTTGCGATCTTGAGAAATTCGGGCCGATTTTCTTCGCCGGGCCGCATGCCAAGGAGCGCCGCGACATCGGGGTTGTAGGCGACGAGCCGCGCGTTGCCGATGTGCTCCGGCGTATGGCGCGCGAAGAAGCGCTCGCCGAGGCGCGCGAAGCTGTTATCGAATCGAAGGTCTTCGAGGGCGTATCCGGTTGGCGCGGCGATCATATCCCATACGACAAGGGCGCACGCCCCGTCGTTGCGCTCTCGTCATGCGGACGTTTCGCAGAAATCTTATGGTAAACTCGGCAGGCCACCATGTGGCCGGAGGATCGATGTTCGCACACATTCCGATCGTCGCTACGGATGACGACCTCATACGGATCGCCGAAAAAAACCCCGGTTGGCACGTCGAGCGCGAGAGCGACGGATCGGTCGTTATGGCCCCGTTCGGCGCCGTAGGCGGCCCGCGCATCACTGTCGTTCTCGAAGCGCTCATTCGCTGGAACGCGGAAGGCGCTAACGGGCTCGTGTTTCCACCCGAGACCGGCTTCACGATGCCGGATTCGGCGATGCGTGTACCCGATGCGAGTTGGATCGCACGCGACCGCTGGAACGCACTGACGAAAGCGCAGCGTGACTCGTTCGCGCCGATCGTGCCGGACATCATCGTCGAGATCACGAGCAAATCCGACGATATAAGACGTGTTCGCGCGAAGGCGCACGCGTACATCAGCTACGGCGCGCGGTACGTCGTCGTGATCGATCCCTATGGGCGCCAGGCGTTCGAACTCGGCGATCGCCCCGAAGGCCTCACGTTCGACTACGAGGCGATCTACGCGATCGACTAGTTACCGAATAACGTAACTACGCGGCGTCGCGCGCGCCGCGTGCGCCGAACCAGAACGTGACGGCTATGCAAGCGACGACGGCTGCTGCCCACGCGAGCGTGGGCATCGTACCAACGCGCCCGGCGATGATGCCGAGCAGTGCGTTACCGACGGGGATGCCGCCGAGAAAGGCGAGCGAGAAGATCGCATTCGCGCGGCCGCGATGCGCGTCGTCGGTCGTTTCTTGCACGTACGTATTTGCAAGCGCGTACATGATTGTATCGACCGCACCCATGAGCGCGAGCAGCGCTGCCGCTAGCCAGAACGCGTGGCAGAACGTGAATGCCGCGAGCAGTCCCGCACCGACGAACGCGGCGATCGTGACGACGCGCCCCTTGTGTGCGATCTCGCCGATCGCGGCGAGTACGAGCGCCGCGACGATCGCGCCGATCCCGCCCGCCGCCGCGAGAAAACCGTACCCCGTCGCATCGGTTCCGAACGTATTATTCGCGATATCCGGAAGTAAGGCGATATACGGCGTCACCCCGATCGTGAACGTGCCGACGAAGAGCGAGAACGTGACGATGTGTCGCATCGCGCCCTTTCCGCCCGCGGCTTCTTCGACATTCGGTGCGTTGCTGGTCTTTGCGACGAGGGCTAACAACATAAGCGGGATGACGAACAGCGCGTACGCGCCGTAGCCTGCGGCAACGCCGATCAGCCCGACGGCAGCGCCGCCGATGGCGGGGCCGAGCGTGCGGGCAACACTCCATTCGAGCGACGAAAGGGCGATCGCGGCGCCGAGATCTTTGCCCTGTACGAGGTCGTAGAGCCATGCGCGATCGACCGGGTGCTCGAGCGCGAGCATCGTCCCCGCCGCAAACGACAGCGCGAGCAACGACCAGACGTTCACGAGATGCAACGCGATCGACGCCGCCGTTACCGCTGCGACGACCGCGATCGCGAGGTTGTTGAGCGCGATCAAGCGCCGTCGGTCGTAACGATCTGCGAGGTGGCCGCCGAGGATCGAAAAGAGCAAGAACGGCATCTGCGCGACGGCCGAGACGATCCCAAGCCAGAACGGCGAGTGCGTCAGTTCCTCGACGAGCCAGCCTTGCGCGATGAGTGCGATCCAAAAGCCACCGTCTGCGGCCGAAGCGCAGACGAGGTAGGCGAGAAAACGTCGATTGCGGAGAGCGGCGAACACGCTCCGTCAGACGTGCGGAGCCATCCGCGCCGTTGCAATTCGTGGTATCGCGTTCGGCGCACGTAACGTCGAATGCGGTGATGGCCGCAACGCCGCTCTACCACTTGGCCGAGACGACGAATCTCGCGTCGATTCAGATGTACGGGCTCATGAGTACCGAGCGCCTCGCGGCGCGCGTGGGCTGGTCGACCGCGGAACGGGAGGCGTTTCTCGCAACGCATCGTCCGCGTGACGTCGTCTTGCCGAACGGCACATTCATTCGCCATCAAGCGCCGATGCCGCCCGCGTTACTCGGACCCGCGCTGCACGCGGGGCTTACGCCCGCCGACTGGTATCGCATCATCAACGGGCACGTATTCTTTTGGTTCGATCGGGCGCGCATGGAGCGGCACCGCGCGGCGTGCGGTGGACGGCCGCAGACGCTGCTCGTTTTCGATGCAACGGAAGTTCTCCGCGCATACGGGGAGCGCACGTTTGTCGCGCGCTTCAATCTCGGCAACGCACGCCGCCGTGCCGTATCGCGCGGTGTCTCGTCGCTCGTGCCGTATACTCGGTTCGTTCGCGACGGTTGGCCGGAAGCGGGAGACGGAGGCGTGCACCGTACGCGCCCGGCCGAAGTGTTGATTCGCGATATCGTTCCGACGTGCGCGCCCTATCTCATCGGAACTTGCGCTTTATGAACGCCAGGCGTGCATGGGGCCGGTGGTTACATCTTGTACGAGTGGAGGCCCGAGACCCAGATGTTCACGCCGAGATAGCAGAACACGATCGAAACGAAGCCGATGACGCTGACCCAAGCGACCGGTGCACCGCGGAAGTCGCGGCGCGTGTGCAAATGCAGGTACGCGGCGTAGATGATGAACGAGACGAGCGCTGCCGTTTCTTTCGGATCCCACTGCCAGTACGCACCCCAGGCTTCTTTCGCCCACATCGCGCCCGTGATGATCCCGACGGCGAGAAGAACGACGCCGACGGCGATGATGCGATAGGCCGCGAGATCGAGTGCGGAGAGCGAGGGTAACGTTTCCATCCACTGCGCCACGAAGTCGCCACGCGCCGCCGCCGCATCGATTGCGGGCGTTTCGCCCTGGCGGGAGAACACGTTGACTCGGCTGCGCGATCCGGCGTACGGGGTATCCGAAGAAGATGCCATCGCGACGCGCATCTGCGCACCGCGCGGCCCGACGATGCCGCTCGCTTCCAGCGCGGCGCTATCTTGCAGGCGACGCTCGACGGCGGCCTTGAGCAGATAGATACCCGAAACCACGAATGCAACCATGAACGAGGCGTACGATGCGATCACGATCGGGACGTGGATCTTGATCCAGTACGACTGCAACGCCGGCACGGCGGGCATGTAGCCCTCGTTCCAGGTCGTCGCATAGCCGAGGGAGATCGCGGCCACGGCGAGCACGCCGCCGCCGATGAACCAGAGGTCGTAGCGCTTCGCGAAGATCAGATAGATCAGCACGCCGAGCGCCGAGAAGAGCGAGAGCGAACCGTAGAGATTCGTGAGGGGCCAGACGCCCGTCATCGCCCAGCGCGTCCCGAGCTCGGCGAACTGCGCCACGCACCCAACGATCGCGAGCGGCACGCCAAGCGTGCGCATCAGCGGCATGCGCGTCAGGAAGAAGGCGATCAGCACGAGCGCCCCCGTCACGTACGCGGCGATGCTGAGCACGAGCAGGGCTTGGTCGAAAGGCTGGATACTAGCGTTCATCGGTGGTTATCGGCTCCTCGGCCTCAAGGTCATACCACGGCGGGTTCGGGCGAGACCGTGACCTTCGTCTCACCCGGCGGCTCGTCGTTCGCGTTCTCGAGCGCGGCGACGAGACCGCGAAACTGCTCTTCGTAAATCTGAAAACCTTTGACGGTCGTCGCGGCGATTCCGACACGCCACGCGCGCGCTTCGCCCGTGATCTGGACGTACAAACGCGCGGGGAGCAAGAAGAAGCACATGCAGAGCCCGGCGACGAGCACGATCGCGCCGAGTAACACGATCGGAATACCGGGGTCATAGCGATACTGATAGCCCGAGTAGAGCGTCCAGCGGTCGGCATAGAGCTTATAGCCCGCGCCGAGATCGACGCTGCCGCCGATCGGGATCGCGACGGTACCGGCGAGGTTGCCGCCGTCGAACGCGCGTACGACGACGGCCGGGTTCGTCGGCCGCGGGTCGAGGCCCGGCTGGCCCGTGCGCGCGTCGAGCGTCGGAACGAACTGCGAATATTGGATCGCCTTTGCCGAGGTGCCGATCGGGAAGGTGCCGCCCTGCATGAGCGGCGTCGTGGGCACGCCCGGGATCGGGCGACCGTTTTGCTCGACGCGGAACGTGGTCGCGAACCCGTACGATGCCTGATAGACGAGCGTACCGTCGATATCGAGCGGCGCGTTGACGCGGATCACGCCTTCGCGCAATGGGCCGCCGCGCACGCGATAGTGGACGTGCGAAACGTAATCGATCGGCTGGTAGACAAGGCCCGCTTTCGTTTGGACCTTATCGTACCGATAGCCGAAGCGGTCGAGGTGGATCGTCGCGCCGTTCTCCGGGAGCGAGATCGTCGTTCCGGAGAGCGCGGTCGTGATGCCGCTGTAGCCCTTCCACCAGTAGATCGTCGTGCCGAGCGCGATGACCACGAACCCGACATGCGTGACGAGCACGCCTCGGCGCGCCCAATCGTGCTTATCGGCGAACGTCCATTCGCTACCGTCGAAATCGCGCTTGCGTACTTGCCAGCCGCGCGATGCGAAGAACGCTTGCACGCGCTCGCGGACCGTCGTTTCCTCGCCTGCGATGCCGACCGATGCGTTGAGCGGCATCTTGTCGATCTTCACCGGGCGCAGCGGTGGCAAGCGCGCCGGAATCACGCGCTTGAACGTCGCCACCGTCATCGAGAGGACGATCAGCCCGAGGATGCCGATATACGCGGCGCTGTGATAGATGTTGTCGACGTGCAGGCGCAGCACGAGCCGCGCGAGCGCGGGTGCATAGGTTTGCGCGTAAAACGCGGTGTCTTTGCCCTGGTCGACAACGACGCCGATCAACGTGAGAAACGCCCAAATGAAGAGCAGCACCACGGCAAACGTGACGTTCGCGAACAGGCGCACCAGATCGCGGTACGTTTCCACGAGCGGGTTTTTCCGCGTTTGCGAAACTAGGTCAGGGCTTGTCGCTGCCATGTTTTCTCGAAAAGTCGGATCACGAGAACCGAAGCCTCATAGAGAACGTACATCGGCCCGGCGAGCAACAGCATCGTAAACGGCGAGGCATCCGGCGCGCCGAGGCCGCCGAGTAAGAGCGCGCCCATCAGCGCGTAACGACGATACTTCGTCAGCATCGCGACGTTGATGAGCCCGATGCGCGCGAGCATCACGAGTACGACCGGAAGCTGGAAGATCAGTGCGAACGCGAGGAGCAGCACGAGCACGAAATTCATCGTCGATTCGAGGCCGTACGTCGGCGTCGCGATATCGCCCGTGCTGATCTGTAATCCGCGGACGACGGCGGGCATCACGAAATAATGGCCGAACGCGATGCCCGCGAAGGCGAGCACGAGCGACGGCGCGACGAACGCGTACACCATGCGCCGCGTCTTCGGATTGAACGCGGGCACGATGAAGAGCCAGATCTGCGTGAGCACGATCGGCAAGCCGAGCACGATCGCCGCGAACAGCGAGAACTTGAACTCCGTGACGATCGCATCTTGCGGCGCGAAGATGTGGAGCTCGACGTTTTTGAAATAGAGCTTGATCATCCACGGAATGATCGTGTGCGCGGGCACGAACATCGCGAGCGCGATGACGAGCACGGCGACGAGCGAGATAATAAGTCGCTGCCGGAGCTCCCGAAGGTGCTCCGTGAACGACATCTCTTTTTGATCCCAAGTCTCTTCGTGCCGCGGCGGCGGCGATGCGGGGCTCGGATCGAGTACCGTGGACGTGGCGCTATACCGTGCGGAGCGGTGGCTGGTCGCCTGGGGCCGCGGGAACCGTCGGATCGACGCCGTGCGTGCTCGCGACGGGAGTGGCCGCGTGGGAGCTAGCTTCCGCCTGACGGCGCGCTTCTTCGCGAACCTTCTCGGCCGCGATATCCGCCTCGGCTTGGCCGATCATGAATTCTTTCTTTGCGAGGCCAGCGCTCTTGGCGAGCTTCGGAATCTTGTCGACGCCGAAGAGTAGGACGGCCGCACCGACGAGCAGCGCGATTTCCATCGGGTTACCAAACATAGGGATTTCCTCCGATCGGTTCGCTCGTGCGAGCGGACCCTTCACGAACTCTCGGACATTCGACTACGAGCGTAAGATTCACCCGCGGGGTTAGAACTTCGCGAGGCTTTCGGCGATCGCGACGAATTCGGCGCGGGCGCTCGCCGTGCCGAGGGGTACGAGCGCCGCTTTCGCGCGTTCGATGTACTCGCTCACCGTGGCGCGCGTTTTGGCGAAGCCTGCGGCGTGCTCGATCCCGGAAACGATTTCCGCGATGCGTTCGTTGCGCACGTCGTCTTCGGCGAGGAAGCGCTCGACATCGGTGCGGAACGTGGCAGAAGCGCCGTCGAGGGCGAGCACGAGCGGGATCGTCATCTTCTTTTCGCGGAGATCGTTGCCGACGGGCTTCCCGAGCTCTTCTTCGCTTGCGGTCATGTCGAGCAGATCGTCGACCATCTGAAACGCGATGCCGTAATAGCGGCCGAAGTCCCGAACGGCGTTTGCCTGGAGCGCGGTGCCGCCGGCGGCGAGGGCGCCGCATTCGGCCGAGGCGGCGAAGAGCGTCGCCGTCTTTTTCTCCGCGATCTCGATGTACGCGGGAAGGCGCAGTTCGATATCGCCGAGCGCCTTGAGCTGCAGGACTTCGCCGTCGCAGATCGCCGCGAGCGTCGAGCTCAGGATGTGCGGGATCGGCCGGTTGAACTCGCCCGTAACGTTCTTGAAGATCCAGGCGAAGAGGTAATCGCCCGCGAGGACGCTGACGCGGTTACCGAAATCGACGGCCGTCGCGTTCACGCCGCGCCGCGTCTGCGCGCTATCGACCACATCGTCGTGAATGAGCGTCGCGACGTGGATGAGCTCCATGAACGCCGCGAGCCGGAGATTCGCCTCCGCGCTCCCACCGACGGCTTCGGCCCCGAGCAGGGTGAAGCGCGGCCGGAGCCGTTTCCCGCCGGCGTCCAGCATCCGCCGGACGGCTTCGGTGATGAGCGCGTTATCGGTCGAGAACGAAGTCCGGAAGTAATCCTCGACCATGGCATAGAGGTCGCGCTGCGTGCGTTCGGGGGCGATCATGCGGATTCTCCAACGTGGATCGCGATCGCGCCGCCGCCGAGGCGAACGTACCGGACGTTGCGGAATCCCGCGGTGCGGAAGCGCTCGGCGAGCCCATCGGCATCGGGGAAGTTCGTGAGGGAGTTCGGCAGGTAGGTATACGCGGACCTCGACCCGCCGATCAGGCCGCCGACGAGCGGCACGAGCTTATAGAAGTACACGTTAAAAAGTCGGCGGAAGAGCGGATTCGGCGCCTTGGAAACGTCCAGGTTCACGAAGCGCGCGCCGGGCTTGAGCACGCGGCGCGTTTCTTTGAGCATCCCGACGATGTCGACGACGTTACGCATCGAGAAGCCCATCGTCGCGCCGTCGAAGCTCGCATCGGCATAGGGAAGCGCCATAACGTCGGCTTCATCGAAGGTCGTGCGGCCGTTCGGATCGTCCTTCGGCGCGCGCTTACGGGCGCCGGCAAGCATCGGTTCGCAAAAATCGGCGCCGACGATCGTGAGCGACGGGTCCGTCCGCGCGAGATGGAACGCCAAATCGCCGGTCCCGCAGCAGAGATCGAGGATCTTGCCGCCTTTGGGTGCGGCGAGTTCCTTGACGGCGCGGCGGCGCCACGCCTCGTCGACGCCCGCGGTGAGCACGCGGTTCGTCGCGTCGTATCGCGGTGCGATCTTCGCAAACATATCTCGGACGAAAACTGATTTTTCCATTTGCCCTTGCCGTTGCCATCGTCGCGCGCGATAGACGAGCGTGCAACCACCTTTCGCGGAGCCGGCCAAGAGCCGGACCAATCCTTCGATTGCGCTCGGGCGCAAACGGTGCCCCGAAGCGCCATGGCGCGTCCGATGGGCGTAACGTTTTCGGCGACGGCCGACGTTGCGGCCGCAATCGCGCGCGGGCACGAAATCTCGCTCACGGCGTACACGCTCAAGCCGGGTCGCGTGCTCGACGCGCTCGTCGGGGCGGCGGATGCCGGAGCCAAGGTGCGCGTCGTACTCGAACGGGAGCCGCTCGACGAGGAGCATGCGCCGGATGGGCCGCAAGCCGCGAACCGCGCCGCGCTCGCAACCCTCCGCGCGCACGGCGTCGATGCGGTAGCGACCGACGTGGGCGAACCGGTGCTGCATCTGAAAAGCGCGATCGTGGATGGCGTGCTCTATCTCGACGACCGGAACTGGCCCGATCGCGGCGGGAATACCGTGCTTCGCGACGACCGGCCCGCGGATGTCGCGGCGGTCGCGAGGCTTCGGGAACGCGCGCCACACGCGTATTCGCCGACGCTCGCGACGAACAAGGCGCGGGCGCTTGCCATGGAAGCGGAGGTCGTCGCGCGCGGCGGCGACATCGTTATGGAGACGGAGTCGTTCGGCGGCTCCAAAGTTTCGGCGGTGCTGCGTGGGCTCGCGAAAGAGGCGGGCCATCCGCGCATCCGCCTGCTCGTCGCGGATCGCGAAGCGGAGAAGCCTCGGGAGATGCAACTGCTCCGCAGCATCGCGGCCGCCGGCGTCGAGGTGCGCATCGGGCACGCAAACGAGAAGATGGCCGCGGCCGGATCGCATGCGTGGATCGGCTCGACGAACGCAACGGCGACGTTCTACAACCCACAAACCCACGTCGATCTCGGCGCGCAACGCGATTGGGGCATGGACATCGACGACCCGGCGATGGTCGCCGAACTCCGGAAGCGTTTCGAGGCGAATTGGACGGCCGCCGCGCCGCTTAAAACCAGCCTCGACGCTTGAACAGAACGAGCAGGCCGATCACCGTCGCGATCTGCGAACCGACACCGAGCCACCAGAAGATTTGCGGCGACGCGATCCCGTTAATCATCCAACCGAAGTTCTGGCCGAAGAAGCCCGTGATGTACGTAAGCGGCAAAAAGATCGTCGCGATGATGGTGAGTTGCTTATTGACCTCACCCTGGCGATAGGTCACCGAGGACAGGTAGATATCGATCGTATTGCTCGCGAGATCCCGAGCGCTATCGATTTGCTCGATCAAGCGCATGACGTGATCGTAAATATCGCGATAGTAGATCGCGACATCTTCGCCGATCGGGCTGACGTCGCCGCGTAAGACCTGCTGTAGGATCTCGCGCATCGGCATGACCGAGCGGCGGAAATGCTGCAGATCGCGTTTGATCGCGAAGATCTGCTCCATGATCGGCAACTGCTCGGAGCGCTTTCCGAGGATACGGTTTTCGAGCCCCTCGAGGCGCTCGTCGAGTTTGCCCGCCACCGGAAAATAGCCGTCGACGACGGTATCGAGGATGACGTACAGAAGCCCGACCGAGGTCCGCTGCATCGGGCCCCAGTGTGCCGCCCAGCGCCGTTCCATCTCGTCGAGTGGGTACGCCGGTTCGTTGCGGATCGTGACGAGATAGTTCTTGCCCGCGAAGATCGCGATCTCGTGCGTGAGGAGTTTTCCGGTGGTATCGAGGGTTTCGCCGTGGATGACGGCGAGCCAATAACCGTCGTACACATCGAGCTTCGGGCGTTCGTGCGCGGCGCCCGCATCTTCGATCGCGAGCGGATGGAGATCGAATTCCTCGCGTAAGAGCACGAGGTCGCTCGCGGTCGGTGCCACGAGATCGAGCCAGACCAGCTCCTCGTGCTTCGCGAGAATATCGCTGATCTGCGACGTATCGCGAAGGTGCCGGATCGGCTTGTCGCCATCGATGAGCATGCAGCGCATCTGACTCGCCTCGATCGCCATCGCTATGCGGGCCCGAAGAGCCGTTCGGCCGTCGCCGTCGTGCGCGCGACGATCTCATCGATCGGGATCGCAAGTTCTTCGGCGAGGCGCTTCGCGGTCTCGGCCATGAATGCGGGTTCGTTGCGTTTCCCGCGGTGCGGCACCGGTGCGAGATACGGGCAATCGGTTTCGAGGATCAGCGCGTCGAGCCCGACCGCGCGCACCGCGTCACGCAAGCCCTGTGCGCTCTTGAACGTGAGTACGCCGCCGATCCCGAGGCGCAGGCCATAGCGCGTGACGAGCGCCTGCGCTTGGTCTGCCGTGCCCGTGAAACAATGCACGACTCCACGGTGTTTCTGCGTCCAGCGATCGTCGAGCACGGCGACGAATGCATCGAACGCGTCCCGCTGATGGAAGATCGTCGGGAGACCATGGGCATATGCGTAGTCGAGTTGCGCTTCGAGAACCCGCCGTTGATCGTCCGCCGGAGAGTGATTGTAATAGAAATCCATACCGCACTCGCCGATTGCGAGCGGACGGATCCCGTGCCGCGCCGTGATTTCGTCGAATGCCGCCGCGAGGTCCGCAGGCGCGTCCTTCGCCTCGTGCGGGTGGATACCGATGCTCGCCCCGGTCCCGTGCGCGGCCGCAACGCGAAGTGCGGCGTCGCTCGTCGCGAGATCGGTCCCGATCGTCAGGATGCGCGTTACCCCCGCATCGCGCGCCCGTTGCAGCATGGCTTCGCGGTCGGCGTCGAAATCGGCATCGTGGACGTGCGCATGCGTGTCGAACATCGGGTGCGCACGTTCGCGCCTCACCCTCTCCAGCCCGCCCCAGGAAACCCCCGTATCATGCAGCGTACGCGATGGCAACGATGATCTCAGGCACGAGCGAACGTGAACGGCAGCGGAAGTATGGAATCGGGATCGCGGTCGCGCTGTCGGTGCTGGTGCATCTGCTGTTCGGGTTCGTCTTCCGCGATTATTGGGCGACCGTCGCGCGGCTGATGCACGTGCAGACCGCGCCGCCGCATCCGCGCGAGCTTGCAACCTCGACGATCATCCGCATCGAAAAGCGCGTCGTCCCCGCGCCGAAGCCACCCGAACCGAAACCGGTCGCGAAGCTCGAGCCCGTGCGGCCGCAGCCGGTCGTTGTGGTGCAACCACGCGTCGCCGTCGCCCAGCAGCCAACGCCGATCCCGGCGCCGCCGCACCCAACGCAACAACGCGAACGTCACGTTCTCAGTAAGCCGAACGTCACGCTCCCGAAGCTCGCTTACGCGAAACCGAGTACGGGTTCGCACGAACGTTCGGATTTCGAAAAGCCGAGCGCGGCGAAGGCGGGGCTTCCAAAGCGCGGCACCGTCACGTACTCGCAAGAAGACCTCGACAACCTCAACGCTAATTTCGCGCGGACGATCGCGGCGACACGCAACAAACCCGATCTCGCGCCCGTGCAAGTGAAAGCTCCCGCGGCGATTCACCGGTCATCCGTTTCGTTCGAGGGAATGCAGGGCGATCTGCACGTGGGTCAGGGCTACATCAACCCGATCGTCGCACCGACGTATCGCGGGCAGTACGTCTTTTATTACACACATTACAAATATATGTGGCCGGACGGGCACCTGGAAGAAGACGACATTCCATGGGTGTTTGTCTATTTACGCAATCAGGATCCGTTCGCGAGTCACCAGCGTACGATCCCCCTGCAGGCGCCGCCGCCCGACTACGTGCCGAATCGGCCGCTGCAGCCCGTGTTGCAAGCGTTCTTTCCGAAGCTCTATCCGAATGCTCCGGAGGCCCGCACCGCCGATTAGAGAGCGCTATTCGGCGGCGGGTGCGTCGATGCGCGCGAAGAGCACGTCGCCCGGGCGCGTTTGCGTTTCGGCGGCGAGCCCGCCCCAGCGCAGTTCGATCGTCCAGTCGCCCGTCGGCGCGCCGTCGAGCCCGAGCTGGTTGTAGATGGCCGTTGCCTTCTCGGGCATGAACGGATACGTCAGGATCGCAAGCCAGCGCAAGCCTTCGCAGAGATCGTAGAGCACCGCATCGAGCTCGACCATGCGGCCTTCTTTGAAGAGCACCCAGGGCTTCTTCTCGTCGATCTCGCGGTTGAGTGCGGTGACGAGCTCCCAAATCGCTTCGAGGGCGTCGCGGAAACGAAGCGCGAGGATGAGCTCCATCACGCGCTCGCCCAGGCCGTTGAAGCGCTCTTCCATGGCCGAATCGCTTGCGGCCGGGACGAGACTGTTTCGGTATTTCTCTAACATCGAAAGCGAGCGGCGGAGCAGATTCCCGAAATCGTTTCCGAGATCGTTGTTGTGCCGGAGGCGGAGTTTCTCATACGAGAAGCCGAAATCGCTGCCGAAATGCGCTTCGCGCAAGAGAAAATAGCGCACCGAATCGGGCCCGAACTGCTCGACGAGTGCGTACGGATCGACGACGTTGCCGACGCTCTTGCTCATCTTCTCGCCTTCGACCGTGATCCAGCCGTGCGCGAAGATGCGCGCGGGTGCTTCGAGCCCGAGTGCCCAGAGGATCGCGGGCCAAATTAACGTGTGAAAGCGCGCGATCTCTTTCCCGATGAGTTGCACCGACGCGGGCCAGAACGTGCGGAAGCGCTCGCCATCGTGCTGCCAATCGAGCGCGGTGATGTAGTTGAGCAGCGCGTCGAACCACACGTACATCACGCCGCCACCCGGGAGCGGGATGCCCCAATCGAACGTGCTGCGCGAGATCGAAAGATCGTCGAGGCCACCTTCGAGCGTCGCCATCATCTCGTTATAGACCGATTGCGGCCGCACGAATTCGGGATCGGTCCGGAAATGCTCGAGCAGACGATCGCGGTATTTCGAGAGCGCGAAGAACCAGCTCTTCTCCGAGAGCCAGGCGACCTCGCGGCGACACTCGGGATTCGGACAGCGCCCATCGACGAGTTTCGATTCGAGCCAGAACGTCTCGTCGTTCGTGCAATACCAGCCTTCGTACGTGCCGAGGTAGATATCGCCCGAGGCCTTGAGGCGCTCGAAGATTTCGATGCACGCCGATTCGTGGCGCGGCTCGGTCGTCCGGATGAAGTCGTCGAACCGCGCGTCGAAATTCGCGCCGAGCGCCTGCCACTTCGGGGCGAGCGAATCCACGTATTCTTTTGGCGTCAGGCCCGCTTTTTCGGCGGCGTTTGCGACCTTCTGACCGTGTTCGTCCGTACCGGTAAGCGCCCAGGCCGGACCGCGCGTGCGTGCCGCGCGCGCGAGGACATCCGCGGCGATCGAGGTGTAGGCGTGCCCCACGTGCGGGTTTCCGCTGATGTAAAAAATGGGCGTCGTGACGAAAAAGGGGCGTTCCACGGTCTTTTGAGTTCCCATCGCTCGCGCGTCGCTCCCCTTATACGGGCTTCGCTTTCCGCGCACTCGCCCGCGCGTACAGCGCGCGCCGATCGCCGAGCCCGCGGGCGGCGAGCTCGCGCCCGATCGAGGAGAGCGTCGCGCCTGCCAGGAGCAATTCGTCGATCGCTGCGTCCACGTCGGTTGGCGGTGGCGCATCCGCCGTCGCGAGCTCCGCACCGCCCTCGATCACGAACGCGATCTCCCCGCGAATTTCGCCCGCAAGTCCGCGTAGTACGTCGGCAGCCGTACCGGCGAGTTGTTGTTCGAACTTTTTCGATAATTCGCGTACTAAGAAAATGCGGCAGTCGGGCGCGATCTCCGCGAGTACACCGAGCGTCGCGGCGATGCGCTGTGGCGATTCGTACCAGGTACTCGGCGCATCGGCCGTTGCCGCCCGCGCAAGTGCCGCGCGTCGCTCGCCACCGCCGCGCGGGACGAACCCCTCGAACGAGAAGCGCCGCAAATCGAAGCCCGAAAGCACGGCCGCGCACGTAAACGCAACGGCGCCCGGAAGCACTTCGACGGAAACGCCGCCCGCGCGCGCGGCCGCGACGAGCTGCGTGCCCGGGTCCGAGATTCCCGGCATTCCAGCGTCGGTTACGACGCACACGACCGCGTCCCGCGCGCGTGCGAGAATGCCCTCGGTTGCGGTAGCCGCGTTGTGTTCGTGATAGGCGAACACTTCGCGGCCCGGCAGATCGTATGCGGAAAGGAGGCGTCGCGCGACCCGCGTGTCTTCGGCGACGATCGTTGTGGCGGTGCGCAGCGTTTCGAGCCCGCGGAGCGTGATGTCCCCGAGATTTCCGAGCGGCGTCGGCACGAAGATAAGTCCCATGCGCCCCTCTTCGGCACGCACGCGAAGAAACTCCGTAGGGTGTCGGAGCGACGTGCCGCCGTTTCCGGCAGAGCAATCCGCTCGTAGCGCTTCATGTATCCGACAACGCCTTCGCGTGCGTGCGTTTGCAACGCGCGAGATCGCGCCGCACCGGCATGAACGCGATACATCGCGTCGTGCGACGGAGCATCGCTGCGGCGTCGAAAGCCATACGATGCTTTGACTCGCTACCAACCTCGTGCGTGCGGGTCTCGCGCGCCTAACCAACCGCCCCTACAAACCGTTCCCGACCGTCTACGACGGGCTCTTTCCGAGCGGTACGCTGCTGACCGCTCCGACGCGGCCGAGGTCGACCAACGAGCGCCCGCCCGAAAACGAGCGCCCGTCGTAGCGCGCTACGCGCGAATCGTCGCGATGACTTGCTTGAGCGAAGGCATCTTGCCGTACATCAGCAGCCCGACGCGATAGACCTTACCCGCCGCGTACACGATCGCGACCGTTGCCACGATATTCACCAGAAGCGAAAGGACGATCTGCCACAGCGGGACGGAGGCGATCGCGATCCGCGTGAACATCACGAAGGGCGCGAGCAGTGGTACCTGCGAGATGATCTGCACGGACGGCGCGTTCGGCTGCACGAGCGCGAACTGGGCGACGAGAAATCCGCCGACCACCGGCAACACGAGGGGCACCGTCACCGATCCGAGATCTTCCGTGCGATTGATGAGCGAGGCGGCCGCGGCGTACATCGTTGCATATTGGATGAAGCCGACGAGGAAGAACAGCACGAATGCAACGCCTTGGCCCGCCGTGATCGGTATCGCACCGAGAGCGGGCGTAGCCATCGACGCCGCGCTCGCCGTCCCGGAAGTAAGGCCCACCAACGTTTGCCCCGTGTAGATACCGGTTATGCACCAGAGCGCGAGCTGGATCGTGCCCGCCGCTCCGGCCGCGAAGATCTTTCCGGCGAGGAGCTGCGCCGGGGAGACCGTAGCGACGAGCAACTCCGCGATGCGGCTCGTCTTTTCTTCGGCGACCGACGACATCACGCTCTGCGCGTTCAAGATGATCGACATGTAGAGCAAGAACACGAGTAGCGTCGCAACGCCGCGCGCGGCGCCCGCGGATCGTTCGTCCGCGAACTTCGCGTCGAGGCTCTTGACGACGACCGGCACGTCGAGCAGCGCCGTGATCCGCGCGGCGGTAAGGTTCGTCGCGTACTGCACGTTGAGCGGTGCGAGGTCGCGACGGAAGCTATTCCCCCACGCGCCCGCGTCGCGCGCATAGGCCGTTGCGTGTAACCCCTTCGCATCGCGCGCGAGCACGACGACCGCGGCCGCGCCGTGGTGTGCATCGAGAAACGCGATCGACGGTTTTTCCGTCATCTCGGGCAGCGTGTCCACGATCTTGTAATCGCCGCGCACGAGTTGCGTGACGGCGGCGGTAATGGGTGGTGGCCCCACGAGCACGAGCGAGTGATCGGAGCCGCCGATGAAGCGCGTGAGCAGCACGGGGAGCGAGGTAAATGCGAAGATCCCGAGCACGCCGATGATCGTCCCGATCAGGTACGGGCGCGAGCGGACCTTCCGCAAAAACTCGGCTTGAAAGACGACGGCGAGCAGATTTAGATTCATGCGGGTTCTCCGATCGCACGAAGATAGATGTCGTTGAGCGAGGGTTCGCGCGCTTCGAAACGATCCACGGGGCCCGCCGCTACGAGCGAGCGCAAAAGCGGTGGGAGCGGTTCCGTGCGCGGGACATCGTAAGCGAGCGAGCCGTTCGCGCTCGCACGCGCATGCGCATGCGCTCCCGGAACCGCGTCGAGGATCGTACGCAAGGCGGCATCGTTCGGAGCGACGACGAGCTCGCGCGTCGGCCACGCGGATCGAAGTTCGGCGAGCGTTCCACTCGCGCGCACTTCGCCCGCCGCGATGATGCAGAAGCGCGTGCAGAGCGATTCGATTTGATACATCTGGTGGCTCGAGAGCACGAGCGTGGTGCCACGTTCTTGGAGCCATTGCAGCGCGGCGAGCAAGATATTCGCGTTCACGGGATCGAGGCCGGAGAACGGCTCGTCGAGGATGAGCAACTCGGGTCCGTGCACCGCCGCACAGGCGACCTGCACTTTCTGCTGGTTCCCCTTCGAGAGTTCGGAGGTCGGCCGCTTCGCATACTGCGCGATTTCGAGGCGATCGAGCCACGCGGTCGCGTTGACGCGTGCGGCGGGTTCGTCCATGCCATGCAGGCGCCCAAAGTAGATGAGCTGATCGAGCACGGTGAGTTTGCCGTAAATGCCGCGCTCTTCAGGCAGATACCCGAAGCGGCGTCGCTGTTCGTCGCCGATCGCCGCGCCGTCCCAGGTCACGCGCCCGGAATCGGGCTGATAGATGCCGAGGATCGTGCGCATCGTGGTCGTCTTCCCGGCGCCGTTGGGCCCGAGCAATCCGAACGTTTCGCCTTTGGGAATCGTGAATGCAACGTCGCGGAGCGCGCGGACGCTACCGAAGCTGCGCTGGATGTGATCGACGACGAGCATGAACGCCTCCGAGAACGAGGGTCGTAACGCCCGGCACTATTCGCGCCTAGCCTAAAAGTTTCACGACCGAGTTTCGTGGCCAGGTTGCGCGGAAGGAAACGGGTACGCCGCGCGCGTTCCAGTACCGTATGAGCTTCATCGATTCAACCGGCCGCATCAGCATCGTCACGGGTGGTGCGCGCGGCATCGGCGCTGCGGCGGCGAACGAACTCGCCAAGGCGGGTTCTGCCGTCGCGATTCTCGATTTGGATTTCGCCGCCGCACAGACGACGGCCGCAACGATCGCTTCGGAAACCGGTGTCGAGGCGCGTGCGTACGAGCTTGACGTGCGCGACGGCGCCGCGATCGCCGCCGCGATCGATGTCGTTGCGGCCGACTTCGGTGCGATCGATCATTTGGTCAATAACGCGGGCGTGCAACACGTATCGCCGATCGGTGATTTTCCAGACGAGAAATATGCATTCGTGCGCGCGATCGATCTCGATTCGGTGTTTTATGCGACGAAGGCCGTGTGGAAACACATGCAGCTGCGCGGACGTGGACGCATCGTAAATATCGCAAGCGTGCACGGGCTCGTCGCATCGCCGTTCAAAGCCGCGTACGTCGCTGCGAAACACGGCGTCGTCGGGCTCACGAAAGCGAGCGCCGTCGAGGGTGCGGAATTCGGTATAACGGTGAACGCCGTTTGCCCGGGTGCGGTTCTTACTGATCTCGTGAAGAATCAAGCGAAAGCGCTCCAATCCTCGTTCGGTGGCAATATCACGGAAGATGAAGCACTGGAGCGTGCGTTCTTGCAAGCGATGCCGACGAAACGTTTCATCGATCCCGAAGAAGTCGCACAACTCTGCGCGTTCCTCTGTAGCGATGCGGCGCGATCGATTACCGGTGCGGCGATCGCAATCGATGGCGGTTGGTCCGCCCACTAGGTTGACGTTCGTATCGCAAGCGTGCTATCGTGCGCAAACGTTTTCCTAACGCACACGCAATGCCTAACGAAAGGAGCCGTCCGATGACATCGCCCCGACGTACACGTTCGAATTGCAAACATTCGCGGTGGCTCATCCTCTCGCCGGTCTAGCGACCGTCGATTCAGGGTTTGAGGCCTCCGCATCGTCGGAGGCCTTTTTCGTGCATCGCACACGCCGCGTGCTTCCGACATCGCACAACTTCATCGCTTCGCGGCGTGTGAGAAAGCATGTCATGAACGACTTTGCGCTCCGGGAAATCGCCCGAGAACGCTGCGCCGCGATCCATCGCGGCGTCGCAAACGAACGGCGCGTCCGCAACGCGCCGAACTTCCGCATACGCAGAATATGCGCGCGGGCGATCGTGATCGTCGGCATCGCCGTCGCCGATTTCGGCCGCACTCTTGCGGAAAACGAAACGTAGGTGGGTAGCGGCGATCGCAAGAGGGCCGCACACCCTGGCGGCGCAAGAAATGCAGATGGTCGTTGGAGTCGTTTCGGATACGCATTTTCCTCGTTTCGGCGAGGCGTTGCCACCGGCACTCGATCGCGGCTTGCGCGCGGCCAACGTCGAGCGCATCCTTCACTGTGGCGACATGACCGAACTGATCGTCATTCCGTTGCTCGAAGCGATCGCGCCCGTCGAGGCCGTCGCGGGCAATAACGACGGCCCGGAAATCCGCGAAATTTACGGCCGGAAACGGATCGTCGAAGTTGCGGGAAAACGCATCGGCATGACGCATGGCGATGGCCGGAAGCGTACGCCCGATGAAGCATTTTCGGCGTTCGCACCGGGCACGGTCGATGCGATCGTTTTCGGGCACAGCCACATCCCGACGAAGATGGTGCGCGAAGGCGTGTTGATGGTGAACCCGGGTTCCCCAAGCGACAAGCGCGGGAACCCGCTCTTCTCATACGCCCTGCTCCAGATCGCCGACGATACGATCACTGCATCGATCCACTACTACGCGAGCCGTTTTTAGGCTACGCGTACGCGCGTACTCGCCAACCCACCGAGATCGGGCGCGAATGCTGCCGTTGGTGTCGCTGCGCGAGAATTTGACGAAAACATGCTGACGATCTTGCGAGCGTGGAGTGAGCGCGAGTTGCCAAACGCGCCGCAGAAGTTCACGGAATTCGAAAAGAGAGTCCGGAAAGCAGCGGCCCGCGTGCCGGAGCGAGCAAAGCAGCACAATCCAGACAAATAATGCTCAAGCGAGCGAAGCGACGCGAGCAACCCCAAGAGTCATCGCACCACCGGCATGCTAAGGCGGGGAGCGGGGGACGTTCCGCTGGAGGACCACGTTTGCGAGCGGAGGCCCGGAAGGCCGAGAGCGATGCAAACATGAGCGGCGCGGCC
>JBBISR010000021.1:0-58912 GCA_037441145.1 Armatimonadota bacterium
AGATCGGCATGGATCCAGAGCTCCTCGAACGTTTCCTGCGCATCGTCCAGGCGCCGTATGGACTCGTCGTCGTGACCGGCCCGACGGGTTCTGGAAAAACGACGACGTTGTACGGCGCAATCGACGAACTCGATGCGGAGGCGCTCAACATTTGCAGCGTCGAGGATCCGATCGAGATGCGCATGTCCGGCGTTTCGCAAGTGCAAATCAACGCAAAAGCGGGCCTAACGTTTCCATCGGCGTTGCGCGCTTTCGTGCGCCAAGATCCGAACGTTCTCATGATCGGCGAGATGCGCGACGACGAAACGGTCGCGGTCGGTCTTTCTGCCGCACTGACGGGACAACTGGTCCTGACGTCGCTTCACGCAAACGACGCTCCCCGAACGCTCGATCGTCTCGTCGAACTCGGTGCGGAACGCCACGCGATCGCCTCTGCCGTTTCGGCGATTCTCGGTCAGCGCCTGATCCGGCGGCTTTGCGAATGCAAACGAAAAGGTGCGGTGCCGGATGCGATCCGCGCACGCTTCACGCAACTCGGTTCGACCTGGTTCGAACCCGTGGGTTGTGCGCTTTGTTCGCAGACCGGCTTCATCGGCCGCATCGGTATTTTCGAATTGCTCGTCATCGACCGCACGCTCGCCGATGCGATCGTCGCGGGATACGCGAGCACGCACGTTGCCGAACTCGCCGCGGCCTCCGGCTACCGACCGATGCTTTTCGATGGCTTACACCGCGTCGCGCGGGGCGAAACGTCGTTTTCGGAAATCCAACGCGTGACGGCATGGCGATGATGCGCGAGGCGGCGCTGCGCATCTACGAGCTCATCGCGTTCGCACGCGAACGCGGAGCATCGGATGTCCACGTGCCACCGCGGGAAGCGCCCGCGATCCGCGTGGACGGCGAGCTCCTTCGGTTGGCCGATCGTGCGTGTGCCGCGGAAGAGATCGCCGCATATCTCGACGAGACACTCGACGCGCAAGCACGCGAGCGCTTTGCGATGCATGGTAGCGCCGATGTTTCGGTCGTAAGCGAAACATACGGCGCGCTGCGGGTCCACGTGTTTCGTGAACGCCGCGGTTCAAGGCTTGCGATCCGGCTTCTCGCAAACGATGCTCCGTCGCTCGACGTGCTCGAACTCCCACCGGTGATCGGCTCGTTCGCCGAGCGCCGTGCCGGTCTCTTGTTGGTGACGGGGCCGACCGGGAGCGGTAAATCGACCGTCGTCGCGGCGCTCGTCGACCGCATCAATCGGACCGCGGATCGCCATATCGTGACGATCGAAGATCCGATCGAATACTATCATCACCCGATTCGCTCGTTGATCGCGCATCGTGAAGTCGGGCGTGACACGACGAGCTTCGCCGAAGCATTGCGTGGCTTCATGCGCGCCGATCCCGACGTCATCGTCATCGGAGAAATGCGCGATCGGGAGACGATGGCTGCGGCGCTTACCGCAGCGGAAACCGGACACCTCGTCATCGCTACGTTGCATACGTCGGAGACCGTCCAGGCCGTGGACCGCATCGTCGATGCATTTTCCGGAGGCGAACAAGCGCAAGTGCGCGCCCAACTCGCACTGACCCTCGCCGCCGTTATCGGCTTACGATTGGTAAAGCTGCGCCATGGCGCGGGGCGTCGTGCCGCGTGCGAAATTCTCGTCGCGACGGACGCCGTTCGTGCGCTCATTCGTGAAAATAAGGCGCATCAGGTACGCAACGTCATCGCAACGGGGCGAAACGTCGGCATGCAAACGCTCGAATCCCATCTCGACGATTTACTGGCAAGTGGGATCATCTCGCTAGAGAGCGCGCTGCGGGCCACCGATCGGCCGAGCGAACTCCGCGGAGTGCACGCGTGACGACCTATCGTTACGCCGCGCGAACCAAAGAAGGGGCTCGCGTGCGCGGAACGGTCGCCGCCGCCGGTGCTTCCGATGTCGTGCAAATGTTGCGCGCTCGCTCGCTCTATGTCACCGACGTGACTGCGAGCATCGACGCACCGTTTGCGCTCCGGTTGCCGAGCGCGCAACCGCGGCGCGCGGTCGTCGTCGCCTTCTATCGCTCCCTTGCGATCATGGTGCGTTCGGGCGTCGCGTTACGACGAGCGCTCGTGGTCTCGATCGAACGCACGAACGATCGGCGCTTCGGCGAGACACTACGCGCGGTGCTTGCCGATATCGAAAGTGGCGAACGCTTGAGCGCCGCACTCGGTCGGCGACCGGATTGCTTCGAACCGCTTGCGATCGCGATGATTACGGCGGGTGAGCTCGGAGGCGTACTCGACATCATCCTCGATCGGCTGGCGACACTCGTCGAAACGTCGCGCACGATGCAGCGCAAGATTCGCGGAGCGCTTACTTATCCGGCATTCATCCTAGCAACGGCAGCGGCCGTGCTCGTTCTCGTTGTGGTGAAATTATTGCCGGCGTTCGAACCGGTGTATGCTTCGCTCGACGTGCCCGTTCCGCCGATTACGCGGATGCTTCTCGCGTTGGGCCATCTCGCGCGAGCGCCGCTTGCGGTCGCGGCGATCGTGCTAGCGTCGGGCGTGACGATCGTAACGTCGCTCGTCGCAATACGGCAACCGCGTCTGCGCTCGATGCTCGACGAGCTTCGTTTCCGGATCCCGCTCGTCGGACCGCTGGCGCGAAAGAGTATCGCATCGCGCATCGCTCGGACTCTCGGAACGCTCTTGCGATCGGGCGTCGGCGTGTTGCAAGCGCTCGACGTGCTCGCGCCCGTTGCCGGTAGCGAGCGGTATGCACGATTGCTCGTGGCGGTTCGCGCGCGCGTCTCGGATGGTACGTCGCTTGGTGACGCGTTACGTACCGGTGGTGGATTCGACCCGATCTTTTGCGCGATGGTCGCCGTCGGCGAGGAGACGGGTGCGGTCGACGAGATGCTCGTGACGCTCGCCGACTACTACGACGACGACGTCACGTTCACGATCGCGGACTTGCACGCGATCTTGGAACCGGCACTGCTCGTCGTCCTCGGCATCGCGATCGGGACGCTCGTGTATGCGATTTTCGTTCCCCTCTACGGGCTAAACGTCGAATTACACAGGCGCAGATGATCGCAGGTAAAACTGCGCGCGCTCCGACGGTGATCGTCCAAAGCCAAGGCGACGATCGGGCGCGACGTAAATGCCGCCGAGGTATCGAGCGACCGCAGCGACGATGGTTCGTTTCTCTTCAAGCGTTCCGTCGTTCCAGATTTCAAGCAGCGCAGCGAATGGCGGCGGCTCCTTGGTGACAACGGCGATCGCGCGCAGTCGTGCTTCAAGCGATGACTTCTCGCGCGCGATTTCCGTCGCCGCTTCGCCGAGAGTTCGAAGCCTTCGCGCGAGCTCGTCCGGCGCGATGACGCCTTCCGCGTTTGCGTTCCATGCGGCGTCGCGAGCGGCAAGGTTCTGCCCCGCGCGACGATCGCACGCAGCGATCTCCTCAAGCAGATTCGCGGCGTCATCGCCGGCCGTCGCGCCGCGCGCAACGATCGCGATTTCGGGCGCGACGACGAAGCGCGCGAGGAGCGTTTCGAACTGCGGTTCGATCTTCGGCGCCACGACGGAGAACGTGCGCCCGCCGTGTGCGATCCGCTTCACGCACTTGTAGCCGTAGACGGGCTTGCCGTCGCCCGTGACGCGCTTGTATGACCCGAAGGCGTTCATGTAAGCGCCGCACTCGCATTGCAGCACTCCGGTAAGGAGATACGGGTGCCGCGTGGGCCGCCGCGGCGCGAACGTTGGCATCGGCCTGCGTTGCGCCGCCGTCCACTCGGCCTCGGTCACAATGGGGCCGATGTACGATCGATTTTCGATCAGCCGGCGCACGCGCGTCGTCGTCCACGGCACATCGGCCGTCGCGCGGGTTTCTTTTGCTTGCACGAACGCATACGGCGCGCTCCCCTCGCGCAGCATCGTCATCGCGATTTGTGATAGCGATACGCCCGCGATCGCCAGCGAGAAGATGCGGCGCACGGTCTGCGCCTGCGGTTCTTGCGGCTCGTTCGCGTCGTCGTCTCGCCGTTGCAAGCCGTATGCACGACGATTGCCGACGACGAGGCCGTCTCGGCGCTTACGATCATACACGGCAACCGCCTTATCGCGCCGCGCTTCGTTTTCGAGCGCGCCCGTAAGAATTCGGAGCATCGGGCGTATCGTATCGCTCGCGCGTTCGAGCGCGACATCGCCGTCCTCACGCGTGTGCACCATGACGCCAAGCGAATGGATCTCGGCGAGCGCGGCGATCGCGTCGAGCCCGAGCCCGCGGCCTGTGCGATCAAGTCGAATCATCAGCACGCGTTTCGGACGCGCGTTCTTTGCGATCGCACGAAGCTCGGCGAGGAGCGATTCCAGTAGTTTGCGCGTGCCGCTCTTGCCAGAGGATACACCGCGGAAGATGCGCTCGACCGTCCATCCGTTTTCGAGCGCGGTGCGACGAGCCCATTGCTCTTGCGCTTCAAGCGTGTCGGCTTGTTGATCGCTGGAAACGACGACGAAAATCCAAGCGGTCAGGGCGCGCGATGCTCCGTGTCGACTGCCGCACGATCAACTGCGCGCATCGCCGCCACGCTTCCGATCTCGAACGCCGCATCGGGATTGCCCGCGATGATTTGCGCGTCGACCGCAACGACCTCGCTCTTGCGATCCGAGTCGTCACGCGCGGTTATGCGGTTGCGGCGCTCTATCTGCTCGCGCGCAATGACCGCGATTTCGTCGGCGTTGTCGGCGAGCGACGGATTGGCCGCGATGATGCGGCGCACGGCGTTCGCAACCTGCTCGTCGGTCGTCATCTCGCGGCGCGTGGCTGCGGTCAGGCGTAGGCGGTCGCCGACGCGTGGGGTGTCGTCGGGCGGCTTCATTTGTCGATTACTCGAACGATGGATCCAGCCATCCAATCCGATTCCGCAAGCTTTTCTTCGCCCTCGCCAAGTAATGTAAGATGCACGGTATCTGGCGCTGCCGTCATTTTCGAGGCCATAACATACGACTGCCACATCATCTTCGAGTAACGTATACGCTCGTCGTAATTCATGGCTGACCAAAGGCGATATCGCACCGTGACGTATGCGTGATGTGGGCCACCACGGCTCCCTTGGCAACGAAGCGAAACCACAAATGATGCAAGCCCGCGCATCGCGCCGATCGCGCCGGAGTATGCCTTGCAGGCTTCCTGCGCATCTATCCCTTTTGCTCTTTCGGCGACACGGGCGCGCTCGATGGCCTGCGATTCCGCAACGTGATTACGTTCAACGCGAACTGCCGCTTCTCGCCGCTCTTGCTGGTCAACCATCTGCGCGATCGTGAACTGACTCGGGCGCTGATGCGCATTCGCGACGTGAAGCAGCGCACGCCGATAGACGTTTTGCGCATGATCGTCCATGCCGCCAACGATTTTACTCGCCTGCGCGACGCTCGACGGCGCGGCCTTCGACCAGTCGGCGCTTCGCGCGGGCGGATCGGGTGAGGCGGAGCATGCCGCGAGGAGCGCGACTCCAAGCGCGGCCACCCACTTGGCACGCATCATACTCCTTCGCCGATCAGGGTTGAAATATCGAACACTTGTTCGATACAATTGGCGCCTCGGTTCACCCCAGCCGAGCGGCGCGTCGCCATTTGCGGCGCGACTACGGGTGAGGCAACCATGAAACCGCTGCCCCTTTCTTCTGCCCGAACGCTTGCGATCACCACGCTTCGCTCCCTTTGCGACGACCTTGATGCGATGGAGCCGCTTCGTCTTCAAGCACATCCGCCTGCGCCCCAATTGCCTTCCGAATCGTCCGAGTTAGCGCATCGACGCGCGCTTCGAGACGCTCGAACCGATCCTCATCCGGCCTCAAAGCCAGAGGCTGCGTAAAGCTACCCGCTACCGTATGATTTTTTTCGAAATCCGTTATTAGAGCAGAAATGCCGTATCCATTGCGCTTTGGCGCGTCAACATTCGGCCGTTCGTCAAAGGCGAGGTCAATCGGATCAACGCCAAGCACGATCGCGAGCTTCAGACCGACTTGCAGTGACGCGATTCTGGTCTGACCCGACTCCATCTGTCGAATCGCCCCTTCCGTAACTCCGACGCGGATGGCGAGCTGGGATTGTTTCATCCCAGCTTTTTCACGATACACACGAAGCCGTTCACCAAATGTCACGACCGTAGCATACTGTAAACGGGTTTGCACCGTGGTATTGCTCTGCGCAGTAACAGCGTGGTAACATGAGGCATGGAAAAAGCACGACTTGCGGCGCTTATCGACGCCGCCCGTGATGAGGCAGGTTGGTCGCTGACGCGGCTTGGTGCCGAACTAGGCGTAACCGAACAGGCGGCTCGAAAATGGGCTTCTGGCGCATCGGTTCCGTCTGGTGACACCCTCCTGTTGCTCATCGAGCGCCTCCCCGGGCTGCGCGAGCGGCTCGGATTTTCCCGGATCGCGGCGTAGTTCTTCATGCCGCAGACCGTACAACACAAACGAACCACGCGCCCGAACCTTGACGGCGGTCGCCCCGCGCACCCGATAGTGACGGCGATGGAGGCACACGTCGGCGAGATCATCGCCATGACGGATGATGCGGCGATGATCGCTCACGGCGCGAAGACGCTCGCCCACATCGCCCACGTCTCGCACCGCATTTCGGTCGAAATGGCCGAGCGCGCCGAGCGCCTCCGTACGACGATCATTCCCGAGGTGCAGTCGTGCCTCGGCGCGCTCGAATTGCACTATGCGCCGATCGCTGTGACCGCGTAATGCGCACGGAGCACGCCCACTTCGCCGAAACGGAATGCGTCGGCAAGTGCGCTGGCGTGGTGCAGTCCTGGTACGACTGCGAGCGCGACGAGGATAGCTGTAGCGACGGCGAGCTTTCGCTCTCGCAACCCGACAGCGCCGCGACTTGCATGGGATGCGGTCTACCCGCGCACCGCGCATGCCTTGACACAAACGGCGATTGCACGAAGTGCGCCGCAATCCCGGCAGTCCCGGTGGTGGCCGCATGAGCGACTACGCAACCGCCGAGGGACCCATCCTCGTGCGCGATACGCCCCAGGGTATCGCGCTCGTCCAGGCGGTGCAGACGATCGCCGCCGCGCAGGCCGCTCGCGAACTGGCGACCGCCTCCGATGAGGCGGTCGCGTAATGCCGATGCCGATTCGTTTCCGCGACGGCCTTTGCGAGCGGTCCATTACGCGCGGCAAGCGACGTAGCAATTGCTCCGCCACCGCGCGCAGCGTGTGCGGTGCGTGCAAGTGGTACGCATGCGGACACCACGACTACCGATGCGCGTGCGGTTCGTTCCGCTTTGTTAGCATCGCCGAATTCGAAGCCGCGCGACTCGCGGCGCAAAACGAAGAGCCGCAAACCGTTGGAGCGGTCGCGGCTCGGACTCACTATTCTGAGGAGATCGTCCGTGCATAACGATATCATGGGCGGCAAGCCCGCGCCTACCACCAGTGAGTACTACGAGGTTCACGTCTTCACGATCGCGGCGGGCGATTACGTCGGCCGCTTCGAGGGGCGGTTTATCTGCCGCCACGACGCGAAGGCCGCGATCCGCGCGATCCAGGATCGTCAACCGCTCGTCACCGCCGCCGCGATTCGCGTTCCGGCACCCGCGCCGATCGCCGACGACTTCGCGTGCTTATCGTTCCACGATCTCGCCGCGCCGTTTTTGGTCGCGGCATGAGCGAGAACGATGCGCACCTCATCGTGCTAACCGCGCCACGTCAACCGCGCGCGGGCGACTACCGAACGTGTCAATGCGGGCACGCGTTCGTCGACCACTCCGCGCGTGGATGCTCGGCGCCGACGTGCCGATGCGGTGACGGAGCGAGCGCATGAGCGCCGCGCTTAGCGTCGTTGGCTCGAAGCCATCGTACGCACCCGGATCGCCCGAGTGGGTAGCGCAGCGCAAGACGTACATCGGCGCGAGTGATTCGGCTGCCGTCATGGGCCTCTCGCAATACAAGACGCCGTATCGCCTCTGGCTTGAAAAAACAGGCCGCGTCGAGCCCGAGGATATTTCGCAGAAACCCGCCGTGATCGCAGGCAACCTCCTCGAACCCGTCGTCGGGCAGTGGTACACGATGCAAACGGGCCGTCGCCTTGCGCGCGTTAACTCCGTGCTGCGCCATCCCGATTACGATTTCATCGCGACGAATTTGGACTATCGCGTCATCGGCGAAAAGCGCAACGTCGAATGCAAAACGACGAGCGAGCGCGCGGCCTACGCATCGGGCGAATGGGGCGAGGCAGGAACGAATCAGATCCCGTCGGCCTATCTCGTGCAGTGCATGCACGAGATGATCGTTACCGGGTATCGCGTGTGCGATCTCGCGGTGCTGATCGGTGGTGGCGACTTCCGGGTTTACACAATCAACTACGATGGTGAACTCGCGGCGCAGATCATCGCGGGATGCGTTGATTTTTGGCGACACGTCACCGAGGATATTGAGCCGCCGATGACAGCCGAGAGCGATGCGCGAGCGCGGTTCCCGCGGTCCTTCGATGTCGTTCGCGAAGCGACGCCCGCGATTGTCGAGGCCGTTGGCGATATCGAGAATTTCGCATCGACGATCGCCAAGTGCGAGGCCGAGATTGAGCAGCGCAAGATCATCGTCATGCAACATCTCGGCGAGGCTGACACGCTCTACTTCTGCGGCGAGAAAATCGCGACGTGGAAGTCGACGAAGCCCCGTTCCACCTTCGATTCCGCGCGATTCCGCGCCGAGAATCCTGACCTCTATGCGGCGTACGTCTCGCTCGGCGAGCCGACTCGTCCTTTCCGAATTGCGAGAGTGAAATAAGAGATGCTTGCACGTCAAGAGCCGAGCGCCGTCACTACGACGAGCGCGCCCGATCCGTTTACCCCGACGACGTACGAAGGCATGATGAGCATGTGCGTCGTGCTCTCGAATAGCGCGCTTACGCCGCAGGCGTTTCGCGGTAAACCGAACGACGTTTTCATCGTTCTGCAAATGGCGCACGAGTTGAAAGTCCCAGCGATGCAAGCCCTTCAAGGCACCGCCGTCATCAACGGCAAGCCTGCGATGTACGGTGATCTTCCGGTTGCGATCGTTCGCGGTTCGGGCCTCTGCGAGTACATCACCGAGACGATTGAGGGCGCGGGCGAAGATCGCGTCGCGATCTGCAAGACGAAGCGCAAGGGAGAGCCGCACGAAGTCGTGCGTACGTTCTCTTGGCGCGACGCGAAGAAGGCGCAACTGATCGGCAAACAAGGCCCGTGGTCGCAGTACGAAAATCGGATGCTCGCAATGCGCGCGCGCTCGTTCTGCCTTCGCGACACGTACGCCGACGCGCTCAAGGGCATGCAATTCGCGGAAGAAGTCGCGGACTACGCGCCGGCCGAAGCGCCCGCATTGCCGGGCGCCGATCGCGCGGCCGAAGTAAAGGCGCGGCTCGCGTCGCGGGTAAGTGTCGCGCCAGCCGCGGCCTTGCCTGAGGTCGAAACGCCCGCTGAGCGAATCAAGCGCATCCGCGCCGAAAAGGGCCTCACGGACGACGACGCGTTCCGTGCGCTCGTTGCCGAATGGACCGGATCGCCGACGATGACGAAACGCACCGTGGCGACCGTTATCGCCGAGCTGGAGGCGTACGTTGCCTCGCCCGCCGAGACGGAAACGTCCACGCCGGAAGCGCAAGGCGAACTTCTCGACGACGAGCATGCGGACACGCTCTTTAGCGACGAGGAAATCGCAGGATGACTGCGATCGCCGACGCTCGCTTCCCGTACGGCAAGTACAAAGGGCAAGACGTGCACGAGATCGCGCGTCGCGACGCGTCATACCTGCGTTGGATGCTTGGATCGACCGACGATGCCGATCTGCGCGCGACGATTGCCGCGGCGCTTGAGGTCGCGGCATGAGCGCTGGCGAGTACCGCTTTTTGCAGTCGCCGGCCCTTGACGACGAGACAGATTATCTGGCCGTGCGTCGTCCAGAGCGTTTGTTCGCGCCCGGCGCGGCGTATCACGGCGAAGAAGTTATTCGGCGTCTCACGGCATGGTCCGACGCCCATGGCTTGCCGCCGATACCGCCGCGCGGCGGCGCGGCCGCGGTTCATCGCATGGTCATCGCGATCAACCGCGTCGTGGAAGATGCGAGCACCCGCGATAGTTGCAGCGCGCTCGCGTTGGCGCTCGCGTCGTTCTCAGACGATGCGGCGCACAGCTTGACGCACGTCGATGCGCCTAGTCCTCATCACGGCGCGTTCATTGGCGGGGCGCGAAAGATCGCGCAAGGCTTTGTGAATGGCGCGTTTGACGCGATCGATCTACGTGTGCGCGAACGTGCGAAAGCCGAGCGCGAAGCGTTGCCTGCCGAGGAGTTGCCGTTTTGATCGCGCGCAACGACACGCAAGCGCAACGCGCCGATCGCAAGCGCACGATCGAGGAGGCGTTTCCCGACCGTCAGCGCCCCTCTGCGATCCGTCGCGACCCTAAACCCGCGCGCGATGCGTTCGACCTCGTGGCGGCGCTGGTTCGCATCGTCTTGGCGGTCTATGTTCGATTCGATGCGGTTCTTTGGGCGCCGCGCAGCGACGACGGCCGCGCGCACGTCCGTAACTTCGCAGGCGTGGTCGTCATGCTCGCCGTCGTTTCGCTCGTCGTCGCGCACTCGCTGATCCGATGACGGCGATGCTTGCCGCGCTTCACGAGCGCATCGCGACGCCCGTCGCCGGATTCCCTAATCTTACGATCCGAGGAGAGATGGCCGAGAAGTCACCAGCGTTCCAATTTTACCCGCGCGACTTCCTCGCGTCGGCCAAGGTTTCGCTCATGGACAACGCCGAGACGGGCGTTTACACGCGGCTTCTTTGCTTCTGCTGGATTGATGGATCAATCCCCGCCGACCTCGGCGATCTTGCTCGGATGCTTCCGCGGACGACCCTCGCGCAACTGAAGCGTATGTGGCCTCGCATTGGGCCGTGCTTCGAAGTAAACGTAGCCGACCCAACACGTCTCGTACAATCCCGGCTTGACGCAGAGCGTGAAAAGCAAGCCGGGTTCCGCGAGAAGAAGTCGCGCGCCGGTAGCAACGGCGCTGAAAAGCGATGGCAGAAAGATGGCGATGCTACCGCTTTGCCACCGCCAGGGGATAGCACCGCTATAGTTTTGCCATTGGCAAACGATAGCTCTTCGTCTTCGTCTTCGTCTTTGTCTTCGTCTGCTACGGGGGTTACGTCGCCCCCGCCCGCCCGCGAGGATTTTCCCGCCGACCTTGATCCGGAATCGCCACCTGCCGTTCGGCCAGCGCGATCCCCGGCGCAGAAGCTCGCCGTCGCTGTCATCGAGGCCGTCGTCCAGGCTGGGCTTGCACCTCGGCCGATCGATATCGATCTCTGCATCCGGCCATCGCTGCCAGCGGCGACCGAGCTACTTGCGAGCCAAAGCGTCGAGGCGATCAAGGCCCGAGTTCCGGCGTGGATCAAGTGGCACAAATCCGGCAAGGGTCGTCGATCGCTTGATGCTACCGGCCTGCTCGACACCTGGACTTACGGCGACATCGGGCAGCTCGTCGTGTCGGCTTCGAAACCCGATAATCGCTGGTCGAATTACGCGACAGCGCCCACCGACGAGTCCGGGATTCTGCCGGTATGAACAGCAACGTTCGACCGCTTCGCAAGGCCGATTCCGAGGCCGCATTCGGCACGTCGGGGCACGATCGGATTCCGCCACAAGACATCGACGCGGAGAGAGCTCTGCTCGGCTCGATTTTGGTCAGCCCGGCGTTCTGGATCGAGACTTCGGAAATCATCCGCGAAGGTGATTTTTATTCGCCGATTCACGCCGCGATCTGCGGCGCGGTGCGAGCAATAATCGACGACGATCGGCCCGTCGACAAGATTACGCTCGCCGACGAACTCAAGCACCGCGGGCTGATCGACAACATCGGCGGCATCGCGTATCTCTCGGCGCTCATGGATACCGTGCCGACCGCAGCGTCGGCCGTGTATTACGCCCGGATCGTGCGCGAGAAGGCGATTCTCCGCGAGATGATTTTCACTGGTTCGGAAATTGCGCGGCTTGGCTACGAATCCGAAGACGACGTTCCGAAAGCCGTTTCGGATGCCGAGTTAATGCTACAACGCATCGCCGATCGCGACGCGCAGCCAACGCAGTTGCGATCGCTCTACGATCTCGCGTCGAGCGTCATTGAGAGCGATGCAACGCGCGACGGTGCGGACGTGATCCCAACGCCGTGGCCGTCGATCACGAAGTATCTTGGGGGCACGACGCCTGGGCAACTGATCTTGATTGTGGCACCGCCGAAGGTAGGCAAGAGCAACCTCACGATTACAGTTGCCGACTTTACTGAGGATTACGGGCCGGTGTTGTATTCGTCGCCCGAGATGACCGAGGCCGAATCGGTTCGTCGATTCATCGCGCTTCGATCCGGCGTTCCCGCTCGGGCTCAACGCGGCGGGCAACTCAATTCGGCGCAAACCGAAGCAGTCAATTCGACGCTCGCTCTTTTTCGAATGCGGCAAATACAAATTCTACCGCACGCCGATACGACGTTTGCGGGGATTCGCCGCACGATTATCGCCATGACGCGCAACGGAAATCGCCCACGCGCCCTCATCGTCGATGGCTGCACCTGGATTGCGCCGCCGCCGTCCGCGCGTCGATACGCCTCACGGCACGACGAGATGGATGCCGTCTACCGCGGCTTGAAGCGCCTGGCGCAAGATTTCGGGCTCGTGGTTTGGGGATGCGCGCACGTCAATCGCAAGACCGCCGAAAGCGGTCCTCCCTCGATGGCGTGGGTATCCGGCATCCGCGACGGGGGCAACCCCGAAGGTACGGCCGATGTTGTGATTTTTCCGTATCGCGCCGAGCCCGACAACCGCGAGCGCGCGCATGAAGGCGAGCTCGTGATCGGCGTTGCTCGCGAAGGCGAGAGCGGGCGCGTCCCGATGGTATACCGCGGCGGCCGAAGCCTCTGGCTGGAGTTCGGTCAGGTGCCGTGGTTTGACTTGCCGCAAGAGCCGTCGTATGCCGCGCCCCGCGATCCCGGTATCGACGAGGATTACGATCCGAAAATCTTTGGTGATTTCTGATGGGCGCAAGAAGCATCGTCGGCACGACGGATCACATGCCCTCACCGATCCGCTTTGATCGCATGCTCACGAAGCAGCGCGAGCAAAAAAGCATTCACGTTATCGTGTACGCAGCGGATCTTGAAAGCATGCTAGCGACGCACGCGGCGACCGTAGCGCATCTTGAAGCGCAACTCGCGGCTTGTCGGTGCGGAACGGCAGCTAGCGTGCGCACGACTGCAACTCCCAACGCGCGCGAGTTACGCCGATGCTGAACCGCGAGAATTGCGCCTGCGGTCACGGCGTATGGGAGCACGCCGCTCGGGGCTGCCGATCGTATGTCACGCTCCACGACGGCGGCATCATCGCGTGCGCGTGCATGCGCGACGAGTCTGGTCGCGATCACGCAGCGTTCGCCGCAGGAATGAGCGCGGTGCGCGCGTCTTCGTCGCTCGTGCTTTCGGTGCGCGGCCTTCACGGGGTGACCCGATGAACGCCGACCGCATCATCATCTGCGAACGCTGCCGCCGCGTCCTCACCGACCACGCCTCACGCGATCGCCGGCTTGGCCGCGACTGCGCGGTCGTCCTCGGTGTCATTACGCCACGAGCGGCACGCACCGAGCGCGAGCAGATTGATTCGCGCGAACGACGTGCACGGCCGCAACGAGTCCGTGCGCTTGAGCCGCTGCCCTTATTCGCGGCGCACAATCGCGCCGCCGTGCGCGCCGCGTGCGCGCCGATCGTTACCGCGCTCATCGCTAGCGCCATCGCCACTTCGCCGATCGCGCGCCCACGAGCGCAGCGCGACGGCTCTTACGCCTGGGAACAAATCGCATGAAGATCACCAAGCCATGCCTACAATGCGGCAACGACTTCTTCGGTGCGCGACGCACGAAAACGTGCAGCCGCGAATGCCGCATCGCGCTTATTTGCCGCGCGTTCGACGCTACCCGCACCGCGCCAAAGGCCGCAGACGCCGCGCCGTTGCCGCGCAAGCGCCAACCGCCGCCGCATCGCGCGACGATTGATTCCACGGGCCTCATGCACGCGATCTTCGAGCGAGCCTCGCGCGTCTCGGTGCCGCCGCGGATCGAGCGAGCATCATGAGCGTGCCAATCCTCGGTAAGATCGTCTCCGAGATCGCGTGCGGATGCGTCACCGGCTGCTCCGCATGCGACAACACCGCCGTCGTATACGCAACAGCGATCTCGGTCGCGGGCATGGTCGTCGGCGTAATCGAGCGCATGCCAGTCGTCGAAGAGGCGACCTTCGTCGCGGGCGACGGCGAGCGCTACTCCTTTCGCCGTGCCGATCGGGGCCAGCGATGAAAGCGTGCAAATCGTGCGCGAAAACGCTCGTGCGCAAGCGTCTCGGAAACCGCATGGAATCGGCGAGCGAGTTCCGCAGACGGGTCTATTGCGGTCGCAAATGCTCGTACGATGCGCTCCGCTCGGCGCCGGGCCCGGAACGACGCTGCCGCCGATGCGCGCTCGTTCTCAATCAACGAGACGGCGAAGCGCGGCGCGACTTCATCCGCCGATCAGCGTGCAGTTTTTCGTGCGACCCGAACTACGTTCCACCCACACGCGAACGGCCGAGCACGCCCGCTGGGGTAGCCGCGCGAGCCGCGATCCGCGCGATGGGGATCGATCAGATGATCGAGGGCTTTTCGCGGCTCCGAGGTGTTGCATGACGCTCCGCAAGCGCGTATTCGCTTCGTCGCGCGACGGGCATATTGCGACGGTCGCGCCGACGCCGCCGATCGTTGGTCGTCACGATCGCGTGGCGTGCTACGACTGCGGCAAGTCGACGACGCCGACGTGGCTGCGTCAGGTGTTTCGCAGCGAGCGGAAAGAGCGCGTGTGCGTCTCGTGCTTCGGCGAGAACGGACGGGTCGCGTGGTGCTACGGCTTGCGCTTGCGCCGTCGAGCCTGCGCTTCGATCGCGAGCCGCGCGACCGTTGCCGATCGCGAGTCGTCGGCCGCGTCTACGGTCTCCGCGTCGAGCGCAGCGAGCGCGCTCTTCGGCAGCGTCACGTTCACACGGGCCGCGAGTTCTTCCGGCGGTTTCGGCTTCGGGCCGCGCGGCACGTTTTTCCTAACTCGACCCACGTCGGCCGAATTAGCGTGCGCACGAGATTCCCCTTGACGAGCACTCTTCACGGGTGCATAATAGCATACACACGAAATTTTGCACCAGGGCTGGAGCGCGATCCGCTCGCCGAGGAGAACACGATGAAATTTCAGGCAGGGCAAAGCGTCAAGATCGTATGCGATTACTACCGCGGCGGTATGACCGGCGTCGTGGAGCGGATTCTCACGGACCGGAGCAATCGCTCCGCCCCGTATTTGGTACGCGTTACCGAGCCGTGCGACGAGAAACTTCGCACCGCAGTTCTTGCAGCTCGGAACCTGATCGCGATCCAGGCATCTGCATGACCGCCCGCAAGAAGCCCGCGCCGATCGTCTTCGAGCGCGTCGTTGAGTATGGTGGACGAGTAGCGCATCTGCGTCGTTCCCCGTTATGGCTCGCACTCTGCGGCTGGCATCTCGGATCGAGAATGCGTCCCGCGAACGAAACGCTTCGCGCCTGCAACCGTTGCGCGAAGAAGCGCGATCAACTCGACCGCGCGGCGGGTGCGGCATGAGCCCGGCGACCGAAGCAGATCTCGCGACGCGTTATCTGCCGTCGAACGGTAGCGAGGGCTACGACTTCGAGGCCGCCGTTTGTCGCGGCGTTGGGTCGCCGAGCGAGCGTCCGTGTCGCTACTACGTGACGAGGCGCAACGATCCCGAACTTACGGACTGCTCGCGCGGTATCATCGTCGTCGCGCTCAACGCTGAGCCGAGCGATCGCTCGACGTGGCCGAAGCAATGGCGGCGAGATGCTCGCGGGTTCGGCCATTGCACCGCGTTCCGCGAGCGCGAAGGCAAGAAGCGCAACGATCGCGCGGCGTATGAAGCCGCAGTGGCGGGTTCCCGATGAACCCGACCGCGTTCCCGCTCGCATGGCCCGCTGGGAAGCCGCGCACGCCCGAGAAGAAGCGCGTCCGCGGGCAATTTTCGCGCAAGGAAAACAAGACGCGTAGCTACGGCGATGGCACGTCTTACAACTACACCGAGACAAAATATCTTACGTTGTCCATCGCCGTAGATCGCGCCCTGGAAGAACTGCGCCGCCTCGGCGCGCGGCGCGCCACCATCTCTACGAACGTTGTGCTTCGTAACGACGGGTTTCCGCGCGGCGGCCAGAAGCCGCCGTCCGATCCTGGCGTTGCGGTGTACTTCACCCTCGACGGTGATCCCGTGGCGCTCGCAACCGATCGCTACGATACGGTTGAAGCGAACCTCGCGGCGATCGCGGCGCACATCGCTGCATCGCGCGCGATTAAGCGGCACGGCGTCGGTACGCTACGCGAGATATTTCGCGGCTTTACCGCGCTTCCGGCCGCAACGTCTCCCGACGATTGGCGCAAGCTGCTAGACGAGCCGCAAACGCTTGCTGCGGCCGAAGCAACGTATCGCGAGAAGATGCGGACGGCGCATCCCGACGTGGGCGGTTCCGAGGCGCAAGCTGCGGCGTTGAATGCCGCGATCACGCGCGCTCGCGAGACGTTGCGATGACGCCCGAGGAGAGCGCAATCCTGCATCCGCCGATCGCGGAGTGCTCGTGCGGGCCGGACGACCTTGCGCTTGCGCGGCGTATCGACGCGAACCCGATCAACGAAATTGAGCCCGGTGAAACTACGCTCGGCGATTGGCGCGAGCATCGTTCGAAGTGCACTTTCGGCGTCAGTATGCAAGCCGCATCGTTCGCCTACGAAGCGATGTTGAACGCGCGGCACAACCCGTTCGCGCGCGGGCGGCGACCGTGATTCGCGTTCTCGGCGCAGCGCACGGCCCCGGCACGACCGCCCTCGCGCACGCCACGCATCTGCCCTCGACGTGCAGCATGATCGCGTGCCCGCATCGCTCGCACTTCCCCGGGCGCGCGTTGTCGCGCCGCTTACTCGTCATCGCGCGCACTTCGCCGCGCAACACCACGCATCCGTATTCGCGCTCGGGAGGGCGCAAACGCCATGAACTACAACCCTATTCGCTCGGCCGCCCGCATCGAACTCCAGGGAGAAGCGCAACAAGTAGGCATCTGCGCCGCATCGCTGCCGCACGCGCGCTTCGATGCGCTGTGCGGCTTGGACGCTGAGCACGCAGGCGCGCATCGCGCGTATTTCGACCGCCAGGACGGCGAAGTATTCGTACAATGGCCGCTCTCGCTCACGGCCGCTAACGTGGACCCCGACGCTGCCGCCGTCGAGGCAGCGTCAAGCATACGCCCCGAGCGACGCGGAGATCGTCGCGCCGATTTCCGACGACGCGTTGCGCGTCATAGCCGACAGCGGTTACCCCGGCATGATCTACCCGACGAGCGGCATGGCCGTGAACTCCTCGCCGCTCGCGAGACGATTGCGAAGCGAGATGCGACGCTTGCGCGCGTTGCGATAATTGAGCGCGATCTTTCCGAGCAGGGCGAGATGCAGGCGATGCGAGAGTCGTATTATGCGGTCACGCGCGGCGCCGCGCTCAGGGATGCAGCTGCGTGCATTCGCCTTGCCCTCACCGCCCCGGAGCCCGCCCGTGGATAGCGCACGCGAGGCCAACAACGACAACGAGCCTGTATGCGAAACATGCGGCGAGGGGGTGTTTGGCGCATCGAACACCGTTGTACGCGACGCGACGGCACACGATCCGTACCGAAGAAGCTGGCACAATACCGCCGAGTGCCTTCCCGGCTATGTGCCCGATGACGATGACGAACAGCCAATTCGGAGCGCACGCGAGGCCGAGATCGCGGCGCTGGCTGATACTGCCGAGCGCAACGTCAAGGCAGGGGCCGACGATTTCACGGGTTGGTATCGAGGCGATTACGCGCTCGACCCACGCGACGTATCGCGCGCGCTACGCGACCTGCTCGCCGAGGTCGCGACCGTGCGCGCCGAGCGCGACGAAGCGGTGGCCCACATGGCTGCGTGCACGCTCTTTCACCCAACGCCCGCACAAGAAGTCGCCGCACCGGATGAGGAGCATTTGCAAACGATGCCTGCTGTATACGCGGGCCTTCTTGGCGGTGGCGGCGACCATCCGGGCACCTTACCGTCTTTGCCCGAGCATGTGCGGTACGCGCTTGCGTCTGCCGCTACTGAAGCGCGTGGGCGTGAACTCCGTAACGCGGGCATCGAAGCGCGTAACTTCGACGGCGAGGAGGCGGACCAGATTGAGGCATTCCTCGCTCTGCACGCACCCGAGGCCACGCGATGAAGCCCTCGGAGATCGTCGTCGGCGAGACGTATCGGGGAGAGGACGGCACGACGCGCAAGGTCATGGGGATCAAATATGAGATCGTGGCGTTCCGTATCGGGAACAGCCGAACGACGTGCTGGTGGGGCCGCGATACGTTCGCGTCGTGGGCTCGCGAGCGCGTTAACTCGGAGGGCACGCGATGAGCGACGAGATCAAGGTCGGCGACCTCGTGGAACGATTGCCCCGCATCGCGCGCGTAACCGAGATCAAACTCGGCGGACAATTTGTGCGGACCCATACGGAATGCGGAGACCAACGCATTGAATTCGCAAAAAACCTCCGCGTCGTCACGCCCGAAACGATCGCCGCGCGCGAAGAAGCGGCGCGATTGCTCGCGCAAGCGATAGCAGCGGAGCGCGACGAGGATGGGTGCGACTACTACGGCGAGGACAAGGAGCTCGGGCAATTCGTCCGCGACCACGCTACCGCGCTCGGGCTCGCGACGGAGGGCGCGCCGTGAGCGCGTACGACGACCTGATTCGCGAGGCGCGGGAGATGATCGCGGTCGATCACGCGGGCGCGGTCGGTTTCACCCCCAACGTGATTACCTGCATGAAAAACGAAACCGCCGTGGCGCTCGTCGCCGCCCTGGAAGCCGAGACGAAGCGCGCCGACGACGCCGAGGCACGAACATGCGACATCCGCATCAACGCGGCAGTCGCAGCGGTGCTGAATCTCTGGTACAACAGCGCCGAGGACGGCGAAATTGCCGGAGATGTTCGCGCCGCGATCACCGCCGCGCTCGCAGACGACACGGCTACGGAGGCGGGGACCGATGCGTAACGACGATCTCGGACTTTGCGTGCTGCGATGGTACGCAAGCGGCGACACCGGCATCTCGTCGATCGCGCTCTGCCATCGGCTGACGGGATACCTCGCAACGGACTCCTGGAAGTACAATAGCGAGCCGAGCGATGGCGACGATTTCGGAGGCTGCGTGCGCATGCTCGCAGCGATCCCTGGTTTACGCGCGCGTCTTGCCGAGGCAGTAGACCTAAGCCCCGAATGGGCCCGGCTTATCGCGCGTTGGGATGAAATCGAAGCGCTTCATCGCGCCGAACAGGTCGCTCTTCCTGGAAAATGGAGTCGTAAAACCTACGCCCTGATGAGCGAGATTCGTTTCCCGAAAAGCGCGGCATGACGCACACGATCCGCGTCGGCCGCATGCGCCGCGACAAGGGCATCTCGGTCGCTCGACCGTCGGCGCTGGGCAACCCGTTCGTCATCGGCGAGCACGGCGATCGTGACGCGGTGATCTTGAAATACCGCGCGTGGTTCGCCGATGCCGCGAAGAACAATCCGCGCGTGCAGGCGGCGCTCCTCGCGATAATCCGCGCGATAGAGGACGGCGACGTGACGCTCCTGTGCTGGTGCGAGCCGAAGCCGTGCCATGCCGACGTGATCGCGGAATGGGTTCGCGCGCAGAGGCCCACGCCGTGAGCGACATCCTCTCGTTTGTCGTGCGTCCGATCCCGGACCGCTATCCGACGAACAACGCGCTTGGCCGTGACGGATTCCGCGGCGGTCGAAAATCCGAGGCGTACAAGGCGCTTGCAACGGCGATCGACGACGCTGCTAAAGCCGAGATCGCGCGCGTCGGATGGACGACCGCGACGTACTACTGCGCGACGGAACTCACGATCTATCGCTCGACGCGTACGCGGATCGATGCGGCCAACCTGGGGAAGTGCGAGCTTGATGCGATGACGCGCGCGGGCGTCTGGCTCGACGACGAGCTGGCAAAGCCGTACGGCGCCGAGACGGAGTACGATCCATCCGCGCCGTCGCGCCTGCTCGTCGTCGTCCGCCGGCGCTATCCGTCGCTACTCGACGTGACGGCCGCGCAAGCATCGGCGTTCGTCGAGCGCGTGCGCTCGAAGCGTCCGAAGCCCGCGAGCGACCATGTTGCCGACGCCGGGAAAATGGTCGGGCCGCAGGTCGGCGATCCGGTGCTCGCGGGCGATCCAATCGCGGCCGGGTTCGCGGTCGTCAACGGTCGCCTCGCGTTGCACGCCGATGTGCTCGCGATGCTCAACGACGGCAAAACCCAAGAAAAGCGTCATGCGCGCGGCGGGAGAAAATGATGATCGGTTTCGATGTCTCTGCTCTCGTCGTCGACGACGCTTCCGAAGGAGCCGCTGTCGGCCTCTATGCGCTCATGGCGGGCATCAGCGAAGAATTCTGGTGCGCAGGCTGGATGCACGGCCTGGAATACGCGCTATGGGATGCGCTGACGAACGACGGGCGGCGATCGTACGGCAGAGGCTACATCAGCGAGCGGCAACGCGATCTACTTCGGATGCTCGCCGACGAGTGCTGCGGCTGGTGGATGTGGGATACCGATCTAGGGCGTATCGGGTTTGTTCGGTTGCCCGATTGGCGGCAGATCGTTGAACGGCGGTCGGCGTGATGAAGCTCGCCGAAGCCGACGACCTGCTCGCGTGGTGGGACAAGACGATGCCGGAGCACCGTTTCGCGCCGATGGTCCGATCGCTGATCGTCCGCGAGCGCGACGAGACGGCACGGGCCGCCGCCGCGAAGACAAAGCGCTCCGCGACGAAAACGATGCCGTCGCCGAAGCCGCGTAAAGCGATGCGCGCCGAGAAGCCGGAGCATCGCCGCGGCCGCGAAGCGTTCCACGCCGCCGTGTTTGCGGCGCACGGCGATCGGTGCTACTTCGGATGCGGAAGAGCGGCGACGGATGCGATGCACGTCGTTCCGCGCTCGCAGCTCACGCAACGGACGCGCTACGCCGCGCCGGCGGCGAACGGGCGAAGCGGGTGTCGGCGTTGCCATAAAGCGCAAGAGTCGGGCGCGATCGCGTTCCCGCTCAACGTGCGACTCGGGGCGGTGCGCGCGTTGAACCACGTGCCGGGCGTTCGCGTGCTGCTTCCCGAGCCCGACGCATGAGGGAGACGGCCACGGCTTCGGTGTGGGCGATGCTCTCGCAAGCCTCGGCCGCCTCCGCGGTCGCAAGTTCCCCGACGACGATCTCCGTAGACACCCGCATCGAAAGAAAGAGACGACGCCCATGAGCGACCGCGAACGCCTTACCGACATCGCGCCCGAAGATGAAGCCGACGAGCGCACGACGTCGTACGCCGATATCGACGATCTCGTCGCGCCGGGTCGCGATTGGATCGCCGCAAACGATGGAGCGCATCGGGCGCTCGAAATCGCGCCGTGGGAAGACGGCGACATCGACGACCGCGGCGATCACGACGACCACATGGGCGCGGCGATCGCGTCGTTGATGCGCGGACCTGATTCCGCGCAGCGTGCGCATCGCGAACGCGGCGCAGGTGGCGGCGGCGAGTCGACGGGGCGGGCGAAGCCGCTCAAGCCGATCGTTGGAACGGCGTCACCGTCGAGAGTCGCGCTGCACGGCGAACTCGTGCGAGAATACCGCGTGCATGGATTGACCGAAGGCGAGCGCGAGTTCTTCCACGCGCGGACCGGCGAAGCCGCGCGTCACCTGCGCGAGCTCGTCACGACGATCCTCGCCGAGCAATGGCCGAAGCCGATCGTCGCACCCGGCTTGAAAAAAGCGCCCAGCGTGAAGAGCGCGCCGACGAAAACGCTCCACGCATACGGCCTCACGGAGACGCAGACCGAGACGCTAAACGCGCACCCCGGCGCCGCGCGCGAGCGTCTTGCCGCGGTCGCGCGCAAGACTCAGCCAGATCGCGTCGCGCGTGCCGATTCGCGTTCTCGGCGCTAAGGAGCTTAAGCCGAGCACACCCTTGGATTCTCACGACGGTCGCCGTTTTTCGTCGCGCGCGAGCCACACGCGCAAGAGAGATGCACGATCGACACCCCCCTCGGAATGCCGCGTCAGGTTGCCGCGCGTGACCATCGTTGTGATCGCGCCGCGCGCGATCCCGAGCATGAGCGCAGCGTAGCCATACGAGACGGCCTCACCCGTGCCGACGGACAGCGAACGTGCGACGACGCGCCCGAGCGGCGTTGACCACCACTCCGGCGGTATCGGCTCGGGGAGCACAGGCATGAGCGTGATGCACGCCTCGGCGGCAAGGTGCTCGTCTTGGTCCTGCACGAGTTCGGCGGCGAGCGTTTCGGCAGCGGCGGTGACGCGGGCGCGGATGGGCGCGGTATAGTCGTGGACGTTCACCGGGACGACCGCGCTGAGAATTTCTTCGGCGCGGTCAATCGAAGCGAACATAAGGTCAGTGATTTGCTCGGCGACGTTAGTGACGATCACGCGCGTCCTCCGATCGCGTGCACGATCATGTGCGGCGTGCAGAGGCGCAGGTACGGCTCGACGGTATCAGGATCGTCGCCGTCGCGGTAATGTGCGGAGATCGCGGGCTTGCCGCACTCCGGGGTGCTGCATACGGGGATCGCCTCGCCCATCGCCGAGCGGACGATGAGCCGCTCTTCGTGGACCTCTTGCGCGACGAGCGCGTGGGCAATGGAGTCGTAGACGCGGGCGAAACGATCACTCACGACGCATCTGCCTCGTTGTTGTCGTTTGCGGCGCACTCGTCGCAGTCGCTCGTGCCGCCGCTGTGCGCCGGGCGTTCGCTGCGAGTCTCGTCCGTGAGGTTTGCCGTCGCGGTCATGCATTGGGCTCCCGAGTCCCAAGCGACGAGCGCCCAGCTGGCATTGACGCCGACGATCGTGCCGTGATCGTGATCCTCGCCCTCCCCGCCTTTGACGCGGTTGCCCGCCGCAAAGCCGTCGTCGTTGTTGCACGCGGCGCGGACTGCGGATGCGAGCGCGTCGGTGAGGTCCCAGCCATGACGACTCGGCGCGTACTCCATCTCCTCGATCGGCGTGCCGTCGGGAATCATGTTTTCGTCCACCCGTTCGACGCGAGAGCGAGAACAGAGGTCGGAGTAGCTCCCGGCCGGCTCGTTGTCCGGATCGTCGGTTTCGGGCTCGGTCATTACCGAGCCGAGCGCCGTGCCGGGTGCGACGTAGTAGAGGTCGGCGAGCGCCCTGATGAGCTGGGGCGTCTCGCAATACCATTGTACTTCGCCGTCGTCTACGAGCGTGTACGGGGCGAGCGCGGTGACGGTTGCGGTGGCGTTCATTTCGGGGTCCGTATCTGCCGATCACGTCGGCGGCTGCGTTATGTATATCAGTATGGCATACAACGTGCGAATTGTCTACTAGCGGGGCATACATTTTGCGGTATCGTCGCCGCATGGTGCGGTGCGGCCGAAGCCGCCGTCGTCAGCGCGCACGATCTCGTGACTGCCGCTGAATCATCGCGCGAAGCGATGCAGCGATTTGCAAGCGCAAAACCGCGCTCGCCTACACCGAGCGCACTAGCCGAAATCACGGCGTCGTGCTAAGATTTCGGCACAGGGGACCATCAACCAATACCCCCGCCGTGTCTCGCATGTGTCTCGCTTGCGCCTTGTATCCACGAGGCGCTTTCGCATTTTAGGAAGGATCGCACGTGGCCGCAATTTCGCAGTATACGGAAACGGCTCTGGATGCGATCGTAACGGCGAAGCGCGATGGTAAGAGCACGTCGGCAGCGTGCGAAGCTGCGGGGATCGGGCGTGCGACGTATTACCGCTGGCTCGACGACCATGCTGAGCCGTCCCCGCGATGACCAGTTTCCCGACAGCTTAAACCGTAGACACCCGCGCCAGAAAGCAATTTTGAGCATGAGCGACCGTGAACGCACACACCCGGTCGTGGAAATGCAACTGGCGCGTCGGGATTCTAAGGCGATTTAATCACTAGCGATAGCGATTCCGCAATATCGACAAGCGCGCCTGAATCCGGTATTCTGTATCACAGAAGCGCGCGACCCACTACTTATGGTGGTTTACGGCAAAGGAGCGGCATGAGTACTATCGCGGCCCGGCTTTTGCGTTGGATCTTCGATTTGCTCTTTGAGGCGGTTCCGGAGCCGCGCGCGAGCGGGCATCGCGGCACGTCCAAGGATGCGCCGGAGATGCCGATGAGCGACGGCCCGCGTTCGGCCGTTCCGCCGGCGCCGATGCCAAGCACGGCTAACATTCAGATCACGCTTTCGCCAGAAGCATCCGCCGCTTTCGTGCAAAGCATCAGCAACCCGCCGCCGCCTAACGATCGGCTTCGCGATGCTTTTAAGGCGCATGCGGCAGAGGTCGAAGGTCGATGATCCAGGTCGAGCTCTACGATGCGGTTGGGCTACTGCACATCGTCCCGACGCACCCGATCTTCGTCGACTTCGCCGAGCGCACGGACGCAAAGCGTACGGACGACGCGCGCGTCGCGATCGACTCCGCAAACGCCATCGCACCGATCGTCGCCGCGCTCGACGAGCAGAGCGCGATCGCAACGCGCGCGCGCCTGCGCTCCATCGTCGAGCGCATCCGCAAGCTCGCGCCGGGTCGCGACGACGCGCTGTCGGTTGCGACGCTACTCTACGAATGGGCGTCACGTTGGCCCGAAGGTCGATGGTCCGTCTCGGGCGACCCGTACGAGCTCGCGCAACTGCGGTCGTCGGAAGCTGAAGGGCTCGACAAGCGCCTCGCATCCGATGCGCGGCCGCGGTACGAACCGCGCTACAAGGCAGACGAGGCGCTGCGGGCCGATCCCGTTGGCGTCGGCGATCGCATGGCAACGGCGCGAGAGATCGCGATCGAGCGCGGCACGGAACGCGAGGATGCGCGCGGTAACGTCATCGACGATCGCAGCCTCCAGCGCGAGGTTCGCATCGGCGGCATGGGCGGATCGTCCGACGCGAAGGGGACGGCGAAGAAGAAGCGCGCTGCCGGCGGTGGGCGCTCACCGATTGAGGACGAGGCACGCAGCATTACGCTTCAAGCCCGCGTCACGCCAGCGACCGAGAAAGCGCTTAAGACGACCGGGCGCAACGTGGCGGAAATCCTACGCATCGTCGGGACTGCGATCAACTGCGGCATGACGTATGAGCAGGCCGTCGCGTTCGCGGCGATGCCAAGCGTGGCGGCATGATCGGCGTCATCGCTTGACCGAACTCGGCGGCCTGTGGTACTGTAAGCCCGTGCTTCCGGATTCCGTGAAGTAGTGTAGTACACAATAAGCCGTAGGAAGTGCGTCGGCGCGCAGGCGAGTCTCCAAAACTTGCCGATCAGGTTCGACTCCTGAACATCCTGCCAAATCAAAAGCGCGTCCGCTACGGCGAGCGCGCTTTTTGCTATACGGGGTGCGTTCATGGGCCGATCGTCGTCCGCATTCCGCTCGTACCGTTCCGCAAATTACGCGCAAATCGAGCGCGAGCACGAGAAGCAGGCGAAGGCGGCGCGCGGTCCCGTCGAGCCTGAGCACATCGACGAGCCGCAAGAAGAGCCCGGAGCCGAACCGGATTGCGGCGCTTAACAATGGCAGCACGGAAAAAGTCGCTGGCTGCAAAGCATGCGCCGAAGAAGCGCCCGCGACGCGATGCGCTCACCGATAACGGCGGGCTCTCGCGTTGCACGCCGGAACTGACTGCGCGCATCTGCGCATATCTGCAGATCGCAGTGCCTTTCGCGCACGCATGCGCGGCCGAAGGGATCAACAAAGTAACTGGCCATCGGTGGATGAACGCGGGCGAAGAAGGCAAAGCGCCATACGCGCACTTCTTCGCAGAAGTCGAAAAAGCGAAGTCGCTCGCGGTTATCCACCTCACGAAACGCGCGCTGATCGGCGAAAAGGGCGCGACCGCGGCACAATGGCTTCTCTCGCGTCGGTATCGCGACGATTATGGCGACGTGACGAAGGTCGAGCACGCGGGGCATGACGGCGGGCCGCTTGCGCTTGGTGCGAAATTCGACGCGCTCTCGCTCGACGAGTTACGGCGGCTCGCGCAGCCGGAATGACCGAGCAGCGTGCGGCGCTCGCCGAACTCGCACGGGCCGCGATCGCACGGCGTTCGATGGAAGCGTTTTGCGAGCGGATGGATCCGCTCTACGAATCGACGCAACACACGCGCTTCATCAACGATCATCTCGACGCGTTGCAACGGCGCGAGATCGACAAGCTGATTCTCTCGGTGCCGCCGCGCCACGCCAAGACGTATCTCTCCGGAGAGCGTTTTCCAGCTTTCTGGCTCGGGCGTAATCCGCACGATCAGATCATAATGGCGTCGTACTCGATCGACCGCGCGCGAGCGTCGTCACGTAAGGCACGAGCGCTAATCGCCGACGAGCGGTGGCCGTTTTTCGGCGTGGCCTTGCAACGCGGCGCCGAGGGCGTCGATGAGTGGCAAACGACCGCGGGCGGCGTGTTCAAGGCAGCTGGCGTCGGTGGCGCGGTCACTGGCTTCGGCGCGCATCTCTTCGTCACGGACGACGCATTCAAGGGCTGGGCCGAGGCTTCGTCGCCGACGATCAACGACGCGACGTGGGAGTGGTTCCAATCGACGGCGCGCACGCGTATCATGCGCGGCGGGGCGCAACTCGTCGTCGGAACACGTTGGCGCGAAAATGACGTAACAGGGCGCATCCTCAACTCGAAGGGCGCGTCGCAGTGGACGCACCTTCGCTTGCCGGCTATCGCCGAAGATGGCGATCCGCTCGGGCGCGCGATCGGCGACGAACTGTGGCCAGGTGGGATGGCGTCGGTGCCGTCCGTCGCGCTCGGCGAAATCTCGTCTCGCGCGTTCGCGTCGATGTACCAGGGCAACCCGACGCCCGACGATGGCGATATTTTCAAGCGCGAATGGTTTGGACAACGATACACGGCGCTCGCTCCCGCAACGCGTGCGGCGATATGGGTCGATGGCGCGTGGAAGACGGGCGTGACAAACGATCGATCGGCGATCGCGGTGTGGCAATTCACGGGCGAGCACTACGACCTCGTACACGCGTGGGCGGATCGCGTCGAGTATCCCGAGCTTCGAGCGAAGGTTCGCGATGTTTATACGCGCTTCTCTGCCTCGCTTGCGGTACGGCCAGCGCTGTGCGTTGAGGACGCGGCGTCGGGTACGCCGCTTGTGCAAGAGCTGCGGCGCGACGGGCTCCCGATCATCGGTATTCCGGCGAAGGGCAGCAAGGCGGTACGCGCCGAGGCGATTGTTCCGCTATTCGAATCGAAGCGCGTTCGGTTGCCGGCGTCGGCCCCGTGGCTTGACGACTGGATCGAAGAGCACATGAAATTCCCTGCGGGCGCGCACGACGACTTCGTTGACACCACGAGCGGCGCGTTGGATCGCCTGCAATCCGGACACGGCGTCGTCTTCGCCGAAGCGATCTAAGGAGACACGATGGCGAAGTCAACGACCGAGCGCCCGAAGGCGGCTCGCACCGCCAAAGCGCGCACGATCGTGACCGCCAAGGCCATCGCTTCCGGCGATGTGTCGCAGAGCTCACTCGATATCATCTCGAACGCGACGAGCAAGAGCCGCGATCTCGACCTCTACTGGATGTGCTACGCGAAGCACCCGTGGGTGCGTGCGGTCGTCGATGCGATCGCGAAAGCCGTCTCCGCAGAGGGATTTCTCGTCGGCCCTGTCATGGGTGAGGACGCGACGCTTCTCGGTCAAAGCGATGATCCGCGCGGCGCGCAGATCATGGACTTTTTCGCGCACGCTTTCCCAAATCGAACGTGGCGTAGCGAAATCTTCGCGCTCGCGACCGACGTGCTTGTGTACGGAGTCGGCTACTGGCGCAAGGCGCGAGCGAACGGGCTTGTAGTCGGGCTTGAGCGCTTCGATCCGCGCACGGTGACCGCGCGCCTCAACGATTCGAAGACGGCGATCCTGCGCTACACGGTTCGGCCGCTCGGCTCGGACTTTACGATGGCAACCACGACGTACGAAGCAGCCGACGTCATCATGTTCACCTTTCCCGGTGGCGACGTCGTGACCGGCGCACCGTCAAAGCTTGAGTCGCTCGACCTAACGCTTGCCGGCGATATGCTCGCGCGCCAATATCGAAACTCGTTCTTCCAAAATGGCGCGAAAGCGGGCGGCGTGCTCGTTTTCAAGGGCGCGGATGAAGAGCAAGTAAAGGCCGCCGCGCGCATGATTCAATCGCAACGCGCGGGCGTTCGCAACGCGTTCACGACGTGGCTACTCGCTGGCGATTTCGAATACACGCCGATGCCCGATTCGGGCAAGAACGATGGCGACTTTCTGAAGCTCTCGGCGATGACGCGCGACGAAGTGTGCGCGGCGTACCACGTGCCGCCCGGTAAGATCGTGTTTTCGGGTAACGCGCTCGGGTCAAGCGGCAAGAGCGAGGACGACGCCACGTTTCAGGAGTGGGCGGTGCTGCCGCTCGAGGAACTCATCTACGAAAAACTGACGATTGATCTGCTGCATAACGAGTTTGGCGAAACCGATCTTGCTCTTGCGCCGAATCGTCGCAATCGGATTCGATACGATCGCATCGACGCCGCGCAAGGCATCGTCAAATCGGGCGGCACTGGCAACGAGGCGCGGGCGCTCATGGGACTCGCGCCGATCAGCGACCCGCGCTTTCCGATGGACGTCCCGCTGTTCATCGGACATACCGCGATGACCGTCGAAGCCGACGAACCGAATTCGACGCCCGCGCCTCTGGTCGACGGCAACGTAGAAGAGCATCTCGATGCCGTGGACGAGGTGGCCGGCAAAGCGACGCGTCGATTTCGCGGCCGAATGTTCGGCCTTTGAACGCGCGCACACCGACCTAATCGCTCGGCTCGAACCGAAGCTCGCGAAGGCGCTGCGCAAGGCGCACGCTGCCATCGTGGCTCGATTCGTAGCCGCGTCCGGCATCGGCGAAATCAAATCGACGATCGTTGCCGGGTCGGAAGACGACGGCGAATCGTTCGATACGCAGGGCCTCACCGCGGCGCAGATCGCGCGCATCCGCGCCGCGCTCGAAGAGATGTACGGCACGGAAATCGGCGACGCGATCTTCGATTCGTCGTCCGAGGCAACGCTCGGCGGCTGGGCCGCAGCTCGTCATTTGCTGGATATCCGCACCGGGTTCGACGTGCCGCCCGCGCAGGCGATCGCGGCGCTTCGCACGATCTCGGATGATTTCGCGGGCCTCGTCGTTGATCGCGAGCGCCAAGCCGCACGCGAAGCGCTTGAACGCGGCATCATCAACGGCGATTCGAACCGCGAGGTCGCGCGCGCGTTGAAAGACACCTTCGCCGAGGGCATTCATCGCATCAGCGATGACGAGACGATCGGCGCGCAGCTGATTGCGTCCACCGACGCATGGTCCGATATGGTCGCGCGCACGGAAACGTCACGCGCGAGCAACGACGGCGCGATGGCGCTCTATCAGGCCGCCGGAATTCAAACCCTGGAATGGCTCACAAATCAGGCCGACAATGTGTGCGACGAATGCGATGCTGCAGACGGCGAGCGGGTCGCGCTCGGCGACGCTTTCCCGAGCGTAGATGTCTCCTCGCCTCCCGCGCATGCGAGTTGCCGATGCACGACGATCCCAAGCGACGCCGATCTCGGCGACTATCGCGCTAAGAACGACGGTGAGGCCGCATGATCTATCGCATTGCGCCGAAAGCGCAGGCCGCGCTAAAAGAATTGCGAGACGACCTTTTGCGACGCGTTCGCTTTGGCGTTATGTCGCCCGACGCAGCGCGGAAGATCCATAGCGAGCGCGTCGTCGAGGTTATGCGCGAGGCGCGGATCGAGACGCACGCTGACGCCATGTTTCGCTTGAAGTGCGGCCGATGCAGCGTTGTTAACCCGGTACGCGCCGACGTGATCACGTTCCGATGCTCCTGCTCGCCGGCTACCGAGCAGTACGCCTACCGATGCCGCGTCGCTGACGCATAGGAGACTTCGATGCACGCTGATACGATGCTCCGCGCGATCCGCGAACGACGCGCTGACTTCTCCGTGCCCGCAAACGACTCGAAAGCGGTCGCGTTCAAGGCGATCTCCGTCGATGAGGAAGGCGTCATCATCGGCATCGGCTCGTCCGATGCGTGGGACTCGCAAGGCGAGTCGATGACGGCAAAGGCGGTCGTCCAGATCGCATACGAGTTTTGCTCGAAAGCCGAGCGCGAATTTCGCATCAACCACGACGCCGAGGCCATCATCGGATGCGATCTCGTCGCATCGTTCCCCGGTGCGCCGATCCTCGTCGATGGCGTCGTCGTCGGCATCGACATTCGGGCGAACGCGACGCATTGGTTCGTCGGCGTTCGGCCGCACGATTCGTCTCTCGTCGAGGAAGCCAAAGCCGGAAAAATCGTTGGATTCAGCTGGGGCGGCTACGCCTCGAAAGTCGAGCACGCCCCGTGAAAAACATTATCTCCGCAGCAACCATCTCCGAACTTTCGCTTATCCGCGCCGAGCACAAGGGCGAGAAGTGGGCGCCGGTCAACCCCGACGCGCTCGTGCTCGCCACGAAGGCCGAAGCATCGTCGCGCGTGCTCATCGTGGGCGACGTGACGCACACGATCGCGAAAGACGCGCCGCCGTTCGTCGAGCCGTTGCTTGCGAAAGCGTCCGACGCGATGCTCGTCGATTTCCGTTTGAAGGGTTGGCTCGTCAATGACGATCAGCCCGACACGATTGACAACGACGGCGACGGCGCAGCCGATTACGAAGGCATCGCCATGCTGATTTATCGCGCGTCGAGCGACATCGGCGCGGCGATGAGCATCGGCGATTACGACGAGAGCTCGGCGCGTAGCGCTGCGATCGTTGCGACTGTCGACGCGTTCCTAAAGAACCTCGACGACATCCGCACCGGCGGCGAAGGCGACGTTGCGAAAGCGGGCGCGAAGCATTCGGCCGACACCAAGGCGGCGCTCGGCAAAATCAAGGAGCACGCCGCCGCGATCGCTGGCCACGTCGCGTCAATGATGCCCGATGAGGACGACGCCGAGGACGCAGCCGATGGCGGCGAGGATGACGCGACCGAAGGCAAGGCCGCGCCCCTGGAAGCACCGGTCGATCCGATCAAGGCTGAAGCGGAGGATGCTTCCAAGGCGGCCCTGGCCGCCATCGAAGAGCGCCGTACCGCAGTTGCCGCCGAGCTCGAAGCGACGAATATTGCGCTCGAAAAAGCGAAGACAGACGTTGCTGCTGCGCAGGTCGCGCTCAAAGCGGACAACGCCGCGAAAGCATCCGCGCTCGCAGAGGCGACGGCTGCGGCGCGTGCACCGCAGGCCCCGGGCGGCCTCGGCGTCGTCATGGGCGACGGCAGCATCAAGGCGTCTCCGGTGACGCATGCCGAGAAGGGCGAATCGCGCGTGCTCAAAGCATGCCGTGCGCAGCTCGCGCAGTCCGGCACGACGGTCATCTAGCCTCACCACAACCGTTCTCGCCTAGCGGCGAGCGAACCACGTAGGAGCGCCTTTACCGGTGCTCTTTTTCTTTGCGCCTCGGCGCTCGAAATGGAGAAACCACATGGATCAGATTCAGAAGGCGCTCGATACCGTAACGGGCGCGAACGCGAACCGCGAGGATCTCACGAACCTCATCACAATCACCGATGGCCCGCAGCGCCCGATTTCGCAGATGGCTCCCGCAACCGTTGCGAAAAACACGCTGCACCAGTGGCGCGAGCAAGGGCTCAACACTGCGGGTCGCAACAACGTCGCCGGCGGCGGCGCGACTTACGCGCAGGGCGCAACCCCCAACACGAACACGAAGGCGATGGTTCGCAAGTCGAACGTCACCTGCAACGTCGGCCGCACCGCGCAGGTGACCGACAACGAAATGGCCGCGTTCAACGGCGGCGGCTCCGTGCAGCTCGCCGAGGGCGAAGTCGAACGCCTCATCGAGGACGCGCTCGACTTCGAGGTCGCGCTCGCATCGGTCGAGGTTCTCAACCAGATCGAGTGGATGCACGTCTCGGGCGATTCCGCGAACGTGACGATGGAAGGCGGCGAAACCGACGGCCTCGTCAAGTGGATCACCTCCGGCGGCGGGCAAGTCGTCGCAACCGGTGGCACCACGGGAACGCCCGTCGTCTTCACCGAGACCTTCGTCAAGGACGGGGCGCGGCAGGTCGCGATCTCGTTCCCGACCGTGCAGCCCGATACGCTGCTCGTTCCGCCCGAACTGATCCCCGACTTCGCGGGCTTCGTGCAGAACGGCGCATCGCGTCCGATCGTGCAGATCGCGGACGGCAAGAACGACGGCTTCGTAGCCGGTAACGCCGTGACGGGGTACAACACGGCGTTCTCGTTCCTCAATATCCGCGTTGAGCCGTACCTCTCGCCGACGTACAACACGTCGATCGTGAACCCGGCCGTCATCGCGTACAACTCCAAGATGGTGAAACACGCGAGCCTCGTGCCGCTCTCGGCCGAACCGCTCGCGCGCATCGATACGAGCGTCAAGCGCATGGTGACGAACGTCTTCGCGCAGGAGCATACGACCGCGAAGCACACGTTCATCATCTCGAACGTCAAGAGCGCGATCACCTAAACATGGCGCAGACGACGGCGGCGTTGCAGTCCTTCGCGATTGCGGCGCCGTCGTACGAGCCCGAGGTCGGGATCGGCCAATACGCTACGGCGCTCGCCTCCGAACTCTCGACGCTCGGGCACGACGTATCGCGCGCGGAATTGATCTTTCGCGATCCCGGTACGTCTCTCGTCTCGTTCTATCCGGCGTATCTGTGGGACCGGCGCGCATCGCGTACGGTTCTCGGCGTCGTAACGGAACATGACGTGCCGCTTATGTGGCGCGCCGGACTTACGCAAGCGCGGCACATCTTCGTACCATCCGAGGCGGTCCTGACGTCCCTTCGCGGGATCACGGATACGCCTGCATCGGTCGTGCATTTCGGCATCGACGCTGCCTACCAACCCGTCGCGCGCAAGCGCAAGGCGACGCTGCGTGTTCTTGTCGCAGGCTATGATCTTGGCGATACGAACGCGGGCGCAGATATTGCCGCAGCAGCGTTCCGTGAGGCATTCGGCGATCGTGAGGACGTGGAGCTGATCGCGCGCTCGGCATGCGGATCGACGTTCACCGTCGCGGATGGCCGTGTGCGTTACGATAGCGGGCGGCGAACACACGAACAACTTGCGATGTTCTACGCATCGTGTGACGTGCTCGTGCACGCATCACGGGGCGAATCGAATCCGGGCGTTGCGCTCGCTGCGATGGCAACCGGGATGCCAGTCATTTTTGCTCGCGCATCGGGAGCCGCTGACCTCGGCAAACTCGGTTTCGGAGTCAACGCGCATCCAACACGCGCCGCTTTCGATTCGCCGCTCGGATCATCGTTCGAGCCCGACGCATCCGCGATCGTGGATCGCCTATGCGAGATCGATCTCAACTACGATGCGGCGATGAAGCGTGCGGCGTCCGACGCGAAGACGGTTCGCTCGCGATGGTCGTGGGCGGCATTCGCGCAAGCCATCATCGCCGAAGCATCGTAGGAGGGCGCGCGAATGCCGTTGATCGCAAATCCGCCGTCGTACATCACCGCGGCGCAGCTTCGTGCTATGCCGCTCGACTACGATCTATCGTCGTACACCGATCCGCAGCTGCAAGATATCTGCAACCGCGTCGGCGGCATGATCGACGCCGAGCTCCGTCGTTCGCTGCTCGCACAAGAGCGGAATCTATGCATCTACGGCACGGGCCAGAATACGCTCGAACTTGGCGTGCGTCCGGTTATCTGGGTGCGCGAACTGCGCCTTATCCAACCCGGCACGTCGGGTTACGTGATCCCGATCTCGCAAACGATGATCGACTACGAACGCGGCGAGGTAACGCTTTACTCGCCGCTGGAATTGCAAGGCATCGGCACCGTTTCGATTTTTCCGCGCAACGTGCCGATTCTCGCCGTCGTCGCCTCCGGATACGGCGTTGCGGTTAGCGCGCCGACGTGGGCGCATGCCGATGCGCCAGGATCGCTCGCTCCCGGGATGTACGATTTCGCGGTCACGACGCGCACTGAGTGGGGCGAGACGACCGCAACCACGACGGTCGTCACGACTGCACTCGGCGGCGTAATGATCACGGTGACGCCGACGCTCGGCGCGTCGCAGTACCGTGTCTTTGCCGCGCCGCACGGAGCGACGCCGTTGACGCTCGTTGCCGAAATCAGCGCGACGACGTACAACACGACGCCGATTACGGCGCTCGTTACGAATCTGAATGCGCCGACTGGTGAGTTTTCCGAGAATCTTCCGACCGTTGACACGAGCGCGCACGCAATGCCGTTCGCATTTACGGAGGCCGCGCGGCTTTATGCGCTCTCCATGATCTTCGAGCAGAATAACCTCGCGAACCGCGGCGTGCAGCTGACCGTATCGGACGGCAAGCGCACCGGCTGGCGATCGACCGAGGGTTCGTCCGGCAAGGGCGCTCCGCTCTACGCAGTGCAAGCCGCAAGCCTTCTCGCGCCCTACGCGCTCGCGGCGATTTTCTGACGTGCCCGCGCAATTCACGTCTCGGTCGGTCGTGCGATACGAAAACACCGATAGCGTCGTACTTTTATCGCGCACGAGCGGCGTGGGCGATGGTCACGATACCACGCAAGTCGTTCTTTTTTCGGGGCTTGCAGACTTTCAAGCGAACGGTGCCGGGCTCGTGTTCATTGACCCGAGCGGCGTGCAACGCACCTCCGAAGCGACGCTTGCGATCGATCCCGATTCGGTGACGGGGGCGCTTCCATCCGTCGTCCTCTTAAACGACGGGTCGACGTTCGTCGTGCAGTACGGCGGCATCGAATACGATGTCATCCTGGCAACCGAATCGCACGCCGATCCGAGGCATCTCAAGCTGCACCTAAAACGCGGCAAGCAGTCCTACTCGGGGCAGACGTAATGGACACGATCGCAGGGCTTCCCGAGCTTCGCGCGCGTCTTTATCGCATGAAGGCGGCAACGACGAACATGCAGCCGGCGTTGTTGCGGTCAGGGCTCGCGGTGCTCGTTGCGGCCAAGCGCAACATCCAAGACGGCGGCTCGTCTCTCGGCGCGTGGTCGCCGCGCAAGGTGCAAGGCAACGGGCACGCGCTCTTGCACGACACGGGACGGCTTATCAACTCGCTCACGGTCGGCGCGCAAGGGAACATCGACAACGTAACGGCGACGCAGATCGTGGTTGGGACGAACGTCAATTACGCCGCAGCGCTTCAAAACGGCGTGGTGATGCGCTCGCGGGGCACTCCGCTCGTCAACCGCAATGGTCCGCGCGCGCGTGGGGGCGGTGGCATTCCGCCGCGCCCGTTCCTGTTCATTGACGTTGGTCTCACGACGACGATCCGCAAGATATTCGTCGCCTCGCTCGCGGGCGATGAGCCAGGAGCAAGCGCTTGAGCCAATACAGCACGCTCGCCTACGCGATGCGCGACTCGCTCGTCGCGATCCTCAAGGCCGAGCAACACATCGGCGGACGACTCGCTGGGCTCGCCGACGTTCGCAAGACGGCGCAATTCGCGCCGGGTCGCACGCCGGGATGCGCGGTGCAGCTTCTTTCGATGACGCCGAGCGATTACGCGCAGCGCCGGAAAAAAGTCACCGTCGAATTCACGTTGATCGTGGCAACGCGGAGCGTTGGTTCGAGCGCGCGCGAGGCGAACCTCGACGACGCGTTTCAAGCGCTCGAACCGTTGATCGACGATAACGGCGTTAACGGCGTTATTCCGGTGCTTAACGATCCCGCGAACTTCGGGCTCGGTTTTTACGCGCCGACAAGCAGCACGCTCGCATCTGAATCGTATATCGGCCGCGGTGAATTTAAATGGGACATTTCCGAGGGCGCACAGCAGAGCGTTTGGGCGTACTTCGAACTCGCGTATACGGCCATCGGCTACACGGCATTTTGAGGAGCACGAAAATATGAAAGTCACGTACAAAGCCGACGCCACGATCGCGGAAGTCGGCATCTCGGTCGACGGCATCGGCAAGCAACTTTTCACGCGCGGCGAGACATACGATCTCACCGATGCGTTCGGCGAGGTCGTTCTGACGAACCCGAACTTCGTGGACGCATCGGGCAAGAACCCGAACTTCACGTGCTCGCTGTGCGGCGGCGAGACGTTCGACACCGGTCACCTCACCGTCAACGGCGTGCAAACGCTGCGCGGTGACGACGGCAAGCTCCGGCATCTCGTATGCCCGACGCTTGCGCCCCCCGATGTGGCTCCCGTTGCCAAGCCGACGCCCTACATCGCCGCGAGTGTGGTTTCCGTGCCCGTGACGGCCTCGAACGCCCTCGTGTCGGCTAACCCGACCGCGACCACCTAACAACCGCTTCCCGGCCCGCGCGTGCGGGCTCCCCACCCCTTAGCGATCGTTGCCTTCGGCGCCGGTCGCTTTTTCTTTGGAGGGCGCCCGCATGGGTAACTATTACGTCGGCCAAGATACCTCGATCGGTTTTGGCAAAGAGGGCACGTTCGGAACAGCGGTCGTGCCTTCGTATTTTCCCGCTTACGAAACATGGTCGCCGAACGGCAAGAACACGCCGATCAAGCGCGCGAACGCGCGTCGTCGCCGCGGGCAGTCGTACATGGCGACCGGGCAGTACGACTTCTCGGCATCGCTGCGCCCCGGCGCCGAACCCGACGTGTTGTTTTTTCTGCTCGCGTGTGCGTTCGGTGCGCAGACGATCCCGACGCTCGTCGCATCTCCCGCATCAACCGTCGCGTACAACTCGACGCTTTCGTTTGGCGCGACGATTCCGAGTTTCACGACGCAGTTTTACCGCGTCGGGGACGCGATCGATTTCTCCGGGTGCATGATCGACACGCTTAAGCTCGCGTGCGGGCCGGGCCAGGAATTGCAGGCCGACTTCGGCATCGTCGGACAGACTGAAGCGATCAACGTGGCACCCACTGTGCCCTCGTACTCGTCGGTGTTTCCGCTGATTTCGGAGGCCACGGGCGGACAGATCGGCATCAACGGGACGCTACTGACGGGACCGAACTCGCCGGTCATAAAAAACTGGTCCGTGTCGCTGAACAACAACCTCGACAAATCGCTTCGTACCGTTGGCTCGCGATTCGTCCAAGGATTCCCGCTCGGGCAGCGTATGGTTTCGGGTTCTCTCACGCTGTCGTTCGCGTCGAGCGCGCAGTATAAGCTGTTCTACGGCGCGCTCACCGCAACGTCACCGCAGCCGTCAATCACGCCCGCGACGGTCGGAATTACGGTTGCGTCGCAATCGTACGCCGATCCGGCCACCGGTAAGTTGATTCCGTATTCGCTGAATCTCAACATGAACGCCGTCTACATCACGAGCGATCTCGTGCCAGGCAAGCTGCAGGGCCAGCTGGAGCAAACGTTTGCGTTCGAGGCGGCGGAATCGGCGGGCAACGACGACCTGAGTTGCGTCATCACCAACGCGTCGGGATCGATCTACTAGCCGTGGCAAAGACGGCAGCGGCCCGTAAGGCCGCAGAATTCCGCGCCGAGGGCACGATCCCGACCAAGGACGGCGGGAAGACGGCGGCGGAAGCCGCCGTCGCTCCCGAGCGCGATCTGGACGATCCCGCGACGCAAGACGCGATCTTGCATCCGGAGCCGGCTCCGGTGACGATCGGCGGGATCGCGACGGTGCTGCATCCGCTTTCGGCGCGGCGTGCGCGGCAATTCGTCGCGATCGTGGCCGAAGTCATGGCTACTGCCCTGACGAAGCCGAACGCTATCGCGACGGGCATGCGTATTGCGACCGCGATCGCCGAGAACGATGCGCTATCGACACGCTTTGCGGAGTATGTCGCACGCGCGGAAAATGCTCCGGATGTTATCGCGAATGAAGCGGCGATCGGCGTTCGCGCATCTGCCGTCAACGAATCCGCGAACTTCCAGGAGCTCGCCGGAGCGTTCGCGCGCATGTGCGACCTGAACAACGTGCAAGAGGTCTTTGGTTCCCCAAAATAGCGACGGCGCTTGTCGAGGATGATCTTCGGCCAACGTATCACGAGGTCGTGAACGCGGTCGGGATCGCGCTCGGCAAGACGCCGCAAACCGTCGAGTCGACGATGACCTCGGCGCAAATCGAACTCCATTTTCATTGGTCGCAACGCGCGATCGCGCGGGCAACGCGCATCGACTCCGCGAGCATCTACCGCGGCGTATATCGCGCCGTCGCGCAGGTGATGGGCGGCGAGGACCCTGGACCGTAAAAACCGCATCGGAGGCATATCGTGGCTGATCAAAATCTGACCGTCACGATTACTGCCGATGCGGCCGGGGCGGCACCCGTCATCCAAACCGTCGAGCAGCGTCTCGGCGCGCTTGAGCAGGCGTTCATCCGATCCACGTCCGCGACGAAGGCGCATGGTGAGGCGCACAAAGAGGACGCGGAGCACATGAAGCACGCGCACGAAGAAGCGGGCGGGTTAAGCGAAGGACTCAAGGACCTCGCCGAGCACTCCCGTATCGCCGCGATCGGCTTTGAGCAACTTGGGCTTGAAGCGGATGCGGGCGCGGCAAAACTCGCGGGCCTCGCGGAAGTCGTTGAACTCGTCGGTAAAGCCGCGCCCGAGCTTCTTGCCGTTGGCCTTGCGGTCGGTGGGCTCGCCATCGCATTCGGCACGCTCGCGGAAGCGATCGAAGCCGCTGCGAAATCGGAAGCCGCGCTCGTGTCGGTCGGCGCGCTCGTGCGCAATCAGTCCGAAGGTGGCGACGAGTGGAAGAAGCAGACGAAAGAGATCGGCGAGTACGCCGAGGCGCTTTCGAAGGCTTCCGTATTCGCGAAAACTGACTTTCTTGACGGCATGCGCGCGATGCTGGTGGCGGGCGTATCGGTCAACGATATGCTGCGCTCGCAGCAGGCCGCGCAAGACCTCGCTGGCGCGAAGGGCATTGACCTCAAGATGGCCGAGGAAGAACTCGCGCAAGCGTACGACGGCCGGCTGATCGGGCTTAAGCGTCTCGGCCTCGTCACCGAGGAAGAAGTAAAATCCGGCCTGCCCTACGAGGAACTCCTCACGCGCATCGAAGAGCGAATGAAGGGTTCAGCGGCGTCCGCTATGGACACGTACGCGGGAAAAGTAAAGAACCTCGCAAACATTTACGACGCGTTGCTCGATGGCGCTGGCACGGCATTTCTGCCGGTGATGAATGCGATCGTGGACGCGGAGCGCGCGGCCGTCGCCGCAGCCGAACCGCTTGGCGAGCAGTGGTCGAAGTGGGTTGCCGAAAATCTTCCGGCGCTGCAAGCCGGAGTCGGTGGATTCGCGACCCTACTGAGCAGCATAGCGACCGAGGTTCTTCCGGTCGTTCTATCCGCGTTCGAGGGCACGCTTCTCGCGCTCGCGCGATTTGGAAAGTGGGTCGGCGATAACGCGGGGCCGATCAACGCCCTATTCAACGTCGTGATCGGCACGGGCGCGGTCATCGCCTTGCGCGCCCTCGCAGGCGCGATCGGCGCCGCAGGCGTTGCGCTCGCCGAATTCGTGGTGTCCGAAACTGCAGCGACCTTCGGCTTGAACGTCCTTATCGCGGGCATCATTCAGGGTGCGTTTTGGCTGAACGATAATTGGGACTCGGCGATGCACTCGCTTACGCTCGGATTCGCCGGGTTTGTGGGTTCCGTCGAGAGCGGCGTCGCGCGCGTGCTTTACTCAATTTCGACCATGATGCATGGCGTTGCCCATGCGATTAAGGGCATTCCGCTCGTTGGTGGCGCTATGGGTGGCGCCGCTGACGGAGCCGGAAACATGCTTGCTGGCCTCGCGGCGAAAGCCGCTTCTGCGGCAAACGCGTCAACCGCAAACGCGCTTCAGATTCCGCTCAAGGGCACCGGCCAAGATATGACGGCGGGCCTCGCTGAGAAGAAGGCGGAGCACAAAGCACCGGAATTCCATGCAAGCGATCACGACATCCCCGGCACTTCTTCCGACAAGGCCGCGAAGATGGTCACGACGCGATCGTCGTACACGGACGATGCGTACAACCCCACACCGGTTGATCGTTACGCCGAAGCGCAGAAGCGGCTCGAAGAGCAGTTGAAGGCTGCGACGCGAGGCGAAGGTATGTTTGCCGAAGCCGTGCGCCTCGCGCGCACCGAAGGCGAGCAGAAATCGGCGCAAACCGCTCTCGAAGCGAAGCAGATTGCCGACCTTCGTAACGAGCAAACGCTGCTTACTTCGGCGATTTCGAAACAAAGCGATCAGGTTTTCGGCCTAAGGGGCAAGTGGTTCGAGGCAGATGCCGCGGCTCGTGCTGCCGTCAAGGCCGAGAACGATTACGGCAACGCGACGAATACGGGCGATGCGCGCACGACCGATCAAGAAAATTACCTTGCGAAGCTCAAGAGCACGGCGACCGAAGCGAAAAAGGCGGCTGACGAACTCGCGAAAGGCCTCGCCGAAGTCTCCGCGCAGGCGCTCAAGAACGGCGACACGCTCGCGACCGTAAACGACAAGCTCGACGCGTTCAAGGAAAAGGCTCCCGAGGCCGCCGCCGCCGCATCGCGCGCGTGGGACGCGTTTTCGAAGAGGAATTCCGAGACGTTACTTGAGGACGTTCGTACCTTCGGGATGTCGAACGCGCAGAAGCTCGCGTTCTACACCGATTCTCTTGCTCGTCTGGGCGCGCTCAACGCGAATAACGAGAAAGAGGCCGAACGCCTGGAATCCGCGCGCACGAGCGCGTTCAAGGGCGAACTGCAAGATCGCGAAAACGCGCATAAAGCGTTCATCGACAACGCGAAAGCGACCGAAACGAGCTTCCTCGACGACGTGCTATCGCGCACGAAATCGTTCGGCGAATCGCTCCACAACCTCTGGACGAACATCGCGTCGCAGTTGACGAAGAACCTCGAAGCGACGATCGTCGGCGGCATGGGCGGTTTGAACGGCGGGCTTGCATCGCTCTTCGGCGCGGGTGGATCATCGTCAGGCGGCGGTGGCATCTTTGGCGGCTTGCTCGGCGGATCGGCGTCGTCGGGCATTGCATCGGCCAAGGTTACGAACGGCGCGCTTGACGTGAATATCAAGGGCGCAGACCCATCCTACCTCACCGCCGTAACGGGGAGCTCGCAGGGTATTCCCGGCCTTCCATCGCTTGGCGGCGGATCGTCAAGCGGCGCGGGCGGCGGTGGACTATCAAGCCTATTTGGCGGCGGCGCAGGCGGGATCGGCGCGGGCTTATCGGCCGGGCTGGGATTTGGCACTGCGGGAGCGATCGGCGGCGGCCTCATCTCTGGCATTACCGGAGGCAACAAGAACGGCAGCAGCGTCGGTGGTTTCCTTGGCGCTGGCGGCGTTGCGGGACTGCTCGCCTCATCTCCGTTCCTCGCGCCGCTTCTCGCGACGCCGTGGGGCATCGCAGCGATTGCAGCGGCCGGGCTCGGCGGTGCACTTCTCGGCGGACTTTTCGGCGGCCATACGCCAAACGCACAGCAGAACCCCGACCAAGCCGGCGACGTGCAATCGTACGGCCAGTTCGTGACCAACATCGGCGGCGATCCTGCGGGTCACTTCGGCAACCTCACGATCGGCGCGCAGCAGCAATACCAGACGACGAGCGAAGGCAAGCAAATCTACGCATCGCTCGCGGCGATGAACGGCGCGCAACTCAATTCGACGATGAAGCCGATTTACGACAAGCTCGTCGCGCTCGAAGCCGGTAGCAAGAGCGATAACGCGCTCGAAATCGCATCGGAAAAGAACGGCACGTTCACGCTCAAATCCGGCGCAACGATCGGCGTGCAAGACTATCAACAGCTCGTGCAAGCGTATCAAAACGCGGGCGGATCGCTTTCGGCGTCGTCGCTCTCGTCGCAGGTCTTCGCCGTCACGCGTTCTATGCCGGATTTCAATCTCGGCAAGCTGCAAGCAAACGGCACGTACAACCCCGTGCCGACCAACGTCGGCGGCGTCGGTACGACGATCGGAACGCCAGGAACCACGGGCGGCGCAGGCGCGATTAACGGCGGCATCACGGTCAACGTGCAGGTCGGCGGCAAGGACGTTGCGACCGCAATCCTCCCCGCCGTTTCGACCGGGCTCGCGCGACAGGCATCCGCGACCGTGCCGGGCGGCGGCCGTGCATACGGCACCACCGTGACCGCTCGATATGGCGCGTAAACTTCTGCGATAACGCGGAAGGCTTTTCTATTTTCTGGAGGCGTGAATGATTGCTGAAGTACGCGTCTCCATCTACTCGCCGAACATGACGACGTGCCTCGTGCGCGATATCGTTGAGCAGGGCGATCTTGCGGGCGGGCGCGTTTCGTACGAAGACACGCCATCGGGCAACGGCGCCGGGCAGTTGGACCTCGGGCTGCACTACGAGGAACTCGATGCGCGCGGATACTACGCACAGCTTGGCATCGTCGAAATCTCGACGGCCGACGACACGTTGCAAGCGCCGATCGCCGCGGGCGCGACGAAGCTCTACGTCTCCTCGACGCTCGCGTACTCGATCGCATCGGGCGAGGACACGCAGCAGCTTTTTCTTCGCAACGGCTCGACGCTCGTCATGGGAATCCCGGTCACGTCGGTCGGAACGGACGGCGGCGGTGCTTACTGCATCGTTACGCCGCCAATCACCATGCCGGGAAATCCGTCCGTGATTCCGGCGATGCCTGCGGGCACGATCGTCGGTCGCCGACGGTACTCGGGCGTCATTCGCCGCCGCGATCGATCCGAGGACTTTATCCCGAAATCGACGATCGCGCTCGGGCCCGTTTCGTCGGCGTTCGATGAAGTGCAGGGCGGCTACACGATCGGGAGCGGCGCGGCCGTCGATGTAACGACGGCAATTCTCACGTTCCTACTGCAGTACGCTTCGCGCTGGCCGCAGCTCACAATCAGCGCGGGCAACTTCGCGACCGCGACCGGGCAAACGTTCTCGGGATCTCAAACGCAAACGACGGTCGGCCGCATGATCGCGGACGCGCTCGGCGGAATCACGAACGGCGACTCGTGGACGGTTCGCGTCGGGCACGATCGCAAGCCGCGCATGCTCAAGCTCTACACGTCGAGCTCGAACACGTATGCCTATCCGGTGACGTTCACGCAAGGCACAACCGCGTTCGAGCCGACGAACATCAGCGTGCAAGACGCGCAGACGAGCGGCGCGTACAATTCGATCCAAGTCTTCGGCGGCACGAATCCCGCTACGCAGCAGCCGTATTCGGCGATCGTGCAAGACGCGGCTTCGATCTCGACCGTCATCGGCCGACAGATCGACGGCAATCCGGTCACGAACACGTCGTGCATGAGCGTGGCAGCGTGCGCGGCGTACGGGCAGAGCCTCCTCAACGCGCAGGCCACGGGACGGCTCCAAGGATCGTTCCGCATCCTCACCGTGTCGAATGGCGTACACGATTTCGCGCCGCAAGGGCTCGCCGACGGCGACGCGATCCGCGGCATCAACTGCGTTACGCTCGCTGGCTTTCTCGCCGGAGCACCATCGGTGTACGGCCTCGCGTCGTCAGTCGTATCGACGATTGATATCAACTCGGGCACGCGCTATCAAGACGTGACGTTCGCGCCGATCGAGCCCGATTGGATGGCCGCAGTCGCCGAGCGCGATAACGCGAACGCGACTTCGCTGCACGCGAATACTGGCACGGGAAATTCGATCTCGTCGTTCACCGTTTCGCCGAACGCGTACCCGCCGATTTACTCCGCAGCCAGCCTCACCGTTGGCACGCCTGCGTTCAAGGCGATCTTCGCGGCCGGAACCGCGCAGGTCGATGTTCCCGCCGCGCTCGTCGCATCGTTCGGGCTTACGGCAAATACAACGACGTGGGTTTCGCTCAACGCGTCGCTCGCGTGGGTCCAATCGTACACATCGACGCCGATCGCGGGAACGATCCCCTACGGTTTCTTTTCGACGAACGCGAGCGGCGTCGTCGGCTTTACGCAATCCGCGAGCGTTGGCATCGGCCCGACCGCTCCCATTGGTACGACGCTTACCGTGGGCTCGCCGACGATCGCGTACAACGGCTCCGGTGGCGCGGCGCCGAGTGCGGTGCTTACGGGAATGGGGATCGTCGTCACGCCGCCCGCAGCCGATCCGCGGCCGTTCGCGCAATGGGGAGCCGGCTTCGAATACTGGTCTAAGATTAACGATTCGGGCACGAGCGACGGCGATACGAACGTGCTCAACTACGCGAGCGCGGGAACGTACAACGGCACGGCGATTCCCACGACCGATACGTTTGGCCCGCTCGCTGCGGGGCACGCATATCAGCTTGCGGTGCAATGGATCGATCAGCACGGCACCGCAGGCCCACTCGTCGTCATCGCGCTCACCGTCGCGAAGTCGGTCGACGGCGGCAACATCACGGGCGGTAGCGTCGGGACGACGCAGATCACCGATGGCGGCGTGACGACCGGGAAGATTCACGCGCAGGCGGTTTCGCGCGATCAGGTCGTGGGCGGCGCGGGTGGCGGCTCCGCAGCGCAACCGCAAAATTTGCTGTTCAACCCGCGCTTCCTGAATCTCAGTTTAGTCTCGGCCGTAGCGAACGGATGGAGCGTTCCCACAGGAAGCTCAAGCGCAAACCCGACCTTTCAACCAACTCTTGGGCGAGCATATTTCTCGGGAACTAATATCACGACGGGCGGCGTGCCGACAATCCAACAGCTCGTGCCGTACGCCGCCAGTAGCGGCTTGCCGATCGTGTTTTCCGGTGAAATCTACGTCACGACCGCATCGAATGTGATCGTGGGGCCACGCATCTACGCATACGATGCGTATGGTACTTCGCTCGGCCTCGTGAACTACGTGAATTACAGCGCGGCACAGTCCGGGTTTCAAACTTTCGTCGTCGCTGCGCCTGCGAGCGCAATACCGGCAGGCACGGCGTTTGTGTCCGCGACGTTCATTTGCCAGGGCACGAGCGCGACCAATTCCCTCACCGCATTTTTCACAAAGCCGCAAATAGAATATGGACTCGTTCCGTCGCCGTATTCCGAAGACGTTGGCGCTTCGCTCGCGAGTTTTTTTGGCACACCTAACCCACCGGGGTCGACGACGCCGTATACGGGCAACTCGACGCCGTACAACGGTCAGGCTTCCATGCTGCCAGTGCCGAGCGACTTCAGTTTCGTGTACGCTTTTGCAACAGGCACGACGACCGTAAATTGGTACGCGTGCGGCCAAGACACAACGGGCACGCCCGTTTCCGGCCAAGACATCACGTTCCGGCTTCCCGACGGATCGACAATCGTCGCTCCGCATCAGCACACGAGCGGAGCGACGCAGCCGTTCGACGCGGGCGCTACGAACGTGCCGATCTACGTCCTCGCGAAATACAACCCAAACACGGGCGGCGGTTGGACGATCACGCTGCAGACGACGCCGTTCGCGCCGGCTACCCTCGCGGCGTCGTATCAAGACGGATACGTCGCCCTCGTCTCGTCGTATGCGGCGTCGCAGATCGCGGGTCGAACCGGCACCATGAGCGGCGGATACGTACGCGGAGGGAAACTCGCACAATGAGTTACGCTATCATCCGCGCGCACGTCGCGGCTGTCGACTTCGACGAGGTGTGGGCGCACGTCGGCCTGCTCGGACTCGTCAACCCGGCGTATATCGAACTCCCCGACGGCTCGCGCGTCATCGTCGTCGCGCCGAACGGCCCGCACGCGCGTGGGCACATCGCCGATCATCCGGCGACGACGATTCTGCCACATCCGTTTCGCCCGGGCGCGATCGGAGACGAAATCGCCGCGCGCTTCCCGCATGTGGATGCGCACGGCGAAATGTCATCGCACGATCTGCACGCGGCGCTTCACGCCGCGCACGGATCGCTACTCGACCCGGAAGCCTAGAACGAGTCGGGCCCGATCCCCTGAGCCGCGTACGGCCCTTGCAGGTACGGGGTGAACAGATCGGGCGAGACTTCGGTGAAGTGCACCTTCACGAGCAATCCCGCGCGCGTTTTGAAGAGCAAATCGGACGCTTGCGATGATGGCGTCGAAAGCGCGAGCATGTTTGTCGACACTGCCGCGTTGACGAACCGCGCGCTCGTAAGCGCGGTGAACGCGATCGGCGAATCGTAGATGAACGCGGCGCCGTTCGGTGCGACGACAGTCGGGTACGTCAGGCTCGTGTCGTTGAAATCGCCGGGGCATTCGGGCCCGGTGATGTAAATATCGCTCGCGGCGCGCGTCGCTTGCGGCGTGGTGTTACCGAGCGCATCGACGCTGATCCCAGGAACATATCGATCGCCGACTCCAGGCAGCGCAGTTGACGGCGGAATGATCGTCGGCGAGTAGATCGCGATTCCGTACGTCACGCCCGCGACGAAAGTGAACGGCTGCGAGTTGACGCACGTCGTTATCGACGCGAGCGAGGAGCACGTAATCTGCGGCGGGTTGAACGCCCATCCGAACGAGTTACTCGTGTCGCTCACCGCGATCCGCAGATTCGGTACGCCGAAAAGATTACGCGCGCCAAACGCAAACGAGGTTCCCGCGGGCGCGGTATACGTCACGCTCGGCTTGATCGAAGCGAAGTCGAGCGCCGTTGATCCGGCGAGAACGAATGGCGGAAGCAGCGGCGGCAACCCAGCCGTGATGGTCGCGAAGAGCGATGCGCCAGCTGGCGCACTCGCGCCGCTTGGAAGCGTCAGAATCGCCGAGGGAACTGTCGGCCCCGGGTTGCCGATCGCCGTCGTTCCAGTCGGCGACAAAATCACGTTTGCGAACGTCATCGGCGGCGGCGGGCATCCGATCGCGAACCGCTTGTAGACGTACGCCGGAATCGCCGCGCTCGTCGCGAGCGCGCCGGGAACGGAAACGTTAGCGGTCACGATACCCGCCCCGGCCGTATTCACCGCCGACGACGTGATGCTCGCAAACGATGCTCCTGGAAGATTGAGAAACGCTGCGCCGATGGCCGTCCCTGGTACGGTCGACGTGAACGTCGCCGTTGGCGACGATGATGGCGCGGGAAGAACTTGCGCGATCACGGTTCCGTTCGACTGGCCGTTTCCGATGCCGTAAAATACGTTGCTGTTCGTGTCGACGGCCGCCGCGTCGGGCGCTGTGATGACGATCGGCGACTGAAAGCCGATCGCTTTCGTTGCGCGCGATCCGTTCGCGATTGATCGGAACGCGTCCGATGCTACGAGTCCGCCGCCCGCGCCACCCGTCCAGAGAAGTCGCACCGAATACGCAGACGGCGCGACTGTAGCGACGCTTGTCGGTGTCGGCGTCGGCGTTACCATCGTGATTCCGGTTGCGACTGGTGGTGGTGACGACGATCCGCCGCCGCCGCACGCGGTAAGCGATGCCGCAAGCGCAAACGCCGCGATGAACAGTTTGTGTCGCATGGATGATCCCTTTCTAACACTGTGTTATCGAAATCATACCATCTCAAAGCGCACAGCGACCAAACCCTTGCGAGGGTCTGAGGGAGTTATCGGTGACGACACTTTACGCCACAATTATGCCAGCGAATTTCATCGCAACTTACGGCGGTACGATCATCGCGCTTGGGGTGCCCATTCTCATCGCCGCCTTCAAACGGCGCGAGCTTTGGGATTTTGTGAAAACGCGCTTAGCGCTTACTGCCGAGCGTGATGCGGCGTTCGCGCAAGTTGGCGAATATCAGAAAATCGTACTCGGCGCGCGCGAAGCGCTGAGTCTGCATTCAAGCACCATTGCGGCGCTCGTCGCATCGCACACCGATTCCATTGAGCGCATCAATCGCCTCGACTTGCAACTAGCGGAGTCGCACCGAAACACCGGCACTTTGCTAGACCGTATCAACGAACTCGAAGACGTGCGACCTCTCTACGATGCATTCGTGTTGTGGGTTCCAGCGGTGCTTGAATACGTTGCGTGGATCGAACTGCAAGCGAAGCATGATCACGTCGACCTCGGCGATCGCGATATGCCGCCTTTGCCAACCGTGCTTGTTGCCCATTTTGCGGAGCGAAAATTATGAACGATTACTCGGGACAAGCCGTGCAACGGAAACGTGAGGAAATCGAACCGCGTCGTCACGGTTCCGGAATCGCAATCGTCATCGTAAGCGCGCTTATCGGTGTCACGAGCGTCATGCTATCGTTAACCGCAAACAGCGCGCGCATTCAAGCGCAGGTCGATCAACAGCAGGGCGCATCGGCGGAAATCGCGCGCGACGCGGAAATGGTCCGCTTCGTCTGCGACGATCTTGCGGTCGACGACGAATGGCGTAATCGATTGCACGAGATTGATCGGCGCTATCGCCTGACCATCAGCGCAAGGCAGCCGACTGCGTTACTCGCCGTATATCGTGAGCGAAATGCTGCGTTCGAGTGGCGATCCAAGAAGTCAACCGCTCGACGGATCGCGTGCGATTCGTTACTTCTCAACGTCTCAAAATAGCGAAACCACAATTCATCTGCTAACCGTCCTTCGAGGCGGTTTTTTCATGTCGTCTTGGAGGTTACGAATGTCACTACTCACCGTGAACCAAATCGCCGCCGCAGGCGCCGCGCGCAAGCCCGCGTTCGCATCGCACGCGTATCCCGCGCTGCTGCGATACGCGCCGCTCTACACCGACGCCGCAAGGCATACCGCCAACGTCGAGCCGTGCATGCTCGCCGCGATCGTCGAACGCGAGACGGGCGGGCGCAATATTTTTCAGATTGGGATGCCGCATTCGGACGGTTGCGGCGTTGGCCTCACGCAGATCACGTACGGCGTCGATTGGACGCATCCCGACGCGCCGACCTATTCGGGATACAGCGAGTCGCTACTCGACCCGCTCACCAACCTTACGGTCGCGGCGGTTGTGTTCTTGCAGCCGCTGCTCGCCGAATTCGCTGGATCGCATCTCGACGCGTTCGCCGGCTTCAACGAAGGCGATAGCGCGGTTCGTCGTGCGCTCGCGCGCGGCGTCGATCCGGACTCAACAACCACGGGCGGCGATTACGGCATTTCAGTCTTCCGCTCGTGGATCAACTTTACCGCGGACGCGCTCGGCGTGAACGTGGATTGGGCGTCGTACCGCCGATGATCGATCTCTCCGAACTCAACACAAAGGCCATCGGCGCGATCGGTGCCGCGGGCGTCCTCGCATCGGTCGGCGCCGCGTACAAGACGATCACCGATTCGGCGTCGCTCGTCGAGCTCGCGCATCTCGCGCTCGGTCACGGCACGATCGCAGGTCAGCAGGACGCGGCGACGCTCGTTGCCGCGCTCATCGGCATCCTCGTCGGTACCGCGCTCGCGTACGTTGGGCGGCCCGCTACGATCGCGGGCCCGCCTGCGCCGCCCGCGCCACCCCCAGACGTTCCCACGGCCGCCATCGGCCAACACCTCGACATTGCGGCATAGCCGCAGGAGCATACATGAGCGTTCTTTCGTTCCTCAAACCCATCCTCAAGCCGATCGCGGACGGCCTAGTCTCGCAACTCGCGGCGCAGAAGCCGGCGATCCTCGCCGCCGCAGCGAGCGCGAATCTCACGGCCGCATCGGCCGTCACTTCGGCGCTCGAAACCGAGCTCGCGAAAACCGCGTTCGGTAAGCTTATCCCGGCCGATGCGCTCGCCGCGGTCGTCGCGGCGCAGTTGCCGGCGATCGTATCCGCGTTCGGCTCCGAGGAAGAAGTGATCTTCGCCGCCGTCGTCGCGCACGCGCAGGCGCTGGAAACGGCCGCGTTCGCGTAACGGGAACTTTTCTCCCCAAAGCTTCCCGAGAACGCCCGTCGTCGACTCTGGTCGGCGGCGGGCATTTTTCGCTCCAATACGCCTGTGTTACGCCGACAGTATGCGGCCTTATCGGAGCGATAAAATGATGGAATCATATGTTGCGCGCAACGCACTTTTCGCCCAATATTCCTATCTTTGTAAGCGCGGTTCGCGAAAGTTTTTTCGGGGCACGTTCGATCGGAGCGATCTCGAGCAAACGGCCGCGATCGGACTCCTCAAGGCCTGCGATCGTTTCGAAGAATCGGAAGGAACGCCGTTCGAAGCGTATGCGTGGCGGCTCGTCGTTGGCGAATTGATGCATTACGTTCGCGACTTCGAACGTCCGGTTCGTATTCCGCGGAACTTACGCACGCTCGATGCATCGTACATCGAAGTCGAATCACGACTGACGTCCCGGCTCGCGCGTCTGCCGCACGTAGCGGAAGTCGCACGGGAGATGAACGTAAGTATTACGCTCGCCGATGAGTTACGGGTGTTGCACGGTGGACCGCTCGTCGTTCCGCTCGAAGCGGCATCGACGCCGACGATCGATATGCGTGTCGAGCGCGCGTTCGCGCGAACGCACGGCGCGATAGACGACGATCGATCGCTGATCGACGTACTCGACACGCTCACTCGCGAGGAGCGGATCGTCGTTCGCTGCACGTTCGATGAGGGATTGCCGCAACGTACGATCGGCGAGCGGATGGGCTTACGGCAGCGGCAAGTGTCGCGCATCCTCGCGCGAGCGCGCAAAAAACTCGCGCGCGTCGCGCGCTAACGGTGCGCGCTATGGGCACTACCCCCGCTATGACGCTCCCAATGCTTCTCGCCATCGGCTTTGCCGCGGCGCTTACCCATCTCGCATGGGTCGTCGCGCGCACGTACGGCCCCATACGCGCGCTTCCGCCGTACGATCTGCGGACGATCGCACTCGGTGCGATCGGCGGGGCACTCATCGAACTCGGTCCGACAGCTGCCCCGAACGCCATCCTTGCAGTCATCGCCGTTTCGGCTACGTCGGTCGCAAGTACGGTCGACCAGCGTAGCGGATTCGTTCCCGACGTCGTTACGCTGCCGGCACTCGCCGTCGTCGTCGCACTCGTCATGGGAGCGGGCCACGTCGCGCAAGCCGCGCTCGGGATCGCGGTCCTCGGCGGGGCGATGGCCGCGCTACATTTCGGAACGGCCGGACGTGGTCTCGGCTTCGGCGATGTGAAACTCGTTGCCGTGATCGGTGCGTCGTTCGGCATGCTCGCAGGCGCTTACGCCGTCGGTGCCGCGTTCGTGCTCGGTGCGATCGGCGGCATCGCGTTGCTGTTGCGTGGAAGAGCTTCACGTGACACGGAAATGCGCTTTGCACCCTATCTCCTCTGCGGTGTCTTGCTTGCGTGCGTGCGCGGATGATGCAAGCCATGGGTCAGGTGACGACGCTGCCGATCGGCGTGGACGTGGGCTCGAAGCGCGTGCGGGCGTGTGCGATCGTTCGTTGCGACGGCCTCCTTCGCGTGGAACGTGTAAGTACCGTCGATATCGTCGCCGGTGATGTCGAAGCCGCACTCGGCGCGGCGATCCGCGCGCTCGATTCGCGCGAGAAACGATGCGTGCTCGCTGCCCGCCCGCCCGATGCGACGTTGTGGCTCGCGACGTTTCCGCCGATGCGCTCGGCGGAACGCGAACGCGCTGCCGCATTCTCCGTCCGCGACGGTGGCGACGCGCGTGCCTTCGTCACGCGTGTGCGCGCCTTTGGTGCCGATACGTTCGCATGTGGGAGCATCGCGCGCGCCGCACTCGACCGTGCGGTCGCGCGCTCTCGACGCGTCGGCATGCGCCCGGTGGCCATCGATTTCGAAGCATTCGCTTGGCGAAGGGCGGCGCCGAATGCGGACGCCGTGCTCGATGTGGGAGCGGAAATGTCACGCCTCATGGTGTTCGGGTCGCACGTTCCCGAGGTTAGCGTCATCCCCATCGGTGGTGATGCATTTACGCAAGCGATGCAGAACGCGATCGGCATCGACGCCGCGCAAGCCGAAGATCGCAAGCGCGAGAGCGGCCTTGGATCGTGCGGTCTTGCCGAAATGCAAGCACTGGCGGCGCGCGTGTTCGAGATCGTCACGGGTTTGCGTGCGCGAGGATTCGCCGACGTTCGCACGCTCATGCTTGGAGGAAACGGCTCACGAATCGTGCGCCTATCGGATATCCTTGCCGATGCGCTCGGCTGCACGGTCGTGCGCGAGGACCGCTTCAGTATCGAGAGCGCCTATCCGCCCGATGTCTTTCGTGCGGCAAGCGCCGATTGGTCCGTAGCGATCGGCCTCGCCCTCTATGGCAGCGTCGCATGAATCACTTCGACTACCTCGGCGATCCACGGCGCGAGCGAATTTCGCTGTTGCTGCACTCGCTTGCTACGGGTGAACGCCGGGCCGCACTGGTTGCGGTATTGACCGTAGTCGCTTCGCTTGCGATCGCTCTCGGGGCGATCGCCGTCCGACGCATCGCGATCGATGCCGATATCGCGCGTGCCGAACGCCTTCGAGCCGCGAACGCACCCGCGCTCGTCGCGTTCAAGCGCATCGCGCGCGATGTTGCGACGCTCGGAGCGTTGCAACAAAGCATCGTTGCCGCTCGGAGTTCGGCGCATCGTCGCGCGCGCGATATCGTACGCCTGAGCGACGGGTTGCCAGCGGGGATTTGGATCGCGGCGTTACACACGGGGAGCGACGATTGGCGCATCAATGGGGAAGCGAAAAATTTGGAGCAAACCGCGCAAGCCTTGCTCGCGGCGCAACGCGATCGCGGATCTCGTTCGGTGACGCTTGCTTCTGCAAATCGTACGGTTTCGGGTGATCTGGTCACGTACGAAATCGTGATTCAACGAAAATGAACGCTCTGCAAAGCATGCGCGGACCGCGCGCTACGATCGCCATCGCGCTTGCCGCTTCGCTGCTTCTTTTTTTCGCGATCGTACGTCCGCAGTTCGCGTCTCTCGAAGCAGCCGAATCGCGACTGGCGGAATTGGATCGCCTGCTGCTTGCCGATCGCGCCGCGGTCGCAAGTTTGCGCGCGTATCCCGCGCTTCGCGCACGATACCAGCGTCTGCTCGGCAGTGTCGACGTGCGAAGCTCGGATGCGACGCTTACGGCGGATTTCTTGCGCACGTTTTTGCGCACGAGTGCTCCACATAACGTGATCGTGGTTTCTCTGGTCGCAAATGCAACGCGGTCGAACGGTGCGACGAAAGCGACGCGGATGCGCGAACTCGAATTACGCGTCACGCTCGAGGGACGCTATGCCGCCGTCATCGCATCGCTTGAAAGTCTATCGCACGCGCGAGAGATCGTCCGCGTCGAGAGTTTGGAGCTTACGCGAATCGCCGCGAAGAATACCGATCGCACCGTGCATGCGGTACTGACGTTGCGACTCTTGCGGCTCGATGGCGATCCGCTGCGTGTCGACGTACCTCCGAACCGCGGATCCGCCCATGACGCGTGATCGTTGGCTGCGGATCGCACTTATCGGAATCGCGCTCTTGTTCGCCTGCGGGGGCTGCATCACGTGGCCGTTTGCGAGCACGATCGCAAGCGAAGGGCGTTTCGTGCGGGTCGCCATGCGCGGCGGAGAAGCTCCGGATGCAGGCGATGGACGCGATCGCGATCGCGGCTTCGCGGCACCGGTGCGCGACCCGTTCGTGCCGCTACCGACGAACGAAGCGCGCCCCGTTCGCACGGCACGACCGATGACGCCCGCGCCATCGTATGCGCCGATCCCCGGCATTCCGATCTTGCCGTCGAACCTCGGCGCCGGTAGTCCGCGCAACCCTGCCGCAGATCGTGCGGGCGTGGCGACGTCGGACGCGCCCATCGTGCAAGCCGTGGCTGTCGGCGAGCATCGTTTCGCGCTCGTCCAATCCGGCTCCACCATCCGTATGGTCGCGCCGGGCGATCGCATCGGCGACGCGACGATCGTCCGCGTCGACGCGCTCGGCGTCGTACTCTCTACCGGTGTGCGTCTCACGTTCGCATCCGCGAACGACGCGCGAAAGGAATCACCATGAAGATCGTGCGCTTGCTGCTGCTCCTCGCCGCGGTGTGTGCCGTTACCACGACCGCACGCGCGGCCGCGACAACCTTCTCGATCGACGTCCGCGACACGGATATCTTCGACCTTTTGCGGTTGATCGGGGCCGAAACGCACACCAATATCGTCGCCGATACTTCGGTAAAACACGAGCGCATTTCATTGCGATTGCACGACGTAACGCTCGATGACGCGCTCGGTATCGTTACGAAAGCGTTCGATATGCACGTACATCGCGAAGGTAGCGTGATCATGTTGGGAAGCGCGGCAACGATGAGTCGGCGTTACGGCACGGACGACGGGGCATTTGGAACGCAGACGGTGGTTCTCGAACTGCAGAATGCGGAGCCCGAGTCGGTCGCGAAAACGCTGCAAGAGGCGCTTGCGCCGGGAACGCTCGTCGTTGCCGAAAAGCGGATCAACGCGGTAATCGTTTCGGGTGGAGCCGCGACGATCGCGCGCGCGCAACGTTTGGTGGGCGTGCTTGACGCGGCCGGGATCTCGCACCGCTCGATGCAACCGAGCGAGACCGTGGCGCTCCGATTCTTGAAACCGAGCGACGCCGTCAAAGCCCTGCACGGGTTGGTTCCGGAAACGGGCTTGATCGCGGACGATCGGCAGAACGCCGTCGTCATTTCGGCATCGCGCGAGGTCGTGGCGGAAGCGCGAACGTTGCTCGCGGCGCTCGATGTAGCGGGTCAGCAAGTAACGTTCGAAGTGCGCGTCGCCGACCTCACGCCTGCGAACGATTCGAGCAATATCGGCCTGCTTTTTGGCGGGGTAAGCGTACAGGGCGCGCCGATCGCAGGCGCGGTCTCGAGTACGTTCGTTCGGAATTCGATTAGCGTGAATGCGACGCTCAACGCGATGGTCTCCCAAGGGCGCGCATCGATTCTCTCGCAGCCGCGATTGACGACGCTCAACAACAAAGAAGCGGACATGCTCGTCGGAGCTTCGTATCCGGTCGTCTATTTCGATGCGCGTACCGGCACGCAGCAGGTGCAATTCGTCGACATCGGTGTCAAACTACGCCTTACGCCGACGATCGGTAGCGATGGCACGATTACCGCGGAACTCCATCCGGAATATAGTCAGATTACCGGTTTTCAAGCCGGGTTCCCAATTATCGGAAGCCGCAAAGTGAACGCGACGCTACGCGTTCGCGACGGCGAGACGATCGTGCTCGCGGGCCTCCTGAGCGACTTCACGACGGAAACCGTGCAGAAGATTCCGGGCATCGGTGACATCCCGGTTCTCGGCGGCATCTTTCGCAATCGCAGCGCGCAACACCAACGCGATGAAATCGTCTTTTTGATCACGCCGCATATCGTCGAATCCTCGAAAGGGTCGCTCTAATGCTTGCAGATCTTTCGAATGTCGCAGCGTACTACGATGACGAACCGCTCGCACTCCGTCTAACGATTGCAACCAATGCCGAACGCGATCGACCGATTCCGTGGACGATCGATCTCGGTACGCGCGACGCGCGTCTGCTATGCGGCGGCAGCATCGTGTTCGAAGTGCCGCCGGGCGTCGCCGTCGTCGGTGCGGTCGATGGTATCATCCTTGAGCCCCCCGTCTTCGATGCGCAGGATGAGCAACATCTCGCGGGGATGCTAGAGATCGATCCCGCGTTTGCCTTCGATGAGGTCGACGTTTGCGTTCGTGTCTTGCACGGTAGGACGATTCGCGCTTCGACAACGCGTACGGTCGCGCTCGCGTCGATCGCGCATACGCCGATCGTCCTTGCTGCGGGGAGTGACGAGCTCCAACTGCGCGCCGACGTGGACAAAGTGCGACCGGGCGAGACGATCGTTTGGAACGCGCGTTGGAACGTCGCGGAACCGACCGAGGATCTCCACGTCGAGATCGCCGCGCTCGGTGGCGACTTGGATGACGCGTCACTCCGCGTACTCTATGAAGGCACGGCGATCGTCGTTCCGACTACGCGTCGGGGCACGATGTTGTGTGCGCGTATCGCCGCGCTGTGCGCGCGTGATGGCGTGGACCTTGTGTTTTCAAGCGTGGTTCCATCGCCGCAAGTGTGCGGTGGCTCGATCGCGGTCGATGTCTCGATTGCGTCCGGTCAAAGCTCGGCGCGCGCAAACGCTAGCATCGCGGTCCAATCCGCGCCGCTGTTGGCTCACGCGGCGGATGCGATCATGGTTCGCGAACCGTTGCGCGCGGGATCCAGCGCACGCTTCCAGATCGCAGTCGTCAACATCGGAACGGCGATCGTGCATGGCGTTCGCGTTACGGGATCGCTGGAAGGCGTCGATGGGGCGCTCGTGCGGATCGCGAAAGAAACGCGCGATGACGTTGTGCCGATGCACACCGAGTTTCTCGATGGACGTATCGTGCTTCCATCACCGATTGCGAACGGGACGATCGTTACCGTTTGCGCGAAAGTTCAAGCGAACGGTTGCGAGCCCGTAGCGATACGACGGAGTTTCCGGGTCTCGTCGGGAGCCACGTTCGTAGAACCTGCGAATAAGCTAACGATCGATGGTGAGGTGGCGCTTCGTCCGAAAACGAACCGCACTGCGTCGCTCGTGCTCGCAAATGCCGGGACCGACGCGGCGCGCGGAGCGCGATTGCGCTTGGCAGCTCCACCGTGGCTTCGTTTCGCCGATGTGGAAGAAGGCGGAAACGAAGTTGCGCTTGGGACGGTGGAATGCGGCGCGCGTCTCGAGCGCATGCTCTCGTTCGGCGTTTCCGCTGACGCGCCGCGCGGCAAATTTTCTTTTGGAGCGACGGTGCTGTGGGACGACGGCGAAAGCGAGCTCGCCGTCATCGCGGGTTTCGTGGAAACGATGCCGGCATTCGATACGGCCGTCGTCGAGATCGCGAATCCCGGGCCATATCAACCGGACGATCTCATCGAGTATCGGTTCTCTGTTACGAATACGGGCGATGGATCGTGCGAGCAGTTACACGTGCGGGCTACATCGGCTGGTCCCGCGACATACCATCGGGCTTCATTGAAAGTCAATGGCGTGCGGTTTCGCGATTGGTCGAGCGCAGGTCAGCTCTTCGGCGAAGGGCTTACGATCGCCGATATCCCGGTCGGTGCGAGCGTGCGCATTGCTTGGGCGGCGTGCGTGGATGCCGATGTCGCGCAAGCTTCCGAAGTCGTCACCAGCATAGATTTGAAATGGGAGCGCGGCGGGGATCACACGGTAACGTCATCGGTAGCCGCGGTCGAACCAAGCGAATCGAACGCGCCGCTTTGCGCATTTACCCTACCGCCTTGCGTACCGGCGGTCGAAACCGCAGAAGCCCCGCAAGAATCGGCGTTCGGGTCGAGCACATGCGCGTCGCTCCTCCGTTATCTGGAGCGGTCTGCCGTTGCCACGGGGACGACGGCACTGCTCGACGTTCGTATTTTTCTGCCGTTACCGAATTCGAGCGATCGCGATTCGAGCGTGACGGATAGGGCTTTCGTCGAGGCGATCGTTCGGGGGCTCGATCGGTTCTCGATCGCGGTCTACTTGGAACAAAATCTTGCGACGTCGCTCGTCGCGGTCGGCGATGATTTGCGGAAAGCCTTCACGCTGATCGAACCGATGCGGCCGGATGCATCGCTCGCATCGATTTTGCACGTGGTCCTGCATTCGTACGCGCTGATGCCGCGCGATGGAATCCTTGCGACGGCGTTCGCCGAGCACCGAATCTCGTTACTCGCGCTCTTCGCGTTGTGGGACGATCGTGCGTCGGAGATCGAGGATCTTGCCGCGGCTCGCTTGCCGGACTCGATCGTCGCGAGCCGGGAGTCGCTCGTGGCGGCGCTTGCCGCATGCGCCCGATGAGTATTGCGGTATCGGTCGTCCTGCTCGTGCTCGCCGTCGTCGTGTTTGGCTGCGCGATGGTTGTTCCAACGGCGTCCGCTCGATTGGAGCCTGGCGACCGACTCACGATGCAGCGCAAGAGTATATCGAGCGAACACGTGAATTCTGGCGACGATCGGGAGCACGATCTCCCCGCTTTGCATAGCGAGACCCTCGAGCCGCGCGTCTTTCCATTTTCACCCCAGGGAGCAGAGCGCGAACGATCCGGCAGTGTGTTGGATCGCATGATAAGCACGCAGCTCGAGCCCGCGGATCTGCGTGCCGCCGAGGTATCACCCGCACCGTCCGGCGACAACACTAAAGAAGAGGAGCGGCTCGTCGACGATCGTCCGCTGTTCAATCCCGATGAGATCCGCGCCGACGGGTATGCGAGGGGCGCTTCGGCAAGCGACCTTACGGCGCACGCAGGCGACGAGCCGGGCGCTCTTGCGTTGGCAGAACTCTTATCGCATGATTGCACGACGACTGCTACGCTAGCGGCCTATTCGATTATCGAACGGCTTGGAGAGGGCGCCGGCGAGGCGGCGATCGCGCGCATCGCGGGAACGGATCGCGCGCGGACGATCTTATCTGCGATCCCCTTTGCATCGTAGCAACCAGATTTTCAAAGTGACTTCCAACTGCTTGACACGCGCTTGCCAAAGATGGTAGTCTACTCCTCGTGGTCGCGACGACCCGCCAGCAGCGCCGGTCAATTATCCGACAGTTGTTTCGCGAAACGTCGCGGTCTGCTCCTTGAAAACTGAACAGTGCAGTAGCGCATAAGTCTGTGGGTCTTCGGATCGTTACCTTTCGGACTAAGGGCGGCGAAAGTCGTTTTTTTTTCCGTATCGTGGTGATTTGGGAGAGAATCGTCGACATGCTGTTATCATTTCAGCTCCACTGAGTGGTAACGGATATGTCGGCAGGTAAAGAAGAGACTACCGCAGTCATGGTGTACTCGTTGAGGGTATGTTGTGGATCGTTCTTTGCTCATTCACGTGTAGTAGGGATTGAAGTAGTCGAAGAAGTGAGAGCCTCAAAGGCTCCGAAGTAATTTTTGGAGAGTTTGATCCTGGCTCAGGATTAACGCTGGCGGCGTGCCTAACACATGCAAGTCGAACGGGGTAGTAATACC
>JBBISR010000022.1:0-54916 GCA_037441145.1 Armatimonadota bacterium
CCATCGCACCACCCGTCGCCGCAACCGCGCCCATCGCACCACCCGTCGCCGCAACCGCGCCCATCGCACCACCCGTCGCCGCCGCTGGCAGTGCGCCGAGCGCTGCGTTGCTACTCGAAGTGGTCGCGAGCAAGACGGGCTATCCCGTCGAGATGATCGGCCTCGAAATGGATTTGGAAGCGGATCTCGGCATCGACTCGATCAAGCGCGTCGAAATTCTCTCCGCGTTCCGTGAAGCCGCGCCGAATCTGCCCGAACTCGATCCGCGCGAACTCGCGAGCCTGCAAACCCTCGGCGCGATCCTGAGCCGTTTCGGTGGCCTCGCCGAAACTTCGGCACCGCAAACTTCTCGCGCAGCCGTTGCGGCAGCCGACGTCGCAACGCCACCCCCAGCGGCGGCCCCGGCAACGGCGAGCGTACCCGACGACGACATGCAGACGCTGCTCGGCGTGGTCGCCGCGAAGACGGGCTACCCCGTCGAGATGATCCAGCTCGATATGGATTTGGAAGCCGATCTCGGGATCGATTCCATCAAGCGCGTCGAGATTCTCTCGGCGTTCCGCGAGGCGGCACCACACGTCGCCGAGGTCGATCCGCGCGAACTCGCAAGCCTGCAGACGCTCCGCGCGATCCACGCGCGTTTCTCCGCGGTACCCGCCGCCAGCGCCCCAGAACCGGTGCTGACTCGGCGCGGCCTCGCTGCGGTCGCCGAAGCCGTCGGCGGGTAATCCGAGCGTGCGCGGCATGGCGGTGGGCGCGCGCCTGGCGATCGCGGGGGAGCACGCGTTTCGCACGCCTCTCGTCGCGGCATTCGTCGCGCGAGGCGCCACCATCGTCGAAACGGTCGATGCGACGATCGACGCCGTCATCGTGCTCCACGGCCTCGCAACGGGGCAAAAGGCGGCATCCGTAACACCGTATCTTGCAACCCTCGCGGCAGCGCAGGCCTTCGGGCGCGACCGGGAAGCACGGCCGGGTTGCTTCGTCATGCTTACCAATCGCGGCGGCGCGTTCGGCCTCGATGCCTCGGGCGGCGCGCACCCGTGGCTCGGCGGCTTTTCCGGGATCGCAAAAACGGCCGCGATCGAATGGCCTCATGTCGATGCCTGCGCGATCGACCTTCCCGAAACGTTCGCCGATGCGGAAACCCTCGCGTGCCGCGTGGTCGACGAGTGCTTCCGGACCGGCAGCGAGCGCGAGATCGGATTCGCAGCCGACGGCACGCGGTTCGTCGTTCGCGAAACGGATCGGCCCGTACGCCGGGCGCGGCAGCATCTCCCCGATCGCCCCGTCCTGATCGCAACGGGCGGCGGGCGCGGCATCCTCCCGGCATGCCTCAAGGCGCTCGCCGAAACGGGCATCGCGCCGCGGATCGCGATCTTCGGCCGCACCCCGCTTGCAAACGAGAACGGCTCCGCGCCGATCGCGGTCGCCGACCTACCCGGCCACTTCCTCGCCGTCGCACGGGCCGAAGGCCGCGCGCTTACGCCGCTCCAGTTGCGCGCGGAGGTCGGCACGGTTACCGCGGCGCGCGAAGTGCGCACGACGATCCAGGAGTTGGAAGCGAGCGGTGCCGAGGTGCGCTATCGTGCGCTCGACGTGACGGATGTAGCCGAAGTCCGGAGCGCGGTCGACGGCATCCGCGCCGAATGGGGCCGCATCGACGGCCTCGTCCACGGCGCGGGCGTCCTCGCCGACAAGCCGATCGTCGAGCAAACGCCGGAGCGATTCACGACGGTCTTCACAACGAAGATCGCCGGCTTGCGCGCGCTTCTCGACGCCACGAAAGCCGATGCGCTCTCCGCGATCGTCCTCTTCTCGTCCGTCGCGGCGCGCTACGGCAACGTCGGGCAAGTGGCCTACGCCGCGGCAAACGAGATCCTCAACGCCGTCGCGCGCGCGGAGGCGGTGCGGCGCGGCCCCACCTGTCTCGTGCGCGCCCTCAACTGGGGGCCCTGGGATGGCGGCATGGTCACGGACGGCCTCCGCGCGGCCTTCCGGGAGCGCGGGATCCCTGTAATCCCGCTCGCCGAGGGTGCGCGGGCCTTTGCCGACGAGTTCTGGTCGGGGACGGACGCCGCCGATGTCGACGTGGTGCTCGCGATGGCACCGCCCCGCATCTGATGCCCGAAGCAATACCTGGGCCTGCGCCCGGCCCCTTCGCGCCGATCGCGATCGTCGGGTACGCGTGCATCCTTCCGGGTGCGAACACGCCCGATGCCCTGTGGCGGATCGTCGCGACGGGTACCGACGCCGTCACGCGCGCGACGGCCGCGCGCTGGGGCGTCGACCCCGCGCGATTTCTGATCGATGCCGCCGCGGCGGCGGCCGGGCGCGAGGGCGCGGTCAGCGATCGGGGCGGCTTCGTCTCGGGATTCGATGCGCTCTTCGATCCGACGGGCTTCCGCCTCGACGCCGCGATGGTTGCGACGCTCGATCCGCTGACGCAGTGGCTGCTCCACACGGGCCGCGAAGCGCTGGGGGGTGCCGGGCGCGACGAGCGGCCACAGGCGTATCGGCGCGGCGGCGCGATCGTCGGGAACCTCGGCTATCCGACACGCGGGCTCGTCGCCGCCGCCGCCGCGATACGCAACGGCACGCCGCATCCGCGCCCGCTCGACCGCTTCTCGACGGGCCTTCCCGTGCAGCACCTCGCCGCGGCACTCGATCTCACGGACGGCGGGTTCGCGCTCGACGCCGCCTGCGCGTCCTCGCTCTACGCGCTCAAGCTCGCCTGCGATCGACTCCACGACGGGGCCGTCGATTTCATGCTCGCGGGCGCGGTCAACGCCATCGATAACCTAACGCTCTTCGCGGGCTTTACCGCACTCGGCGCGCTCAGCCCGACGGGCCGCTCGCGCCCGTTCCACCGCGAAGCCGATGGCTTGCTCCCGGCCGAAGGCGCGGTGCTCTTCGTGCTCAAGCGGCTCGACGACGCCATCGCCGCGGGCGATCCGATTCGGGCCGTGATCCGGGGCATCGGCCTTGCGAACGATGGGCGCGGGCGCGGCTTTCTGGTGCCGAGCGTCGCGGGCCAAGTCATGGCGCTGCGCGCCGCGTACGCCGCCGCCGGAATCGCCCCGAGCGCGATCTCGCTTCTCGAATGCCATGCCACCGGAACGCAGCGCGGCGACGCCACGGAACTCGAAAGCACGGGCATCGTCTACGCGGGGCAGCGCGACGTCCCGATCGGCTCGCTCAAATCGAACTTCGGCCATCTCGTCACGGCGTCGGGCGGGGCCGGGCTCGTCAAAGTCGTCGAAGCGATGCGCCATGCGGTGCGCCCGCCGACCCTCTGGGCCGACGACCCCGCACCCGCCGTAGCGCAGAGCCCGTTCCGCCTCCTCGCGGCAAACGAGCCGTGGGCGTGCGCGGGGCCGCGGATTGCCGGGATCAGTAGCTTCGGATTCGGTGGAAACGACGCGCACCTCATCGTGCAGGAGTGGACGGGCGCCGAGCGATTCGCGATGCCCGTCGCCACCCCGCCCGCGCCCCCAGGCGAACATCCGAGCGTCGCGCTGGTCGCGCTCGCCGTGCGTGCGGCCGACGGCACCACGACGGCGAATTTCCGCGAGCATTTGCTGGAAGGGCAGCGCCGCGGCGATGTTTCGGGTGCACCGGCGGCGGCGATCGATCTCCCCGCAGAGGCGATCCGCATCCCACCGAACGACTTGCGCGATACGCTCCCACAGCATCTCTTCGCGTTGCGCGTCGCACTCGATGCCGTTTCCGAGATTTCTTGTTTACCGAACGAACGAACGAGCGTCTTCATCGGCATGCAGTGCGATGCGGAAGCCACGCGGGCACTCTTCCGCTGGCGGCGCCCCGACCTCGGTGCCACTTCGTGCGATCGTGAAAGCGGTACCGGGCACATCGGAAGCGCGACCGTGCTCGGCGCGATGCCGAACATGCCCGCGAATCGCATCAACGCTTTGCTCGATTTGCGCGGCCCGAGCTTCACCGTGTTCGCCGAAGAGCTCTCCGGCCATCACGCGCTCGCCCTCGCACGGCGGGCGCTCGCCTGCGGGGAGATCGATGCCGCGATCGTCGGCGCGGTCGATCTCGCGTGCGAACCGACGCACGCGGCGGCCGTTCGCGCGCTTTTGCCCGAAACGTTCCATCGGCCGGGCGACGGCGCCGTCGCGTTCGTGCTCAAACGGACGGACGACGCGCACCGCGACGGCGATACGATCCTCGCCACGATCGGCGAACGCGACGATGCGGCGGACGCTTGGGACCCGGTGAGCGAACGCACGCGGGCGACGTTCGGGCACGTGCACGCGGCGGGTGGCCTGCTCGATGTCGCCGCCGCGGCGCTCGCGCTGCGCGATGGATTCCTACCGCCGAGCGTGGCGGGCGACGCCACACCGACCGTTCCCTGGACGGGAACGAGCGAACGGCGCGTTCGTGTCGCGCGCGGCGGGATCGGCGGCGAAACGGCGAGCGTCGTGCTTTGCGCGGACGCGGCAAGCACGCCGCAGCCGTGGTTTGCAAGCGCCCCACCGCGCGTGCGATGCTACGGTGCGCCGACGCTCGCGCTTCTTCGCGATACCGTACGCGCAGGGCGAACGCTTCCGCCGGGCGCGGGCGTGCCCGCCGTGCGCCTTGCGCTCGTGGCTACGGCGGATGCCCTGCACGCCACACACGTCGCGGCGCTCGCGTTTCTCGCAGGCGACCCCGAGCGCACGCCGCCGCCGCCCGGCGTTTCTTTCGGAATCGGAGAAACACCGGGCGAACTCGCATTCGTGTTTACGGGCGCGTCGGCGGCCTATGCCGGCATGGGGCGCGACCTCCTCCTCGGCCTGCCGCAGCTCGCGCGCGCGTTTCGCGCGAAGCATCCCGGGATCGCGATCGACGCCGGTTGGATCTATGCGGACCGGGCCGTTGTCGGCGACGGGCAACGGCTCGTCGCGACGACCTCGCTCACGCAGATCCACGCGCGATTGTTGCGCGACGTGCTCGGCATCGAACCGCACGCGGCGCTGGGGCTATCGTCGGGCGAGACGAACGCGCTCTTCGCGTTTGACGCGTGGACCGATATGGCGGGCTTGTTTCGCGACATCTTCGCATCGGGGATGTACAACCGCGATCTCGGCGGCGAGCATACCGTCGCGCGCGAGTACTGGAAAACGCAGGGCATCGCGGGCGATGCGTGGGCGACGTGGCACGCCGCCGCGCCAAGCGACCGTGTGGCAGCTGCGGTGGCCGCCGAACCCGGGACGAACGTCAGCATCGTCAATACACCCGGCTCCGTCGTCTTCGCGGGCGAAGCGCGCGCGTGCGAACGCGTCGCCGCGCGATTGGGTGCCGGAACGTGCACGCCGATCGACGTGCAACTCGCGTGCCACACGCCGGCGATCGCCGCATACGCGCCGATCTGGCATGCGCTTCACGCCCGGCCGACGACCGCCCCCGCAGGGGTCCGATTTTACGCGAACGCGCACAACGCCGCATATCCGCTCACGTCGCAGAGCGTGGCCGATGCGCTCACCGCGCAAGCGATCGCGTCGATCGATTTCCCGCGGACGATCCGGCAGGCTTGGGACGACGGCGTCCGTACGTTCGTCGAGCTCGGCCCCCGCGATCATTGCCGCCGCGCGATCGCGGAAACGCTCGGCGCGCGCCCGCATCTCGCCGTCGCACTCGACCGTTTCGGGGCGTCGTCGCTTACCACCACGCTGCACGCGGCGGCGGCACTTTTCGCACGCGGTATCCCCCTCGCATACGATCGATTGGAGCACCTTGTGGCGAGCGCCGAACCCCACGAGCAGCCCCCGGCCGCATTCGCGATGCCGGCCCACCCGCCGTCAGTCGCCCGCTCAACGCCACATCGAGAATCGGTCGCGACGATGCCGCCCGCGCCCGTGCTTGCGGTGCCGGAGCCGTTCGCACCGATCGCTCGCGCGCTTGCGGTATCGGGCGGCGAACGCGGCTTGCGCTTTACGCGCGAGCAGCTGCTCACCCTCGCCTCGGGTCGCATCTCCGATGTGCTCGGCCCGGTGTTTGCCCGACAGGACGATTTCGCACGCCAGGTCCGCATGCCCGAACCGCCGTTGCTCTTGGCCGATCGCATCACGGGGCTCGTCAGCGCACCCGGCCATATCGGCACGGGGACGCTTTGGTCGGAGACCGACGTCCGGCCCGATTCGTGGTACCTGCACGGAGGGCGGATGCCGGTCTCGGTGACGATCGAATCGGGGCAAGCCGATCTGCTCTTGATCTCCTGGCTCGGCGCCGATTTCCGGAACGAAGGCGAACGCGTCTACCGCCTGCTCGGGTGCGAGCTCGAATTTCTCGGCGATCTGCCCGAAGTCGGCGACACGCTTTCGTACGACATCCACGTCGACGGCAACGCGAATCTCGGGCCGATCCGCATGTTCTTCTTTCACTACGATTGCACGATCGCGGGCGCGGTTCGCGTGCGCGTGCGCAACGGCCAAGCGGGCTTCTTCACCGATGGCGATCTCGCGGATTCCGGCGGCATCCTGTGGTCGCCGACGGACGACGGCGCCGGCCCCGATCGCACGCACCCGAGCGCGCCGCCGCGCGTCGTGCCCCGCGCATCGCACTTCGATGCAGAAGCGATCGCGAAGTTCTGCGCGGGCGATATCTTCGGCGCTTTCGGCCCGGGATTCGAACGCGCGGCGAGCCATACGCGCACGCCGCTCGTGCCGGTCGCGGCGAGGAACTTGTTTCGTGAAGTCACGCACTTCGATCCGCACGGCGGGCCGTGGGGCCGCGGCTATCTGCGCGCCGAGCAGCCGGTAACGCCCGAGGACTGGTTCTTTGCGGGGCACTTCAAAAACGATCCGTGCATGCCGGGCACGCTCATGCTCGATGCGGCAGCGCAGACGCTCGCGTTTTTCATGACGGCATCGGGCTTCACGCTCGATCGCGACGGCTGGCGTTTCGCGCCGGCGCTGAACGAGGTGTTCTCGCTGCGCTGCCGCGGCCAAGTCCGGCCGCAAGCGAAGACGATCGTGTACGAAGTGTTCGTGCACGAGATCGAAGACGGCCCGAATCCCATCATCCGCGCCGATTTCCTCGCCACGGTGGACGGCCTCAAAGCCTTCCACGGCCGCAAGATCGCGCTGCGGCTCGTGCACGATTGGCCGCTTCCTCGCCGCCCGATATCGCTCGCGCCGAGTATAACGGACGAACACGCGATTCGCGCGGCGGCGACGGGCAAACCCGCCGAGGCATTCGGTGCCGCTACCGCTTCGCAATTTCCGGAATGGCGGAACGTCCAGCGGCTCCCGGGCGAACCGTTTCTGTGCATGACGCGCATCCGCGAGATCACCGACGTGCGCGACGCGAAGGGTGCGCTCGGTATCCGCACCGAGATGACGGCGGAATTCGATCTGACACCGGACCGATGGTTCTTTCGCGAAAGCGCATCGGGTGCGATGCCGTTCGCGATCCTGCTCGAAGCGGCGCTGCAACCGTGCGGGTGGCTTTGCTCGTATGTCGGCGCGACGATCCCGCGCGACGCACCGATGCTGTTGCGCAATCTCGACGGCGATGCGACGGTGCACGCGCGCGTCGAGCCGTGCACGGGAACGCTCGTGACGCGCGCGCGCCTCACGTCGTTCACGCGGATGGGCAACGTGTGCCTCACGTCGTTTGCGACGGAATGCAGGCTCGATGGCGCGCTGATCTTCTCCGGCACGACCGTCTTCGGGGTCTTTCCCGAGGAGATGCTCGTCGATCAGGCGGGGCTCGTCGCAACCGACGCGGAGCGCGCACTCCTCGCAGCACCGCCGAATACGGATTTCCCGAGCGCGGTCGCGGGCCGCTTACGCATGCACGATCGCATCACGGGCTTCTGGCCCGATGGCGGCGCACAAGCCCTCGGCACGATCCGCGGCGAACTCGCGGTCGACCCGGCATCGTGGATGTTCAAGGCACACTTCTTCAACGATCCGGTGCAGCCGGGATCGCTCGGCCTCGAAGCGCTCATCCAGCTGTTGCAAGCCGCGATGATCCGCACGCATCTGACGGACGGGATGACGGCGCCGCGCTTCGATCCGATCGCCGCAGGCCAGCCGCTCGTATGGAAATATCGCGGCCAAGTCGTGCCGACGAACGGCATCGTGAAGACGCTCGTGGAGATCGTCGAAATCGTGCGCGAGCGCGGCGGCTGCACGGCGTACGCGGCGGGCAGCGTGTTCGTCGACGGCAAGAAGATGTACCATCTCGCGCGCTTCGGCCTACGCGTCGTCGACGGCGACGAAACGCCGCAGGGAGCGCCGCGCGCGCTTACCGAGCACGCGACGATCGCGCTCGCGAGCGCACCGTGGTTACGCGATCACGCGCCGACGCATGTCGTCCCCGTCGTTCCGATCGTCGAGGTGCTCGACCGCCTCGCAACGGCCGCCGTGAAAGCGATGCCCGGCCGTACGCTCGTCGGCGTCGACGATCTCGCGATGCGCGGCTGGTTGCTCGTCGCGGATACGGTCGACGTGCGGACGATCGCCGAACCCGTCGATGCCGATCGTTGCCGCGTACGGCTGGAAGCGTGGCGTCCGAAGGTGATGGGCGGAACGTTCGTCAAGATCGCGGCCTGCGACGTGCTCTTCGCGGACGCGCGGCCCGCGCCGCCCGAAACCCGCGCGCCGCTCGATGACGCACCGCTCGTGCACGACGGCTCGGGGGCACCCGATCTCTACGCGGACGGGCTGCTCTTTCACGGCCCCGCGTTCCACGTCGTACGGACGGTGCGCTGGGATACGCGCGGATCGAGTGCCGTCGTCGATGCGACACCGTTTCCCGATGGCACGACGCTGCTCAATCCGCGGCTGCTCGACGGGACACTCCAAGGGGTTCCCTATGCCGCATTCGAGCGCTGGAACCCCGAGGCACCCACGCTCTCGGCGGGCTTTCCCTCGCGCATCGGCGCGTTCCGCATCTTCGGCGCGCCCCCGCGCTGCGGAACCGCGCGTGCCGAGATTCGGTACGAGGGGCCGATCGGCACGGACGGTCGATTCGAGCGCGTGACGATTCAGGGGATCGCCGCAGACGACCGCGTGTGGTGCACCTTGGATCTCACGATCGTGCTCGTCGATCCCGGCCGCATCGCGCGCGTGCCGTTGCCGCTCCGCCGCGCGGTCATGCTCCATGGGCATCCGCACCCGCGCATGCTCGCCCATCGTGCCGAGGACGCGCCGGAAACGACGCATGTCGATCTCGCGGACGTCACCCGTGCCGATTTCGTGCGCGGTACCGTCGCAACGTATTACGAGCTCCCGCAAGACATGGATCGCCGCGCCGCGGCGGCGAGCGTCGCCGTCAAAGAGCATCTCGCGGAACGCCTCGGCGTCGCACCCGCAACGATCCTCTGGGAGCCGGGCGCGAACGTCGCACGCTGTGCGCTGCGCCCGTACGACGCGTACCCACTTGCGGTCACCGAACGCGACGACCGCTTTTCGGTGACCGACCACGGCGCCGCATACACCGACCTCGCACCGTTACGCGCGTTCTTCGACCGGTGTGGTGGCGGGGCCGACGCCCCGATGGCCCACCTTTTCGGCGCGCTTGCCGGCGCGACGTTCGGATCGCTGCTGTTTACCACGCGGGACGTGCGCGGCGTGCTCGCGACGCGACCGGTGCTCTTTCTCGCGAACCATCAGGTGATGCTCGAGTCACCCACGTTCGCATACGTTCTGGCGCCGTTTCTTGCGGAACCGATGCTCGTGATGGCGCGCAAAGAGATCGCCGACCAGTGGTACGCGCACGCCGCGCGCCTCGCGTCGGGCTATCCCGGCAGCACTATCCCACCCTTCGAACTCTACGTCGATCGAACCGATCCCTCCGACATCGCGCGCGGCATCGCCGCGTATCGCGCGCAACTCGCCACACAGGCCCGCTCGCTGCTCGTGCACGTACAGGGCGACTACGCGCGCTCCACTCGCGATGACGTCGGCATCGTGAGCGCGAGCCTGATCGATCTCGCAATCGATGCGGATCTGCCGATCGTCCCGGTGCGGTTCGCCGGTGGCCTCCCCACCGAGCCCCTCGCGTACCCGCTCCAGTTTCCGATCGATTTCGCGCGCCAGGAATACGTGCTCGGCGCACCGATCCTCCCCGCCGCACTCCGCGCCAACAATCTGCGCGAACGCGGTGCGATGGTTCGCGATGCGATCAACGCGCTCGCGCCGAGCCGGGCGGAACCGTTTCCCGGAAACCCGGCGCTCGCGGCCGCCGTCGCACGGCACGTCGCTCGTGGCCGGCCGCTTATGGCGGCGGTGCTCGCCGAACTCTTCGAACGGCACGACCCGCGAACGGGCTTCGACCTCGCCCCGATCCGCGCGATCCTCGCGGGCGAGAACGAACCGCGCCCCGAGCACCGCGCTTGGAACGCCGCATTCCGAGAAATACTCGGGACCTAACCGCTAGGCGGTACGTAGGCGGCCTCTTCGCACTTATGCTCACGTACGCGTGTCCGCGCCCTGTCCGGACGATCGCGCGAATTCGCCGGCCAAAGCTCCGGCGGGCGCGAACCGTCGCGGGTTGGCCTCGCAAAGATCGGTGCCGGGCACCAATCATTGCGACGCCAACCCCTCCGCGACGAAGCGGATGCGCGATTCCGCTTCGAGAGCATCATGGGTTCGCTCGGTTGATTTTTTTACGCGAGATGATTCGCCCGTTCGCGCTCCTACGCGATCATCGCACGTTCGTAAAAGCAGCTTCCCTCGCGGACGCACCGAGGTTTTCCGCGCTACTTCTTGTTTGCGGCAAGCGGCGGAGCCGCTTCAGCTCGGTATAAGCGGTTGGCTGCGGCGGATCGATCGCGCCAGGACCAACCGCGGGATCGATGCTTTGCGAAGTTCGCCCGTGCGCCGATGCATTTGGTCCGCTAGTACCGATAAGCGATGTAACCGAGTTGTAGAGCTGCGTGTATCGTAGAAGCCCCGTTGTTTCATCGAAATATTGAATCGTCTGCGTGGAGACACTACACACGCGACCGAAGCCCGGCGCGATGTAGCGTGTAATCGTTAACGTATACTGCGCATTAAACGGGTCGAGCTGCGTCTCCGTTGTTCGAATCCCGGTGAAAACAGAACCGACGCTCGTGGGAATCGTGCACGATGGCGACAGCGCTTGGTACCCAAGTTGGTCGATGTGGCTGGTTGAGTAAGGGGTCATCGGGCCGCTTTGGTACCACATGGGGATCGTCGTTGTTGTCGGCGCGGGTGCGGGTGACGGGAGCGCGACCGATTGTTGAATCGTGAACGGGATGACATAACCGCCCCTGCCGTCCAGTACCGGCGTGCCCGCCGTTTCGACGTAATCCGTGTATCCGGTGCTCGTGCTTCGATACGTACCACTAACGGGTGGCGGAGATACCGACTCCGCTGAGGTGTAGGTCGCAGCGTTGATGGACGGGCACGTAGACGTGGGCGTAAAATACGTGCTGTTTGTTTTATACATATACGAACCGTCGACAGGCGCCGCGATGGTCTCGTCAAGTTGGTAACAGGGCGTGTTCGCCGTACCAGCCGTCAAAATGCCCGAATACGTCGTCGTATAATTTGAGCTTGCATCGTAGGAGACGACACGATCCGGAAACGTTTGGTAACGGTACGGAACGAGGTCGATTTGCGTTTGAACGGAGGAAAACATGGATAGCGAGCCACCGTTCGTGTTCGACGCCTTGGTTCCATAAATGAGCAAATCCGCGCCCGTGGTCGTCGGCACGATGTTTTCATAGGTCGTACTTTGAACGTTGTAAACACTCGTTGTCACGTTGGATGGCCGTCCCGAAACGGTTTGCACGCCATAGATGTTCGCAACGCCGTTAAAACTCTGATTCGCAAGCACGGTGGTGACAAATTGCTGCGTTAAGCCGGGACCGTTCGTCGGCATCGGGACCGGCGCTTTGGGACCGGCCGTGTAGACGGACCCGTACGTCGAGCGATAGGTGAATGACGCACCTGCAACGAGCGGCGCATCGACGAGCGGCGTCGCCGAAGGTTGCGGGCTTGATGAATAAATTGCGGCAAAGATCCCGCCGTTCGCGCCGATCACCGCGATGTCGCGCGTGGTGGCCGAAATGTCGACGCCGGAACCCGGTATCGCGCTGAAGCTTCCGCTCGTGCATGAGGAGCCGACCGGCGTAAAGAGATAGATCGAGCTCCCATTCACCACATCGAGCGGCGCGCCCAGCGCGAGAAACGATCCGCCGGCAGTCGGCACGACGCGGGCAGCGCGGCCCAGGCACGCGCTGTAATTGATTGCGGACGTCGGGCTTGTGAAGATACTGCCGGTCGACGACGTGACGTAGACATATCCGTCGTTCGACGTGGCGATCCGGGCCCCACTGCCGGCAATTTGCGCCCACGTGCCACCGACGTTACGGTAGATCGGTCCGTCGCTCGCGGTCGACAAGCCGACCACGTAAATCGCGCCGGATGAATCGACCGCGAGGTCGCGCGACTGACCACCGAGACCGGCCCAGGTTCCGGGCCCGATGAATGTCGATGCGCCGATGAGGGTCGGCGTGAAGTGAAAGAGCGAACCCGACGAATTGATCGCATAGAGCGTGTTGTCCGGCGCGACGGCGAGGCGCGAAGCGAGCCCGGGAATCGCCGACCAAGAGCCGTCCGCGTAGTGATAGATGTACTTATCCGCACCGGATGGCATGGTCGCGAGCACCCAGAGCGAGCCGTCCGGCCCGTACGTTGCTTGCGATGCGGCTCCCGGAAGTTGGTTGTACGCGGCGATGCCCACGGCGGCGGGTTTGCGTGTCGTCGGTGTCGTTGCCGTCCATGCCGCAACGGATTGCGAGCGCGTCGACATCGCGGCGATGGGTGCCGCCCCCGGGCTGATGCCCGCTGGCCGCGCTTGATTCATCGCAAGCGCACCCGGACTACCGACGACGGCGGGCCGTTGCACCCCATTTGGAGTAGCGCACCCGCTAAAAGAAATGGCGGCGAGCGCGACACATGTCGCGCCGAAAAAGCGAACGTAACGTTTCAAAATAGCTCCAAACACCCGATAAGCTAATTATCTCCCACCCTCGTGCGTCAAAGCATGACCGTCTTCCTTGGACCTGCTCGTAATGGCGATCGCACGATGCGCGCCGCACTGTATCGCAAGGACGCTGCGACGCCCGCGATGCGGAAAAAGTGCTAGACGGGAACCTTGTTTGCGGAGTATCGTCAATTACGCATGTCCATTCAGCAGACCGACGCCCAACAGACCGACATCGTCTTGGTCGGTGGCGGCATCATGAGCGCCACCCTCGCCGCCATGCTCAAAGAGCTGCGTCCGGAACTCTCGATCGAGATTTTCGAGGCCCTCGCGAACCCGGCCGAAGAGAGTTCGAATCCGTGGAATAACGCGGGGACGGGCCACGCGGCGCTGTGCGAGCTGAATTACACGCCGCAAAATGCGGACGGTAGCGTCGGAATCTCCCGCGCGCTCGTTGTGAACAACCAGTACGATCTCTCGCGCCAGTTCTGGTCCTTCATGGTGAAGAACGGCGGGATGCAGGCGCCGGAAACGTTCATCCACGACGTGCCGCACATCGCTTTCGTCTGGGGCACCGAGAACGTCGCGTTCTTGCGCAAGCGATACGCCGCGATGAGCGCGCATCATTGTTTCGCCGGCATGGAATATAGCGAAGATCACGCCGTGTTGCGCGAATGGATGCCGCTCGTCATGGAAGGCCGCGATCCCGCCCAGCCGGTCGCCGCAACGCGCATGCTGACGGGTACCGATGTCGACTACGGTGCGGTGACGCAGCAGCTGCTCGCGCATTTGCGCACGTTACCGGGCGTCACGCTCTCGTACGGCCATCGCGTGACGAACCTCGTCCGTGCGAGCGAGAGCGCGAGCGCCGCATGGAACGTAACCGTCAAGGATACGACGAGCGGCGCGACGCGAACGCTTTCGAGCAAGACCGTGTTCCTCGGCGCGGGCGGCGGCGCACTTGCGTTGTTGCAGAAATCCGGAATTCCCGAAGGTAAAGGCTACGGCGGCTTCCCGGTCAGCGGCATCTTCTTACGCTGCGACGATCAGGACGTCGTCGAGCGCCACCTCGCGAAGGTCTACGGGAAGGCATCCGTCGGCGCGCCGCCGATGTCGGTTCCGCACCTCGACACGCGCTACGTCGATGGAAAACGCTCGCTGCTGTTCGGACCGTACGCGGGCTTCTCGACGAAGTTTCTGAAGAGCGGCTCGTATGCCGATCTCTTCGGTTCGGTGAAGCCGGACAACATCGGGCCGCTGCTTTCCGTCGGCCGCGATAATTACGATCTCACGAAATATCTCATCGGCGAAGTGCTCGCCTCGAAAGAGAGCAAATACGCTTCGCTGCACGAGTACTTCCCCGGCGCCGATCCTGAGAAGTGGCAGTTTACGGTCGCGGGCCAGCGCGTGCAGGTCATCGTGCCCGATGAAAAGACCGGCGGCAAGCTCGAATTCGGGACGAAGGTCGTTGCTGCGGGCGACGGCTCGATCGCGGCCGTCCTCGGCGCATCGCCCGGTGCATCCGTCGCGGTTGCCGTGATGCTCGATGTAATCGGCCGACTCTTCAAGGACGACGTTCCGGGCTGGAAAGCGAAACTGCAAGAGATGTTGCCGTCGTACGGTGGCTCGCTTTCGGACGACGCGGAACTCTGCTTGCGCGTTCGCGAATACACGGCGGAAACGCTACACCTCAAGGCGCCCGCGGTCGCGTAAGCGAGCGATCGCACCGATCCACGTTTGCGCGGCGGGTGTCGCGGACGCGGATGCTCTTGCGGCATATTTCGCCAAGAACGAAACGCGCTTCGCGGCATGGCACCAAGCGCGCTCGCACGATCCCGCCGATCACCTCCGAACGCTGCAAGCGCGCCGCGGCCTCCGCGATACCGATTTCCTCGTTTCGCGGGTTGGCGAAACAACGATCCTCGGCGTCGTGACGCTCAGCGGCTTCAGCCGCACCGGCCCCCCGCAGGCGTCACTCGCCTATTCCGTCGATGCCGACCACGAGGGCACGGGGGTCGCGAGCGCGGGCGTCGCCGCCGTCATCGCGCTCGCGCGCTCGTCGTTTGCGTTACGCGCGCTCGTCGCATCGTACGAGCCACACAATGCGCGAAGCGCGAAGCTCCTCGCGCGCGCGGGCTTTACGGTCATCGGCGAGCGAGGCGCACGCAACGCATTCGCGCGCTATCGGCACGCGCAGATCCTCGCGCGCCTGGAGCTACCCGCCTAGCGTCGCTTCCACGGCGCGCGCGAGCGCGCACAGCGCTCCATCCGCACCGCGCCGCCCGACGAGTTGCATGCCCGGCGCGAAGCCGCCCTCGGCGGGCAGGGGCAAGCTGATCGCGGGATGGCCCGAGAGGTTGAACTCGCGCACGAACGCTGTCGCGCGGATCGCCGCTTTCGCATCGCGCCCCGCTTCGAGCGTGAGCGTCGGGATCGGCATGGTCGGAAGGACGAGCGCGTCGACGCGCGCCAGAACCGCATCGACTTCCGCGATGAACCGCGCACGCACGACCTCGGCCGCTGCAACCTGTGCGGGCGTCACGAGCATCGCCGCCTGCAATCGTGCGCGGACGTCCGCGCCGAGGAGTTCGGACTCCGCGTACGTCCCGAGCGCCGCCGCGTTTTCCGCCGCGATGATCGTCAGACCGGCGTCGTAAGCTTCGGCGAAGCTCGCAAGCGTGACGCGTTCGTGGCGTATTCCGGTGCGCGCGAGCGCACGAGCGAACGCATCCGCGACGGTAGCATCGGCGTCGAGCGTAACGACACCGAGCACGGGATCGCTCGGCGATGCGTGCGTGTGAAACGTCGCGTCCATCATCGCCATCGCGCGTTCGATCGTCGCGACGTCGCGCGCGAACGGCCCGACGCAATCGAGCGACGACACCGCGGGCATCACCCCGACGCGGCTCAAACGCCCATACGTCGGTTTGAAGCCGACGATGCCGCAACACGCCGCCGGAATACGCACCGATCCGCCCGTGTCGGTGCCGAGCGCGAAATCGACCGCTCCCGCCGCAACGGCGACGGCCGATCCACTCGACGAACCACCGGGGACGCGATCGGGAAAACGCGGGTTTACGGGCGTTCCGGTGACGTCGTTGATTCCCGTGACGCCATATGCGAACTCGTGCAGGTTCGTCTTCCCGACGATGTGACATCCGGCCGCAAGCAGCGCGGCAACGACCGCCGCATGTTCGGGTTCGGGCGGGAGATGATCGAGCGCGTGACTTCCCGCACGCATCCGCGTACCGGCCACGGCGATCGTATCCTTGATCGCGACGGTCGGGCCCGGGCCGCCGAGATCGAGGCGTTCGACGAACGTTGCATCCACGCTATTGGATCGCCGATTCGACGCCGAGGCGATCGAGGAACGTCGTCATCTCCGCGACGCGCGGGATCGCGGCGCGCTTCGCGGCGGCCGTGATGAGTTTCGGGGGAATTTGCGTGACGAAGCTCTTGAGCGTTTGCAACGCACGATTCATGCTCGGCTTCTCCTCGCCGACCGTTGCGAGGATGCGCGCGACGCCGATCTCACCGAGAAAATCGACCGAGTCCGCATCGTGCAGGACGATCGCTTCGGGCATCGTCGCGGCGCTATAGTACATGTGCCCGCTCTCGGCGGCTTGCACGGCGGCGATCTTCGCCATCGGGAAGCCCGCATCGCGCAGGATCGCGACGCACTCTTTCGCCGCGACATCGCCATGTTCGATCTTCCCGGTTTTGACTTCCGGGGTCTCCCACGGTTTGAACGCCGCCATATCGTGCATCATCGCCGCGGCGAAGACCACATCGGCGTCGACCGTCATCTTCTCTTCTTGCGCAAATTGCATCGCAAGGAGATAGTCGCGCTCGGAATGCTGCCAACCCCATGCGGGGTGCAAGAAGTGCTCGCGTGCGAAAGCGTAGATCTTCACTTTCCACGGCGCATCGAGTGCGATCTTCGCTTCGGTCGCCGTCGCGGCCGGTGCTACTGCCCCGGTAGCGGCGGGGCTTGGTGTCGGACTCGCCGCGTTTGCGGGTGCGACGTTCGCAAGTGCGAGGGCCAAGGCGAAGAGGCTGACGTAGCGCATGCGCGGAGATTCTTCATGCGTGCTGCATTTGCCGCTGCGCCGGGCGCGCGATCGCGATCGCGGCGCGGGCGTGGGAGCCGCCACGCGAGCGACGCGAGATCGTGAAATCCGTCGTGATCTGCTGCACGATGTAGAGTCCGCGGCCGCTCTCGCTGAGTTCGTCGAGCGGTAAGCCCGGAAGGCGCTGGAATCCCGGGCCGTGATCGAGCACGTGCAAGACCGGCGTGTGCGGCGTGCCATCCAAGAAAATCTGCACGTTTCCGGGTGCGTGGCGCGCGACGTTCCCGATCAACTCGCCGAACACCAGTTCCGCGGTAAACCGCTCGTCGGCGTCCGCTCCTCGTTCGTCGAGCAACGCGATGACTTCCGCGCGTGCGGCCGACGCCGCGCGTTGATCGCTGCTCTCGAAAACCCAGCGCGCCCCATCGTTTCGCAAGGCGCCCATGCGCACCGTAAGGATCGCAACATCGTCGCGGGAGCCGTCGCGGAGGATAACCTCGTGGAGACGCTTCGCGGGTTCGGCCGCGAGCGCGACGTTCGGATCGGCCAAGGCATCGGCGAGACGCCGCTCGCCTTCGGCGTAATCGCGCGTCGCCTCCGTAAGCCCGTCGGTATAGAGTACGAGCAGCGCACCGGGCGAAAGCGCGACCGTCGCGCTCTGTCGCGCTTCTTCGCGTTGGCGTAATCCGAGCGGCAATCCATCGGAACGCAGTTCGGCGATCGATCCGTCGCGCTCGCGTAAGAGCGGCGCCGGGTGGCCGGCGCTTGCGAACGTCAGCACCCGATCGATTTCATCGATGATGCCGACGAACGCGGTAACGACGCGGTCCGGATATTCGAGCTTGAGTGCTCGGTCCGCCGCGTCGAGGATGTCGCCCGGCACGATGCGGACTTGCGCTGCCACCCGAATCGCTTGCCGCATTTTCGCCATGACGATCGAGGCGTTGAGGCCGCTCCCGGCGACGTCGCCGATCGACACGACGATGCGGCCGTCGGGCAAAGAAAACGCGTCGTACCAGTCGCCGCCGATTTCGAGATCGGAGCTGCCCGGCAGATACACGGCCGATAGCGCGAGCATGCCGAGCGTTGCGGGGATATCGCCGATCGAGGCGCTCTGCAGCGTCCGCGCGATGTGATGCTCGCGCTCGTAGCGTTCGAGCAACCCGTCGCGTTCGATAAGCGCATCTTGCAGAGTCGCATTCAGCGATTCGAGTTGCGCGGGCGTCTTGAGCCCGAGCGCTTTCGGCAGGAGCGGAACCAGCATCGCCGCCGTCGCCACGGACGAAATCGCCGTGATCGCCTTCACCGCGCCCTCGAGCCAATAGATCGGTTGCCAGATCACCGCGATCGAAAGCACATGCGTGATGCCGCACGAAACGATGAAAAGCGAGAACGCCCAAAAAACGCCGCTGAAGGGAAGATCGGCGCGCCGCTGCACCAGCCGCACGAGCATGAAGGGGATCGAAAAATAGGCGAGTGCGATAAAGGCATCGGAGATGACGTGAAGCGAGAGGACTTCCGGTTGCCAAGAAAAGCACATACCGTGCGGCATGAAACCGCTCGCAACGTCGAGCATTCGCCAACCTTACAGAAACGCGATTCGGGCCCTGCACGCCGCGTGTAGCGTTCGAGTCACGACACGCGGCGCTGCGGCTACTTCCGAGAGGCGGCGCGTTCGCGTGCGATCGGCACGAGCGTGTGCAGCGGAACCTGCGGCCGGCCACCGAGATGCGTGATGACTTCGGCCGCGGCCATATTCCCGAGGTAGCCGGATTCCGCGAGCGAGGCGCCGTTGGTCATCCCGTACAGAAAGCCCGCCGCGTAAAGATCCCCCGCGCCCGTCGTATCGACGACGCGATCCACGTCCGTCGGTGGAATCTCGATCACGTCGTCGTGCGTGATCACAAGCGATCCCTTCGGCCCGAGCGTAACGCTTGCGACCTCGGTGATCGCACGCATTTGCGCGACGCAATCGCGCAGATCGGTCGTGCCGAAGAGCGCGTTGCCTTCCGACTCGTTGGCAAAGAGCACGTCGACGTGGAGCCGCACGAGCTGCTCGAATGCGGCCTTATGGCGCCCGACGCAGAACGTGTCGGAAAGCGAAAGCGCGACCTTGCGGCCGGCGGCATGTGCGGCTTGCGACGCTTTGTGGAACGCCTCTTGAGCGAGCGGCGGATCGTACAGGTAGCCTTCGAGATACGTGATTTTCGCCGAGCCGATAAATGCGGGATCGATATCGTCCGGGCTGAGATTCACGCACGCGCCGAGGTAGGTATTCATCGTGCGTTGCGCGTCGGGCGTAACGAGTACCAGGCAGCGCGCGGTCGACGGCCCATGCGTCGCCGCGGCGATGCGATAATCGACGCCCGCGGCGATGATGTCGTGGCGGAACTCCATCCCGAGATTATCGTCGTGCACGAGCCCGACATAGCCGCTCTTGCCGCCCATCGAAGCGATGCCGACGACCGTATTCGCTGCCGACCCGCCCGACGAGACGATCGTCGGCCCCATGCTTTCGTAGATCGCCTTCGCCTGTTTCTCGTCGATGAGAATCATCGCGCCTTTGGCCATATCGTGTTGGGCGAGAAAGGCGTCGTCGGTGGTTGCGAGGACATCGACGATCGCGTTGCCGATGCCGATGACGTCGAGGGAATCGTACTTCATATCGCGCCGTTCTTTGCCGGAGTTTCCGCGAAAGCCCGCATCATCGGCCGTGCCTTGCAGAACCCTCGCAACCCGCGTCGGGTCATGGTGCGTACATGAACACGCTCGACTCCACCGCCACCCGTAGCCTTGCGGGCATCGTTCCCGCGCCGAAGCCACATTGGGTCGGCGACGGCTTTTTCGTGCACGGCTACTTCTCGGTGGTACCCGATCTCGCACGCCGCTTGAGCCCGTTCGTGTTGCTCGATTACCATGCGCCCCGCGTTTATCCGCCGACGGAAAATATGCGGCGCGGCGTCGGCCCACATCCGCACCGCGGCTTCGAGACGGTGACGATCGCACTCGAAGGGAGCGTCGCGCATCACGATAGCACGGGCGCGGGCGGCGTCATCGGCCCGGGCGACGTACAGTGGATGACCGCGGGGGCGGGTATCTTGCATAAGGAGTACCACGAGGCGCGCTTCGCGCGAGCGGGCGGCATCATGCACATGCTACAGCTCTGGGTCAACATTCCGGCCAAAGCGAAAATGACCGCGCCGACATATCAACTGCTCGCTTCGGACGCGATGGGACTGGCGCGCCTGCCGGATCACGGCGGCATCGTCCGCGTGCTCGCCGGCTCGTACGCATCGGCAAGCGGCCCCGCCCGGACGTTCACCCCGATGGACATCCTCGACGTACGCCTCAATGCGGGCGGCAGCGTGACGCTCGATCGCGATCCCGCGTGGAATATCGCGATCCTGGTGATGAAGGGCAGCGTGCGCATCGATGGCGGGCGCGAAGCGAAGGCCGGCGATTTCGCCGTTTTTGCAAACGATGGCCGCGCGACGACCTTCGCGGCGCTCGCGCCGGAAACGCATTGCATGGTGCTCGCGGGCGAGCCGATCGACGAACCGATCGTGCAGTACGGCCCGTTCGTGATGAATACCGAAAACGAGATTCGCGATGCGATCGCCGACTATAACGCGGGGCGGTTCGGCGAACTCGCCGAGTAGCTTAACGCTTGAACGGGCTGACGAAGCGCGCATCGCTCGAGAGCGTTGCGTCATCGAGCGTCCGAAGAAACGCGACGATCGCCGCTTGATCGCCGGCCGAAAGCCGCAGCCGTTGGGGCGAACCCGCCTGCTGTAAACGGCGATCGAGCGACGGTCCCGCTTGCACGCCGTGGTCGTAAAACGCGACGACCTCGTCGAGCGAGGCGAATCGCCCGTCGTGCATGTACGGGCCGTGCGAAACGTCTTTGAGCGAGGGAGATTTGAAGACCGTCGTCGCCCCCGCATCGAGCCCGTTACTTTGCGATGCGGGGTCGAGTGCGAACGTCGGTGGTACGTGGCATGAGGCGCAGTTGACGCCGCCGGCCGGCGGTGGTGCCATGAACAAATGCCGCCCGCGATTTTCCGTTACCGTGAAATTCGGCAAATCGACATCGAGATTTCGATTTGGCGCGTTGCCGCGAAAGCTCGTCGCGTACCCCGCATCCCAGCGGCTCGTCGTAGCGATCATGCTGCGCTCGTATTGCGCGAGGGCGGCTTGCATGCGGGCCTGCGTGATCGTCGCATCGCCGAAAGCGAAACGAAAAAGCTCCGGGTAATAGGGCAGCGCGTTCATCGTCGCGATCGTTGCGTTTATGCCGCCATGCGCCGCATCGAAGCCCATCTCGATCGTATTTTGGATCGGCACCGATGCCTGCGCCTCGATCGAGGCGACGCGTTTATCCCAGAACATACTCCCCGGTTGGTAGTACCGCGCGTTCTCGAGCCGCGGTGTATGCGCCGTACCGAACGCCGTGCCGGTAAACCCGATGCTGAAGCGAGATGCGTCGGAGAAGCCGAGCGCCTGCTGATGGCAAGAGGAGCACGAAATCGTACCGTTGAGGCTCAACTGCCTATCGTAAAACAGCACGCGCCCGAGCGTGGCACCCGCATCCGTGACGGGATTCGTGCTCGGCGAATTATCGAGCGCGGCGACCGCGGTATCGTAATAGGCCGGAAGCGCGGGCGCCGCATAATTCGCGAGATGCGAAAGGTCGATCGTCAACACCGCCGAGGCGGCGATGCTCAGGCCGCCAACCGAGGTCGCGCGGCCGCCCGGTACGCCGACCGAGCGTGCCGATTGCGTGGTAACCGCTTGCGAAGCTCGCGTGACGACGCTCGTCGAATCGAGCGCGGTCCCGCATCCGCCGACGAGCGAAACGGCGACGACGGTTGCCTGTTTGCAAAATAGTCGAACGAGCGTCGACTTTGAGAATTTCAGCAAGGAGGACATCGCCATCACCTCGGTCGCGCTTGCAAAGCGAATCGCGTTTCGCAGGATGATGCGCGCACGAAGCTGGGCGTGCTCTGGGGAAGCGCTCGTTGCATCGATCGCGCCCGAGCAACGAGGGATTCGTAGGAGCCGCGTCGCCAAAGACCGCAATGCATCGTCCTCGGACCGTTTCGTACCGACGTATCGCGACGCTCGTGTTTGCCATTGCCTGCGCGCTCGCTTCGGCGTCTTCGATCGCATCCGCACAAGCGCAAGCCGAGCCCACTGCCACCGCCACCCCGGCGACGATCGAGACGCTGCCGCAAGCGGGCATCGTTCCGCCGACGCTGACGCTCAACGTAACGGGCTCGCCACTCTCCGCAAACGCCATGTTCGCGCAAATCCGCAGCGCACTCGATCGCGAGATTCGGCCGACGTTACGCCCTGGGGCCTCGATCGCCATCGGCGCCATCGCCCCGTGGCCGCTCGTTCCGCTCGCATCGGGTGCGCGCACGACCGTCTCCGTAAACGTGCGGATTGCGAGCGACATAACGAGTATGCCGGTGACGGCCACGACGACGATCTCGCTCTATAACATCGCACTCGTACCCGCCCCGCCGACCGTGCTCTTCCTAAGCGACGATCCGGAGTATCTGCAGGGCGAAGGGCTCGTTTTCCAAGGCGCGGTGACGCCGGAACGCCCGGCGCGCCTCTACTATTACCACAGCGTGATCGGCGTACCGCGCGGGCTCGATATCGTCCTCACCGCGAAAAGTGCCGCTCGGGTACACGTGATCGGCTCCGAAGCCGGGCCCGATCTCGACGTGATGAGCGTCGGGCACGCCGTCACGCGCGATTTACTCGACTTACGGCGCAACGTCGAGGGCGCGATCGTCGACGTACTCCCCGGAAAGCCGGTGATCGTACGGCATGCGTTGCTGCTCCAAGGCGAAGTTGCGGCGGGCGCGGTCGATCTGCACGTCGTCAGCGGCGAGGTGGCGGTTGCGGTGATCGCCTCTCCTGCGGGCGGCAACCCCGCCACGTATCTCGCGGGTCCGCGACTGCCCTTCGACGGTCATAACCGTCACGGCACCTTCGACCTCGCGGCATTCGGCGATCTCGAAGCCACGTTTTCGGCGGGTGGGCCGAACGCGAGCGTGCGGTATGGCGAACGCGCCCGGACGCCGCGGAATCTCGATCCGGCCGACCCCGGCCGCGATCTCGGCGATTACGGCGTGCTGCACCGCATCACGTTTACGTTGCTCAACCCGACCGACGTCGCGCGCACGATCTATCTGTATCAAAAGCCGCTCGGTGGGCCCGTGCGCTCGACGTTCATCGTCGATGGAACGATGCACGAACTCGGTTGCATGCGCATCTCGCAACCCTACTGGGTCGCGACGTATTCGCTGCCACCGCAATCGAAGAGCGCGTCGACGACGATGACGATGACCGACGGAGGCTCGTTTTACCCCGTCGAGTACGGCGTGACGGAAATACCGCCGACGCCGTACGTTCCACCGGTCGGCACCGCAGACGGATGCTCGCCGACCGGTGTCGCCGCGCGCTAGGCGCGTAGCGCCGCGAGGACGTTCGCCTTCGTGAACGGCGCGGTGCGGACGCGCGAGCCGGTCGCATCGAAGATCGCGTTCGCGATCGCCGCCGCCGTCGGACGCGAGGACGGTTCGCCCGCGCCGTACGGCGGCAGCGTCGGCCGATCGACCAGTACGACGTCGACGCGTTTCGGAAGATCGCGCGTGCGTACCACGGGATACGTCACCCAATCCTTCGAGGTCACCGAACCACCGCGAAACGTGACCTCTTCGTAGAGCGAGCGGCTCATCGATTGGATGAGGTTCGCTTCGATCGTTCCGACGAGCGAACGCGGATTGACGATCGAACCGCAATCGTGCGCGCACGTAAGCCGGGTAACCGAAACCGCTCCGGTGCGCGTATCGACGCTCACATGCGCCACCGTAGCGACCATCGAATCGCCGCGCGTCGCGAATGCGACGCCGCGCCCGGTGACGATCCCCGTGCGCTTGCCGGCGCTCGCAGCGGGCCCCGCGATCCAATCGCCGGATGCGCCGGCTTTGGTCAACACATCGATCGCGCGTTGATCTTTCAAGTGCGCGATGCGGAACGCGATCGGATCGGCCTTCGCCGCGGCGGCGAGTTCGTCGACGAACGACTCGACGATGAAGGTCGTGCCGGGGCCTTCGGGATCGCGCATGTGCGTCGTGCGCAACGGCGAGACCATCGGGGCGAGCGGCGCGACGAGCTCTGCCGAAGCGCGCAGCGCCGCGACTTCGTATGCGCCCGAGTTCTTTCCGTAAACGGAAAACTCGACGCGCGGCTTATCGTTTGCATGTCCCGCAAGCTGACCCGCGAGGAAGTTCCCCGCGCTATCGGGATGCGAGGAGATCTCGCCGCCGTTGAACCCGCGCAAGGTGAGATCGAGCGTCGTCATCTTCCCCTCGGCAACCGCGCCGCAAAGGCGCCCGACGATCGCGGGCGCCTTCGGGCCCCACATCGTCATGTCGGAACGCATCCACTGCACGCGTACGGGTTTCCCGACCGCGCGTGAGAGCAGCACTGCGTCGGCCGCGACGTCGTCGAAGCCGCCGCGCCCGTACGAGCCCGCGTCGGGTACGAACACGACGCGGATCGTTTCCTGCGGGATCGCGAGCAGATCGGCGATCCCTTCGCGCAACGCATACGGTTTCTGCACGCCGCACCAGAGCGTGACCTTCCCCGGGCGTACGTCCGCGACGGCACAACCGGGGCCCATCGTCGCGTGTGCCTGGAACGGCCACACATAGGACGCTTCCACGATCGTCGCGCCCGCCGATGCCGCGGCGACGTCGCCGCGCTCGATCGGTTTATCGCTCTGCGCAACCGGCATCGCCCACATCGCCGCGCCGAGATCGGCTTGGGCGGGGAATTGCGTGCTCGGCGCGCTCCAACGCACGACGAGATCGCGCGCTCCCGCAACCGCATGCCATTCGCGCGATGCGACCACGGCGAGCAGATCGCCGACGCGCACGACGCGCGCATCGCCATGCGCGGAGAGCGCCTTTTCGTCGATCGCGAGCGGGCGTGCGCCGACGCTCGGCGGGCGTACCACGCGCGCATGCACCATTCCCGGAACGCGAACGTCGCCCGCAAAACGCGCGGGGCCGAACACTTTCCCCGGTACGTCGAGCCGCGCGATCGGCTTGCCGACGAGTCGGTAGGCCGCGCGCGCCTTCGGCTTCGCGGCGCCGACGATGTTCTGTCGGAACCCCTCGCCGCTCGCCGTCATCTTCGGTGGCGTGGCGAAGGCATCCACGAGCGCGCCGTACGCGACCGAAACCGTCGGGCGCTCCGTATCGAAAACGATGCCATCGGTCACCGCGAGCCGATCCACGGGCACCTGCAAGCGCTCTGCGGCCGCAGCGACCAGCACGCGACGTGCCTCCGCCGCGGCGTTGCGCAGCGGATTCGCGCCGAGTTGCGTGGACGTACTGCCTCCGACGCCGCCCTGATCGGGCGTGCGCGCCGTATCGCCCTGCGTCATGCGCACGTGCGATATCGGCACGTCGAGTTCGTCGGCGACGATCTGCGTGAGCCCGGTAATCACGCCCATACCGATCTCGACCTTCCCCGTAAACGCATCCACGATGCCATCGCGGCCGACGACGAGCCACGTCGCGAGCCGCGCGTCCGGTTCGAGCGCCGCATCCGCCGCAAGGGCGACCGCGCGAAAGCCATCGAGCCCCGCAACGATCGCGAGCGCTGCGGCGCCGCCTGCAAGAAACGCCCCGCGTCCGTGTTTCATAGCGCGCCCTGCGCCGCGCGATCGATCGCGCGTATCATCGCGAGTTGCGCGCCGCACCGACACACGAGGCTCGAACACGCCTCGCGAATCTGCTCTTGCGTCGGCTTCTTCCCGTTACGCACCAGCGCCGCGCCCGTCATGATCCAACCGTTCACGCAGTACCCGCACTGCATCGCCTGCTCTTCGACGAAGGCCGCTTGCACCGGATGCGGATGTGCTTGCGTTCCGAGGCCATCGAGCGTCGTAACGTGCTTCCCCTCGGCCGCAATCGCCGGAAGCACGCACGAACGAACCGGCGTTCCATCGAGCAAGACCGTGCATGCGCCGCATTGGGCGAGGCCGCAGCCGAAGCGCGGGTTCGTGTGCCCGAGATCGTCGCGCAAGGCGTAGAGCAACGGCATCGCGGGATCTTCCGCCGACACCGTCTGCGAAACGCCATCGACAATAATTTTCACGGTCTTCACTGCGCGTGCAACTTTCTTTCTCCAGATGGTAGGAGCATGAGAGTTTTCGTACTATTAAATACATCGAAAAACTTTCTTTTCCGGCGCGATGATCTGGTTTCTGCCAGCCGCCCGCGTCAGGAGGATCCATGAAGCAACGTTCTTTTTCCTCACGCCGTTTGATGACGGCGCTCGTTTTTGCTGCCGGCACCTCGATGCTCGGCGCCCCGATCGCAGCGGCGGCGCAAAGCGCACCGACTGTGACCGCACCGATCGATCCCAGTGCGAACACGCAGGTCGACGCTTCCGCGCCGACCGCGGCGCCCGCCCCGGCGTCGACGTACGGCCCCGTAACGGGCGCGAGCACGCCGACCTCCGACGACCCACCGTCCGGATCTACCGGTACCACCGCGAAAAAGCCGATGGGCAAAAAAGCCGCGGCCGAAACGAAGCGCCGCTTCGAACACTTCGAAATCACGCCGACGTTGAACTACACGCTCTCGACGGGCAGCGACGTGTATGCCCCGGGCGGTACGCCGAACGCGTTGCCGTACGACTTGCTGCGCCTCGCAGGCGACTTCAAGTATCGCTACAATTCGCACCTCGGCTTTCAATATCAGCGTATCACCCACACCGGTGCGGGCGGCCGCACGTACCGCAACGGTAAACCGAATTACGGCGGATCGGGCTACGATTACGAAGACCGCGAACTCCTCACGTATGCATTCAACCCGCTCCTCAACTACCGCGCCGGATATCACTACCGCGCGCGCGTCTGCTGCACCGGCGCGGGCGACCCGAACGGCATCCCGCGCTTCCTCGGCGGCTTCTTCACCGATCTCAGCTGGCGCACGTTCAAGCCGGGTCTCGGCGGTCGCCCATTAACGCTGAACATCCGCTGGGAACAGAACTACCACCGCTTCACGACGGCGGCCCAGAAGAATCTCGTGCGCGGCGATTTCGACAGCGGCCAAAAGCCGACGTTCGCGACGAGCGCGTACGCGAATTTCTACATCTACCACCAGACGAAGCTCGTGCCGTATGCCGGTCTCGAATACTTCTCGACCTTCTTCAGCAACAATCCGCACATCTCGCTGACGTACCGCAAGGCGTACGGCGTCACGTACTCGGCGACGCGCGACCTGTCGTACAAGTTGTTCGTAAAGAACGATCAGGCGCCGTCGACCGGCGACATCACGCACAAATCGACACTCTTCCTCGACGCATCGTACCGGATCCACGGGTAGGACGGAACACACATGACAACGGTAACGACCCGACTCGCTGCCCTGGGCGCGATGCTCGCGCTCTGCGCATGCGGCGGCACCAACAACAGCCAGAACGGCGGCGGCGGCGGCATCTTCAACGGCGGCACGATCTCCACGCCGATCTCGCCGACGTTTTCCACCAGCTACATCGCGACGCCGAACGTTCCGACGACGACGGCCGCAACGCTCCCCGGCCCGTATTGGAGCATCGATGTCAGCACGGTCGACGCCGCATCGGGATTGCTGTACCTCTCCGATAAGACCAACTGCGGCGTCGATGTGTACGACCTCAACGCGAACGCGTACGTAACGACGATCGGTCCGACGACCGCGCCGCCCGCATTCGGAAAAGCGGGCGCGTCATGCGCGTCGATCGGAAGCATCTTCCAAGGCAACACCGGCAAGAGCACGACGTCGGGCCCGAACGGTCTCGTCCGTGTCGGCAGCAAGCTTTATGCGGGCGACGGCAACGGCACGATCAAGGTGATCAACCTCGCTACCCGCGCGGTGACCGGCACGATCGTGATCCCCGGGGCCACGTTCCGCACCGACGAAGGCTCGTTCGATCCCGACGACAACGTCATGCTGATCGCGAGCGACGCGGAAACCGCAGGTCCGATTCTGACCTACGTCAACACGCAGACCGACACGGTCATCGCAACGACGGTTCGCACCAATGCCACCGGCATGGAGGCGTCGTACTACAGCCCATCGCTCAAGAAGTTCGTACAGTCGGTTCCCGTAACGAAAGCAAACCCGAACGGCGAGATCGATATCATCGATCCCACCACCCGGGCGGTCGTCGCCGTCTATGCACTGCCGGGCAAATGCGGCCCGACGGGCATCGCGAACGGCCCGCAAAATCGCGCGGTCGTCGCATGCGGCGACGTATCGAACACGTACGTCATGGATGTCGGTTCCGGGCAATTCCTCGCCACGATCAATCAGGCCGGCGGCGGCGATGGCGCTGCATACGATGCGACGACCAATCGCTATTACGTCGCCAACAGCAACAACACGTCGACGGGCGTCAAGGGCGGTCCGCTCGCACCCGTCACGACGGTGATCGATGCAAACTCGTCGTTCTTCATCCAAAATATCCCGAGCGAAGCGCACGCGCACTGGGTGAGCACCTACAACGGTCGCGCGTACGTGCCGATCCCCTCGCAGGGGCTCGCCGTCTACAAATAAACACGAAAACGTGTTATCCCAAAAGCGCACGTTTTCCAATGGAAAACGTGCGCTTTTGGTTATGTGGCGGACGGGATACGGGTGCATCGCGAAGGATACAACTATCATGCGTATTTCGAGGCACGTCGATGGTCTATAGCAGCCGCGCTGCGACCCTCGCAGATGAAATCGAAACGACGATCGTCGCAGGCGAGATCCCGAACGGGGAGCGCCTCGGCACCAAAGATGATTTGCGCCGACGATACGATGTCGCTTACGGCACGCTCAACGAAACGCTGCGCATCCTCCAAGAGCGCGGCTACGTTACGTCGCGCACGGGCCCAGGCGGTGGGCTATTCGCAACCATTCCGACCTCGAGCGATCGCCTGCGACATCTGCTCTCCGCGTTTCCCGAATCCGGGACGTTACAAGATTGCGCTGCCGTGCGACACGCGCTCGAAGAAGCGATCACGAGCGATGCGACGCGTTCGCGGAAACGTACCGACATCGCGGATTTGCGCAAGATTCTGCGGCGTATGGAAGCGTCGGTCGATGACGCCGCGCTCTACCTCCATGAGAATTGGCAACTCCACCGCCGCATCGCCGACGCGTGCAGCAATCGGGTGCTCGCAAACCTGTACATCACGTTGCTCGATGCAAACGAACCGGGGCCCGGCCTCGTGATGGTCGATCGTCATCGCGTCGCCCACGCAGCCGAAAATCTGATAGCGCACAACGAACTCATCGAGGCGATCGCTTCGGGTTCGCTCGAACGCGCGCGGGCCGCCGTAAAGGCGCACGAAGCGTTCTTTGCGCCCGTCGACGATACGCCGCTTGCCGCGGTGCCCCGGCGCAGCCGATCGGCCGCGCGCGGACGCGAGCTTACGAGATAGCCGCGGCGATCGCGGCGACGCCGGCGCGCGCGAGTTCGGCATCGCGGCCCTGCGTCGGCCCGGTTACTCCGATGCCAACAACCGTTTGCCCATCGGCGCCTGTGATGACGATACCGCCCGGCAACGCCGTTAAAAGCGCATCGCCGTAATACGCGATCTGCAAGTTGCGACGCACGATCTCTTCGTGAAAGGCTTCGGTATCGCGATCCATGACGGCGGCGCTATACGCTTTACGAATCGACGCACGCATCCACCGCGGGCGCGAACCATCCATGCGTCGCGCGGCGATCAGATCGCCGTTCGCATCGACGATCGCGATCGCGACGACGTATCCGGCCGCGCGCGTTGCGACGACGATCGCCTCCATCGCCGCGACGCATGCCGCATCGAGTTTCATTTCAGGAGCAAGTCGTTTGCGTTGACGACGGCCTTGGTCGCCTTGAATTTCGCCGCCGCGGCAAGGAGCGGCTGGATCTCGCTCGCTTCGAGTTTCGTTGCGTAGATCGAGCGCTTCATCTGCGGAAGGACGGTGATCTTCGTGTATTTCTCGAGGATCTTCGCGGACTCCGCATGATGGCTATTCGCCCAAACCCCGGCTTCGATCGTCGCGCTCACGAAGCGCTTGACGATATCGGCGTGCTCTTTCGCCCACGAGTTCGTTGCGAACCAGCCGCCGATCAAGAACTGCCGCGCGATTGCGGTGTAGGGTGCGCCGATCACTTTCGAACCATCGGCGACCGCACCGCTCGCTTCGGGTTCGGCGATGACGGCGGCATCGATGCGCCCGGATTCGAGCGCCGCTTGCATCTGCGGAAAGGGCATCTCGATGAACTTGATCGTGCTGACGTCGCCGCCCGTTTGCTCGATCCACGCCGAGCCACCGATCTCGGAAATATTCCGCAGTCCGTTGACGGCAACGGTCTTCCCGTTGAGATCTTTGCCGGTTTTGATCGTTGAGTTCTTCGCCACGATCATGCTCGTCGTCGGTGCATCGGCGCTATAGAGCCCGGCCGGCGCGACGACGACGAACGGGAGCCCCTTCTCGTGCGCGGTAGCGACCGAGACGAGATTCGCCTGCGCGATGTCGAGCGAGCCCGCAGCTACCGCCGCCGCGATCGCGGCGCCGCTATTGAGGATCTGGATATCGACGTCGAGGCCGACCTTCTTGAAATAACCCTGATCTTTCGCGTAGAGCACTTGCGCGCCGAGATCGATCGGCGTCGTCGCAACGTGCAGCACGGGATCGGCTGCCGATGCAACGCCGCACGTGACGAGCGAAACGAGCGTGGCGAGTGTTAACGTGGCGAGATTTTTGTGCATCATCCCTATTTCCGAAAGCATCGAAAGAACTCTTCGCAATGCAAGCGCTATTCGATGCCTTCGAAAGCGCCGTTCCGCAGTGCGGTCTCTTCGTGATAGTGCCAGTGCTTCTGCACGATCGAGGGCGTCCACGTCTCGCGGCGCACGATCGCGAGCTCTTCGCCCCGCAGGACGTGCGGCTTGCCGATGGCGGCCGCGCGATACTGCAACCGCGCGTTCTCTTCGGCGCAGACGTACCGCGCGAGCGCTTCCTGCGGCGTCGCGCCGACGACGACGACGCCGTGCCCGCGTAAGACGATCGCGGGATGCGCGCCGAGGAGTTCCGCGACGGCTTCGCCGCGCGCTTCGGTGTTGACGAGATTCGCATCTTCGAACACGGGCACGTCCTCGGGAAGGAACGAGCCGATCCCCGAGACCGGCTGCAGCTTCACCCCAGCGATCGAGAGCGTGACGATGAAATCCGGGTGCGAGTGCACGATGCCGCCCACATCCGGACGACGCTGCATGATCGCGCGATGGATGTGGAACTCGCTCGGTGGCTCGTCGCCGCCGCCCAGTGGCTTGCCCGAAGCGAGGTCCACCGCAACGACGTCTTTCGCACGGAGCGTGGACCGGCTGGCCTTACGCGAGTTGATCCACATGGTGCCGGCCTCGTCCGCATCGCGCGCGCTCACGTGGCCATTCATATCCATGAGGCCGATCGACGTGAGGATGCGAACAGAACGCGCGACGAGGCGCGGATAGTTCATGCGTTCCGAAAGCAATGTCGTCATCAGAATCGTGCGACCAGTTCTTCCTTGATGTGTTCGCGCCAGTTGGTGGCCGGTGGAATCATGAGATCGACCGCGCGAACGCGGCTATACGTCTGCGGATCCGTTCCGCGAATCGGTTTATCCGCAGCACACGCGTCGAGCGCTTCGAAAAGCAACTGACGCATCACGATGATCGCGCGGTCGCTCGTGCCCAAATGCTCTTTCGAGCGGTCGACGATCGCGCCCATGCCCTCTTGCAAGGCCATATCCTGGGTGTTGATCCCCTCGATTCCCGTGAACGTCAGCTCTTTTTGGAGCTTGCGATCGATCAGGTAGTCGTTGGATTTGTTGCGCCGCAATTTCTTCGTTCCCGGAATCATATCGTCCGGACCGCGGCCGTATTTCGTTTCGAATTCGATCGCGTATTCGGGCGTGATCGGGATCGCGGGATCGTACGAGTACATCCAGTTGTAGACCCAACACGTGTAGTCGTCGATCGGCACCCAGAGGTGGCCGTTGATCGTCGGGACTTTTTCCATCCCGCCCTTGCGGCCTTGCACGCGGCCGCGCATCTGTTGTGCCGGCATGATGAAATGATACGCGCGGACGTATTGCTTGTCGCCGACTTTTCGGATACCCGCATACTCGTAACCGTACGGCGTGCGTTCAACTTCCAACCGCGGCGCGGTGTCGGCGTTGCGAAGATAGTCCTTGCTCGTGATATCGAGGTTGTGCGCGAAGGACGAATGCGAGGTATCGAGCCCGCCTTCGAGCGCCTGCAGCCAGTTACACTCCTCGAACGTGCGCGAAACGAAGCCGTGGGTCGAGGGAACGCGTGTGACCTCGTAATCCGGCACGGGCGGCATCTTCTCGGCCGGCCCCATATAGGTCCAGATCATGCCACCGCCTTCCCACGTGGGATACGTGCCGATCGTCACCTTGGTCTTGAAGAGCGAATCCGGCGGTTCCGACGGCATGTCGACGCACTTCCCATCGCGATCGAACTTCCAGCCGTGATACACGCACCGCAAGCCGCAATCTTCATTGCGCGCGAAGAACATCGGCGCGCGACGGTGCGGGCAAAATGCATCCATCAGCCCGACGGCACCCGTCGAATCGCGAAACGCGATGAGGTCTTCGCAGAGTAACCGTACGCGGATCGGCGGGCCGTCGTTCTCGGGGAGTTCGCTCGAGAGCGCGCACGGGATCCAGTAGCGGCGCTGGAGCTCGCCCATCGGCGTTCCGGGTCCGACGCGTGTGATTCGTTCGTTATCTTCGGGCTTGAGCATCGTTGCCTCGTGGCGTTAGATCGAAAACGTTTCGAGCGTTTCCGGTGCAAAGAGATCGCGCGGGTTGAGTCGTTGTGGGGAGAGCCCTTGCTCGTGATGGTAGCGGACGAACGTATCGAGCACGCGCTCGTTTTCCGCAAAGCCGTACGGCCACCAGTGCCGGCCCATCATGGCGCGCACTTCGTCGGCGGCAGCGGCCGACCACGGAAGCATCGTTTTGAGCGCCGCGGTCTGCTCGTAATCGTCGTACGCGTAGCGCTGCGCGCCGGTGAACGCTTTCAAGAGCGCGGTCGCGATCCAACGGTCCCGCTCGTAGATCTCGCGGCGAATGACGATCGCGTGCATGATGGGAAAGATTCCGTATTTGTGATAATACGTTTTTTCCGTCGTCACGTAATCCGGGAACAGGCGGCGGACGCCGGGAGCGTTGACCGTCGAAGGCGTGCGCGGACCGTAGAACGCATCGACTTCGCCCGATGCGAGCATCGCGGAAAGCGTCTGCGTCGGCCCGATTTGTTCGATGCGCACGGACGGTGGCAGATCGACTTTGATCTTCTCCGGGCGGCCCGGGGTCTCTTCGCCGCCGAGCACATGCGTGAAGCTATCGATCGAAACGCCGTAGTCATCGGCGAGAATGCCGCGGATCCACACGTTCGCCGTGAGCTGCATCTCGGGCGTAGCAACGCGCTTCCCGATGAGGTCTTTGGGTTCGCGGATGCCGCTGCGTTCGTTGACCCAGATGTTCGCGTGGCGGAACATGCGCGACGGAAACACCGGGATCGCGATGAACGGATCGCCCTTCGATTTCGAGACGCAATAGGACGAGAGCGACATCTCGCACACGTCGAATTCGCGGAAACGCGCTTGGCGGAAGAACGTTTCCTCGACTTCGAGCGGTTGGTAGACGAGGTCGATCCCTTCGGCCCGCACGCGCCCATCCATGAGGGCCTTCGTCCGGTCGTAATCCCAGCAGGCGAGGCTCAGGCGAACGTTCGTCGACACGCTACGACCAGGGCGCGATCGTGACGTGGATAGCTTTGTCTTGAATCTCGCCTTCGACGAGGCGCAAGGCGTGGTCCACGTCTTTGAGGCCGAACACGTGCGACGACATCGCTTCCAGATCGACGCGATGCGAGGCCATGAGCGCGAGCGCCATCTCGACGGCGCGGAACGAATGCCCGCGCACGCCGCGGAGCGAGATCTGCTGACGGATGACGGAGTCGATCGCGAAGCCATCGATCGGTTTGCGCTTGTAGGCGGCGACGAGTAAGGTTCCACGCTTGCGGATCAACTCGAGCGCACCGTTGACGACCTGTGTGGCACCGCCCGAGGAGACATCGATGATCAGATCGGCGAGCGCGCCATCCGTCGCACGTTTCACGACGTCTTCGAGCGATTCTTCATCGACGCATACCGTGATATCGGCACCGAGACGTTTCGCCGCTTCGAGCCGATGCGCGTCGCGCGCGAGCCCCGTGCAGATCACGGTCTGCGCGCCCGCAACCTTCGCGGCCACGACGCACGCGAGGCCCTGTTGGCCCGGACCTTGGATCACAACGGTTTGGCCCGGGCCCGCTTTGCCGTCGAGGACGGCCCACTGGAAGCCGTTCCCAATCGGAAGCGCCATCGAAGCGAGGCGCGGTTCGACGCCCGCCGGAACGCGATGCAGCACCGAGCGCGGATGCATGTACTGGAATTGGCTATAGCCGCCCCAGAGCGCGGGCGCGACGTCGATCGAGGTCGAGCCGTACCGGAGCGATCCATCGCGTTTGCTATCGGTCTGCAAACACGAGCGGTATTCGCCGCCGCGGCAATCTTCGCAGTGGCCGCACGGCAGATACTCTTCGAGGGCGACCATATCGCCCTCGGTGACGCCCCAACGCTCGCGCGCGACGGGGCCGAGTTTCTCGATAATCCCGACGTTCTCGTGTCCGAGAATGCGCGGCGCCTTCGCTCCGTCCGCATACATCGGCACGTCGCTACCGCAGATGCCGGCGGCGAGAACGCGCAGCAGCCCGGCGTCGTCCGGAATCTCGGGCAGCGGCACGTCGCGGAGTTCGGTCGTCTTCGTTGCAACGGCTACGGCCGCGCGCGAATGGGTCATCATGAAATTACCACTTTGCAGAAAGTTCGCTTGCAAATGCTTCGCGCCAGTCGTGGTCGCGGGGAATGACGCAATCGTATGCGCGCACGTCGCGGTACGAGGCGGGCTCGGCGCCACGCGGCGCTTCGTTCGCTTCGACCGCGTCGCACGCTTCGAGGAGCAGCTGACGCGTCACAATGATCGCGCGATCCGTGGTGCCGAGGCGTTCTTTCGAGCGGTCGGGGATCGCGCCCATACCCTCTTGTAGCGCGAAATCTTGCGTGTTCACGCCGCGAATACCGGTGAACGTCTTCGTCTTCTGTTTTTCGCGATCGATGAAATAGTCGTTCGCGAGGTTCGCTTTGAGCTGAAACGTCCCGGGGATCAGATCGTCCGCGCCGCGGCCGAAGAACGCCTCGTCTTTCCACGCGAATTCTTCCGTGATCGGGACGGTTTGGTCGTACCCGTACATCATGTTGTAGACGTTCGTGTGCTCGTCGTCGATCGGCACCCAGATGTGCCCGTCGAGTTTCGGTACCGCGGCGCGCGCGCCACCCGCCCAGTTCGTCACGTTGCCGCGCAGCTGTTGCGCGGGCATCAGGTAGTGATACACGCGAACGTAGAGCCCGTCGTCGCCGAGATCGCGCGTGGAAGCGTACGTAAACCCGTAATCGGTCTTGTCGACTTCGAGCTTCGGATGCGTGTCGCGATTGCGGATCCACGTCGGATCGTTCAAACGCTCGTTGTGGGCGAACGACGAGTGCGCCGTGTCGAGCCCGCCTTCGAGGCCCTGCAGATAATTACACGATTCGGACGTCTTCGAAACGAACCGATGCGTTGCGGGAACGCGGAGCCATTCGTAGTCGGGCGTCGCGGGCTTTGCCTCCGGTGGGCCCATGTACGTCCACACCATTCCGCCGCCTTCCCATGTGGGATACGCCGCAATCGTGACCTTCGTTTTGAACAGCGAATCCGGCGGCTCCGAAGGCATGTCGACGCACGCGCCGCTGGTATCGAACTTCCAGCCGTGGTACACGCAGCGGATGCCGCAGTCTTCGTTGCGCCCGAAGAACATCGGCGCGCGGCGGTGCGGGCAGAACGCATCGACGAGTCCGACGGAGCCGTCGGTCGCCCGAAACGCCACGAGATCTTCGCCGAGGATACGCACGCGCACGGGCGGGCAATCGGGCTCCGGGAGCTCTTCGCTCAAAAGCGCCGGCTGCCAATAGCGGCGGAACAACGCGCCGCCCGGAGTGCCCGGCCCGACGCGCGTGAGTCGTTCGTTTTCTTGCGGTTTCAGCATGATGATGTGCTCGCCACTTACGCGTGCGAAGGAACCTCCAGATAGCGACGCAGACGTTCGGCCGTGAGCTGCTCGTTCGGATCGTATTCCGGCGCGTTCTCGAGCTGCTCCAACTCGTCGAGGCCGCAATGGCGGTAGATGCGATTGGTGATGAACACCAAGCGCGCGGGCGCGTTCGGATTCGCATTGAAATGTTGGCTGATCGTGTTCGGCGGGATGTACACGACATCGCCCGCTTCCCATTCGAAGCGCTGTTCGTGCGCTTGCGGCACCCAAAGATATTTCTCGCCATCCGGGATCGAGAGATCGCAGTCGACATGCGTGTCGTACCCGCGGCCTTCGAGCACGTAGAACGCTTGCTCCGCGAGCTGGCGGTGTTTCCCCGAGCGGCTACCCGGCGGGATGATCTGCATGTACGCGTCGACCGTCTCGGCGCGCGTGTTCATGTTCTCGTTGCAGATGTGCTTGAGCAAACCGTGCGGCGAGTTCTCCCACGGCAGCTCGTTTGCTTTGAGGATCTTGCGGCGCTCGGCGTCTTTGGTGGGCCGGGCGGCGGCTTCGGCGAGTCGATCCGCGTACTGCGTCCCGCTCACGTCGCCTTGCAGCCACGTCGCATACTCGCCCCAGGGAATCTCGCGCTCAGTCATGGGTGTGTCCGTTCGCAGCGTGGTCGTGATCGTGTCCGTGGTCGTGATCGTGTTCGAGATGCGGCTCGCCGCGTGCGATGAAGCCGCGGCCGTGCTCGGTCGGCTCCGTCGCGCGCTTTTCGATCGTCTTCTGGAAGAGCATGTTCATGAACACGTACATGGGCTTGGTTTTGAGGACGAGCGCGCGCGCCGGTTTTTCCGGGTTGCGATTGAAGTGTTGATGCACGCAGTTGTTGTGCACGATCGCCACGTCGCCCGCATCCCACTCGTACCGAATGCCGTCGTGCACCTCCGCGCCCTCGCCATCGAGGATGTAGAAGACGGCTTCGTTGACGTGACCGTGCTTCTGCGAATGCGCGCCGGGTGCATACTCCTCGAGATGGATGTGCAACGTCTGCGCGATGCCATCTTTCGGCTCGATGTAATGCTTGCTGAAGGTCGTCGGGCCGTCTTGGAACGCGATGTCGCGTCCGCGGCGGACGCGCGGCTGCGCCCGGAGCCGCTCGAGCTCTTTGGTCAGGTTATATTCGCCCGCGACTTCGCGCACGAACTTCCGATCTTTTTGATCGTGGTAATACGCCACTTTGGGCGGCTCGTCGTTCGGCACGTGTTCGTCGTTCGATGGCGTTTCGTTCACGGGAATCTTTCCGCGGTATTCGGGTGATGACGGGGGAATGCGCCGTTGCGCGGGTTACCGTGTCGCGATCGTCGCGACGAGTTCGGACGCCGGGAAGCTCTTCTCGATGACGCCGTACTTCACACAAACCGCAATCACGGGCGCGATGTCGCGAACATCCACGATCGGTCCGGCCATAGAGCGTTCCATCCCGCGAATCGTCGCGGGCTTGATCTTCGAATAATTCGCAAGCAGATCGACGGTTTCGGCGTGATGCGCGTCGGTATAAGCCGCCGATTCTCGGAACGAGTCCACGAAACGCTTGATCGTGTCCGGATCGCGTGCGACGCGTTCTTTCGTCGTAAACCAGCCTGCGATCATGAAGCGCTTCGCGATCGAGCTAAACGACTTCGCGAGCACGTGTGCCTTGCCGGAGTCGACGGCGAGCGCGAGCGCGGGCGTGATCATCGTCGCGCCGACGATGCGATGCTGTTCGAGTGCCGCGGTAACGGCCGAACTCGGCAACTCGATGAATTGCACCGTTTTGGAATCGCCACCGTTCTCGTCGATCCACGCTTGCGTAGCGATCGCGATCAGATCTTTGAGCGACGACGCGGCGACGGTCTTGCCCGCGAGATCTTTCGCCGTAGCGATGCCCGCGTCGTTTGCGACGACGAATCCCGCGACCGGATTCGCATCGCGGTAGATCGAGCCCGACGCGACGATCGCAAACGCGACCCCGCGTGCGTGCGCCGCGATGAGGGCGGGGAGGCTCGATTTCCCGATGTCGATCGAGCCACCGGCAACCGCTGCTGCCGTCGCCGAGCCACTTCCGAGCGTCTGCAGTTCTACGTTCAGGCCGTTTTTCGCGAAGATACCGGCTTGCTGCGCGTAGAGGATCGGCGTGATGTCGTCATCGCCCGCGGCCGCGACTTTCAGGGCGATCGGCGCCGCGCCCCACGCGCGGCTCGGCACGAGCGGCAGTGCGAATCCGCCGCCGAGGGCCGCGACCGCGAGTGCTCTAGAGATGCGCATTGAAAAGCTCCGTCGCCGGAAACGTTTTCTTGAGCGCGTTGAAGCGCGCGGCGGCATCGACGACGTTCTGCATCGCCTTCCCGTCGAACGCCTCACCATAGGTCGCACGATGCATGCGCTCGATAACCGACAGCTCGGCCTTCGAATGCTTCGCGAGAATCTTCGCGGATTCGGCGTGGTGCGCGTTCGCCCACACGGCAGCTTCGTGGATCGCCTCCGCGAATTTCTTCGCCGTCGCTGGGTTCTTCTTTATCCAGTCGTCCGTCGCGAACCAGCCGTTGATGAGGAAATGCTCGCCGATCGCGTCGTACGGCTGCGCGAGCACCTTCACCTCACCCGCATCTTCGGCTCGGGTCAGCGCGGGTTCGGGCATGACGCCCGCATCGATCGTCCCGCGTGCGAGCGCGGCGCCGATCTCCGTCGGCGTCATCTCGATGAACTTCACTTTCGACGAATCGCCGCCGTGTTTCTCGATCCAGTCGGAAGTGCCGATCTGCGTGAGATCGCCGAGCGAGTTGACGGCGATCGTCTTCCCTTCGAGATCCTTACCGGTCTTGAACGTTGCGGATTTTCCCATGACGAGCGACGTCGTCGAGGATTTCGCAACGTACTCGCCCGCAGGCGCGATGTACGTGAACCCGATGCTACGCTCGTGCGCGTGCGACATCGAAACGACGTTCTGCTCGCCGATGTCGAGCGCACCACCCGCGACGGCGGCGGCTTGTGCCGCGCCACTCTTGAGATTTTGGATTTCGACCGTAAGGCCGCGCTTCTTGAAGAACCCGAGTTCGTCGGCGTAATAGACTTCGGCCGCCGTGTCGTTCCCCGTCGCGCCGATGCGCAGCGGTGCGTCGGCGCGCACGAGGTTTGGAGCGAGCAGCGCTACCGCACATGCGGCGAGCGCGAACGAAAAGCGTCGTTTCATCTTCATCCCGGTAAACCGAGCATCGCGCGGAAGCGGTGCTCGAGATCGTTGTAATCGGATGCATTCGGCATCGTCGTGATCAGAAACGGATGTTTCGGATCGAACACGCGCACGTTATTCTTGACATCGGTACGCGAGGAGACTTCGCCGCCGCCCTCTGCGACGATGAACGACTGTCCGGACTTCGACGTCACCCAATCGATGAAAACGCGTGCCGCGCTCGGGTGCGGTGCCTTCTTCGCGATGCCGATCGGGTTCAGCGAAACCGAGAGCGGTGACGGGTTCATGAAGTCGATCGGTTTGCCCGCACGCTTTTCCTGATCGGCGAGATACCCATATGCCGTCGGCGTCGCGGCGTATTCGCCCGTCTCGAGCGAGGTGACGGTTTGCGTGTGGCCGGTCGTCTTGATCGGGGCATTTTCGGCGATCGCCTTCACGAGCGCCTCGCCGTTCTTCTCGCCTTGCAACACGCCCATATACCAGTTGAGCGCGCCCGCATCGAGACCGAACTTGCCTTTCCACTCGGGTTTGGCGAAGTCGGCAAGCGAGGTCGGCGGCTTCAAATGTTCGGCCTTAAGGCGTTCGGGATTCCACGCGATGACGGTCGTGTTCTGGTAGAGATTCGTCCAGAAGCCGTTCGGGTCGACCGTCCCCTTGATGAACGCTTTCGTGTCGGCGGGCGCGTATTTCTCGAACGCACCCATGCCGACTAATTGCATAATTTGGAACCCGTCGCCCGAGATCACGTCGGCGTTAAACGAGCCCGCGCGCTGTTCGGTCGCGATGCGCGCCGGTAACTGCGCGCTCCCGAGTCGCAGCGTTTCCACTTTGATGCCGGGGTGCGCTTTCGTGAAGCCTTCCGCGACGAGCGCCATGTCCTTGACGTTCATCGTCCCGTACCAGACCACGGTCGACTCTTTGGACGATGCGGTGTCGGCGGCGGACGCCGAGGAACCGAACGCCGCCGCGAGCGCGGCACCGAGTACGGCCGCGAGAACGCCGCGACGGGCCGGGCGAAACGACGATGGAACTGCGATCAAGCGGAGACTCCTTGTAAGGAAGCGGGCGCGGGATAGGGCGCCGGGACGACGATGCCGTCGCGCATGCGCATGACGACGGCCTCGCTCCCATCGGGGCGAAGATGCACCACGGCGCCGTGTTCGAGGTCGGTTTTTTCGCGATGGACGCGCACGCGAACATCCGCCCCATTGACGTCGATCGTGTAGTCCCACGATTCGCCCTGGTAGATGCTGTACCGCACGATGCCCGCCCAATCGTCGTTGGTGTACCGCTTCCGCGAAAGCGCGATGTTTTCGGGACGGACGAAGACGCGCACGCTCTCGCCGAGGGCGAGCGCCTCCGCCGTTTTCTCCGTCGTCTCTTCGGTCGTATCCGCACGCAGGACGCCGTGCGGCGTGCGCACGACGAGGAAGTCCGGCTCGATCGCCTCGACGGTGCCGTCGATCGCGTTTGCGACACCGATGAAGTTCGCGGTGAACTCCGCACGCGGACGGCGATAGATTTGCTGCGGCTTGCCCGTCTCCACGATCCGGCCCTGATCCATGAGCATGACGAGATCGCTAATCGCAAGCGCTTCGTTTTGATCGTGCGTCACATAAACGGCCGTGATCCCGAGGGCTTGCTGGACCGAGCGGATCTCTTCACGCATGCGCTCGCGAAGCTGCGCGTCGAGATTCGAGAGCGGTTCGTCCAGGAGCAGCACCTTCGGTTCGCGCACGAGCGCGCGGGCGAGTGCGACGCGCTGCTGCTGCCCGCCAGAGAGCGCCGTCGCCGCATTTTCGGCTACGTCGGCGAGCCCGACGAGATCGAGCATCGCGAGCGCTTTCTTCCGCGCTTCCGCGCGGCTCGGTTTCTGCGCGCCGACCGTGAGCGGGAACGTGACGTTCTCCAGGACGCTCATGTGCGGCCAAATCGCATAGGATTGAAAGACCATCCCGATCGGACGCTTGTTCGGAGGCAGATACACGCCCGTCTCGCTATCGAAGACGACCTGACCGTCGATCGCGATGCGCCCCTGCGTCGGCCGCTCGAATCCGGCGATCATCCGCAACGTCGTCGTCTTGCCGCAGCCGCTCGAGCCGAGCAGCGTAAACAGATTCCCATCGGGAACCTCGAAATCGAGCCCCGTGACGGCGGTTTTACGGGCGTTACGACCGCCGAATTCCTTGGTCACGCCGGAAACGGAGATCACGCGCTACGCTCTTGCAATTTCGGTCCATCTCCTCGCGGCATGGGTGCAGGTCATTTTCCCGGACGAACCGTAGACCCTCTCGAATTCACTATATCCGTTATAACGATTTCGAGTGCATCGGGGTCGCCTTTAGGAGCCGCAAGCGATGGGAAATAAATCCCACTACGATCCGACGCATAAGCGCGTCTTCGTCCGTGAGATCAGCGGCGAATACAGTCTCAAACACGAGCTCAAGCGCTTACGCGATCTTCCGCGCGTGCAAAAAGGCAGCACCGTCACCTTCCAGTCGGGCCCGCAAGCGTATTCGAAGCACTTCATGGAGCCCGAAGACGGCATGGCGCAGACGCTGCACATCCATCTCGAAGAATACGCTCCGGGTGGCAAGTCGCAGATGCACGGCCACGTAAACGAAGCGATCTTCTATATCCTCGACGGTAAGGGCTACGAGATCCACGACGGGATCAAGTACGACTGGAAGGCTGGCGATATCGCCGTCGTCCACAACAACTGCGTCCATCAGCATAACAACGCGGACGACCACGCTCCGGCGCGCGCGCTCGTCGTGAAGACGAAGCCGATGTATATGTTCATGAACCTGCTCTTCCAGCAGCGCGTCACGCAGCGGCCGTCGGAACCCTCGGCTACGCAGGGCGACTTCGTGCCCCGTGAGGATGCCGAGTACAATCACGATTGGAAGCACGATCATGACCATGCGCACGATCACGCGCACGTGCACGATCACGTACACGGCGATGCACCCGAACTCGCGCCGTCGCACGGAGACTAGCGAATGTCATTTCAAGAATCGCAAAATTGGCTCGCGGGCAAACAGAGCGCATCGTTTTACGCCGATGCACTCAAGGATGCAGAGCAACGCCCCGAACGCGATGCGACGCGCAAGAAGATCATCACACCCGAAGACATGCCGTGGGAAATGGCGCGCCAGGGTCTGATCAAGCACCTCATCAACGATACGATGAACGCGCGTGCCGAGACGGTCGATATCTACATGCAGATCATTCCGGGCGGGAGCCGCTCGGGCAAGCATCGGCAACTCGCGGAAGAGGCGCTCTACGTCCTCGAGGGCCACGGGTACGATCTGCACGTGGACTGCGACGTGGAAATCACCGATACGTACCACTGGAAGCCGCAGGACGAAGTCCGGCGCTACGAGTGGGAAGCGGGCGACATGATTTACGTGCCGCCGAACACGATCAGCCAACATTTCAATGCCGACCCGACGCACCCGGTCCGCTTGATCTCGGCAACGAACCGTATTTACAAGTACTGCGGCATGAACGATCTCGAACAGCTCGAGGACGCGCCCGAGTACGACCCTTCGGTCACGCTCGACGACGTCACGATCCTTAACTATCTCAAGGTCCGCGAAGCAGCCGCCGCGCGCTAATCCCCGGCTTTTCTCGGCTCGATCGAAGCGAAAGGGAGGCGTCACCCCGACGCCTCCCTTTCGCCTTTCCGGAGAGCAGCGACTAGCCGATCAGTTCTTTCGCCGTCATCGGCGCTTTGAGCGAACCGTATTTGAACGCGGCATCGAGGACCGGCTGGATCAGTCCCGGCACGAGACGCTCGCCGTAGGATGCGCGCGTCATCGAGCGGATGACCTTCTCTTCGAGACCCGACGACTTGGCGAGGACCGCGGCCGTTTCGTCGTGATGCTCGTTTGCATATTTCGCCGTTTCCAGCATCGCGGAAGCAAAGCGCTTTGCCGCATCCGCATTGTCGCGAATCCAGGCCTCTTGCGCGACGAATCCGCCGATCAAAAACTCGGGAGCGATCGCGGAGTACGCATCGGCGAGTAAGTCGATCGATTCTCGGTTGCGCGTGAACGCGGGCTCGCTTACCATAGCCCCCGCGATGCGCCCGGCGGTGAGCGCTGCGGCCATCGACGAGAACGGCAGTTCGAGGAACGTCACTTGCGTGGAGTCGCCTCCGGTTTTATCGATCCACGTCGAGGCGCCCACCTGGAGCTCGCCCTTTAGCGTCGATACGGCGATCGTCTTCCCGTGTAAATCCGCGCCGGTACGATATTTCTGGTCGCGCGCTTTCGCAAGCACGGTGACCGGAGCTTTGCTCGTGTAGACGGCAGCCGGCGCGACGATGCGGATCGGCAATCCGCGCTGGCGGGCGACCGCAATGGAGGTGAGGTTGGCGAACCCGACGTCGAGCGCGCCGCCCGCGATCGCCGCGACGATCGCACCGCCGTTTGCGAGCATCTGTGTTTGCGCGTCGACCCCGGCCCGTTTATACATGCCCTCGGCCTGCGCGTACTGCAGCTGACCGGAAACATCGCTCGTGAGCGCGCCGATCTTAATCGGTAAGAGACCGGCGCCGAAGGTCCGGCGCGGAGCGAACGCTACGCCCGCACCGACGAGTGCCAACAGCCGCCCACGTGTGAGGATATCGATCATAGGAACCCCTTATGCAGGCCTGGCCTGCGTCGATGCCGTTTCGAGAGAAAACGGCGTTTCGCACGCGATCGTCGCCTATCGAAAGAGTTCGCCGTACTTCGCGCGGATTTCCGCTGCCAGCGCCTTCGACGTTTGGGCTACGGGCGGGAACGTATCGTACCGCTCGTACGGTTTACACGCGTCGATCACCATACGGGAGTTCGTCAATTTGCCGTAATCGGTAACCATGGTATCGAGGCGCGAGGACCAGCAGTTATCGAGCATCGTCGTGCGCGACTTCGGATCGCACCGCGTCCCCATCGCCCAGATGACGTCGTGAATATCCGTCGGGTCGATATCGTCGTCGACCACCACGATCCAACGCCCGACATATCCCACGGGGTTCACTTGCGATGCCACGAGCCCCACTTGGGTCGAGTGCCCGTGATAGCGCTGTTTGATTGCGACGACACAGAACGTACGGCCCGATCCCGCTTGATGGAGCCATGCTCCGGTCACATCCGGGATGCCCGCGCCTTCGAGCGAATCGAGCAGCGCGGCCGAGCGTAAGAAGCACCGCTCGAAAAGGTGCGAGTGCGGCGGCTTCTGGCTTGCAGCGCACGTCATGATCGGGTTATTCCGGTGGTAGATGCGCTCGATCACGATCGGCGGCTCTTCGCGTGCTTCGCCCGCGTAATAGCCGTGCCACTCGCCGAACGGGCCCTCTTTGACCTTATCGCCCGGCATGATCCAGCCTTCGAGCACGATCTCCGAACGCGCCGGAAACGGCAGGCCCGTGACCTCGCCCTCGATCAGCTCGAGCGGCCGCCCCATCATGCCGCCCGCCCACGCGTACTCGGGCACCGCGTCCGCCATCGTGTAACCACCGGCGAGGTACGTGATCGGATCGCACCCGACGATGATGACCACGGGGCACGGCTTGCCCGCCTTGAGGTACTTATCGCGCTGGATGAGCCCTTGCTTGCCGTTCGAGATGTACGACGCACAGAGGTTCGGCCCGAGCGCTTGCACGCGGTACGTACCGACGTTCACACGACCCGTATCGGGATCGCGCGTCACCACGCCGCACGCCGTACCGATATAGCGCCCGCCGTCGAGCTCGTGATGGATCGGAACGGGCAGCGAGAACACATCGATGTCGTCGCCGCGCTGGATGTTTTCGAGGATCGGCCCTTCGGTCACGATTTCGGGCTCGATCATCGCATACGCGCGTTTGATGTTTTTGCGGAAATAGTTCAGCATCTCCGAACGATCGTCCGAGAGCGCGGGGTCCATGCCGAGCACCGTCGCGAGCCGGAACGGCGAACCGAACATGCCGTATGCGGTGCGAAAGCCCTTCGCATACCCCGGAACGTCGTCGAAGACGAGCATCGGCGCCTTCTCGATTTTTTGCCGATACAGCACTTCCGTAACCGCGCCCATCTCCTTATCCCAATGGGCACCGTTCACGTGCGCGACTTCGCCGCGCGCCTCGCAAGCCGCGATAAATTCGCGCAGATCGTTCTGGGCCGTGGCGTTCGACGTTGCTAACACTCGGCCACCATAGCAAGACGCGATGGGGAAGGACAAATAGCCGTTCGGGAAATGCATTCATGTCGTCGAATGCATGGATTATGGACTGGGAGCAGCTCGCCTATTTTCGCATCGCCGGACGCTTGCAACACGTCACGCATGCGGCCGAACATCTCGGGATCGCGCAGCCGAGCTTGAGCCGTTCGCTCGGGCGGCTCGAGAAAGAACTCGGCGTCCCGCTCTTCGCGCGCGCGGGCCGCGCCGTCGTCCTCACGCCATATGGGACCGCATTCCTCGCACGCGTCGAACGCGCGCTCGGCGAGATCGACGAAGGCAAACGCGAGATCGCGGACCTCGCGCACACCGCCCGCGGGCGCATCCGCCTCGGTTTCCTTCGCTCGCTCGGGAGCGAGTACGTCCCGGAAGTCGTCACGCGCTTTCGCGAGCGCAACGCGGGCGTCCGGTTCGACTTGGTGCAGAACAACGGCGCGATGCTCGAAGAGCAGCTGCGCACGGGCGAACTCGATTCCGCGCTGCTGGCGGGCCCGCCCGCAGAGAAACGCTTCGCGTGGCGCCACGTGCTCGATCAGGAGCTCGTGCTCGTCGTGCCGCGCGCGCACCGGCTCGCGACGCGGCGCAGCGTAACGCTGGCCGCGCTCGCGAGCGAGCCGATGCTCTCGTTCAAGCTCGGTCACGCGATCCGAACGGCGACGGATGCGCTCTGCGCCGAGGCGGGCTTCACCCCGCATATCGTGTTCGAGGGCGACGAATCGAGCGTGCTTCGTGGCTTTGCGAAGGCCGGTTTCGGTATCGCGCTCGTGCCCGCGTCGAGCGTCCGCGATGGCTTGGTTGCGATTCACGTACGTTCGCCGAAAGCGATCCGGCGCATCGGCCTCGCGTGGCTCGCGGACCGTTATCGCACGGGCGCCGAACGCGCGTTCGAAAAGAGCCTTGCCCGTAAAGAGAGCGTGCGCTAGCAGAGAGCGCTAGGTGATTGGGTTGCCGCCGGTCACGCCGTATATTTCGCCCGTGGTGAAACTCGATTCTTGCGACGCGAGCAGCACGTAAACGGGCGCGACTTCCGCCGGCTGCCCCGGCCGATTCATCGGCGCTTCCGTTCCGAAATCCGGAATCATCGAGGGCAGTTGTCCGCCGCTCGGCTGCAACGGCGTCCAGATCGGTCCCGGTGCCACGCCGTTGACGCGGATACCCTTGGCGATGACCTGCTTTGCGAGCGCATGCGTGAACGCGGTGATCGCGGCTTTCGTCGAGGCGTAATCGAGCAGATGCGCGGCGGGCGCGTAACTCTGGATCGAGGTCGTGTTGACGATCGTCGCGCCCGGCTGCATATGCGGTAACGCGGCCTTACACAGCCAGAACATCGCATACACGTTGACCTTGAACGTCTGATCGAATTGCTCGGTCGTGATGTCGGCGATCGATTCCGCCGCATGTTGCTTCCCGGCGACGTTGATCAGGATATCGAGACCGCCGAGTTCGCGTACGGCCGTCGCAACGAGTTCGTTACAGAACCGCTCCTCGGAAAGATCGCCCGGAATCGTCGCCGCTTTACGGCCCGCTTCTTCGACGAGCGCGACCACTTCGCGCGCATCGGGCTCTTCTTGCGGGAGATAGTTGAGCGCGAGGTCGGCCCCTTCGCGTGCGAAGGCGATCGCGACGGCGCGTCCGATGCCGCTATCGGCACCCGTGATCAGCGCGCGACGCCCGGCGAGACGCCCGAACCCTTTGTAGCTGGTCTCCCCGTGATCGGGTTTCGGAGTCATCTCGCGCGCGAGCCCCGGCGGCGATTGCGTCTGCTTCTCGAATTTCGGTTGCGGATATTGCGTGAGCGGGTTCTGCATGGCGAATCGGTCCTGCGTTTGCGACAAGGTGGTTCTCCTTCGGAAAGGCTCTACCCACGATCGCACGACCCGACAACAACGAAGCGACGCATCGCTTTGCCACCGTTTATGTTGCGGCGGCCGTTACCCGAGCGCTCCGCCGGAACGCGCTTGCAACCGCGGCGATCAGCGCGAACGCGACGGCGATCTGCAGCGCGAACACGATCGCGCCGTGTGGGGCCGCGCCAACGCGCTCTTCCAGCACGGCACCGAAGAGCAACGCAACGGCCGCCGCACCGAGCGATTGACCGACGACGCGCGCCGTCGCGAGGATACCCTGCGCGGCACCCGTGCGTTCGCGCGCCACGCTGCCGAGGATCGTGCGATTGTTCGGCGATTGGAAAAACCCGTAACCGAAGCCGCACAGCGTCATGCGCCACACGACATCGATCGCAGCGGCGTGCTGCGGTAGCACCGCAAGCGTAAAGAGCCCGAACCCCATGATCGCCATGCCGATGCCGCCCATGATACCGGGCTCGAAGCGATCGGAGAGGCGCCCGGCGATCGGCGCCATCACGCCCGCGGCGGCGAGCCACGGCACCATCAAAATCCCCGTCGCGAACGGCGTCAGGCCGAGCGAATTTTGGAACAGGAACGGTAACGCGACGTACGCGATCGTCTGCGACATGAACGACGTAACCGATGCGACGATCGAGAGCGAAAACACGGGCTTGCGAAAGAGATCGACGCCGAAGAGCGGCACGGGCAAGCGATACTGACGCCGCACGAAGATCGTTCCGATGGCGATCGTCGATAGCACCGCACCGCCGACGTAAAGCGAAGGCTCGTGATGGCCGATGCTCGCGATCGTTGCGATGAGCAATCCGAAACTCGCCGCACTCAAGAGCGCGCTCGGCCAATCGAATGGGTGCCCGCTCCCCGCCATGCGCGGAAGCGAACGCGCGGCGATTGCGAACGCGATCCCGCCGAGCGGGATGTTGATGAGGAATAGCCACGGCCACGGCGCGAACGCGAGCACCGTGCCGCCGACGACCGGGCCCGCCGCCGCGCCGATCGCGACCATGAGCGCGCCCTGCCCTGCGGCGCGGCCGAGCATCGCGCGCGGATAGGCGTTCCGATTGAGCGAGCCGATCGTCGTCGTCATCGCGGCCGCGCCGATCCCCTGCAACACGCGCGCGAGCGCGAGCAACGGTAGCGTCGGACAAAGCGCGCATGCAAGCGACGCGACGATGAATACCACGAGACCGATGCGATAGATCCGCGCGTATCCGACGATATCGCCGAGCGATGCGAGCGGCACGATCAGAATCACGATCGCGAACTGATACGCGTTCACGATCCAGATCGCGGCCGACGCCGTCGAGCCGAGATCGCGCGCGATCGTCGGCAGCGCGACGTTTGCGATCGTCGAATCCATCATCGAGAGCAGCGTACCGAGCGCGGTCGCAAGGATCGCCCAGCGGCGCTGCGCGAGCGGTAAGCCGTCCTCGTACATGCCGGCTAGTGTGCCGCGCCGCCGAGGCCGATCCGCCCGCCGAGGCGTTGGATGAGCGCCACCAGGCCGAGCAAGAACACGACGAGCACGCAGCCGAGCGCGGCGATCGCCGGATATTGTCCGTTCGACCACAGATCGAAGATCGCGATCGACACGACCTCGCTCCCCTGCGAATACAGGAAGATCGCGGCGGAAATCTCGCGGAACGCGATAATCACGGTAGTCAGGAAACCGGCGAGCAGCGACGGCATGAGCAACGGCACGTAAATGCGGCGGAAGCGCGTCGGCCAATCGGCACCGCTGATCGCCGCCGCCTCTTCGAGTTCGTCGCGTATTTGCGAGATACCGGAACTTGCGTAGCGCATCCCATACGGAATGCCGATCGTCGTGAAGCCGACGACGAGAATCGCAAGCGTGCCGTAGAGATGCACCGGAATCGGGGCGACCAGATACCAGAACAAGATGCCCACGCCCATGAGGATGCTCGGCACCGCGATCGGCAACGAGACGAGCACGTCGAGCAGCCATGCGAAGCGCACGCGCGATTTCAACGTAACGTAGGCGACGATCGCCGTAAGCGTCGTAATGAGCGCGCCCGAGACTAACGAAACGACGATGCTATTACGGAGCGATTCGCGGATGAGCGGGTAGTTCCACATCGTCACGTAGTTCGCGCTCGTGAAGTGCTTGAGCGCCGCAAGCGACGGCGTTTCGAATCCCGGCAAGAACGACACGTACACGAGGATCGCGAGCGGCAGCGCGACGGCGATCAGAAAGAACGCGAGGATCGCGGCGCCCGCAACCGGCCGCATCGCGCCGAGCTCGATCTTGCGCGGGCGGAATGCCTTACCGCCGACGGTTGCGTGGCGTCCGGCGCGATTCAAACGATTGGCAAACGTCACGCCGAACGCGGCGATCACGAGCACGATGCCGCCCATCGCCGCCGCACCGCCGTAATCGGGCGGAAACGCCTGCAGCGCGCCGTAGATTTGCGTCGTGAACACGGAAACGTTCGCGGGCACGCCGATCAACTGTGGGACTTCAAACGAAGAGATCGTCTGGATGAAGATCAGGAGCGACGCCGCGACGATCGCCGGGCGCGCGAGGCCGAGCGTCACGCGCCGAAACGCCGTCACGCCGCTCGCACCCGAGGAGATGGCGGCTTCTTCCATCGAGGGGTCCATCGACGAGAACGCGGCGACCGCCGTGATGAACGCGGTCGGCGCAACGTGCATCGCCTGCACGAAGATCATCCCCGGAAGCGAGTACACGTTGAACGGTCGAAAGTGGAATGCAGCTTCCGTCATCGCGTTCAAAATCCCGATCCGCGGTGACGCGAGAAAAAGCCACGAGACGGTATTCAAGATGCCGGGCAGGATGAGCGGCACGAGTGCCGTCGCGATGCCGAGTTTCTTGAACGGCGCATCGGTGCGCGCGTACAGAAACGCGAGACCGAATCCGAGCGCGATCGTCAGTACCGCAACGCCTCCACCGTACAGAAGCGTGTTGCCGAGTAATCGATAGAAGCCGGCATTCGAAAACGCGCGCACGTAATTTTGGACGGACCATGCGGCATCGGTTCCGAGAAAACCCGTGTGGAAGCTCGCGTAGAGCATCGTGGCCACGGGAACGACGGCGAGATACGCGAGGATCAACGAGGCGCCGGCCATGATCGGTGTTTCGACCGCGGGGGCGCGCAACGTCGTGCGCGACGCGCGGAGCGGGACGCTCCGAGCCATTAAACCGCGACGGACTCCGGCGCGACGGGCCGCGGCCGGCCGATAAGGTGGTGGATTTCGTTTCGCAGTTCCAAGAAGCGCGGATCGCTTCGCGTGCTCTCCTGATCGCGGCCGCGTCCGAGCGGGATCGCGAACTCATGGACCACGATCGACGGTGGCGGCGAAAGCACGAAGACGCGATCGGAGAGGTAGACCGCTTCGTCGATATCGTGCGTGACGAGGAGCATCGTGATGCCGAGGGTATCGCGTAAGACGAGCGTGAGATCTTCGAGTTCGGCGCGCGTGAGGGCATCGACCGAAGCGAACGGTTCGTCGAGCAGCAAGATTTCCGGCGAGAAAGCGACGGCACGCGCGATCGCAACGCGCTGCTGCATACCACCCGAGAGCTGCCACGGATAATGTTTTGCGAACCGTTCCAGATTCACGGCACGCAGCACGTCGGTAATGATCTTGCGCTTCGCTTCCAGCGCGAGCTTCTTTTTCTTGAGTGGGAAACTGATGTTGCCTTCGACGGTGAGCCATGGGAAGAGCGAGCGCGCGTAATCCTGGAACACGAGCACCATTTCGGGCGGCGGTTCCGTGACAAGACGCCCGTTGAGTTTGACGGTGCCGCCTGTGGGATGCAAGAGCCCGCAGATCGTTTTCAAGAGCGTCGTCTTGCCACAGCCCGACGGGCCGACGATCGAGACGAACTCCGACCGCCGCACGTCGAGCGTCACGTTTTCGATCGCGAGCGTATTGCTCGAATGATAACGTTTTTGCAAGCTAACGACATCGAGCAGGCGATCGTTCGAAATATTCACAGGACGCTCCAAAGGGGGCACGATCAAACGGCCCGGGCCGATTGGCCGTGGTGCCAGGCGAGCACGCGATGCTCGACGGCGAGAAAGCCGACGTTGAGCGAGTATCCGAGGATGGCGAGCAACACGATGCCGCCATACATTTCCGGGATCGCAAACGTGCGCTGCGATTGCAAGATGTAATAGCCCAAGCCATTGGTCGATCCGATCATCTCGGAAACCACGATCATGATGAACGCGATCGAAAGCCCGGTGCGTAGGCCCGCGAAGATGCCGGGCATCGCGGATGGCACGGTAACCGTGAGCAACGTGTCGATGCCGCTCACGCCGAAGATGCGCGCCGTATCGAGCCGCTCGCGTGGAACGTTACGCGCGCCATCGGCGGCATTCACGAGGATCGGCCACACGGCACCGAAGCAAATCACGACGATCTTCATGTTATCCCCGATCCCGATCAAGAGGATGCCGACCGGGATGATCGCCGAGGGTGGGATCGCACGTAAGAACTGCAAGAACGGATCGAGCAACCGGAACACCGGTTTGTACGTTCCGACGAGCACACCGAGCGTCGAACCGATGCAGACCGCGGCGAGATACCCGAGCACCATGCGGTACAGCGAGGGAATCGCTTGATCGCGGAATTGCGCGGAAAACCATTCGTGCACGAACGTGGCGCCGATCGTCGAGACGGGCGGTAAATACACGTTCGCCTTCGCGCGTGCGACCAGCTCCCAGAGGACGAGCACCACGGCGACGACGACGAAGCCGAGGGCGTTACGCACGGCGGGCGTGCCCCAGTTCAACCGCTTTGCGGGAAGCGATGCGTTTTTCAAACGGATTCACCGCGGCTTGCCGGCGACCAGAAGACGACCTTCTTCTCGATTCGCGAAAAGAGCATATTGAGTAGATACCCGAGGATACCGGTGAGCAAGATCGCCGCGTACATCGCGGGCAGGCGGTTCGCCTGTTCCATCTGAGCGATGTAGAAACCGAGCCCGCTATTGCCCGCGACGAGTTCCGTCGTGACCGTCACCACGAGCGCGATGGTCGCCGAAACGCGCAGACCGGTCGCGATGTTGACGAGCGCGGCGGGAAGCGTGACGCGATAGAGCGCCTCGAACGGCGGGATGCCGAAGTTGCGCGCGGTGTCGAGCGCCACCGGATCGACCGCGCGGACGCCGTAGAGCGTGCTGATCAGCAGCGGCCAGAACGCTGCGTACGTAATCACGGCCACGCGCATCTGCGTACCGAGCCCGAGGAACAGGATCGCGAGCGGGATCATCGCGACCGAGGGAACCGGGCGCAAGAATTCGACGATGACCTTGAGGGCGTCGTAAATCACCGGAACCGCGCCCATCAGGATACCAATGATGACGGCGAGCGTGGTCGCCAGAATCAATCCAACGGCGAACGCTCCGAGCGTCATCCCAACTTCACCCGAAATTTCGCCGTTCGCAAGCCCGGTAACGAGCGCGCGTAAAACGATCGATGGCGGCGGGACGTAACTCGTGAGCCACCCGAGGCGCGCCGCTATTTCCACGACTCCGGTAATTCCCAATACGAACAACAAGCCCGGCAGGACCGTTTGGCGAAAGCCGGCACCGGCGAGCGATGTGGCCTTGACGCGTGTTGGATACGATACGACCAAGAGAATCGTCCTATCGGTGAATTGAATGCATCGGATTACTTCGGGATCAAATTTCCCGAGTACCCGCGCATCCCTGCCGGAACATTCTACCGCAGGGCGATCGCGCCCACCACGCCCGCGACCAAAACGAGGATCGCTTGATTCCATTTCGTCGACAGCAGCACGATCGCGGCGATCGTGCCGAGGCCGATCGCGATCGGCGAATCGAGCGCTCCGCGCGCGAGGGTGAGTACTCCCGCCCAGATCAAGCCGAGCACCACGGGGGCGATCGCACGGGCGAATCGCTCGCGGATCGGGTTCCCGCGGAATCGCTGCCAGTAGAAGCCGCAAACGTAAACGAGGACGCCCGCGGGAACGAACACCGCTACGGTCGCGACGATGGCACCAAGCCAGCCGCTCGTTGCGAAGCCGACGAGCGCCGCCATCGTCGTCGTCGGGCCGGGTGCGAGCTTCCCGAGCGCGTAGTACCGCGTGAAATCCGCCGACGTGATCCAGTGATACCGATCGACGACGTCGGCATGCATCTGCGGAATGATCGCGTTTCCGCCGCCGAACCCGAGGAGCGAGAGGACCGTGAAGACGAGCGCGAGGCGGGTGAGGTTCATGTAACGGGCTCGGGACGCGTAACGAGCAACGCGACCGGCACGAAGATTCCGAGCGTGACGACGAGCGAGAGGTGGAAGGCGAGAACGGCCGTCGCTACCGCGGCGATCAGCGCGAGGTCGATGAGGCTGCGCCATCGCGGCACCGTCATCTCGATCGCATTCGCAAGCGAGAGCCCGACGGCGACGGCGGCGCACCCGCGCAACGCGCCGACGAGCGCGGGCGCACGCGACGCGAGGAGCACCGACGCGATCGCCATGAGGATCGCGAAACCGGGCAGGACGGCCGCCGCAAGCGCTACGAGGGCACCGAGCGGACCGCAAACGCGCCCCCCGACGAGAACGGCAACGTTGGTCGGATTCGCGCCGGGCAAAATCTGCGCGACCGAAAGCAAACCCAGGAAGTCGTCTTCCGAAACCCAACCGTTGCGTCGCACGACGGCACGGCGGATCGCCGCGATCTGCCCGCCACCGAACGCGGTTGCCGAGATGCCGCCGAAGACGCGGGCGATCGCGAGCAGCGAGGGCTGCGTCAGCGCGGAATCTCGGAGAGCGGGCGCCGACGCCACGCGACGTGCACGCCGCCGGGTTCGAGCTGCTCGGCGATGAATCGCTCGATACGGCCGAGGTCGGCCGCATTCGCGGCGCCCGCGTCGAGACGTAGGCCCTCCGGCCACGCATGCATCGTGCACGTCCCCTCGGCGAGCTTCACGAAACCCGCTTCCGCGGACCACTCCGTCTCGAACTCGTGGCGGAGCCGCGAAGCGAGGGCCGCTGCAAGGGCCGAAGGATCGGGGGATTCGACGAGCGCTTGGGTTTCGATCACGAGCCGCTGCGCGCGAGGAACATGGCGACGCGGTTCGAGACGACCGGCACCAATGCCGCGTCGACGGGATACCACGTCGTGTCGGGGGTCCCGGAGCCCGTGAGCGTTACGCTCACGTTGAGCGGAGGCACGAGCGCCACAGCCGCCGTCCGGTCGGCGTTTGCCCACGTCGCGCGATTCGTTGCGTGGGTGACAGCCGTCGGGCGTAACGCGGCTTCGAGCTGCGCGACGAACTCGTCGAATTGCATCATGGAGCGGACCTTTCACGGCATACGAT
>JBBISR010000023.1:0-49402 GCA_037441145.1 Armatimonadota bacterium
CTTTAACGCGACACTCGAATGCGAGCTGCTCGTGAAGCACCGCTTTCGCACCCAACGCGAGGCCGAAGCCGCCGTCTTCGATTTTATCGAGGCGTGGTACAATCCGCATCGCCGCCACTCCGCGCTTGATTATCTCTCGCCGATCAATTACGAACGACGAGCGCTATAGGCGGCTTGAAATTCAAACAAACAACCGTCCACGAAACCGGGTCAACTTCACCACAGAACCGGGTCAGCTTCACCTCAACACCTCATGCAGCGCTGCCTTCGGGGCAGAGTGCGCCGCGATACGGGCACGCGCCGCAGGCGATTCCCGGGCGTGGCGTGTCGTCCGTCATGCCGTTCGCGCTTCCCGCCGCGAGCGCGAGATAAGCAGGGTCAGCGGGCACGACGTCCGCGAGTATCGCGTCGTTCGGCCCCATGCGCAAGACCACGGTGCGGATCGGCTCGCCATATTCCTCGGCGAGCGCATGGCGATACACGGCGAATTGCAGTGCATAGCGTTCGCTCGGCGTCACTCCCGTTTTATAATCAATCACAACGAGCGCTCCCGCTGCATCACGTGCGACAAGATCGACGAACCCTCCGACGGCGACTCCGGCGATCGTTGTCGCGAACGCCGCTTCCGCGGCGATCGGCGTAAAATTGGCGAGTAGCGGCAATGCGCGCGCGACCGTAGCGCGGACCGCAGTTGCGAGCGCCATATCCGCGCCGTGATCTTCTTCATCGAGCGCCTGCAAAAGAAATGCATCGATGTCGCTCGGCTCGCTCGCGATACGCGCACGCATCGCACCCTCAAGCACACGATGCACGATACGACCGAAACGTGAAGGATCACGGCGCGCTTGCACCTCGGGTTCCTCGGTGAACCGAAGCACCGGCACCTCATCGTCGAACGAGGGCAGATCGAATACGTAGTGATAGCGTGCGCGGCGCGGGCACATCTCGTGCAACGCGAGGCTCGTGTACGAGAGGGTTCCCTGTCGCAGTACGGGCGTCGTCGATGGTTGCGAACGCAACGCGCGCGCATCCATGCGTGCGAGCATCGCATCGCGCTCGGCGTGCATCAGCGTCGCGTGCCCGCTTGCCGCAGCTTCGCCCATCGTGCCTGGTGATATCGCGTGCGTCGCAACGCCGAACGTTTGCTCGTACCAGGTGCGCACGTGTCCCAAGCACACACTCGGCGATTGTTTTTTCGCACCTTCCGTGCGGCCCGTAACCGTAACGCTTTCGCGCGCGCGCGTGAGCGCAACGTAGAAGAGGCGATGCTCCTCTGCGTCGTCGCGCGCTTCCGCACGGACGATCCCAGTTTCTTCGTCGACGTCGTAGCACGCGAGAAGCCAGCGTAGCGACGTGCTTCCATCGACCTGATGCTGGATCGCAAGCGCGCCCCGCTCGACATCGTAGCGCGCGATCGTTTCGCGCGCATCGCTATTGTTGAGCGGAAATGCCTTCGGCGCGACGTTTGCGACAAACACGTGCTTCCACTCAAGGCCTTTCGCACCGTGGATCGTCGCGATCGTAATGCGATCGCCCGCGATTTCGGCGAGTGGCTCGTCGAGATCGAGCCGTTCGCGTTCGTCGATCTCCGCAAGTAAATCCGCGATGCGCGCATGCGGGCGATCGGCCGCAAGGCTTGCCGCGATGGCTGCGAACTTCTCCACATTCGCCCGAGCGCGATCCGCGATAAGCGGCACTTCCGTCGCAAGAACTGCGTCCATACCCGTCAGCTCGCGGACGGAACCAACCGCGTCGACGAGTGGCACGGCACCGAGCGTGGAGAGCTTCCGCACAACCGCGCGGTAGCGCTCCAAACGCGCACGCTCGACGGCATCGAACGCGGGCGGGATCACGCCGATGCACGCAGTACGGCCGAGGTCGCCATTGGCTGCGAGCAGCGCGATCGCTCCCGCAGAGAGCCCAATCGCCGTACTTGCGAGCACAACCGCCGCGGCGGTAGCATCTTCGGGCGTTTCGACAAGCCGCATCCACGAAGCAAACACCACGATCTCCGCGGCATCATAAAACCCAAGCCCCCCGTTCAAACGCACGGAGAGGCCGCGTTCGCGTATTGCTGCTGCATACGTTTCGGCACGCGTGCGGGCACGCATGAGTACGGCGATATCCCGCGGGGCACACCCATCCTCGACGAGCGCAGCGATCCATGAAGCGATCGCCTCCGCTTCCGCTTCGCGATCGGGAAACGTCTGCACGCGCACGCTTTGCGCACCGCCGCCTTCGCGTGCAGCCGAAAGCGCCTGGCGATACGCGAGCGGAACCGCTTCCGTGGCGGCAAGCGCGTGATGCGCGGCGTCGAGAATCGGCTGATACGATCGGCGATTCTCGGTGAGCGCAAACGTCTGCACGCCGGGCAGCGCCGCAAAATCAACGATGCCCTCGGGACGTGCGCCCGTAAACTCGTAGATCGCTTGCCGCAAATCGCCGACAGCGGTTACCGGTGTCAGATCGTCGCCGAAGAGCGCGGCGAGAAACGCGACCTGTGCCGGGTTCGTATCCTGATATTCGTCGACCATCGCATGCCGAAAGCGCGCGCGTAACACCGCCACGATTGCCTGGTGTTCGCGCAAGAGCATCGTCGCTCGACGCAACACCTCACCGAACGTGACGAGATATTCGCGCGCGAGCAGCGCGTCGAAGGCGCGAAAGAGCGCAGCGACTACACGAACGTTCGCGCGTTCGCGTGCCGATTCGGCAGCGACGTCTGCATCGGAGAGCGGGGTCTTCGGGCGTGGCCAGGTTGGCTTCGGCCCAGGTCCACGTGTCGTTTTTCCGGCGTCGAGATTCGTGACCTGACGGAGCGTACTTCGCGAAAGATTGTCCGCCGCGGCGAGCGCGCGTCGCTCGAAGGTCGCGATGTCGATCCCACGATCGCGCAAATCGAGCGCGATGCGCGCAAGATTCTGCTCCAGCACGGCTGGGCGATCGAGATACGGAAACGCCGCGGTATCACACGCGAGCGCGCCCGCTTCGAGCTGCGCGTATGCCCGCGAAAAAAGCACGCGCGCACGCGGCTCGTCGATCGGACGTACGTCCGGCGATGTATCCGTTGCGAACGCAAACTCGCGAAGAATCGAAGCAGCAAGTCCGTGGAACGTCACGCATGTGGGCCGTTCGGCGATGCCTTCTTCCGCGAAGCGGCGATCCATGCGCGCACCGATTTCGGCGGCTGCCGCGTTCGTAAAGGTCGTGACAAGAATCTGTGCCGGGAGACACGCGCCGCGTTGTACGAGTGCAACCGCGCGTTCAACGAGCGTCGTCGTCTTGCCCGTCCCCGCACCCGCATCCACCAAGTGAGGCCCATCGAGCGGCGCGTTGACGATACGCTGTTGCTCGGGAGCAAGCGTGATCATGCGTTCACCGGCCCCGAGCAGATGCGCGCGAAATCACAAAACGTGCATTTTTTCTCGTCATCCGTCGGCGGCAGCGTCAGGAGTTCGCCGCGTACGAGCGGTTCAGCGAAGTGCTCGCGCAATGCCTCGACTATCGTTGCGATGCCACCGCGCAACGCATCGTATGACGACTCATCGGCGGCGACGCTGCGCCCGTCGTCTTTCGTCCCTTTTAGCGAAACGTACGCAAACGAAGCCACATCATCGACCGCAGTTGCATAGAGCGCGAGTTGCGCCTGAAATTCGCGGTCGCATGCACCAGCAAAGGCGCCGTTCTCGAGCGCCTTCTTCAGCAACGGCGCAAATGCGGTTTTCTTCGCGCGTCCCGTTTTATAGTCGATCAGGTGTGCGCGATCCTTCGCATCACGATCGATGCGATCGATGCGGCCCGCAAACGCGAGTGGACCGACGGGCACCGCGATCGACTGCTCACGCGCCGAGACGACGAACGGTTTTGCCCGTGCATACGCGTGCAACCATATAGAATACGCAGCAAGGAGCCGATCCGCTTGCGCGGCCGCGGCAGCAGCGACCGCCGCGCGTTCGAACCGATCGTCGCTCCAAAGCGTCCGGCGCAGCGTGTGGAGCGTGCTCGTCCAATCGAGAACGGCATCGTCGCGAACACTGCGAAAATCGGTATTCGCCGCATGAAACCGCTCAAGCACCGCATGCACGGCAGTGCCGATTTCAAGCGCGCTCGATTCGCTTGTCCCCAGACGCAAAAAACGCCGGTAATACAAGCGCCGCTCGCACTGAAGCCACGTTTCCGCATCGCTCACCGAAAGGCGCTCGGGAACGGGAAGTGGGCGCGCTTGCGCCGGTGCAAACGCAGTACGGCCCTCAGCCGCAAAAGCCCCGAAAACGGGCGACACAGCACGCGTGTTTGCGTCGCCCGAAAGAAGTCGCGCGCGCAGCGATGCATCATTCGCCATCGCCGCACGCACCGCAAGCGGTACGGTTTCGACCGCGGTAAACGCCTGCGGCACCATCGCGGGCGGCAGAAAACGCGATGGACGCTGCGCAACGCCGTCGAGCCCCTCACCCGCGTACGAAATCGTAAGGCGGTCCGAACAGCGCGTTACCGCGACATACCAGAGCGAAGCTTCTTCAGCCGCCTGTGCTTCGCCGATCGCGGCACCATCGATGCCACTCGAAACGAGCAGCGCGCGATCGGTCTCGGAAAGCAACGTCGAGCGCCGCTCCGCTTGCGGGAATCGCCCGTCAATCGCATCGGCCACGAACACACGCGCAAACTCCAGGCCCTTCGCGCCGTGGACGCTCAGCACGCGCACGCCCATCGTGGCGTCGTCACCAGCTCCCGGCGTGTCGCTCGCCATTTCGTCGTCGAGCGCAGCCACATGTTCGTCGAAGAGCGCGAGCACTGCCGCAGGTGTTGCGGGCAAACGCAACATGGACAGCGTGCGTTGCACGGACGCAAGCGCTGCGCACATGGTTCGCAAACGTGCGGCCGCGCGGCGTACTCCGTGCGGCGGTTCATCGCGCACAACCGCGGCAACGAGTTCGAGCCCGCGGACGAGGCGTCGCGCGGAAAGAGCGAGATCGCCCGTTTCCCATGCCTCGCGTGGAGCGAGCGCGCGCGCGGTGAAGGCCGGATCGAGCGTGCGTACGTCGTCGGTAAAGCGAACGGCAAACGGATCGAATCCGAACACGGGCGAGGCGTAGAGCCGGCGCCACGCCACGAGATCATCTGGCGCTGCGAGCACATCGAGTGCAGCGCGCAACGCCGCAATACGCGGATCGGCGAGCATCCCACCAACGGCTTGCGCAACCGGGATCGCTCGTGCTCGGAGTGCATCGGTGACGAGTGCGGCAAGTGGCCGCTGCGAACGAAGTATCACCGCGATCTCACGCGGCGGAACACCCGCTTCGAGCGCGTGCTCGACGCCTTCGGCGAGGAATGCTGCCTCGTCGCGCATCGAGCGAAGCACGGCGACATCGACCTCGTGACCTTCGGCTTTCGATGCCGCAGGTGCGTTCGCGCCGAAAAACGGCGTTTGCGCGGCGAGCGCACAGACGGCGGGCGGGCAACGTCGGCTCACGCCGAGCGTGAAACGCTGCAAGCCAAAGCGCGCAATCCCAATCGCAACGATGTCTTCCGCCGCGCTCCGGAAGCGATAGATCGCCTGCGCTTCGTCGCCTACGGCAAAGATCGTCGCAGCGGTCGCCGCAAGCAAATCGAGTTGTACGCGATCCGCATCTTGGAATTCATCGACGAGGACGTGCGCGTACCGTCCGCGTATCCACGCGGCCACAGAAGTAGCAGGATCGTCGAGGACGGCCACGGCCCGCGCGACGAGGTCGTTGATGTCGCTTGCGCCACAGCGTTCGCGCAACACGGCAAACCGCGCATGGAGCGCGAGCAAATCGCGCAAGCGCGCCGAGCCTTCAGCTTGGATACGCTGACGCGCGGACAGCGACGCTCGCTCGATGTCGTCGATCAGCGCCTTCGCTTGCAGGCGAAACCCTCGGCTCCGCGTTGCCTGCTCGCCGAGTGTTGCAAACGACGTCTGCGCGATCGCCGCGTCCAAGAGCACTTCGGCCGAAAGCGGATCGAGGAGTCGACGCGTGCGAAACCGCATCCCGTTTTCCGCGAGGATCCGCGACGCGAATCCATGGAACGTGCGCACCTCGACACGTGCCGCGAGGCCACCAAACACCCGCGCGATCCGTTGCCGAACGTCCGCGGCCGAGCGCCGCGAAAACGTAACGACCAGAAGTCGCTCCGGCGCGACGCCCTGTTCCAGCAACGCACCCAGGCGGGCAACGAGAACGTGGGTTTTCCCCGTTCCCGGACCCGCCGCAACGTATGCGCCGCCTGCGAACGAAACCGCGGCCGCTTGCTCACCCGATAGCTCCATGGGCGTCATCCTATCGGGCGGGTGCGACACCTGGGTGGCAGAGTCGCGGCTAGGGCGTAAAGTCGCGCACCTTCGCTACGGTCGGGCCGTCGAGCTTCTGCACCATCGCCACCACAAGTGCCACCATGCGATCGAAATCGCCGCGGTTCATGATGCCGTTGTGCGCGTGCGTGTAGCGTACCGGAACGACGAGGTTGACGGTCGGAACGCCCGCGGTACTTTTCTGTACCTCGGCCGAATCGTCGCCGTAGCCCTGCACGAGGTCGAGCTGCAACGGGATCGATTTCGTCGCCGCGGTCTCTTTCACGAAAGCGACAAGTTTCCGATTCGGAAGCGCGCTCGAATCGTACAGAAAGATTCCGGGACCCGCACCGATCTTCGCCTGCGTTTCTTCCGGATGCGAACCCGGCGTATCGCCCGAAATCCCGCCCTCGATCGCGATGCCGATATCCGGCTTCACGTAGTCGGCCGCGCTATGCGCGCCGCGCAAGCCGATCTCTTCTTGTGTCGTCGCGGCGTACACGATCCGGTTGTTGTGCGGCATTTTGCTCATGCGCTTCGCGACTTCGACGAGCACCGCGCATCCGACGCGATCGTCCCACGCCTTGCCGAGGTAGTTGTTGCCGCCGCGCAACGCGACGAACGGCGCATCCGGAGCGACGGGGTCGCCGATTTCGATCCCGAGTGCCCGCACTTCCGCCGCCGATTTCGCGCCGATGTCGAGCAGGATATTGTCGCGCGGAAACACGCGCGTTCGCTCGTCCGGCGTCGCGACATGCACGTCGCGAATCCCGGTGACGGCTTCGATCGGGCCTTTCGACGTGAGGATCACCCAGCGTTGATCCGGCAACGCCTGATCGAGCCATCCGCCGAGCATCTGCATCGAGAGAAAGCCATCGGCCGTGATGCGCCGGACCATGCCACCGAGCTCGTCCATATGCGCATCGAGCATGATCGTCGGCCCGCTCGTCCCTTGTTCCGCAATTACGGAACCGAGCCCATCGAAGGCAAGCTTTGTCGTCAGCGGTTTGAGCTGATCGACCATGATCTTGCGAACGGGTTCTTCGAATCCCGACGGCCCGTGCGCATTCGAGAGATCGCGCAGAAGCGCGAGCGTCGCGTCGTCTTGCGCGGGTGCGGCGGAAGGCACGAGCAGGGCAAAAGCGGCGAGGGGCGCCGCGAGCAGAGCGAACAGGCGTTTCATCCGCGCGAAGTTGCGGGCGACGAGCGACGCTTCCTACTCTCCGCCGATACGTCAAAGATCGCGCCGCTTCTCGGGGCCTTACAAGCGTGCTTGTTTGACAAACCTAGGCCTAGGTTCTATGGTAGGAATCTGTGGGAAGCTTGCGTATCCGACAAGTCCGCTTTCGGGCGATTTCGGGCGATTATGCAGGTTCGATCGTCCCGCATCTGCACGCCGATATTGGAAGCGGCGAAGTTGTAATCGAATTCTGCCCGATGGAGCCGTTCGACTTTCGCTAGCACATGGCGAACCGATTCGTGGCCGGTCGAGATGCATATGCCGAACTCGTCGCGCTTTGGAAAGCGAGTCAGTCATCGTGAAAACACCCGCAAAAAACGCGCGAATCCTCACAACTGCCGCACAAATCCGCGAGGCGACGAAAACCGCGCGTGAGCGCAATCGCACCACCACGAAGATCGTTGCGGCGCGCTACGATGGAACGCGCGATCGTATCGACGCCGAGCTCTCTACCGGATCGACACTAACCGTGCCCCGAGCAAGGATCCCCGCATACGCTGCGGCCGCGCCTGCAGCACTCGCCGACCTCGCGATTACTCCGGGAGGATCCGGCCTCTGGTCGGATACGGTCGACGACGGCGTGCTGCTCGAACAACTCCTAGTCTTTGCCGCTGGGGAAACGATACTCGGAACGCTTGGCGCGCGTCTCAATGCGGCAAAGAAATCCCCGGCGCGCGCGCGAGCATCACGCGAAAACGGAGCGAAGGGCGGCCGCCCGAAAACGAGCGCAGCATAAATCGCGCACGCGCGGCTGCACCACCGTTCGCTAGGTAACGATGTCGCGCAATCTACCTGCCTCGCGGGCGAAGGCGACTTCCATCGCGATGCGCTCGCCGACGGAAACGTCGCGGCCCCAGCGATACGCCGAATACGGCGTATACCGCGTACCGGGTGAGCCCGGAATCCGCAGCGAGACGTCGTAACACACGAAATCTTTCGGCGGCCCCGCCGTGATGATGCACTGCAAGGCGAACGGCCCGACGACACCATCCGCGCCGTTCGCTTGCGAAGCGCGCACGAAGCGCTCGCCCATCGCGAACGCCTTCTCCAACATCGATTCCGTCAGCGTCGCCGCGATATGGCCGGCTTCTTCCATGCGCACGGGCTCGTCTTGCAGCTGCTGCGCCTGCGCGAACGGCAAGCCGCGCAAGCCTTCCAGGTTCGTCTGACGCCGGGTATCCGTGCCCATCAATTCGAGTTCGCCCAAAATCGGCGACCAGAAGAAATTCAAGTTCACGCTCGGGCCGATCGCGTATTCCTCGATCACCGCGCCACGCAAACCGTCCTCGGTAACCATCCCCTGCGCGATCAGCTGCGCCGAGCGCGCGGCATATTCTTCGGGCGTGCGCACGAGAAAGAACGCGCGCTCGAACGAGATCCTTGCGTGCGGCGCCTTCACCATCACGAGGCGATCGATCGCGGCGGGCGATGCGAACTGGCGCGGATACCGCACGCCCGCGCGCTCCAACATCGCGTACTGATTTTCGACAACGTCGCGCTCTTCGGCCTTGAGCAGCAGGCGATTGCCGAGGAACGGCACGCGCATGCGGCGCTCGATCTCTTCGTATTTATAGCGCTGTCGCAAGTAGACTTCGAACGAGCGGTTCGCGACGAACAGGACGTTCTCGGCGAGCAACCGCTCTTGCACGGCATCATCGAGAATATCGGCGAACGACGCGAGTTCGAGCGTCGCATCCACGCAACCGCGCGCGGGGCCGCTCGCTGCGCGCAGATAGTGCTTCGCATAGGTCTGCTCGCGGCCACGTTCCGTGATGATCAAATTACGGAAGCCGTGCTGGCGCGCGCCATAGGCGACTTCGAGCGCGGAATGCGAGCCGATCGAACACAGCGTCAGCGCGCTTGCGTCATAGCCCGCAAGCGTTCGATCCAGCGCGTCGCCCGTCACGAAGCGAATCCGAGAAGCGTGCGCGCTTCCTTACTTTCACTGTATTGCACGAGCAATACATTCCGCATCCGATCGGCCGCGGCCCGCGCCTCGGGCGAACCGATGCGCGTCACGACGTTGTACGCGGCGAACAGCGTGCGCGGCAGCGCGTAGTCGCGCGGATACTGCTTCTGCCAGTCCTCGATCGAATCGACGAGATACACGCCATCGCCCGTCATGCGATCGCCCCAGCCCGCATCGAGATATTTTCCGATACGGATCGTCTCGTTGCCGACGCCGATCGGCGAGAGTTTCGTCTGCCCGAAGTATTCGTCGGCCGGTGCGGTGATCACGAGGCGCCGCTCGGCCGAGTAGCCGCGCACGCGGCCGATCACGATGAGGTCTTTCACGGCCGCGCGGTGCGAGAGAAACGTGCGCGCGACCTCGCGATCCTTCGGGTTCGTGCCGAGTTCGCCCGCGGCCGTGTCGGCGGCGATCGAGTAGATTTCCCGCGCCTCGGGATCGCCCAAGTTCACGATCGGAAACGTGCTTTGCGCCGCGTGCGCGAGCGCGAGACTGCGGTAGCGTTCGTCTTTCGTGAGATGGTACGCGCGCAAATCGGCGATGACGAGCCCGGTGAGCGCGTCGGGATCGCCGGTCCAGACATGCGCGTTTGCCTGCGCGTCGGCAACCGCGTCGTGCGCGAGCACCGCGGGGCTCGCCTGTTCGGCATCGAGCTTCGCGCAAAGCTTCTTCGCCGCAGCCTGCCGCGGATCGGCGGCGTCGAGCGAGACCGTGTAGCACGCGCTCCGCACGTACCACGAAGCCGCATCGTCGTTGATCAGCGGATCGTAATTGAGCAACGTTGCGATATCGACGGTAAGATCGAGCATCTCGCGATTGGTCGGCAGTTCGGCGTGGCGGAGCGCATACGCGCGCCCGGCATCGTAAACGTACGCCTGGTACACGAGCTGATCGCCGAACTTCCAGCCGTGCGCGGAACCCTGATCGTAGATCGCCTTCATCTGCGCGTAGATCGCAGCGGGATCGACGATATACTCCGCGCGCGCCGGCTGTGGCATAAGCCACGTCACCAGCGCGCACGCAAGCGCTAGTGCGCTAGATCGCGCTCGAGTCATCGAGAACGGACGCAAGCGAGTTCGAGAGCAGGGCATTTTTGATCTCGCGCGCGATGCGGCGCCCGGTGGACATGGGTTCGCTATAGTTGAGATACGAGTACGGTGATCCATCGATGAACAAGTTCGTACCCGCAACGATACGCGCCGAAATCTCCATGATGTAGAACTGCGCGTCGGGCGTGATGATCGTCTCGATGCAGAACGCGCCGAAGAGCCCCTTCGGCGGACAGATTTCCTGGCTCACGCGCACGACTTCTTCGCCCATGCGGTACGCCTCGGCGAGCATCGATTCGCGCAGCGAAAGCGGCGAATTTCCGACGACGACGTAGCTTGGGTCGATATCCATGCCTTCTTGCGCGCGCGAGGGGATGCGCCCGAGCGAATCGACGTTCGTCTCATAACGGCGATCCATCGACATGATTTCGAGCTTGCCCGTGAGCGAAGAATAGAAATAGTGTATGTAGAGCGGCACGCCGATGATGTACTCTTGCAGCATGTATTGCTGATCGCTTAAGAGCTTTTTCGCGCGCGTTTCGAAATCTTGAGCGTCGCGTAAGAACATATAGCCCTTACCGCCCTGCGCGCCGTAGAGCTTGACGATTACGGGGCGATCGATCTCGGCTCCGGTATGGAACTGACGCGGGACTTTGAGCCCCGCGCGCGTGAGCCACTGGCGTTGGAGCTCGCGGCTCGCTTCCCAATCGAGCACGCTCTTATTGCCGAAATACGGAATGCTCATCTTCTTGTGGTCGTCGAGCGAGAGATACGCGACGAACGAGCCGTGCGGCACCACGATGCACTTCCGGCGTTCGAGTTCCGGCACGAGCGCCATGAATTCGCTGTACTTCTCGATCTTGATGACTTCATCGACGAACGCGAACGAGCGATAGAGGCGCTCGGTTTCGGCGTTCGCGATCGCGAGGGTCGGGAAGCCTTCGTCGTGCGCACCCTTGAGGATCTGGAGCGCCGAGTGCGAGCCGAGCGTCGCGATCGTGTAGAGATCGCCGACCTTGCTTGCATCTTCGCTTGTGAACATTTCGGTAGCTAACACGAGGTAGAGTCCTTACGGCCGAAGGGCCAGTTGAAAAGCCGGATTACAGAGGAGGCCCGCGACGGCGGCGTCGAGTGTTTCACCGCTCACGAAACGATCGTGGGCATCGAAGAGCCGCCATACCGTCCGCCGCAGCAGCGCGCGGGTTCCGGGAAGGCGTCGTCCGGCGACGATCACGCCTGCGGTGGGCGGCTCGGGATCGCGCAGGGGTGCGATCCAGACTTCGCCAGGGAGCGGCCCCGCCGCTTCGCGGATCGCGAGCCGATGCTTGTTCGGGTTGAAAAGCGTTTCCAGCGTTCGAAACGTTGCGTCGAGCGCCTCGGCATCGCCCAACGCAACATCTGCGACGAACACGTCGCCGCGTTCCACACGCGCGACGTCCACGCCCATGCGACGCAATGCCGTGAGCGCCGTATACGCTTCGTTATCGGGGATCGTTAGGGCGACGTCGTAGACGCGCATCATGCGCGCACGCCGAGCGCGAGCGCGAGCGAGCGAAAGAGCGCGATGCCACCCGAGGGCGCGAGCATCGCCGCCGATGCTCCGCGAGCTTCGGCACGCGCGGCGCCGTCGCGGTGCATGTACGTCCAGGCATCGCGCTCCGCATGCGGCATGATCGCGAGCACGTTCCCCCGCGCGTTGATGAGCCCGGCGCAGCCGAGCGCCGAGGCGTTCGGCACCGCCGCATCGGATGTGGCACCGCGCCGATCGCTGTAGCGAAACGCAACGAGTCCATCGGCGTCGAGCCGCGCGAGCTCCGCGTCCGTTGCGGCAAGGCGCCCTTCGCCGTGTGCGGCCCACATCGGGATCACGGCGCCTTCGCCGAGCCCCGCAAAGAGCGGCGAGCGGCTCGTCGGAACTTGCAATTTCACGTGCACGTGCACGCACCGGAAACGCCCGCTCGGGCCGTTCGGCGCGAACGCCGCCGTCGGCCGGCGGATCGCGCCCGTACCGGGCACGAGGCCCGTTTCGAGTAAGATCTGCGCGCCGTTGCAGATCCCGAGAACGAACTTACCCGCTTCGGCCGCTTCCACGATCGCATCCGTCATCGGGTCGTGCGCGGCGACCGCGCCCGCGCGCACGCGATCTTCGTACGCAAACCCTCCGGGCAGAACGTAGGCATCGAACCCGCGTAACCCACTCGCGCCCGCACTCCAATGCACGAGCGTGCCTTCGAGCCCGACGGCGTGGATCGCGCGAAGCGTTTCATCTTCGCTATTCGTGCCGGGATAGACGGGAACCGCAACGCGCGGACTCATGATGCAACCTCGTAAAAATCGCGAAGCGGTGCGGACCACGTTTCGTAGGCTTCCGCAAGTTCGACCGAAGCGCCGTCGTGCAATTCGAGCGTCGATCGCTCCGTGACGGTACCAACGAAATCGACCGCCGCGCCGTGTCTCGCCGCGAGTGCCGCGAACGCGGCGCCATCCGCGACTTCGACGAGCGTCCCCGCCGCTTCCGCGAAGAACGATGCCGCGAGATCGCCGGGCGTGAGGTCGGTCGCGAGCGCGAACCCGAGCACGCGGTCGGCGTCGTACGTTGCAAACGCCATCTCCGCGAGCGCGACGAGCATCCCACCATCGGAGATATCGTGCGCGGCGAACACGAGCCCCGCCGCGTATGCGGCCGCAAGCGTGCCGAGCTCGGCGCGGATCGCCGTGTAGTCGATCGCAGGCAGCGCGCCGCCCGGGAATCCGAGCACATCGGCAACCACGGAACCACCGAACGTCGTCTGCGCGGCCCCAAGCCGATACACCACGTGGCCCGGGACCTTGAACGCATGCGTCGCGGCCGTCGCGATGTCGTCGATCGCACCGACGCACGCGATGATCGGCGACGGCGGCACGCTCGTCCCGCTCTTGTTCTCGTTGTACAAACTCACGTTTCCGGAAACGTACGGCACGGCGAGCTCGCGGGCGGCGAGCGCGAGGCCGTCGACTGCGGCCGCAAACGCACCGAAGTGCACGGCATTTTCCGGATTCCCGAAATTCAAGCAATCCGTGAGCCCGACGGCGTTTGCGCCGACACACGACACGTTGCGGATCGCTTCGATCACCGCGAGTTCCGCCGCACGTTTCGCATCGATGCGGCCGTAGCGCGGATTGCCGTCGACCGCGAGCGCACAGGCGAGCGGCGAGCCGTCGATCGGCACGATCACGCCCGCATCGGCAAAGCCCGCGGGCATCGCGGTCGTCCCGCGTACCACGGAATCGAAGCGTTCGAAGATCGGGCGACGCGAGCACACGTCGCGATGCGCGAGCACTTGCGCGAGCAGCGCGAGCGCATCGTTACCGGAAGCGATCGCGATCGGCTGCGCGGGCGGCGTGCCGTCCGGCGGCCCGGCCACGATCTCGACGGCACGGTCGTACCGAATGCCGCCCGTGAAGAAATCGAGCGGCACGTCCATGACGGTGCGGTCGTTATACCGTGCGGTATAGTTCTGCTTCGCAACTACCGTGCCGATGATCGCGGCACATGCGCCGCGCGAGACGAGCGGCAGCGAAAATTCGTCGTTATAGATCGCAAGTAATCGGGGCGTGAACGACGGCGGCACGATCCACGCAAGGCGCTCTTGCGTCTCACCGATCGCGATCACCGCGGCTGGCAGATCGTCTTGCGAGGTCGGGCAGCGATCGAGATCGACGATCGCACCGAAGTTTCCACTTGCCGCAAGTTCTGCCGTGCACCCGACGATGCCGCCGGCGCCTAAATCTTTGTAGCCGACCGGGATTCCCTCGGCACGCACCACGTCGAATACTTTGTAGCTCGCGCGCATGATGACGTTTTTCAAGAACGGATCGGGGACTTGAACCGCGCCCTTGTTCTGCTCCGCATCCGCTTCGTCGAGCACGAGCGACGAGAACGCCGCCCCACCGAATCCGGAACGATCCGTCGCTTTGCCGACGAGCACGATATCGTATCCCTCGGCGTTCGGCGGAGCGCACGAGTGGATGATTTCGTTCGCTTTTACCAGGCCGAGCGCGACGACGTTGACCAGGCAATTATCGTCGAAGTCTGCATCGAAATAGACGTCGCCCGCGATGTTGGGAACGCCGATCGCGTTGCCGTACGCGGCGATGCCGTCGACGACGCCCTGCGCGACGTACCGCGCGTGCGGATCGTCGAGGCGTCCGAACCGCAGCGGATCGGCAACGGCGATCACACGCGCACCCATGCACAGCACGTCGCGCACGATGCCACCGATCCCGGTTGCCGCGCCTTCGAAGGGCACGACTTGCGACGGATGGTTATGCGATTCGTGCGCGATCACGATCCCGTACGTCTCGCCTTCGAATTCGCCGAGGCGCAACACGCCCGCGTCTTCCGCGGGGCCTTGGATCACGGTCGGCCCGGTCGTTGGCAAATTTCGCAAATAGTGGCGCGACGATTTATACGAGCAATGCTCGCTCCACTGCGCATCGAACGCGTATGCCTCGACGATCGTCGGATCGCGCTGCAAGCCTTCGGCGATACGCCGCAATTCCGCGATCGAAAGCGCGATGCCGAAGCGCTTCAGGTCGGCGCGGATCGCCTCATCCGTGCGGCCGCGCACGACGAACGGCGCATCGGGAGCGAGGCCGAGCCCGGCGGTATCGGCCAACCTACTGCGCCGCCTGCGGTTGCTGCGCGTTCGCGTCGGCTTGCAGTACGATGCTCCGCGCGTTCGCCTGCACGAGTAAGACACGGCCGAACACGACGGTATCTTCGAGCGCAAACGCCTTGGCACAGGCCGTTGCAACCGCATCGGCGTCGTCCGTGCCCGCGGTAAAGCGCATCACCGGATTGACCGTCGCGTAATCGAGCAGTTCCGGTAACTGGCTCTTCTCACCGGCCACACCGACGAGGATCAGGCGCGCGAACGTCGCGTCGAGTTGCGAGAGCAACTGCAAGATGAAACCGGGCGTACGCGCGACGGAAACGACGTGCCGAACCGTCGGCAACCCGTATTGCCCCATCGCCCGGATAACGGCGTTCGCATGCTCCGCGTAGCGCGTGCCGTCGCTAATGACGGCGATCATGCCGGGCCGCATCTGCGGGAACGAACCGACCGCTTCGGCGACCGTCTCATACGAAGCCTTGATCTGCGCGAGATCCTCGGGCGTCACGGTTTCGAGATTACGATAGCGCTGCTTGTCGAGCATGAGATCTTCGCGGCCCTGGGGCCAGATACGCCACGAATCGTTGTCGATCACATCGGCGATGATGAGGTTGCCTTTGCCATCGCCCGAGGAGAGGCGGCCGAATTCGAGCTTCAGATCGACGAGCAGCGTATCGCGACGGCGCCATGCGTGCGCGAGAATTTCGAACGTGAGGCGCGCGAGTTCCGCCATCGCCGCGAGCTCGTTTGCGTTCGCGATCCCGCGTGCCGCGATCTCTTCGGGCTCGATTAGCGGATCGTGGTTCGCATCGTCCTTCAGGAAAAATTCGACCATGCGCGGCACGAGCAACGCGCCCTTTTGCACGCCGGGTTTGCGCTTCACGAGCGAACCCGCGGCAACTCCGCGCACGACGACTTCGATCGGGATCATCTGCGCGCGGCGTACGAGCATCTCGTTGTCGTCGTCGTCTTCGCCGCCGCTCAAATAGTGCGTCGGTAAGCCGCACAGGTTAAGCAAACGGAACACGCGCGCCGTCGTCTTCGAAGCGATGCGGCCCTTGCCGTCGATCACATCGCGGCGCACGCCATCGCCTGCGGTAATCGCATCGCCCTGCGAGACCACGAGCACGTCCGGCTGGCCCGGATACTCGTAGAGTACCTTCGTCTTACCGCGTGCGATTTCGAGGCCTTTGTTCACCTAGGCGTCCTTCTTCCGGTCGGCGATGCGTGCCGCAAGGCGGCGCGCGCGGTCGGCGGCATCGCCGACGTGCGTGGTTGGGTCGAGTTGTTCGCGTACTTCCGCGGGATCGACGAAGCGTGTGATGCGCTCGTCATCCGTTAGCAACCGTGCGAGCGGGTTCGTCTCGCCACGGGCGACGGCAGTCCACGCGCCCATCGCGTGTTCGCGGATCACCTCGTGCAATTCCTGACGATCCGCGCCGCGTTTCGCCGCCTCCATCATCACGGCTTCGCTGCCGGAGAACGGGCCATACGTGCGGAGATTTTCCGTGATGCGGCGCTCCTCGACGCGCATACCGCGGACGATCTTGAGCGCGAGCTGCACGATTTCGTCCGTGCAGAGCACGGCTTCCGGTAAGACGGTTCGCCGGTTCGCGCTGTCGTCCAGGGTGCGTTCCAGGTAGTTCGTCGCGGCGTTCTGCCATGCGACATCGGCGTATCCGGGCAGCAAGCGCGCGAGCGAATCGATGCGTTCGGACATCACGGGATTGCGCTTGAACGGCATCGCCGAGCTGCCGACTTGCTTCGCACCGAACGGCTCGAAGAGTTCGCCGAAACCGGGCGAGCTCATGATGCGCACATCGGCCGCGAACTTCGAAAGCGACGCGCCCACACCGGCGAGCGTTGTGAGGACGAGGTAATCGAGTTTGCGTGGATAGGTCTGCGTGCTCACGTCGCGCGCGCGCAACCCGAACGCAGCCAGGATCGCCGCCTCTTGCTCGGCGGGCGTGACGCCCGTTCCCGCAAGGAGGCGCATGTACGAAGCCGAGGTGCCGACGGCGCCGCGGATTCCCTTCGCCGTGAGCGCTTCGAGCACGAATGCGAGCGCCTCATCGTCGATGAGCAAATCTTGCGCGTATACGGAGAGCCGGTAGCCGACGGTCGTCGGCTCGGCCGGCTGCAGATGCGTATGCCCCATGCAAACGGTGTCGGCGTAGCGTTCGATCTGCTCGCGAAACGCTTCGAGCAACTCGCCGATCGCGGCGCGGATTTGTTGCAGCGCATCGCGCATGCGTACGATCTCGACCGTGTCTTCGATATCCATCGAGGTCGCGCCGAGATGGAGCTTACCGCCGCCGATCTTCGCCTGCGATGCGAACACGCGAATTTCGGCCATCAGATCGTGACCGATCTCATGCTCGATCGTAAGAGCCGCATCGAGATCGATATCGTTCGCGTGCGCGCGCAAGTCGGCGAGTTCTTCCGCGGAAACGAGCCCGACGCGCGACTGCGCCTCGGCAAGCGCACACCAAACGGCGCGCCAGAGACGGCGGCGTTCGTGTTCGGAAAAGAGTGCGCGCACCTGTTCGCGCCCATAGCGCCATGAAAACGGCGACGCATATAGCTGAGAATTCATTGGGAGATTCTGCCTTCGCGCCGCCCGAGAGCCGCGCCTACGAATGACGAAAGGCGCCGGGCCGAAGCCCGACGCCTTCCAATCCGAGTTACGAGATCGCTACTGGGTGACGTACACGTTGTCGAGCGAGAGCGCATACGACGACGCGGTTCCCGTGGCAAAGCTGCCGGTGGGGAAGTTCACGACGAAGTAGAGCGCATAGCCCGCGTTCGGGACGTAGTTGCCGACGGCCGAAGGCGAAACCGCGTTCGGGAACGGAGCGGCGGTCGGGATTTGGACGTTCGCGGTGCCCGGGAGGACGAATCCGCCGGTTGCCGTGGTCTGCAGGGTGCCATACGCCGGAAGGGCGCAGGTGAGCAGCGATGCCGCAGCCGTGATGCTGACCGGAATCGTGCCCGTGCAGGGGACGCGGATGTCATACGCCGTCGTACCGGCTCCGCCGACGATTTCGGCCGAGATCGTGGTACCGGCCGGCGCGGCCGCACCGGCGCTCGTGGCGAGGGCCGCGTGCACGTTGAGCGTGCCGTAGCCGATCAGGTTCAGGATGCCGACGGAGGCACCGTAGTTGTAGAACAACGGAGGCGCTGCGTTGAGCGTGTCGCGCACGATGACTTGCGACGCGGTCGGCGTCGTGAAGACGATCGTATGCGAACCGCTTGACGGCGTGTTCGTCGGGCGCGCCGGCGTGCCGGCATCGACCGTAGGGAGGGATTCCGGACCGGCAACGTCGCCTGCGAAGGTCGATGCGCCGAAGAAGCCGGAGGCCTTGCCACCGGTTGCCGAATCGCCCGCGACGACCAGCGGGCCGTTATCGAGCGAGACCGGAGCGATCGTGTTGGCCTGCGGGGTGCCGAGGCCACCCGTGCCGACCGGATTCGTGGTTCCGGGGAGGGGATTACCTGGCTGACCGCCGGAGCCGAGAGCACCATTCGCGATCGGAACTGCTGTCCCATTAGACCCGGTGCAGCCCGTAACGAGTAGTGTAACGACAGCCAACGCACTCAGCTTCGTAAATAAAGTGCGCATGAAGGAGAACTCCTTGAGTAGTTCCGCATGTGACAAGCGACGACGCAAGACATCTTGCAATGTCCCGCGCCTTGACGGTGGGTTTTTAGGTTCGTTCTCCGGCTTATCCTCCGTGCGTACCGGCCCTACCGGCGGCCGGTACCCCCGCGAAAGATGCGCCCGCCGACGTCCGCCGTGAGGACTTCGATCAGGCCGCGCGGATCGTCGATGCGGCCCGTGACGGCGGCTTCGAAGCCACGCACGGCGGCTTCGTATGCGGCGCGCGCGCGGCGCTCGCCGACCCGTGCGGCGATCGGGCGCAAGACCCGCTCCCGCCAGGCGTTACGTCCGGTGAGCGGTCCGCCACCCGGGCGCGCGAGCTCCCAAAGAAGCCCCGCTTCCGTTGCTAAGGCGCTGGCGAGCGGGACCGCCGCACCGCGCCCGTCGTTTGCGAAGAGGTCGAACGCGATCGCGAGCGCGGCGGCGGTCCGCCCCTCGACGAGCGCGCTGGCATACTGATACGCCTTCGGATCGGCGATGGTGAGGCTTTCGCGCGCGAGGTCGGCGAAACGGATTTCCTTATCGACGAGCGCCAGCTTCTCGAGATCGTTGCGCACCGCGGCGAGGTCCGCCTCGCTCTCCACGAGCGCGGCAACCGCGCGCGGTTCGGCCTGCGCGCCGAGCGACGCGAGCGTTTCCTGGACGAAGCGCTCGCGCGTCTCGGCATTCGCCGTCGTATCGATTCGCAACGCCGTGCGCCCGGCAAGCTGGCCGAAGGGTTCGGGCTTCGTCTTTTTCGCGGGCGGGAAGAGGTCTTCGATGATGAGGGTATTGCCCGCCGGGACGGTCTGCGCCACCGCCCAAAGATCGCGCCGCGGCTGCGCGCGAAGCGCCTGCGCGTTCCGGAAAATCGTCACGCGACGCTCGGCGAGAAACGGCATCCCGGCGACCGCATCGCCCACCTTCGCCATCGCATCGATCTCCGGCCCGAATACGTCGAGATTGAGCCCGCGCGTGCCCTCGTCCGGTAACAGGCGCTCGATCAGCACGTCGAGCGCGCGCTGCGCGAGCAGGACTTCGGTCCCCTCGACGATCGCGAGCGTGCCGACCTTCGGCGCCTTGGTTACGAAATCGTAGAACTTCACGCGCGCGCGGCGAGAAACGCAGGACGCGATGCCAGATCGGCGAGCGACTCGTCGTAGGGCGCGCGCGCGATCCCATATTCCGTGATGAAACCCGCGATGAGGTGCCCGGGCGTTACGTCGAACGCCGGGTTATAGACGGCGTCCTCGGGCGAAACGCGGACTTCGTCGGGCGAGCGTTGCTCGATCGGGATCTGCGCACCCGAGCGAAGCGTGAAATCGAATGTGGAGCGCGGGGCGGCAACGTAGAACGGCACGCCGTGATGTGCCGCGGCGATCGCAAGCCCGTAGGTGCCGATCTTGTTTGCGGTATCGCCGTTTGCCGCGATACGATCGGCACCGACGACGATCGCGCGCACGTCTTTGCGTTGCAAGACGATCGCGGCCGCCGAGTCGACGATCAACGTGGCGGGCACCCCGGCCGCGCGTAACTCGTACATCGTGAGGCGGGCGCCCTGTAAGAGCGGCCGCGTCTCGTCCACGAAGACGTGCAGCTTCTTCCCGGCGCGTACGGCCGCGACGAACGTACCCAGCGCCGTACCGTCGCCGCCCGTCGCGAGCGGCCCCGTGTTGCAGTGCGTCATCACGTTTCCCGAATCGGGAAAGAGTTCGACCGCAGCCTCGCCGATCAGGCGATCGATCGTCTTCTGTTCTTCGTGGATGCGTTGCGCCTCGGCAAGCGGCGCGTCCGCGGAGGCGAGCAGCCGATCCACGGCCCACATCAGATTGACGGCGGTGGGCCGCGCTTCGCGAATCCGGGCGGCGTCGGCTTGAAAGCCCGCATCGTCGTGCGCGCGCAGCCGGCGTGCGAGCGCGACGCCATACGCGCCGAAAATCCCGATCGCGGGCGCGCCGCGCACGGCTAGGGATTTTATCGCCGCGACGACCGCGTCGACCGATTCCGCGCGCACGACTTCGACCCGCTGCGGCAACGCACGCTGATCGACGTACGCGGGCGCATCCCCATCCCAAAACACGGTCTCGCGAAATTCGGCATCCACGAGGCTCCTCGTTCGACGGAACGCCGCAACCTTACCGCGCGTTCAGCGATCCGACGCGCCGGAATCATACTCCCATCGCCCGATCAGCGCGAACTGCCGGATATCTTCCGCGGCAGAACTATCGCCGTAATGCGTTTCGACGATTTGCACTACCGCTTCGACCTCGCGCTCGTTCAATCGACCGAGCATACGCCCGAGATCGGCTTGATCGATCGTTCGCGCGGAATCGAGCTTCATAAGCACGAGAAAAGCTAGCGGCATCACCCGTGCTCCGTGAGCGTTCCGCACTTCCGGCGCGGCGAACGCGGCACGAGCCCAATCGAGCGCGCTCGCCAGCAAATCCAAGATCGCTCCGGTGCGAGAACGCCACGACGTGCCATATAAGCCGAGAGACGCGTTCGCGAAGTGAAGGCTGCCGGCTTCGACGAAGCCTCGCTCGCGTAAGCTCGCGCATGCGGCGTCATAATTTCCCGCTTCGCAAAAATAATCGATATCGTGCGTCATCCGCTCCGGGGCGTATGTGGCGGCGGCGAGCGCGCCGATCAGACATACGGGAACGTCGCCGAATACCGCGTCGGACACACCGAACTCCTCAACCGATTTCCGTGGCAGGAGCATGAGGGTAGCGAGATCGCTCCCGGCACCGCGCGTTCGTTTCCGCAACGCGCGGTCGAGAAAGAAGCGACGTCGGGCCACGGGCGACGACACGTCGATGCCCATTCGCTTAGCCGCGGAAGCCCACGCGGCGGTCGGCGGGTTCGAGGTCGATCGTCGCGATCGAGAGCGCGGCGATCGCCGCTTCGAAGCCTTTGTCCATACGTGCGGGATCGGCACGTTCTTCCGCTTGCTCCATCGTGTTGGTCGTCAACACGCCGAACCCGATCGGCACGCCCGTCGCGAGTTGCACCGTCATGATCCCGCGCGCGCATTCACCCGCGACGAAGTCGAAATGCGGCGTGTCGCCGCGCACGACCACCCCGAGCGCGACCACGGCGTCGACGCGGCCGAGTTCGATCGCCCGCCGCGCCGCCAGCGGCAGTTCGAAGCAACCCGGCACGGTAATGTGCACGATATTGGAATCGGCCACGCCGCATGCGCGGATCGCGCGCCGCGCACCGTCTTCGAGTTGATCGGCAAGCGTTTCGTAGAAACGCGCGCTGACGATCGCAACTTTCTTTCCCGTCGCATCGGGAAGCGCAGCGGTCGGGGTGGTTACCGGCTTCATGCCTTCACCACGGGCGCACTAGCCGCGGGCGTGTCGAAAAAGTGGCCGAGCTTGTCGCGTTTGGTTTCCATGTAAAACGTATTATACGGTGTCGGCGAGGTTTTGATCGGTACGCGCTCCACGATCGTAAGGCCGTAGCCCTCGATGCCCGCGATCTTGCGCGGGTTGTTCGTCATGAGTCGCATCGAGCGCACGCCCAAATCCGCGAGGATTTGCGAACCGATTCCATAGTCGCGCTTATCGACGGGCAGCCCGAGCGCGAGGTTCGCCTCGACCGTATCGGCGCCCGCGTCTTGCAGCGCATAGGCGCGCAGCTTGTTTGCAAGCCCGATGCCCCTTCCTTCTTGATGCAAATAGAGAAGGACGCCGCGCCCTTCTTCGGCGATCATCGCGAGCGCCGCATCGCGCTGCGCCGCGCAGTCGCAGCGAATCGAATGCAGCGCGTCGCCCGTCAGGCATTCGCTATGCACGCGGACGAGGATGTTCGTTCCGTCGCCGACCTCGCCCATGACCATCGCGACGTGCGCCATAGCATCGGTCTTCGATTCGTATGCCACGCCGCGAAAGAGACCGTACGTCGTCGGCAGATCGAAGGCCGCGATTTGCTCGACGAGTTTTTCGTGCCGCAGCCGATAGGCGATCAAATCCTTGACCGTTATCAGCCGAAGGTCGTGCTTCGCGGCGAATTTCTCGAGGTTATCGAGGCGCATCATGGTGCCGTCCTCGTCCATGATCTCGACGATCACGCCCGCGGGTGCGAGCCCGGCGAGGCGCGCGAGATCGACCGCCGCTTCGGTTTGACCCGCCCGTACGAGCACGCCGCCGTCGCGAGCGCGCAGTGGAAACGTATGCCCCGGACGCAAGAAATCCGCGGGCCCCAGGCTCTCATCGAGCAGCGCGAGCACGGTAGCCGAGCGATCGTGCGCGGAGATACCGGTGGTCACGCGGCCGCGCGCTTCGACGGAAACGGAAAACGCCGTCCCGAGCGGAGCCGTATTGTTCGGCACCATCGCCGGGATTTGCAATGCGTCGAGGCGCTCGCCGAGGAGCGGAACGCAGATCAGGCCGCCCGCTTCCTTGCGCATGAAGTTGATCGCTTCCGGCGTGCACTTGGCCGCCGCCATGACGAGATCGCCTTCGTTTTCGCGATCCTCGTCGTCGAGAACGATCACCATCTTGCCCGCGCGGATGTCGGCGATCGCCGACTCGATAGAATCCATACGTTTCCTCAAAGACCCTCGGACCGCGTGCAACGTGCCGCGCCGTGGTCGTGCGGATTCTTGAGAGGCCCGCAGAAGGCCCTTGACGGGCCACAGATGCGCTAGCCGTTGGGTAAAAAGGGAGCCCGAGCGGCTGCTTGCAATACGCAGCCGGTAAACTCGAATTCAGCGGGTGCTTTCGTATGTGGAATTTCGTTGCGCGTCGTTCGGTCGGCTTCATCGGGGCCGCGATGTTTTGTGCGGCGCTCGCCGCATGCTCCGGCGCCGGGAAGAGCGCGCTCGCGCCTCCGACGGCCGTGCCGCAATCGGCCGGCACGCTCGCTTCCGGCGCACGCGAAATGAACGGCACTTTTCCGCCCGCACAAAATCCCGGCACGGCGCCGACCGTCCCGATGAGCACCGCCGGCCAACCCGTCGCGACGTGGCTCGCCACGAGCGCGCACGGCCGGATGCCGAAGGGCACGCTCACGTACACGCAGCTTTCGGGCCTCGCCTCGCAGGCCACGATCGCAGCCGATGGCTCGCTCTGGGTGCTCTCCACGAGCCCCACAGGCCCGGCAAAGTACATCTACCACTACGTCAACGGCACGTGGACGAATCTGCCCGGTCTCGCAACGCGCTTAGCACTCGGCCCGGATAGCACGCCCTGGGTTATCGGCGCATCGGGCAGCATCTATCACTACTCGAACGGCGTGTTCCAACAGTACGGCGGATCGGCGAGCGAGATCACCCTCGACACCGCAGGCCGGGTGTACGTTCTCGCGAGCGGAACCGGCGCGGACCGCCCCATTTTCTATCTCGTAAGTACGTCCGGCACGTCGTATCAGCAAATTGCGGGCGCCGCAGCCCACATCGCCGCGGCGGATCGTTTTTATGCGTCGACTTCCACGGGGGCGATTTACGAATCGCCGCTCGTGACGGCGACCTCGTCATCGGCGAGCTACACCGCGTGCCCCGGCGCCGCATCGCGCGTCGTGCCGCTTGCCGGCGGCATCTTTCTCGCACTCGGATTTCCGCTCGATACCGTAAACGGCAGCGCGGTCTATCAGTTTACGCCGAGCGCCGCGACGTGCGCGAGCGGTACCTACGCCGGTGTCGGCGGAGCGGGTATCGACTTCTCGGCAACGACTTCGACGTTCATCGCGCTCTCGGCAAGCGGCGGCATCTATTCGGCACCGCTTTCGATTCCGACCCCGGTGCAAACGATAGCGCCGACACCGACACCCGTCCCGATCGTCGCGGGAACGACCGCTCCGTCGATCTCCGCGATGACCGGAAATTCCACCGTTATCAACGGAACCTTAAATGCCGGCGCGAGCGCTACGTACGTTTCGTATTCGCGCAACATGACGCCGACGAATTCGGCGGGGACGCTCAGCGTCGCCGAGGGTACGGCCGCCACAACGCAAAGCGCGTTCCGCTCGCCTGCGGACGCGTTGATCGCGCCGTCTACCGCAACGACGGTTTCGGCGAACGGCCTCCCCTTGAGCGAGCCCAATTTCGAGCCGGTCGTCCAGCGCATCCGTGCGACGCTCGTCGCGGGACGCGCGCCGACGACGTCGTTCCGGCGCACCCGCTCCCTCCCGACGGCCGTCGGCAGCGTGGGTTCGATCTACGTCTCGAATGGGGCGACGTATAAGACCGTCCCCTCGGTTTTCGCGCTGCAGACGGCCCATACGAATATCTGGATCGACCAAACGCTGACGACGCTGACCGCTGCATCGGACGCCATCGCCGCAATCGGCGCGGATGCCGAGAATGCATACGCCTCGGATACCGCGCACTACGGCGCGCCGGAATATGCGGCAAACGCGCCGGGGATCGCCGGCTCCTATCAGGCTTGCGATGCTTCGGGCGTCACCATCACGGGCCTCCGCGCACCATCCTTCATCCCACCGACGGACGGCCGCACGAATATCGAGATCGTGAACACGAGCGCCTTCGGCGCGAGCGTCGGCGGCTATTTCACCGCCCTGAACTACATTCCGCAAGCGGCGATCAACTGCTCGAACTCGGCCGCGAGCGCGTCACCCGCGTATTCGAATGAGGCGCCGTTCATCTTCGTCGGCTACACCCCGACGAATCCGCAATCGTTCGAACTCGGTGAAGACCTCGTCCGCGGCACCGCGCACGAATTACAGCATCTCATCAACTTCGTGAATCGCTCGATCGACCTCCCCGGGACCGCGAACGAGGCGACGTACATCAACGAGGGCTTCTCGATGCTCTCGCAAGACTTCGCGGTTGCACGGATGTACTCGTCGACAACGAACGACGCATACGACGCCGTGGCGCGCGCGAAGACGTACCTCAGCGCTCCGCAAAACGTCTCGATCGTCGGATTCTTCGGCGCCGACCCGGGGCTCTCGGTTGCAAGCGGATGCAGCGCCTGCTACGGCGGCGCGTACCTGTTCCAGCGTTATCTTTACGACCGCTTCGGCGGCGATGCGTACTTACGCGCGATGTACGCTTCCGGACAAACCGGTGCCACGGAACTCGCGCAGGTTACCAAAGTTCCCGCCGATCAGCTCTTCGGCGATTTCGCGGTAACGCTCGCGGTTTCCAACACGCCCCTTGGCGCGCCGCCGTACGTCATGCCGGGCCTCAATCTCCGCGCAACGTACGCGGACCAATTCGGTGTGGCGAACCGAACGACGCTCAAGGGACCGTCGCTCGTAACGACGACCCCGCTCGCGATCGGCGCGACCCTCGGATACCAGCAGTATTACGGATCGATCGCGTACTACGCCGCGACGACCGCACCGAGCGGCAACATCGGCATCCAAACGTCCTACACGAGCGGCGGCACGTTCGGTCCGGGCGGCTACCTGATCCAGCTCTAGCGCTGCGGGGCGTATCGCTCCGCGGCGCCGAGGGCGTATCGCGCGACCGGATCGACTTCGAGGTTCACGCGCGCGCCCGTGGCCTTCGGGCCGAGCGTGGTGCGGCGGAACGTCTCGGGGATCAACGCGATATCGAACGTCGTTTCGGTTACCGAGGCCACGGTAAGGCTCACGCCGTCCACGGCCATGTAGCCCTTCTCGACGATCATCGCCGCGATCCCGGCGGAGCGTTCGATCGTGATGCGATGCCCCTGGCCCTCGGTTACCTTCCCGACGATCGCCGCGTTTGCATCGACGTGCCCGTAGACGAGATGCCCCCCGAGCCGATCGCCCATGCGCAGCGAGAGTTCCAAGTTCAGCAGATCGCCGGGCGCTAACGTCGCGAAATCCGTCCGCGCGAGCGTCTCGGGAACGACATCGAAGCTGACGGTATCGGTGCCGAGTGCGACCGCGGTGAGACAGACCCCGTTGATCGCGATCGAATCCTTGATCTCGACGCCTTCGGCCAGCGCTTCGGGCGCACGCACGGTGAGCCGAATACCGCCAGCGCCTTCACGCACGACATCGAATACGACGGCGCTATGCGCGATCAATCCACTAAACATCGAATCTCCCTACCGCGCGATCCGCGCGGTCACGTGCACGTCGGCACCCAAACGTTGGACGACGACATCGGTAAGCGCGGCGTCGACCGCGCCGCTGGCAAGCATCGGGATCGCGGTATCGCTACGCATGAGACGCGGTGCGTAGAGCCAGTGGATGCGGTCGACGAGGCCAGCAGCGAGTAAGCGGCCCGCAAGCGTCGGTCCGCCTTCGCAGAGCACGCTGCGGATGCCGGTCCGCCCGAGCGCATCGAGCGCCTCGGCGAGGTCGAGCTGCGGCTTCGCCCCCGCCGGCAAATGCTCCGGGCCCGCAAACACGACGTTCGCGATCGTTTCGCATTCGCGAAAACGTTCGCGCGCGGCGGCGGGCGCGAGCACGATCGTTTGCGCGTATGCTTCGCGATGATCGGCGGGCGCATGCAGCACGCGGCTCGCGAGCGGGATCGCATCGGATTCGCAAACCACGACGCGCGTATAGGGCACGTTGCGCGCGACGAACGGGCGAGCGGTGAGCTCGGGGTCGTCGACGCGCACGGTCCCCGCGCCGACCATCACGGCGTCGTACACCGCGCGAAGACCATGCACGAACGCGCGCGACTCGTCGCCCGTCAGCCACGTCTGCACGCCGGGCTCGCTCGCGATATAGCCATCGAGCGACGCCGCCATTTTCAGCACGACATACGGGCGCACGTGGCGGATCGCCACGGAGAACGCATCGATCAACGCCATCGCGGCCGCATCGTGCACGACGTCCACCGCGATCCCCGCAGCGCGTAGTGCTGCGATGCCGCGCCGATCGGTACGCGGATTGGGATCTTCCGCCCCGATGACGACGCGGGCGATCCCGGCGGCGATCACGGCATCGGCACACGGCGGCGTGCGGCCGTGGTGCGCGCACGGTTCGAGCGAAACGTAGATCGTCGCGCCGCGTACGTCTTCACCGCGCCGCGCGGCATCGGCGAGCGCATGCACTTCCGCATGCGGACCGCCCGCGATTTCGTGATGGCCTTCGCCGAGTATCCGCCCATCGCGCGCGATGACCGCGCCGACGGGCGGATTCGGCGAAGTGTTCCCCAAACCGCGCGTGCCGCGGGCGACCGCGTGCGCGAGCAGGTGGAGGTCGGCGGGCTCTACGGCTTGACCTCGACGCCCTTCCAGAAGGCGACATGGTTCTCGATGTTCTTCGCCTTGTCGCTCGCCTGCGGATAGAACCACGCGGCATCCGGATTCGTCTTGCCGTTCACGTCGAGCGTGTAGTACGAAGCGGTGCCCTTCCACGGGCAAACCGAGTGCGTGGCGCTCGGCTTGAAATATTGCATGTGGATCGCGGTTGCCGGGAAGTAGTGGTTGTTCTCGACGACTTCGGTCGTGTCGCTCTCGGCGATGACCGTTCCGTTCCAAATCGCTTTCATATGCTCCAAATCGCTTTCGGGGCCGACTGCCGCACTACGCTATTTTTCATCGCACCGGCACCGCCTTTGACCGCACGTGGGAGCCGACGGTTTCCGCTCGCGCTACGACGAGCGCACCCCGCACCCATACCCCGCGCTCGGCGAGCGCGGCGGCGGCGGCTTCGAGGGTCGCGCCCGTCGTGCAAACGTCGTCGACCAACGTGACCGTGCGCGGCAGCGGCCCGGGCAACGCCCGATAGCGCGCGTTCGCCTTGCGCGCCGCGCGGAGCAAGCCGTGCTGCGGCCCGCCGACTCGTTCGAGCACCGCGGCATGGGGCACGCCTTCCGCCTCGGCGATCCGGCGCGCGAGTTCGGGTCCCTGATCGAAACCGCGCGCCCGCGCCCGCGAACGCGACGTCGGGATGCCGACGAGCGTCGAATCGCGATCGACGTACTGGCGGAGCGCATCGGCAAAAGCGTCGAGATACGCCCGCTCGCCGCGTTTGAGGTGCAAGATCCCCTCGCGAATCCGGCCTTCATACCGCCCGAGCGCCGTCACGGCGATCGGCCCCGCCGTACTGCGAAACGGCTCGGCCGGCAAGCACCGCCAGCACAACGCCACGCCCGCCGCGCCACAGCCATCGCACGCAACGGGAAAGAGCACGTCGAGCAATCGTAAGAACACATCGTTCCATCGCGACGAACCAACGCACGGGCAAGCCAACGGCTTGTGCGGGCTAGCCGCAGCCCATACACTCGTAGCCGTGACCGAAGCGATGCGTCAACGCATTCTCAATCCAGAACCCGGCTCGGCGCTCGCCCGCGCCCGGGATTACGGTATCGATCTCACGTTGATCCTCAAGGCCACGATGATGACGCCGGAAGAACGCATCGAAAACGTCGTGCGCTTACAACGCCTCGCGCGCCTGACGGAAGAAATCCGCGGCACCTTGCGACGTGCTTGATTTCCGCGATCTTCTGCTCGCGCTCTTGCAAGCGGAAGCACGAATCGTCGTCATCGGGGGCGTCGCATTGCAAATGCAAGGGTCGGCTTATATGACGGCCGATCTCGATATCGCCTACGAGCGATCGCGCGAGAACGCTATGCGCATCGCGATCGCTCTGGCACCATTCGCTCCGCGCATGCGCGGGTTTCCGGTAGGGTTACCGTTTTCATTCGATGCGCAGGCCCTCTTATCGACAGAGATTCTCACGCTCTCGACGACCGCCGGCGACATCGATCTTCTCGGCGAGGTCATCGGGCTTGGATCTTTCACCAATGTCCTCAAAGCTGCCGATGTAGCGACGCTCGACGGCTATACCGTACGCGTTCTCAGTATCGACGGCCTCATTCGCACCAAGCGTGCCGCCGGAAGGCCGAAGGATGTTGCGGGATTGCACGAGCTCGAAGCGCTCCGTGAGGCTCGTACGATCGCGGCTCCGTCAACCGAAGATTAGGTGGTGACGGGCTCGTTTGCGACGACGACGCCGTCGAGCGTTTCGCCCGCGTCGACGGTGAAATTGATGCCGACGATCGCATCGCGCACGTGCGCTCCGGGCCCGACGCGTACGCCGTCCCAAAGGATCGAACGTTCGACCCGCGCGCCCTCGCCGATCGTCACGCCTTCGCCGACGACCGAGGGGCCGACGATCGTCGCGCCCGCACCGAGTACTGCGCCCGAACTCACGCGCACATCGCCTTCGATATGCACGTCGTGTCCGAGCTTCGCATCGGGCGGCGTGCCGCGCGCGCGTACGCCGGGTAAGCGCAGTTTTCCGGAGAGCACGTCGTTCGTCGCGCGGCGATATTCGTCGGGCGTCCCGACGTCGCACCAATACGCCCCGGGCATCAAAAGCCCGAAGAACGGCGCGTTCTCGGCTTGCATATCCGGAAAAACCTGTTTGCCGAAATCGTAAAACGTGTTCGCCGGGATACGCTGGAGCACCGACGGTTCGAACACGTAGATGCCCGTGTTCACGAGGTGCGAGCGCTCTTCACCCGGAGCGGGTTTCTCTTGAAAGCCCGTGATGCGGCCTTCTTTATCGAGCAACACGACGCCGAACTGATCGACCTTCGGTGCTTCGTAGAGCCCGATCGTCGCTTCCGCGCCGCGCTTGCGGTGGAAGGCGATCAGGGCATCGAGGTTCATATCGGTGATGTCGTCGCAGCCGATGATCACGAACGTCTCGTCGCCGAGAAACGCTTCCATCGCTTTCGCGGAGCCCGCGCTGCCCATCAGGCGATCTTCGTCGAGGTACGTGATCCGTACGCCGTAGCGGCTGCCGTCCCCGAGCGCTTCTTTGATCTTATCGGCGAGGTAGAAGACGTTGATACCGACTTCGGTGATCCCGAAGTGGGCGAGATACCGAAGCAGATGCGCCGAAACCGGTTCTCCCGCAAGCGGGACGAGGGGCTTCGGAACTTCTTTGGTGAGCGGGTAGAGCCGTGTGCTCAGGCCGCCTGCCAGAAGCATCGCTTTCATCTGGAACTCCGAACGACGAAGGGAACGAAACGCTCGGCGAGTGCCAGCACGGCGAACTGCGGGAGAGCGAGTTGGCGGCGCCACCGGCGCGGTTCGCGCGCCAAACGGTAGAGCCATTCGAGACCGAGACGCTGCACGAGACGCGGCGCCCGTTCGACGTTTCCGGCAAAGACGTCGAAGGAGCCTCCGACGCCGATCCCAACCCCGCAGCCCGATGCCGCGAGGTGCTCGGCGAGAAAGCGTTCTTGGCGCGGCGAACCCAGGCCGCAACAGAGGACGTTCGCGCCGCTTGCCGCGATCGCGGCGACGATCTCGCCGATTTCATCGGCGCGAAAATAGCCGTTCCGCGTGCCAACGATGCGCGCGCCCGGATGGCGTGCGACGAGCGCTGCCGCAGCGCGCTCCGCCGTATCGCCCGCAGCGCCGAGAAAGTACAGGCGCAGATCGCGGTCGCGCGATGCACCGGCAAGCGCCTCGACGAGTTCGACGCCCGTCACGCGTTCGCGCAAACGCACGCCCTGCAAACGCGCCGCGAGCACGAGCCCGATCGTGTCGCAGAGCGAGAGCGCCGCACCGTTGACGAGCCGCCGAAATGCGGCGTCCCCATGCGCGTGCATCACCATCTCGGTTCCGAGCGTCACGACGAGCGACGGATGCGAGCCGTGTGCGAGCGCAACCACGCGCGCGAGCGCCTCGGCGCGATCGACGGCGTCGATGCGGCAGCCGAGGATCGATAACGACGCCATCACGTCGCGAGCGCTTCGTGCGGAAGCGCGGCTGGAAGATACGGGGTGACGAGCGCGCGCAGTCGCTCGGCGAGCTCCGGCGGCATCGCGCCGAGCGGCGAGCGGCACGGGCCGGCCGCAAAGCCGAATTCGTGCATCGCCCACTTCACCGGGATCGGATTCGTCGTCGCAAAGAGCAGCGCGACGAGCGGCCCGAGCTCGCGATGGATCGCGGCCGCAGTTGCCGTATCGCCCGCGATGAACGCGTCGCGCATCTGCTTCAAGCGCGGCGCCGCGATGTGCGCGGCGACCGAAATCAAACCATCGCCGCCGACGGCAAGCGACGGCAGGTAGAGGTAATCGTCGCCGACCCAAAAACGGAAGCCCGCGGGCCGATCGCGCAGGATCGCCGTCATCTGCGCGAGATCGCCGCTCGACTCTTTTACGCCGCCGATCGTCGCGTGGTCGCGTGCGAGCTGCAACAGCGTTGCCGGCAGCATGTTCGCGCCCGTGCGTCCGGGGATGTTGTACACGATGACGGGCACGCTCGACGCCTCGGCGATCGCACCAAAATGGCGCAGCATCCCGTCTTGCGTCGGCTTGTTGTAATACGGAACCACGGCGAGGATCGCATCGACGCCGCAGTCGATCGCACGCTGCGTGAGCTCGACCGAATGGCGCGTGTTGTTTCCGCCCGTGCCCGCAACGACCGTCGCCGGGCCGAGCGCGAGCTTGATCCGGCGAAAGAGTTCGAGCTTCTCTTCGTCTTCGAGGGCGGGCGATTCGCCGGTCGTGCCGGAGACGACGACGCCGTCGCACCCACGCTCGACGAGAAACTGCGCGACGCGGACGGCTTCGTCGTAATCGACGGCCCCCGAATCGCGCATCGGGGTGATCATGGCGGTGAGAAGCGGGCCGATCGGATTCATAACTGCACCTCCCGGCCGAGCCGGAACGCATCGTGGATCGCCTGTTCGGCGCGGATCGCGTCGTCTTCGGGTACCAAGAGAGAGATCGTGATGTTGCTGTCCGTCGAGTGGATGATCTCGATGTTCGCTTCGGTGATCGCGCGAACCACGCGATACATCACGCCCGAGGTTCCACGCATACCCTCGCCGACGATCGAAATCTTCGCGCAGTGGCCGCGCGCGCGCAGCGCGATGTTGAGCGAGCGCAATTCGTGCCGAACGTCGTCGAGGCGTTCGCTATCGCAGATGAAAAACACGCCCGCGTTGTTCACGTTGATCATGTCGATCGAGATATCGCGCTCGGCGAGTTGCTCGAAGATCGCGAGATCGATTGCCGAACGCCCTTCGTCCGCTTCGCCCTGGATGATGCGGCAGAACGTCACGCCCGCAAACGATGCGAGGCCGCTCACCGGATGCACGCGGTCGACCGCGGTGCCATCGTCGATCGTCGTCCCACGATTCGAGCGCAGGCCCTTAATCATGTACGGTGTCGAACCCATGCGCGCGAGATCGGCCGCACGGTGGTGCATCACTTTCGCGCCGCTGCCCGCAAGCTCGGTCATCTCGGCGTAATTCACGCGATCGATCGTCGAAACGCCCGCGATCCGGCGCGGATCGCCCGTCATCACGCCGCTCACGTCCGTGTAGATATCGACGGCTTCGCTCCCGAGCGCTTCGCCGATCGCTATCGCGGTAAGATCGCTGCCGCCGCGGCCGAGCGTCGTCGTCTCCCCGTATTCGGTCGCACCCTGAAAGCCCGCGATCACGGGGATGATCCCGCGCTCCACGAGCCCGAGTACGTGCGACGCATCGACTTCGAGAATCTTCGCTTCACCGAACGAGCGATCGGTACGGAAGCCGGCTTGCGCGCCGGTCATCGCTTGCGCGGGCGCGCCCCACGAACACAGTAATTCCGCAAATACGGCACAACCGATGAGCTCGCCGCACGCGAGCAACAGATCGCGATTCGGGCCGCCGCGCGTTGGGCCGAGCAGTTGCGCGAGCGAGTCCGTGGCGTACGGATCGGGCATGCGCCCGAGCGCCGAGCACACGACGACGGGAGCCATCCCACGCGCGCGCGATTCGAGGACGCGCGATGCGGCGATCTCGCGTAACTCCGGCGTGGAAAGCGAGCTGCCGCCGAATTTCTGGACGATCGTCTTCACGCGAGCGCTCCCCGGGTGAGGAGTGTTTCCACGATCTGCACGCCGTTCGTTGCGGCGCCCTTGCGCAACTGATCCCCGACGATCCAAAGCTGGAAAAACGTGCCGTCGGAATCGGGTTCCGGACGCAGGCGCGCGACGTGCACGAGATCGCTGCCCTCGACCTCGCGCGGCGTCACGATACCATCGGCGTGATACACCACCCCCGGCGCGACGGCGAACGCGGCCGCGAGCTCTTCGCGCGACGTCGGACGCAGCGTTTCGACGAACGCGACCTCGCTATGCGCCGTGCGCACCGGAACGCGTACCGTGGTCGCCGCCATCCGCAGCGTAGGAAGCCCGAGGATCTTCCGCGTTTCCGCAACGACCTTGCGTTCTTCGCCCGTGTCTTCGCCGCCGAGCCCGTTCCACGAGCCGATTTGCGGCACGACGTTACGCGCGATCGGTGCGGCGAACGTCGATGCTTCGGGTGCGGGCGCGCCGCTTGCAAAGGCCGCTTCTTCCGCCGCGAGCGCTTCGAGCCCGGCACGGCCCGCGCCGCTCACGGCCTGATACGAAGCGAGGCGCACCGAGCGCAAGCCCGCGACGCGCGCGATCGGCGCGATGCCCATGCACAGCACGATCGCGGTGCAGTTTGCGACGGGGAAGATGCGGTGGTGCGCTTCGATCGCGTGCGCGTTGATCTCGGGCACCACGAGCGGCGCGAGCGGATCGAGCCGGAACGTCGCCGCGTTGTCCACGACATACGCACCGCGCGCGGCGATGGCTTCGGCGAGTTCGGCGCTCGCATCGTCGCTCGATGCGAAGAGTACGACGTCGGGTGCGTCCGCAGCGAGCCGCTCGGCCGTCGCCGCAAAGATCGGGACATCGACGTTCTGGAAACGGATCGTTTCGCTACGGTCGCGCGATGCATACGCGAACAGCGTTTCGATCGGCAGCGAACGTTCTTCGAGAACGCGGAGGATCGTGCCACCGACGACGCCGGTGGCGCCGACGAGCCCGAGCTTCACGAAGCCACCGCCGCGTCGGCGAACAGTACGGCATCGAGCCCGACTGCAAGCGTTTCGAGCGCGCGAACGCGCCGAACCGCAAGGACGATGCCCGCCGCAAACGATTCGCGGGCGAGCGAATCGTGCCGGATCGTGAGCGTCTCGCCCGCGCCGCCAAAGATCACTGCCTGATGTGCGACGAGGCCCGGGAGCCGCACCGAATGGATCGGCACTTCGGCACCGCCGTTCGCGCCGCGCATCGCGCGCGCCGTGAGCTTGGCGGTGCCGCTCGGGGCGTCTTTTTTCTTGTCGTGATGCAATTCGATAATTTCTGCATGCGGGAAATAGCGCGCGGCTTCCTCGGCGAAGCGCATCATGAGGACCGCACCGAGTGCGAAGTTCGGTACGAGCAGCGCGCCGACGCGCGCGCGCTCGCACCTTTGCGTGAGCGAGACGATCTCTTCCTCGGAAAGCCCTGTCGCCCCGATCACCGGCGCGACGCCGCTGTCCGCCGCCCCACGTACGACGTCGAGCGTTGCGGGATACGTCGTCACGTCGATGACGACGTCCATCCCCACATCGAAGAATGCGGAGAGGTCGTCGTAGAGAAGCGCATCAGCCGGAGCATCCGGCACGTGCGCGGCCACGCGCTCGCCGGTATTGGAGCGCGCGAAGCCGGCGACGAGCCGGAGGTCGGGTTGCGTGGCGATCGCCGCACACGCTACCCGGCCCAGCCGTCCGAGTGCGCCGGCAACGCCGACGCGCAGGAAGCTCACGATCTCGGTTTTAGTTAACCGACGCGTTCGAGCGGCGCGTACTTGAGCATGACCATCTTTTGCCCGACGTTCGGGAAGTTGATCGTCAGCAAGCCGTCGTTGCCCGCGCCTGCGGCCGTGACGACGATGCCTTCGCCCCACTTGGGATGGCGGACCTTATCGCCCGCTTCCAAGTTAAGCCCAACGCCCGCGCCGGCGTTTTCGTGGATCGAGACTTCGCGCCAGCGCCCGCCGCTCGGCCGCGGCATCGGCATGACGCCCGTATTGAGGACTTCGAGCGAAGGCATCTCGTCCAAGAAGCGCGACTTCGGATGCGAGAACGTGTTCCCGAAGAGCGTGCGACGCATCGCGTACGAAAGGAACAGGCGTTCCATCGCACGCGTGACGCCGACGTAGGCGAGACGGCGTTCCTCTTCGAGTTCCGTCATATCCGTGGCGGCGCGCGCGTGGGGGAACACGCCTTCTTCGAGGCCGGTGAGGAACACGTGGGGGAACTCGAGGCCCTTCGCCGCGTGCATCGTCATCAGCGTGACGAACGATGCTTCCGGGTCGAGCTGATCCACGTCGGAAATGAGGGCGATGTTCGCAAGGAAATCTTCGAGCGAACCCGCGTCTTCGCGCGCTTCGTATTCACGCGCGACGCCGATGAGCTCTTGCATGTTTTCCATGCGGCCCTTGCCTTCGATCGATTCGTCCGCTTCGAGCTCGCGCACGTAACCGGATTCTTCCATCACGGCGACGAGGAGATCCGAGATCGAGAGCGTGGCCGCGCGATCGCGCAGATCTTTGATGAGCTCCGCGAAGCGCTCGAGTTCGCGCTGTTTCTTCGGAACGGCGCGCTTGAGGAGCGCCGTATCGAAGATCGCTTGGCCGATCGAAGTGCCCGAAGCGTTCGCCGCATCGACGAGCGAGGCGAGCGTCTGCTGCCCGATCGAACGCCGCGGAACGTTCACGATCCGGCGGAACGCAACGGCATCCGACGGGTTCACGATGTACCGCAGATACGAGAGCATGTCTTTGACTTCGGTGCGCGCGTAGAAGCCGACGCCGCCGATGACGCGGTAAGGGATTCCCTCGGCAAGGAAGCTCTCTTCGAACACGCGCGATTGCGCGTTCGTGCGATAGAGGATCAGGAATTCTTTGTAGCCCGCACCGTCGCGGACGAGTTCCTTGATCTTCTCGATCGCGTACCGCGCTTCGGCACGTTCCGATTCCGCCGCGAACACCGTGACGGGTTCGCCGTCGGTGCGCGAGGTGAAGAGCGTCTTCGGCTGGCGCGTTTCGTTTTGGCCGATGAGCTCGTTTGCGATCTTGAGGATCGCTTGCGTCGAGCGGTAGTTCTCCTCGAGCTTGAAGACTTTCGCACCCGGAAAATCTTCTTCGAAGCGCAAGATCATGCGGTAGTCGCTACCGCGCCACGAGTAGATCGACTGATCGTCGTCGCCGACGACCGTGATGTTCTTATGTTCTTCTGCAACCAGCGAAACGAGTTTGTACTGCGAGTAGTTGACGTCCTGATACTCGTCGACGAGCACGTACCGGAACTTGTTCTGGTACCGCGTGCGCGTATCGGCATCTTCGTCGAGGAGCGCGATCGTACGACCGATCAGGTCGTCGAAATCGAGCCCGTTCGATTCGCGCAGACGGCGCTCGTACTCGCGATACACGGCGGCATACCGCTCGCCGAGGAACGACGTGTTCTGCGTCTCGTACGCGTCGGGCGAAAGCAGCTGCGTCTTGGCGCGGCCGATCTCGGCGAGCGCCGCACCCGGCGCGATCTGCCGTTCGTCATAGTTCAGATCGTGCAGGATGTCGCGGATGATCGCGCGCTGATCCGTATCGTCCATGATCGCGAAGTTCGGAGCGATGCCGATCTTCTTACCGTCACGGCGCAAAATGCGCACGCACATCGCGTGGAACGTGCCGGTCCAGAGGTCTTTTGCCGAGTCACCGACCATGCGCTGCAGGCGGGATTTCAGCTCGCCCGCCGCCTTGTTCGTAAACGTCACGCAAAGGATGCGATCCGGGATCACCTTCTTCTCTTGAAGGAGGTAGGCGATCCGGTGGGTCAAGACGCGCGTCTTTCCGCTACCGGCGCCAGCAAAAATCAGGCAAGGGCCGTCGGTTTGCTCAACTGCCGCCTTTTGGACGTCATTGAGCCCTTCCGTTTCCACAATCATCGTGCGAATATTCGCCAACCGAGGTCTTTGTGCCTCGGGCGCTTGCGAGATGCTATCGTAATGTGCTAATGGAGCGTTTCGCTTCGGCGACGGGTGCGAGGGCGAGCGCGCTCGCGAGGTACGCGAGGGTCGACTCGGCGCCCATGTTCGTACTCGGCCCATGCGCATCGATGCCATCGCGACAGCCGCCGTCCGTTACGAGGAGCGCGTTTGCGGTATTGCGCCCGCCGAACCAAGCATGACCCGCCTCCGCAAACGTCCGAAAATACGGCTCGCCGGTCACCGAAAACGCGAGCAACCCGGCATCGACGGCCGCTGCCGCTTCGAGCGGCTGCTGGCCGAGGCGCGAGCGAACGCCGCCGCGCGGATACCACCCAACGTTGCCGATCGGCACGAAGATGCCATCCTCGATCGCGATACCCTCGTAAAACGCGAGCATCGTGAGGCCGACGCCGCGCAAACGCTCGTCGTCGAGTGCGACACCGATGCGGATGAACGCCTCACACAGGCGCGCGTTGTCGTACGTCATGCACCGCTCGGGCCACGGCCAATCCGGCGCGGCCGAAGCATCGTAGCGCGCGAGCAGCTGCACGGCGACGTGCTCTAGCTCCCGTCGCACGAGCGCAGCCCCCGCCTGCATCGGCGCGTGAGCGCCCGGAGCCCCGAGCGCGTAAGCGAGGCCGAGCCCCGCGTACGCAAGTGCGTGCACGGAATCCGCGCGTGGTACTTGCGCGAGCGCGCGGACGAGCATGCGATCGCAAAGTTGCCGCCACGAATCGCGCCGAGCGTGACGCATGCCGAACCCGAGCGCCCAAACCGCACGCCCGAAGCCGTCGCCACCCGCGCGTAGGTCTTGCCAGCGCCGATCGTACCCGAGGAAATTATGAAATCCACCATCGGCGAGTTGCGCATCGAGCAGAAAAGCGAGGTAGATCGCACCGAGGCGTCGTGCTTCCGGTTCTAAACTCGGATGTGCGCAAGCGCGCACGCTCACCATAAACGCCCGCGCGACATCGTCCGTGCAATAGCCCGTCGAGCGATTCGGGATGTCGTGCGTTGCGTGCTGCACGATCCCCGTGTCATCCGTCAGCGTGCGCAAGTGATCGAGCACCGGCAGCCGTGCTGCGGGCCTAGGCGAGCGCACCGAGCGGCTCGCTTGTCACGCCGCGAACGATTTCGGCAAACGCGCGGCCGTAATCCGCGGCGACATGCGGCCATGTCATTTGCCGCCCGAAGCGATATGCGCGCCGTTCGGTTGCGTGGCGTAACGCTGCATCTTGCAAGAGCGCGTCGAGGTGCTCCGCGATCGACGCCGCATCGCGGAATTCGCATAAGAAGCCGCGCTGCTGCGCGAGCAACTCGTTTGCATAAAGATAGGGCGTCGAGACGATCGCTCTGCCGCAGCCCATCGCATACGCAAGCGTACCGCTCACGACTTGTACCGGATTGAGATATGGCGTGAGATAGATATCGCTCGCCTGCAAATACTGCAGTAATTCCGAAAATTCTAAATATCGGTCGATGAGTTTCACCTTGCGTTCCAGGCCGTATTCCGCAACCATCGCCTGCAGCGATTCACGATACGATTCGCCCTCGTGCCGCCGGATATTCGGATGCGTACCGCCGAGGATGAGATAGAGCGCTTCGGGATGGCGATGCGCGACGGCGCGCATCGCTTCGATCGCGTATTCGAGCCCCTTGCCCCGACTGATCAGCCCGAACGTCGAAATCGTGAGTCGGTCCGCAAGGCCGAGCGCCGCCTTCGCGGGCTCGGTCGGCGCGAACGGCACGTCCGGCACGCCGTGATGGATCACCGCAATACGCGTCGGGTCCGCATCGTAAACGCCATCGAGCATCACGCGCGCCGTTTCCGCCAGTACGATGATGCGCGACGCCTTCCAGCAGATCGCTTGCGTCACCGCGAGAAAGTGATCCGTCGGGTGCGGGAGCACGGTGTGGAGCGAAACCGTAATCGGCTTCTCGACGAGATCGAGCAGATCGAGAAACCATGCGCCATCCTCACCGCCGAAGAGGCCGTATTCGTGCTGGATGCACAACACTTCCGCGGAATGTGCGTTGATGAAGCGCGCGACTTCTGCGTACGATGAACGATCGTCTTGGATCAGGCGCGCGACGACTTCCGGTCCGTATGCCCGCCCTTCGCCGCCGGGCTCGTCGATCGCGATCACATCGCTCTTGCGATCGAATGCGCGATCGAATGCGTCGACGACATCCTTCGTAAAGGTCGCAATGCCGCATTCTCGGGGTGGAAACGATCCCAAGAAAAGCGTACGTGGCGGGGATAACTGGTGCACGGGACCTCCGGGACGCCGACCTCGAGCTGCCTACGACGCATCACTCCGGCGGCGCAAGCGTCTCGTCCATTGCTACCCAGGAACGGTTCCTCGTAACCTTTGGCCCGCTCGCTTATAGCCTAGACGGTCGCGGGTGTATCCTGCGGCGCGCGCATCCGCGCTTCGGCCGCGACGATGCTACCGGGCGCGATACGCACGCCGTGACCGATGACCGCCCCCGGCATGACGATCGCCCGTGCCCCGATCGTGACGTTGCTCGCGACGATCGCGCCGCGCACGATCGCGCCCGCTTCTACGCTCACACCGTCCCAGAGCACGGCATCTTCGACAACGGCGCCCGCGCCGATGTGGCACCCTTCGCCGAGCGTCGCGCTCGGCCCGACGACGCCACCTTCCGCCACCGAGACCCCCGCGCCGATATACGCCGGGCCGAGCACCTTCGGCCGAACGGCAGCCGCCCCCGGGCCGGCGATCCCGTCGGCGTCGAAGGCGATCGCCAGGGGCATCGAGCCCGAAAAAATATGTCGATGCGCCGCGGCGTACGCTTCCGGCTTGCCGAGATCGATCCAGTAATCGTCGGTCGTGTAAGCGTAGAGCGGGCGCGTTCCGCCAATGACGAGCGGAAACGTCTCACGCTCGATCGAGACGGGCCGCCCGCTCGGGATGAGATCGAGGACCTCGCGTTCGAGAAGATACGTGCCGGCGTTGACTTCGTCGGTCGGCGCATCTTCGCGCGCGGGCTTCTCGACGAACGCAGTGACGCGGCCATCGGCGTCGTGCATGACGCATCCGAACGCCGAGGGATCTTCGACGCGGATCAGATGCAGCGTGCCGATTCCGCCATGCGCGTCATGCGCGGCGAGCATCGCACGCAAGTCGAGGCTGGTGAGCACGTCGCCATTGAGTACGAAGAACCGGCCTGTAATGTGCCGTGCGATGTTCTTGAGCGCGCCCGCCGTACCCAGGGGCGTTTCCTCGATCACATACGTGACCTTGACGCCGAACCGCGAGCCGTCGCCGAAGTGGTTCCGAATCGCCTCGGGCAGATAGCCTGCCGGGAAGATGATGTCGTCGATGCCGGCGTCGCGCAAGCGGATCACGGCGCGTTCCAAATACGGAACGTTCATGATCGGAACCATGGGTTTCGGCGTCTCGTACGTTAGCGGACGAAGCCGCGTTCCCTCACCGCCGACCAACACCACTGCTTGCACGTAAACCTGAGCCCCCCGCCGAAAGCGCCGCACGAACGCGCCTCAACCGAGACGCACGGCTGGCTACCTCGTACCCGCGAATCCGCTTTTGCCCCTGCTTTCCGATGGCTAGGCACACTCGCCCGCGACGCGCGCGATCCGAATCGCGGATATTTGACGGAGCACCATTTCATGCTATGCTACCGCACGGTGCTCGTAGGCCGAGTACCGATCCCGGTTCGTCTAATGGTAGGACTGCAGACTCTGACTCTGCCTATCGTGGTTCGAGTCCATGACCGGGAGCGTGGCCCTATCGTCTAGAGGCCTAGGACGCTGCCCTCTCACGGCGGTAACACGGGTTCGAATCCCGTTGGGGCTACCAAATCGTAAACCTCGCCTCGGCGAGGTTTTTTCTTCGTTCGGAATGTCGTAAGCGCGAACGAGATCACGGGCGCCCCCTAGGCGAACGTGCTTTGCGGCGGGAGTGGCGCGTTCGGGCACATGATCAACGCCGATGCGCGATGGGCGACGCGCGGGCCGACGATGAGCAACGTGTCGAGCCGGCGATGCGGGACCGCCTGCAGTAGGCGCAGGAACGAAACGGTACGCGCCCGCGCCAAGCGCGTTTCCCGAACGAGATCGGTACCGCCATCACCGAACGCGACGAGAACGAGCTCCTGCGACGTGCAGCGAGCGACGACGTTTTGCACGTATACGTCGATACTCGTTCCCGGAAAATAGGCCGGTTCGGCGCTGTTGAGCGGGTAAGCGACCGAGCCGCAATCGCAGCCGCCGTGGGCGAGAATCCAGGCGTACTCCCGCTTTTCGCTCGCCGACGGCGTTGCCGCACATGCGACGCTCGCGAAAATCGCGGCCACCCCGATAATCAGCCGAAGTGCTCGATTCATGGCACCACAGTATCGTTCAGCGAAGCGCACCTTTACGGTGCGCATGACACCAGGGTACGCGGTACAAAAACGCCGCGATACGACATCGGTGGGGTGGCCCAAGCGTGCGGTGGATCGCTCCTCGTGGCGTTAACGAGCGGGCGACCCGCCCACGCGGAAAGACGCAAGCCCCGGCGAACAGGCTCATCGGAATGAACAAGCGCGTCTGGCAGTTCGTCATGGGCGTCGTCATCGCGGTTTTCACGCTACTCGCGACCGTCGAATTCGTCGCGCCCGTGCAGTCGGTAATCACCGGCACGCCGACGCGCGAATTCGCGCGCGGCGCGCTCCACTGGCGGATCGAGCGCATCGACCCGACGTCGCCTGCGGGGCTCGCGGGAATCGTCGTCGGCGACACGGTCGAGCTACAAAACCCCTACGCCGATTACCGGCGCGGCACCCCGGCGCTCGACACGCCGCTGCACTATCGCGTCACCCACCTCGGCGTATCGCGGGTCATGGGGCTCTTTCCGCGCGCCGCGGACGATGCCGTGCGCGCGGCGATCGCGCTTCTCGACGAAGTAAAACGCTACAACCGCGGCCGTAAGCGCGCCGGCTACACGCCGATCAAAGTGGGCGTCGGCCTGCATACGGGCGCCCTCATGCTCGGGACCATCGGCGAAAACGAGCGCATGGATACGACCGTCATCTCCGATGCGGTCAACCTCGCATCGCGGCTCGAGGGCGTCACCAAACAATTCCGCTCGCCGCTCATCGTCAGCGCCGCCACGCTCGATCGCCTCAAGGACCACGAGGAGTATCACATCCGTCCGCTCGGTTCGCTCGGCGTGATCGGGAAGCAGCAAGAAGTCGCGGTGTTCGAAATCTTCGATGCCGAAGAACCGGATCTCGTGGCGCACAAGATCGCAACGCGTGACGCTTTCGCGCGGGCGCTTGCGAGCTACCGCAGCGGCGACTTCGGTTCGGCACGCGCGGGCTTCGCCGCGATCGTGGAAGCGCACGGCGGAGACGGCCCCGCGCACTACTATGCCGAGCGCTGCAACGAGCACCTCATCGATACCCGCGAGCTCCGTTGGGACGGCGTGGAGCGACTCATCACGAAGTAATGCCCGCGCCCGCCACAAGCAGGATAGAATGACATAATTACGTCATATCCACGCGAGGGTGCCGTACCGTTTCGGGCACCCAAGCCGCGTGGAGGTTTCGGGATGACACGATCCGTGATGGCGTTGTTTCTGGTCGCGCTCGTCGGCTGCGGGGGCGGAGGCGCCGTTCCCCAAGCGGCGTACGTGCGCGCGCCGCCGGGGTTCGGCGCAACACCCTCCCCCGTCCTAACGCTTACGAGCACAACCGATTTCACCGCAGGCACGCAAACGATCGTCGTCGCCGCTGGAACGGCGCCGTATACGGCGACGCTGTATGGCAACTGCGCGACGCTCGATCCCGTAGCGATTCCCGGCACGTTCGTGTTACGCGCGATTACCGTCGGCACCGCGCCGAACACGTTTTTCAAAGCCGGCGCCTGTACGTTGGGCGTTCGCGACGATACGGGGCAGGCGCGCGCCGCGAGCTCGATCGGCTTTTCACCACCGCGCACGTTTCTAACCGCAAGCGGATCGGTACCGCGCGATGCGCTCGGCATCTATCGACTTGCGTACGGTGCGACGATGCCGATCGCGGTGACGGAAACGCTCGTCGGCTCGGTGTATGGCGCACCGTTCACGCTGCTCGCAGCAGGCTCGTGCGCGAGCATATTGCCCGGGCCGGGGAGCGTCGCGGGCGACGGAGCGTTTGTCGCTACGATGGGCGCGGGATCGTGCTATGCGGTATTTGGAGACGCTCTCGGCCAAGCCGTCGCGCTCAATTTTGCGAACCCGTGAAATACCCGCAACGCGTCGTGGTTGGAAATCAACGACTCCCGCGCTGGCCACCGCGACCTGCCTTCCCGCCCCGCTCCCGAGCCCGAGTATCGCGCTCTTGTCGCCCGCGAATGGGGACATCGGCGTCTCGCCCGCGTTAAGCGCGATCGCGTTTACGGAAAACGGTGCCACGCCGACGACGGTCACCCTCATACCGGCGAGCGGCTCATCCGGCGGGCCGATCGTCGCGAGCAACATCACCGTCGTCGCGGGCTCTGCGACCAGCGCTCCAACCGTTACGGCTTCGTTCGTTGGGCCACTCACCGTAAATACGCCCTACACGGTGACCGTCGTCTCGCAGCTCGGCTTTGGCGGGTGCTTTAGCTCCTACACGCAGACGGTCGGGTCATTTACCACCGGCATGCTCGCGACGGTAACCCGCGGCTAACGGCGCGACACCGTCGCCTCGTCCGCGCACCGAACGTTTTACTGAAATCACCGGCGTTTAGCCGATTGTATGCAAGTGAGTTCCGCCGAACCGTGAACGTTGGCGAATGAAATGCCCTAGCCAGGAACACCGACGTTCCTTGCGGTGATGGCACTTCGTACACCCGTCGGAGCACCACGTTGACCGTCGTCGAACGCCCCGCATCGCCGATCCTGAACGGCCAAAGCCTTATGGAGCGGCTGATTTCCATTCGCGAGCCGCTGCCGATCGTATACGATTCGGTAGCGAATCGCATCGGCGTGCCGCGACGCGACCACGATGCGGAAGCGCTCGAACTCCGCGGCACGTTACCGCCGCTCTTTCCCGAGTGGCTCGGAGATCGTGCGTTTCTCGCCGCGCACGGCACGCGGTTTCCGTATGTCGTTGGCGAGATGGCACGCGGCATTACGAGCGAGGCGATGGTGATCGCCGCGGCGCGGTACGACATCCTCGCGTTCTTCGGCTCGGCGGGCCTAACGCTAGAACGCGTGCGCACCGCGCTCGCGCGTTTCGCGAAGGAGCTCGATCCGCGCCACGCGAGCTACGGCATCAACCTCATCCATTCGCCGAACGATCCGGCGCTCGAAGCGGCGCTCGTGGACCTCTACCTCGAACAGAACGTCGCTCGCGTTTCCGCGTCGGCGTTCCTCGGGCTCACGCCGAACGTCGTCCGGTACGCATGTACCGGTTTGCGCCGTGGCCCCGATGGGTTAGCGATCCGCGCCGGGCGCTTGCTCGCGAAGATTTCACGTCCGGAAACGGCGCGCCACTTCATGTCGCCGCCACCCGCCGCGATGCTCGATGCCCTCGTTTCCGCGGGGCACCTCACGCGCGACGAAGCGGCGATCGCGGCGACGATCCCACTCGCCGAGGACATCACGGCCGAGGCCGATTCCGGCGGCCACACCGATAACCGTACCCTCACCACCCTGCTCCCGACGCTCATGATCCTGCGCGACGAGCTCGCGCCGACGTACGGCGAACCAGTCGCCGTGCGCGTCGGCGCCGCGGGCGGCCTCGGCACCCCGGCAGCGATCGCCGCCGCGTTCGCAACGGGCGCCGCATACGTCGTCACGGGCTCCGTCAATCAGGCCGCGATCGAATCGGGGCTCGGCGCTCGCGGCCGCGCGATGCTCGCAGAAGCCGGCATCGCCGATACGACGATGGCCGCGTGCGCCGACATGTTCGAACTCGGCGTCAAGGTCCAGGTGCTCCGCCGCGGCTCGCTCTTTCCGATGCGCGCGAACAAGCTCTACGAACTCTACCGCACCCACGATTCGCTCTACGCCATCCCGCCTGCGGTGCGCGAGCAACTCGAACAAACGATTTTCCACGCTTCGCTCGACGCGGTGTGGGCCGAAACCGCGAGCCACTTCGCCGCGAACGACCCGGCCGAGCTCGCGCGCGCCGAACGCGACGCCAAACACAAGATGGCGCTCGTGTTTCGGTGGTACCTCGGCCTCTCCAGCCGCTGGCCGATTACGGACGAAGCGGAACGCAAAACCGATTATCAGATTTGGTGCGGCCCCGCGATGGGCGCGTTCAACGCGTGGGCGGCGGGCACGTTCCTCGCCGAGAGCGATCGCACGGTCGTCGAGATCGCGCTGAACCTCCTCGAAGGCGCCGCCGTCGCCACCCGCGCGCAGCAAGCGCGCTCGTTCGGCGTCGACGTGCCGGCCGTCGCGTTCAACCTGCCGCCCCGGCGTATGACGTAATATGACGACCGTACCGATCGCGATCGTCGGCGTCGCCGCACACTTCCCCGGTTCGAGCGAACCCGACGGCTTCTGGCGCAACATCCTCGCGGGCCGCAACCTCGTCGGCCCGGTGCCGCCCTCGCACTGGCTGCTCGAAGACTATTACGATCCCAACCCCGCCGCGCCCGGGAAAACGTATACCGATCGCGGCGCGTTCCTGAGCCCGCTCGCGTTCGATCCGCTCGCCTACGGCGTGACGCCCGCGAACATCCCGACCGTCGATACGGAGCAGCTGCTCGCGCTCGTCGTCGCGCGCCGCGCGTTCGAGGATGCCTGCGGCCCGGGTCTCGAGCGGCTCGATCGCGGGCGAACGAGCGTCATCCTCGGCGTCGCGGGCGCAACCGAGGCCGTCGTTTCGATGGCGGGCTTTCTGCAGCGGCCACTTTGGGCGAAGGCGCTGCGCGAAGCGGGGATGGCGGAGGCCGACGTCACGGCGATCTGCGACCGCGTCGGAGCGATGTACGCCCCCTGGACGGAGAACACGTTCCCCGGCATGCTCCCGAACGTCGTTGCCGGGCGGATCGCGAACCGCTTCGACCTCGGCGGCACGAACTGCACCACGGATGCCGCCTGCGCGAGCGCCCTCGCGGCGTTACGCATGGCGGTCGACGAACTGGCGCTCGGATCGGCCGACCTCGTCCTCACGGGCGGCGTCGACGCGCTCAACGACATCCTGATGTACGTGAATTTCTCGAAGACGCCCGCGATGTCGGCCTCGGGCGTGTGCCGGCCGTTTAGCGAGGGCGCCGATGGCACGCTGATGGGCGAAGGCATCGGGATGTTCGCCCTCCGACGGCTCGCCGACGCCGAGCGCGACGGCGACCCGATCTATGCGGTGATCCGCGGCGTCGGCACCTCCTCGGATGGCCGGGCGAAAAGCGTGTACGCGCCGCGCGCCGAGGGCCAAGCGCTCGCGCTCGGCCGCGCGTACGCCGCCGCCGGCTACGGCCCGGAGACGGTCGAGCTCGTCGAAGCGCACGGCACCGGGACGGTCGCGGGCGATGCCGCAGAATTCGGCGGCTTGCGCGAGGTCTTCGGGGCGAGCGGTCGCGCCGACACGGCGTGGTGCGCGCTCGGGTCCGTGAAATCGCAGATCGGCCACACGAAAGCCGCGGCCGGTTCCGCTTCGCTCTACAAGACCGTCATGGCGCTACACCACAAAGTGTATCCGCCGACGATCAACGTCACGCGGCCGAACCCGGCGCTCGCGATCGAGGAGAGCCCGTTCTATCTCAACACAAGCTTGCGCCCGTGGGTCCGCGGCGACGCCCATCCGCGCCGCGCGAGCCTGAGCTCGTTCGGTTTCGGCGGCAGCAACTTCCACGTGACGCTCGAGGAATACGCGGGGCCGAACCGCCCGCCGCGCATCCGTAGCCTCGATAGCGAACTCTTTCTGCTCGGCGCGCAAACGCCACAGGAACTCATCGAAGCGCTTCTTCCGATCGCGACGCTCGCGGATGGCACGCGCGATTTCATCCACGCGGCGCGCGCCACGCAGGCGGCGTTCGCGGCGGGCGCACCCGCGCGTCTCGCGCTCGTCGCCCGCGATGCCGCAGATTTGCGCGAGCAGGCGCTGCACGTCGTCGCGATGCTTACCGCGAACCCCGACGTGCCGTTTACGACACCGCGCGGCGCGACCTATGCGCTCGGCACGAGCGCTCCCGGCAAGCTCGCCTATCTCTTCCCGGGCCAGGGGAGCCAATATCCCGGCATGGGCCTCGCGCTCGCGACGGCATTCGCAAGCGCGTCCGCCGCCTGGGATGCCGCGGCGAGCGACGGCCACGCAACCTACTCCGCGCTCGCGCGGCGGGTCTTCCCGCCCACCCCCTTCGACGACGCGACGCGAAGCGCGCAGGTCGATGCCCTCCGCGCAACCGATGTCGCACAGCCGGCGATCGGCATCGCGAGCCTCGCGGCGTTCCGCGTGCTGGGAACGACCGGCCTTCGGCCGGATGCCGTTGCGGGCCATAGTTACGGCGAACTAACGGCGCTCCATGCGGCGGGCGCGCTCGACGAAGCCGCGTTCCGCATGCTCTCGCGCCGCCGCGGCGAGGTCATGGCGCAGGCCGCTTCCGTGACCGAGGGAACGATGCTCGCGATCTTCGCGGACGCCGCTCGCGTCGAGGCGATGCTCGCCGACTGCGCGAGCGATGCGACGATCGCGAACTACAACGCCCCCGAGCAGACGGTCGCGGCGGGCACGACTGCGGCGATCGCGCGGCTCGCCGTCGCGTGTGCGGAAGCGGGCGTTTCGACGCGGCCGCTCGATGTCGCAACCGCGTTCCATTCCGCGATCGTGGCGCCAGCCGTCCCGGCGTTTGCCGCAACCGTTGCGGCGAGCCCGTTTACCGCGCCGCACCTTCCCGTCATCGCGACGACCACCGCAGCCGCGTATCCGGCCGAAGCCGACGCGGCACGCGGGCTCCTCGCGGGGCAGCTTGCGCAGCCGGTCCGCTTCACCGAGCAAATCGAAACGCTCTACGCGGCGGGCGTTCGCGTCTTCGTCGAAGTCGGTCCCGGCAGTACGCTCACCGGGCTCGTCGGCAAGATCCTCGGCGATCGCGAGCATGCCGCATTTGCACTCGATCGCAAAAACGCCGGGCTCGCACCGTTTTGGACCGCGCTCGGCGCGCTCGCCGTCGCGGGGTTTCCCGTCGACACGCGTGCGCTCTGGGACGGCTACGACGCCGAACCGACCGCGCCCGTGCAACATTCGCGCGCGACCGTCGCGATCGACGGGGCGAACCTCGGCAAGCCGTATCCGCCCCGCCCCGGCACCACGGACGTCCCGAAACCCGCGGCTGCGGCACCCGCAGCGGCATCGCCCGCTCTTCCCGCGCCCACCCCGACCGTCGCCGAGGCGGCACCCGCCGCCGTGCCACCGCTCGCAGCACCATCCATCGCGCAAAGGACACCATTACCGATGTCATCCTCGGACGATTCCGTGCGTCAACAAACCGTCGCCGACCTGATCCGCAATCTGAGCGAGGCACACGTTGCAACGCAGCGGCTCTGGGCCGAAACGCATCACGATTTCATGCGCACGGCTGCGATCGCACTCGAATCGCTCGCGAACGCCCCGCAGCACATCGCCCCGTCGGCAGCCCCCGCGCCACCCGCGATCGCTTCGATCGCGCCATCGGCCGCGCTCGCATCGGGACACATCGACGAAGCCGTCGTCGCGCCCATCGCACCACCCGTCGCCGCAACCGCGCCCATCGCACCACCCGCCGCAACCGCGCCCATCGCACCACCCGTCGCCGCAACCGCGCCCATCGCACCACCCGTCGCCGCCGCTGGCAGTGCGCCGAGCGCTGCGTTGCTACTCGAAGTGGTCGCGAGCAAGACGGGCTA
>JBBISR010000024.1:0-45512 GCA_037441145.1 Armatimonadota bacterium
CTTTAACGCGACACTCGAATGCGAGCTGCTCGTGAAGCACCGCTTTCGCACCCAACGCGAGGCCGAAGCCGCCGTCTTCGATTTTATCGAGGCGTGGTACAATCCGCATCGCCGCCACTCCGCGCTTGATTATCTCTCGCCGATCAATTACGAACGACGAGCGCTATAGGCGGCTTGAAATTCAAACAAACAACCGTCCACGAAACCGGGTCAACTTCACCGCCCCCGTCATCGCGATCATCGCGAGCCCGCGCATTAGTTGATGGTCCAATTCACCGACGCGCTGCTGCTCGTCGTGAACGTGAACGTCGCCGTTTTGCCCCCGGTATCGGTAGCCGTGCATGTGAGAGTTCCACCGCTCACGCCGAGCGATGTGCCGTCGTAATTGGCCTTCCCGATGGCCGTGAGGCCGGCGATGTTCGCGAACGGTGGGTAGAGCGTGCCGCCAGCGGCCGTCGTCAGCGACAGATGCGCCGCGCAAGGCGACGTAACCGAGTCCCCCGCGAGGGCAGGCGTGAGAAGCAAGCCGTTACCCACGATGAGCGCGCCGGAAGGATCATACGCGTTGAGCGTGACGGCACCGCTGCAAGGCGAGCCGTCGAGACACGTTGCGTTGTTCGGGACGAAGCCGAGGGAGTTGACGACCGCGTTCAAACTGACGCTCAGGTTATTTGGCCCTGGACCCGTGACGGTTCCGCTCGCGTTATTTTGCGAGAGCGCTTGGCCCGAGCCGTCGCTGCTCGAATACGTCGTGACCTGGAAGATATCGGTGCCGACCGGGGCGGTCGACGTAACGGTGCACGTCTTGGCTGCACCGACACCCGTGCAATTCGCGCCGGTCAGACCGACGACGACCACCGGGGCCGAAGCCTCGGCGTTGCCGTTCCAACTTACGAGTTGGAACGAGACCGACTGCGTGTTGATCGAGACGTACTTCGGACTACGTCGATCACTCGCCGTCGTCGTCGCGGTCGACGGATGCACGGTGAGCGTGAGCGAGGCGAACTGCCGCGGAACGGGCGTCGGCGCCTGGAACGGCTGCGCCGTCGGCCGCGCGGGAACGGCCGTGCCGCCAGCGCCGCCGCCGCATGCCGCGAGCGAGAGCGCCGCGGCGACGACGATCGCGCGGGAGATAGTCGAGATCATGAGGTCCTCCGGACGGCCCCGCCGGGATTGGCGGGAGAGCGATCCGGATCGTATGCCAAGCCGAGATTACGCGCGGGGACGGATCGATGGCGTCGGCGCGCACCGCGTCGCGAGGTAGGGAATGAAGAATCAAGCGACGTTCGGCGAGTCCGCAGTTGCCAGGTGAGTTGCCGGGGAGCCGGAAGTCACCGACGCCAAGCATGTCACGCTCAAACGCATGATTTCCGTCCTCCCTCCCCTCCTACCTCAAGAAAGACCATAAGAATGGCATGCAGAGGGTCAGGAGTTCGAATCTCCTAGTCTCCACCATTCATAAAAAGCGCGCATCTCCGTGTGGGCTTTTTTTCTTGCCCAGGGGATTTTCTGCGGCGTCACCATGGCCTATCACGGGATTTACAAACCGGAGGCGCCACTACAGATGATCCCTTTTTTGGTGGGACTGTACTGTCTGATCTTTCGTGCCTTCAATCGTGAAAAAAAGTGACCACAGTCCTTGCCACATGACGCCGGCTGGTGCGGCTGCTGATCTCTCTTGTTAAGCAGTTGACAATCCGGAATTTCCGTTCCACGGCATTCAAAAAACCGTCACTCGCGTGAGGGTTTTTTCTTGCGTCTGCGTCGGCGCTACCGTGTCGTCGCGGCAGCGACCATCGCATCGCCGATCCCGAGCGACTTCACCAAAAACGCGTACGTGTCGGCGGTCTCTTCGAGCTGTTTCGAGATCGGTTTTCCGGCGCCGTGACCCGCTTTGGTTTCGATCGTGATCAGCACGGGCGCCGGGCCTGCCTGATCCGCTTGCAACGTCGCCGCGAACTTAAAGCTGTGCGCCGGGAACACGCGATCGTCGTGGTCTGCTGTGGACACGAGCGTCGGCGGGTACTTCACGCCGGGCTTGATGTTGTGCAGTGGCGAGTACGCGTGCAGGTAGTTGAATTCCGCAAGCGATGCATCCGCGTTGCCATATTCCGTCGTCCACGCATAGCCGACCGTGAACTTCTGGAAGCGCAACATATCCATCACGCCAACGGCCGGCAGTGCCGCGCCGAAGAGCTCCGGATGCTGCGTCATCGCGGCTCCAACAAGCAAGCCGCCGTTCGAGCCACCGGAGATCGCAAGCTTCGGCGTCGACGTATACTTCTCGCTAATGAGAAACTTCGCCGCGGCGATGAAGTCGTCGAAGACGTTTTGCTTCTTCTCCATCATACCGGCCTCGTGCCACGCCTGCCCGTACTCGGCACCACCGCGAATATTCGGAACGGCATAGATCCCGCCCATGTCCATCCACGCGATGCGCGACGGCGAGAACGCGGGCAGCACCGAGATGTTGAATCCGCCGTAAGCGTAGAGGATCGTCGGCGCCGTGCCGTCTTTCTTCAAGCCCTTTTTGTAGGTGAGGATGAGTGGAATCTTCGTTCCGTCTTTGCTCGCATAGAAAACTTGTTCGCTCATGTATGCGTTCGGATCGAACGCGAGCTTCGGCGCGCGATAGAGCGTGCTCGCCATCGTCGCGACATCGAAGCGGTACACGCTCGGCGGCACGGTGTAGCTCGTATACGTGTAATAGAATTCCGTGTTCGCACGGCGCGTCCCGAACCCACTGATGCTTCCGATGCCCGGGAGCGCGATTTCCTTCACGAGTTTCCCCGTCAGATCGAACGCGCGAACGACCGCGTGCGCGTCGTGCAGATACGACGTGAAGAACGTGTTCCCGACGAGGCTCGTCCCTTCCATCGCGTCCTTGGACTCGGCGACGAGGGTTCGTTCCGTGGTGGGCGCAGCGAGGTCGATCGCAACGATCTTACCGTTCGGCGCGCCGTTCGTGGTCTCGACGTAAATCGTCGAGCCGTCGTTTCCGAGCACGCTCCACTGCGCCACACCGATCGGCCGGATCTCTTTGACGGGAGCATTCGGGGTGCGTAAATCTTGCACGAGCAACCCGTTCTTGATCGACGTCCCGTCGCTCAACGTCAAGAACAGATACGCGCCATCGTCCGAGGTGCGCGCGCCGATGAACCACTTGGGCTGGTCGTTGCGTTCGTACACGAGCCCGTCCGCACTTTGCGGCGTGCCGATCTTGTGGAACCAAACTTTCTGGTGGTCTTTTGCGGCTTTGAGTGCCGACCGCTCATCCGTTGGTTTCGGATACGTGGAATAATAGAAGCCGCTGCCATCCTTCTTCCACGAACCACCACCCGAGGTCCACGTAAGGACATCCGAGAGATCGGCACCCTTCTCGATGTTGCGCACGTGCCACGTCTGCCAATCGGAGCCGGATACTTGCGTGGAGTATGCAAGCAGTTTGCCATCGTCGCTTACCGAGGTCGCGCCGAGCGCGATCGTGCCGTCCGCCGAGAGCGTGTTCGGATCGATCAACACCTTCGGCGCCGCGTCGAGCGACGTGGACCAATACAAAATCGACTGGTTCTGTAAGCCCGTGTTCTTCGAGAAGAAATACCGCCCGGCGACGACGCCCGGAGCGCCGAACTTCTCGTAATCGTTAAGCGTCTTCAAGCGCGCGAGGATCTTTCCGCGCGCGGGAATCGCGTCCATGTACGAGCGCGTCAGCGCATTCTCTTGCGCGACCCAGGTTGCCGTGGCGGCGGCATCCACGTCCTCGAGCGGGCGGTACGGGTCCGGAACCTTGACGCCATGATAGTCATCGACATGGTCGCTCTTCGGCGCTTGGGGGTAGGCGAATGTCGTTGCGGCCGAAGTGGTCACGGGCGATACCAACGGGCTCACGAAGATGGCGAGCGCCGCACAAGCGAGGGGTAGCAAACGGATCGGCAAGGAGCGCGAAGGGAGCATCATTCGCCCCCGTTCGTTCGCGTGAAGCGCCGTTCCCCGTGGAGTTTGCCCTTTAGCGCTTCGCGGCGAGCAAGGGCGCGAAATGCGCGCGATAGGGCAGCGCGGCGAACACCCAAACGACCGTTACGACGATCGCGCCTGCGATCGTCTGCGGAGCCATCGAGAGATGGAAGATCCAAATGTTCGCGATCACCGCGGCGAGCGTGACCAGGCCGAGTGCCGCGTAGCGATCGAGCGCGAGCGCGATACCGGCGACGAGTCCGATCGAATCGACGAAGAGCACGTAGTGCGAGCGGAAGTACACGTCCTGGAAGGCGCTAGCGAGGCCCGGCGGACCCGGCGGAACGAGCGTTGGATTCGCGGTTGCAACGACGCCGAAGATTCCGCCGCCGATAAAGACGAACGCGAGGAGAAAACGAGCGATCAGACTAGCGATCTTCAACGGGGGCCTCACGTTCCGAGTTGCGATGACGTTCCGCTTTCGCCGCACCGCGCAAGAGCGCTTGCACTTCTCTTCTCGGCCGCGTAAACTCCGCGTTGGCGCGGAGGACGCCGGACCAGTGCGGCTCCAGCGCGAGTCGAGGAAAGTCCGGGCTTCGCAGGGCAGCGTGCAGGATAACGTCCTGTCGGGGCGACTCGAAGGAAAGTGCCACAGAAACAAACCACCGATGCGGCTTGCCGTAACGGAACGGGTGAAATCGTGAGGTAAGAGCTCACGGACGCGCATGGAGACATGCCGTCGGGTAAACCCCACGCGAAGCAAGATCGCTCGATACGATTCTCATCGAATCCGGACGGCCCGTCCGCACGAGCAAAATCGCAACGAGGCGCCGGGTAACCGTCGCCCCAGAGAGATACTGGTCACCGCGCTTCGGCTCGGGACAGAATCCGGCTTACAGGCGTCCTCCGCGCCCAATCCAAAGTACCGACGATGCCGCAGTCCCTGACGCGCATCCTGACCGTGGTCGCGTTGATCGCGCTCTTCACCGTGACGGTGCTGGCGCTCGCCGCGACGTTTTCGAGCGGAGAGATCGGGGTGCACCTCGCGCAAACCGCGAGCGGCGGCAAAAACACCTATCGCGTGCTCTCGATCGATCCGCGGGTCGCGGCGCCGCTCGTCCCAGGCGACGTGTTTTCTTCCGCCGACACGTCGTTTGCCAACCGCATGCGTTTCGCGCGCCAGCACGTCGGCGATAGCTTCCCATTCGTACGAAAGCGCGGCAATCTGCCGTTCCGCTTGGCGATTCTCCCGGTCGCGCACGTACCGATCTACGCGCTCGTGCTCCCGATCGTTGGCCTCGCGATGGCCGCATGCGCCGCCGTTATCGTCGCACGTCGATGGGATGCCGTAGAAGCACGCGCGCTCGCCTACTTTTTCACGGGATTCGGCCTGACGTTTTCGCTCGGACCGCTTCCCTGGTTTTCGCCCGAAGCGGTCTATGCGAGCCTCGTCATCGGGATCGCCGCGCAGACGATCGGGCTCACCCACGGCGTACGGTTCGCGACGCTCTTTCCCGATCCGAGCGCACGGGGCATCCGGCGCGGCGTTCGCTTGGCGAATCGGATCGTCGGCACCGCGTACGTTGTCGCGACGACCGCGTTTCTGGCCGTGTCGCTCGCGACCATGTGGACTCCACCGAAGGCGTTCGCGTTGTTCGTCAACGGCTCCGCGATCTATTACCTCGCCGCGATCAGCATCGCGTTTACGGTCGCGAATATGCGCACCGCGCCGGAAGAAAAACCTCGCGTCCGCTGGGTATCGCTCTCCCTCGCCCTCGGGTTCCTCGGGCCGAGCGCGGGTATCGTCTACATCCTCGCCACGCGACAATACGCGGAGTGGATCGCGTACGCCAACCTCACGCTCGTCGCCGTTCCCCTCGGCACGGCCTACGCGATCGTGCGTCATCGGGTGCTCGACCTGGGCTTCGTTCTCAATCGCGCGATCGTGTTTTCGCTCGTCTCCGCGTTCGTGCTCATCGTGTTCGCCGTCCTCGAATGGGCACTCGGCAAGGTGCTCGTTGATGCGAGCCATACGACGAGCGTCTCGCTCGAAATGGCGCTCGCCCTCGCACTTGGATTTTCGCTGCGCATCGTGCATCGACGCATGGAACGGATCGTCGACGATCTTTTCTTTCGCAAGCGCCATGAGTCGCTCGCTCGCTTACGAACCTTCGCGAAAGAGACGGCATACATTACGGACCTGGATGTTTTTCTCGCACGCACGGTCGAGGCGATCGTGCGCGAGGAGCGCGCCGCACGCTGCGCGCTCTATCTCACACGGGGCGATGGGACGCTTCACGCTGCGGCGACGCACGGCGTGAACGCCGCTGCGATCGATGAGAACGATCCTGCGGTCGTGCGCGCACGAGCGACGCGCGAACCGGTCGCGCTCGGAACAATGCACTCGGTCCTCGATGCAGAAACCGCCTACCCGCTTTTCGTGCGTGAGACGTTCGTCGGACTGCTCGCTTGCGGCGCGCGTGACGACGATGAGACCTACGCGCCGGACGAACGCGCGGCGCTCGCGGAGGTCGCGCGGGCGGTCGCGGCCGCGATCGACTCGTTGCAAATCGCGGCGATGCGCCGCGAGCTCGCCGCGCTCTTGGGCGAGCGCGATCCGTCGATCGCGCGCGCGATCGCTTCGGGCGCAACCGGCGGGGCCGCGACGGCGTCCTAAACGAAGAGAGCGCAAAAGGCTTCCGCAGCCAACCGAAAATGCGCACCGTCCGTGGGAGAATGCCGCAAGTGGCCGATCAATTCAACAAAGACATGACCGTCGAAAATGCTTTCAAGGTCCACGCTGGCGCGAAACGCGTATTCGCACGGTTCCACCTCGGCGGTTGCTCGAATTGCGCGATCAGCGAACACGAGACGATCGAGCAGGTTAGCGAAGGGTACGGCATCCCGCTCGACATGCTCATGGCCGATCTCAACAAACTTTTCGAATCGCCGCCGCTCGCCGTAGGCGATAAGGTGCGTTTGCCGGATGAGATCCGCACGAAGATCCCACAACTCGCAGATGTTCCGGAAATCGGTGAAGTCAAGGACCTCGCGGCCGGAGCCTATACCGTCGAATTCGGCGACGTTCGCTTACAGGGACTCGCGGAAGACTTCATCAAGGCCGACGCCGTCACGGCATAGCGCCGTCCACCGCGGATCACTACGACGGCGGTCGCTTCGAGCGGCCGCCGTTTCGTTTATCGGTTCTCGTGCAACTTGCCGTCGAGCGGCTTGCGGTCGCGAAAGCTTTCATCGGTACCGTGCCAGTAATGTACTTCGGATTCGCCCGCTTTCCAGCACAAGTACACGGGCCGACCATCGCGTAAGGTCGGAAAATCGAGCAAGCCGAGATCTAAATCCTTTACCACGCACCCGAGGGCCTCGATGCGATTGATGAGCCGAACGATCTCCGCCTTGCGTTCCGTAAACCGTCGCGGGGCGCGCCGATCGACCGGGCGCTCGTGCATTTTCAGCGCGGGATCGGTTTCCAAGAGCCGGATTGCGAGATCGCGACGCTTCGTCCAAAGTTCTTCGAAGAGCGGCGTCAGCACCGGGATGAGGGCGTTTGCCCGTTCGGGCGAAAACAACTTCATGGTGGTTATCTCAACGGAAGCCGAGCTGTGAGCTTGCGCTTGGTGATCGTAACGGGGCTTTCCGGTGCGGGCAAGAGCCAAGCGATGAAAGCCTTCGAAGACCTTGGATTTCATTGCGTCGACAACGTTCCACCGACGCTTCTTTTCGCGTTGACCGAACTTGCGGACGAAGCGGGAATCGAACGCATGGCAGTCGCTCTTGACGTGCGTACGCATGGGCGTTTCGGCGATCCGATCGAAACGCTTTCCGCCTTTCCAGAAACAGGACAAAGCGCGGCCCTGCTTTTTCTGGAAGCCGACGACACCACACTCGTCCGACGTTTCAGCGAAACGCGTCGCAAACATCCGCTCGAAGACGGTGCCGGCCTCATCGCCGCGATCGCGCGCGAGCGCGAGCGCCTCGCCCCGCTGCGCGAACACTCGGCAACGATCGTCGATACCTCGCATCTCACGCACGGTCAGCTCAAGAACGTCATCGCCGAGCGTTTCGTCGACGATCCGTCGAGCGCTCGACTCACGGTAAACGTCGTGGCATTCGGTTTCAAACACGGCGTACCGATCGACGCTGACCTCGTCTTCGACGTGCGTTTTCTGCCCAATCCGTATTACGTTCCGGCGTTGCGTCCGCAGACGGGAAACGATCCGGCGGTCGCCGCATTTCTCGAAGCCGTTCCCGAAACCGAAGCGTTTTTGGAACGCCTCACCGCGCTCGTCGATTTTCTCGTGCCCCAGTATCGGCGCGAGGGCAAAGCGATGCTCACGATTGCGATCGGTTGCACGGGCGGTAGGCACCGTTCGATCTACATCATGCGTCGTATCGCAGCGCATCTGCGGACCGACAGCGGGCTCGTCGTGCACGTGGTGCAACGCGACACGCCCGTCGCGCCCGTATGATCCGTCGCCCGTTCGCACAGATTCGCTGGTTTCTGCCCGGCCTCGGCGTCAAACGATGGCTCCTACTCTCGCTCGTCGGCGCGGTGTTGCTCGTCAACGGGATCGACCGCTGGTTAATCGCCGAGGGCACCCGTTTCCGGATCAACGAGCGCCTCGACGCGCTCGTCGATGGCGTGGTTCCCGTTCCCTGGATCGCGTGGATCTTCATGATCGGCGGCACGCTCGCCGTAGCGATCGGTATTTGGCGCTGGTTGAACTCGATCATCACGGCCGTCGACCCGGATTCGAAAGACCGCATGGTAGACGCGCTGCTGGAAACGCGTCTCAAACGCGGCTATAAAATCGTTTGCGTCGGCGGCGGAACGGGGCTCTCCACCTTACTTCGCGGATTGAAGAAACATACGTCGAACATCACCGCGGTCGTAACCGTCAGCGACGACGGTGGGAGCTCCGGGCGGCTCGTTAAGGATCTCGGCGTGTTGCCGCCCGGCGATATTCGCAACTGTCTCGTCGCGCTCGCAGACGACGAAGCACTCGTCACCGAGTTATTTCGCTATCGCTTCGAAGAGGGCGGCGGCTTGAGCGGGCACAGCTTCGGAAATCTGTTCCTCGCCGCGATGACGGGCATTACCGGCAATTTCGACAAGGCGATCAAAGAATCGAGCCGCGTGCTCAACATCAAAGGCCGCGTCTTGCCCGCGACGCTCTCGTTCAATCGCCTGTGCGCGACGCTCGTCGACGGTTCGGTCGTCGAAGGCGAATCGAACGTCGGTCATGCACGAAAGCCGATCAAAGAAGTGTTTCTCGACCCACCCTATGCCGCACCACTCGATGAGGTGATCGACGCGATCCGCGACGCGGACGCGATCGTGCTCGGCCCGGGTTCGCTCTACACATCGATCATGCCGAACCTCCTCGTCGATCGGCTCGCCCGCGAGATCGAGGCGGCGAACGCCGTGAAGATGTATGTCTGCAACGTGATGACCCAGCCGGGCGAAACCGATGCATTTACGGCGTCGCAACACGTCGCGACGCTGCTCGAACAAGCCCGGTATAAAGTTGCAGACATCGCGATCGTCAACGAGGCAACCCCGACGCGTTTGCGGGAGACCTATGCCGCGAGCGGCCAGGTTCCCGTGCGCGTCGACGACGACAAGATCGCGGCGCTCGGCATACGCGTCGTGCGCGCACGGGTGATCAGCGAGACGCTGACCGTACGACACGATTCGCGAAAACTTTCCGATATCGTCGTCGGCATCATCGACGAAGCGATCGCGCAGCGCTCTTCGTACGTCAAATTCCGGCTTCCGTCGCAAGCGGCTCCAACGGGCGCGGAGCCGACGCAGAAGGCATAAGATCGAAAAACGCCGTGCGCGCGAGGCGCGCAGCGGCGGCGCGGACCAGCGACCCGCTCTCGGCGATCATCGCGCGAAGGGACCGTGGCCGATCGGCGATCGGCACGCAGACGATGCCGCGTTCCCAAAGCGCCGGCTCGACGTCCGCATCGACCGTCCCGCCGACGGCGAATGTCGGTATGCCGAGCGCATGCGCGCGGCGGCCGACGCCGTCGACGACCTTCCCCGCGAGGGTCTGTCGATCGATTCGGCCCTCGCCCGTAATGCAGGCGCGCGCGCCGACGAGCAACGCATCGAGCCCGCGTACCGCCGCGATCGTATCGACGCCGGGCCGGAGCGCCGCTCCGAGCACCGCAACGAGGCCGAAACCGAGGCCGCCCGCCGCGCCCGTTCCCGGCACCGTCCGCAGATCGTGCCCGAGCGTCGCCGCCACGACGTCGGCAAAACGGCCGAGCGCCGCGTCGAGGAGCACGATGTCGGTTGCGCTCGCACCCTTTTGCGGTCCGTAAATCGCGCTTGCGCCGTTAGGCCCGAGCAGCGGGTTATCGACGTCGCACGCAACGTCGATCGTCGTGGCACGCAAACGCTCGTCGAGGCCGCCCAAGTCGAGCGTTGCGAGGCGCGCAAGTGCGGCGCCTCCGGGTGGAAGTTCCTCGCCCGCCGCGTCGCGCAGCGATACCCCGAGCGCCTGAAGCATGCCGGCTCCACCGTCGTTCGTCGCGCTTCCGCCGATCCCGACGACGATATGCCGAAAGCCGCGATCGAGCGCGGCGCGAATGACTTCGCCCGTGCCGTACGTCGAGGTCGTAGTCGCGCTGCGGCTGCCCGCCGGAATCAGAACGAGTCCGGACGCGCTCGCCATTTCGACGACCGCCACGGTTTCCGTGCAGGCGAAGGTCGCCGTCGTCGCATGCCCGAGCGGCCCGCGCACGCGCACGCGCACCGATCGCGCCCCGCTCTCGACGAACGTCGCTACGGTTCCATCGCCGCCGTCGGCCATCGGCACGATCGAACAACGGATCGCGCGCCCGAGAACATCGTGGAGGCCGAGCTCGACCGCCTGCGCGACGGCGCGAGCGCTCAGGCTTCCTTTGTACTTGTCCGGGGCGATGACGAAGTGCGCGGCGCCTTCGTCGTACGAGTTACGAATGTTGGAGCTGGATGTTGAGCGTGCGGCGTTCACCCGGCGCGAGACTCGTGCCGCCGATCGTCTGGCCACGATAATTCGGAGCGCTTACCGCCCCGTCGAGCTGCCCCGTAGGGATGTTTCCGAGCGTGTAGGCACCGGTCGCCGTCGTGGTCGTGGTCAGGACGGTCAACACCGTTATGGTCGCGCCCGGAATCGGGGCACCCGTTGCGGCATCCGTAACGAGGCCGCTGAGCGTCGCGTAGTTTCCCCCCGGCGGCAATCCGCCGCTCCCGCAACCGATGAGTCCGAGCAAGGAGACGAAAACGAAAACGCCACGACGCATGACGGCGCGTTCGGCGCTACGCCGCGAGGACGCCTTCTTCTCGGTCTTGTTTTTCGAGGTTTGCGACCTTTTCATCGAGGAGCCACGCGTTCGCTTGCCGTTGCCGCGCCTCGGGCACGCGCGCGGTAAGCCAAGCGAGGATCGCTTCATCCGTTTCGCACGAGTCGAGGGCTGCGTCGAATGCTTTCGCGGTAATCCCCCACCGATCGAAAACGCCGCGATCCATCGGACACGGATAGATGTAATCGAAAATCGTTCCATTGCGCGCCGCGCGAGCCTTATCGAAGACCCGTTTCAACCAGAGAAATTCACCATTACGATCGCGTCCTGGTCGCGGAAAAACGGTCCCGCTACGAAAATCGGTGGGCATGGAACTCCTTACGCACGCAGTAGTATCCCGCTTGACCCACCGAGCAAGGGGAAGGGTTTCGCGGGCTCCACAGCAAGAGGCGGGGTTCCGCGGCTAAGGGAAACGTACGCTTATGGCCACGACCGAAACGCGCCCCAACCTTACGTATTGCAACGACGCGCTCGAAGCGATCGGTAACACGCCGCTGGTTCGCCTGAATAAGGTGATGGACGGCGCCTCGTGTCTCGTGCTCGCCAAGGTCGAGTACGTGAATCCGGGCGGCAGCGTAAAGGACCGCCCGGCCGCACGCATGCTCGACGAAGCCGAAAAAGCCGGGCTGCTCAAGCCGGGTGCGACGCTGATCGAGGCGACGAGCGGCAACACCGGCACGGGGCTTGCCATGGCTGCGGCCGTTCGCGGTTATCGATGCATCCTCGTCATGCCGGATAAGATGTCGAAGGAAAAGGTCGACACCCTGCGCGCGTACGGCGCCGAAGTCGTCGTCACGCCGACGAACGTGCCGAACGAATCTCCCGAGTCGTATTACGGTGTCGCCAATCGGCTTACGGCGGAAATTCCCGGGGCTTTCCAACCCGACCAATGGCATAACCGCAATAACCCCGATGCCCATTACTATCAAACGGGCCCGGAAATTTGGGCGCAGACCGGCGGCACGATCACGCACTTCGTAGCCGGCCTCGGCACGGGTGGCACGATTTCCGGAACCGCGCGTTTCTTGAAAGAGCGTAATCCGAATATCCGCGTCGTCGGCGCCGATCCCGAAGGCTCCGTCTACTCCGGCGACACGCCGAAATCGTATAAAGTCGAGGGCATCGGCATGTCGTATTTGCCACCGACGGTCGACATGCGCGTGATCGATGAGATCACCCGCGTCTCCGATCGCGATTCGTTCTTGATGACCCGCCGCATCGCACGCGAGGAGGGTCTTCTCGTCGGCGGTTCGGCCGGGACCGCGGCCGTCGCGGCCCAGCGCGTCGCAAAGACGCTCCCCGCCGATGCGATTCTCGTGGTGATGTTTCCCGATAGCGGCAAAGGCTACATTTCGAAAATCTTCAACGACGAGTGGATGACGGCGAACGGCTTCCTCTCCGAAACGGCCATCGTGCAAACGGTCGGCGACGTCCTGCGCTCGAAAGAACCGCTCCCGCCGATGATCGTCGTGGACGCAAACGAACCCGTCCGGATGGCACTCGACAAGTTACGCAAATACGAAATCTCGCAACTTCCGGTTCTCAACGGCACGGATGTCGTCGGGAGCGTAAACGATGTGGCGGTGATGCAGGCCGTCTTCGACCATGCGGACCTCATGCACAAGCCCGTGAGCGAAGTGATGGGTCGCCCTTTTCCGACCCTGGAGACGTCGGCGGCGATCGGTGCCGCGTATAAACTGCTCACGCTCGCCAATGCGGCAATCCTCGTCACGGAGGGTGGCCGACCGATCGGTGTCGTCACGCGTCAGGACGTCATCGGTTTCCTGAGCGCAACCTCGGCGCTACCCCCGGCTTAAACGTCCTGCGCGAGAAGCGCGGCGACCGCCACGTTCACGAACATCGAATCGACGGAGTTACTATTGCCGCCAGCCGAGTGGCCCCAGACGCTCGGAATGGTGCGCAGCTTCGCATTCGGCATTTGTGCGACTTCGAGCGCGTTATCTTCCGGCGGAAAATAGAGATCCGTCAAACACGGCAGCGCGAGCGTCGTCGCCGTAATCGCTGCAAGCGCGCGACCGGTGTCGTTGCCATAGCGTTCGAGTGCGCCGACGTCGGCATTTCGCCACGTCCATAGCATCGCAAGCAGATTGTTCGCATCGCTTGCGCTGAAGCCATCGACGTACCACGCGCGCACGAACGCTTCACGGGACGCAAAACCACGTTCACGCCAAAGTTCTTCGCGGTACCACGTTTGCGATAACCCCCACGCGGCCCAAACACGCCCTACCGCGCTCAGACCGAGTGCTGGCGGCAACGTATATGCCCCACCCGCAAACGCAGCATCCGCCGTCAGCGCGGCATGAATGCCGTCGAGGAACACGATATTATGCTCGGCGGTTCGCGCGGATCCGCAAATCGCGGCGATCCGTCGCACGCGCTCCGGAAATGCCGCACCCCAGTGAAACGCCTGCTGCGCACCCATCGAGAATCCGACCGCAAGCGCCACATCCCGAACGCCCAGATGCGCGAGCAATCGCTCTTGCGCAAAAACGTTATCGTAGACGGTGATGTTTGGAAATGCCGCATCGCGTTGCATGACGTGTGCCGAAGTCGGCGACGTCGACAAGCCATTTCCGAACATATTCGGGCAAACGACGAACCAACGCGCGGGGTCGAGCGCCATATCTGGGGCGATCATCCACTCGTTATCCGTATGCGTGCCGCCGTACGCCGTCGGGTTGATAATGGCGTTCGAAGCGTCGGCGTTTAGCGTCCCATACGTCGCATATGCGAGCTTCGCATCACGAAGAATCACCCCACTCTGTAAGGTGAAATCGCCGAGTTCGAAAAAACGAGGGTCGGACACGGATGCCATTCCCGCGGGATGCGACGGAGCACGCGCAAGCCCCCGTCGCACAGAAGATCTTGCTGCAAACATTCGGTAACGATGCAAACGAAAAAGAGCCGTGCTGTTCGCACCGCTCTTTTCGTCGATCCGTGGGACAGGGCGTTACGCCTTAAGTTCGATATCCACGCCTGCCGGCAGATCGAGATGCATGAGCGCATCCATCGTCTTGGGCGACGCCTGAAGGATGTCGATCAGCCGCTTGTGCGTGCGCATTTCGAAATGCTCGCGCGACTTCTTATCGACGTGCGGCGAACGCAGGACGCAAATACGATTGATCTCGGTGGGAAGCGGCACGGGACCGCTCACAAAGGCGCCGGTGCGCTTTGCCGTATCGACGATACGCTCGGCCGATTGATCGAGAACCTTGTGATCGTACGCTTTCAAGCGGATACGAATCTTCTGCTTTGCCATGACGTCCTATTTCTCTCTGTTCGAATCCGCTTGCGACGGCTGTTTACTATACAACGAAAACGGGTTGAGGAACAAGATGCGCCCCAACCCGTTTCGTACGAGGTTGTTACTCTGAAACGCTGACGACGACGCCCGCGCCGACGGTACGGCCGCCCTCGCGAATTGCGAAGCGGAGGCCTTCTTCACACGCGATCGGCGTGATCAGTTCAACATCCATCGAAACGTTGTCGCCCGGCATGACCATTTCGACGCCTTCCGGCAACTGGATGGTGCCCGTGACGTCCGTCGTACGGAAGTAGAACTGCGGACGGTAGTTCGCGAAGAACGGCGTGTGGCGGCCACCCTCTTCTTTGGAGAGGACGTACACTTCGGCCTTGAACTTCTTGTGCGGCTTGATGGAGCCGGGCTTCGCCAGCACCTGACCGCGCTCGATGTCGTTCCGCTCGATGCCGCGGAGCAGTACGCCGACATTATCGCCTGCGAGGCCGCTGTCGAGCAGCTTGCGGAACATTTCGATTCCGGTGACGGTCGTCTTGCGGGCCTTCTCCTGAAGACCGACGATCTCGACTTCTTCGCCGACCTTGACCTGGCCGCGCTCGATACGGCCCGTGCCGACCGTGCCACGCCCGGTGATCGTGAAGACGTCTTCGACCGGCATCAAGAACGGCTTATCGACGGCGCGCTCCGGGGTCGGGATGTACTGGTCCACGGCATCCATGAGCGCGAAAACGGGATCTGCGTCCTTGTCGCCGCGCTTGCCCGAGGACTGGAGCGCCTTGAGGCCCGAGCCGCGGATGATCGGAATGTCGTCACCCGGGAATTCGTACGAGCTGAGAAGTTCGCGAACTTCCATCTCGACGAGCTCGAGCAGTTCTTCGTCGTCGACCATGTCGACTTTGTTCAAGAACACGACGATGTACGGAACGCCGATCTGACGCATGAGCAAGATGTGCTCGCGGGTCTGCGGCATCGGGCCATCGGTCGCCGAAACGACGAGGATCGCGCCGTCCATCTGGGCGGCTCCGGTGATCATGTTCTTGATGTAGTCGGCGTGGCCCGGGCAATCGACGTGCGCGTAATGACGCGACGAGGTCTCGTACTCTTGGTGCGAGATCGCGATCGTAATGCCGCGCTCTTTCTCTTCCGGCGCATTGTCGATATCATCGATGTTGCGCTTTGCGATGTTCGCGTTCTCGGTCGCGAGACAATTAATGATCGCGGCAGTGAGCGTGGTCTTGCCGTGGTCGACGTGACCCGTGGTGCCGATGTTGACGTGCGGTTTGCTGCGGTCGAATTTGGCCTTCGCCATGTCTCGTGTTCCTGTTCCTTACACACACCGAAAGGTGCTAGTCGTGAAGCGCGCCGCGCGCGCGGCGAGTGGAGAGATTAGGACTTCTTGCCCTTCGCCTTCGCGATGATTTCGTCTTCGACGGATTTCGGCGCCTTTTCGTAGTGGCTGAACTCCATCGTATACGTCGCGCGGCCTTGCGTTTTCGAACGCATATCGGTTGCGTAACCGAACATTTCGCTCAAGGGAACGTTCGCCATGATCACCTGGGCACCGCCGAGGGCATCTTCGGTACCTTGGATCATGCCGCGGCGGCTGTTGAGGTCGCCGATCACTTCGCCGATGTAGTCCTTCGGCGTGGTGACTTCGACTTTCATGATCGGTTCTTTGATGATCGGTCCGGCAGCTTGATTGGCTTCCTTGAACGCCATCGATCCCGCGATCTTGAATGCCATTTCCGACGAGTCGACGTCGTGGTAGCTTCCGTCGAAGAGGGTCGCCTTGAAGTCGAGGACCGGGTATCCGGCGAGGACGCCGCTCTGCGATGCTTCGCGGATGCCCTCGCCGACCGGCTTCACGAATTCCTTCGGAACCGTACCGCCGACGACGGCCGATTCGAAGACGTATCCGCTACCTGGCTCGGTCGGCTCGATCCGGATCCACACGTCGCCGTATTGACCCTTACCGCCGGACTGGCGGACGAACTTCCCTTGCTTCTCGACCTTCTTCGTGATCGCTTCTTTGTACGCGACCTGCGGCTTACCGACGTTCGCCTCGACCTTGAACTCGCGCTTGAGGCGATCCATGATGATTTCGAGGTGGAGCTCGCCCATACCACCGATGATGGTTTGCTGCGTCTCTTCGTCCGTCCGCATGCGGAAGGTCGGATCTTCCTGTGCCAAGCGCGCGAGCGCCGTGCCCATCTTATCCTGGTCGCCCTTTGTCTTCGGCTCGACGGCCTGGAAGATGACGGGCTCGGGGAACGTGATGTTCTCCAGGGTGATCGGATGCTTTTCGTCGCACAGCGTGTCGCCCGTGCGGGTATCCCCGAGGCCGACGGCTGCGGCGATGTCGCCCGCACCGATCTGATCGATATCTTCGCGCGAGTTTGCATGCATGCGAAGGATGCGGCTGATGCGTTCCTTCTTGCCCGAACGGGCGTTGAGAACGTAGCTACCCTTATCGAGGTAGCCCGAGTACACGCGGAAGTACGTGAGGTTTCCGTACGGATCCGAAGCGATCTTGAACGCAAGCGCCGCAAACGGCTCGGCGTCGTCCGGCTTACGGACGACTTCGAGATCGGTCTTCATGTCCACGCCGGTGACGACTTTCGCGTCGAGCGGCGAGGGCAAGAAATCGACGACGGCATCGAGCAACGGTTGGACGCCCTTGTTCTTGAAGGCCGAGCCGCAGAGCATCGGGAGCACGGTTCCGGCGATCGTTGCCTTCCGCAACGCGGCCTTCAGGCGCTCCACCGGGATGTCTTCGCCTGCGAAGAACATCTCGAGCAGTGCATCGTCCTGCTCGGCGATCGCTTCGATCATGGCCTGACGCCACGTCATCGCGAGCTCGCGCAGTTCGCCTTCGACCTCTTGGCCCGAGTCCATTACCGAGCCGAGATCGTCCGTATACACGATCTTATGCATCGTAAAAAGGTCGACGACGCCGAGGAAATCGCCTTCGGCCCCGATCGGCACCTGAATCGGCACGGCCGGGGCGCCGAGGCGCTCGCGGATCTTGTCGACGCAGTTGAAGAAGTTCGCGCCCATGCGGTCCATCTTGTTCACGAAGATGATGCGCGGCACTTTGTATTTGTTTGCCTGACGCCAGACCGTCTCGGACTGCGGCTGCACGGCGGCAACCGAGTCGAAAAGAGCGACGAGGCCGTCGAGCACGCGAAGCGAGCGCTCGACTTCGACGGTGAAGTCAACGTGGCCAGGCGTATCGATGATGTTGATTCGGGTGTCGCGCCACACGCAGGCCGTTGCGGCCGAGGTGATCGTGATGCCGCGTTCCTGCTCCTGAACCATCCAATCCATCGTTGCGGCGCCGTCGTGGACTTCGCCGATTTTATGGGTGCGGCCCGTATAGAACAGGATGCGCTCCGTCGCCGTGGTCTTACCCGCGTCGATGTGCGCTGCGATCCCGATATTACGAGTCTGCTCGAGCGGGTATTCGCGCTTAACTTCTGCCATAAATCGTCTCGCTTACCAGCGGTAGTGTGCGAAAGCTTTGTTGGCTTCGGCCATCTTGTGCGTATCGTCGCGCTTCTTCACCGATGCGCCGACGTTGTTCGCGGCATCCATCAGCTCGTTTGCGAGCTTCTCTTCCATCGAACGACCGGGACGCTTGCGCGCGAAATTGATCAGCCAGCGCATCGCCATCGCCTGACGACGGTCCGGGCGGACTTCCATCGGGACCTGGTACGTCGCGCCGCCGACGCGTCGGGGACGGACTTCGACGAGCGGCATCGCGTTACCGAGCGCCTGCGTGAAGATGTCCATCGGATCGCGACCGAGCTTGTCGCCGACGATCTGAAGCGCTTCGTACGTGATGCGCTCGGCCGTCGACTTCTTACCGGCGAGCATCACCTTGTTGATGAAGCGCGCGAGCACTTTCGAATTGAACTTAGGATCGGGCAGAATCGGTCGCTTCGGGACCGGACCTTTGCGCGGCATGAATTCCTACTTCTTCGCGTTACGCTTGGCGCCGTATTTCGAGCGGCCTTGCTTGCGGTTAGCGGTTCCCGAAGTATCGAGCGTGCCGCGGATGATGTGATAACGAACGCCCGGGAGATCCTTGACGCGACCGCCACGGATCAGCACGACGCTGTGCTCCTGAAGGTTGTGGCCGATCCCCGGAATGTACGCCGTGACCTCTTCGCCGTTAGTCAAGCGCACGCGCGCGACCTTACGGAGCGCCGAGTTCGGCTTCTTCGGGGTGATGGTCTTGACTTGCGTGCAGACGCCGCGACGCTGCGGGTTACCCGGCACGTCGAACGAGCGTATAGGAAGATCGGGATGGCCCGGCTTCGGCCCGGTCTGAACGACGCGGAACGCGGGGGTCTTCACTTTCTTCTGGATCTTCTCGCGGCCCTTACGGACCAGCTGGCTGATGGTCGGCACCCAAGCTCCTCGGTTGACGTGAACGGCCCGCAAAGTGCCGGCACGCAAAAATTTGGCGGCACGACGAGCACCGCAACCCCGGGAGTATAGCAGGCGCGACGACAGAGGTCAATGACGCACCGGGCGCGAGCGCGGCTTTAGCTCTGCGTGACGCGATCCGGCGTAAGGCCGAGAACCGCGCGATTCGCCGCGGTATCGAGATCGGCTTGGCCCCAAGCATAGGTTCCGCTTGCGCCCGTACCCATATCGTCGAGGTCGTCGTGCTCGGAAAGATCGATCGTGATCGCGACGGGGAATCCATCGACATGCGTGGTCGGCGTGATGGGATGATTCATGGAGAGCTCCTTACGGGGTTCGATTCGTTCGCTACTTGCTCGTTGCGGACGAGCCCTCCGCTTCGATCGCGAAGTGAATCGGTTTATACGTCCCGTTGTTCGACGCGGGCGCACTACATGCCGTAAGCCCGACGATGAGATCGCACGCCGCGCGGATCGCAAACGCATCGCCCGGCCGCGAGCGTGGCGGGAGTACTTCGAGCCCGCCGTGCGCGGCGACCGCAACGTGCATGAAAACGTTAAACGTCGTCGGGATCGCATCCGGGCCGATGCCGTACGCGGCGAGCGCGGCGACGAGGTTACCGAAACACCCCGGACTTCGATCACTCGCATCGCCGTAGCAAATCCGCCACGTATCTTGCGAACACGGCGTTAACAAGAAATCGTGCATGCGCACGTCGTCGCGTACGATCGTCGCCAGGGGCCGGCTGCGGTTCGAGTATAGGACGTGGCCTCGCGTGAGGCGGATCGTCTCGTTGTAATCGAAGGTGCGTCCCGAGGATAGCCACTCGGCCGGATCGTTTCGCGCGAAGCAAACGAAGTCGGCCACTTGCTCGCCATCGGGATCGACGATCGTCAGCGTTTCGCCGGCGTCGAGCGTAAACGCCACTCCCGATCGCGGGGCGATGACGTTCATGGCTTCGCCCGAAACGGGCAGCGCCACGCCTCTCCGAGCGGAAGTCCCGAATACTGGCGCGCCTCCGTGTGCTCGCCGAATTCGCCGAGATTCGGATTGAGCGAGCCCGTCAGCGCCGTTTCGCGGTTGCGTATCTGCGCCTGTAGTCCCGGAAACCGACCGTCTTCTTTAAGATGCTCGAATTGTTCGTGTGCGTTGAAGATTAGCGTCGGCCAAGCGAAACGGCGCGCGTCGCGCGATGCCGCCGGATGCAGCCCCACGACGAAAAACGCATGCCCCGCGACGCTAAACGAAAACGCCGGGTCGTTCGGGTCCGACGACACGCTCGGGTCCCATCCGTAGTACCGTCGGTCGATCTCGTGGAGTCGTAGTAACTGTCCCCAGAGCAAATCGTGGAAGGCGCGCTCGTCGACGCTCGCCGGGCCGCGAAAAAACGCTGCGAAGGTCGTAAAATCGCTCTCGAAGCCGGCACGCTCGGTGACGAAGGCCGTAAGGTCGCGCGCGAGCCCCGCAGTCGAGTCCGCGTCGTCGAGCATCGTATACGCGCCGAATCGGTACGTTTCACGCCGGATCGCCGATTTGGCGCCCAGGCACGAAAATTGCGGATCGTCGACAAACGTGCGAAAGCCATCGTGGGCGACGTGCGCGAACGGCGTCACGGGACCCGTCTCCAAGAGACGGATCGGCTCGCGATCGAGGGTTCCGTAATATTGCGAGTTCGCGCGTGCACGGTCGCCCGTATGGGGATTATCGCTCCAAGTGGCTTCGAGAAGTTCGAGATTAGCGCTCATCGACCTGAACGTGCCCGCAAATGCGAGGAACCCAACCCGCTCGTCTGCCGTTCGGCGATTCGGGGCGCGATTCGGGCGCCGTACGCCGGCGCGTAACACGTTCGAAAATAGCGAGTAGCATTGGTCGCTAGGAGCCCGCCAATGTACCAGTCGGATGCCCTCGTCGGAAAAGTCGCTCGCGTGATCGGGTCGATCGGAGCGAACCGCGTGGGCGAAGTGATGATCGCCGTACGGGGCGGCACCGAAGCATTCATCGCCTACGCCCGGGATGCGTCGGCATCGTACGACATCGGCGCGCGGGTCGTCGTCGTCGCGTATTCCCCACCACGTACGGTCATCGTCGACCAACACTAGCTCGATGCACGCGGCGCAGGCCGTTGAGGAGCGTATTTTCCATGCTGACGGACCATCCGTCGCTCACGATCGCCGCAGCAAGCGTGCTTGCGGTTCTCGTCCTTATCATCATACTCGTCGGGATCTTTCGCGCGATGTGGCGCGTTGCCGAACCCAACGAAGCGCTAGTCATCTCCGGCCTCACGCACCGACAACCACCGGAATCACTCGGCGAGAGCCTCGGCTTCAAGATAGTCACCGGTCGCGGAACCTTCGTACTCCCCGGCGTGCAAGTCGTGCGCAAACTCTCGCTCGATTTGAACGAAGCCGATCTGCAAGTCGACTGCGTGACGCGCCAAGGCATCCCCGTAAAGATCCGCGCGGTCGCGATCTATAAAGTCGGCGACGATTTCGCATCGATCGCGAATGCCGCACGCCGGTTTCTCGATCAGCAAGATCGCATGGACGCGCGGATGACGAACGTCCTCGCGGGCCATCTCCGCGCGATCGTCGGAAGCCTGACCGTCGAAGAACTGATTCGCGAGCGCGACAAACTCACGGATGCAACACGCAGCGCGTGCGCGCACGAGATGGAAAAACTCGGGCTCGTCATCGACTCGTTGCAGGTTCAAGAAATTACCGATCCGACCGGATACATTCAAAATCTCGCACGCCCGCACGCAGTCGAAGTCCTGAAAGTCGCGCGCATGGCGCAAGCGGACGCGGACCGCGCGGCGACGGAAACCGAGCAGGGCGCGGAAGCCCTCAAAGCCGCCGCGACCCGCGAGAGCAAGATCAAACAAGCCGGCTATCAAGCGGAGATCGATCGCGCGGATGCGCAAGCGAAACTCGCGGGGCCGCTCGCCGAAGCCGAAGCGCGACAAAACGTCGTCGTCGAAGAAACGAAAATCGCAGAACTACAAGCGCAGCTCAAGGAACAGGAATTGCTCGTCACGATCCGTCGCCCGGCCGACGCCGCCGCGTACGAGAAGACGACCGTCGCGCGCGCGCAGCGCGACGCCGATATCGCGGCCGCCGAAGCCCGCGCGAAGCAAGTCGAACTGCAAGCCGAAGCCGATGCGAAACGCACGCGCCTTACGGCATCGGCGGAAGCCGAACACGTTCGCGTGCAAGCGATCGCGCAAGCCGAGGCCACGCGTTCGATCGGTGAGGCCGAAGCCGCCGCGACGCAAGCCAAAGGCCTGGCCGAAGGCGAAGCCGTGCGCGCGCGTGGGCTTGCCGAAGCGCAAGCGATCGCCGCGCGTGCGGAAGCGCTTTCGCGCAACCAGGAAGCGGTTGTGGCACAACAGCTCGCGGAGCAATGGCCCGAGATCGTGCGCGCGGCAGCCGAATCGGTCAAGGGCATCGGAAACATGACCGTACTCAACGGTACGCAAGGCGTGATGGACGTCGTAACGCAGTTGGTCGGCCAAGGTGCCGTCGGTTTCCAACTCGCGCGCAAACTCATCGCGCAAGTCGCGCCGGCAGCCACCGCGCAGCCGGAAGAGCGACGCGATTCGTGAACGAGCGACGCCGCGCACGAATCTGCGCCGCGGCGGTAAGCGCCCTCGACGAACTGCGCGCGGCGACCGCGCGCACGTTCGCCGCAGAGCGCATTCTCGAAGACGAAGCCGCATCGTTGCGTTTGCGCGGCGATGCGGCACTCGACGCGCATGCGCAAATCCTCGCACACGACGCGGCAACGCTCGCCGCCACGCGAGCCGTCCTCGAAGCAAACGAAGAACAACTGCTCGCACGGGTCATCGCCCTTCGCGCAACGCTGGCGACGGTGGAGGGAACTCTTACGACGACGACGCCCGTTACGCAGGCAACCGACCGTCTGCCGTAAGGATCGCGCGTGATCGTTTTCGTCTTGGCCGCACTCGTGCAAATCGCGGCTCCCTCGCCCGCAAATGCGCCCGATGCCATCTCCGCAGACGAACTCTTCGCACGCGCTCGCGCGAAAGCGCGTGCGCGCATCGCCCATCTGCCGCCGTACGTCGAATATCGACTCGATGCGAATTTCGCGCGCAAGGGAAAGAACAACCGGCAGCACTTTCGGTACGTCATCCGTACGAGCGACGGCAAGCAATTCGAAGAGCACGTCCCCGACTCGCCGAGCGATCGCATCGACACGACGCCGAACGTGAACGACGGATCGCGCATCTTCTCACCGTTTACGACCTTCGATCTGCGGCCGAAACGTGCCGGCGAACGCCTTTCGCAATTCGAAGCGCAGTCGACGCCGGAACCGCAGCCGAGCGCGAGCCCGGGCGAAACGGTTATCGGCCGCGTTGCGACGGTGACGCGCGTTTACGACGTAACGCTCGTCGGCCGGGAGCGACTCCACGGCACCGAGGTGTGGCATCTGCACACGAAAGCGAACTTCGACGAACGCCACCACCCGATCGTCGACATCTACACGCGCGTGACGGACGACGAGCCCGTGCGCATCGATATCAACGTGACGGCATCTGCGGGGCCGCTCAAAACGCGCCCGACGATCGCGTTCTCATACGCGGACTTCGATGGAACGTGGATGGTGAGCGAGCTCGCGACGGATATCACGATGCGGATGCTTTTCCTAAGCTTCGGCGGCACGATTAATGGCACGATCTCGCACGTGACCTATCCGCAGAGCGAACCCGATTGGATGTTCGACGAGCGACTGCTCAAAGAACATCTCGCGGCAACACCCGCCAAAGGCTAGCGGCTACGCGACGCGCTCCAGGAGGAGCGCGATCTCACCCGCGGCCTCGACCGGCATGTTGTGCCCGACGCCCTTGAGCGTTACGAATGCCGATCCGCGAATACGATCGGCGACATCGCGTTTGACGCGCGCGGGCGTGGCGAGCGGATCGCGTTCTCCCGCAAGAACGAACGTCGGGAGGGTCAGCGCTTGCATGCGATCGGCGAAATCCATCGCGCGACCGCTCTCGTAAAAACCATCCCACGATTCGCGTTGCGCGATCAGCGCATCGTCGACCAGCCGCATCGTCACCTCGGGCGAAACCGGCCGCGACATCGCGCCGCGTTGGAAACGCCCGATCTTCTCCCGCGATCCGAATGCGGCCGCAGAAAGCGCGTGATGTTTCGGGTCGATTTCGAGCGCGTTCGGCGAGCCCGGCGCGACGAGCACGAGCCGCTCGATCCCGGCGGGTGCCGTCACGGCGACGTACTGCGCGACTTTGCCGCCCATCGAATGGCCGATAAGCGTTACGGGCCGCCCGATCGCCGCGATCGCGGCGTGAAGATCGTTCGCATATTCGGGAAACACGTGATCGGCGAGCGGCGGCCGATCCGAAAGCCCGGCGCCGCGAAAATCGAGCAGAAAACTCGTAAAGCGCTTGGGATCGAGCCGCTCGACGACCTCGTACCACATCCGTCGCGAGCTGATCCAGCCATGCGCGAAGACGAGCGCCGACGGCCCATCGCCGTGGCGTTCGAGCGCGAGCGAAACGTGCCCATTGCGGATATAGGTGACGGCCACGCGGCGGTATACCACGCAAGCGACGGCACGGGTTGCAGCTTGCACGACTTGATCGCTCGAGAAGCGAACGAGGCAAGCGATGGTCCCCGCCCTCGCACGACTGATCGGATCGTTCTCGCTCTTCGTGCAGATGGCCGGGGTGGCGCTCGTGCTCGGCGTTTGGACGGCCGTGCGCCAGAGCGCGCGCCGACCGCGGTTCGACGCGTGGTGGATCGGGATGTTGTTCCTCGTCCTCGGCCTGTTCGCGCTCATCCTCGGGCTCGTGGTCGCGGCGATCGACACCTCGATCCCCGCAACGGTCGGCGAGACGCGCCCCGCAATCCCGTTCGTCTACGCTTGGGTCGTCTGCCACGACCTTTCGGCGTGGTACTTTTATCTCGGGAGCAAACGCCTGCTGCGCGAATCGGCGTCGCCGCGCGCCCGCTATTATCTGTTGGGCGCGCTCGCCGTCATGATCGTCGTCGTGCCACTCGCTCCACAGGTATTTATCTTCGCCATGCATTCGTCGATACTCGCGCCCGCATACGGCTACGTCGCCTGGCAGCTCGCACGGAAGATCGGCGCGTTTCGCGGTACGGGGATTCGCATCGTTTGCGCGGCGTTCGTCGGCTTGACGATCGTTTTCGCGCTGCACATCCCGCTCGTGCTCTTACCGCCGACGATTCTCGGCGCGCCCGCACCGATGGGCGGAACGTACGTCGCCGTCAACGCGTATGCCACGCTGCTGATCGAAGTGGTGCTCGGCGTGGGCATGCTCGTCGCCGAAGTCGATGCCGTAAACGACGCGCTCGCGACGGCAAACGCACGGCTTATCACGACGCAAGGGCGCTTGCGCGAGCTCGTCGATACCGATGCTCTTACGGGCTTGCGTAATCGTGGCGCGCTCGATCGCGCGCGCGAGCAGACGCAGTTCACGAGCGGGCACATCGTCTGCCTCGACCTCGACGGCTTGAAACAGATCAACGATCGACATGGGCACCTCTTCGGCGACCGTGCGATCCGCACGTTCGCCGAGGCGCTTGCCGCATGCGCCGAGCAGCCGGAACGCGTTTACCGCATCGGCGGCGACGAGTTCTTGCTCGTGTTCGTTGCCGAGAGCGAGCGCGAGATCGTGCTGCGACTCGAAGCGATGCAACGCGGCCTGCGCGTGGCACATGACGATGGAACGGATATGCCCATGCGCGCTTCCTTCGGCATCGCCCACTTCGACGATGCGGCGACCTTCGCGCACGCCGTCGCCCTCGCCGATGCGCGCATGTACGCGCACAAAGCGCGCGCGCGCTAGCGGATCGCGATCGCCGCGATCAGCGCCGCAAGCAGCGCCAAGAGTGCCGAAACGATCATCACCGCGCGGAACCCGCCGACGTAGGAAGAACGCACGACGCGATCGAGCGCGCCACGATCGCTTGCCGCGATCTCGCTCGGCACGCTACCCGTTACGATCTTCGCGCGGTTCGCGACCGCGATGGCCCGTGCCGGAGCGGAGAGCGACGATTGCGCGATGCCGCGATCGAACGCAGGCGTGAATCCGGCCGCGAGTACCACGCCGAGAACGGCGATCGCGACGAGCCCGGCGGTACGCGACACGGCGTTGTTGATCCCCGAGGCGAGCCCCGATTCATCGGACGGAGCCGCATCGAACACCGCGGTCGTGAGCGGCGCGACGAAGAACGCGGCGCCGATGCCGAGGAGTAGCGCCGGTACGAAAAACGTCGAAACATAAGAGCCGCCGACGCCGATGCGCGCGAACGCGAGAAAACCGAGCCCTGCGACGAGCGCGCCGACGACGAGCGGGATGCGCGCGCCGATGCGCGCGTAGAGCCCGCCGGTGAAGCGCGAAAACACGACCATCGCCACGACGAAGGGTAAGAGCGCGCTTCCCGCCGCCGTCGGCGCGTAGCCCTGGACGTTTTGCAAATCGAACGGCAAAAAATAGAGCGAACCGCCGAGCGCGCCATACAGAACGAACGTGTAGAGATTCGCGGCCGCGAACGTCTTCGACGAAAAAATCCCGAGCGGCATCATCGGCGTCCGCGAGCGGCGTTCGACGATGAGCAACGCGAGGAGGCCGAACGTGCCGAGGGCGATCGCAACGACGGCTCCAAATCGGCCCTCCGGTGCCTGCAGCGCGATGAAGCCGTAAACGAGCAGGCCGAGACCGACGGTCGCGAGGGCGGCGCCGGGCCAATCGACCCGCCGGCTCGCGCGTTCGTCGCGGCTCTCCGGAACCCGAAACCAAAGGACGAGCACCACGCCGATCGCAAGCGGGAGATTGAGCAGAAACACCCAGCGCCACGAAGCGTGTTGCGCGAGATAACCGCCGAGTACGGGGCCGAGCGCGCTCGTCGCGGCACCGAAGGCCGACCACGTGCCGATCGCTTTTCCGCGATCGGCGCCCGTGAAATACGCGCTGACGAGCGCGAGACTACCCGGCGTGGCGAGCGCTCCTCCGACGCCCTGCACGCAGCGCGCGACGATCAAGACGAGCGCATTCGGCGCGACCGCGCAGGCGAGCGAGGCCGCGGCGAAGAGCGCGATGCCGATGCCGAACACGCGCTTGCGACCGAAGATGTCGCCGAGCGAGCCGCCGATGAGCAGCAGTGCCGAGAGAAAAAGCGCGTAACCTTCGATGACCCACTGCAACTCGGCTCCGCTCGCGCCGAGCTCCCGTTGGATCGTCGGCAGCGCTACGCTCACGGCGGTGCCATCGATCTGACTCATCGCGGAGCCGACGATCGCCGCGGCGAGAATCCAGCTGCCGGTCCGTCGTTCTCGCTGCGTCGCCACGGCTTCGGTATCGGCCGAGGAAAGGATGCGTACCTGCGCGCACGTTGCACTCGTGCACGAAAAACGCCCACCGATTCCGCCCGTACGCAAAGCTCCCGTGCGGCGCCCGCCTCCGGTGCCCCTGACGCCACCGCGGCCGATGGAATCCGCAGTGCCCGCGCGCCCGGCGAAGGCCGTTCGCAAGCCGCGCGTGCGCAAACCGACGGCGCCCGAGAAGATCGTCGCGCGGATCGCCGATCCCACGCTTGCCGACGTACTCGCGCTGATGACGCAAACGATGTTTCAAGCGGGAGTGAGCTGGTCCGTCGTCGCCGCCAAGTGGCCCGCGTTCGTCGCCGGGTTCGAGGCCTTCGATGTCGCGCGCGTCGCCGCGTACGGTGACGCGGACGTCGCACGCGTGCTCGCCACGCCGAACATCCTGCGCAGCGAACGCAAGGTCCGCGCCGTGATCGCAAACGCCATCTCCCTTCGCGAGATCGCACGCGATTTCGGTTCGTTCTCCGCATATGCGCGATCGTTTGCAAATTACCGAACGACGGAAGCCGACGTGCGCAAGCGTTTCCAATTCGTCGGGGCGCTCTCCACGTACTACGTGCTCTTCCGGCTCGGCGAACGCGTGCCGAAGTTCGAGCATTGGGAGACGACGATCAAAGGCGACCACCCACGCATGCGCGAGATGGTCGCCAAAGGCCGTACGGAAAAGACCTCGAGCGAACTGACGGGCTTCTAGGCCGTCATTTCACGGCGGCGCCGGCCGTATCGATCGCCGCAGACGCCCGCATGACGGCGAGCGAGACGATGGCGATCCCCGCTTGCGCTTCGCTCCAGTTGCGTTGTTCGATCGCCTCGCGGATCATGGGCATCGTCTTCACGCCATATCCCGTATAGAATCCCGGCGCGTACAGCGCGTGCTTGTACCAGGGGCGGCGCGGGAGGCCATCCGGCATCGCCATCGCGCGTTCGACTGCAAGTAACGCGCGATCGAGCGTCGGCGCATCGACGACACCCGACCCCGAACGGATGCGTGCGAGCACGAGCGTGTCGTACGCTTTCGCGCTCGCGTCGAGGGCGCCGATCGCACGATCGAGGGCCGTAAAATCGAGCGCCGTCGCCGCCGGAACGGGCGTCGGGAGCACGCGCGGACGCAACGGATCGTTCGCGGCAGCGAAGGTACCGTCGGCGATGCGTGCGTTGACCTTCGCGGCGCTCTTTTCCATATCGGCGACGACCTTCTTCAACTCGGCGTCGTATCGGCCGACCGTCGTAGCGAGCGGCGCGAACGTGTAGGGGATGACGTCGGCGTTTGCAAAGCGGAGCGTGAAGCGTCCGGCCGTCTTCGTCATCGTCTGTCCGTAGACGAATCCCGGGTCTTGATTGGTTGTGAAATTACGGAATGAATCGTAAACGGAGTGATACGCACCGGCCGAACCGCCCTCTCCGCCGTAATCGATGTTGATCGTCGGTACCGTGAGGTGATCGAGAAACGAGGCGAAATCCGATCCCGAACCCGCCGCGCCCAAGTGCAGTTTGCCATCGCCCGGCAGGGCATCGGGGTCTACCGGTTGCAACGCTGCCGCGGCAAGCGCTCGGCGTTCCACGCTCACATGCGCTTCGGGATCGGTGACGTCGCCCGCAATCCCGATATACGCTCCTTCGAGCGCGTGCGAACCCTCCGCGCTCAAGAATCCCCGTTCGTAGCCGTCGGTGTTGATGTAGATCGCGACCTTCGCGCGCAGTTCGTCCGCGTGCGTCTCTACCCACGCAGTCGAGCCGAGCAGCCCGGGTTCTTCGCCATCCCAGAAACAATAGACGAGCGTACGTTTGGGCTTGAAGCCCGCCTTCGCGCGTATGCCGACGGCGCGCGCTTCCGAGAGCTCCGCAACCGCACCCGAAAGCGGGTCGGCCGCGCCGTTGACCCAAGCGTCGTGATGGTTGCCGCGAACGATCCACACATCCGGTTCGCTCGTGCCCGGCATCTTCGCGATGACGTCGTACAGCGTCGTTAGTTTCCAATCGAACGAAAGCGCGAGGTGCACGCGAGCCGATGATGCGCCGCCGATGTGGTAGGTGAACGGGAGGCCACCGCGCCACTCCGGCGGGGCGACGGGCCCGCCGAGCGCGGCGAGCAACGGCGTCGCATCCGCGTACGAAATCGGGAGGACCGGAATCTTCGTGAGCGCCGGTATCTTCTTACGATCCGCGAGCGTCGCGAATTTCGGCCGTGTCGCATCGGTCGTCGCGCCGATGCCGAGCGAGAGCGGATCGCCCGGATAGAGTGGGTTATCCGCAACCGAACCGCGCTGCACCATCGTCGCGTTCCGATAGGGGCCCTTCGGATACGGATCGCCCGCGCCGTAACCATCGTCGCGCGGATCGCTGTAGATGATGCACCCGACCGCACCGTGCTCGGCTGCAACTTTCGGCTTGATTCCGCGCCATGAATGACCGTAACGCGCGATGACGATTTTCCCGCGCACGTCCACGGCGTGCCGCGCGAGCTCGTCGTAATCGGCCGGGATACCGTAATTCACGTAGACCAGCGGCGCCGTAACGTCGCCGTCGATCGAGTACGCGTTATACGATGGGAGTTGCTCGGCCGACTGTGCGCCGTTTGGATCGCTCGCGATCGGCGCTTCTTGCAATCCCGCGACGAATCGTCGCGGCGCGACGAGTTCGAGCCTGCGCGTCTTCGGCGTTGCGAACAAGACCGCAAACGTTTCGATCTTTGCATCGAAGCCGAACGATGCGAGCAACTCGCGCAGGTAGGTCGCGTTCGCTTTATCGTACGGGGAACCCACATGGTGCGGCCGCAGACTCAACCGCTTCAGCCAGCTCTGCAAGAGTTCGGGCGACGCGACATCCGCATCGAACGCACGCTCGAGCGAACGCTCGGCCTCACCGGACGCAGCACCGAACCCCGGAATCGCGGGTGTTGCCGCCGGCGATTCCTCAGCCTTGAGCGGGAGTGGCAAAAGCGCCACGAGGAGCGAAAAGAAAACGCTCGCAAAGCGCATCGGCGAGCGGGCAAAAAAAGAACCGAGCATAAGCGGCGATTCACGCAGCGTATGCTCGGCCCTGTTACCGCAGACTAGTTATTTGCGGGCTTCGCCCACACGCGGTTAACCGTCGCTTCGGCTTCGCTCGCGGCGCTCGGGGTTACCGAGATGCCGAGATCGCGAAGTTCTGCCAGAACGATCGTCGGCATGAGGCGTCCGAGCTCGACGATCAACCCGGAGACGTCGTCGAGATGACGCGCGGCGAGCGTTGCGGTCGCGGTGTCGCCCACCCCGAGCGCGGTCGTGTGCAGCATCTCGTAGCTGATGACGTGCAGGCTCAGCGCCGTGTAATCATCGCGCAGCGCCTTCGATACGTGCTCTTTGCGCAGATCGTTGATACCCGCAGCTACGGCGCCGAGCGCGCCCGCAACCGTGCTCTTGATGCTCGAAGAGCCGCCGAGGGTGGTGAGGTTTTCGTCGAGCGCCGCGATGTGTCGATCGATGACGCCCCGGGTCTTCGTAACGAACGCAAGCGCGGCCGGATATTTCTTCACGGATTCGTCATCGCTCTGCTTGTGCAGCGGAACGGCACTGTGCCGTTCGAGCGCGAGCATATCGCTCAGGTAGGTGGTGATCGTGGATTGTGCGTCGGTCGTCGTTGCCATGTGTCGATCGTTCCCGGCGCGCGCCCGAATCTTACGCGTCGAGTGACGGCTCGCTTGGATGCATGCGCGGGAGCTCGATCGTAGCGGTGGTGCCACGCCCGCCGTGCGATTCGAGGGAAATGCGCCCATGTGCCCGTTCCGTCGCACGTTTGACGATCGCAAGCCCGAGCCCGGAACCCTCGATCTCGCCGCGACGATCGCCCCGATAAAAGCGCTCGAACGCGTGATCGAGTTCCGTTGCCGACATGCCCGGACCGTCGTCTTCCACCGCAACGCGAACGATGTCGCGCTCCACCGTGACGCGAACGTCGATGCGCGCGCCTTCGGCATATTTGCGTGCGTTGTCGACGAGGTTGCCGACCGCTTCCAGCAGCTCGAATTCGTCGGCAAAGACGTACGCATCGTCGGTCTGTGCCGGAAAGAGACGGATCGTCGTCGTCGGCGAAAGCGGGCGCCGCGATTCGACGACATGCCGCGCGACCCCGATGATATCCACGAGCCCGAGCTCGCGCGCATCTTGCGGGCGATCGAGGCGAGCGAGCAGCACGAGGTTGTCGATGAGCACGCGCATGCGCTTGCGTTCGACATCGATGATATCGAAAATACGAAACGTTCCGTCGGCATCGGGCTCCGCGCGTTTGCGCAGGACGTCGAGAAATCCGCCGACGACGGTAAGGGGCGTGCGCAGTTCGTGCCCGGCATCGGCGACGAACTGGCGCATGCGCCGCTCCGCCAGCTCGCGTTCCACGAACGCGGCATCGACTTGCGCGGCGGCACGATTGTACGCGTCCGCAAGCGCTTGAAATTCGCTCCGCCCCGCGACGTCGATCGGGTGCGGCGTGAAGTCTCCCGAGCCGAACCGTTCGAGCGACGCGGTGACATCGTGCAACGGCCGGAGCGCCTGCTGCGTGATGTACCGTCCGAGGAGCCATGCCAGCACGCCCGCGATCAACGCAAACGGAATCGTCACGTTCAGGTACGTGATCACCAACCCCCGGAGCCGATCCGTATCGTAATCGACGAAAATATACCCGTCCAAAAACGCGACGCGCCGCGGATGCATCCCGAGGAATTGCCCGAGCAAGCGCATCGAGCGATCGTAACCCTGTGCGTCGACACGCTCGCGAAGGGTTGCATCCCCAACGGCCGCGCCCGGCCGCGGACTCGTTTCCGGCCGACGGTAAATGACGACCGTACCGGAGGCGCGCGGCGCTTCGCCGACGTTGCCGCCCGCGACGACGAGGCTCGTCGGTACGAATTGCTGGACGCTCTTCGCGAGCGGCACCAGCGCCGTCAAGCGCAGATTCGTGCGTTTGAGCTTCTCGAGTACCTCGCGATCGATGCCGCGGAGATGCTTTTGCCGCGCCCGATACGTCGGTTCGAGCGCCGCCGCTTGGGCTTCGACCAATCCCATCGACTCGCCGGTACCGCGCGCATATTGCGTGAACGCGATGCTCGCCGTACCGCACACCGAGAGCAGCAACAGCGCGACCGCGACGAAAACATACGATGTCGTCAGGCGACGCGAGAGGTTTGCAAACACGCGCCTAGTCGCTTCGTAGCGCGTAGCCCGCGCCGCGCACGGTACGGATCAAGCGTATCTCATCGCCGCGTTCCAGCTTCGCACGGAGATACGAAACGTACGTGTCGACCGTTCCGGGCGTTACCTCGCGTTCCGAGCCCCACACGAGATCGAGCAGACGATCGCGATCGAAGATGCGATTGGGGTTGCGCATGAAGACGAGCAGAAGGGCGAATTCGCGCGCCGAGAGATCGATCCGGCGTCCGTTGCGCACGACGCCGCGCGTATCGACATCGACGAACAGATCGGCGAAGCGAAGATGGTTCGTCAGCTCGAGTCGCGGGCGACGAAGCGCGGTGCGTAAGCGTGCGACCAACTCGCCGATCTCGAAGGGCTTTGCAAGATAATCGTCCGCACCGCTTTGCAACCCGACGATCTTATCGCTCGGGTCGCTCTTGGCGGAAAGCATCACGATCGGCGCTTCGGTAAGGCGCCGCAAGACCGGCAGCAACGCGAGCCCGTCGACGTGCGGAAGCATGACGTCGAGCACGATCACATCGGGCGCCCAATCCCGCACGAGCTCGACGGCACCGCGCCCGTCGGCGGCCGAGCGCACCTCGAACCCCTCGTCGCCGAGCGCGACATGGAGCAACTCGCGGAGATTGCGCTCGTCGTCGACGACCACGACACGCGGCTTACTCGAGCCGCGTGCCTGACTCACTGCTTGACGCTCCCACCACCCGAGCCGAGCTCCGGCGGCCGGACGAAAAAGAATCCGATGGTGGGAGCGTATCCGAAGCTCGGCCGGGCGGTGTCGATCCCGCGCGCTTTTGCGGCCGGGGCATCGAGCGCCGTCACGTACGTGCAGCCGATGAACGCGCGATAGGCGGCGAACAACTTCTGCACTTCCGGCGACGGCGTCGCCCGCGGCGCGGCCGGAGCCGCACCGAAACCGCCACCCGGCGGGCCGTCGCCGCCCTCGCCGCGATTGCGCGCACCACCGCCGAAGCCGCCCGCTCCGCGGTTCGCACCGGCGGCCGCACCGCCACCCGGGATATCGGGCCGTACTTCGACGTACCAGGCATCGCCCGCGCTCGGATCGCCATGGATGGTCGTCGCCACGCCCTTCGGTGGCGCGAGCTTGGCGTTCGTCTTGACCCCGGTAAGGTAGGCGGTAAGCGCGGTGAGTTGTGGGGCGGCGAGGGCCTGCGCATCGGCCGTACACGAGGTGCGCGCGGTTGCAAGCGCGAGCGGATCGGTTCCCTGCGGCGGCGGAAATGCGGCTTGGCGGTTGTTGCGCGCTCCTGCGGCTGCAGCGGCTGCGGCGGCCGCCTGGCTACGCGTCGCCGACGCGACGTTGCCCAAGCGGACGCTGTACGAGAGCGTGTAGGCGCGCGCGGCGATCGGGTTGGCGGCGATCGCGACTTGCTTGCCACCGCTCGTCGCGAGCGCTTGCGAATACAGCAGGCTCGAGAACGGCGCGGTGTCGGTGTTGAACGCGTTCGTTTCGAAGAGCGTAATCTTGCCCGCGCCGAGTGGGTGCGTGATACCGAACGCGGCGGTCGCATACGCACCGAGATGGGCGTTGTTGTTTCCGCCCGTGTACTGCACGTTCGCGAGCAGTTCGGTCGCGAGTTTGGGAATTAAGCCGTCGACGGTTACCCCGCCCCGGTGCACGGGCCGCCCGGGCAGCTGTTGGCCGATGATCGTCGTGCTATTCGCGCCTTGGAGCAGCGAGCTCGCCGCCGTGAGCACGGCCGCATCCGAGCTATACGTCGGGAGGACGGTGAGATATTTTCCAAGCGCGAACCGGCCGCTGATATCGACGCCCTGGTACACGCGCTGCGTGCCACCGATCGGCTCGCTCACGAAAATCTGATTCGGATCGAACGTCGCGGTGCTCCCGCAAACGAGCGGATTGTTCCAAAGTTGCGAAAGGACGGGAATATATCCGGCGGGTAAGAGCGCAGCCGGGGTTTGGATCGCGGCGTTTACCAGCTGCCCCGCCTGTGCTTGACGGAACAAGCTCACCGAAAACGCGAGCGGCCCTTGCTGATGCGACCACCGCAAGTCGTAGCTCGTCGAAGACTGCTTTCCGGCGAGATCGCCCGGGCCACTGACGTTCGTCGTTCCCGCCTGACAGTTGAAGCGCGCGTTGCTCGGATCGCTGAACGTCCGCACGAGGCCCGCCGCCGGTTGCGCGCTGCCGAGCGAGAGCGAGGCGTTGAACGAATCGGCGGTATTCGGCTTCCACTGCGCGCTGACGCCGCCGAGAATCGATGGCCCCGCGCCGGTGACGCTTGCAAGCGACACGTTCTCGCCGAGCGAGAGCCGATCATTGACCTTGTAGCTATCTTGCAAGCCGTAATTCGACGAATGCACCGCAGACGACGATGCGACGAAGAACTGGTTCGGAACCGACGGCAAGAAGTCCGTACGCGATGCGTACGTCGTGGCGTTGCCCGTGATCGTGTGTTTCCCGCGCGAGATCGTGCCGTTGAGCACGATGCCGCGCGCGCTCGTCGCGGTGTAGCTGGAGAGCGGCGAATACGTGCCGACCACGAAGCGATTGTTGTTGTCCGAGACGCTCGCGTTCGCCGTCGCGTACGCGGAGAGCGAGGTCGAAATCTCGCCGATGAGCGATTGCACCTGGAACGATCCGAGATGGAATCCGCTGCCGCTGGTGTTTCCCGGGCCCGAACCGCACGGCACGGCGGTAACGTTTTGCGTGCAGAGATTCGACGAGCTTGCGTTATTCTGCAAGAACGTACCGTTGAGCGTCGTGCGCGCGTCGTTGAACCCGTAGCGGAGCTTCGCGAAATCGCCGAGCGATTTGGACTCGCCACCGTGGTCGTATGCGATGCCGCTTTGATCCAGATAATTCTGGAAGGTAAGCTGGTTGATCGCGCTACGGTCGGTGTGCAGGATGGCATAGCCGAGCTTCCCGATGCTACCGGTCTGGCCGAGCGAGTACGTCACGCGATCGAGCGTTCCGTATGAGAGCGAAGCGACTTCTTGCCGCGTCTGCGTGGGCTGCAGCGTGCGGAAGTTCACGCCGCCGCCGAGCCCCGCCGCGCTCGGTCCGAAACTCGTGCTCGCGCCGCCGAAGAGATCGGTCCCGATCGCGCGGAGGTTCACGGCGCCACCTGCCGGGCCGAGCGGGATGCCGTCGAGCGTGACCGAGGTTTGCGATTCGTCTTTGTTCCGTAGCGAAACGGTCTGCGCGGCATTCGGATCGTTCGAATCCTGCGTGACGCTGACGCCCGCGAGTTTGTCGAGCGCGTCGGTGAGCGAATCCGAGAGGCGGCGGATCGGGCTATCCGCATCGACGTCGCGTGAAGTGATATCGATGCTCGGACGCGCGACGACCGTGCCGATGATGCGCGGACCACTCGTCGAGAGCGTGATCGTGACGTCGACCTCGCGATTCGGGTTGATCTGAAACTCTTCGCTCGTCTGCGCTTGAAAGCCACTCTTGATGACGCGGACGCGATAGATCCCAACGGGGACGTCCGTATATTTAACGATGCCGCTCTTGGTGGTGAGGGCACTCGCAACCGAGGGGCCGAGCAACGTCACCCGGGCGTCCGTAACCTTCACATTGACGGCATTCGCGCCGGTGCCCGCCGTGTCGACCGTGACCACCACCGCACCCGTGTCGGATTGCGCGGACGCGGGAAGCGCCGCCGACCCAAAAACGTAACAGGAAGCGATCGCAAATGCCAGCAGGCGCCGAGTCAAAGTTTGCACGGGGACAAGTATACACGACAAGATGAGATGCGGCTTGGACGCATACGCCGCGCGGCGCGCGATGAGGCATGGCGGATGGCGATGGCAAAAGAGCGCACCATGCCGTTATTGCGTCAGGTTGCGGTCGGTACGCTTTGCGCGCTGCAAGTCGTCCTCGCGGCACGGGTCATCCGCCGCATGGTCGCAAGCGCTCGCGGAGCACGCATCCGCGGCGTCGGCCAGCAAGCAACGAGCGGCCGGACCGCGATCGTGATCCCCGTCCTCGACGAAGAATCGCGTCTCGCGCCGTGCCTGGAGGGCGCGCTCGCACACGGCCCGAGCGTCGGTGAGATATTGGTCGTCGATGGTGGCTCGCGGGATGGCACGCGCGATCTCGTATCGCGGTTCGCGGAACGCGACATGCGCGTGCGCCTCATCGATGCCGCCCCCGTCCCGGCGGGCTGGAACGGCAAGATCTGGGGATTGGAATGCGGCAGGCTCGCCTTGCATCCCGAAACGGCGTGGTATCTCGGGCTCGACGCCGACGTGACGCCGAGCCCGACGCTCGCGGACGCGCTGCTTGCATTCGCGGCCGCCGAGCGACTCGACGCATTCTCCGTCGCCACACGGCAGCGTTTGGCGGATCTCGGCGACGGGCTCTTGCATCCGGCGATGCTCACCTCGCTCGTCTATCGCTATGGCATTCCCGGCGTACGTGCGCGCTCGGTCGCGGACGTGCAAGCAAACGGGCAATGTTTCTTTGCCAAGCGCGATGCGCTCGACGCCTCGGGTGCGTTCGCCCTCGCGCGCGATTCGCGGTGCGAGGACGTCACGATCGCACGCGTGCTGGTCCGCTCCGGTAAACGTGTCGGGTTTTACGAATCGGACGATCTTGTCGAGACGGCGATGTACGCGAATTGGCGCGAAACCCTCGAAAATTGGCCGCGATCGCTCCCGATGATCGACCGCTATGCGCGTGCGAGCGCACTCCTCGGGCTCCTCGAAATCGTTGCGATACAAGCACTTCCGCTACCGCTCTTCCTCGGGCTCGCGTTCCGGAAAAAGCCTCCGGGGCGGCTCGCGCGAACCCTTCGTGCGATCAACGGCGTCTTAGTCGTAACGCGTCTCGGTACGCTTGCGGGAACCGCGCGCGCCTATCGGAACAAACCCCCGACGTACTGGCTCTCGCCACTCGCGGACGGCCTCGTCGCCCTTCTCCTCATCGTCAGCACGGCCCGTCGCAAGCACACTTGGCGCGGGCGCACCCTCGTCATCGGGAGTCTTTCGTGAAACGCCTCGCAGTCGGCCTCACCGCCTTCCATGGTCTCGCCTTCACGCTCGGGCTCTTCGGATTGCTCGTCGCGATTCCGCACCCGGAAGTGTGGTCTCACAGCCAGTCGGACGCCGATTTCTTCGCTTTCGCCATCAACAAGACGGGCGGCACCGGGATGGTCCTCGGCGCGCTTGCCATGCTCGCTTATGGCTTTTGGCAACTCGGCTGGAAGCGCACGATGCTCTTTTTCGTCTGCGCGATCGGCATTTCGGCCGCCGCCGAGCTGACGGGAACCGCTACCGGGTGGCCGTTCGGCGGCTACGAGTATCAGGAGTTGCTCGGATACAAGCTTCTCGGGCGCGTGCCATATTCGATCCCGCTCTCGTGGTTCTACATGGGGTTCGCATCGTTCTTACTCGCCGATACGATCGTCGCCGCGCGCGGGCTCCGGAACCGGACGCTGCTCGCGATCCTCTTCGGCTCGTATCTCTTGACCGCGTGGGATCTCGTCCTCGATCCGTCCATGGCGGCGCCCTCGCTTCAATACGTCCATTTCTGGGTCTGGCACGAAACCGGCCCATACTACGGCATGCCGCTGCGCAATTTCCTCGGCTGGTACGTCACGGGTCTGCTCTTCATCGCCGCCGGCCGCTTCGCATGGGGCACGGCCGACGCCGCCCAACCACGCCTGCAGGGCCGCATGCTTGCGATCCCCTTTGCGGTGTATGCGATCAACGTCGTCTGGTCGATGATCCTTGCGATCTCGGCGGGCATGTGGCCCACGGCGATCCTCGGCTTCGCGCTTGCGCTCGTCCCCGCAGCGCTCGTCTTCGTGCCATCTCTCGGTCGCTCGCGCGACGATCGCCGACTCGCGCAGGCCTAGGCCCGACCGATTCCGTACCCGCCGTTCGGGCAGCTCGGCCCGCGTGCGATCTCGGCATGGGCGCACATGCGCGGATTGCAATCGCGCGTCGAGGGGCTCGAACGCGTCCCGAACGACGGTCCGACGATCCTCGTCGCCCGTCACGTCCACCATCTCTACGACGGCTCGATGATCGTGATCCGATTCCCGCGCCCGGTGCACATCGTCGTCGGCCTCGATTGGGCGTCCGGGGCGCGCGAACGCCGGCTGATGGAATGGGCCTGCCGGGCGGCCGAATATCCGATCGTCCTTCGCACCCCAACCCTCGGCGTGCGCGACGGCTTTTCAAAGGACGAGCAGCGCACGTACGTGCGTAGCGCGTTGCGCGAGACCACGCGCCTCTTGCGCGACGGGCGCCAACTGCTCATCTTTCCCGAAGGCTATCCGAACGTCGACCCCGTGTTTTCGCAAAAGGCGAATCTCGACGAAATGCTTCCGTTCGCGCCGGGCTTCGTTCGGTTCGCCGAGGCCGCGGAGCGGGCGGGCGCGGCGCCCGTTCGGCTCGTGCCGGTCGGTATCTCCTACGAGCGCGCGGATCGCGGCGGGCGCGAGCATTGGGCCGGCACGGTGCGCGTCGGCGAACCTCTCCTGCTCGCCGATCGCGCCGATCGTTCGGAGCTCGTCGCAACGCTCGAAACCGAAGTCCGCCGGCTTTCCGGCCTCACGTGATTCGCTTTCGGAGCATCGTGGCGTCGCTCGTGGCGGCGCTCGTTGCGTTCGTCTGCATGTGGTGCGTCGTCCCCGGTCTGCCGCTCCCGACGCAGGCGCTCGCGGGGCTTACCGTCGCCTTGTCCGTCGCCGCTCCCGAATATGCGCCGATCTTGCTCGTCGCCGCACTCGGCTTCGGCGGCATTGCGATGGTGGTAGCACCTCGCGGTCGCGCGCGCACCGTCATCGTCGCAATTGTTGGCCTCGGCGTGCTGTGCTCGTGCGTCCCGATCGCCGCCTATTCGCTCGATCCCGCGCTCCCGAAGGTCGTGTCGCTCGCGCGTTTTCTCGCCGCACCGTCGCGCGCGATCGATGCCGCGCGCGTGCACCATTTCAACGTACGTACGCGCGACGACGCGAAGGTCGCACTCGACGTGTACGACGCATTTGCGCCGCACGCCGCGCCTGCGCCCGCGATGATCGAAATCCACGGCGGCGCGTGGGTCTTCGGCGACGTAGGCTCCGACATGACGCACTTCGCGCGCATCGCACGCGCGGGCATCGTCGTCATCGCGGCCGACTATCGCCACGCTCCGCAACATCGCTTCCCGACACAACGCGATGACGTCGATGGCGCAATCCGGTTCGTCGCAGACCATGCGGCGGCGCTCGGCATCGATCGTTCGCGCATCGTCATCGTCGGTCGCTCGGCGGGTGCGCAACTCGCGCTCCTCGCAGCGTACCGCCCGCAGCCGATCCACATACGCGGCGTCGCCGCGTTCTACGCCCCAACGGACCTCGTCATGGGCGCAACCGTTCCGCCGCCGATCGACCCGCTCGATATCCGTCGCGCGCTTACGGCCTATCTCGGCGCGTATACGCCGGGCAATCCCATCTACCGTGAAGCCTCGCCGATCGCGTTTGCAACGAATCGCCGCGTCGTGCCGACGTTCTTGATTTCGGGCGCGCGCGATGAGTTAGTCGCGGTCGAACAGCAGCGCGCGCTCGCTCGCGTCTTGCGCGCGACGCCCGGGAACCGCGTCGAGACCCACGAGCTCCCGTGGTCGAATCACGCCTTCGACGACATCCCAAATGGCATGGGCGAGCAAATCGCGGACGCGTTGCTCGATCGCTGGCTGCGCGAGACGCTCGGCGACCCGAAGCGCTAGTGCTCCGGCGCGACCTCGCGCGCGATCGCGGCGACGAAGATCTCGCCATAGTCGGCGAGCTTCTTCTCGCCGACGCCCGAGATGCGGCGCATCGCGGAGAGCGTCTGCGGTTTCTCGCGCGCCATCGCGCGCAATACCGCATCGGAAAAGACGACATATGCCGGAACGTTTCGCTCGTCGGCAAGCATCTTTCGCTTTTCGCGTAACGAACGAAAGAGCGATTCGTCGCCGTCGTCTGCCGCCGAGCGTTCCGCGCGCGAACGCTTCGCTACCGTAAGTGGCGGCGCGACGACGCGCACGGGCGTGCGCTCGACGAGCGCGCGCCGGCCTTCGGCCGTCAGCGAGAGCGTGCGATAGTCGTCGCCGGAGTCCGCGAGGAGCCCGAGGCGTACGAGCTCGCCCGCCAGATGGCGCCACGTTTTCGCCGTTACGTCCGCACCGATCCCGAACGTCGTCAGGCGATCGTCGAATCGTCGCTCCACTTTTTCGGTCATCTTGCCGGTAAGGACATCGGCGAGGTGCCCCGCACCGACGGGCGCGTTGCCCGACCGCGCGACGCGATAGACGGTCGAGAGCAGTTTCTGCGCATCGAGCGTGGCATCGATCAGCGCACGCGGTTCCAGGCACGAATCGCACGAGCCGCAGCCGCCTTCGGGAAGCGTTTCTCCGAAATATGCGAGCAGCGTCCGCCTGCGGCACGCCGTCGACTCGGCATACGCGATCATCCGTCGTAATTGCTCGCGAGCGTTCGCACCGTCGCTCGCATCGTCGCGGTCGGCGAGCATCTTCTCATAGCGCACCGCGTCGCCGCGACCGTAAAGCAAGAGACACGCGGCGGGCTCGCCATCGCGCCCCGCGCGGCCCGTTTCCTGATAGTACCCCTCGACGCTCTTCGGAACGTCGTAGTGGACGACGAACCGAACGTTCGATTTATCGATGCCCATCCCGAATGCCACGGTAGCGCAAACGACGCGGATGTCGTCGCGCAAGAATGCGTCTTGCGTGCGCGCACGTTCGCCCGGATCGAGTCCGGCGTGGTAGGCGGCAGCCGGCACCCCGGCGCGTTGCAGTTTTTCAGCGAGTCGCTCGGTAGCATCGCGACTTCCGCAATAGACGATACCCGCATCGTCGGGCCGGCTTCGGACGAACGCGAGCACGCGCGCGGGTGCATCGGCCTTCGTCTCGACGCGATACGTAAGGTTCGGACGATCGAAGCTGCCGAGGTGGACCGCGGGGTCGCGCAGGGCGAGTGCCCGTTCGATATCGGCACGCACGCGCTCGGTCGCGGTCGCCGTAAGCGCGGTAAAGGGGACGTTGGGAAACCGCGAGCGCAGGCCGGCGAGGCGCCGATATTCGGGCCGGAAATCATGCCCCCACTCGCTGATGCAATGCGCTTCGTCGACGACGAAACGCTCGACGTTCCACGAGAGCAGATCGTCGTAGAACGCCTCGTTCACCAGCCGCTCGGGAGCGACGTAGAGGAGGCGATACCGGCCGTTCGCAAGGCCGCGCACCCGTTCGCGCACCTGGTCGTAGCCGAGCGAAGAATTGAGAAACGTCGCGGGAATCCCCGCCGCATCGAGGGCGTCGACCTGATTCTTCATCAGCGCGATCAAGGGCGAAACGACAACCGTCAACCCGTCCGCAACGACCGCGGGAAGCTGGAAGCAGAGCGATTTTCCGCCGCCGGTGGGCAGGATCGCGAGCACGTCGCGCCCCGCGAGAACATCGATCACGATCGCTTCCTGATGGGGGCGGAACGCATCGAAGCCAAACGTCGTTTTCAGCGTTCGGCGGACATCGTCGAGGGTTGGGATCGGCATGGCGGTCACGGCGTACGTTTGCATTCGGTCAACGAGCGTAAACGCCCCGGCGATGACGCACGAACGGGGCTGGCAAAAATTTTCTTGGGAGAGAACCTTTTTTGTCGCAGGTGTGTTAGGGTGGTGTGGTCACATCGACGAAACGGCGTTGCGTCGAGGTGATCCGACCGCAGTCCGTTCGTACGATGCAAAGCTTCGAACTTCCAGGCCCGCGAGTCCCTACCCCAACGCCGAATCGTATTTTCCTGGAGTTTGACCTTGTACGTCGACGAAACCCTCACTTGCACCGATTGCAACACCCCCTTCCTTTTTGGAGCGGGCGAGCAAGAGTTTTTTGCCTCCAAAGGCTTCACCAACAAACCGAACCGATGCCCCGACTGCCGCGCGGCGCGTAAGGCCCAGCGCGGATCCTCAGGCGGCGGCGGCGGCTCGAGCTACGCTGGCGGCGGCGGTGGCGGAAGCTACGGCGGCAGCAGCGGTGGCGGCGGTGGTTACTCCGCTCGTCCCCAGCGCGAGATGTTCTCGGCAACCTGCAGCCAGTGTGGCAAGGACGCGCTCGTGCCGTTCCAGCCGCGCGGCGACAAGCCCGTCTACTGCCGCGACTGCTTCCAGACGCGCTCGAACAGCTACTAATCCGGGCGCGAGCGCTCCGCACGCAGTAGCTCGGTTCGCAATGACGTCATTCTGAACATGACGTCGGTAGGAAAAAGAAGCCCGTTTCTCCGGAGACGGGCTTCTTGCATGCTCCACGCGAAGTGGACTTGCGTAACGTGAATGCCCTGATGCGCAGGTCGGATACCGTCGGAATCGACGCTCCGACCACCGACTTGAGCACTTTTGCAACGACGCGGCGCCAGCGCGCTGCCGCTGCGCTCGTTACGATTGCGCTCATCGCCGCAACACTCGTTGCAGCGTCCTTCGCGACCGTGAAGCTCCCGCAATCGACGACCTTTCTCGTCGCCTCCGCAACCCTTACGAGCGTCCTCTTATCGCTCGCCGGATATATCCTATTTCGGCAAGCGGTCGGTAGCCGATCGGTGCCCCTCGGTTGCAGTGCGCTCGCGTATCTGACCGGCGGCTTTCTCACCGCTGCCTATCTCATCGTGGCACCGGAAACGCAGACGGGGCTTACGGCGCTCGTCGGCAACCAGGCGGCATTCGTCTACAGCCTTGGGACCAACGTCCTCTTCGCGCTCTACGTCATCGCCGCGTGGCTCGTCGGGCGCGGCACGTGGTATTTGGCAGCGACCGGAGTCAAACGTCGCGGGTATCTCGCACGGCTCGGCGCGATCGCCCTCACGATCGCGATCGGCATCGTCGTACTCGGGCTCGCGTCGAAAGCGACGCCGGGGATGCTCGTCGATGCCGCATACGTACGACGCCCGATCATCGGGCTGCTCGCGACGCTCGGCGTCGTCCTTCTCGGCGTCGCAACGTTTCTCGTCGTACGCGCCGACCGGGGCAAGACGGTACTCAACCTATGGATTGCGGTAACGTTGATCAGCCTGATGTGCGAGTCCGCGCTCTTCGCCGATTCGAGCGGACGCTATAGCGTCGCATGGTATATGGCGCGGCTCGTCGCGGTCATCGGGCCCGCCGCGATGGTCATCGCGATCGTGTACGAGGGTGGCCGCATGAGCGCGGTAATCGAGCGCACGCAGCGCGGGCTGCGCTCGGTCGTCGACGGGATGACGGATGCCCTGCTCGTGGTCGATTCCGACGGGCGTGTGGTGCAAGCGAATCCCGCGGCCGTATCGCTCTTCTCCTACACGACCGATGAATTCGTCGGACTCGATCTCGACATACTCGTGCCAAACGCACACGCTCTCGAGCGCGGGTCGCGGAGCGTCGAAATGCGTGCGCGGCGCCAAGACGGCGAGTTCTTTCCCGTCGAAATCGCCGTAGGCGAAAGCGCGCGTGACGAAACGAGTTCGCGCACGATCATCGTTCGCGATATCACCCAGCGCATGCGCGCGGACTCCGCAACCCGTCTCGCACGCGATCGCGCGCTCGAAGCGACGAAACTCAAATCGGAGTTTCTGGCAACGATGAGCCACGAAATCCGTACGCCGATCAATGCGGTGATCGGTATGTCCGAACTTCTGCTGGAAACGGAACTCGCGAGCGAGCAAAAGGAGTACGCCCTCACGGTTCGCGACTCGGCGGAAGCGCTGCTCGCGATCATCAACGATATTCTCGATTTCTCGAAATTAGAAGCCGGGAAGATGACCCTGGATTCGTACCCGTTTTCGCCGATCTCCTCGATCGAGGGGGCGACCGAAATTCTCGCTGCGGAAGCGCGGAAAAAGGGACTTTCGCTCATTACCTACATCGCGCCCGACGTTCCGGAGCAGTTGGTCGGCGATGCGAATCGGCTCCGTCAGATCTTGCTCAACTTGATCGGCAACGCGATAAAGTTCACCCGCGAAGGCGGTATCGTGGTGCATGCGCGGATCGCGCGCGAAACCGATACCGACGTCATGATGCATGTGAGCGTCGCCGATAGCGGCATCGGCCTCTCCGAGCAAACCCGCGCGCGCCTCTTCGAGGCATTCATCCAGGCCGATGGCTCGACGAGCCGCCGCTTCGGCGGGACGGGCCTCGGCCTTTCGATCTCACGCCGCTTGGTCGAGATGATGGACGGGCAGATCGGCGTCGAAAGCGTCGAGGACGTGGGCTCGACCTTCTGGTTCACCGCGCGATTCTTTCGCAGCGAATCGACCGAATTTTCCGAAACGACCGTCGTCGGCCCCATGCAGCTTCCCCCGCTCCGTTGCCTCGTCGTCGACGACGACCCGGATGCCCGCGCGATCGTGCGCAGCTACCTGCACACCTGGGGCATCGTCTGCGACGAAGCCGAGACCGCATTCGGCGGCCTCGAGTCGATCGAGCGCGCGTACGATTCCGGGTCGCCCTACGACGTCGTACTCTGCGATTTCCAACTCCCGGATGGCGACGGGGTCGTCCTCATCCGCCACATACGAACGCTTCCGGCCCATGCGAAGACGGCCTTCGTGCTCATTACGGCGTTCGACGAGCCGGGCCGAGCCGCGAGCGCGCTCGCGCATGGGTATGCCGCCTATCTTCGGAAACCGTTCCGGCGCGCGGCGCTCTACGACACCCTCTTCGCGATCGCGCATGGGGCGAACGTCACGGCGGCCTCCGGGCTCGAGGCAGCTCCCGCTCGCGACGCGACGCCGGCGGAGGAAGCCCTTGCGGCCGTCGGCTCGCCGATCCGCATCCTGCTCGTCGAGGACCACCCGGTCAATCGCAAGCTCGTCCTCAAGCAGCTCCAAAAGCTCGGATTCCCGCTGGTCGATACCGCCGAAAACGGTGCCGAAGCGATCGAAGCGACGCAAAGGTCGGCATAC
>JBBISR010000025.1:0-44041 GCA_037441145.1 Armatimonadota bacterium
CGCATGCAACAGCCCTTGCATGCGCCGCCGCCCGCTAGCGAACGAGCGTCGCGATCGCCTCTGCCGATGCGATAAGTGAAGGCTCTTCCATCGTGAGGACGCGCGGGCGATCGTGAACCGAGAGCACGGACATTTCCCAAATCCCGAAGCACGACCACTGCCCGCCATAAAACGACCACCACGAAATGCCGTCGTGACCGCCAAGCGCGAAGATTCGCATCGCCCACGCCTGCGTTTTTATCATGTCGCGAACGACGATGTCCGAAGGTCGTAACTGGAGCTCGGCGAGGGCACTCGGTGCATTGAGGTCGAGAATCTTCGCAGGAGAACTGAGGTCATACGCTGCGATCCCAAAAGGCAACCCGAGCGCAACGTGATGCAACATGTCGGCGCTCCATTCGGTGAAGCAGCCAAACGATTCGGTAATCGCCGCTTCTGCGGACGATGCGACATTAAACATCCGGTAGCTTTCGGGAGTATCGATGCGTCCGTAACCGCCGCGGGGTACGAAGAGCGCACCGCCCGGGTCCTCGTCACGCGACTGCGTTACGTCGAATGGAAAAACGCGATAGACGGTCACATGAATGCGCCGTCGCGAACGCCTTTGAGCGCGTCGAGCAACGGCCCAGCACCGCGGGTCGCCATCACGTCGATCGGCCGAGCTCCGTTGAACGCGGGCTCGCTCCCGAGTAACCACATCGGTACGATCGACGGTCGAAAGACCTGTAGCGCATGGAGGACCACCGCGTGGACGTCGAGCAAACGACCGCGCATCTCGGCGCTAATCGGCTCGCCTTTCTCCCATCGGGTAATCATGGCCGGGTGGACGTCGAGAATTCTCGCTACCGAAGCGCGCTTTAATCCGGCTATCAGTTGCATGAGCACGGGCCGAACGCTAAGCGCCTCCTCGGCAAGCGATGTCTTTTCGAACGATGGAGCCCACATCGAGTCGCCCTCCCTCTGCGACTACCATACCGCGTCAGACCCTTAAGTCAACGTTTTTCCTTGACCTACAACGCCCCGCCGCGGCCGCCCCGCATGTCAGCAACGCGTGCGTCTTCGCGCGATGTGCGATCGAAATCGAAAAAGCAAAACGGCCGAGGTCGCTTTCGTGCAGCCCCGACCGTTTCCGTGTGCCTTACGCTCTCGCGCTTACGGGCGCCACGATGCCTTGAAGGTCACGTGGTGCGTGACGATCGTCCCGTTCGCGCCTTCGGTCGTGTAGCTGAAGTCGAAGCTTCCGTGCGGTACGCGAACCGTCGTTTCCACCGTTAGCACGAGGTGCTCGCGGCCCGTGCCGTCGACCTTCCCCGCGTACGTTTGGCCCGTCGTCGAATCCGCGCATTGCAAGCCATAGTTTCCGGAATTCGAAAACTCGTGCTGATACTCGAATCGGAACCCAGGCTGGAACGCAAGCGAACCGCTGATGTACGTTTGCGTTCAATGTAAGCCGAGGGTGCCGCGTAACGAGTTCACGCCGATCGCGCCGTACGACAGTGCGCCGACGCCGCCCGTTTCCGTGAACGCCGAGAGCGTGCCCGACATTCCCTGGATGCGCGCGTACGGTGCCAGCAGGCTCGTCGTACCGCAGAACTCCTGGCCGAGCGCTGCCGACTCGAAGACGTTGTTTCCGATCGCGACTTCCGTTTTCGAACGCACCGCCGACAGCCGCGTAATAACGGCGCGTTATCGTAACGCAGGCTGGCGCGGGGAGAAGCTTTCGTAGATCGAGTCTGCCTTTCGACGGCCAAGGCGCGACCCGTCCGAAGCAACGTGGGTCTTGTTCGCGCCCAATCCGAACGCAGCGCCGACCGACTGCGCGACAGCAACGTCGCTAGGAAATTTCCTGTAATTCGCGAGCGACGAGTTCTGCAGCCTCGGCGATTGCTTGCGGTGACCGTTCGATCGCTTTCAATAAAATGCGTGCTGGCATATCGGGGGTCGCACGGTGCTGTTCCCACTGCTGTACGGTGCGAAGGCTTAGGCCGAATCGCAAAGCAAACGCATCTTGCGTCAGCCTTTGGCTCTCACGGATCGCGCGAACATCCGGTGATTTCATCGCATAACGCACTCCGCGAACGGTGACCGTAATCGATCCCGCCTACCCGCTTTTCGCTCGGTGTCGGTCGTCGCTTCAATGCGCGACCAATCCACATGATCGTCGCTTGCATTACTCGATCGTTCCATAACTCTCCAGATAATCTCGAATGTCGTCGTCGCTCGAGAGAAAGGCGCTGATGATACGTCGCCGCTTCCCGCGCATTTCGTATACGACACGAAAGTATTTCCCGCGTATCATCCCAGTCGCGACGGTATGATCTTCATCGGGCGTCGCGTGCGCGATGTCATGCCACTCCACGAATCGGTCGCTCTCAAAAATCCGAATTGCGAACGAAAAGTCGACTGGTCATCGACGAAGTCACCCACGGCTGGAACCCGACAACCCGATCCTATACGCAATAAACGGGTACGTCAATAGCGTATCATCGCGTAACACCGTACAATCCCAGAAAAGGATCGATCATCTCGCAACCCGCGCCGTAATTACGACGCGCTCGCCGTACTCCGCGATCGTCCCGACCATCGGATGCGCGCCATAGGCCACCGCCGCGCGCACGTCGGCAACCGAAACGCGCCCGAGATCGCGTCCGCGGGCGAGCCGCGTATTCACGAGTACCGCCAGCGCCTCAACCGTCAGCGGCGCGGGCCCGCGCTCGGCATCCGGGTCGGCCGCCGCAAGCGAATCCGCATACGCGAGCCCTTCTTCCAACACGGCGCGATACGCCACACGCGCGCGCTGCCACGTACCGTGTATGTGCGCGAAACAAAACGCGGAAACGCGCTCCGCCGCCCGCCCGGGCGCAAAGAGCTCGGGATACGCCGTCCACGGCACGGGATGCAAGGCATGCGCGCGCAACACGGCGCAAAGATCGTCGACGGTCCAGAGCGCCACGCGGTGCAACGCGAGCTCGTCGTCCATCTTCTGGGCGTGGCCGAATGCGGGTCCGAGTAAAAGCGCGTATGTCGCATGCGCACCGTCGCGCATCCGTCCCGCTTCTTCCGCATAGCTATCGGTCACGTTGTGTTCGGTCTGCGCCTGGCGCGATGCGGTCTTGCACTCGATCGCAACGGAGAACTGATCGTCCCCGAGCGCGGCAACGGCAACGACATCCGCGTCGCCCTGCCCGCCGCGCCGCTCCGCGAGAAAACCGAGTGTCGCAAACGCCGCGGCGACGTCGCGTTCGAACGGCGCGCCGATATTCGGCCCGTCGCCCGCTTCCGCTGGCACGTCGCGGATCGCGCTCGCCTGCAAACGCGTGGCGAGCGCTTCGATCGCAGCATCCGGCACCACGATTTCCGCAAACGAAGGAAACGGATCGATCGGCACGTTCGCGCGGAAACGCCCGTCCGGTAACGCGAGAAACTCCGGTCGCGTCCCGCGCGTCGTCGCGCGATCGATCAGTAGCATGATGCTGTTGCGCACGTAATGCGGTAGCGTCGTCGCGGGCAACAACCCGCGCGCGATCGCCTCCGCGCAGAGCGAGTCCGCGTCGTGCGGGTAGCCATCGGCGAGCAACGCGCGCACGGCCGCGAGCACGCGCCCGTGATCGACTTGCGGGGCGAGCATTACCGGCACGCCCGCGTCGTGCGGTAACCGTTGCTGCCCGATCCGCGCGACTTCCCCCGCGAACACATCGCCCGCAGCCGCCAGCCGCGCCGCGCAGGTCGAAACGGTTGCGTGCCGCACGCGCCCGAGTTCTTCCCAGCGAATCGGCGTCACGATCGCACGATCGTGCGTTGCGGTAAGCGCATACGGCACATCGGTAAACCGATCGACCGCGATCGTCGAAGCGTTCACGTGCACGCGTTCCGGCGCATGCGCGTGCAAACGATCCGCCGTCATCACTGCCGGATGCGCCGCCGCGATCGCGCGCACGGCATCGTGAAAGAAACCGCGCACGATATCGTACGGTCGGGCATCGTCGAGCGGAAACCACAGCGCGGCACCGCCGAGCCCATCCAAGAGCACGACGCTCCGCAAACCGCGCGCTTCGAAGCCCGCCCGCAGCGCGAGGCACGCGAACTCCACTGCCGCAAGCCCACCGTGCGTGCCGGGCGAGACGACGATGCGCGCGAAGCGCACCGCCTCCGGATCGGCCTCGGTCGGCGCCCACGTCCCGAACGCGCTTGCACCGTACCGATGCACGGCCCACAGCATCCCGTGCGTCGTGAGGCCGAGATACGGCGCCACGATCGCCGTGCCGTTCGCACCGATCCGCGGCACGCCAACCGTCGCGATCGTCGCGGGCGGTGCTTGCAGCGCAAACGTATACGCTGCGGCCATTTCGTCGCCATGCGGATACGAAATCGCCACCAGCGGTACGAACCCGAGCGAAGCTTCCAGCAGCGGCCCGACGCGTTCGTAATGGGCGAGCAAAAGCGCGGTCTCTTCCAGCGTGCGTTGTGTGAGCGCGACGCTCATCGCACGCCAACCGTCGCCCACGCATGCCGAACCTGCGCCGCATGTGCGGTGTGCGCAGCGTCGACCGTGGCCGCCGCAAACGTCGCAAAATCGGTTTGACCCGAGAGCCCGCTCGTGAGCGCGCGATACCAAATCTGCCCCGCGCCTTCCCACGCGTGCCCGCCGATCGCACGCGCCACGAGGTAGAACGCGTGGTTCGGAATGCCGCTGTTGATGTGCACGCCGTAATCGTCCGCCGCGCCATCGTAATAGTCGCGCATGTGCGCGGGCTGCGGATCGCGTCCGCCGAGCCGCGGATCGTCGTACGCGGAGCCGGGCCGCGCGAGCGAGCGTAACGCCTTCACGCCCGAATCCGGTACCATCAACCCCGCGCCGATCAACCAATCCGCGTCGTCGACCGATTGCCCGAGCTGTCGCTGTTTCACCATCGAGCCAAACACATCCGACATCGATTCGTTGAGCGCACCCGATTGCGCGTCGTAAGCGAGATCGCACGTCACCTGCGTCACGCCATGCGTGAGTTCGTGCGCGATCACGTCGATGCAGCGCGTGAAGCGCCCGAAGATCACGCCATCGCCGTCGCCGTACACCATCTGCGCGCCGTTCCAGAACGCGTTGTCGTAATTACGATCGTAATGCACGCTCGAAATCAAGTGCATCCCGCGATCGTCGATCGAGTCGCGGGCGAACACGTCGCGATAGAACGCCCACGTCTCGCCTGCGGCCGCAAACGCTTCGTTCACCGCCGCATCGGCGACGGCGTCACCCGTTTCCGTACGTTCGAGCGTACCCGGCAGATGCGTCTTGTGCCGCGCATCGAACACGCGGCGCACTTCGGGGTGCACGGCTGTCGTGCCGTGCGTGCCCGCGCGATGCACGGCAAGCGTATCGGCGCGCTGGGTGGCGAGCATCGCGGTCAGCTCGCGCGTCCGCCGCGCATGCGCGTGCAAGCGCTCGTCATGCGATACTTCCATGGCATCCAAAATATAGGGTGGGACGACAAAACACGGCACGGCATACACCTCGATGCGACCAATGTGTGAGAAAAGATGCGGAACCCGAACGCGACTCTCGGACGAACGCTTCCCGCAGCGTTGGCCCGAAGATGCTATGAGCGAGTGGGGAAACGATTCCCTCTGCGTAATGTCGTCGCACATCGGCTTTCTCCGAGCCGAATTTCTCGGTCCCTGGAGTACGCAATGACCGAAGCGAAAGCCGTTCGATGATACGCGCTCTTCTGCTGTCGTCGGTTCTCATCGCAGCCATCGGCGCGGCGCCGGCACCGGTTCCCACTCCCGCAGCGCTCCCGGAAATCGGTCGCATCACGGCGACGTCGCCCGCTTGCTCCGCGATGCGCGATCTTACAATCCCGTCGTATGCGGCGCTCCTCCGGATCAACGCGCACTTCGCCGCCGCAGGCGATCACCTCGCAGAGTACGCCGGGGCGCTGGCCGACTACAAGCGGCCGCAGGCGGGAGCCAAGGACGTCGGATTCGGCGACAACCCGATCGCAACCATGCGCTTCAATCGCCTTGGCAACGAAATCTCCGTGATGTTGCGTGAACTCCAAGTCGTCGGCAAAGCACTTGGCGACCCACGTCTTGCAAGCGAATCCCCAGACCCAGCGCTGCAGGCCGAGCGGCTCGAACTCTCGCGCATGTACGTCGCGCAAAGTGCGCGCGCGAAAGTGCTCTGGGAATTTTACATGCGGACGAATGTGACCGATGCCAAGACCGAATTTGCGGGCAACGCTTTTCCCGGGCTTGCGCTCGAAACGGATGGCCCGAACGAAGCGCCGCAGCAAGACCTGACACGACGCGGTATCCCGGATGTCAGTAAGTACGTCGGGTTCATCGCGCGCCGCGAAATGCACGCTTGGGCCGATGATTTGAAATCGGCCGTCGATGGCTCGATGAACCGCGGCGCCCTGGTGCTTCTCCCGATCGCACGCAACTGTGGCGCTGCGAATCCCGCGCCCGCCGCTTCCCCATAACCACCTCTTTGGCGATCGACGTACGGCAAAAAGCGAAAAGCAAACACGTCGCTCTGATCGTCGTGTGCGCGGCAGTCGTCATCGCGGCGAGCATTGCGTTACGATTGCATCCGAATTTCTATCGTTCCGCAATGCATGAAAGACTCGTCGTCCTCGTCGCGGGTGACGGGAGCGGATCGGAGGCGCTCCAGCGCGCGCAAGTTGCCACGCGTATGCCCGGGTTGACCGCACTTGCGACGCGCGTCGCGCCGCAGGCACGCATCGCCGAAGTCGGCCCGATCGCCCGTAACGACGATCAGAAAGCTTGGCAACGCAGCGTGCTTTTCGTGTCGAGCGATTCGTCGCCACTGCTCGATCTTTTCGTGCGCATTTACAGCGCAAAGAAACCGGGGATCGCGGTTCCGTTCGAACCGCAAGCCATCTTTTCACTTACCGACGTACCCTTCGTCGCGATCGTGGTACTCTCACTCATGGCGGTCGGCATGTGGCTCCGATCGGATCGCATCGACGCAGATCCCCAGGACGCCGTCGAGATCGTCGTTACGTTCGCATTGCTCCTCGCCGCCAACGCCGCGAGTGCGGCACTTTCATGGACACCGGAGATGGTGCGGCTCGGCTATGCACTCGAAACGTACGCATTGCTCGTCGTCGGCATCTCCGTCGTCATGCATCGTCGTCGCGGCAACATGAGCCGCAATTCGTTGATCGGCCTAACGGTGTGGAGCCTCTGTGCCGCTGCCGTTCCGCGCATTTTCGGCTAGCGCTACCGACCGGGTTTCGCGCACAGAGGTTTCGATCGGACCCTGCCGCCCATCGTCGCAAAACGAGCTCGCGCCACGTACTCACACGGGACCCGCACGCATCGTCTGAAGGCATCTCCGCAAGGGATTCCAGTAGGCCTCGTGGGGCGACGGCAAATCCGGACGTTTTTCGCGATGATGGGCGGAATGACTACAAATACGAAACCGAGATCGACGCCAATCTCCGAAAATCGTACCTTAGGGGGCCTTGTGGAAAGCCGTGAAATCTGACCATTGCTCGATCCGAAACACGCGAATGTCGCGGACACTGTTACGGAACCATTGGAGCCCGCGCAACGCGTTCATGGCGTTCGTTACGTCGACGAGGCTCTCGGTTTCGTTGACGTAGACGCTGCCTTGAATCGGTCGAAAGCCATTTAGCGCAAGAACCTGCGCGATTTCTTTGTACGCGGCCGATGGGAATCCAGCGTAGTGTTGCCCGAGGTCCTTCAGAACCATGTCAAAAGAAATCGCGAACATCTCGGAAATCGTGCCTAACGCGCCGTCGGATCGTCACGAAGCGCGTCAAGCGGATAGTCGGTCTCTTCATCGGACTCTACGAGCACGATCCGCGCATAAGCCTTACCGTTTCGTGTCAAGGCGGGCCCGAGCACCTGATACGGCGGGCCAAAATCACCGACGGTTTTCAACATGCCCACCAGGTCCTCCGGAAACGCCATTGTGTCGGATACGCTCATGCTTAATCCTTCGCGCGTGCGGTGATGATCGCGTGCAGATAGTTATACCACACCAGAGCGACCGACATGCTCTAGCGTCGCACGCGCATCGTGTCTTCCGTCCAATCGGTTTCGCACCCCAGTTACTTTGAAACGACGGACGAAGGCGAGCATTCGCGCACGGCAGGCACCATCGTAGCCCTGTTGGTACTTTCTTTCTCATGAAGCTTCAACGTTCGGCGTTTCTTTCTGGAGTTGCGGCGGTCGGCGCAACCATGCTCGCGGGTCGGCCCGCGTCGGCGGCCATGAGCTCGCTTTCGATGCGCTGGTATGGTGGCGGCGTGTACGAACTCGCAACGCCGGGCGACGAGCAGATCACGCTCGTCGATGCGTGGATTTGGAACAACACGGGCTTCAAGGCATTCGGCATCGAGAAGCCGCCCGAGCTTTCGTCGGCAGCGAATTACGTCGCACACATCGCGGCGCGCAAGCCGAAGTCGATCGTCGTACTCCTCACGCACGATCACGGCGACCATTCGGGCGATTATTTCGAATTATTGAAAGGACTCTCCGAAGCGGGCCTTCCCGTAAAGTCGGCAGGCCATGCCGAATTGATGCGCGCCGCATTTCTTCCCAAGTTTAAAGAAGCGGGCATCGACCCGACGAAGATCGTCGTCAACAACGGCCAGGGTATGAACTTCGGCGGCGCCGCGAGTGCGGGCGCGGTGAACCTGCGCCTCGTTCCCGCCGTACACTCGAACGTCGTGGGCGCTCCGCCCGCAGGCTTCATCATCGATATGGGCGGCACGCGCATTTATGCCGCGGGCGATACGGACGAATTCGGCGACATGGCCTTCATCGGCAAGCGGTACAAGCCGGTGCTCGGCGTGTACTGCGCGGGCGGCGGCCCGTACACGATGAACCCGGAAGACGCGGCGGATGCCGCACGCATGATGGGGGTACAACACGCAGTCCCGGTTCACTATGGCCACAATCCGCTGATCGTCGGCCCCGAAGCGGGCGCGCGATTCAAGACCGCCCTCGCGAAGGTCGCACCGTCGATCGGATCGACGATCTTCGTCCCGGGTCAGCGCGTAACGCTCTCACTCCCCGCCGCCACCTAACACGCACTGCTCACAACGGCTGCCGCCCCGAGAGGCTTCGATGCTTGCCAATTTTCGCAAACGTTCGGCAACCGTCGGTCTTGCCGTGCTGCTTATGTCTCCCGGAATTTGCAGCGCAACTGACACGCCCACGCCCGCGACGATGCGGCAGCAACAGATCGAAAAAAGCGGCGCTGCGGTGATGCCCTTCGACATCAATCGTACGCTGCACGTGTTTCATCCGCTCGCCGACGGCGGTATGCAACGCGTGGTCTTGAAAAATCCAACGGACGTTGCGCAATTGCCGCCCATCCGCAATCACTTACGTTCCGAAGCCCTGCGTTTCGCGAAGGGCGATTACGGTGATCCCGCCGCAATCCACGGTGCGGCGATGCCCGGACTCGCCGAGCTGCATCTCGGATATCGACGCATCGCGGTCATGTATGCCGATGTCCCCGGCGGCGGGAGTATTCGATACAAAACCTCCGACCCGGCGATGATCGTCGCGCTCCATCGCTGGTTCGCCGCGCAATCGTCGGATCACGGAGCGCACGCCATGCACGATATGCCCGGCATGAAGATGTAATCGCGGTCAGCTGCGTTCGTACGTCCATCGGCGGATCGCCGCCGCCACCACGGCGAACTCGACGGGCCGTACGAGCCCCATCGCACCGCCGAGCGTCGCATCGCGCGGCAGCGCGAGCGGAACGCGCACGAGCACGTCGCCGCGATCGGTCGCAAGCGACACGCGATGCGCCGTCGCACCGAACCAGGGAGCACCCGCAGCGATCGCATCGCGCACGGCATGCGCCCCGCGGAACGCCGGTATCCGCGTTCCATCCGGAACGACGACGTCGTCGCTATTTCCATCGAACGGCAAATATGCGGGATGCACGTTGAGCACGTCCGGGAACCGCGCGAGAAAATCAGCCGAAACGAGATGCATCCAGCCGAGGAGCAGCACGAGCTCCGGCTCCGTCGCCGCCACTGCATCGCTCAACCGCTCGTCGTATGCCGGGCGCGTCTCGTTCGCGCGAATCCACGGCACGCAAAGCGCGTCCACGCCAGCCGTCCGCGCGCGCTCCAATGCAAACGCGTCCGCCGCGTTCGCGATCAGCGTCGTCACGTCGAGCGCGAGTTCGCCGGAAGCAACGCGATCCAACACCGATTGAAAATTCGAACCGTTCCCCGATGCGAGCACGGTCGTGCGTGCTTTCCGAATCCCGGAAAGAGCGAACGTCTGCCATACCGTCGCATCCGCAACGCGCGCGTAGAACGCACGCAACGCATCACCCACCGCGGGCACGAGCACGCGCGCGCCGGCACCGGCACGCCGTCGAAGCTCGCCGAGCGCGCGCACGAGCACGATCGCGCCGAGCCCGTTGCCGCGTTCGTCCCGTGCGAGCCCGAACGGACCGAATACGAGAGATTTGCCCGCATCCGCCCACGCGCGCAGCCAGAAATACGGTACCCCACGCCCGTCGAGCGTCGCGAACCCGATAACATTCGTCCCACGGCGAACCACGATCGCATCGGCCCCACGCGCTTCGCTCGACCACGCACTCGCGCCGAACGTCGCGTCGATCCACGCGAGCACCGCGTCATCCGGCCGCTCGACGCTAAGCCTTACGCCACGCGCTAACGCTGCCGCTTCCGCTTCCGCAATCGCGGCTTCGCCGAACCGAACGTCGTCGAGCGCGACGACGAGATTGTGCAATTACGCGCGCGCGGGTTTGACGACCACGGCCGGATCGCCGTCGTGGCGCGCTTCGATCCACCCGGCGACAAACGAACCCGGGACCGCGCCGAGCGCCTTCTCCGCGTCCATCATCGGCACCACGAACGTGAAGCCGATCCCCATGTTGAGCGTACGATAGCGCTCCTCGGCATCGAGCCCGCCACGTTTCACCAATTCGACAAAGATCGGCGGCACGGTCCAGCGCGCTTGTTCGAACACGGCCTTGCAGCCGGGCGGTAACGTGCGCGGTACGTTCTCGAGCAAACCGCCGCCGGTGATGTGCGACATCGTCTTCACATCCGCCACGGCTTGGATCGCGCGTGCTTCACGATAATAGGAAGGATGCGGCGCGAGCAGTGCGTCGGCGAACGTCGTGTCCCCGAACGGCGCGAGCCATTCCGATTCCGGAATCACCGCGCGCGCGAGCGAGTAGCCGTTGGTATGCAAACCGATCGACGGCAACGCGACGATCGCATCGCCCGGCTGCACGCGTACGGGGTCGGGCACGGTCGCGATCTCGACCATGCCGACGATCGTGCCCGCGAGATCGAAGTGCCCCGGCTGGTAGAGCCCCGGCATCTCCGCAGTTTCGCCGCCGAGCAGCGCCATCTCGTGCGCCGCGCACGCGCGATGCACGCCCGCGACGATCTGACCCGCAACTACCGGATCGAGCTTTCCAACGGCGAGATAATCCAGAAAGAACAGCGGCGTTGCGTTCGAGACCAAGATATCGTTCACGCAGTGATTCACGAGATCGGCACCGACTTGGCCGTACCGCTCCAAGGCCGCGGCGATCAAGATTTTCGTGCCGACTCCATCGGTCGAGCCGACCAAAGCACGTGAGGCGTCGCCCGGAAGTTTGAAGAGCCCGCTGAACCCGCCGAGCGCGGCGAGCTGGTTCGGATGCCGATAGCCGCTCGTGACTTCTTTGTATGTGTCGACGGCGGCGTTGCCCGCCGCGATATCGACACCGGCCCGCGCGTACGCGTCGCTCATGAGAGGTTCGCTTCGCAGGCGAAGTCGAACGCCTTCAGGATTCGTTCACGCGCTATCGTACTGTTCATCGTCGGAAAGGTTCACCATGAAGGTCCGCATCTCCACCGAATCGCTCGCGTCGCTTGCGACCGAAGCGCTTGTCGTGCCGGTATTCGCCGACAAGGAACTCCGCGACACGGCGAAAGCCGCCGATGCGGAACTCGGAGGGGCGCTCGCGGAAGCACTGGCCTCGGGCGAGCATTCCGGCAAGCCGAACGAATTCGTCACCTTCCACGCCACGGGCAAATCGTACAAGCGCGTGTTCCTCGTGGGCCTCGGCGATGCGGCGAAATTCGACGTTGCGTCCCTCGCGAAATACGCGGGCACGGCCGTCCGCGCGCTCGGCAAGCGCAACGTTAAAGACATCACCTTCGCGCTCCCGGCCGAAGTCGGCGCCCAGGCGATGCGCGCCGCATCGTTCGTCGTCGAAGGCGCGCTCGCGGGCACGATGGACACCACCGCCTATCGCACCACCCCCGACAAACCCGTGCTCACCGAGAGCATCGCCATTCACGTCGGTTCGCTCGACAAAGCCGCCGTCGAAGCGGGCGCACATCGCGGCGAGATCGTCGGCAACGCCGTCAACCTCGCACGCACGCTCGCGCTCACGCCGGCAAACGACATGACGCCCTCGGATATGGCCGCGGCGGCCGAAGACGTCGCCGAGCAGTTCGGCCTCGACTATCATTCGCTCGACGAAGAGCAGATGTTCGATAAGAAGATGGGCTCGCTTTTGTGCGTCGCGCAAGGCACGAGCGAACCCGCGCAGATGATCGTGCTCGAATATAAGGGCGATCCCGGGAGCGATGAAAAGCTCGCACTCGTCGGTAAGGGACTCACCTTCGATAGCGGCGGCATCTCGCTCAAGCCCGCCGACAAGATGGAAGAGATGAAGTACGACATGTGCGGCGGTGCGGGCGTCATCGCGGCGATGTCCGCGATCGCACAGCTCAAGCCGAAACTCAACGTCATCGGCATCGTTCCGTCATCGGAGAACCTTCCGGGGCCGGATGCCGTGAAGCCGGGCGACGTCGTTACCGCGATGAACGGCACGACGATCGAAGTCATCAACACCGATGCCGAAGGGCGTCTCATCCTCGCGGATGCGCTCTGCTATGCGCGCGAACTCGGCGCGACGAAGATCGTCGATTGCGCGACGCTCACGGGCGCGATCGTCGTCGCTCTCGGCCACGCGGCAACGGGCACGTTTACGAACGACGACGCGATGCTCGCAAGCTTCATGCCGGTCGCAAACGCTTCCGGCGAACGCTACTGGCACATGCCGCTCTTCGAAGACTATTCGACGACCGTAAAATCGGAAATCGCCGATCTCCGCAATTCCGCAGGCCGCCCGGGCGGCTCGTGCACGGCGGGCGCCTTCCTCAAAACCTTCGTCGGCGACACCCCGTGGATCCACCTCGATATCGCCGGCACCGCCTACCTGGATAACGAAACGACCGCGATGGCCAAGGGCCCGCAGGGCGTCCCGGTCCGCGCGCTCGTCGCCTTCGTGGAAGCCCTCGCCGCGAAGTAACGACCGCACAAGCCGATCAGCGGCAAAAGCGTCGATACGAGAACGAGCGCCCTCCAACCGGACGGCGCTCGTTCTTCTTTGGCGTGACACGTGTATCGAGCATTCCCGCTACGCGAACGGACCGGCTAAGAGGAAGTTACGCTCCGGCCATCTCCGTCATGAAGCCGTTCATGCGCTCGCGCATTTCCGCGGTCGTCAAATCCTCGGTCTTCTGCCCGAGGGACCACGTGTGCCCGAACGGGTCGAGTACGGTCGCCGCGCGATGCCCGTAAAACTCGTCGGATGGCGGGCGTACGATCGAGGCGCCCGCCGCAAGCGCGCGCTCGACGGTCGCATCCAGATCCGGCACGTAGAGATGCATGCGCACCGCGCTCGGATGCTGCGGATCGGGCACGACGTTACCCCATTCGGGGTACTCGTCGTTGATCATCAGCGAGCTATCGCCGATACGGATATCGGCATGCATGATCTTGCCGTCCGGCGCTTCCATGCGCATGTCGAGCGACTCGACCGCATGGAATACCTTGGCGTAAAACGCCATCGCCGCTTTCGCATCGGAGACGGTGATCGAAACGTTGATCGCGTGGAAACCGTCCGGGATGTGGTGGACTGCCATCGCTACCTCCAGTCGCACGAGAACCTCGCACGTACGCCCAGAGATACGCAACGAAGCCCGCGGTTCATGCCGCGGGCTTCGCATATCGAGATTTCTATGTCGACCTCGCTCGTGCATCAATCGACCAAGCACGATTTTTCGCCGCATACGGGCGAAATAGAGCCGCCTACCCGCCGCGATTACTTGCGATTATATCAAAAAAGCCGGCCGGTTTTTCCGCGACGGATTTCGTCATCTCGGCAACAAACCGCGCGCGCCCGTTTTCCATCAACGCCGCATTATGCCGTCGTTCGAAACCGATGGTCGACGACGGTTTACCGCTCATCGAACGCCCGCACGGGCTTCCCGAAATATGCGCGGGATACACCTCGACGTAGTCGGGTAACGTCAGGAGCTTGTCGTGCAGCGAGGTGAACAAAGCGTCGGCCGCAGATTCCCCACCGAAATCCGAACGCCCGACGTCGCCGACGAAAAGCGTATCGCCCGTAAAGACCATCCACGGTTCTCGCGCGCGTGAGAAATCGGTCACGAGAAACGAGGTACTTTCCGGAGTGTGGCCCGGTGTGTGAAGCGCGCGGATCGCGACGTTCCCAAGCGGAATTTCGGCGCCATCATCGAGCGGCGAGAACGGAAACCGCAAGTCGGCGCTGCGGTGATAATAAATCGGCGCACCGGTGCGTTCCGAGAGCGCGCGTTCGCCCGACCGGTGATCGGCGTGCACGTGCGTGCACAAAATCGCTTCGATCTTCATCCCACGATCCTGTGCGATCGCGAGATATTGCTCGACCTCGAACTGAGGATCGACGACCGCAGCGCGGCCTTGGCCACCTCAACCGAAAACGTACGAAGCGCAGCCGGTCTCGGATCGAAGAAGCTGACGAAAGATCATCGGCGTGAAGCTCCCATAAACGGTTGCGGAGAAACCGAGGCGGTGGCGCTGCACACGTGCGTTTCGCGCATGCGTATTGCGACGATGATGCCGGAGAATAACGTGAGCGCCGCAACGACGACGATCGCGCTTCCTTGCCCGAGTCGGTCGGCGACGACGCCTGAGATAAGTGCTCCGAAGGCATAGCCGGAATCGCGCCAGAGACGGTAAACGCCGACGGAACTCGACCGTATGCGCGGATCGACGACATCGCCGATCGCGGCGAGCAAGGTGGGATAGACGAGTGCCGTTCCCGCGCCGAGCGCGATTGCGGCGAGAAGCCACAACGTGAAGGTACCGCGAACGAGAAAAAGCGCGATTGCGAGCGACTGCAACCACATTCCGGTCACGATCATCCACTTACGTCCGAGGCGGTCGGAAAGCGCGCCCGTTCCGATTTGTAGCAAACCCCACGATGCGGGATAGACCGCGGCGAGAATCGCGATCTGTCCGATGGCTAGTCCGGCCGCCGCGAAATACAGCGGTAAGATGCCCCACGCGAGGCCGTCGTTGAGATTGTTCACAAGACCAGCCTGACTGATCGCCGAAAGCGTCGGGTCGCGCCACGACACGCGGGCAAAAATCTCGCGAAAGTTTGGGAGCACGGGGCGAGCTTCCGGCCACAGAGCCGCTTCGAGCACTGCGTGCCCGCGCGTCTCGCGTACCGCGGCGATCGAGAGTACGAGCGCGATCGACGACGTCACGATGCCGAGGACGAACGGCCAGGGCCGAAGCCCATATGCTTGCGCGATGCTCCCGCTTGCGTACGCTGCCGCCGCAACGGCGAGATAGCCCGCAAATTCATTGAGCCCCATGGCGAGGCCGCGCTGCTTGGGTCCGACGAGATCGATCTTCATGACGACGGTCATGGACCAGCACAAGCCTTGATTGATGCCGAGCAGAACGTTCGCCGCGACGATCCAGCCCCATGAAGGCCCCCACATCAGGAGGAACGGGATCGGCAATGCTACGAGCCACCCGGCAACGAGCAAGGGTTTGCGGCCGATTCGATCCGCAGTGCGGCCGGCATACAAATTCGCCAGGGCCTTCGTAAACCCGAAAGTCACGATAAACGCAACGACGACCGTTTGCGAACCCAGAGCGAAGATCTCTTTGCCCATGAGCGGCACGACGTCGCGCTCGAGGCCGATGATCGAGCCGACAAACGCGTTGATAAGCACCAAAAGCCAAAATTGCCCGGCGTTCGCGGCAAGACCGAGTCGTACCAATGGCTCGCGGTTAGCCCGCACGCGTAAGCTCCTCGCCCGCCGCTTCCCATTCGATCGGCCCGATCGCGATGCGCGTCGCATCGAATCCGCGTTCGCGTAAGATCGCGACGGCTTCGTCCGCAAACGTGCAGTACGGCCCGCGACAATAGGCCACGTACCGCTTCGAGCGCGGTAAGGTAACCTTGCCCGACTTGAGCTCGGCGAGCGGCGTGTTGATCGCTCGCGGCAAGTGTCCGGCGGCATACTCCTCGGCGACGCGCGTATCGAGGAGCGCGACACTCGGGTCCGCGATCAACGCATGGATGAGCGCATAATCGGTTACGCCCGCGTCACGTACGCCGAGGTGCTTCTCGACGGTAGCGGCGAGCAGAGAGTCGTTTCGCTCCGCTACTTCGCGAAGGCTCTGGAGCAGCCGATAAACGTTCACATCGGTGATGTGATAGAAGGCATACGTGCCGCGACGCTCGACACGAATGAGCCCGCATTTCGCGAGTACTTGCAGATGCTGCGACGCATTCGCAATGGAGAGCGCAGTCTCGCTTGCGATATCGGCTACCGTTCTCGGCCGTTGGGCCAGGAGCTCGAGGAGCTCCATTCGATGCGGATTCGCGACCGCGGCCGGCACGCGCGTCAGCGCACGATACACATCATCCTTGAATCGACGCTTCGCTACCGGACCGAGATGCGGCAAACCCATATTCAATACATCTCTTGAATAGAAGCGCATTCCTCTGTTATGTCGATGCAAGACCAAGATTCTTTATGCCAAACGCACCTCGTCGGTCGCAAGCTCGGCACGAATCCACGACCGATCAGAAGTCGATCCCGGCACGCGAGCATGAGCCTGTCCCACGTTCCCATTCCTACGCAAGTTCTGTCCACGCAAATACGAGAACGCGCCGCCTTGATTCGCTCGTCGCTCCTTAGCAAAAACGGCGTACATTATCGCGCTACGCTGGCTTCGTCCAATGGCAAGTCGTGGCAATGAAGGCCCTCGTTCTTCCGCGAGCCCCATCCGACTATGCGAAACGAGCGCTAGCGCAACGAGCTTACTCCTACAACTCGGGCCTTCGGATGAGGAAGCCTATCCTCGGAGACCAGGTCGGCGTTACAACACATGCTCGCGGAGACGAACGCCTGATGCGCACCGGGGCAACAAACCGAGGGTAGTACTTTCGTCATTATCCATGCAGAATAAGATGCTCCCCGCGCCCCGCCGCAATCTTCGCTCGATCCAGGCGGGGCGCGGACCGCATCGCCGCTACCGGCTATACCATTTTGCGAGCCATGCTTTCATAGTCGAAGTCTCCGTACCTTGTGAAGTAACGACGTCCTTTGCGAGCGCTCGCAGCTCGGCTTTTTTCCCGCGCGCAAGCTCAACGCGCGCCATCGCGATCGCCGATTGATGATGCGGTATCATCAGTACCATGAAATCATGATCCTGGTCGCCCGTTAACTTCGTCGCCCCCATCGAGGCGTTCATTTTATTCATCGCGGCCATCATGTCAGAATCGCCCGCCGAAAGTGCATTCATTTTCATCGACGACATTGATGCTGCGGGCATTGTCGCGTCCGCAGCCGCTACGCGTGGGCGGGCAAACGATTCGACGCCGAAGATTCCGAAGATCGCGCCAGATAGGACGAGGATCGAACTGCTTACAATTTTTTTCACCAAAATCTCCTGAGACTAGAGCTTAAAGGTAAATCGAGCGTTAACCCTTTTTTTATGCACCGTCGATAAAACGACTACTGAATAGTCACCTTTGACGTTTGACCCTAGCGCTGCCGTGTAATGCGCCTCTTCGTAAACAAGCGGGATAACCAAATGCTTGCTCTCGGGTGTTGTTACTCGTAAAACAATTTTTGCATCCCCGACATTCTTATCATTCGGATCGATAAGGTACACATCGAGGTGCGGTTTCGCAGCCGAATCTTCGACGACGAGCTCGAACTGATACTCGTCGATTTCCGTGATTTGTCCACCATGTGCGGGTTTACCATGTGCAAAGGCGGGAGTTGCGGTAAACGCGAGCAACCCCAGAATGGCAAGTGAACGGAGAATGGTCATGAGACTCCTTTAAGCTATCGACGAGTGCGCGTTTGCTGCTACCGCAGGGATGTCCAAGCGAGTCGTGTCTTGTGCAGGGGTTACGTTCGGCACCTTTGGAGAACCGAAGCGAACGAAGAGCGCCGGCAAGACAACAAGAGTTAAAACCGTCGAGGTGAATAAACCCCCGAATACGACGGTTGCGAGAGGCTGTAGAATTTCCTTACCGGCACCAGCGCCGATCATGAGCGGCACCATTGCTAGAGCCGCTGTCAGCGCCGTCATCAAAACCGGCGACAATCGTTCGAGGGAGCCCTCCAGAATAGCATCGGGAAACGCCTCGCCTGCCGCAATCCTCTGATAGTACGTCGTCACGAGGATGATGCCGTTTCGATTTGCTACACCGAAGAGCGTAATGAACCCAACAAGCGAAGCGATCGAAAGTACGCCGCCGCCGATTACGATCGCGATGATGCCCCCAATGAGCGCGAGCGGCAGATTCAGAAGGACGAGAATCGTAGATCGAACGGATCGCACGGCGCCGAAGAGGAGGAGGGTAACCCCCGCCAGCGCGAGCAGTCCATAAATGATCAGTTCCCGCGTTGCCCGTTCTTGCGCTTGAAATTGGCCTCCATACGTAAGGAAATAGCCACGAGGAAGTGAAACGCGAGCGCCGATATTCTTGCGCGCCTCAGCGATAATAGAACCGATATCACGTCCGCTCGCATTTGCAGACACGACAATTCGCCGAGAAACGTTCTGCCGCTTGATCGTGCTCGGACCCTCGTCAAATCCGACTGAGGCGACTTGTGTCAACGGGATTTTCGCCCCGCTTGGGGTGTCGACAAGTAAATTCGCGATTGCATCGGGGCCGTTACGTGCTTCAGGTGCAAGCCAGACGATGAGATCGAACAGTCGCTGGTCTTTAAGTATCTGTGAAACCACGCGACCGTTGAGCGCCGTTTCGAGCGTTTCCGAAAGTTTGCCCATTGTGAGCCCATAGCGCGCCGCAGCGTCGCGATCGAACTTCACCGTCAGTTGCCGTAATGGAATTTGTGGCTCGACTTGTAAATCCGTTACGCCACGAACATCTCGCAACACTGCAGAAATGTCTTGCGCGCGCTCGCGCAAGACCGCAAGATCGGGCCCGAAGACGTCGATCGCGATAGCCGCACGTGTGCCGGAAAGTACTTCATCGATCCTATGCGAGATGAATCCGCCGACGTTAGCGCTAATGCCGGGATATTTTGCAATCTCATCGCGAATGAGATCGAGCACGACGGCGCGATCTGTTGCGTTCTGCGCAATCTGGATGTCAAGTTCGCCGAAGTTTACTCCGCCGGCGTCGTCATCGCCGAGAGCGCGACCTGCACGCAACTGCACCGATTCGATTTCTCGATGGCGTTTCAGACCAGCCTCAATCGCTAAGCCAATGCGCTGCGTTGATGCTAAAGACGCACCTGGAGCTTGATTGATCGCGACGATAAGGTTGCGTTCTTGGAACTCGGGCAAGAACGTTTTTCCAAGCCCGGGAACAAAGAGCATCGAGGCCGCAAGCGCAATCGTCGAGGTTCCGATAACGAACCATGGCTTCCGCATGGCAAAGCGGAGGATCGGCTCATAGAAGCGCTTGAGGATACGGATCGTCGGCGTTTCATCGCTGCCGAGTTTTCGATCACCAAGGAGCAGAAAACACATTGCGGGTGTCAGCGTAAGTGCGACGACGAGCGAGGCGAAAATCGCGAGAACATACGCGATACCTAGTGGCGCGAAAATTCTCCCCTCGACGCCCGTGAGTGCAAAGATAGGTGCCATTACGAGGCATAGAATGAGCGTTGCGTACACGACAGACCGGCGTATCTCAATGGCTGCGTCGAAGATCACCGTAAGTGCCGGACGCGGTGATGCGCTCAAAACGTTTTCACGCAGCCGGCGATAGATGTTCTCCGTGTACACGATCGCGTCGTCGATCACTGCACCGAGGGCGATTGCCAGGCCGCCGAGTGTCATCGTATTAAGGCCAATTCCGACAGCGTTAAGAACAAGCAAGCACATGACAATCGACACGGGCAAGGCGGTCAGCGTGATGAGCATCGTCCGCCAATTACCGAGGAAAAGCAACAGCACCAAAACGACGATGACGACGCCGTCACGCAAGGCGCCGATAACGTTGCCGACGGATTTATCGATGAAGTCGACTTGGCGGAAAGTCGTTGTAACGCGCACATCCTTCGGCAGTCCTAAAGCGATGTCGGACATTACTGCTTCAACGGCATGCGAAACCGTGGGGGTATCGGCAAACGGCTGCCGCGTTATCGTAAGGATGACGGCGTCATGGCCGTTCAGGGAACCGTCTCCGCGCTTTACTGCCGAACCCGTCGTGACGCGCGCGACGTCCCGAATCCTAACGGGAGTACCATTTCGGCTTACTACAACGGATTTCTCAATATCGGCAATCGATGTTGCGCGCCCGCCACCACGGATCACGAATTCCTGATCGGGCGTTTCCAAAAAGCCGCCCGGAGCATTTGCATTGGCTCCACGAACAGCTTCCGTGACTTGGTCCAGCGTTACATCGTATTGCTTAAGAGCATCTGGGTAAACGAGAACTTCGAACTCGAAAGCACCTCCGCCCGTTACGAGAAGCCGCGTAACGCCGGGAATTGCGAGAAGCCGATTTCGGATCGGACCGTTCGCGATCGTAGCAACATCGAGTAGCGAGGTATGTTGCGAGTCCGTACCTTTTGCGTCGACGGTTAAAGCATATTTAATGACGTCGCCGACCGGCGAGCTGATCGGTGAGAGTTCGGGAGCGCTCGCGCCCTGTGGCAAGCGTCCCGAAACGGCTCCGAGGCGTTCGTTTACGAGCTGTCGCGCGCGATACACGTCGGTGTTCCAGTCGAAAACCAACGTGACTACAGACAATCCGATGGCGGAGGCGGAACGGATGTCGGTAAGGCCGGGAGCGCCGTTGAGTCCGCTCTCGATCGGCAGGGTGAGTAGCGACTCGACTTCTTCCGGTGCGAGGCCTGCGGCTTGCGTTTGGACGACGACTTGCGGCGGAGCGAAGTTTGGAAAAACATCGAGCGGCATGCCACGGACGACGCCGATCCCGACGGTCGTGAGAACGGCGGCGATAATCACAACAAGGAATCGCTGAACAAGTGACCAGCGAGTTGCAAAATTAAGGATTGCGCACCGTGTTTCTACGACTCACGCGACCAACGAAAAACCCAAGAAATGCAATGGCAAGGGCAACGAATCCGGCAATCCAAAGTTCGGATGTTCGTAACGGAAGCGCGGAGCCAGAAACACTCGTGGACGCGGTTTCTGTTTTCGCAGGCGCCTTCTCATCTGTGGATGGCGCTGGCCCTTTGAGCAGCTGGCCGCGCAACTGAAACGCGCGTTGCGTGACAACACGATCACCCGGAAATACCCCGTCAAGAATTTCGACGAATTCACCGCTCGTTCGCCCGAGGACGACGGGCGTCGCCTGAAACGTTTCTTTGTCTTGCACGAATACCGTAGGCTTCGTTTCCGGATCGAGCACGGCCGTGCGTGGGATCGCTACTACGGACTTTCCCCCCACCCCGATCAGCACGTGCATCGTCGCGAACATGCCTGGCCGTAGTTTACCCGCTGCATTTGCGAACGTTGCCCTTACGGTCGCGGTGCGTGAAGCGCCGTCGAGGAGGGGCTCGATCGTTGCGATGCTTCCGAGAAATGTCTGCGAGGGGGCATCTTGGAATGCAACCGCCACGGGAAGGCCGGTCCGCAGCCGACCGAGATCTTTTTCGTATACCGCTCCTGCGATTGATACGGTGGAGGTGTCTACGATTTTTAAGATCGGCGTATCTTCCGCAACGCTTTGCCCGGCGGTAGCCGGTTGGTCAACGACAACCCCAGCACCCGTTGCAGAGACGACCACGGTGCCATTTGGCGTTCCGCCCACCCCCGATTGACCGAGTGACGCCCGGCGGGCGGACAAAGCTGCATAGGCAAGGTTGGCCTGAGTCTCTGTTGCATCGCGCTCGGCCGATGCTGCGGCAACATCGGCACGAGCCACCTCAACATCTTTGCGGGCGGCGATTCCGGCTGCGAGCAAGGCGCGTTGTCGTTCCAACGTCGAGCGCGCCAGGGTGAGTCGCGCATCGACTTGCGCTCGTTGCGCTCGAGCAGTGGCCGTCGTGCGCTGCCCTTCGACGGCGAGGCTCCGAATCTCGGCGCTATCGATTACTGCGACGGGTTGACCAGCGGCAACGATCGAGCCGCGTTGCGCATCCATACGTACGAGGCGGCCAGCGATCGGTGCGACGATCGTCAACGATTTTGATGGAAGCGCTTCGACTTGACCCGTAAGCACGAGGTCGTCCGGTAATTGTCGCTCTTCAACGGGCGCCGAAACGATTCCGAGTGCGCGTTGGACCGAGGTCGCAACGACGATTTTCCCGTTCGTCGAGGCTCCGTTCGCCGCGAAGGCACTAGCATCTCCGCCGTGCGCATACGCGGGCTCGGCGACCTGTGCGATGAGCGCCACCAGAACCGCTCGGCTGACCTGAGCGAGAATGCATCTTCGGCCAGGATTGGTATACGACATCGCGTAGTAGGTTAGTTGCCGAGAAGGTTACATTCCTTTCGGAATGCCGCAAAACCGAGGGAAAGCATCATTACTCGCCTTTTTTCGATGTTCGTGTCGGCTGCTCTGGTACTCGAGATGTCAGGTCGGGCTTTGGCATCGCCTATCCCGCCGACGCTCGAAGCATTGATCCGTGAAGCGCAAACTACCAGCCCAGAGATTGGTGCGGCATCGGCCGCCGTAGAGGTTGCGCGGGCGCGCCGGTTGCAGGTAGTTTCCTTTTCACCGCAATTCGATGCAAGCGTTCGCGCCGAACCCGATGTTCCAAAGGGTATCGGCTATCTGCGCACGCAGTCGGCAACGATTACGCAGACGTATGGCCCACGTACGCAGCGCGTTGCTCTCGAACGCGCGGGGGATGCAGCGATCGACGTCGCAACGGCGCAGGTCGATGTCGTAGCACGTGATCTTCGTCGTCGAGTAATCGCCGCATACTTTGCTTTGGCGGGCGCCGAAGCAAACGAAGAAAATGCAGCAGCGTCGGTCAATCTCGCCGTCGCTTTTGCGCAGATCGCGCAGGTGCGCGAACGCCTGGGTGATATCGCTCGATACGATCTTGCGCGGACGAAACTCGAAGTGGAACGCGCGCGAAGCGAGCAGGCACGGACCGTCGGCGCGACGGCCAGTGCACGCATCGCCCTCAACGCGCTGGTCGGTCGCCCACCGGAGGCGGCGACTTCCGCACTTCTTGTAAACGATCGAATTGCGGCGTCCGCGCGCCTCAGAGCGCAAGATCCAGCTGCGAACGGCTACACTGCCCAAATGCGCGAACTCGACGCTCGCGCAAGTGCGGCAGAGGCGTCGCGTCGGCCAACTTTCACCGTGACCGGCGGCGTGCAATCGATATCGGCGTTTCCCGTTGGGGCGATGTCGTTCGGCCCTACGCTCGGCGCGACGGTTTCGGTACCGGTCGGCGATCGTGGAATGATCAAGGCAGCCGTCGCGGAGGCACGCGCGCAAGCGAGCGTCGTTGCCGCACAAGCCGAAGTTCGCCGGCGTACGGTCGAAGCGGAGTTTGCGGCAGCAAACGCGGCAATATCGACGACGCGCGATCGGCTGCAATCTGCTCGCGAAGCTCGAAGACAGTCCGAAGCGCTTGTGAACACGGCAATAATTGGGTTTCGGTCGGGGGCGCTTGGAGCAAATGATGTCCTGGCGACGCGTGCAAATGCGATCTCGGCTCGCGCGCTCGAAATCGACGCGCGAGTCGAAGCGGCGGCCGCGCAGGCGAACCTCCTCTATCTTACCCTGCCTTGATGCGTCAAAATTGATCGCCTCGCTTTCACTTCGGAGCTCGAGAATTGATCCTGAATAAAATCGGTGAAGCGTTATTCCTCGCACTTGGCATGGCGTGGCAGGTCGGATGGAGCCTCGTTCTCGGTTTCTTACTTTCCGGAGCCGTGCAAGGGCTCGTGTCCAAAGAGCGGATGCACCACGTTCTCGGTCGCGACGGAATTCGGGAGATCGCGCTCGCAACCGGATTCGGCGCGGCGAGCTCATCATGTTCGTATGCCGCCGCGGCCATGAGTAAAACGTTGTTCAAAAAGGGCGCGGGACTGATACCGTCCTTTGCGTTACTTTTCTCGTCGACGAACCTCGTGCTCGAACTCGGCGTCATTCTTTGGCTGCTCATGGGCTGGCAATTTACGGTAGCCGAGTGGATCGGCGGGCTCGTGCTAATCGCAATGATAACGTTACTCGTGAAGCTAACGTATCCGAAGCGGCTGGTGGAGGAGGCGCGGCAACGCGCCGATGCGACGGGCGGCCACGAGCACGGTTCGATGGAGGGCGAAGGTGCCTCGTTGATCGAGCGCCTGCGCGATCCGGGGACACGCGTGGCGATCGCGCAGAACGTCGTTATGGACTTTTCCATGCTCTGGAAAGATTTGCTCGGCGGCTTTCTTATCGCGGGCATGCTCGGCGCTTTCGTACCGGACGGTGCGTGGAAAACGCTATTTCTGAGCGGTGCATCTCCTGCGGTTCAGCTCGTCGAGAATGCGATCGTCGGGCCGATCATCGCGATACTATCGTTCGTTTGCTCGATCGGCAACATACCGCTCGCCGCGATCCTGTGGACGAGCGGAATCTCGTTCGGCGGCGTGCTCGCGTTCCTTTACGCCGATCTGATCGTGTTGCCGCTGCTTGATGTCTATCGCAAGTATTACGGGTGGCGCATGATGCTCTATATGTTCGCGATCTTCTTTGCGACGATGACGCTCTCAGCGATCACGATGGATGTGGCGTTCTCGGCTCTTCACATGATACCGAAGCCGAACCCGAACATCCGGCACGACCTCACGATGTTTTCGATCAACTACACGTTCTGGCTTAACCTCGCGTTCGGCGCGCTCGCAATGTACATATGGTGGCTCAATGCGAAGCACCCGATGGACCACGGACACGGCGGGCACGAAGCTAGCGACGAGGTTGCCCACACGAATTCCAAAACCGTGATCACGGCATCACCGTCCTTTGAAGCGCGCTCCTGGGACTCGGTCATCCTCGATAATTCCTAGCGATCTTTCTCTAAAAAACGGTCGGCATGGTGATGCAGACGCGATCGTTACATTGACGAACTTTTACCAGGGCATCGCCGCGTTCTGTCGGCCCCCATAGCCGCGCGGACGCTTTGCCGCTCATCGTACCCCGCTCGGGCTCTCGAACATGCGAGCGGGATGCGAAGCAATTGGTGGTTATGGACCGGCGGCGTCTACGGGCTCGTTTACCTGGCGATCGTCATCTGGCTGATTCCGCGCTTCGGCTCGGCCCAGGTTTTAGCGCTCGTCGTCATGGGTCAGATGTTTGCCACGCTCGCGTTCGACGGGCTCGGCCTATTCGGGCTCGCAATTCGGCCGTTCGACTTGTCGAAGCTCGCTGGCGCGGCGCTGCTCGTAGCCAGGGTCTACCTCATCCGGCGTTGATGACGGTGGCATTGCAGTGACGAACTTCAACCGTGCAACGTGCAGTGCAAATACTTCAATACGGTGCGTTGTCAATTGCTCCAAAATAGCTTTCCAAAACGATAAACGTACGGCTGACCTCCTGACCGCATACCAGCCAAGAAGCATCGCCTTCTACCACACTTTACCGAACGATATCTTCGGTACACTATCGGAATCGCCGAAACCGCCATCACGGCTATTTCACATTTTGCGTAACATGTACCGTGCCGGTTTTCCCTGCAGCGGAAATGGTCACGCTGAAGTCCCACTAGCGCGACGCGCCGCAGGCCCGGGATCGTCTGCATCGTTTGCGCATAAACGCTATCCATGATTTTGCCAAATCGTCCGCGTGCGCGCTTCCTTCGGCGCGAACGTGATCAGGTACGAGGCGGAGTTCACCGTGCCCATCGCCGTGCCGGTAACGTACCCCGACGCCGTCGGCTCACCGATTTCGCCCGACACGCGCTGTACCTCGGGCTGTGCGAGCAAAATCTGCTCGAACGCTTTCGCTTTTTGCGAAGTAGCGGCAAACGACGTGCCGGGGCTCGCTTCGAGGTATGCCGACGCCTGGCCGGTATCGGCGAGCGGCATCATTTCGCTGCCGATCAGCGACGCGAGTTGCACGGCCGCGTAGGTGAGCACGGCCGCAATCGCAAGTACCGCACCAACATTTCGCAGGCTCCAACGCAGGCTCGTGCGATAGCCCGCTTCCAATCCGGCGAGTGCGCGTCGCGTCGGCGTAACTGCATACTCGACCGAGCGATCCAAACGATTCCGCCACGGCGCAACGGGCTGACCCGGGCTTTTGAAGAGATACGCGGCGAGCAGCGGCGTGAGCGTGACCGAGACGACGAGCGAAGCGGCGAGCGCAAAAACGATGGGCGACACCTGGCCGACGAACATGATCTGCGTGATCACGCCGCTCGCAAGCAGCGGCAACAGGGCGAGCACCATTACGCCGGTCGCGGCGGCGATCGGGAGGATGACTTCGCGCGTGCCTTCCACCGCCGCTTCACGCGACGAACGGCCGTGGCCGAGTTTTGCATGCACGGCATGAATGACGACGATAGAATCATCGATGCGCCGGCCGATCGAAGATTGTCGTCAAGGATATCATACCCGAGTCGAGCCACCACGCAGCGTCGCGGCAGCAATCAGCACAAAGAGCGTTCCGGGCAAGGCCGCAGCGCACGCAGCAGCGCCGCTTTCCAGTGCGGATCGTCGCCCATGCGCGCGACCGTTCCCACAAGCGCGCGCACGACGACCCACGCAAGGAACGGAACGACCAGCAACGCACAAGCCGAGGTCAAGAATACGGGTGAAAACGCGCAGGCATGCAAAAAACGACGCGACGTTCGTCATGCTTTTTTCGCCTTACGGCGTTCCGCAATCAGCGCTTCGAAGTCCGAAACCGCTCGCTGCGAATTCGGCGCGCGAGGCGGCCGGGACGAACTCGTTCTGTTTCCCGGCCGGCCGCTTGCGAAGATGGCGTTTGTCGTGAAGATTCGCCACGACGTTCTTTACCGTCGAATAATTGGCAGGCGCGGCTCCAAGCCGTTCCCGTTCGCGGATCACTTCCGCCACGGATGCCCAGCGGCCGAGCGACCACGCGGCTTCCATGATCTCGCTTTCGAGGGGGCCGAGAACGAAATCGAAACCCCTGCCCACGTTAAACGCCATGTGCAACGGAGCTTAGCAGAAGCTCCTCACCCACGTCGACCGCGCGCTATTGCGCGGGAACGGCCTGTACGGTGAGGTCGATGTCGATCTCTTTGCCGACCATCACGCCGCCCGCTTCGAGCGCCTGGTTCCAGGTGAGGCCGAAGTCTTCGCGGTTGAGCTTCGTCGATGCGCTGAACGCAACGCGATCGAGACCCCACGGATCGGTCATCCGGCCGTCGAGCGCGGCGGTAAACGTGACGGGCTTCGTCACACCGTGCAACGTGAGATTACCCGAAATTTCGAACTTCTCCGCGTCGAGCGCTTTGACGCTCGTGCTCACGAAGTCCATCGTCGGATACGTTGCGGCGGCGAAGAAATCGTCGCTCTTGAGATGGCCGTCGCGCTTCTCGTCGCGCGTCGACACGGAATCGATCTCGATCGACGCATTGATGCTCTCGGGGATCGATCCCGCACCGAGTGCGAGCGTCCCGGTCACGCGATCGAACGAGCCCTTGACCTTCGAGATCATCAGGTGACGCACGCTGAACTCGACGTTCGAGTGCGCGGTATCGATGGCAAAGTTCTTCACGGCGGTATCGGTCATCATCGTCCTTCGTTACGGCTGGTAGGGCATAGCCCGCAGCCAAGTATAGGAGCCCACGGCGCCACGCGTAAGAACGCACGCGATTGTGCCTCGGTTACCTTGTGGGAACGTTACACGCCCGCGTGTCGGTGGGAACGTTACACGCCCGCGTGTCGGTGGGAACGTTACACGCCCGCGTGTCCGCGGAAACGTTACGCTAACGCTCGTCTTCGGGGCGGCGGCGCGGCAACGCATACCACGCGTCGTCGCACGCTTTGCGATCGGCGTCGTCGAGTTCGCACGTCAGCGCGCCGAGCGAATCGCGCAGTTGCTCCGCACGGCTCGCACCGACGATGGCACTCGTCACCGCCGGCTGATCGAGCATCCAGCGCAGCGCAACGTGCGTCAGCGATTTCCCGCGCGACGCAACATCGGCGGTAAGGCGTTCCGCAACGTCGAGCGTCGCGTCTTGCCAGTACCGGCGGCGATAGAGTTCGCCCGCCGCCGCACCGAGCTTGAAGCGCGTGGCTTCTTGCGGTGCATCCGTCCGTTTGTACTTTCCGGTAAGCATCCCGCCCGCAAGCGGGTTATACGCGATCACGCCGACGCCGAATGCCGCACACGTCGGTAACAGCTCCGCTTCGATATCTCGGAAGAGCAAATTGTAACGCGGCTGCACGCAATCGAACCGTACGAGCCCACGCCGATCGCTCGTCCAGAGCGCCTCCATCAAACGGAATGCTTTCGTATTCGAGCAACCTGCGTAGAGAATTTTCCCCGCGCGCTGCAAGTCGTCGAATGCCGCGAGCGTTTCCTCGATCGGCGTCAGATCGTCCCACGCGTGGATCTGATACAAGTCGATGTAGTCGGTCTTCAATCGCCGGAGCGACGCCTCGACCGCCTTGACGATATGCCGCCGCGAGTTGCCGCGATCGTTCGGCATGTCGCTCGACGCCATCGTGCCCTTCGTCGCGAGCACGTACGCATCGCGTTTCCCAACGAGCCAATCGCCGACGATCTGTTCCGTGCGTCCGAACGTTTCGTAGGTCGCCGGTACGGGATACACGTCCGCCGTATCGATGAACGTCACGCCCGCTTCGGCTGCCGTATCCATGATCGCGTTCGCTGCCGCAACGTCGGCCTGCGCCGCGAACGTCATCGTTCCCAGACAGATTTCCGAAACGCGCAAACCCGTGCGTCCGAGCTGTTTGATCTTCATGCGAGCGCTTTCTCTAATGCGGTGTCGAACGCGGCGATATCGTCGAGGTGCGGCACGTGCCCGAGCCCGGCAAGCGTGATTGCCGCACCCTTCTTCAGCTTCGGCGCGAGTGCAACCGCGAGGTCTGCGTTCTTCCCGAGTTGCGCGCGCACGGCTTCCGGCGCGTACGCTTTCCCGGGCGCATTGTTATCCTTTTCGCCAACGATCATCGTTACCGGCATGGGCAAACTCGCGAGCGTCGCCGCGATCGGCGTCTTATGCAAGAGCTGGTAACTCTGGATGTACGAACGCACCCACTGCGGATATTTCTTGTCGAGCATCTGCCGCGCGCGGATCGTCACGTATGCTTCATATTCGGGCTTGAAGTTCGGAAAGTATGAGGTTTTGAGAAATTCGCGATAGGCATCCGGTGTAAGTTTCGTTTCGCGATCGAACAAGAAGTCGTCCGTCACCTCGGGCACGAGCGTCCGATAGTCTTCGAGGCCAAGCGGATCTTCGAGGACGAGGCGCGAGACGAGCTCCGGATGCGCGGCGGCGAGGGTCGTCGCCATGATACCGCCGATCGAATGCCCGATCACGACCGCGCTCTTGACCTTCAACTGCGCCGCAAGCGCCGCCGTATTTTCGGCCCAGAACGCAAACGAATACGGCATTTCGGCCTTCGTCGATTTCCCGAAACCGACTTGATCCGGGATGATGACGCGATAGCCGCGCGCCGAGAGCGCCGTCGCGACGCGCTCCCAGTACGACGACGGAAAATTACGGCCGTGCATGAGGATCGCGGCCGGGCCCGTGTCGCCGAGCATCGGCTTGACGTCCATGTACGCCATGCGCGTACCCGCGGGCGCATCTTTGATCGGAAAGAATTTGACCGGAAACGGATATTCGTACCCGCGCATCTCGATATCGAGCGGCGCGAGCTTCTCGGGAGCTACGAGGACGCGCGGCGGCGCGGTGCTGCCGGGCGGGAGCGGCGGCGGCGTTGCCGGCGCATCCCCGAGGGTCGCGGGCGGCGCCGCGAGTGCGCGCGTCGCAAGCGCAAGCGGTAGGGCAAGGCCGAAAGCCAAAGCGGAACGACGATCGATTGGAGTCACGCCCCTTCGATTAACGACCGAAGGCGGGTGCGTCCTTCTTGCGTCGCTCCGCACCAGCGAGCGCGCTACTTCAGCGCGGGCTGCCGATCGCTGCCGGCCGTCGAAAGCGCGGGGCGGCTCGGATATTCGCCGGTGAGGCAACCGAGGCAGAAGTTATCGCGCGTACGGCTCGTCGCGCCGACGAGGCCTTCCTTGCTCAAAAATCCGAGCGAATCCGCGCCGACCTTCTGCCGTATTTCGTCGACGGTGTAATTCGCCGCGATGAGTTCGGCATACGATGCCATGTCGACGCCGAGATAGCACGGGTGCATGATCGGCGGCGAGGTGATGCGGAGGTGGACTTCCACGGCGCCCGCATCGCGCACCAGCTTCACGATGCGCGGCGTCGTGGTACCGCGCACGATCGAGTCGTCGACGACCACCACACGGCGCCCGCGCAGGTTCTCGACGATCGGGTTGAACTTCAGCTGCACGCCTTGGCTGCGCATCTTCTGATCCGGGCTGATGAACGTCCGCCCGATGTACCGGTTCTTGATAAGGCCTTCGACATACGGGATGCCGCTCTCGGCCGCATAACCGATGCCACCGGGGATCGCCGAATCGGGAATCGCCATGACGACGTCCGCATCCGCGGGAAATTCGCGCGCGAGGGCCCGCCCCATGTGCACGCGCGCATCGTAAATCTGGCGCCCGCTGAGCACGCTATCCGGCCGCGCAAAGTAGATGTATTCGAACATGCAAAGCGATGCCGGCTTCACGACCTCGGTATGAAAAGAACGCCGTCCGTCGCGGTCGACGACGACGATTTCGCCCGCATCGAGTTCGCGCTCGTACGTCGCGCCTACGGTCGAGAGGGCACACGATTCCGAAGCGAACATCGTGCCGGTTTCATCGTACGTCCCGATGCACAGCGGCCGCACGCCCCACGGATCGCGAAAACCGTAGATCGCATCGCGCGTGAGCATCACGACCGAATACGCGCCTTCGGCGATGCGCATCGTGTGCTTGATGCGATCGACGAACGTCGCGCCGGGGGCCTGCGCGATCGTAAGTGCCAGAATTTCTGTATCGCTCGTCGTATCCATCGCCGTCCCCGGCGCGAGGAGCGCGCGGAGGTCGGCCGTGTTCGTCAGGTTCCCGTTGTGCCCGAGCGCGAAAGTCCCGAGCTCGGATTCGAGGTGCAGCGGCTGCGCGTTGCGCTCCACCGAGGAACCCGTCGTCGAGTATCGCGTGTGGCCGATCGCAAACGGGCCCTGCATGCCGCCGAGGATGTCCTCGTCGAAGATGCCGCCGATGAGGCCCATCTCGCGATGGCTCGCGATCCCCGATTCGCTCGCAACCGCGATGCCCGCGCTCTCTTGGCCCCGATGCTGCAACGCATAAAGCCCGAAGTACGACATACGGGCGGTGTCCGCGCGCGGCGCGTAGACGGCCGTAATACCACATGCCTCATGCAGGACGTCGCCTGCGGGCATCGGGGCAGTTTCATCGTACGTGCGCGCCATGTGCCTCGTGTTCGAGAACGCGAACCGCGCGTCCCGGTTCCGCAGGCACGCGCCGTGCGCGAATCTTCGCGCTAGTCGTCGTTCGCGCGAAGGCCGAAAAGTTGCAAGAGCGCCATGAAGATGTTGATCGCGTCCAGGTAAATCGCAAGTGCGAGCTCCACGGGCGTGCTTCCGTCTCCGCCGGCGCGGATGCGCGCGAAATCGGCGAGCGTCAGGATCGTGAAGATCCCGAGGGTCATCCAAGCAAGCGTCCCCGGATGGAGGAAGTGCACGAAAAGGTTCACCAGGCTTACGACGATCAGCGCGAGCAGCGCGATCATCCCGATCCCGGAAAGCTTACGGAAATCGAAGCTGAAGGCGTAAGCGATCGCGCCCAGCACGAGCATGCCGAGCCCGGTCGTTGCCGCCGCTTCGACGACGACGGTCGACCCCGCCGCCGCGTGCGTGAAACGGGCGATCGTCGGCGCGATGCCGACCCCTTCGAGTAACGCGAAGCCGTAGAACACGAGTAGCGCCATCGCGGGATTCTCGCGGCTTCGATACACGCCGAATATCATGAAAAATCCCAGGATCGAGGCGATAAGCCCGATGCCCGCAGGGACGCCGCGGAAAAGATATGCGCCAACGGCCGTCGTGAGAAATCCGACCGCCGTAATGCCCAATACTTGGCCAAGCAAGGAAGCATTCGCGCTCGACCCCGAGCGAGCGAAGGATCGCGGCCGACGCGATACGTTACGTGAAAACATCGTGGTGTTGAGTACACGATGTCACGTGCGGAAGTTTCTATTCTGAGAAATTCATCGGATTCTAAGAGACTTGCAAGGCCCATCGAACCAACGGCGAACATCCAGCGTCGAAGAGGGTGCCGCATAAACCCGCACACGGTGCCGAATTTCACCGCTTTGCAAGCTTCGTAATTAAGAGAAACGGAAACAATGTCGCTCACGCAATCACGTCGCCGAAAGCCGGCTACCGATCTCGATCTCGCCGAGGTTCTCGGAGCACTCGGCGATCCGGTCCGTCTCGCGATGATCCGCGCACTCGATACGCACGAAGCCCTTGCCTGTGGCGAGTTCGGCGACACCGAGTCCACGCTCCGTCTCCCGCCCCCGACGCTCACGCGCCACCTCAACGTCCTGCGCGGCGCCGGCATCATCTCCACGGCGGCGGAAGGCACGCGACGGATCAATTCGCTCGATCGCGAAGCGCTCGATGCGCGTTTCCCAGGCCTGCTCACGAGCGTGCTCGCGGGAGCCGCAATGCGTAAGCGCAGCGCTCGCCGCACCGCCAGCCCCACCGCAACGCGCGCGAAGCGTTAATGCCCGAGGAGCGCGGCGGGCCGGGTGTCCCGTTCCCGCCGCCGCTGCTTTTCTTCGGCTTCCTCGCGGCCGGCCTCGCGCTCGACCGATTTTCCGCTTTTTCGAAACCTAAGAATCCTCTGCCGCTAGCGCTCGGCACCGTCGCAATTTTCGGTGGAATCGCAATCGTCGTAGGCTCGCTCGAACAGATGAAGCGTGCGAACACGAGCGCGATGGTCTGGAAGCCGGCAACGACGCTGGTCACCGGCGGGTTTTTCCGGTACACGCGCAACCCGATGTACTTCGGGGTGACATCGATCTACCTCGGCGTCGCGATGGCCCGGCGCTCGCTTCCCGCGTTCGTCATGCTTCCGATCGCGCTCGCCCTTGCCGATCGCCACATCGTCGCAAAAGAAGAGCGCCACCTCGAAGCACGCTTCGGCGACGAATTCCGCGCGTACGAAACCGCGGTACCGCGCTGGTTTTAACCGCTACAGCGCGGCGATGTCGCCACGATACGTGAGTTGGCCCGTCACGTCGAATTGCGACCGCAGCGAGCCGATCGCTCCGTAGGCACGAACGCGCGCTTCTTCTACGTTCGCGCCGAGCGCGGTCACGGTGAGCACCCGGCCGCCCGCCGCATCGACCGTCAGGCCGTCGGTGCGCAGCGTATTGCCCCAGAACGCTTGGCAATGTTCCGGCAACGTGAAGGTGGCCGGCAGGCCGGCCACCGGGCTGCTCGTACGGGGATAGTCCTTCGTCGCGAGCGTTACGCCGACGCATGCCTGATGATCGATCGTCGCCGCATCGATTTCGAGCGCCCCGTCCGCCGCGCTTTTCAACAATCGTCCGAAATCGCCGCGCACGCGCGGCATCAGCACTTGCGTTTCCGGATCGCCGAAACGCGCGTTGAACTCGATGACCTTCGGGCCCTTCGCCGTCCACATCAGCCCGATGTAGAGCACGCCGATATAGTTCTCGTCTTCGGCAAGTAAGCCGCGGAGCGTCGGCGCCACGATGCGCTCGCGTACGATTTCCATCGCATCGTCGGGGAATCCAAGAGGTGGCGAATACGCCCCCATGCCGCCCGTGTTCGGCCCGGTATCGCCGTCGCCCGCGCGCTTGTAGTCACACGCTGCAACGAACGGTACCATCGCGCGGCCGTCGCAGATCGCGAACACGCTCATCTCGCGGCCTTCGAGGCGCTCCTCAAGCAAGACCTCGTTGCCACCACCGGGCACACGCGCGTTATCGTACCAGTCGGCGAGAACCGCACGCGCGGAATCGAGCTCGGGCGCAACGACGACGCCCTTCCCCGCAGCGAGCCCGTCGGCTTTGATGACGACGCCTGCCGTGCTCCAATCTTCGAGCGCTTTGCGCGCGTGCTCGAGCGATCGCACCACGCGCGAGCGCGCGGTCGGAATTTGGTGGCGCTCCATGAAGCGCTTGGCGAAGATCTTGCTCGATTCGAGCCGGCTCCCCGAGCGATTCGGGCCAAACGTCGCAAGCCCGGCCTCACGAAGTCGGTCGGCGACACCGGCCGCGAGCGCCGTTTCCGGGCCGACGACGACGAGATCGATCGCTTGATTTTTCGCGTGAGCCGCGAGCGCTTTACCGTCCGTCGCAGAGATCGGCCAGTTCTCACCGCGAAGTGCGGTGCCGGCGTTTCCGGGTGCGGCGAAGACGCGTTCGACGGACGGGGACTGCGCGAGGCGCCACGAGAGCGCGTCTTCGCGCGCCCCGCCACCGACGACGAGAACTCTCATTCCCACTCCACCGTTGCGGGCGGCTTCGAGGTGATGTCGTACGCCACGCGGTTGACGCCCGGCACTTCGTTGACGATGCGAAGCGAGATGCGTTCGAGCAAGTCGTGCGGCAAACGCGCCCAGTCGGCCGTCATGCCGTCCTCACTGGTGATCGCACGAACCGCGACGAGATTTGCGTACGTGCGGCCATCGCCCATCACGCCGACCGATCGAAGTGGGGTGAGGACCGCGAAATACTGCCATGGCTTCGGCGATAACGTCGCGGCTTCGATCTCACTCGTGACGATGAAGTCGGCTTTCCGCACGGTTTCCAGACGCTCTTCGTCGATCGCGCCGAGCACGCGCACGGCAAGCCCCGGTCCCGGAAACGGCTGACGCTCCACGATCGCCGGCGGTAAGCCGAGGACGCGGCCCGCCGCACGGACTTCGTCTTTGAAGAGCGCGCGCAGCGGTTCGATCAGCGCGAAATTCATACGCTCGGGGAGCCCCCCGACATTGTGGTGCGATTTGATTTTGTGGCCGGCTTTCGAACCCGGCGTCTTCGACTCGATCACGTCGGGATAGAGCGTGCCCTGGACGAGATAGCCGACGTTCGGAATCTTCGCCGCTTCTTCTTCGAAGATCGCGATGAACTCGTGGCCGATCCGAATGCGCTTTTCTTCGGGATCTTCAATGCCGGCAAGGCGTGCGAGAAAGCGTTCTTTCGCGTCGATCGCGATGACGTTCAAGTGCAGCACGTCGCGAAACGCTTCGAGCACTTGCGCGGCTTCGTTCGCACGCATCAAGCCCGTGTCGACGAACACGCACGTCAGCTGCTTCCCGATCGCGCGCGCGACGAGCGTCGCCGCAACCGCACTATCCACGCCGCCGGAAAGCGCGCAGATCACGTTCGCATCTCCGACCTTCGCGCGAATTTCCTCGACCGATCGATCGACGAATGCGTCCATCTGCCACGAGCGCGGAATGCCCGCGACGCCGTGCAAGAAATTGTCGATCAGTTGCGTGCCGTATTCGCTGTGCACGACTTCGGGATGGAACTGCACGCCGAAAATCTTGCGCCGTTCGTCGCCCATCGCCGCAATCGCGCAACGATCGGTCTGCGCGAGCGGCGCGAACCCCGCCGGAAGGCGATCGACGCTGTCGCCATGCGACATCCACACGCGAACGGTTGCCGGAATGCCGGCGAAGAGCGTCGATCCCGAGGCCGCGTGCGTGAGCTGTGCGGGGCCGAATTCGCGATGCGCGAGCGGGACGAGTTCGCCACCGAGTTCGCGCGCGAGCAACTGCATGCCGTAACAAATGCCGAGAATCGGGAGGCCGCTTGCAAGCACGCCCGGGTCGAGCCCCGGTGCATCGGGCTCGAGGGTGCTTTCCGGCCCTCCCGTGAGGATGATCGCCGCAGGATTGCGTTTTGCAATCTCCGACCACGACGTATCGTACGGGAGCACTTCGCTAAAAACGCGCGATTCGCGAGCACGACGGGCGATGAGCTGGCTATATTGCGCGCCGTAATCGAGGATGACGACCCCGGCGGGCGCGAGCATGACGGACATTTCGCATCGGTTCGGGATGCGCTCCCGAGAATTCTGCTTAGACGGCTCTGCAGTGCAGATGGCCCGAGAGCGACGCGATGCTGCGTTTCGTCGCGATTTGTACGACGAGACATTCCTGCGATAGCGCTTCCACGACATCGGGGTCGAATTGCGAGCCCTCCGATGCGAGAATCACGGCAAACGCATCGTCGATGGCAAGCGCCGGCCGATACGGGCGGCCGCTCGTGAGCACATCGTATGCATCGGCGACCGCAATGACGCGCGCGCCGAGCGGGATTTTCGTGCCGGCAATACCCCACGGATAGCCGCGTCCATCGATGCGCTCGTGGTGCGACAGAATCAATTCCGCGAGCCCATGTTCGCCGTGCGTGCGTGCATACGCGGCGCCGCTTTCCGGATGGAGCATCATCAGCTGCCATTCGCTGTTCGTCAGCGCTCGTGGTGCGTTCAAAATCTCACGACGGATCGCAATCTTACCGAAATCGTGAAGTAGCCCGGCCCAGCGAATCGTGTCGCAGGTCAGCGTGGGGAGATCGAGTCGTTTCGCGATTCGTGAAGCAAGCGATCCAACGCGCAAGAGGTGCTGGTACGTGGCGTTATCATAGCGCTGCATGAGGGCGATCGCCGGTTCGAGACAAGCCGGAACGTCATACTCCTGGCAGCGCATTAGCTTGCGATGCGTAGCGGCCGTTCGAGCGCGATCACAAGGTCGTGTTCGAGTGCGGATAGCCGGTGAAAGGTACGTTCGATCTGGAGTGGATCGGTTTCTAATACGCGCGCGGTCGTTGCCATCGAGGCTGCGTAAAACAAGTCGTAAAAGGTGTCGTCGTCGATGCGCATGGATCGTACGCGACTCGTCGCTCGATACAGTGCTTCGCGAGCGGCGCCCCGCGCGAAAGCGACATTGCTGCAAAGCGCGATCAATTCCTCGAATGCGCAAATACGGTCGGGCGTTAGGCTTGTAGCCGTGCACGCCGCAAGGATTTCCGCGGCATCGGCAAACGTCGAGCTTCTTGCTTCGGTCATCATGCTACGGAATGGACGGCCAGCCGAGAGCAACGACGGCGGCGGAAACGGCAACGATGAGGGTTAGCATGGCGAATCTCCCGGAACGGCGACTCGAAAACCGAGCCTCCTTCCGAGAGTAACGGGCTTGCGGGATTTACGCTATTCGCAAAATTACGTACGATCCGCCGACGACGAGCGAATCGTATGATTTTCTGCTAGAGAAGCCCCTTACGCCGAGCCTCGGAGATCGATTCGACGAGGCTATGCGTGCCGAGCTTACGCGCGATCGCTTGAATCTGCGCGCGTACGGTCGACTCACGCTTCCCGAGTTGCGCTGCAACATTTTTCACGGCTTTGCCCGAGGCCATCAACGGCAAGAGTTCCGCTTCGGCGGGTGTGAGGAGTGTGACCGGTGCCACGCGCTTCGCGCTTTCGTCGGCGACGATCAGCGCGCGCGCAATGCCGCGCAGCCATTTCGGCGCATCGTCTTCCGTGAACGATCCGGCGGAAACGAGCGATGCGAGGCCCTCTTCCGGGGCACCGCGCAGCGCCTCGATCTGCAACATACGGCGGCCTCCGTGCGTTCGGCCGAGCGCGATTTCAACGTGTGCCGTGATGATCCGCGCGATGCGGTACGAATGATACTCCGCGGTTACGCGTTCCGCGCCACGCGAGAGGGCCGACGCGCACCACGCCGCCGCTTCGTCGCGGAAACCACGCGCATAGGCGCAAAGTGCGAGAAGCGCTTCGCAAAACATTCGCTCGACATCCGTCCGATTGTCCTCGCGAAGGGCGGCGAGCTTCATGGAGCAGGTTACGAAATCGCCACTCCACGCCGCGGGCAAAAGCTCCCCGATGACGACGGACAGCCGCTCGTAAAAACGCGTTCCGCTCGGCAGCGAAAGCAAGCGTCGGCGCAACATTCCGAGTTGGCGCGTATCCCCCGCTTCGGCAGCGAGCTCGATCTGGGCGGCGAGCCCGTGCACCATAAGCGTAACGTCATTCGCGCGCGTAGCCATGATCGTATGCCGCATCGCGTAAAAACGCGCGAGGTCGAGATCGCCGAACTGCTCGCGGTAGATCAGGTGGAGTAGGAAGTAATTGTGCGCGGCAGTTCGCGGCGCGTTCGCTTTGACACTCGACGCTGCAGCGTACATCGCCCGTTCGACGGCAACTTCGAAGCGCCCGAGGTAAAACGCGGTAATTGCACCACGGCCAACGATCTTCGCCCGCAAGACGGGGTCCGTGACATCGCGAAGATAGCTCTCCGCGTGTTCGTATGCCAAAAGCGCAGCTTCACGATCCCCTCGTTGCGCGGCGACCGCGGAAAGTAACGCGGCATGCGCCGCTCGCAGTTCATCCGGTGGCTTGCGCTCGAGGACCGCAGCGGCGCGCGTGAGTTCGTTGCGACTGCTAAGAATCTGCACGAGAACGTCCGCGAGATAACCGGCATCGGACTCGTTCGCGGCTTGCGCAAGCGCGCGCGTCAGAAACGAATCGGCACCGGGCACATCGCCCTCGAGCAACGCAAGCGATGCGCGCACGATCGCAAGCCCGGCTGGATCGGCGCCACGCGTTTCGAGAGCACGCTCGAGCTCGGCGCGATCCCCGCGGAAACCTAAGACGTAAGCGTCGCGAGCCGAGAGCACCGGCTGCGATGAATCCTGCACGAACGTTTTATAGCCGATGGGGATGGGTCCGACCTGCGCATGCGAGCCGTCGCTGGCCCATGGAAACCCAATCATTACGCCCGACAAGCCCGCGGGGGCCCACGCGAAACAGTCGCTCGCTCGCACGATAGTCAGCGGCATGGCATTCGTCATTTTGCTTCTTGCAATCGCGGGCGCACTCGCGATCGTCTATCTCGGGATGCGCAACGGTCACAGCCCGGGGGCGCGCACGATCTCCTCGGCGATCGTCGTCCTCGGGCTCGGCGTCATCGTCGATACCACCGTCGCGATCGTGCCCGGTTCCGAGACGGGCGTCGTCACGAACCTCGGCCAGATCACCAATCGCACGATCCCACCGGGCTTGAACTTCAAGCTGCCATGGGAGGGCGTAACGATCGTCAACACCTCGGTGCGCGCGCTCAAAGTCGAACACAGCGATGCGTTCACTTCAGATCGCCAGCACGCGTATACGAACTACGCGGTGAACTTTTCGATCCGTCCGGAGTCCGCGCCGCTGGTGCTGCGCAAATACCAGGGCGAGATCGATACGCGCATCATCGAGCCGCGCGTCGAATTTTGGCTCAAGGACATCGAACCGCGCTACTCCGCGGCAGACCTCATTTCCAAGCGCGTCGAGGTCGCAAAGTCGGTCCAGGAACACTTGGAGACCGATCTCCGCGACAACGGTGTCGATATCCAAGCCGTGCTCATCACGAACATCGGCTTCGGCGATCAGTATCAGAAATCGTCGGAAGCGCTCGCATCGGCGCAACAAGATCTCGCCCACGAACGCATCGAGTTACAGATCAAAACCGTGCAAGCACAGCAAGTCGTCGCCTCCGCGCGCGGCCAAGCCGAAGCGAACAAATTGATCCGCGACTCGCTCCCACGCGATCCGCGCGCGGCCGAAGCGATCGTCCATCTCCGGCTCGTGAATCTGCTCGAAACGAAGTGGAACGGCGCGATGCCGACCGCGCTCGGCGGCGGATCGTTGCTCTCGATCGGCTCGACGCCTCCCGTATCGCAAGCGAAAGCGGCATCGGAAGCGGCACCCGCCGCCGCCGAATCGCCGTAAGCGCGATCGACTGTCCCGCGCGGGGCCGTTACGGGCCGAGCGGTGCGAAGAACCGCTCCACGTCCGCAGCCTCGAATCGTGTTGCGGCCCCGCTTTCTCCGGAGAAGATCGCCGCCGCGAGTTTCGCCTTCCTGGCTTGCAGCGCGACGATCGTCTCTTCGACGGTCCCCGCGCACACGAGCTTATACACGAACACCCGACGCAGCTGCCCGATCCGATGCGCGCGATCCGTCGCTTGCCGTTCCACGGCGGGGTTCCACCACGGATCGTAGTGGATCACGGTATCCGCCTGCGTGAGGTTGAGGCCGGTCCCACCCGCCTTGAGGCTGATGAGAAACACCGGTACCTCGCCGCTTTGGAAACGCGCGACGACGCTCGCGCGATCGACCGTCGTGCCGGTGAGCATCACATACGGAATGCCGCGGGCCGCGAGTTCCGGCGCGAGGAGATCGAGCATGCTCGTAAACTGCGAGAAGAGCAGCACGCGGCGCCCTTCTTCCACCAGCTGCGGCAACATTTCGAGGAGCATCGCGAGCTTCGCGCTCCCGGCAACCGCTTCGCCCGGTTTTGCCGATTCGTTGCGCACGCGCTCCGGTACCAAGCGCGGATCGCAACAGACTTGGCGCAGTTTCAAGAGCGCATCGAGGATGACGATCTGGCTGCGCGCGATGCCATTGCGCGCGATCTCCTCGCGCACGCGCGTTTGCATCGCGAGGCGGATGGTTTCGTAGAGTTCGCGTTGCCCGCCGGTTAGCTCCGCGCGCTGCACGATCTCGGTTTTTTCCGGGAGCTCGCGCGCGACCGCATCTTTCGTACGGCGTAACACGAACGGGCGGATGCGCCGCGCGAGCGCCTCACCGCGCGCGGTATCGCCGTTTTTCTCGATCGGCGTGCGAAAGACGCGCGCGAAGTTTTTGCGATCGCCAAGAATGCCGGGCACCGCGACGCCGAGCAGCGACCAGAGATCGCCCAAGTGGTTTTCCACAGGCGTGCCGGTCAAGCACAGGCGATGCGCGGCCGTAAGTGCCGAAGCGATCTGCGCCGCCTTCGCGCGCGGATTCTTCAGCATTTGCGCTTCATCGAAAATAACGGTCGACCACTCGCGCTCGTGCAGGATCGTATCGCGCGCGAGCAACGCATAAGTCGTGATCGCGAGATCGCATGCGCCGATCGCGATGAACCGCTCCGCGCGCTTGGGCCCGTGCAGCGGAAGCACGCGGAGCGTCGGCGCGAAGCGCGCGGCTTCATCGCACCACCCGTACACGAGGCTCGTCGGTACGATGAGGAGCGCCGGGCGCGCGAGGCGGCCCGCTTCGCGTTCGCAGAGCAGATGCGCGAGCGTCTGCACGCTTTTCCCAAGCCCCATGTCGTCGGCGAGGATGCCCCCGAAGCCATACGTGGCGAGCGTTTGCAGCCAGTCGAGCCCATCGCGCTGATAGGGCCGAAGCTCGCCGCGAAAGCCTGCAGGCATCGGCACGCGCGGGCGGTCCGCCATCGTCGCGAGTGCTTCGCCGACGAGCCGAAGTTTTGTCGGCGCCTCCCACCGGAGCGCCGTCGCGCTTTCGAGTTCGTGCAACATTCCCGCACGCACGAGCGGCATGCGAAGCGCCGTATCCGTATCGTGTTCATCGGCGTCGGCGGAGCCGGATTCGCCGAGCTCGACGAGCGTCGCGAGGATACCGCGCAAGCGCCGCGCCGGAAAGGCGAGGGTCGTCACGCCATCGGGCAAGCGCACGTCGAACGGTTCGTCACGATCGAGGCGCGCGAGTAATTCCGCGCGCGAACCGGACGACTCCGCAAGTTCGCGCACCACGGGTACGAGATCGATCGTGTGGCCTTCATGCTCGAACCCGATCGTGATGTCGAACCAGCCCGGCACGGATTCCACGATCTTCGCGCGCCACGCGGTGTCGGCGCCGAGATCGACGACCGTTTGCCGAAATGTCGGATCGATCGCGATCCGCCAGCCATCCGCTCGTAGCGCCGGCACCCCATCGCGTAAGAACGCCGCCCACGTCGCGTTCTCGCGTGCCGGAAACGCAAGCACGGTCGCGGGCAAACGCAGCGCACGAGCCAACTGCGGATCGCGCGCGAGCCCGAATTGAAACAAGCGATCGAAGGCACGATGTTCGGCGAGCGCATCGCGCGTCGTCGTCGTTACGACGCCATCGGTAATCGCACGCAGGCCCACGGCTGCCGCGTCCGGTTCGATGAGCACATCGCCGTAAGCGAACGCGAGCGTTGCGATGTCGTGTGCTTCGGCCGCGCTCGCTTGCATCCACGTTGGCAGATCGCTACGCGCCGGTTGTATCGTGCGTAGTGTGACGACCGGGATCGGCTCGCCGCGCACGATGCGCTCGCGCATCGGGATCGGGAGCTGGGACGGCTTCGTGGCGGACGTGTTGGATGCGCCGGACGTGTTGGATCTGTTAGCAAGATTCGCGAGTGCCGTGCGAACCGCGTCGATGGCTCCCGGCGCGAGCGGCGGCGCAGAAAGCAGCGCGCGGAGCACCGCGCTCGTTAGCCCCGTCGCGAGCGGGCCGACCTCGCCCGTCGTCGGATCGACATACCAAGCATCGGCGCCGGGCAGAAGCCGAATCGTCCCGTTATCATCGCGCACCACCGGAACATGCATGCCATCGTCGCGTACGGTCCATTCGACGCGCCCGTTGCGCTCGCGGCCGCGCCAGAGCGGCACATCGGTCCGTCCCGCTCGGCCCGTCCCGAGAAACGCACGCCCGGTCAGGAGGATGCGCGCGGCGAGATCACCGCCGAACCGCTCGCGGTTTCGTTGTGCGCTCGCATACGCGAGGAGTTGCTGACCGATCGCGATGTCGTCTACCGTTGCGGCCCCGCCCTGCGCACTAGCGAGCGAATCCGCGCGCAACGTCTGCACGAATTTCCAGCCCGAGGGAAATTGCCGCTCCGCAACGATCTCCACCGGAAACGTCCGATCGCTTGGCGTCCGTTCTTCCACGAATCGATAAACGATGCGCTCGTTCTCGGCAACCGCTACCGGTGCGTCGCACGCACGCTCGAGGCGCTCGAGCCAAAACGCGACGCGCGGGTCGGTAGCGTGCTCGCGTGGGACCGCAGCTTCGCCGCTTGCGCGACGCAGCGCGACCATCACGGCAGCCGCAGCGTGCTTGCATCCCTCGCGCATCGGGCATTCGCACGACCCGTGAATGCGCACGACGCCCGCTCGCTTGCGAATCGCAACGGAAACGTGATACGGCAACGGGCGCGATCCGCGCACGAGCGCGATTATCGCATCGCCCGCAGGTGCGATCTCGACGATCTGCACGCGCCCGTCGTCCGCATACGATTCGCCACGGAGGAACGACGTTCGCGCAAAAGCACTCCGCAGATCCGCAAGCGTACAGGCGATGCGCTGCGGTTCCGCGTGCTCCATCGCGGCATAATTCGCGCGCGCCGACGCAGCGCCCCGCACGCGCATGACGGAGCAACATCGGCTGGGTGACCGGGGCGATCTACAACGGCGAGTGCACGAAGCGCACATGCAAAGTGCTACCTGCCGAGCTTCACGCAGCGGACCGCTCCCGCCAAACTGGCTGAGATTTCACAAGTCCGCATGGTCCGAAAATCGGTTTAGGGTCACGGGCTTGAAATGCAGACGAACAACTACCCACTGAAGTTGACCCGGTTTCGTGGACACTTTGCCAGTAATGGCGAAAGAGGTCCACGATGCCGCAGAGACACCGCGACGCATACCCGCCCGAATTCAAGACCAAGCTCGTTGCGCTCGTGCTTGCCGGGCGCAGCCCGGAGGAGCTCGCGAAAGAATTCGAGCCGTCCAACATCACGATTCGCAACTGGGTAAAACAGG
>JBBISR010000026.1:0-43207 GCA_037441145.1 Armatimonadota bacterium
GGCCCTGAGGCCACTTCGCCCCGTGCCCACTTCGAAATCGCCGCCAAAGCACAACAAAAAGGGGCGTTACTCCCGGCTCGCCGCTAGCGGCGAAGGGTAGGCTCGCCGCTATGCGGCATTGCCTGGGGGCTCGCCGCTTTGCGGCATTGCCGGGGGCTCGCCGCTTTGCTGGGTTAGCGTTTTGGGGGTGGGGGGGCGAAGGTGGCTTGGCCCGTTGCGGTGAGCGTTTTCGTGATTGGGCGTGCATTGTTGACGGTACTTTCGAACCAGATTCGGTTCGGTGCTTCCCGGCCGTTCCCGGTAATTGCGCTACGGAAATACTGCTCCGAGGGCGCGAGTATGCATGAATACGTCGTCGTTTTGTGCCGAGCGAGATACGCAAACGCTATCGCCGATTCGCTCTGGTTGAGCGCTTCTGGGTCTCCGTTAGCGGTTCGCTCGCCGAGTGCTAACTGGCGTAGCGCCGGGTCGGCGTAGAGTTTGACGGTCACGCTGCCCGCGAACGAGTACGTCGAGCGCGTCGTCGTCGTCGCGGCGGTCGGCGTTACGGAAATCTCGCTGTAGCCGCTCGCTAAAGGCTTGCCGGCATCGAGCAAGGCGCAACCCACGCCGATCGCCGGAACGGCTTCCGTGTCGATAAAGCCGAGCTTTACGGGTACGGAGGCGTTTGCGATGAGGATCGCGGTTTGCGCGGTCGCCGGGGACGTCATCGCGAGGACCGCGCTCAACGCGAGGAGCGTGCGGAAACGCATGATGGTCATGGTCGTGCTCATTTCTTCACGGGAGTCGGCGAGGGGAAGACGAGTTCCAGCGTTGTTGCCGTAAACGTGACGGGCGTTGGATCGGGGCGCGTGCCGCGCGACTTCGCCGTGTCGGGAAACGTGAGCTCTAGTGCCGTTGCCGTAAACGTGACGGGTATCGCATCTACCGTTCGTGGTTGGGGGCGCGGCGATGGGAACGAGAGCTCCAGCGGCGTTACCACGAACGTGATGGGTGGTGGATCGGCGTTGCGTTGGGCCGAAACCGGGGCCGTACCGAGCGCGATGAAGGCGAGCGCGCAGCCGAGGACGGCGCTCCGGCGTAATCGTGACATGCGGTTCCTATGCTCGACGAGGAGAGAACGTCCTTGCCGTTTCCGTTACCGGCTTTTCTGGCGAGCGAACGATTGCAACGCGGCCGAGAGCGGATCGCGGGTGATGGCGAGTCGCCGGACGAGATCCATGTGGTTCGCATCGACCTCGAGCGCGTCGCAGGAGACACCGGCCGTCGTCAGCGTTTTGGTGAAGGCGCGCGTGCGCTCGCACGAGCCCGGGGCGTCGTGCGTGCCACAGACCGCAAGGATACTTGGGGTACCGGGGTCGATTTCGGCGATCGCGGACATCGTCGCGCGCTGTTCGGCTGTCGCACCGAAGAGCGCTTCGTCGAGGCGGATCCATTCGGGCGACGCCCCGGAAAGGTCGCGTACGTCGTAAGACGACCCGGCGACGAACGCGCCACGCACGACGGATGGCGCGACACGGGCTGCTGCGAGAAAGCGCCGGTGCGTTGCGAGCATGGCAACGATCTGCCCGCCTGCCGAATGCCCGGCGAGCACGAGCTTCGTCGCATCGATGCCGTAGTCGTTACCGTTTTTTGCAACCCATGCAACCGCGCTTGCGACATCCGCCGTCGCTCCCGCGGCGTCCGTTTCGGGAAAGAGCCGATACGATGGGATCGCGACGGCGAAGCCCGCGTGCGCGAGCGCTTCGCCGATCCCCGTGTAGTCGCGGCGATCGCCGCTCGTAAACGCGCCGCCGTGCACGAATACGATGACGGGAGCGTGGAGGCGGTCCGCAGGCAGATAGAGATCGAGTTTGCGTTTCGGGTTCGCGTCGCTAGCGTACGCGAGGTCGACAAGCGTACGCGCTTGGTCGTTTCCGGCCCCAAGCAGCGGTACGCCGAGAGCTCCGAGCACGATGAATGTCGCGATGCGTACAAAGAAGCGATGCGAAAACCGGTGCATCGTGTTCGGTTTTTCTTTTTTCGCTGCGCGCGCCTCCGGTTTTCTCGAAGATCGCGCGCGAGAGCACGACGGGGCGCGATTTTGTGATGGTCGAATCGGCACGCGAGCGAATCGTGAGGCGGAGCGGGTTTGAGGATAAGCGGTCGACTAAGCGGTCGAGGATGAGCGAAAGGGCAATCTCGCGCGAAGGCGAGCGGTGGGTCGGCGCTTTCGATGCGACGACGGACCCGGCGTTACGCTCGTGGGTCGATGTCGATCCGGGGAGCGATTTCCCGATCCAAAACCTTCCGCTCGGCGTGATCGAAACCGACCGGAGCACCGCGCGTTGCGGGCTTGCGATCGGGGCCCAGGTCGTCGATCTCGCACGCCTTGCCGAAGCCGGCGCGTTCGATGGTATCGTACCGCATGCACGCGTCGTGTTTTCCGCTCCCGCACTCAACGCGTTTCTCGCGCTCGGACGCCACGTGTGGCGGGCGTTTCGCGAACGCATGAGCGCTCTGCTCTCCGTGCACGCATCGGCCGAAGCGCGAACGATCGTCGCGCCGTGCCTGCTCCCGATGCGCGATGTTGCCATGCGCATGCCGTGCACGATCGGCGATTACATCGATTTTTACGCATCGCTCGAACACGCGACGAACCTCGGGCGGATACTCCGTCCTTCGGGCGATGCTCTACTTCCGAACTACCGCCACATCCCCGTCGGCTATCACGGACGTGCGGGCACCGTCGTTCCGAGCGGTACCGCGATCGTGCGTCCGAGCGGCCAGGTCGTGCAAGCGGGCGGAAGTGCTCCCGCGTACGTGCCCACCCAGATGCTCGACATCGAAACCGAGATGGGTTTGGTGACGGGCGCGGGCCCGCCGATGGGTACGGCGGTGCGCATCGACGACGCGCGCGATCTCGCTTACGGGTACGTGCTGCTCAACGATTGGAGCGCGCGCGATATCCAAGCGTGGGAATACCAACCGCTCGGCCCGTTTCTTTCGAAATCGTTTGCGACCTCGATCTCGCCTTGGGTCGTTTCGCTCGATGCGCTCGAACCGTTCCGCGTCGCGGGGCCATCGCAAGAGCCCGCGCCGTTGCCGTATCTGCGCGCGTCGCAATCCTGGGCGTACGACATCGCGATTACCGCACGACTCGCAACGCCGCGCATGCGGACGCGGAACCAGCCATCGCAAACGATCGTGGAGACGAATCTTCGCGGCATGTATTGGCATTTCGCGCAACAGCTCGCGCACGCGACGGCGAACGGCGCGAGCGTGCGTGCGGGCGATCTCTTTGGGACCGGAACGATTTCCGGAAGCGAGCCGCGCGCATACGGAAGCTTGATCGAGCTTACGTGGCGCGGGCGCGATCCGCTTGCGATCGGCGACGAAACGCGAACGTTTCTCGAAGATGGCGACACGGTCGATATGCGTGCGGTCTGCCTGCGCGACGGCGTGCGCATCGGCTTCGGCGAACTCGTCGGCACGATTTCGCCGGCCCGATAGATGCGCGAATCGCACATCGTTCCGTATTCGTGGAACGCGACCGATGACGAACGCACGCGGAAATGGCCCTGCGATGCGTACGCCGCGGATGCCGACACGGCGTTCTTTCGGGCGATCGATGTAGCCGCGCCCGTCTCTGTCGTCTATCGGCGCCTCTGCCATATCCGTCGCGCGCCGTATAGCTACGACTGGGCCGATAACTTCGGCTTGCCGAGCCCCCGCAGGCTCATTCCGGAAATCGAGAATCTCGAAGTCGGGCAGCGCGCGATGCATCTCTTCCGGATCGCGGCGTTCGAACGCGATGCCTCGCTGACGCTCGTCCTTGCATCGGCGATCGGGCGCGCGACGATGGGGATGCTCGTCGGGAGTTATGACGTCCGCCCGAACGCGCACGGAACGCGACTCGCGATGAAAGTACTGCGCGCGACCCCACGAAATGCGTTCGGCCGCGCTTCGGATCAAGCGTACGCTTGGATCGATTACGCGATGTCGCGCAAGCAACTCGAGCGACTCGGCGCGTTCTCCGAACGCGACGCTCGTCGCTGATCTCGGATGCGATGGCTCGCGCGATCGCAACGAGCGCTCGGGGGCCGCGCGATCGCTCGCGCGGCCCCTTGGCGCTAGCTAGACCGGGTCGTGCATGTTCTCGGCGATCATCGTCTCGGTCTGACGGCGTGCCTCGTGCCACACTGCCGCCTCGTCGGGATGCGCTTCGATGAGTTTCGCGAGCTCTTCATCGAAGAACCGCGCGATCGTCGCCGCATCGTGCATGCCATGCATCGTGCGCTGTTTGATCATCAAGCGATAGATGCGATCGGTTGCGAGATCTTCCATGAAGCCATCGAGGAGGCTCGCGCCGAGGCCGTTGATGTACCCGTGGCGGTACCGCATCGCGGTGCGCACCGCGGCACGCGTTCCGGCTTCCGTCCGTTCGCCGACGCCCGCGATCGAGGGCCGGAGATCGGGATACCGTTCCTGACCCGGTTTGCGCTTGAACCCCTGGTTCGGTGCGGGGAATTGCGCGACTGCGATCGCGTTCTGGTCGGGGTGACCGGTCCAAGCGCCGTCCATCAGGCTATCGGCTTCGTTCTTTTTATCTTTCTCTAAATTTGCAAGCGCACGCGCGTTTAGTTCCGCGTTCGTGCGATCCGGAAAGAGCGCCGTCATGCCGCCGATCGCGAGCATGCCGTGCTTGTGGCAGATTTCGGGGATCAACTCGCGCAAGTTTTGAAAGAACGAAACATCCGAGGGGATCGTGTTGCGATCCGGCAGTACCCACGCCGGGTCGTTGAGGTTGAAATGGATGAGCGATGCCATGTAATCCCAACGACCGAGATTGAGCCCGACGATATGGGTGCGGAGGTTATAGCAAAACTCTTCCATCTGGTACGCGAGCCCATGCGATTCCACGAGCGCCATGCACTTGATGAAATCCGCCGGCATGCCTTTGGCAACGGCGACCGCATCGAACACGTCGCTCCACCACAGCGCTTCCTCGGCGTATTCGGATTTCGGAATGTAGATCGCAAGCGGGTGCTTCATCTTCGCGAAATCGAGTTTGTAGGCGAGCAGCGCGAGGTCGAAGAGCGATGCCGAAGTCGGTTCCGCATAGATACCCGCTTGCGCGAGGTGGAGGCCGCGCACGCGGGTCCAGATCGCCGTTGCACTCGGAGCGATGCCGACGACGCGCCCGCGTTTCTTATCATCGTATTCGAGCGTACCGTAGAGCGCGGCGACGACGTTATCGATGCCCGCAAGCGTCGATTCGAACACGTTTGCCATCGAATCTTCGAGATCGAGCATCACGCCCGGGGCGCCGGAATTTAGCATTTTGACGACGAGTTCGCCATCGTCCGCGGGCCCCGTCATTTGATTGCGTTGGTCGCTCGTCCAGGCGGGAACGGTAACGTGCCAGTCGCTCGTCGTTGCGGCCGATGGCGGAAGATGTTGCGGAGCGGCACCCGCTTGTGATGCGGCGAGTTTGGTAATTCGGCTTGCGGCAAGCGCAGCGCGCCGCGCATTGAATGCGTCGTGCAGCGGCTTGTAAAAGGCTGCGAACCCCGCGGGCAGATCGCGTTCGATCGAAAATCCGGCTTTTGCCGTGCTCATCGGTGGGATGTGGTGCGTCGATTCTTGTGTCGCCATATCGCTCGGAACTTTCTTACGACAGCGACGCGCATCATTTTTCACTCGCCGGGAATCGTCGCGTAGGCGTACAACGCATCGCTTGTCGCATCACGTTTAGAATAGGAGCACCGTTCATGTCCGGAGCCGATCGTATCCTCGCCGCCCTCGAAGTGACCGCAACCGGCTTCTGGGTTGGGGCGAGCGCCGGATTCGCATTCGTGCAGGCGCCGGTTGCGTTCGCGCTCGTCACCGATCGGGATGTTTTTGCCGATCTGACGGAGCGGACGCTCGAACGGACTGCGGTTGCGACGTATATCGCATCCGGCATCGCGCTTGTCGCGTGTGCGCTACGCATCCGATCCGACCGGACCGCCATCGTCCGCGCGGCCGCGGCCGCCGGTGCGATTTCCGCGATCGCGTACCATCAAGGAGCGGTCGTACCGCGGATGGCGGCCGCGCGGCGAGCGCTCGGTTCGTTTAACGACGTCGCGGAAGATGCTCCGGAGCGAGTCGCCTATCGCGCGCTCCATAAGGAGTCGACGCGCGTCTTCGGCGGGGCACTTCTGTTGGGTACGGCCGAGCTCGCGCTCGCGGCGATCTCCACGCGATAGCGAACGCGGGGAATCGCTCCACGAAAGAGGAAAAGCGTAGCTACGCGATGCGCGGTCGTAGCTCAATTGGATAGAGCGAGGGACTCCTAAGCCCTAGGCTGCTGGTTCGATTCCAGTCGACCGCACCAATTTCCGCACCGCCTGGGCCTTACTCGCGTTCGACGTTGACGACCATCGCGTCCCCATCCGCATCGATCGTCGTATCGAAAACCAGCGGTCGGCAACAGACGGGGCAGTCCTCGACGAAGCGCTGCTTGCGTCCACCGGATGGGTCGACCGCAACGTAATTGAACTCGGCGCACGACGGACACGTGTACCCTGCGTCGGCTTCGAGCGGCACGGCTCAGGCGATCCGACGCGCGAACGAAAAACCGATGGCGGCAGCGCCCACGCCCGCAAGGACGCTCCCAACGGCGTTCAATAGCGCGAGGGCGAACGCACCCTGCCGCAAAAGCGCGAGCGTCTCGACCGTGAAGCTGGAGAAGGTCGTGAAACCGCCCAGGATGCCTACGGCGAGGAAGATGCGTTCGTCCCCGCCGACCTGCCAAATACCGTCGGCGGTATAGCGCGCGACGGCGCCGATGGCGAGCGAGCCGAGCACGTTCACGACGAACGTCCCCCACGGAAACGCCGTCCCGAGCAAACCCGCCGCAAGCAGCCCAACCGCGTAGCGTGCGACCGAACCGAGGCTCCCACCGATCGCGACGAGGAGAATTGCGCGCACGAGCGCGCTTTCCGGTTTACACCCATACGATCCTATGCTATCGTATCGCGTCGGACGAGCGCTGTGCTCGTTCGTACTTTCATTCGGCCGCGGTTCGGCCGTGCGTCGAGGACAAGAGCAATGGCCAAGAAAGAAAATCGCGTCATGGTCACGATGGCCTGCACCGAGTGCAAGCGTCGTAACTACAACACGCAGAAGAACAAGCAGTCCACGACGGACCGCCTCGAGCTCTCCAAGTACTGCCGTTTCTGCCGCTGCCACAAACCCCACCGCGAAACGAAGTAAGTCCGAAAGTCGCCCACCAGCCGCACAAGCCAGCCAACGTGGCCCTCGGCCAGTGCAGCGAGCGGAGCGATGCGATATACTGCGAAAACCATCCTCGAAGGCACAACCCCGAGCGGTTCGCGCGCCCGATGCCAACGCGGCAGGCGGGTGCAGACGTTGAATGTTTGTCGCTGACGAGGAGCGCGAGGCCGTAGCGGTCTAGTGACCGTGAGGCTTCGCGGCGACGAAGCTCGGCGGCAAACAGTCGATGTCCCCAGCTCTTAGGGTGGTAGCTCAATTGGTAGAGTTGCGGTCTCCAAAACCGTCGGTTGCAGGTTCGAGTCCTGTCCGCCCTGCCAGCTTTTCTTGAGAGTCGTCCCTCGCAGTCCTACGAACCCCTCGTCGTTGCCCGGAGCGCAAAGCACCATTAGCACTAGACCCCCGACCAAAGTCGTCCCTCCAGGGCCGCCGACTGGTCCCCGACCCAACCCACCGAACGTCGCGGGCGCGCAGACGTTCGTTGCGGGCGTCGTTGCGGAGATGCGTCGCGTTACGTGGCCCTCACGCGATGAGTGGACGACGGCGACCCTTTTGACGATCGGCCTCGTGGTCGGTGTCGGGCTGTTCACATCCGGGGTCGATGCGATCTTCGGCTGGCTTTTTGGATTGGTGCATCGCTAGTGTCCGACTCGATCGAAGTCGTTGCTCCGAACGCGCAGGCGAAGAGCGACCGTAAGAAATGGTACGTGATCCACACGTATTCGGGTTACGAGAACAAGGTCAAAGCCAATCTCGAACGGCGTATCCTTTCGATGAACATGACCGACAAAATTTTCCGCGTGCTCGTGCCCATGGAAGATGAAGTCGAGTTCAAAGACGGCAAGCGCAAGATCACGCCGAAAAAGGTGTTCCCGGGGTACGTTCTCGTCGAGATGGACATGGACGACGGCTCGTGGTACGTCGTTCGGAACACCTCCGGCGTAACCGGTTTTGTCGGCAGCCCGGGTTCGGGCGAAAAACCGGTCCCGCTGCAAGATAAAGAAGTCAAGACGATTCTCAAGCAGATGGGTATCGAGACGCCCAAGCTCAAGATCGATTTCGCCAAAGGCGACCGCGTCAAGGTTACCTCGGGGCCGTTCTTCGATTTCACCGGCATCGTGGACGAAATTCAGCCGGAAAAAGAGAAGGTTCGCGCACTCATCTCGATTTTCGGGCGCGAAACGCCCGTCGAGCTCGAGTTCTATCAGATCGAAAAGGTGTAACGAAAAGCTCAAACCGCGAAGCGCGGGTCGTTCCGGGTGGACGAACTTTGCAGACGGTTAACATACGGTCACGGGCGTGGGGCTGTCGTTCGGGACGCAGAACGTCGTCGCGTATGACGGAATCAGCTCGACGGGAGCTCAAAGACCAAATCCTCGCGGCGATCGGGACGCACTATGCGTGGATGGGCGAGCTACGATCCGGCGTGAAGCACGGCTACTCTTCGCTTGCCGTTGCCGAAGTCGCCCGCGAAGATCTTTGCTCGATCGGTACGTGGCTTACGTTGAGCATCTCCGCCGAGTTGCGTGCGATGCCGCTCTATGAAGAGTCACGAATAGCGCATGCGACTTTTCATAAGCATGCCGCGAACGTCGTCGCGTTGACGGTCGCGCAAAATCCGCAAGCAGAGTCCGCGATCGCTCCCGAGAGCGAATTCGCCCGTGCGGCGACCGCGCTGCGCAAGGTTCTCTCCGCTTGGTTGGCCCTTGCGCGCGACGCGTCGACGATCGAACACGTTCGCGCATAGACGATACCTAGCGCCTGCAGCGCTGCCATGTTATACTTCGCGGGTTGCGTTCGCGCGATCGATGCTCGCGGTTACCCCACCGCGGCACGGGAACACACCGGGGAACTCCGGCTTCGCGATCGCGAGCCCGAGGGGCGTGCACGCCGCACGTTCGACACGATGGAGTTTTTTATATGGCTAAGAAAGTCGTCGGCAAGATCGGTCTTGCCCTCAATGCCGGTAAAGCGACGCCGGCGCCGCCGGTAGGCCCCGCACTCGGGCCGTACTCGCTCAACATCATGGGCTTCTGTAAAGAGTACAACGAGCGCACGCAAAAGGACATCGGGATGATCATCCCGGTCGAGATCACCGTGTACGACGATCGTTCGTTCACGTTCATCACGAAGACGCCGCCTGCGTCGTTCCTCATCAAGAAAGCCCTCGGCCTCGCTTCCGGCTCGAAGGAGCCCAATCGCACGAAGGTCGGCAAGCTCACGCAAGCGCAGATCCGCGAGATCGCAACCGCGAAGATGCCCGATCTGAACGCAAACGACATCGACATGGCCGTCAACATCATCGCCGGCACCGCACGTTCGATGGGCGTCGAGGTGGCTTCATAATGAAAGTTCACGGCAAGCGCTACAACAAATGCGCTGAAGCATACGATATCGCGGCGCTCTACGATCTCGTCGAAGCGACGAAGATCATCAAGCAAAACGCGTCGACGAAATTCAACGAAACGGTTGAGATCCACGTCCGTCTCGGCGTCGATCCGAAGAAGAGCGATCAGAACGTTCGCGGTACGGTCAACCTTCCGCATGGTACGGGCCGCGTCGTTCGCGTCATCGCGTTCGCGAAGGGCGACAAAGCACGCGAAGCCGAGGCGGCCGGCGCCGATTTCTTCGGCGAATCCGATTTGATCGAAAAGGTCAAAGCCGGCTTCACCGATTTCGACGTTGCCGTGGCGACGCCGGATATGATGGCCGCCGTCGGTAAGGAACTCGGGCGCGTGCTCGCGCAGAAGATGCCGAACCCGAAATCGGGCACGGTGACGCCGAATATCGGTAACGCGATCCGCGACATCAAGGCCGGTAAGGTCGAGTACCGTCTCGATAAGACGGGGATCGTCCACACCATCGTCGGCAAATCGTCGTTCGAAGAGACGGCGATCGCCGAGAACGCGGCGACGCTCCTCGATGCGATCGTACGTGCCAAGCCCTCGGCAGCCAAGGGAACCTACATCAAGTCGATCACGCTGGCGACGACGATGGGCCCGGGCGTCAAAGTCGATCCGAACCGGATCAAAGCTGCGACCGCCGCAACCGCGTAACGCTCCCAGCCAAAACGAAAAGGCGGTGCCGCCATGGCGCCGCTTTTTTTTGCGCTGCCGCGATAGATGAGAAATCGAAGAGGCGCTAGGCACGGATCGAGAACGGCGGCGAACGATACGGCGTGGGTTTGAAAACGTGCTTCATGCTGGCCGCGCTCGGGATGCTCGCCGCGATCGTGCCGGTGGCGGGGCGCGCCGACGTACTTCCGGCGCTGATCGCAAGCCCCGTGCCCGGTATCTCCGTCGTCCTGTTCCACCAGGTGAGCGATTCGCCCGTGAAGAGCGCGACGGGTGAAGACAATATCAAACACCCCTGGGTGGGGGTCGCCGAATTCGATCGCTTGCTCACGCAGTTCGAGCGCGACGGCTACCATTTCGTGACCCCCGAGATGGCAGAGGCCTTCTACCTTGGCGAACTTCCGGCGCGCGCACTTCCCGAAAAGCCGTTGGCGGTTACCTTCGATGACGGTTGGGCCAATGCATACGAGAATGCGACGGGCCCGATGCTGCGCCACCACGTCAAGGCCGCGATGTATTTCGAGGGGATCCTTACGGACACGAGGCCGCTGCGCTTGTCGACCGCGCAGCTGAAGAAGATGCTCGCAAGCGGCGCTTGGACGCTACAATCGCACGGCTGGAAAGGCCATTCGAATATCGTCACCAGTGCGGACGGCGATACGGACCCGTACTGGTACGCAAATCTGCAGTGGCTACCGGAGAAAAAACGCCTCGAAACGCCGAGCGAATTCGAGGAGCGCGTCTATGAGGATCTCGCGCATTTTCGGACCGCGTTCGAGAAGCCGCTCGGGATTCGCATCGACTCGTTTGCGTATCCGAGCGGCGAGCACGGACAAAACGTCGCGTATCCAAAACCCGCCCTTCCGGACCAGTTTCCGATCGACGTCCATTCGAATGCAAGCGAGCTCTTTCCGCATCTCCGCAATGCGTTAGCGCGCGCGGGCTACCGGTTCGCCTACATCGTCGACTCGCCAGCGGAGTATCATCTGGTCAACAGCCAAAACGACATCTGGCGGCTCCCGCGCATCGGCGTTGGCGGTGATTTCGAGCCATCGGAACTCCGCGAAATCGATACCGACGGATTCGAACTCCCGGCGATGTCGCCGGATCGCCAATATGCCGAGTGCGGCCCGCTCGTCGAACACGACGGACATCTCTACACCGCTTCCGTCGCGCAGCCCGAAATTTACGAACTCGACGCGCACTTCCACCTCGCCCGCGCGTGGCACGTTCCGGGGCTCCTCGAGGGTCGAGGGAAAGAGCCCTCGCAAATCGCGGGGATCGCGTGGGACGGCAGCGACCTGGTCGTCATGCAAAATCGTGGTGAGGGAAGCTCCGGACGGGCGACCATCACGCGCCTCGATCTCTCGCAAGCAGAGGCGCGGATCCGCTCGCGCTCCGCGTTACCGGCAGATTTGGATTTCATCGCCGGGCTCACGGCATTCGATGGCCGGCTCGTGGCGATGACCGATGCCGGCGATTTCTACGATCTCGCCAACGGCAAGCTGCTCTTTTATTATACGCTTCCCGATGCGGAGCGCGGCGATCGGTTCGCCGGGCCGATCGTCGTCGGTGGTCGGCTCGCCGCCTACGACAAACGGTTGCGCCGACTCGCGGTCATTCGCAGCGATCGAACGGTGGGGCTTGCCGAAGTCCCGCCGATTCGCGACAAAGGCGATATCATGAACCTCGTCGTCGTGGGGAAGACGCTCTATTTCAACGTGTGGAACGACACGCGTCATGCCCTGCTGCGGTATACCATCCCGTTTTAGCGAAAACGCTCTAATACCAGCCGTCGGCAAGGGTAGCGAGCGATTCGACGATATCGCTCGGCTTCGCAGCGACCCCGAGGAGAAGCGGCATCGCCGCTGCGTGGATCGCGCCGCGGAATGCGACGATCCGCGTGCGCTTGGCTTCGATGAGCGTCGTGATATCTTCGGGGCGCAAAAGCGGGAGGATGCGGCCATTCGCACGCTCGCGTAACCGTGCCGCGTCGTCGCGCGCGCGGTCGGAGCAATCGGCGACGCGAACCGAGTCGACATGGGCGAGGCCAGCCGTCGAGGGCGCGACCGTGTCGAGCGGATCGTGATCGCCGTACGCGCGCCCGGCGCGTGCGTAAATCGGCGCGATCTCGGCGTGAGCGCGCTCGCGGATGGCGGCGAGCGCGATACGAAACGCGCGTGCCTCGGCGATGATGCTCTGTGCGGCATCGTTGCGTAGGGTCGCGCGGATCGCTTGGCGATATGCATCGTCCGCCGCCTCGAAGAGCGCAAGCGAATCGACGAACTGCTCACGCGGTACGTGCGCCGGATCGAGGGCGTCGCAACGAACGAGAAGTCCGGCACGAAGGGCGAGCGCAAGGTCGGTCATGTCGGCGGGTTCTCGGCGCCGATCGCGCCTGCCCGCATGAAAATGCCGCATGATGGAGTAGTCTCCCCGCGCTCCGCTTCACGATGCGAAAACGTATGCTAAGTTTTGTAAAGCATGCTTCGGCGACCGGGGTAGCCGTAGACCCTTTGCGGTATTCGCGCTCGAATGGGCCTTCATCTGGGCGACGAGTCCGGGCGTCTTCGCGTGCTCGGTCCCGTTGGAGCGGGTAATTTCTCCACGGCGCGCCACATCGCGCGTATTCTCGATGCCGTCGCCCATGTGTTCGACGCTACGGCCGTTTACGTCGTGTTCCCAACCGATCCGTGGTCGCTCGTTTACGCGAGTTTCGAACCCGCGGACCCGCCGCTCGCCTCGTTAGAACGTATATTCGCCGAGGCGACATCCGCGCACGACGAGAGTGAAACGCTCGTTACGGTCGATATCGCTGACCTGCGTTACGTGCGCCGGATCGCCTTCCCGCTCGCGATCGGCTCGCGCCCTTGTGCGCTCGTCGCATTCGGGCCCGAGGCTTTCGCGCCAAATGCCGCGCACTGTTTCGTCGTACGGACGCTTCTCGACGATCTCGCGGCGCTCTCACGCGCCAACAACGATTCCGCGCTTTCCCACGTTGTAGCGGTCGCGGATCGGATGCGTCTGCTCGAATCGGTCGTCGATCACGCGGCGGATGCCGTTTTGATCGCCGATATCGGCGACGGCCGCGGTGAAGGCCCCCGCACACTTTACGTCAATGCCGCCTTCACGCGCATGACGGGCTACACGCTCGCCGATATGCTCGGCAAATCGCCGCGGCTTCTGCAAGGCCCCGGTACGGATCGTGCCGTGATCGGGATGGTGCGTACCGCGATCGAAACGCAAACGGCGATCTCGGTCGAGATTCGTAATTACCGTAAAGACGGAAGCGATTATCTCGCGGAACTGAGCGTCGTTCCGGTGGCGAACGAACGCGGGATCTTCACGCACTGGGTTTCGGTGCAGCGGGACGTTACGGAACGGCACGCCGTTATCGAAATAGCGCAACGTGCCGAACGTGCCGAAGAACAGCGGGCGGCGCTCGAAGCGGCGATGCACGAACGCGGGCGGTTCGAAGAAAAGCTCGCGCACTCGGCGTACCACGACGATCTCACCGGCTTGCCGAATCGTGCGCTCTTCACCTTACGCCTGGACGGAGCGCTCGCAACGCTGCAAAATGCCGAGGACAGTGGCCTCGGCTTGCTCTTCATGGATCTCGATCGCTTCAAGCACGTCAACGACACGCTCGGGCATCACGTCGGCGATCTGCTTTTGATCGATGTCGCAGGCCGCTTACGCAAGTGCTTGCGCGACGGCGACGTGCTCGCACGCCTCGGGGGCGACGAATTCACGATGCTCGTCGACGGCCCGCTCTCGACCTCCGTGATGGTTGCCGAACGCGTCTTGCAGGTACTCGATCAAACGTTTTCCGTGGACGGCCACTCCATCACGACGAGCCCGAGTATCGGTATCGCACACACGCAGAGCGGCGATCACGTTTCGGGCGATCTGATGCGCGATGCCGATACGGCGATGTATCGCGCGAAGCTCGAACGTGGCGGATCGTGTTTCGAAATATTCGACGGGACGATGCATGCAACGGCGGTCGCGCGATTGCAACGCGAGCTCGACTTGCCGCGCGCGCTTGCGACCGGTCAGTTCATCGTCGAGTACCAGCCGATCGTCGACATCGCCGAGGGCACGGTCGAGGGCGTCGAGGCGCTCGTGCGCTGGTGTCACCCACAAGAGGGCTTGCTCCTTCCCGGGCATTTCGTACCGCTCGCCGAGGCGACGGGCGATATCGCCGCGATCGGCGCGTTCGTATTCGAGAAGGCGTGCCAAGATATGGCCGCGCGTGCGCTCCGCGGCTGCCCGCCGATGCGCGTCGGCATCAACGTCTCCAGCCGCGAACTCTCGGAACCCGATGTCTACATCGCGAATGTCGAGCGCGTGCTGGCCGAAACCGGACTCGATCCCGCAAGCGTGCAGCTAGAGATTACCGAAGGCATCCTGCTCACGCGGTTCGCGCAGACGCGCACGCTGCTCAAACGCGTTCGCAAAACGGGCTGTCGCGTCGCGTTCGACGATTTTGGCACCGGCTATTCGAATCTGGGACATCTCGTGCGCTATCCGGTGGACACGCTAAAAATCGATCGTTCCTTCATGAACGACATCGGTGAGACGGGCGTGCAGCGCGATCACGTGCGGACCATCGTTTCCCTCGCCCGGTCACTCGAACTCGGCGTCGTCGCGGAGGGCATCGAAACGCGCGATCAAGCGCATGTCCTGCGACGCCTCGGCTGCACGCTGCAACAGGGTTTACTCTACGGTGCACCCGTGCCGGCGAGCGAACTCGATGCGACGATCGCGCGCATCCGCACGACGATGGGGTCGATCCTCACGCGCGATGCGCAGGGGCTCGCTGCGGGACCCGATCCCCAAGGGGCTCGTATCTCCTGAGCGCGCCTTGACGCGTGTGGGCCAGTGCGCTATACTTCGCATCGGCTCCAGAGACCGTCGGTTCACCGCAGGGTGAGTAAAGCGCGAGCGCCGGCCGAGGACGTCACGATATGGTTCTGAGTTGCTTTGCTCTCGGCTCGTCTCGTAACGCCTCGCACGGTTGCGGAGGCGTTTTTCATTTCCGCGATCCAGCGCATCGCGGTACGAGACGGACTGGAATCTATGCCGACCGCCAAAAAAGCCGCCACGATCGAAGAGCTCCGCGAGCGAATCGCCGGTTCGAAGAACTTGTTCTTCACGAACTCGTCCGGGCTCACGGTCGAGGAGATCACGAAGCTCCGTAACGAGCTCCGTAAAGACGGATCGACCGCAACGTATGGCGTCGTCAAGAACACGTTGTTCTCGATCGCCGCGGGCGAAACGGTTGCGAAGGAGCTCGAAGCGTTCCTCGCAGGCCCGACGGGCGTGGTGTTCGGCGGCGACGATCCGGTCGCTCCGGCGAAGGCGCTCAAGGCCTTCAGTGCGATCAAACCGGTCGAGATCAAGGCAGCTTGGATCGACGGCAAGATCGCGACACCCGCCGATGTGACCGCACTCGCATCGTTGCCCCCGAAGCAAGAGCTGCTCGCCAAATTGGTCGGGTCGCTCAAGAGCCCGCTCTTCGGACTCGTTCGCGTTCTCTCGGGCAATCAAAGCGGACTCGTCCGCGTCCTCGAGGCGATTCGCGAGCAGAAGGCTGCCGCATCCCCCGCGGCAAGCCCCACAACCGACGCCACACCACAAGCCACGACCGACGTCGCCCCCGAGGCATCCGCCGCCCCGGACGAAGCGCCCGCAGCCGCACTCGAATCACCCGCCGCCCCCGAAGCAGCACAGGAGTAACCCATCATGGCCGTTGCCGAACTCATCGAATCCATCGATAAGCTGACCGTTCTCGAGCTCGCCGAGCTCGTCAAGACCCTCGAAGAGAAGTACGGCGTTTCCGCCGCCGCTCCGATGATGATGGGTGCCGCTCCCGCCGGTGGCGCAGCAGCCCCCGCAGCCGCAGTCGAAAAGACCGAATTCGACGCCGTGCTGACCGAAGTCGGCGCCGAGAAGATCAAGGTCATCAAGGCCGTCCGCGAACTCACGGCGCTCGGCCTGACCGAAGCCAAGGCGTTCGTCGAATCGGCCCCTAAGGCCGTCAAGGAAGGCGTCACGCGCGACGAAGCCGAGTCGATCAAGAAGAAGCTCGAAGAAGTCGGTGCAAAAGTCGAAATCAAGTAACGACCCTCGCATGCGGACCGGCGGCTCGATCGACGGACGTTCTGCGATGGATGTTGCAAGCGCAACTTGTGGAAAAGCACGGCATCGCCGTGCTTTTCTGCATCGCTACTCCTGGGTGGAGCGGCGCGGTTCGTGATCGATCCCGCTCTTGCAAACGCACCGATCGCGACCGAGCGCCTTCGGTTAGTACCGCAAGTGGCAGCACACGCCGCGGCGATGATGCGCGTTCTCGCCGACGACCGATCGCATCGTTTTCTCCCAAGCGATCCACCGAACGATATGCGATTACTCGCCGCGCGATTCGCGCGTTTGGAAACGCGTCGTTCGCTCGATGGAACCGAACACTGGTTGAACTGGGTGGTGTTCGCCGAAGAGCGACCGATCGGCTTCGTGCAAGCGACGGTCGGCGCGGAGGGAGCGACGCTCGCGTATCTCCTCCATCCATCGGCCTGGGGCTATGGCTACGCGAGCGAAGCCGTACGTGCCATGATCGACCATCTCCAGCGGGTCCTCGCGGTAACGCGTTGTATCGCTGTCATCGATTCGCGCAACGCCGCATCGCAAAAACTCGCGCAGCGATTGGGTTTTTCTGCGATCGGAACCGAGACGCAAGCCGATTTCTTCAAGGATACCTTTAGCGACGAAATCACCTTCGTCGCGGAACGTCCCGTGCTCGCATGCGCCCAAGCGACATCCGCGCTTCCATGAGGGACGTTCGGAAGCTAGCGGGATGCCGGACCTTCTGCATCGCTTCCCGCACCTCTCCGCGCCCGTCGTAGGCTAGGGAAATCATGAGCGGCACGCGTACTCGGAGCCCGGTGTCCTCACCCATCCTCCGGCCGTTGCTCGTTACGATCGTCGGTTTGATCGCGGTCGTGCTCGTCATCCTCGCAGGCGGCTTATACCAGCGATCGCTTCTCCGCGACGCCTTCGCGCGATCCGAAGCGAGCGCCGCCGCGCAGCGCCTGGTCTCCGACGTGCTCGAAGATCAGTTGGATATGGAAACGGGGATCAAGGGCTACGCGGCCACGCACGACAAGCTCTATCTTTCGCCGTACAACGATGCGCGCGCGCGCATCGGCGTGGACATCGACAAGCTGGAAAGCGCCGTCGCGTCGATCGATCCATCGCAACTCGGCTATGTCCGCGATCTGCGCGCGACGAATCGGGAATGGTCGCGCAAGATCGCGGAGCCGGTCATGAACGGCGATTTTCAACGCCTCCGCACGGCTTCGACGCACCTAAGCGGTGAGGCGCTCGTCGACCGTATTCGCGACGATGTCGCGATGACGGGCCAAAAAATGGAGAGCCACGACCGCGTGAGTGCTACCGAGACGCGCAGCGCCATCGATCGCGCGCTTTCCGCCGTGCTCTTCGGTGTGGCACTCGTCGTCGTACTCGGCATGCTTTATGCGATCCAGCAGGCGCGCCTCGCCCGCTCCGCCGCTCGCGCGAAAGCCGATCTCGCGCTCGAGCGCGAGCATGCCAAAGAGATCGAAGTGCTTTATACGGCCGAGAAACGTATCGCGACGACGTTGCAGGATGCGATCGCGCAGCGGCCGCTTCCGATCCTTCCGATGTTACGCTTCAGCGCGACGTACGTCCCGGCAAGCGAAGAAGGGAACGTCGGCGGCGATTGGTACGATGCCATCGAGCTGCCGAACAACCGCGTGCTCTTCGCCGTGGGGGATGTCGCCGGGCATGGCCTGGGTGCCGCCGTCGCGATGTCGCGCGCGCGACAGGCGCTCGTGACCTCCGCGATCCTCGATACGGATCCCGCGACGGTGCTCAAGCGCGTGAACCAGGAACTGCTGCGGCAACGGGCGCCGATGGTCACCGCGGTCACGGGCTATGCCGATGCCGCGACGTTCGAGTTCGTGTTTGCGGTTGCCGGGCATCCCCCGCCGCTTTTGATCGAACCCGGCCAGGCGCCCCGCCTCCTCTCGTGCGGTGGCTTGCCGCTCGGTGTGATGGATACGCCCGAGTACCGGACCTACCGCGTCCAGACGCTACCGGGTTCGATGCTCGTGCTCTATACCGATGGCGCGGTCGAACACACCCACGATGTCCTCGAAGGCGAGCGCATCCTCCTCGCTGCGGCGCTCGCCGTCCGCGATGGCTCCGGCCGCGAACCGTCGACGGCGATCCACAGCGCGATTTTCGCCGGCCGCTCGGCGGGGGACGACGTTGCGATCTTGACCGTTGGGTTCGATTTGGAACCCGTAACCGGACTTCGCGTGACGGTCGAATCGGCTCAGTCGAGCATCGCGGGAAACCTCGGCCGCGGGCGCCCGCCCGGCACCGATCGCTCGGAATCGCAAACCCTCCACGAACGGACTCTCTCATGAACGACAACTCGTCCATCACGGTACTGCGTCTCGCGGGCGAACTCGATATCGGTCGGCGCGAAGAGATCCACGGCGTCTTTCAACTCGCGCCCGATGCGCGACGCGTGCTGGTCGATCTCTCCGAAGTGACCTATGCGGATTCGACGACGCTCTCGGAATTGTTACGCTTGCGAGCCGATGCGCAAGCGCAGGATGCTCGGATCGCGATCGTGATCGGAAGTAAGCGGTTCGCGCGCGTTATCGAATACGCCGGCCTCGGTTCGGCGTTTGCGATCTTCGACGACCGCGGCGCGGCGCTGACGTACCTCGCGCCCGGTTTGCAATCGTGACCGTCGGCTCGGAACTGCGACTCAATCGCGATGCCGAAGCGACGGGCGTCACCCCGATGCGCCATGCGCTCTCGGCGTTTCTCGATGCGATTGCGGTCGACCAAGATACCCGCGACGATATTCTAATCGCCGTCGGTGAGGCGGTAGCAAACGCAGTGGAGCATGCGTATTGCGGGTCGTCACCGGGGATGGTCCAACTCTACGCGCGCGTCGACGATGCGCGCACGCTTGCGGTCGAAGTCGTCGATCGCGGCGAATATATTTCGCGCGAGCGTCGCGACGGGCGCGGGTTCGGCATGCGCATCGTGCGCTCCGTCGCACGCGCCGTCGCGATCGAGACCGACGGCGGCACGCGCATCCACATGCTCTTCGATATCGCAAGCGCCGCCGACACGCCGTAGCGTTAGCGAAAACGCCGCCACGATGCGGGTTCGCCCGCAAATACCGTCGGCCCGAGCGTCAGCGCGACGTCGCGATGGATCGCGAACGACAGCGTCGTTGCGGCCTTCTCGGGAGTCAGCCATGCGAAGCGCTCGTGCGAGCCGTCGAGCACCACCGCGGGCTTCGCATCGAGAACCGCCACGAAGATCGGTGCGACCTGGACCGCATCCGCGATCGGATCGTAGAAATAATCGACGCGCTCGGCGGTGTAGAGCGCATCGGGCACGATTTGTGTTTCCTCGAGGAGCTCGCGCAGGGCGGCCTCGATCGCCGTTTCACCCTCCTCGATCATGCCGGTCACGAGGTTCCAACAGCCCGCGAACGCGCCGCCGCGGCGCTCGAGCGCGAGTACGCGGATCCCGTCGCTTGCGGGATACGCCACGATGACGGCGATCGCCGTCGGTTGCAGGGGACGCGGGCGCGCCATGCCTACATTCCCGCGTTGATCGTAACGCCGCCGTCGATCACGATCGTCTGCCCGGTGATGTACGCGCTCGCGCGCGAGGCAAGGAACACGGCGGCTCCGGCGATGTCGTCGGGTTCGGCAAGCCGCCCAAGCGCACTGCGCGCGATCGCCGGGCCCGCGATCGCGGGATCGTCCCAAAGCGCCCGTGCGAAGTCGGTCTTGACGATGCCGGGCGCAAGACAATTCACGCGGATATGTTTCGGACCCCATTCCAGCGCGAGGTTGCGCGCGAGTTGGATGAGCGCGGCTTTCGAGATACCGTAGGCACCGATGCCCGTCGTGCCCGTAAATCCGGCGATCGAGGAGAGGAAGATCGCCGATCCCCCACCGCGCGCCGCCATCGCGGGAAACGCGTGATTGGCCAGTTTGAGCGTCCCGCGCACGTTTGCGTTCATGATGCGCTCGTACGCGTCGTCCGCGATCTGCGAAAGTGGGCCGTAGTACGGATTCACGGCGGCGTTACTTACCACGATATCGATACCGCCGAACGCCGAGATGGTACCCGCGACGAGCGCTTCGATCGCCTCGGTTCGGCCGACGTGCGCGGCGATGCCGATTGCCTTCGCTCCCGTCGCGCGGAGATCGGCCGAAACGCGCTCGCAAGCTCCGGCATCGCGACTCGATACGACGATCGAAGCGCCGCGCTGCGCCAGGCGCTCGGCGATCGCTCGGCCGATGCCGCGCGTCGAGCCGGTAACGATTGCAACCCGGCCGCCGAGGTCGAAGGGATCGTCGAGATGAGCCATGCCGATGTATGGCTTCCGTGCCTGCCCGAACCCTCGCGGCGTGCGCATGGACTGTAGTTTACGGCGTCAAAGGGTCGTTGCGGCTACATCGCCTTCGGGTGTGTTCGGATAGTCGTAACCATGCTGGAGAACAAGAGCCTTATGTCGTCACCCCAACAGGTGGAAGATCAGATTTTTTCGATCTCGCCCGCCGAACTCGATACGTATCCCGATGGCGTCATCACGCTCGACCGGGCAGCTACGATTATTCGGTATAACAAAACCGAAGCGGCGCTGGCGCGGCGCGACGGTGCGCAGACCATCGGTCGCAATTTCTTTCGCGACGTCGCGCCGTGCGCGGCCGTGCAAGAATTCCAGGGGCGCTTCGAAGCGTTCGCGGCAAAGACGGACTCAGGAGTCGATCGCTTCGATTTCACGTTCTTGTTCGCTTGGGGCCAACAGGACGTCTCGATCATGATGGTCCGGAAGGCGGGCGTGGACGAAATCAACGTCATCATCGCGCGCCGTTCGAAAAAGGCTTAAACCGGAAGTTCTGCAAGCGCGCGTCCGCGCGCGAGCAGCGCTTCGACTTTTACGCCGAAGCCTGCAAAGCGCTCGTCATGCGTTTGGCCGCGCGCAAAGCGCACGTAGATTTGTTGCAAGATTGCAGCAAAACGGAAAATGTTGAAAACCACGAACCAGGGCAGATCGGTGAGATCTGCCCTGGTTCGTTTTGCGTACCGTTCGGCCGCTTCCGCGCGCGAGGGGAAGCCGGAGCGCCACGTCGGCATCCACCCCGCGTCGCGATCGGCAAGTTCGCTCGGCTCGAGCCAGAGGGCGAGAAGATAGCCGAGATCCATCAGCGGCTCGCCCCGCGTGCACATATCCCAGTCGAGCACGGCAGCGCACCGCGTCGGGTCTCCTCGCTCGAGTAAGAGGTTGTCGAGTTTGTAGTCGTTGTGGACGAGTGTCGTGCGGCGTGCCTGCGGCAGGCGCGCGTTAAGCCAGGCGATGAGTTCCGCGCCATCGCCGACATCGGGCGTACGGGCGGCCTGCCATCGTTCGGTCCATCCGCGCATCTGGCGCGCGAGAAAGCCTTCGGGTTTCCCGAGCTCGCCGAGGCCGACCTCGGCCGGGTCCACGGTGTGCAAATCGGCGAGCGTATCGATCAGCATCTCACCGACGCCGCGTAAGATATCGGGCCGTTCGCGATATTCTTTCGGTACGTCGTGGCGGAACGCGATGCCATCCCTGCGCTCCATCACGAAGAAATCCGCGCCGACGATCGCATGATCTGTGCAGAGCAGATAGGCTTGCGGAGCGGGCGCGAAACCGGTGTAAAGCCGTTCCAACACGCGGAACTCACGGCGCATATCGTGCGCGCCGGGAGCAACTGGGCCGAGCGGTGGGCGCCGCAAGACGTAACGCGCGCTCGATGCGCCCGCGCCGAACGAGAGCGCATACGTGAGGTTCGCATGGCCGCCGCCGAACTGACGGATATGCAGCGCGCCCGGCGTATGCGGGAGATGCGCGCGAAGATAGGGTTCGAGTCGCTCGATTGCGAGCGACTCTTCGGCGCGTACGGCGATCGTGTCGTCGGGCGATGCGCCGCTCATGTGAGGTGCGCCGTTTCGTTACAGCTCACGAGGATGCAGCGATCCGCGCCGACGCGTACGCGCGATATCGATGCATTCGCGATCGGAAAGAAGAAGTCGCGCGCGACGCCGAGGACTTCGGCGAGCATCGCGTTGATCGTGCCAGCGTGGCTTACGATCGCGATGCGCTCGCCCGCATGCGCGATGGCACAGCGTGTGAGCGCTTCACGCGCGCGCGTACGGAACGCGCTCGATGATTCGGCGCCCGGCAACGCACTCCAGGTTCCATCCCGTAACGCAACGAGCGCGAGCTGCGCGAGGCGCTCGCCGATCGGAAGCGACGCGTCGTCCGCGATCGCGCGTTCGCGAAGAAGATCGTCGACGCACGTCGCGTCGGGCTCACGTACAACGCTGCGAGCGGTAGCGTAGCGAGCATCGTCGCGGTCGCGGCCGCCTCTTCGCGCCCCCGCCAACTGAGCGGTTGGTCGTCGTATACCGTTCCCACACCGTCATGCGGTGGAATCGCATCGGCGTGACACACGAGGAAAACTTCGGTGGCACCGGTCGCGCGGCTGAGGCCGAGCAAATCGAGCGTCTTCGCTTGGTGCGTCATGCGACGAACGCCGTGCCGATGCGCACGACGAGCACCGCGATATCGTCGCGCGCGGGTGCACCCGCGAGCACGCGATCGACGATGACTTGCGCGGGTTTCCGTGCCGTGCAGACGGATTCGGACCGTACCGCTTCGAGTAAGCGCCTCGTACCTTCGAACGAATCGCGCGTCGCTTCGGTAAGGCCGTCGGTAAAGAAGACGAGCGTCGATCCACTCGGCACGCTGAAGGCGATCGTTTCGGTCGCCTCGGTATCGCGCAGTCCGAGCATCATTCCGGAAATCGAGAAATGCTCGCTCGTGCCGTCCGGGTAGCGGATTACGGGCCCTGCGTGGCCTGCAGAAGCGATCGTGACGGTATCCGCCCGATCGTCGTAGATCGCTACCATCGCGGTTGCGTAGCCATCGGGATCGATCGCGCGAAGCGTTCGATCGGCGACCATCAGCATCGCCTCGGGATCGGGGCGCAGCATCGCCGCCGCGTGCATCGCGTGGCGGAGTTTCGTCATCGTCACGGCTGCATGGAGCCCGTGTCCGATGACGTCGCCGACGGTGATCGCAAGCCGACCATCGGCAAGATCGAAGGCATCGTACCAATCGCCGCCGATGAGCGCTTCGTTGCTCGCCGGCCGATAATCGGCATCGATATCGATGCTCGCGCGTTTGGGAAGGATCAGCGGAAGCGACGCCGCTTGGAATTCGACGGCGATGCGACGATCGCGCTCGTACAGCCGCGCGTTTGCGATGGCCGCTCCCGCGCGACGGCCGACTTCCTCGATGAAAACGAGGTCGTCCGCGTTGTAATCCTCCCATGGCGAGCGGATGTCGAGGGCGGCCGTAAGGGCGCCGACCACATCGCCCGTCGGCGTCGTTACCGGAACGGTCGCAATCGAACGCACGCCGAGGCTCGCGATCGCAGAGTCGCGATCCGCAGTCGCGCGGATCGCCCGCAACCACCGTTCATCGATGACGGAAACCGACGATTCTCCGCGCATGGCCCGCGCGATCGGATGATCGCCTGTCGGGGTCGAAAGCGACTCGAGCACGCTCTGGAGTTCGGGATCGGGATGCACCGCCGTGCGCTCCAGATCGCCATGCGCACCAAGCACGTCGATGAGGCAATAACTCGCGATCGCATCGACGACCGCGTGTGCGATGTTCGCAAGGGTCGTCGCATAATCGACCGATTCGAGCGTCGCTCGGCCCGCGCGCGACAGCAAGTCGAGGCCACGCTCCGTGCGCTTCCGCGCGCGTCGATCGATCGCAACCGATGCGATTCCCATCGGTCGTTGCGTCGTATCGAAAAGACGGAAGGCATGAAATTCGACGGGAATCGCGATACCGGTGACGGCATCCCGCAGCGCGAAGTCGCCGATCCATCGGCCTTCTCGGGCGAGTGCCGGAAAGATAACGTCGGCTGCGGTCGCCCGGTCACCGTGGACGAAATAGTCCGCGATCTGCGATCCCGTTGCATCGTATGCGGCGTCCAGCTGCATCATGCGGCGCCCGGCGGGATTGAGGTAATGGACGATGCCACGTTCGTCGGCCAGCATGAAGAGATCGGGCGAGTTGTTCGCAAGCGCGACGAACATTTCGCGCGCATCGTCGACTTTGCGTTGCTCGTCGATGTCGACGTTGATCCCAGCCCAGCGCACGATCGCACCCTCGGTGTCGCGCACGGCATGCGCGCGAACGAGTTGCCAACGGTACGTGCCATCGGCGGATCGCACGCGAAATTGCGCGTCGTATGGCGCTCCGCTCGCAATCGCGGATTCCCACCGGGCACGGGCATGCGCCCGATCGTCGTCGTGGACGGAATCGAGCCAACCGTGCCCGAGAGCCGCCTCGCGTGGGCGACCGCGCGTCGCGACGTACGAATCGCTGACGAATTCGAGCTCGCCCGTCGGCGTCGCACTCCAGGTGATCCCGGGCAAGGCATCCGAAAATGCGAGCAGCCGCGCTTCGCTAAAGCGTAGCGCTTGGAGGACGGCATCGTAACTCGCCGACTCTTGCCCGTCCGTCAAGTGCGTCAGCTCGGTAAATGAATCGGCCATGGCCCGCGTTCTCGCTACACCGCCGTCGCCGCGCGATATCGCGCGAGCTCGGCTTTTGCGATCGCGGCGCGGTGGACTTCATCCGGACCGTCGGCGATGCGAAGCGTACGCGCGAGCGCGTACATTTCCGCGAGCCCCGCATCCTCGCTGACGCCCGCCCCGCCGAACGCTTGAATCGCGCGGTCGATCACGGTGCAGGCGACGTTCGGCGCGACGACCTTCGCCTCGGCGATCGCGTGACGCGCGGCTTTCGGGCCGATACGATCCATCTGCTCCGCCGCATCGAAGGTGAGGAGCCGCGCTTGATCGATCGCGATGCGACTATCGGCGATCCATTCGCCGATGACGCCCTGATCGGCGAGCGGGCGGCCGAACGCCGAGCGCGCTACGACGCGAGCGCACATCTTTTCGAGTGCGCGTTCGGCGAGGCCGATCAGGCGCATGCAATGATGGATGCGCCCGGGCCCGAGGCGGCCCTGACCGATCTCGAAGCCACGGCCCTCGCCGAGAACCACGTTTGCGACCGGGACGCGGACGTTCGTGAAAGCGATCTCGCAATGTCCGTGCGGCGCCTCGTCATAGCCGAAAACCGAAAGCGGGCGAACGACGCGCACCCCGGGGGTGTCCATCGGGATGAGCACGAGCGTATGTTGCTGGTGGCGCGGCGCATCGGGAAACTGCCGCCCGAGGAAGAGCAGGATCGCGCAGTGCGGATGCGCCGCGCCGGTGGTCCACCACTTGCGGCCATCGATCACATAGGAATCGCCGTCACGCACGATCTGCGCCGCGATGTTCGTGGCATCGGAAGAGGCGACATCGGGTTCGGTCATCGCGAAACCGGAACGGATCGATCCGTCGCGAAGCCCCGGTAGCCATCTCTCGCGTTGCGCCTCGTTACCGTAGCGCGCGAAGACTTCCATGTTCCCCGTGTCGGGCGCGGAGCAGTTGAAGATTTCCGGTGCGATCAGCGAGCGGCCCATGATCTCGCAGAGCGGCGCGTACGCGCGATTGGTCAACCCGGGGCCAACGGTGGGATCGGGTGAGAACAGGTTCCAGAGGCCTTCGGCGCGCGCACGTTCCTTGAGAGTTTCCATGACCTGGGGTTGCGTGAAGCGCGATGGAAGCGCGGCAAGCTCTTCGCGGTAGGCGCGCTCGGCCGGGTAGACGTGCGCATCCATGAACGCGAGCAGACGGGCCGTGAGATCGATTGCCATCGCAACTACATTGGAGAGGATGCGCAACGCGCCATGCCGATTTTGGGCTCATGGCAAAAAAGGCAGCGGGCAAAACGGGCTCGCCCGAGGCGATGACGATCGACGCGCTTCTCGTACGGCTCGAGGAATTGCGTACCCTGACGGAGCGGTACGACGATCTCGACGAGGACGACGACGATGCGGCGGACCTGGAGAACGCCGTCGCTCGCATGCGCGCGGACTTGTCCTCGGCGCTGGAGCCGATCGTGATCGCGGCGGCCGAAGCGGGCGTGCTCGGCATGATCCACGCGCCGAACTATCGCGATGACGAACTCGGCGCGAGCGCTTCGGGGCTCGCGATCGAACACGTCTTCCGCGAAGACGATACGGTGTTCGCCGTCGGCACGCGCTATCTCGCACTCGATGGAAGCGATGGCACGGTCGAGGACGGGAAGCTCGATCCATCGGTCTTCCGCCGCGTCCCGATCTGCACGCAAGTGGTCCTGGAAGAGCAGTGGGAACACGAAGGCGAGCCGCAACGCGTCCTGCACACGCGGCATCTGGTCGCCGATAATTCGAGCGTCGATTTTTCCGATGCGGGCTATAAGATTCTCGCCGTCATGCCCGTGCGCGCGGAATATTACGCGATCTATGGTAGCGCGGACGACGACATCGATCTCGAAGAAGAATCGTGGGACCTCGAAGTGTTGCAGGCGATGGATAAAGTCGTGTTCCTCGGCCTGGACTACCCGGCCGCGCAAAAGACGAACTGGCGACGGCGGCTGGAACTCGCGCGATCGAGCGCCGAGGAGGACCCAGCCGAAGATTCCAACAGCGTTTGGCTGCGCGGAGAGTATCGCCGCCTGCCCAGGTTCGATCAGCCGGACCAGCCCGGCGCGGATCCCGACGGCGCATAAGGCGCGACTCGCTTTCACGTAAGCCATGTGGAAAGGTTTATTTAGGAGAAACTAACAACTGCGTTCGTATGATGCGTATCGGATGTATGGTTGTAACCGTCTTTCTGTTCTCGGTGCTTTTCGTGGGAGCCGCCATGCGTAGCGCCGAGGCGATCCCCTATTTCGCGCACGAGTACGGGCTCTCGTGCCAGAAGTGCCATACGGCTGTCCCGCGCCTCACGCCGTTCGGTACGGCATTCTTGGAGCGTGGCTACCGCCTGGAAGGCGTCACGCGCGGCGGCGCCGTGCCGATCTCGGCACGCGTGAATTTCGCCTACACGAGTGCGACGGATCCGACGGGTTTACCGAAAGCGATCGTCGATGAGGTCGAGCTGATCGGCGCGGGATCGATCGGCGCGCGCGGCTCCTACGTCGCGGAGCAGTACCTCGTCGATGGCGGGGTGCGCGGGGAAACGCGCGACCTCTGGTACGCGCAGCGTGTGAGCCCCGACGCTTGGAAGGTTCCGGTGACCGTGCAACTCGGCCAATTCACGTTGCCGCTGCCGCTCGATCCGGAAACGTTTCGCGAATCGGCCCAACATTATACGATCTGGGATCAGAAGGTCGGCAACAACCCGTTTACGTTCTTCGATCCAAAGATCGGCCTGATGGCATCGATCGGCGATCGGTCGGCGGGTGCTAGCGTCCGCGTCGCGGCGTTGCAAGGTCACGATCGCAATAGCGGGCTTCCGTCACGCGGAACCGATACGATGATCGCGGTGCAGGACGCATTCGGCCCGTTCGTTGCAGGCGCGTATCGATACGGGGGGGCGCGGCCGGATACGCAGGCGACGAATCGCTTCGCGCGTTACGGATACGGGCTCACGTGGGCCGCGCGGCGTTGGGAGATCGACGGGATGCTCCAACGCGGGCAGGATGCGAGCGCGGATGGCAACGGCGGTGCCGCGTCATCCAGCGGTGGCTTCTTGCAGGCGCGATACGATATCGGACGCCGCCTCTTCGCGCTCGGCCGCTACGAGGGCACGAATGCACCGGACGGTATGGCGCGCGATACCGTGCTCCTGCTCGGCTATCGGCTCGGCCATAACACGCGGCTGACGCTCGAAGATGTCGTCGCGCATACACCGACCACGACCCACACCTTCAACGCACACTACACGCTCGGGTATTGAGGCGTCATGCAAAAGATCGCGCAAGTTGTCGCACTCGCGTTCGTCCTCGCCGTCACCCTCTGCGGGCCGGGCCATGCACAGGAAGCTACGTCGGATCGCGCGGTCGATCCGGGCGCGTCGACGGCTTCGTTCGCGGTGCGACATTTGTACGTGCAGCGCGTTACGGGAAGCGTTCCGATCGTGCGCGGAACGGTCACGCTACCACGGGCGAGCGCGATCCCGATTCGGATTCGTGCCGAACTCGATCCGCGGCGCATCAAGAGTGGCGACGACGATCGGGATGCCGATCTGCAGGGCCCCGACTGGTTCGATTCCAAGCGCTTTCCGATTTGGACCTTTGCTAGCACTTCGATCGTCGCGATGGGTGCGAACGCATTCGATGCGCTCGGCACCCTGACCGTGCACGGGGTCGCCGCTCCGTGTACCGTGCATGCGGAAATCGTGCGTGGGCTTCCGGATCCGACGTATCGCGCTACGGCGACGATCGATCGCCACGCCTTCGGTATGACGATAACGCGAGCCGATGCGCTCGTCGGGCGCGAGCTTACCCTCGCCTTTACGATCGTCCTTACTCCGTAAATCGCGACCACCTAGCGAAGTAAATGGAACGATGACCCCTAAAGCCCGGACATGGAACAGCGAGCTCCGCGCACGGATGAGCCAGCCCGACTAGCCGCGCTCGAATCGTACGATATTCTCGATACGGAAGCGGAAACGGGATACGACGCGCTGACGCGCCTCGCTGCGGACCTCTGCGGCGTACCGATCTCGCTGATCTCACTCATCGACGATCGCCGCCAGTGGTTCAAATCGAACTTCGGTCTCGGCGATGCGCGATCGACGCCACGCGAGCAGGCGTTCTGTGCGCATGCGATCGCCTCGCCCGAAATCTTCGAAGTCGAGAACGCGCTTTTGGATGCGCGATTCGTCGAAAACCCGCTCGTGACGGGCGATCCCAATATTCGCTTCTACGCGGGCATGCCGCTCATCGACGACGACGGCTTCGCCCTTGGCACGTTGTGCGTGATCGATAATACACCACGAACGCTTTCGGAAACGCAACGCCGCCAACTCGGCCTCCTTGCTCTGGCTGTAACCGAGCTAATCAAGCGCCGTAAACGTGTTCCGCCTACGAGTGAACTTCCGACGCCGATTCTGGAATCGGCGCTTGAACTTTCGCACGATCCGCTCGTGATTCAAACGGTCAATGCGGATGGCAAACGCGTCATCGCGTACGTGAATACCGCTTTTGAAAAGCTCTTCGGCTATAAGTCAACCGAGATCGTAGGTACGTCCGGGGAGATCCTTTACGGTGATTCGGCCAATTTCGTGAAGCGTGCGCAACATGTGGAAGCGGTGCGTGCATCAGGCTTTTCCGAGAGCGTCATCGAGCTTTTTTCGAAGGACGAAGCACCGCTTACCGTGGAGATGCGAACACGCGAGGTGCAGCTTGAAGCGGGCAAAGTCGCGTACTGGCTATCCAACCTTCATGACATTACGTCGCAACTCGCCACGCTACGCGAATTGCGCGAAGTCATGCACGCGGTCGAACATGCAACCGACCTCATCTTCGTTATCGATTCGCGCTCGGGAATGATCGTCGATGGGCATGGTACCATTTCGTTCGTGAATGATGCATTCACGCAAACGATGCAATACGCTCGCGAAGCGATCGTTGGGAAAACGGTCGCAAAACTCTTTGGTCCCGGAAGTGACCCGTCGGTCATCGCGGAGATGGACGCTGCGATCGAAGCGGTTCGCGCGTTTGCCGTCGAAATTCTCAGTTACCGAGCGGACGGAACGGCAATCCGTCTGGAGGTTCATGCAAGTCCAATTCTGGAATGCGGCTTACTTTGCTCATGGATCGTAGTCGCACGGGACGTGAGCGAACGCCATCGCATGCAACAACAGTTACTAGTGCTCTCCGAAGCGTTTGAACACGCAAACGATGGCATCGTCGTTTACGAAGTCGATCCCGCGCAACGCCGCAAACCGCGACCGATTTACGTCAACGATGCGCTCGTGCGCATGACGGGATGCACGCGCGCAGAGCTGCACGTTTCCGCGCTTCGCACCGGCCCTCTGAGCGATCAAACGATCGTCGCGCGCATCATTCAAGCGCGCGAGACGGCGACGCCGTTACGCGAACGGCTTCTGTGTTATCGAAACGACGATAGCACCTACTGGGTGGAGATCGAAGCGCGAACCGTTTACGATGCGCGCGAGCGCGCATCGCACTGGGTCACGATCCAGCGCGATATTTCGGAGATCGTCCTACGCGAACAAGAGCTCGAACGCGAGCGGCAGACGCTTGCGGCGCTACTCGACACGAGTCGTGCGCTGTTCTCCTCGCTCGATAGTACCGCGCTCTATCCCGCCGTGATCGACGCCGTCGAGTGCGTGGTGCCGGCGCTTGCGACGACGCTTTCGTTGCAAGAGATTACGGGCGATCCGTTCCGCGAGTGCGCCGCGCAGTCGAATCTTTCGGTCGTCGCGGGTCGCGCCGCATTCGCGCTTCCGGCGATTGCGGATGGCGCGCCCCTGCTCGTCGAAGCGCGATTTGCGAACGGGCGCGTCGAGGAGTACGAGCGCGATGCGCTCGCACTCGTCGCGGAAATTTGCGCGACGGCCGCCCGCAATGTTTCGCTGTATCGCGAACTTGCAAATCAGCGCGCGGACGTCAGCGAACTCAGTGCCGTGAAGAGTGACCTCATCGCGATGCTGGCGCACGACTTCAACAACCCGCTCGCTTCGATCAAGGGGCACATCGAGATGTTGGCCGATGGCATGCTCGAAGGCGAGGATGCATCGGCATCGTTCGCCTTCGTCCTCGAAGCGACACGGCGCCTGATCGCGCTCGCGCGCGATACGCTTGCGTACTCGCAACTCGAAAGTGGGATGTCCGATCTGCAACGAGCGACGGTCGACGTCCGCGAACTCGTCACGGAAATCGCGACTACCTCGCCGATGCGCGTTACCGTGCACGGGGCCGATGGTATCGAAGCGCTCGGCGATCCGACGCTGCTCCGCGAAGTGTTCGCGAATCTGATCGGCAACGCGCTCAAATACTCGCCGGAAGACGCACCCGTTACCGTTACTTGTGCCGTGATCGGCGACGCGATCGAAGTGACGGTCGCGGATCGCGGCATCGGAATTCCCGCCGATGAGCTTGCGGAAGTTTTCAAACGTTTCTCGCGCGCCAGCAACGCGCGCGCGGCCGGGTTCGCGGGCACGGGCTTTGGGTTATATCTCGTACAAGCCACGGTCGAGCGACACGGCGGTACGGTAACGGTGGAAAGCACCGTCGGCGTGGGTTCGCGCTTTACCGTTCGGCTTCCGAAAGCACAACGAACGCGCCCGACGACGCGGCGGCTGACGCTCTTCGCGGGCTCGGGAAGCGACAGCGGATACACGGCGCAAGCGTTGCGGGCCGCGGGGTTCGCCGTGCGCGCGATCGAGGATCCGCTCCTCGTCGGTGCGATCGAATCGTACGATCCGACGGCGCTTATCGTCCTCGATGCGACGAGCGCGGAAGCGGCCTGCGTGCAACTCGCGCAATCGGTGCGGACCAATCGGCTCTATATCGTCGCAGCCGAAGCGCGCGAACGTTTCGCGAGGTCCGCACCGCAAGCACACATCGTTGACGCACCCTTCGTACTCGCCGAGCTACTCGCAGCGATCGAGAGCGTCGTCGCGCGTTAGGCGACGATCGTATCAAGCGGCGGTAGCGCCGCAAGCTCGTCCGTGGTAAAGAGGCGCGAACGTGTGAGGAAGCGGACGCCCTCGCCGTTTTCGAGCGAGAACATGCCACCGCGGCCGGGCACGACATCGATGATGAGTTTCGTATGTTGCCAATACGCGAATTGGCTTTCGCTCATGTAAAACGGCGCGCCGCCGATCTCGCCGAGCCGGACGTCGGCATCGCCTAAGAAGAAGTCGCCGAGCGGATAACACATCGGGCTCGAACCGTCGCAACAGCCGCCGGATTGGTGGAACATCAGGGGACCGTGGCGCGCGCGGAGGCGCTCGATCAGATCGAGCGCCTCCGCCGTCGCATCGACCCGCGTGGCCGTGCGTTCCATCCTAGAAGAAGCCAAGCGCTTTCGGGCTGTAGCTTTGCAGCACGTTTTTCGTCTGCTGGTAGTGATCGAGCATCATGAGGTGGTTTTCGCGCCCGATCCCCGAGGCTTTGTAACCACCGAACGCCGCGTGTGCGGGGTAATGGTGATAGCAGTTCGTCCAAACGCGCCCCGCTTGAATGCCACGACCCATGCGGAAGCACGTGTTGACATCGCGCGACCACACGCCCGCGCCGAGGCCATAGAGCGTGTCGTTTGCGATGCGAAGCGCATCCGCTTCATCGGTGAACGGCGTGACGCTGACGACGGGCCCGAAGATCTCTTCTTGGAACACGCGCATGGCGTTGTTGCCTTCGAGGATCGTGGGCTCGACGTAATAGCCGTCCTTGAACGCGCCATCGAGCATGTTGCGCTTGCCGCCCGTGCGGACGCGCGCGCCCTCTTGTTGGCCGATATCGAAATAGGACAAGATCTTCTCGAGCTGCTCGGAGGAGGCTTGCGCGCCGATCATCGTTGCGGGATCGAGCGGATTTCCTTGCACGATCGCCTTCACGCGCTTCGTCGCGCGCTCCATGAACGCGTCGTAGATCGATGCTTGCACGAGGGCACGCGACGGGCACGTGCATACTTCGCCCTGGTTGAGAGCGAACATGGCGAAACCTTCGAGTGCCTTATCGAAGAAGTCGTCGTCTTTTTCCATCACGTCGGCGAAGAAGATGTTCGGCGATTTGCCGCCGAGTTCGAGCGTCACCGGAATGATGTTCTGGGATGCGTACTGCATGATGAGGCGGCCCGTCGTCGTCTCGCCCGTGAACGCGATCTTCGCGATGCGCTTGTTCGAGGCGAGCGGCTTGCCCGCTTCGAGCCCGAAACCTTGCACGATGTTGAGGACGCCGGGCGGTAAGAGATCGGCGATCATCTCGACCCACACCATGATCGATGCGGGCGTTTGTTCGGCGGGTTTGAGGACGACGCAGTTCCCGGCAGCGAGCGCCGGCGCGAGCTTCCACACCGCCATGAGGATCGGGAAATTCCACGGGATAATCTGCCCGACGACGCCGAGCGGTTCGTGGAAGTGGTACGCGACCGTCGTCTCGTCGATCTGGCTGATCCCGCCTTCTTGCGCGCGGATCGCGCCCGCGAAATAGCGGAAGTGGTCGATCGCGAGCGGGATATCGGCGGCCGTGGTTTCGCGGATCGGCTTGCCGTTATCGATCGTTTCGGCGAGCGCGAGGACGTGCAGGCTCGCTTCCATCCGGTCCGCGATCTTGTTGAGGATCAACGAACGCTCGGCGACCGAGGTGCGGCCCCATGCGTCTTTCGCCGCATGCGCGGCATCGAGGGCGAGCTCGATATCGGCCGCGCTCGATCGCGCGATCTCGGTAAAGGGATGGCCGATGACCGGACTGACATTCGCGAAATACTCGCCGCCGACGGGCGGCACGAACTTCCCACCGATGAAGTTGTCGTAGCGTTTCTTGAAGGGGTTGGTCACGCCGAGGCGGCTGAGATCGACGAGGGCTTGCGTTTCGAGCGTAGCGGTCATAGGGTGGTGCGAACCTCACGGAAGATGCGAGCGTGCAACGGTATTCGTTGGAGGCGGTCCTATGAACTTCGGTTCCGTTACGACGACGGGTCGACGTAAGATGGTTTCTCGGCGGGTTCTACTGCGTCGGCGATCGTGAGTTGCACCGGCTCCCAAGCGGCTCGATGTTTTGCTTGCGGAGCTCTGCGCGTTCGCGTTCCCTCGGGGCAAGACGGATCGCGCGCCAACCGACGCCGAGGCGAGATGTTCCGGAAGACAACGGTTGCGTTTCAGGGTCCCATTTTTCGGAATGATGACCGCATGCGTACAACCCGCGTGAGGGAGATGCTCGCTCGTTTCACGCCTCGTGCAACGGTGGTCGTCGTCGCCCCGCATCCGGATGACGACATACTCGGTTGCGGCGCGTTCGTGGCTTGTGCCGCCGCGGCGGGAAGCCGCATCGTGCCGGTCTACGTCACCGACGGATCGGCCTCGCATCCAGGGTCTCGCGCGTATCCGCCCGCTCGCGTACGCGAGGTGCGTGCGGAAGAAGCGGTGCGCGCAAACGCACGCCTCGGCGTCGATGAGCCGCCGCATTTTCTGGGTTTTCCCGATGGAACGCTCGACCGCATCGCGCTCGTGGACGTAGCTCGCGCGCTTGCATCGTGCATTCCGAACGAGAGCGACGTGCTCGTTCTCGGCCCGTGGCGCCGCGATCCGCACCCGGATCATCGCTTTACGGCCGAATCCCTGCGTTTGGTCGCGTCGGCGCGACCGGATGTGTCGTTCGCCGATTACTTCGTATGGCTCGGCGAGCGTGGGGACTCGACGGACGAACCGCGCGAAAACGAAGGTCGCATCCTTACGCTTTCTACGCGTGACGGGCTCGCGCGGAAGGCGGCGGCCCTCGCGGAACATCGCTCGCAACTCGGGGGGATGATCGTCGACGCAAATGTCGATTTCCGCCTTCCGGAGCATCTCGTCGCTAGCGCGCTCGGTCCGACCGAACGTTTTCTCGTGTGGCAAGCGTGAACCCAGAATCGCTTTCGCGCGACTATTTCGAAGCGATCTATCACGCGAACGCCGATCCGTGGGAATTCGCAACGAGTGCCTACGAGCGTGAGAAATACGCGCGAACGCTTTCGTACACGCCGCAGCACGCTCGTCGCGCGCTCGAAATCGGCTGCTCGATCGGCGTGTTCACGCGCGAACTCGCCGCTCGATGCGCGGAGCTCGTGGCGATCGACATCAGCGAACGCGCCGTTGCGGCCGCGCGGGCGCGGTGTGACGATCTCCCGAACGTCACGATCGCGCGCGCGGCCTTTCCACACGATGCGCTCGCGGGCACGTTCGATTCGATCGTCGTTTCCGAAGTTGCATACTACTGGTCGGATGCGGATTTCGCACAAGCGCGCGAGCGCATTGCCGAACTGCTCGCCGAATCGGGCCAGGTCGTGCTGACGCATTATCTGCCGAAAGTCGATGCATATGTGCGCGATGGCGATGCGGTCCACGAAGCGTTTCTCGACGATCCACGCTTCCGCTCGATCGCCGCGTTTCGCGCCGAACGGTATCGGATCGACGTCCTGGCACGATGATCGGTGCCGAAATCGCGCCGCCCGATCTGCGTTGTCGCATCTCCGTGGCGATTCCGGCGCACGATGAGGAAGCGGCGATCGAAGCAACGCTCGGAGCACTGATCGCGCAATGCACGGCGGGCGGGGAGCGCGTCGATTCACGATCGTTCGAAGTTCTCGTTTACGCGAACAACTGCACCGATAGCACGGCAGCGCGCGTACGCGCCTTCGCCGACCGTTACCCGGCCTATCGCTTGCATGTCGTTTCGGGATGGATCGCGCCCCCGCACGCGCATGTCGGCACCGCACGGCGGGCGGTGATGGATCTCGCGGCCGAGCGCATGTACCCGCGCGGCGGCGCGATTGCGACGACCGATGCGGATACGATCGCGCACGCCCGCTGGCTCGCCGCGACGAGTGCGGCACTCCAAAGCGTCCACGCCGTTGCCGGGCGCATCATCCCGAAGCGCGACGAGCTCGCGCGCGAAAACGATGCGGTCCGCGAGCGACTCGCGATAGAGAACGCGTACCGCTTCCGGGTTGCCGAACTCGACGCGCTTCTCGATCCGCGGGCGCACGATCCGTGGCCGCGACACGGGCAGCAGTTTGCGGGCAGCCTTGCGATGCGAGCCTCGATCTATCGTGCCGTCGGCGGGCTACCGGCGCTCGCGCGGATGGAAGATATCGCGATGTATGGTGCGTTGCTCCGGCACGATGCGCTCGTACGCCATAGCATGCATGTGCGCGTCGCCACCTCGATGCGCGTTCGCGCGCGCGTCCGCGGCGGCTATGGCTCGCATCTCGAGGACTACCGTGCGCTCGGCGAGGCGGGTAATCTGCCGCAGGTCGAGCCGGCGGAGACGACCATCCTCCGGCTCGCCGCGCGCGGCCGCGCGCGAACGTGGTACGGGCGGGGTCGGGGGTCCGGCGAGCGCACCGAGGTCGCCGCGCTCTTCGGTATTTCGGAATGGGCACTCTGCGACCGCGCGATGGCAAGTCCCACGTGTGGCGCCTTGCTTGCGGATCTCGAGCGCGATGCCGAAGATCGCGGCGTCTTCATCACGACGGAATCGGCCTCGATCGCCGCTGCGAGCGCCGCGATCGCAGCGGCGATCGCACGCGCCCGCAACGTGCGCGGATTACCGTCGGCGGCGGTAGATACGCGTGCTCCCGTCGACTTCTTCGAAGGTTCGTTGATGCGGTAGCGGCATGACGTTCTCGCGCGTTCCGAGCGCGAGATACCCGAGCCGTACCACGGAGTCGAGCAAGAGTTGTTGTACGCGGTACGACAGCGCCATCGTGAACATGCCGGCGGCGCCGCGTGCGACGATGAGGTGGAATTCGTTGAACGAGGCATCCGTGACGAGATTATGTTGCGCGAAGACGATCGCGTCACGGATCGAAGCGTTGAAGCACAACGTGCCGTTGGGCGATCGTTCGACATACGCATCGAGCGTTGCCGTACCACCGGATTCGGCGTACCGTTTCGCGTTTTCCGCAAGTTCGGATGCTTCGATCGCACCGCTCTTGGCGCGCTCGAGCGCTTGCGGATGCATCTCCGTCGCATAGATGCGCGCGCGCTCGTGCAAGCCCGCTTCGCGTACCAGGACGGCGAGTGCGAACGCGTCTGCGCCCGTCGCGCATCCGGGCACCCAGATCCGCACGTTGGGAAACGTGCGGAGCATCGGAAAGACGGCGACCCGAAGCGTCGTGAAGAAGCTCGGATCGTGAAATAACGGCTGCGCCCAAACGCCCAGGGCATAGGTAAACCGCGCCATCGCCGATTCGTCGTGGAGGATGCGCTCTTGCAGTCCGGAGAGCGTAAGCACGCCTTCACCGCGCGTGCGTTCGCTCACGCGCCGTTTCACCCACGTCGGGGAATATTCGCGAAAGTCGTGACCGGTGCGCCGATGCGTGGCTTCGAGCAGTAGGGGCAGCTCGATATCCGCAACGCTTGGCCCGGCGTGGGAAGGCTCGCACGCCGCCCCCGGGGTGGCGCGTAGCGGTTCGTCGATCATGCAGTCACGTTGACCCAGACGCGGAGGAGTGCGATCAGCTGATCGATGTCGACGGGCTTCGAAATATACTCGGAAGCACCGGCGGCGAGGCAACTCTCGCGATCGCCCTTCATCGCTTTCGCCGTGAGCGCGATGATCGGCAGGCGCATGAACCGTGGATTCGCGCGGATGCGGCGGATCGTCTCATACCCGTCCATTTCCGGCATCATGATATCCATGAGCACGGCATCGATGTCGGAGCGCTCCGTGATGAGTCGGATCGCGTCGAGCCCGCTCTCCGCGCTGAGCACGGTCAGATCGAAATCTTCGAGCGCGGACGTGAGTGCGTAGATGTTCCGGAGATCGTCGTCGACGATCAGCACGGTCTTGCCCTGCAAATCGCTCACCGTCGCGAGGCGTGGCGAGCGACGCCGATCGTACGATCGCGATTCCACCTGGTTGAGAAAATAGCTCGTCTCGTCGAGTAATCGTTCGGGCGACATCACGTCCTTGACGATAATGCTCTCGCTCGAACGGCGGATCGTCGCTTCCTCATCGGCCGTGAGTTCGCGGCCGGTGTACACGATGATCGCGATCTTCGCGTGCATCGGATGGCGTTTGATCTTGCCGATGAGTTCGATGCCGTCGCAGTCGGGGAGCCCGAGATCGACGATCGCGCAGTCGTACGTACCGTTGTCGAGCGCTGCAAGGGCTTCCGCGCCGGTGCTGACCGCGGTGACGTTGACCTCGCCGCTCGAGACGAGATTGGCCATCGCGGAAAGTTGCGTGACGTCGTCTTCGACGAGCAAGAGCTCCCGTGCGCGGGTATCGGAGTATCCGAACAAGCGATCGAAGGCGTCGGTGATCGCCTCTTCGCTGACGGGCTTTTTGAGATGTGCGATCGCACCGGCATCGAGCGCGCGCTGCCATTCTTCCTCGCCCGAGATCACGTGCACTGGAATCGATCGCGTGGCGGGATCGTTCTTCAATGCTTCCAGCATTTGCCAACCATCGACATCCGGTAGGCGGATATCCAAAGTGATCGCATCGGGCACGAGCGCGCGCGCCAGTTGCAGCCCTTCGGCGCCCGACGTTGCGACGAGGCCCTTGAAACCACGGTCGCGTGCGAGCGAGAGCAGGATGCGCGCGAAGACGAGGTCGTCTTCGATCACGAGCACGAGCCGATCCGTCGGCTCGACGTTCATGCGATCGTCTTCGACCGAACCGCGCTCGGGAATAGCGATGGGCGCCGGGACGCTGCGCGGGTTGGTTTCGGCACGCGGTACGATGTGCAGCGGCTGCACGGGGCGCGGCGTCGGGAGCGTGGTCGTCGCTTCGGGAAGTGCCGTTTGTTGCGCGGGAGCCACGCGGCGCCCAATCGGGTGGTAGAACGTAAACGTACTGCCGATGCCGGGTTCGCTATGCACGGTCATCTCGCCACCGAGCAGCCCCGCGATCTAGCGCGAGATCGCAAGCCCGAGCCCCGTGCCGCCGTACTTGCGCGCGGTGCTCATGTCGGCTTGCTGGAAGGCTTCGAAGATCACGTTGTGCTTATCGGGCTGGATTCCGATACCGGTATCGACGACTTCGAATGCGAGATACGGCCGGGCGACGCCATCGGCTCCGGGGCGCTCGCTGCGCGTGAGGCGTAGATCGACGCGTCCATCGGTCGTGAACTTGAACGCGTTGGAGAGCAGATTTTTCAAGATCTGCATCAGGCGCGTGACGTCCGTTTCGATCGTTGCCGGGATATCCGTCGCGATCTCCGTGCGGAACCCGATGCGGCGGTCGTTAGCGATACTCCGGAACGTGCGCTCGACATCGTCCACGATGTCGTTGACCCGTGCGTTTGCGAAATCGACGCTCGTCGTGCCGGACTCGATCTTCGAGAGATCGAGAATATCGTTGATAAGCGTGAGCAGGTCGCTTCCCGAGCGACGGATCGTCGCCGCGAAATCGACCTGTTTCGGCGAGAGATTCTGTTCTTTGTTATCCGCGAGTTGCTTCGAGAGGATCAGGAGCGAGTTGAGCGGCGTGCGCAATTCGTGCGACATGTTCGCGAGGAACTGCGATTTGTATTTCGAGGTGAGCGCGAGCTGCTCGGCTTTTTGCTCGAGCGCGCGACGCGCTTCGTCGATCTCGCGCGTGCGGCGTTCGACTTCTTCGTTCTGATCCGAGAGCAGGCGCGCTTTTTCTTCGAGCTCTTGATTCGTTTGCTGCAGCTCCTCTTGTTGGCTCTGCAGTTCCATGGTGAGCGACTGCGACTGTTTGAGGAGTTCTTCGGTACGCATGTTCGCGGCGATGGTGTTGAGCACGATACCGATCGACTCGGTGAGTTGATCCAAGAAGAGCAGATGGGTACCGCTGAACGACTCGAACGAGCCGAGCTCGATAACGGCTTTGACGTCGCCCTCGAAGAGCACCGGTAGCACGATGATGTTCACGGGCGGCGCCATGCCGAGCCCCGATGCGATCTCGATGTAATCCGACGGCGCGTTCGTGATGAGGATGCGCTCGCGTTCGAGCACGCACTGCCCGACGAGCCCGTCGCCCGGCCCGAATTGCAGCGCGAGATGTTTGCGGCGTGAGAACGCGTAGCCCGCGAGCATCTTCAAGAGCGGCTGATCGTCGATCGGTTCGTTGAGGTAGAAGACGCCGGTGTGCGCGTTTACCAGCGGCGCGAGCTCGCTCATGATGAGCTTCGCAACCGTCTTGATATCTTTCTGGCCCTGGAGCATACCGGTGAAGCGCGCGAGGTTGGTCTTGAGCCAATCTTGCTCCGTATTCTTGCGCGTCGTGTCGCGCAAGTTCCGGATCATCTCGTTCACGTTTTCCGTAAGTTGGCCGACCTCGCCCTGCGCGCCGACCTCGATCGTCCGCGTGAGATCGCCCTTGGTCACCGCGGTCGCCACTTCCCCGATCGCACGGATCTGCGAGGTGAGCTGCGCGGCGAGTTGGTTCACGGAATCGGTAAGATCGCGCCACAGGCCTGCGGCACCGGGAACCTCGGCCTGGCCGCCGAGCTTGCCTTCGAAGCCGACGTCTTTTGCGACCGTGGTGACTTGATCGGCGAAGAGCGCGAGGGTATCGATCATGCCGTTGATCGTCTCGGCGAGCTCGGCGATCTCGCCCTTCGCTTCGAGGGTGAGTTTGCGTTTGAGATCGCCGTTCGCGACGCCCGTAACGACTTTCGCGATGCCGCGCACTTGGTTCGTGAGGTTGCCCGCCATCGAGTTGACGGAGTCCGTGAGATCTTTCCACGTACCGCCGACACCGAGCACGACGGCTTGGCCGCCAAGCTTCCCTTCGGAACCGACTTCGCGGGCAACGCGCGTGACTTCCGATGCAAACGCATTTAACTGATCGACCATCGTGTTGATGGTATCTTTGAGTTCGAGCATCTCGCCGTTGACCGCGACCGTAATCTTTTTCGAAAGATCGCCGTTGGCCACGGCCGTCGTCACCTTCGCGATGTTGCGCACCTGATTCGTCAGGTTCGACGCCATCAAGTTCACGTTGTCGGTAAGGTCTTTCCACGTACCGCCGACGCCCGTGACCTGCGCTTGACCGCCGAGGATCCCTTCGGAACCGACTTCGCGTGCGACACGCGTCACTTCGGATGCGAATGCGTTCAGCTGATCGACCATGACGTTGACGGTGCCCTTGAGTTCGAGCATCTCGCCACGCACGTCGACGGTAATCTTCTTCGAAAGATCGCCCTTGGCGACGGCCGTGGTCACGTCGGCGATGTTGCGAACCTGTGCGGTGAGGTTACCCGCCATCGAGTTCACCGAGTCCGTAAGGTCTTTCCACGTTCCGGCAACGCCTTCGACGCGCGCCTGGCCACCGAGTTTACCTTCGGTACCGACTTCGCGCGCGACGCGGGTGACTTCAGATGCGAACGCCGAGAGCTGATCGACCATCGTGTTGATCGTGCCCTTGAGTTCGAGCATCTCGCCCTTGACGTCGACCGTGATCTTCTTCGAAAGATCGCCCTTCGCAACGGCGGTCGTGACGTCCGCAACGTTACGCACTTGCGAGGTGAGGTTCGAAGCCATGAAGTTGACGTTGTCGGTAAGGTCTTTCCACGTTCCGGCGACACCTTGGACCTGCGCCTGCCCACCGAGTTTGCCGTCCGAACCGACTTCGCGTGCGACGCGCGTCACTTCGGATGCGAAGCCGTTCAACTGATCGACCATCGTGTTGACGGTGTTCTTCAACTCCGCCATCTCGCCGCGTACGTCGACCGTGATCTTCTTCGAGAGATCGCCGTTCGCGACGGCCGTCGTGACCTCGGCGATGTTACGCACCTGATTGGTCAGGTTGCCGGCCATCGAGTTCACGGAGTCGGTGAGGTCTTTCCACGTTCCGGCAACACCGAGCACCTGCGCCTGGCCACCGAGCTTTCCATCGGAGCCGACTTCGCGCGCCATGCGCGTGACTTCGGATGCGAAGCCGTTCAGCTGATCGACCATCGTGTTGACGGTGGATTTCAACTCCGCCATCTCGCCGCGCACGTCGACCGTGATCTTCTTCGAGAGATCGCCGCGCGCCACGGCGGTCGTGACCGCGGCGATGTTGCGCACCTGATTCGTCAGGTTACCGGCCATCGAGTTCACGGAGTCGGTGAGGTCTTTCCACGTTCCGGCAACACCCTGGACCTGCGCCTGCCCGCCGAGCTTGCCTTCGGAGCCGACTTCGCGCGCCACACGCGTGACTTCGGATGCGAAGCCGTTCAACTGATCGACCATCGTGTTGATCGTCGATTTCAGCTCGCCCATCTCGCCGCGCACGGAAACCGTGATCTTCTTCGAGAGATCGCCTGTGGCAACGGCGGTCGTGACTTCGGCGATATTGCGCACCTGATTCGTCAGGTTACCGGCCATCGAGTTTACGGAGTCGGTAAGGTCTTTCCAGGTTCCGGCAACACCTTCGACTTGCGCCTGGCCGCCGAGGCGGCCCTCGGTACCGACTTCGCGCGCGACGCGCGTCACCTCGGATGCGAAGGCGTTCAATTGGTCGACCATGACGTTCACGGTGCCCTTGAGTTCGAGCATCTCGCCGCGCACGTCGACCGTGATTTTCTTCGAGAGATCGCCTTTCGCGACGGCCGTGGTGACGTCGGCGATGTTGCGCACCTGATTCGTCAGATTGCCGGCCATCGAGTTCACGGAGTCGGTGAGGTCTTTCCACGTTCCGGCAACACCCTCGACGCGTGCCTGCCCACCGAGTTTGCCTTCGGAGCCGACTTCGCGTGCGACACGCGTCACTTCGGACGCGAACGCGTTCAACTGATCGACCATGACGTTGACGGTGCCCTTGAGTTCGAGCATTTCGCCGCGGACGTCGACGGTAATTTTCTTCGAAAGGTCGCCCTTCGCAACGGCCGTCGTGACGTCGGCGATGTTACGCACCTGGTTCGTCAGATTACCGGCCATCGAGTTCACGGAATCCGTGAGGTCTTTCCACGTTCCGGCAACACCGCGCACGTCGGCTTGTCCGCCGAGACGGCCCTCGGAGCCGACTTCGCGAGCGACGCGGGTGACTTCGGACGCGAACCCGTTGAGCTGATCGACCATGACGTTGATCGTATCTTTGAGTTGGAGAATTTCGCCGCGCGCTTCGACCGTGATCTTCTTCGAAAGGTCGCCGTTTGCGACGGCGGTCGTGACGTCCGCGATGTTACGAATTTGGTTCGTCAGGGATGCGATTGAACAGCTTT
>JBBISR010000027.1:0-40598 GCA_037441145.1 Armatimonadota bacterium
GAAACCATCCAGGGTCGCAGCGCGTGGAGCCTCGGGTAGGGCGGAGCAGAGGTCCACCTAGCAGAGCACACTCATCTAGCCATGGAAAGCGGGCGGCCTTGCGGCCGCAAGACCCTCGGCTCGCGAAGAAGATCGCCGCGAGATGAACGCCCCGAGCTAAGTGAAGATTTCGAGGGAGTAGTGATCGGGGTCGGCGACGATGACGCGGCGGCTTCCGTGGTCGAGCTCGGGGCCCGAGACGACGGCGCCACCCGCGGCGCGTACGCGCGATGCGATCGCATCGACGTCTTCCGCCGAGCCCGCCTGGAAGACGAGCATGAACTTCCCGCGCTCGGCGGGCGGTGCGAATTCGAGTACGAGCGTGAAGCCCGGAAACTGCATGTGCACTTCTTCGCCGACGGCCGTCGTCTCGAAGCCGAGTGCATCGCGATAAAAGCGCGCGGCGGCTTCGAGGTCGTTGACGCCGAGTCGGACGCGAGCCGGCCGGAGACCGGATTGGGCGATCATGGATGATTCCTCAGGGACCGGGATAGTGCGACTCGTCGCCGTAGGGCACGAAGAGCGTGTTCTCGGGGACGAACTTCAGCTTCGCCATCCCGGTTGGGCCGTTCCGTTGTTTCGCGATGATGAATTCGGTTAAGCCCGGTGTCGGACTCGTCTCTTTGTTGTAGTAATCGTCGCGATAGAGAAACGCCACCATATCGGCTTCTTGTTCGAGGGCACCGGAATCGCGCAGATCGGAGAGCATGGGGCGCTTGTCCGCGCGCTGCTCGACCGCGCGGTTGAGCTGCGCGAGCGCGATGATCGGCACTTCGAGATCCTTCGCCGTTACTTTCAGCGTACGGCAAATTTCGGAGAGCTCTTCGTTGCGGTTCTGATTGCGCGCGCTCGTCGAAGCTTTCACGAGTTGTAAATAATCGATGAAGATCGCGGCGAGGCCATCCTTCGATTTCAAACGCCGGCAACGGCTACGGATCTCGCTGATGGTCAAGCCGCCGGAGTCGTCGAGGTGGATCGGGAGATCGTTGAGCGTCGACATCGCGGATGAGATTTTCGCCCAATCGGTTTCCTTGATCGAACCCTTGCGCAGGTTCGATGCGTCGATGCGCGCTTCGCTCGAGATCAAGCGCTCGACGAGTTCTTGGTTCGTCATTTCGAGCGAGAAGAGCGCGATCGGTTTGCGTTCTTCGCGCGCGGCCTCGACGCACATATTGAGTGCGAGCGACGTCTTGCCCATCGCGGGGCGCGCGGCGAGAATGATGAGGTTACCCGGTTGGAATCCGGCCGTATATGCGTCGATATCGGGAAAGCCCGAGGTAACGCCCGTGCGGTTGCCCTTTTGGGCGAAGCGCATTTCGATTTTGTAAAACGTGTCGAGCAGAAGCGAGGAGACGGGTGTGAACGCTCCACGATTCGAGCGATTGCCGACTTCGAACACGAGTTGTTCGGACTCGTCTAGCGCGCCCGGCACGTCTTCTTCGTATTCGTAACCCATGCGCGAGATCTGCGTGCCCACATGGATCAGGCTACGCAGCGCGGCTTTCTCGCGTACGATCTTCGCATAGTATTCGGCGGATGCCGCAGTCGGCACGGTGTCCATCAACGAAGAAATGTACGCCATGCCGCCGATGTTATCGAGGAGCCCGCGCTGTTTGAGTTCTTCGGCAAGCGTGATCTTATCGAGCGGCTCGCCGCGTTCCCACAGCGTGACGAGCGCGACGTAGATCGTCTCGTGCAGCGGCGAGTAGAAGTCTTGTGATTGCAACACTTCCGTCACCGTCGACATCATCTCGCGATCGACGAGAACCGACCCGAGCACGGCTTTCTCGGCTTCGACGTTTTGTGGCGGGATGCGGTCGTAACCGCCGCCGCTCGGCGCGCTCGGTGCTTGCATCGTTATGCCCGCCGCTTCCGCGCCGGAAGCACGTCGAGCGCGCGAAAGACATCGCGCACGTCGCTTGCCGCAACGCACGCGATTCCCGCGGCGCCACCGTCGAAATCGCGTGCGTTTTCGCGCGGAAGAATCAACCGGCGCATGCCGGATTGGCGCGCGGCATACGCTTTTTCGGCGATACCGCCGACGCGACGGATCTTGCCCTGAATCGAAATTTCGCCCGTCATCGCGACATCCTGCGGCAGCGGCGTCTGCGTGACGGCGGACCAAATCGCACAGAAGATCGCAAGCCCTGCGGACGGGCCATCGATGTTGCCGCCACCGACGACGTTCACGTGCACGTCGAATGCGCTACAATCGATGCCGGAGATCGCGCGCACGACGGCCGCTGCGGTGAACGCGCTATCGCGCGCCATCGAACCTGCGGTTTCGTTGAAGCGAAAGCTCCCTTTCCCCTCGATACTTGCGGGAAACGCGACGGCTTCGACCTCGACGATCGAACCCGCGTGGTTCGCGACCCCGAGCCCGAGTGCGCGGCCGATCTCGCGTTCGGCGCGTGCGGGTATCGTGTCGTTTGCGACGAGCCGTGCCACTTGCGCCGCGCTCGCAACGTCCGCGAGCGTGACGTGCATGCCGTTCGGCGCGGTCGTCCGCTGGGCGTGGGCATGGGCGTACGCATCGATCAAAATCTGCACGGCCTTGCGGCCCTCCATCGTGTACGATGCGATCGCGGTATCGACGCCGCGTTGGCAATGGATGCCCAAGCGCGCGGCGGTCGAGCGCACGACCTCGGCGATCTGCGGCTGCGTGAGCGGCTCGAAGAAAATTTCGGCACAGCGCGACCGTAGCGCCGGGTCGATCTCCGATGGATCGCGCGTCGTCGCGCCGACCAGTACGAAATCGGCCGGCGCTCCCGCGCGGAAGAGCCTGTGCACGTACGCGGGTACGTTCGTATCGCGTTCGTCGTAGTACGACGATTCGAAGCGTACGCGCTTATCTTCGAGCACTTTCAAGAGCATGCGTTGGAATGCAGGTGCGGCTTCGCCGAGTTCGTCGATGAAGAGTACGCCGCCGTGGGCACGCGTGACGAGCCCGAGCTTCGGTTCGGGGATTCCGCCCTCGCCCAGTTCTTTGCGGCTTCCCTGATAGATCGGGTCGTGCACGCTGCCGAGGAGCGGATTCGTGGATTCGCGCGGATCGTAGCGGAGCGTCGTGCCGCTGCACTCGACGAACGGCGCCTCGGGCGCAAACGACTGCAACGCAAGGCGCGCGGCCGTGGTCTTGCCGACACCCGGCGGGCCGTACAGGATCACATGTTGCGGAAAGGGTGAAGCGAGCTTCGCGACGAGCGAGCGCACGGCGGTTTCGTTGCCGACGATCGCATCGAGCGATGCGGGGCGCATCGCGTGTTCGGCCGGGCGCGGCACGCTCCGGCGTTCGAGCGCTTCGAGATCGCGAAGGCGCGCCTCGGTAGCGGGCGTCTCCGGGCCCGATTCGTCGCGCAACGTTTCGATACGGAGCTCGCGAAGATAGGCGTCGTGCCGTTCGGCGATCTTCTCGCCGACTTTGCGCTCGATCGTCTCGTCGATGCTCCGTTGCGCGAGGAGATCGGCGAGCCCGTCGGCGACCTCATCGAGTGCGGCGATATAGCTCGCGCGCGCCGGGGGTTTGTCCCGTGTCGGGTCTTCGAAGACGAGACGCTGCAAGCCGAGGAGGCGATCCGCCACGGCTTGCGAGCGCATCAGGGGTAACGCACCGAGTTTGCCAGCGCGAAGCACGACTTTATCGGCGCCGAGGGCACCGGTCAGGACGTCGTAAAGCGCCGCAATGCGGCGGCTCACGTCGTCGTCTGTCGACTTCGACGTGCGCCTGACCAGCGCGGGCAAGCTACTCGGCTACGACTTGCACCGACGACGAGGCGGTGATGTTCTTGCCGAGGCGCACCGTGAACGGGTAGGTTCCGAGCGCCTTGATGCCCTCTTTGACTTCGATCCGGTGCTTATCGACTTCGACGCCGAAGAGCTTGAGGATCGCATCGGCGACGTCTTGATTCGTGATCGTGCCGAAGAGGCGGCCGTTACCGCCGGCCTTCGCGCCGACCTTGACGTTCTGGCTGGAAAGCTTGACCGCGAGTTCCTGAGCGCCGGCCTGTTCGTCGGCTTCGCGGCGGATCTTCGCCTTGCGCTTCTCTTCGTATTGGGCGAGTGCGCCCTTGGTCGCTTCGACGCCGTGCTTCTTCGGGATCAGGAAATTGCGGGCATAGCCCTCGGCAACTTCCACGATCGTGCCCTTGAGGCCGAGTGCCTTGACGTCGTTGAGGAGGATGAGCTTCATGTGCTGCGCCGCTTATTCGCTAGTGAAGGGGAGGAATGCGATCACGCGGGCGCGCTTGACGGACACCGTCAGGAGCCGCTGGTGCTTCGCGCAGTTACCCGAGATGCGACGGGGCAAGATCTTGCCGCGCTCGGAGATGTACTTCCGCAGGCGGGTCGCCTCTTTGTACGTGATCGGGGGCTGCTTCTCGGCGCAGAAGGTGCAGATCTTGCGCTTCGGTTTGCGATCTTTCTTCGCATTCGCGCGCTTTTTCGGAACGGCCATGGGACTCCATGTAGGTGGGAGCGGCCTCAAGGATGCGAGGCCCTACATACGTCGCGCGGCTTCACGCAGGCGACGACCGCTCCAAAGGGAGCGGATTTGTGCAGTTTTCGACGCTCGGACGATGGCGCGCAAAGCGCGGCATCGGGAACCCGAGAGGCAAGCCTCGGTAGTATACGCCTTCCAGCGCCAAAACGCCAGACCGCTCTTCCATCCCGCTCGACGGTAGTATATATTTCGTGCATGGCAATATATATCGCGAATGCCGAGGCCGACCGCCTCGCACGCGAACTCGCGCAACGCACGGGAGAGACGTTGACCGAAGCGATCGTGACTTCGCTCCGCGAGCGGTTAGATCGTTTGCCGCAAGTGGATTCCGGCGAGCGTTTCGCGCGAGCGCTGAAGCTCGCCACTGAAATGCGGGCGATGATCGGCAGTGCCTCGCTCGAGACAGACGATCTCTACGGCGACGACGGCCTGCCGAACTAGGGTGGTGATCGATACTTCTGCCTTCGTAGCGATCATTCGGGACGAACCCGAAGCGCGTCTTTTTCTGCACGCAATTCTCGCGGAACCCGCGCCGCGCGTTGCCGCTCCGACCCTACTCGAATTGCGCATCGTTGTGGCGCGCCGTCACGACGAAGCACTCGCATCGAAGCTGGAGCAGCTCCTCGACGTTCTTCAAGTGGAGATCGTCGCATTCGGAAGCGAGCATCTCGATGCGGCGGCCGAAGGCTTTGCGCGTTTCGGAAAAGGCAGCGGTCACGAAGCTCGCCTGAACTTCGGCGACTGCTTTGCGTATGCGCTCGCGAAGACGGCAAATGCGCCACTCCTCTTCAAAGGCAACGACTTTTCGAAAACCGACGTACTCTGCGCCGTCGTGTCGTAACGGCGACAAGGGCCGAGGCCGATCGTTCGGAACCTGCACTGCGGAGGCGCTTGTGGATTTAGGGATTCGGGGAAAAGTCGCGCTCGTGACGGGAGCGAGTTCGGGGATCGGCCGGGCCGTAGCGCTTGCGCTCGCCGCGGAGGGCGTACGGCTCGCGGTCGCCGCGCGGCGCTACGATGAGACCGAGCGGGTCGCCACGGCGGCGCTCGCGGCGGGGGCGGAAGATGCCCGCGCATTTCACGTGGACCTCGCCCATCCCGAGGAGGGCGAACGGCTCGTCGATGAAGTGAGCGCGGCTTTCGGGCACGTCGAAATCCTCGTCGTGAACGCGGGCGGGCCGAAAGCGGGGCGCTTCGTCGGCATGTCCTCGCAAGCGTGGGACGAGGCGTATCGACTCGTGATGAAGTCGAAGATCGGCTTGATCGAAGCCGTGCTCGGCGAGATGCGCGCGAAGAAATTCGGCCGGATCGTTTCGCTCGAATCGGCGTCGGTGAAGCAGCCGATGCAGAACATGGTGCTCTCGAACGCCTTTCGCGTCGGTATGGTCGGCGCACTCAAAACGCTTGCGGGCGAAGTCGCGGGCGATGGGGTGACCGTGAACGCGATCGCTACGGGGAAGGTCGAGACGGACCGCTTCCGCTCGATCTATGGCAACGATGCGAGCGCGATGGCCGAGATCGCGAAGAGCGTGCCCGTCGGCCACGTTGCAACACCCGAGGAGTATGCGCCGCTCGTCGCTTTCCTGTGCGGGGTGCCCGCGAGCTACGTCACGGGCCAGACGATCGCGATCGACGGCGGCGCAACGCAGAGCCTCCTGTGACCGCGGCGGCGGTCGGCGTCGGCCTCAACGCCGTTATCGTCGCCCTCGAGGAGGATCGCCCGGTCGTCCTTACCGTGGCTTCCGGCGCGCGCGACGCCTTGCCGTTCGGACCGTTCGACCCCGGCCGCGACCGCTCGCTGCAACGTGGCGTGCGGCGCTGGGTGCACGAGCGGACCGGGATCGACGTCGGCTATCTCGAGCAACTGTATACCTTCCCGGATCGCTTACGCGAAGCCGCGCGCCCGCACGACGATGCTCCCGCCCGCACGATCTCGATCGGCTATCTCGCGCTCGTCCGCGATCCGGCCACGTTCGCCGCCGCCGATGCGCGCTGGGTCGACTGGTATCGGTTTTTCCCGTGGGAAGACGCGCGCGCAACCGATCACGCGCAGACGGTCGCTTCGTTGGAGCGCGGCCTACGCGCATGGGCGCGAAGCGACGCTGCCTTCGTGCGCGACCGCACGGATCGCATCGATCTGACCTTCGGCCTCGGCAGGCGCGCGTGGAACGATGAAGCCGTGCTCGAACGCTTCGAGCTTTTATACGAAGCCGATCTCGTACCGGAAGCGGCAGCCGATCGCGCGCCGCTCGCCGCGCCCGATCCCGTGCCGGTCGGACCCCAAAGCTACCAAAGCCGCGAGAGCGGCGACTCGATGATCCTCGATCATCGGCGCATGCTCGCAACCGCGATCTCGCGCTTGCGCGGGAAGATCCGCTACCGTCCCGTCATCTTCGATTTGCTTCCGGCGACGTTTACGCTGTGGCAGATGCAACGCGCGGCCGAAGCGATCGCCGGACTCGAATTGCACAAGGGCAACTTCCGTCGGCTCGTCGAGACCGGGGGCCTCGTCGAGCCGACGGGACGCACGATCGCGCAGCCGCGTGGCCGTCCCGCCGCCGAATTCCGATTCCGTCGCGAACTCTTGCGCGAACGCGAAGTCGGCCTGCGCCTGCGCGCGACACGTACGGCATCGACGTAACCGCGTTCATCTCGGCGACACACGCAGTTCATAATCGTTCGCTACGATCGGCGGGGCTTGTGATTTCGCTCGTTTCGTTCGCGCTCGCGTCCGCGATCGGCACCGTTCCCGTTCTCGCGCAAACCACGCCCGCGCCCGCGACCGATCGTGGGTTTGCGCCCGTCGCCACGCCGACGCCGAAGGGCGCCACCCTCGCGCCCGTCTTGGTGCCCGGCGGTACGCCGCTCAAAATCGTTCTCGTCGACCAGCTCGCGTCGAACAAGGCGCATGCGGAAGATCGCTTTTCATTCCACTCGCTCGAAGCGGTAACGGTCGAAGGCTTCGTCGTGGTTCCGGCAGGGGCGATGGGCGAGGGCCACGTCGTGAGCGCGGAATCGGCGGGCGGGAACGGCCATCCGGGAAAGCTCGCGCTACAGTTCGACTGGATCTACAGCTCCGACAACCTGAGGATCAAGCTTTCGGACGTCCCGTCCGCAAACGATGGCGATGGGGCCAAAGGTGCGGCGTCGACCGCTGCGATCGCGTCGTACCTCGTGCTCGGCCCGCTCGGACTTTTCGCGCATAATTTCGTGCACGGGAAGGACGTGATCGTGCAGACCGACCGCAAGATCCCCGTGTACGTCGCGCAATCGGTGCACGTTGTCCCGACGACGAAAGTCACCACGGCGGACGGGTTCGCGCATTAGGAACGCTGCCTCGCCTTCCCGCCGCGCAACCGCGGCGGGCGCGCGAGGATTATGCTCGATACCTGCATAAAGTGCCGGGCGCCGACACAAACGGCGTAAATGCATGCCGAGGTTATACTCTAAATGAGCATTATGGATCGTCCGCTCGACACACGATACGCCGCTATGGCGAAGTTCGTCACGCCTGCGGAATGGGAACTGTTCGCGCCGGAGATCGCGGCGATCGAGGCGCTCAAACGCGAGCGAAACGCGGTGATCCTCGCGCACAATTACCAGACGCCCGAGATTTTCCACGGCGTCGCCGATATCGTCGGCGATTCGCTCGCGCTCGCGTACGAAGCGGCGCGGACCTCGGCCGATGTCATCGTGCTCGCGGGCGTCCATTTCATGGCCGAGACCGCGAAGATCGTCAACCCCACGAAGACGGTGCTCGTTCCCGATCTCCAAGCGGGCTGCTCGCTTGCGGAATCGATCACCGCAGCCGACGTACGCCTGCTCCGCGAGCGCTATCCGAATACGCCGGTCGTCACGTACGTCAATACCTCGGCCGAAGTAAAAGCCGAAAGCGACATCTGCGTGACCTCGGGAAATGCCGTGAAGATCGTGCGGTCGCTCGGTGCGAAACGCGTGCTGTTTCTTCCGGATCGGTATCTCGCCGCATGGGTGCAAACGCAGCTTCCCGAGGTCGAGATCGTCGCGTGGAACGGCGCATGCGAAGTGCACGAACGCTTTACCGGTGCCGAATTGCGCTCGTATCGGAGCGGGCATCCGGGCGTCGTGATCCTCGCCCATCCGGAGTGCCCGCCCGACGTGCTCGCGGAAGCCGATTACGTCGGTAGCACCGCGAACATGACCGATTACGTCGGTGCGCAGCGGCCCCCGAAAGTGCTGCTCGTAACCGAGTGCTCGATGAGCGATAACGTCGCGATCGATTTTCCCGAGCTCGAATTCGTGCGCCCGTGCAACCTCTGCCCGCACATGAAGCGCAACACGCTTGCGAAGATCCACGCGACCCTGCGCGATCTGACGAACGAAGTGATCGTTGCGCCGGAAATCGCGGTGCGCGCGAAACGTGCGGTCGACGCGATGCTGGCGGTCGGGCGTTAGGGTGCAGACGCTTCACTGCGACGTGGCGATCGTCGGCGCCGGGCTTGCGGGGCTTACCGCCGCGCTCGAACTCGCGCCGCGCGACGTCATCGTCATCGCGAACGCAACGCTCGGGGCCGGGGCCGCGAGTGGCTGGGCGCAAGGCGGCATCGCGGCCGCGGTCGGCGCGGACGACGCGCCGCAGATGCATGCGCGCGATACGGAAATCGCGGGCGCCGGGTTGAGCGATCCCGAGGCCGTCGCACGACTGACGAGCGATGGGCCGCAGGCGATCGCCGAACTGCTTCGCTTCGGCACGCCCTTTGATCGCGATGCGTCGGGCGCGCTCGCGCTCGGGCGGGAAGCGGCGCATTCGCGGCGGCGGATCGTGCACGCGAACGGCGACGGCACGGGCCGTGCGACACTCGACGCGCTCGTCGCGGCGGTTCGCCGCACGCCATCGATCCGTGTTTTGGAAAATACCGAAGCAACGGATCTCGTCCTCGATCGCAACGGCGCGGTCCGCGGCGTGCACGCGGGCGAGCTGCGCATCCTCGCGCGCGCGGTCGCGATCGCTACCGGCGGTATCGGCCAGCTCTATCGCTATACGACGAACCCGGCGCAGGCGAACGGCGACGGGCTCGCGATGGCCTTGCGCGCCGGGGCGCGCGTCGCCGATATGGAATTCGTGCAATTTCACCCGACGGGGCTCGCAACCGGGCGCGATCCGATGCCGCTCGTCACCGAAGCGTTACGCGGCGAGGGCGCCATACTCGTGGACGAAGCGGGATCGCGCTTCTGCGTCGGGATCGATCCGGACGCGGAGCTCGCGCCACGCGATATCGTCGCACGCGCCGTATACGCGGTCGTGCGCGACGGTGGCAAGGCGTTTCTCGATACGCGCGCCGCAATCGGCGATGCGTTCCCGCAGCGATTCCCAACGGTCTTCGGCCTTGCGATGGAGAGCGGCGTCGATCCCCGTAGCGAACCGCTACCGATCGCGCCGACGGCGCACTATCACATGGGCGGCATCCACGTCGACCTCGATGGGCGTGCCTCACTTTCCGGCCTTTGGGCTTGCGGCGAAGCGTCGTCGACGGGCGTTCACGGCGCGAATCGGCTCGCGAGTAATTCGTTGTTGGAAGCCGTCGTGTACGGCCAGCGCGTCGCCGCCGACATCGCGCGTACGCTCGACGGTAGCACTGCCGAGCCCGCGCGCGGTCTGCATTTGCCGCCGCGCGCGCGGGCCCGTGGCACGAGCGATCTCGACCGCACGCAAGTTCGCGCCTTGTTGTACGCGAACGTGGGCGTCGTACGCGATGCCGCAGGCCTCGGCGAAGCATGTTCGCAACTCGTCGATGACCCCGCCGACGCATCGCTTGCAAACGCCGTGCTCGTCGCGCGCGCGATCGCGTTTGCCGCATACGAGCGGCGCGAATCGCGCGGCAGTCACTTCCGCACCGATTTTCCCATCGCACGGGCGAGCGAAGCGTACCGCACGTCGCGCGCCGCGCGCGATCTCGCCCCCCGGGGAATCGCCGTATGAGCTTGCCTTCGCCACTTCAACCGCTGCTCTACGAACCGTTCGTGCGCGCGACGTTGATCGAGGATCTCGGGCGCGCGGGCGACATCACGACCGATGCGATCGTTCCGATGGGCGATCTCGGCGCCACGGCGATCGTCGCGCGCGATGCGGGCGTGCTAGCGGGTATCGAAGTCGCGCTCTTAGCCTTCCGCTTACTCGATCCCACGATCGCGATCGTCGTCGAAAAACACGATGGCGAGCGGCTCGCACCGGGCGACACGATCGCAACGCTCCGCGGCTCGGCACGTGCGTTACTCACGGCGGAGCGAACCGCGCTCAATATCCTCGGCAAGCTTTCCGGCGTCGCGACCGCCACGCGCGCGCTCGTCGATGCGGTCGGCGATGCGCGCGCGAGCGTCGTCGAAACGCGCAAGACGACACCCGGGATGCGCACGCTCGAGAAATATGCCGTGCGTTGCGGCGGTGGTGCGAACCACCGCTTCGGCCTCGACGATGCGGTGCTCATCAAGGACAACCATGTTGCGTTTGCGGGCGGCGTTCGCGAAGCGGTCGCGCGCGTCAAGCGGCACGCCGGGCATCTGGTCAAGATCGAACTCGAAGTCGATACGCTCGCGCAAGTACGCGAGGCGCTCGATCTCCCGATCGACGCGTTGCTGCTCGATAATATGTCGCTCGACGATATGCGCGAAGCGGTATGCCTCGTCGGTGGACGCTTTCTCACCGAAGCATCGGGGAGCGTGCGGCTCGCGACGATCGCCGCGATCGCCGCAACGGGCGTCGACCTGATCTCATCGGGTGCGATCACGCATAGCGCGCCGAATCTCGACATCGGCCTCGACGCGTTGCCGTGACACCCGCCGCGATCGCATTCATTCGCGATGCCGTACTCCAGACGATCGGCATCGCATGCGGCGCGTTCGTCATCGCGCTAGCGCTCGGCGCACCGCTGGCGCTCGTCATCGCGCGCGGCGGCCGTTTGGGCGCGTGCGTCGCGAACCTGGCCTCCGTCGTGCGGGCGATTCCCGATTTGGTGCTCGCGATCGTGTTCGTCGTTGCGTTCGGCCTCGGGCCCCTTCCGGGAACGCTCGCGCTCGGTATCCACTACGCGGCGGTGATCGCGAAGATGTTTGCCGACGTGCTGAACGCCGTGCGGCGCGACGCCGCCGAAGCACTGCGTGCGACCGGAGCGACCAGCGCCGCGGCGTTTCTCGTCGGCATGCTGCCCGCCGCGTGGAACGGGATCGTCGGCTTCTCGGCGTACGCGTTCGAGAGCATCGTACGTGCGTCCGTGATCGTCGGCGTCGTCGGTGCGGGTGGCCTTGGCGCCGCCCTCCTCACCGATATCAACCTCGGCGATTACCGGAGCTTCGGCATCGTGCTCGCCGTGCTTGCCGTACTCGTCATCGCCGTCGACGCGCTCGCGGGCCGGCTCCGCGAGCGCGCCCCGGTTCGGGCGACGCTCGCGACGCTCGGGGCGGTGGTCATCGCGGGCATCGCCGCTTTTGCGTTCACGGATGACCCGCCGTGGACGCGGCTCGGCCACATCGGGCCGAACCTCGCCCGCTTCGCGCGGGGGGCGTTTCCGCCCGACGCATCGCAGGCACTCTTCGATCTCGCTTGGCGTGGGGTGCTCGAATGCCTCGGCGTCGCGTTCGTCGGCACCGTCGGCGGAATCGTCCTCGCGATCCCGCTCGCCGCGCTCGTCGCCGCGCCAGTCGCGCGCGGCTGGATGCGCGGCACGGGATGGATGCCGTGGTCGCGGGTTCCGCTCGCATGCGGGCGATTGGTACTCGCGATCGCGCGCGCGGTCCCGCCCGTAGCGCTCGCACTGATCGCGCTGACCTATGTGGGTTTCGGGCCGAGGGCGGGTGCCGTCGCGCTCGCGATCCACACGGCCGCCGTCCTCGGGAAGTTGCTTGCCGAGAGCCTCGATCTCGCCGATCGCGCACCGGCCGAAGCGCTCGTCGCGACGGGTTCCACCGGTACGGCCGCACTGCTCGCGGGACTTCTCCCATCGGCGCTTCCCGCGATCGCTGCATACGTGCTCTATCGCTTCGAGTGGAACGTCCGCGCATCGACGATCCTCGGAATGGTCGGCGCGGGCGGCATCGGTCAGGCGCTCTATCAGTCGGAGCAGCTCTTTCACTATCGCGAGGTGCTGTCGTATACGATCGTCGCGGTCGTGCTCGTACTCGTCGTCGATGCACTCGCCGCGCGCGTCCGTGCGCGCCTGCGCCTGCAGACGATGGTCGTGTGATGCGCGGGCGAAAGGGTCGGGCGCGCACGAAAGCGTAGCGACGCGGCATGACGGACGTATCCGGAATCGCTCTCGCACAAGCCGCACTCGCCCCCGTCGGAACGGGCAGCGCCGTGGCAACCGATGTGCTCGCGAGCGTGCAGCAATTTCCCGAAGATCTCGTCACGCGGCTCTTCGCCTCGCTCGGCATCGGCACGGCGGTCGACGTTCGCGCGTAGCGCGCCGTCGGTCGTGACCGCGAGCGCTAGCAAACGCTAAGCTGTGGTAAACATCAGGTTTAGTTTTGTCGTGGGCAAGAGCGGTTTATCGGGTGCTCGGTCTATACTTTTCGCGATGAAAGGTCGTCGATCACGCCCGTCTGGGTTTCGCGCGATTGCCATGGCGCTCGCATTTTCGCTCGTCGTAAGCACGCTGGTCGTTACCACGCCGGCGCTGCCCGCACGCGCCGCAGTTTGTACGCCACAACCCGGAAAAGATGGCGCCGCTAACACCCTTACCGGAACGTATAACACGTACTACAAGCCACCGCTCGGCACCGTCGCGGCAGGCGCGACGTCGCTCAACCTCGGCACGATCGACACGTCGAGCGGCGGCGCTAGCACGGCGGTAACGGTAAACGACCTGCTCCTCGTGATGCAGATGCAATCGGGAACGTTCGTATCGACGAACTCGAGTGCTTACGGCGGCATCGGCCTCGGAACGGGCTACACGTCTATCGGCTCTGCGGGCCTCTACGAATACGTGTATGTGACCGCCGTCGCCGGCAGCACGGCGACGATCGTCGGTGCGAACGCGGGCGGTCTCATCAACTCGTATACGAACGCCGCGGCGACGGGCTCGACCGGGCAGTACACGTACCAGATCGTCCGCGTGCCGCAGTTCCTCACCGCGACGCTCGGAAGCTCGTTTTCTGCCGCCTACTGGAACGGCGCGACGGGTGGCGTCGCCGCCCTCGACATCGCGTCGACCACGAATCTCGCCGGAGCGAGTATTTATGCGGTAGGCAACGGATTCCGCGGGGGCGGGTACACGAAGTCCTCGACCTCGCCCACAAGCGTGCTGAACACCGATTTCACGGGCAGCGTGCTGATGAACGGGGCGGCCCAGCCGGCGTTCGGTACCAAGGGCGAAGGTTTTCTCGGCACGCCCCAATACGTCTTTTACTACACGAGCTTCACGACCCCGAGTACGCCGGGATCGCCGACCGCGCCGACACCCGCCCCCGTAGCGAACGGCTATCCGGGGGGCGATAAAGGCATGGGCAGCCCCGGCAACGCCGGTGGCGGCGGCACGGATGAAGACCCGGCGAGTAACGACCAGAATACGGGCGGCGGCGGCGGCAGTAACGGCGGCGCGGGCGGCAACGGCGGCTACCCCTGGACGCCCAACTATACGGGCAACACCTCGCAATACTCGAACCCGGGCGTCCATGCGGCAACGGGGTACTCGACGGCGAATACGGCCGACGTCGGCGGGCGCGGTGCCGCCGCGATCAAGTCCGGCGATATCGGGCCGACACGCGCGCTCATGGGCGGCGGCGGCGGCGCGGGCTCGAACAACGACGGAACCAACAATAATACGGCGAACGCGTTCGGCAGTTCGGGCGGCGTCGGCGGCGGGATCGTGCTCTTGCGCATCGCGCAGACCAGTGGCGCCGGCGCGACGATCTACTCCAACGGCACGACGGGCTTGGCGCCCGTCAACGACGGCGGCGGTGGCGGCGGTGCCGGCGGCACGGTCATCGTAACGTCGCCAGCGGCGTTTACGGGAATCTCCGTCGACGTAAGCGGCGCGGCGGGAACGACGGCCGATTCGGCAGGTTCCTTTCCGGGCAATCAGCACGGCCCCGGCGGCGGCGGCGGCGGCGGCGTGGTCATTTCCTCGAGTAGCGTGAGCGTGACGTCCACGGGCGGCGTAGCGGGAACGACGACGCCAAGCTTGACGACCTATGGCGCGGCGAACGGTAGCCCCGGTGTCTCGCAGCTCATCAGCGCGAGCCAAATACCGGGCGTCGCTTCGGGCGCCGAATGTTACAGTTCCGGTGGCTCGCTCTTTACCGGCCCGATCGGTAACAACGCGGGAAGCGGCAGTTACGATGGGTCGGTCCCGACGACCAATAACAACGATTTCACGGCCGTTTCGTTCATCCCGAGTGGCTCGACGCCGATCAACTCGGGCACCGTTCCTGGAACGCCGATCGGTAACGTGCTCACCGGGACGGCGACGATCGTGAACGTCCCGAACGAATTCGTCTACACCGGCGCCAACACCAATACCGCGGCGAAACGGACGGTCACGTTCACGATCAACGCACCGCTCGCGCCTGCCGGATGGACGGCGCAAGTGTGCCCGGATAACGGCAGTAATGCTCCGAGTTGTGCGACGACCGGGCTTTGGACGGCCGTTGGCACGGCTGGCGCGACTTCGACATCGACCTACGGGCCGGTGCCGAAGAACACGAGTTCGGGCACGATCAAATACTGGGCAGTCTATAGCGCGCCATCCGGAGTGACGGCGTTCAACCGGTACGATGCGACGATTTCGGCCACCGATGCAAATACGCCGACGCCGAATGTGAACGCAACCCACAACGAACTCTACACGGGTTACGTCGTGCTCACGAAAACGGCGACCGTGCTCTCGACGAACTGCCCGGGATTGCCGCCTGCGGGGACGGCCTGCCCGGGCGGCGTCATCAAGTACGCAATCGATTATCGGAACATCATGGTTGGCGGCGCATCGGAAGCGTCGATGAGCCCATCCCCTTTGCTCTCGACCTCGAAGACCACGACGCCATTTTCGATCACCGACAACGGCACGGGATCGTGGGGGGTGAATTCGAATGGCTTGATGGACACGCTCGTCGCTAGCGCCAATGGATCGACGACCTTCGGCGACACGACGGCCGGGTCGACATTCACCAACGGTACCGTCGGGTCGAAGAATTTCACGTGTCTGATCGGAGGCCCAAGTGCGAGCCTCGTCGCTCCCGGCGTCACGGGCACGAGTCAGGGAACGCTGTACTACCGGATCACGATCAAATAACGATCCGGGCAAGCGGCCTACCGCATGACGATAAGCGAGAAAGCGGAGCGGGGCTCGCTCTGCCGATACCTAAGGGGATATGATGGACGCGCGCGTGATGACGGTCGCCTATTTTTCCATGGAGATCGCGCTTGCGCCCGAGCTTCCGACCTATAGCGGGGGCCTCGGCATCCTCGCGGGCGACGTCGTGCGGGCAGCGGCGGATGGCAAGCTGCCGATGGTCGGCGTCACGCTCGCCCATCGCAAGGGATACTTTCGCCAAACGCTCGATGCGGACGGGCGCCAGATCGAGGCACCCGATCCGTGGGAACCCGCGTCGACGTTGCCGAGCGCGGGCGTCGATGCGACGGTCGCGATCGGGGCGCGTCACGTGCGGATCGTCGCCTGGCGATTCGATGTCGTCGGCTTCGACGGCGGGATCGTACCCGTCTATCTGCTCGATACCGACGTTCCCGAGAACCATTCCGAAGATCGCCGCCTCACGGACGCCCTGTACGGCGGCGGCAAAGCGTATCGCCTCGCGCAAGAAATCGTGCTCGGCGAAGGCGGCGTTCTGATCCTCGATGCGTTGCTCGGCACGGACGGGATCGCGACGTACCATATGAACGAGGGCCACGCCGCGCTCATCACGGTTCCGCTGCTGCAACGCGCGCATGGCGACGTCGCGCGCGTGCGCGAGCGATGCGTCTTTACGACGCACACGCCGGTGCCCGCCGGCCACGATCGTTTCGATACGCACACCGTCGCGGAGGTGCTCGGCGACGAACGCACAGCGCTCCTCGCTTCGGTCGACGGTCTCGATCGCGGCGAACTCGATATGACGCATCTCGCGTTACAAACCACGCGGTACGTCAACGGCGTCGCGATGCGCCACGGCGAAGTTTCGCGCGCGATGTTTCCGGGCCGCGGCGTGCGCGCGATCACGAACGGCGTGCACGCGGGAACGTGGGTCAGCCCATCCTTCGCAGCACTGTTCGACGAGCACTTCGCGGAGTGGCGTGGCGATAACGCCTACCTCCGGTACGCCGTTTCGCTTACGCCTGCAGCGATTGCGGGCGCGCACGACAAAACCAAGCGCGCTCTTTTCGCTCTCGTGAAAGAACGAACCGGCGTTGCGCTCGATCCGGCGGTGCTCACGTTCGGCTTCGCACGCCGGGCAACGGCCTATAAGCGCCACGATCTGATCTTCCGCGATCTCGCGCGCTTGCGAAGAATCGCAAGCGAGATCGGGCCGATCCAAATCGTGTTCGGGGGGAAGGCACACCCGCAAGACCTCGGCGGAAAAGGCATGATCGCGGCGGTCCATGCCGCAGCGAAGGAACTCGGCGATGCCGTGCGCGTGGTGTACGTCGAGAATTACGAAATGGGCGTTGCGAAACTGCTCTGCACGGGCGTCGACGTGTGGCTGAACACGCCGCAAGCGCCGCTCGAAGCGTCCGGTACGAGCGGAATGAAAGCCGCGATGAACGGCGTTCCGATGCTCAGCACGCGCGACGGCTGGTGGCTCGAAGGCCACATCGAGGGCGTAACGGGTTGGGGGATCGGCCGCGACGACGTCGCGCTTGGCGAGGACACGTCATCGGAGGATGCCGCGCATTTGTTCGCACTGCTCGAAGAAACGATCGTGCCGACGTACTACCGTAACCCGGAAGCGTTCGCGCTGATCCGTCGGGGCGCGATCGCGTTCAACGGCTCGTTCTTCACGACGGAACGTATGGTCGCGCAGTACGCACGACACGCTTACACCGTACCCGTGAGCCCGATGCCCGCCCTCGTGTAAGGCGGGCATCGCGGGCGCTCGCGTCTAGAGTCGCTCGACGCTTTGCAGCGGCGCCGGAACGAAGCGCACCTCGCCGAGCGCGTAATCGTAATCGGCTTCGGTCATCGTTCCTGCGACGAATGCATCGTGCAGCGTTTGCGCGGTCGGGGCCATCGCGGGTGCCACCGAAGCGGCCGGATCGATATACATCATCGTACCTCTCTATCAGTGCGTGAGCTTTCGGTTCGTCGTTCCGGATGCGCTCGGCTTCGGACGGTTGGCCGATTCGATTAGGCGATCCACACCGTTTGGATATTCACGAACTCCCGAATGCCGAAGTGCGAGAGTTCGCGCCCGTAACCGCTTTTCTTGACGCCGCCGAACGGAAGGCGGGCATCGCTTGCCGTCATGCCGTTGATGAAGACGCCGCCGGTCTCCAAGCGCGCGGCGATCGCTTCGGCGCGCGCGATATCGCGCGTCCAGAGATTTCCCCCGAGCCCGAATTGCGAATCGTTTGCGAGCGTTATCGCGTGCTCGACGTCTTCGGCACGAATGACGGCCGCGCACGGCCCGAACGTTTCCTCGCGGAACACCGGCATCTCCGGCGTCACCTCGGCGAGAATCGTCGGCGCAAAGAAGTACCCCGCGCCCGGGAGCGCGGCGCCGCCGCAGACGATGCGCGCGCCCATGGCGACCGATGCATCGATCTGCTTCGCGAGATCGTCGCGGAGGTCCGCACGCGCGAGCGGCCCCATCGTCGTCGCCCGGTCCATCGGATCGCCGACGACGAGCTTGCGCGTCGCCGCTTCGAACGCGATGAGAAAGGCATCGTACACGCCGCTCTCAACGATGAAACGTTTCGCCGCGATGCAACTCTGTCCGGCGTTTTGGAAGCGCGCTTTCGCCGCCATCGCCGCAGCGGCCGAGATGTCGGCGTCGGCGAGCACGATGAACGCATCGGAACCGCCGAGTTCGAGCACGGTTTTCTTCAGATGCTTGCCCGCGGTTGCGGCAACGGCGGAACCGGCGCCCTCGCTTCCCGTGAGCGTTACGCATGCGATGCGCGGATCGGCGACGATGCGTTCCATCTCGCTTCCGCTCACCAGCAGCGTCGCGAATCCGCCCTTCGGAAGCCCCGCTTCGTGGAAGATCTCTTCCATCGCAAGTGCGCAGCCGGAAACGTTGCTCGCATGTTTGAGCACGACGACGTTGCCCGCCATGAGCGCGGGTGCCGCCGCACGGAACGCCTGCCAGAACGGAAAATTCCACGGCATGATCGCGAGGAGCACGCCCAATGGGCGATAGCCGACGTAGCTGCGCGTTGCGGTCGACGGCGCGGCTTCATGCGCGAGCATCGCTTCCGCGTTTTCCGCGTAGAATTCGCAGCCGACGGCGCATTTTTCGATCTCGGCCTCGGCCTCGCCGATCGTCTTGCCCATTTCGTGCACGACGAGTTCGGCGTAGGTCGCGCGCTTCGCGCGGAGGATGCGCGCGGCGTTGGTCAGCACGCGCGAACGGTCCGCGAACGGCGCGCTGCTCCAGATGCGGAACGTGGCGCGAGCGGCATCGAGCGCGCGATCGACCTCGGCGTGCGGCGTGCTCGCGTGCGTTGCGAAGAGCGAGCCGTTTGCCGGGTCGACGATGCGGATCGTCGCGTTTAAAGCAGAGCCCAAAGATGAAGCGGCCTCGGTTGCGGTGGTCGTCATGGTCGCTATCCTACCCGAAAACGGCGCACTCTTGCAGATGCCTCGCCGTGCTGCTAGCGAAGATGCCCGCGTATGGCAGCACGAGCCGCAGCGCGGCAACCGATCGACGATAGCAAGCCCCTGTGGCGCTACCTCGCGGCATTTCTCATCCCGCTCATGCTGAGCAACATCTTGCAGGCGGCGTCGGGCACGCTCAACAGCATCTTTCTCGGGCGTTTGATCGGCGTGCACGCGCTCGCCGCGGTCAGCTCGTTCTTTCCGATTTTATTTTTTTTGATCTCGTTTTTGATCGGGCTTTCGAGCGGCTCGAGCGTGTTGATCGGGCAGGCGTTCGGCGCGCGCGATAACGCGATGGTGAAGAAGATCGCGGGGACGACGCTCACGCTCGGCGTGCTCCTCGGCGCGCTCGTCGCCATCGTCGGTGCGTTCGGCGCGCATCAGATCTTGCTCTTACTCGGTACGCCCGTCGATATTCTGCCGCAGGCGGAACAGTATTCGAAGATCGTGTTCTTCTCGCTGCCCGTGTTCTTCATGTACCTCGTGTATACGACGTTCTTACGCGGCACGGGCGACACGCTCACGCCGTTCGTCTCGCTCATCGCCGCGACGCTCTTGAGCGCGCTCGCGACACCCGCACTGATCCTCGGGTGGCTCGGCTTGCCCAAACTCGATATCAATAGCGCCGCGGTCGCTTCGATCTTCGCAAACCTCACGACGCTTTTGGGGCTCATCGTCTACCTCAACATCCGCAAGCATCCGCTTGCGTTCGATGCGGAGATGCTCCGGAATCTGCGCCTGCGCCGCGACATCGTAACGAAGGTCGTGAAGATCGGTATTCCCACGGGGCTGCAGCTCGTGATGGTTTCGCTCTCGGAGATCGCGGTGCTCGCGTTCGTGAACCGCTTTGGGTCGACGGCGACGGCCGCATACGGCGCCGTGAACCAGGTCGTAAGCTACGTGCAATTTCCCGCGATCTCGATCGGCATCGCGGCATCGATCTTCGGCGCGCAATCGATCGGGGCCGGACGCCTCGATCGTATTCCGAAGGTCGTGCGCTCGGGTGTGGTGCTCAACTACGTCATCGGCGGAACGCTGATCGGCCTCGCGTATCTCCTGACCACGCCGCTACTTTCGCTCTTTCTTACGGACGCGCACACGCTCGATATCGCGCGCTCGCTCTTGCATATCACGCTCTGGGGATATCTGCTCTTCGGCAATAGTGCCGTGCTCAACGGCGTGATGCGTTCGAGCGGTACGGTGCTCTGGCCGACGTTACTCGCGGTGGCCTCGATTTGGGGAATCGAAGTTCCCGTGGCGTGGTGGCTTTCGCAAACCTCGCTCGGGCTTACCGGCGTGTGGATCGCGTATCCCGCGGCATTCGTCGTGAATCTCTGCCTGCAGTCCGGCTATTACTTTTTGTTTTGGAGAAAGAAAAAAATCGAGCGCTTGGTCTAGTAAGAAAAAACGGTGCCGCGTCGCTCGCGGCACCGTTTTCTGTCGATACGCGCTTGGGTTAGGGCTGCGTGTGCCCGATGTTCGTGCCGGGGTTCTTGTACCGTTTGGTCAGCATGTCCTGACGCGATTCCTGATGGATCTCGTGGCCGCGAACGAACACGTGCTCCACGTTCGTCGAGAACTCGAACGGGTCGCCACTCCAGACGACGACGTTCGCATCCTTGCCCGCGCCGAGCGAACCGACGCGATCCGCCACGCCGAAGATTTCCGCCGGAGCGAGCGTGACCGCGCGCAAAGCGTCGTCGTGCGACATCCCGTATGCAACGGCGTTCCCCGCCTCGTACTTGACGTTACGGACGTTGAACTGTTCTTCATCGCCGCCACCGGCGTTACCGATGAGGGCGACGGAGACGCCCGCGCGCCGCAGTAATGCCGCATTTTCCTGACGTTGCCCGAGCGTATCGAACGAAGTCGGGTTGCTGTTCATCGCGCCCGTCACGACGGGAACGTGCGCGGCCGCGATCTCCGAGGCGACTTTCCAGGCTTCCGCGCCGCCGAAGATCGCGACCTTAATATTTTCGCGTTTCGCAAAACGCAGAAGCGTAGCGATGTCGTCTTTCTTATCGACCGCGATCATGAGCGGCATCTTGCCGGCGACGACCGGGCCGAGCGCCTCGAGCACGCTGCCGGATGCGATCAGCTGCCGCGCGCGGCCCTCATCGTACGCCTTGGCGTGTTGCGCGTAGAAACGCGCATCTTTGAGGATATCGTGGAGCCTGCCGAATGCCTCGCCGCGCGAGATCGGCGGTGCGGGCGAATCGAACGACGACGTGCCCCCGACGAGCGTCTCTTGCTGGCCTGCGGTTTCGTCCTGATCCTCGCCGCCACGGCCGCCGGTTTCGACGGTTGCGGCCATCGCCACGGGGCCACGGCGCATCATGTCGGCAGCGCTGCCGAGATCGAGATCGACGAGTGCGACCTGACCCGAGATCGTGCCGCCCTGCGGCAGGATCGCAACCGTCGTCACGCCTTCGGCGCGCGTCGCTGCGATATACGCGGAGTCGGAGTTGAAGCCGAGCCAGGGCTGGAAATCGGCGTTGATCGTGCCGCGTGCCGCGGCGTGGTTGGTGGAGCGTTCGCCGCCGATTTCGACCAAGCCGAGGACGGTTGCGGCATCGATCAGGCCGGGTGTGACGACCTTCCCGCGGGCGTCGATGCGCTGGGCACCTGCGGGGATCGCAACGTTCGCGCCGACGGCGGCGATGCGGCCGTTGGTGATGACGACGGTGCCGTTGTCGATGCGCGGCGAGCCGACGGGATACACGGTGCCGCCGACGATCGCGACGGAACCAGCGAGTGCGGGAAGGGCGGTCGCGGCGAGCGCGCCCGCGAGCGAGAGGCTAGCGATGAGATGCTTCATTTGTGCGTCCTCCCTATCGTTGCGGCACGTAGCCGAGTTCGAAATCGGTGCGCCATTGTTGGCGTTTGTCCGAGCGATCGAAGAGCATCGCGCCATCGATCCACGTTTTCTCCGCGCGGGCATAGATCGAGAACGGATTGCCCGACCAGAGTACGACATCGGCGTCCTTGCCGACTTCGAGCGAACCGATCTTGTCGTCAAGACCCAATGCCCATGCGGGATTGATCGTGAGCCACTTGATCGCGGTGTCCGGTTTGACGTCGATGCCCGCGCGGCGGCCGGCATACATCGCCTTCGCGACTTCTTGGTTCAGGCGCTGGATGCCCGAGCCGTCGTCGCTATGGATCATGCCGCGAGCGCCCGCGTTGTCGATGATCGCCAGGTTCGCTTTGATCGAATCGATCGATTCGAATTTGAAGCCGCCCCAGTCGGCCCACACCGTCGCGCCGATGTCGTTCGCCTTGAGCTTGTCGGCGATTTTGTACGCTTCGACGCCGTGGTGAAAGACGCGGACCTTGTAGCCGAATTCTTTGGACATATCGATGACTTGCGCCATCTCGTCGCCGCGATAGCAGTGCATGTGCACGTAGATGTTGCCGCGCAGCACTTCGGCGAGCGTTTCGAGCTGCAGGTCGCGCGCGGGCGGCTCGCCCGTGTGCGTGGCATTCCACGAATCCCAGCGCCGCTTGTACCCTTCGGCCGCAACCCATGCCGCGCGATAGCCAGCCATGTTTCCCATGCCGGTCGAGGGGCCGCGCTGCGCGTAGACGCGTTTCGGATTTTCGCCACACGCCATCTTGAGGCCGTATTTGGCGCCGGGAAATTTCATATCTTGAACCGTGCGTGCCGGGACGATCTTGACGATCGCGCTGCGGCCGCCGAAGAGGTTCGCCGATCCCGGAAGGATCTGGGCGGTCGTGACGCCGCCCGCGAGCGCGCGGGGGAATTGCGGATCGTGCGGCCAGATCGAGTGCTCGGCCCACACTTGCGCGGTGTTCGGGTTCGTCGCTTCGTTACCGTCGCTACGTGCGTTCGCATTCGGTACGGCGTACACGCCCATGTGCGAGTGGATGTCGATGATGCCGGGCGTGACGTATTTTCCGCTGCCGTCGATGATTACGGCATCGGGCGGTGCGGAAACGTTCGCGCCGATCGCGGCGATCTTTCCGTCTTTGAGAAAGATGCTACCGTTTGCGATCGTGGGGCCGGCGGCCGTCATGATCGTCGCGTTCTTGATGAGCGTCGGGCGCGAAGCGAACGGCACGTACGTGCTCGGGTACGGGTCCGCGAGCGGAATCGACAAGGCACCGGGCCCGGGCGACATGCGCGGGGCAGGGGAGGGGCTGACCGTGGCGGCGGGCGCTGCGGATGCGGCGACGGTCGGTGGAGCGGCGAGGGCGGGCGAAATTCCAACGCAAGAGAACGCGAGGAACGCCGCGCCAAAACGGCGGACGATATGCATTGCGGGCGCTTCCATGCTCGGCGGCCCAATCCGTCTTTCGTTCCCAGCATATTGGCAGAATCGGCATCGCGCGCGTGCGCGACGCCCGCGCGTCGTCAAAGCCGATGATGGACGTACGCGACGCTTTTCGCCGAACCGATGAATCGCCCGATGCGCGCTTCTACCAGCAGGCGCGCCTGGTCGAGCACATCGATCGGCACGCCATCGGCGCGGTTGAGGAGCTCTATCGCGAAAACTTGCCCGCGGGCGGCGCGATCCTCGATCTCATGTCGAGCTGGGTCAGTCATCTACCGCCCGAGATTTCGTACGGGCGCGTCGTCGCGCTCGGGATGAATCGCGCGGAACTCGCGGCCAACCCACGGCTCGATGCGTACGACGTGCACGATCTCAACGTCGAGCCCACGCTACCGTTCGCCGAGGCGTCGTTCGATGCGGTGACGATTTGCGTTTCGGTGCAGTACCTCACGCGCCCGATCGAGGTGATGCGCGAGATCGCACGCGTGTTACGCCCGAACGGCGTGCTCGTCATCTCGTTCTCGAATCGGTGTTTTCCGACGAAGGCCGTTGCCGTTTGGCGGATGCTCGACGATTGCGGGCATCGCGAACTCGTCGCAAGCTACCTCGCCGCGGCGGGTGGGTTCGCCGCGATCGCGGGCCTCGACCGTTCGCCGCGCTATGGCGATCCGCTGCACGCCGTCGTCGCCCGCCGCGCCGCTATCGTCGATCGTGCGACGGATCTGCCGAGCTAATCGTCGCTGAATCGCCTGCCAAGGGAGCCGGTTTTCGGAACCGGCCTCCGGGCACAGTCGGATCGGAGCACGTTGCTCCGATCCGATGCTCGAAGGAGCCGATACCGATGCGCGCAGTGGTCTACCAATCCCCGAACGAAGTAGCCGTACGCGAGGTCGCCGATCCGACGATCGAAGAGCAAACCGACGCCGTCTTGCGCTTGACGAGCGCCGGCATCTGCGGCAGCGATTTGCATATGTACGAGGGCCGCGCCCCGGTCGAAGCCGGGCTCGTGTTCGGCCACGAAAATATGGGCGTGATCGAGGAGGTCGGGAGTGCCGTCAAGGGCGTGAAGGTCGGCGACCGCGTCGTGTTGCCATTCAATATCGGATGCGGCTTTTGTTTCAACTGTACGCGCGGTTTTAGCAACGCGTGTCTCACCGTGAATCCCCAGGGCCATGGCGGCGGCTACGGCTACTCGGGCATGGGCCCGCATCCGGGCGGCCAAGCGGAGCTCGTTCGCGTACCGTATGTCGATTACAACTGTCTCAAGCTCCCGGGCACGCCGGGCGACGAGCTCGAGGACGATTTCCTGTTGCTCTCCGACGTGTTTCCGACGGGCTTTCACGCTACAGAACAGGCACACGTGAAGCCCGGCGACACCGTTGCGATCTTCGGCGCGGGGCCGGTCGGGTTGCTCGCCGCACTCAGCGCGAAGCTCAAGGGTGCGTCGGAGATTTACGTCGTCGATAACGTGCTCGAACGGCTTGCGCTCGCGAAGCAAATCGGTGCGATCCCCGTCGACTTCAGCGCGGGTGACGCGGTCGATCAGATCCTCGCGCTGCGCGAACCGCACCGCGACGCGGTACAAAATCTCGACGCACACGCGGGCGACAAGATGCCGGGCGTGATGTGTACGATCGATGCGATCGGCTACGAAGCGAAAGCGCACGGCCGCAGCGATACGGAGAATGCCACGCATCAAGACCCGGAAGCGTTGCTCGCAGACTTGATCCGCGTGACGAATCCCACGGGGCACATCGGCCTCATCGGCGTCTATTTCCCGACCGATCCTGGCGCAAAGGGCGACTTGAAGAAGGGCCACTTCACCGTGCCGCTCGGCGATGCGTGGAATAAGGGCATCTCGATCGAGATGGGTCAGGCGCCCGTGAAGAAGTACAACGTCTACCTGCGCGATCTGATCGTCGCGGGCGTGGCGAAACCGAGCGTCATCGTCAGCCATCGCTTGCCGCTCGAAGATGCACCCGATGCCTATAAGGCATTCGAAGAACGCGCGAACGGCTACACGAAAATCGTCTTGAAACCGCAACGGCGCGCGGCCTAACGCGCGCGATACCACGATCGCTCCCAGCCTGCGGCATCGCGTGCTGGGAGCGTTTTCGTTAGATCGGTTCGGGGCGTCTCGTCGTGGCATCCGGAGCGAGCAGCGCGATCGCGTGCGCGAGGGCGTCGTCGTACGATCCGGCGCCGCGTCCGGCGAACGACGCGACACATACGTCGCGGATCAGGTTGACGCGGCGGAACGCCTCGCGATTGTCGACATCGCTCAAGTGCACTTCGATCGTCGGGACGCGGATCGCGGCGATGCAATCGCGCAGCGCGACCGAGGTGTGCGTGAGGCCGCCCGGATTGATGAGGTAGATGTCGGTTGCGTGGCGATGTTCGTGCAGATAATCGATGATCTGCCCTTCGTGATTCGACTGCATCGCGTCGAACGCAAAGCCCGCATCCGTCGCGTGTGTACGAAGCGCCGCATCGATGTCGGCGAGCGTCGTCGTGCCGTAAATCCCGGGCTCGCGTTCGCCCAAGAGATTGAGATTCGGGCCGTGTACGATGCGGATCGTTTTCATGCGCGCAACGCCGCGAACGCTTCGCGGACCAGTTGCGGATCGGCGCGATGCGATGACGACGCACCGATGCGATCCAACACGACGAACCGCACCTTGCCGTCGACACCGCGCTTTTTATCGCGTCCGAGCGCGCGTTCGAGCTCGCGCGTGGTGATCGCCGCGGGCACGCGGGGGACGGCGAAGTTGCGGAGCCGTTCTTGCGCGCGGGATGCGGTCGCATCGTCGATGCGCCCGAGCGCACGCGAGAGATGCACGGCGCCGCGCATCCCGAGCAGCACGGCTTCGCCGTGGCGAAAGCGTTTATAGTCGGTCGCCGTTTCGAGCGCATGCGCGAACGTGTGCCCGAAGTTGAGCAGCTCGCGAACGCCCGTTCCTTCGTGCTCGTCGCGCGCGACGATATCGGCTTTGAGCTCGATGCACCGTACGATCGCATCGCGTAAGGCGCTCGGTTTGCGCGCGAGCAGCTTCGCGCCGTCTTTTCCGAGACGCGCAAAGAAGTCGGCGTCGAGTGCGAGGCCGTATTTCTCGATCTCGCCCATGCCGGAGACGATATCGCGCTGATGTAACGTCGCGAGCGCATCGGTGTCGCACGCGACGAACGCGGGCTGGTGGAACGCGCCGACCAGGTTCTTCCCGGTTGCGAGATTGATGCCGGTCTTGCCGCCGATCGCGCTATCGACTTGCCCGAGCAGCGTCGTCGGGACGCCGATCCAGCGCACGCCGCGGAGATACGTCGCGGCAACGAAGCCGATCGCATCGCCGACCGTCCCGCCGCCGACGGCGACGATTACCGTGTGGCGATCCGCGTTCGCACGTACGAGCTTATCGAAGATCGGCGCGAGGCCGTCGAACGTCTTGAGCGGTTCGCTCGCGCGCACGCCGATCGTCGTCGTACGGAGACCACGTTTCGCTACACGCGCGGCGAGCGCGGCGGTACGCGTGGCGAGCTTGCGATCGAAGACGATAGCGACGCTCGACGGCGCGAGCGCGACGATCGCATCGGCAATATGCGCATCGAGCTTCGTACCGACGACGACTTCGTACGAGCGGGCGGCGAGTGCGACGGTTACGCTTCGCGTGCGATCCATGCGACGATCTCCTCGGGTGTGCGGTCGTCGACATCGACGGTATGGTGGGCAAAGGCGAATCCGGGCGCACGTTCCGCGAGCAACGCGCGCATGCGTTCGAGACGGTCTGCGGCGTTTACGAAAAGCGGCCGTTCGGTGCGCGTGTCGAAGGCGAGGCGCCGCACGAGCGTTTCCGGCTTCGCACGCAAATAGACGATCGTTCCGCTCGCTCGTAGCAACGCGATGTTGCGGGCATCGATCATCGTTCCGCCGCCGAGCGCGACGACATACCTCCGCTCGCGTGCGACCTCGCCGACGACATCGGTTTCGATCGCGCGAAAGCCGAGCTCGCCCGCATGCGCGAAGATCGCGGGAACCGTCGTCAGGAGCGGATTCGTCCGCCGCGCTTTCGCGACGATCAGGTCGTCGGTGTCGGCGAGATCGAGTCCGAGTTCGCGGGCGAGCAGCGGAGCGACGGTGGTTTTCCCGCTACCGCTCGCGCCCGCAAGATAGACGTTAGCGCGTACGGGCAAGCTCGCGCCATCCGTGCACCCGCGGCAGCACTTCGTCCATCGCATCGCCACCGAATTTATCGAGCATCGCATTTGCGAGCGTGAGCGCGAGCAACGCTTCGCCGATCACGGCCGCCGCGGGGACCGCGCAGGTGTCGGAGCGTTCGACGTGTGCCTTGACCGCTTCGCCGGAACGAAGATCGACCGATGCGAGCGGCTTCATCAGCGTCGCGATCGGCTTCATCGCGGCGCGCACGACGAGCGGTTCGCCCGTCGCCATCCCGCCATCGATGCCGCCCGAGCGGTTCGTCTGCCGGGTGACGCGCGGACCCGCACCAGGGAAGAATTCGTCGTGCGCTTGCGAGCCCGGCACGGTACCGAGCGCGAAGCCCATCCCGATCTCGACGCCCTTGATCGCGTTCAAACTGAGAAACGCCTCGCCGATGCCCGCTTCGAGGCGCCGATCCCACTGCGCGTAGCTACCGATACCGAGCGGTACGCCGTCGGCGATCACCTCGAAGATGCCGCCGAGCGTGTCGCCCGCCGCTTTCGCGCGATCGACTTCCGCAACGAACGCATCGTCGTACGCGCGGTCGAGGATGCGTAGCGGCGATGCATCGGTACGCGCATTTAGCTCTGCTGCGGAAACGTCGCAAACGCTCGGATCGACGACCGACCCCACGCGTACGACGCGGCTCCCGATCGCGATGCCGAGGGCTTCGAGCAGCGTGCGCGCGATCGCGCCCATCGCAACACGCATCGCGGTTTCGCGCGCGCTCGAACGTTCCAGCACGTTGCGCATATCGTCGAAGCCGTACTTCATCCCGCCGACGAGATCGGCGTGACCTGGGCGCGGCACGTCGACACGGCGCTTCACCGCGCCGTCGAACGGCTCGGCCTGCATGATATCCGTCCACGCGCGCCAGTCTTTGTTCGGCAAGAGTACGGCGATCGGGCTTCCGATCGTGCGTCCGTGTCGTACGCCCGCGAGGATCTCTAGCTCTTCGTTTTCGATGTTCTGCCGATTCCCGCGACCGTAGCCCGCTTTGCGCCGCATGAGCTGCGCCGTGATGTGCTCGGTCGTGAGTTCGAGCCCCGCGGGAAGGCCTTCGATGATGCCGACGAGCGCTTTACCGTGAGATTCACCCGCGGTGAGAAAACGAATCATAGAGCCTTTCGCACGGCGGCGGCGAGCGACGCGTGACGGGAATCGCCTGGTTGAAGAGCCGGTTCGCCAAACCAAAGCGCGTACGCTTCGAGAGCCTGACCGACGAGCATTTCGACGCCGCTCGCCGTGCGTAATCCACGTGCCGCCGCCGTTTCTAAAAATGCCGTGCGTTCGGGGCGATACACGCAGTCGAACGCCCACGCGCCCGGTGCCGCCGCCTCCGGAAGCAGTTCGCCCCGCGCGTAACCCTGCATCCCCACCGGGGTCGCGTTCGCGAAGAACGCATAGCCGGCGGCATCGGCGAGGCGCGTCGTGCCAGCGAATCGCGTGCTTGCGTGCCGCGCCGCGAATGTAGCGGCGAGCGTTTCCGCCCGCGTTGCATCGCGCGAGACGAACGTCACGCGTGCGGCGCCGGCTTGCGAGAGGGCCTCCGCCGTAGCGCGCGCCGCGCCGCCCGTGCCGAAGATCGCCGCCGCGTGCCCCGCAAGCGCGATTCCGTGGTGCGCGAGGACGCTACGCACGCCCGCGACATCCGTGTTCGCACCCATCGTCGTGCCGTCGCTCGCGAAGCGAACGACGTTGATCGCCCCCACGGCCGCCGCCGACGCATCGACGCGATCGACGAGTTCGATCATGCGCTCCTTGTGTGGAAGCGTCACGTTCCAGCCGAGGAACGCCCGCTCCGCGGCCGCCACCGCCACGCGCGCATCGAGATCGGCGGGTGCGATGTCGATGCGTTCGTAGGCGAGCGTGCGATCCGTGATTTTCGCTATTTCGGCAAAGAGGGTAGGAGAGAGGGAGTGCGCGACCGGGTGCCCGATCACGGCGAGGCGCGTCATCGCGTCAGGCGCTCCAAATCCGCGAAGAATCCGGGATAGCTGATGCGCACCGCTTCGGAGCCCGTAATCGTCGTCGGCCCATCGGCCACCAGCGCCGCAACGGCGAAGGCCATCGCGATGCGATGATCGTCGAAGCTCGCAACGGTCGCACCCGAGAGCCGCTGCGGCCCGGTGATCGAAAATCCGTCGCGGCGTTCGTCGACGACCGCACCCATGGCGCGGAGGTTGGTCACGACGGTCGCGATGCGATCGCTCTCTTTATAGCGCAGTTCTTCGGCGTCGGCGACGATCGTGGTGCCGAGCGCCTGCGTTGCGAGCACGGCGACGAGCGGCAATTCGTCGATCGTCGCGGCGTTGAGTTCGCGATCCATCGCGATGCCGACGAGTGGGGCGTATGCGACGGTCAGATCGCCCATCGGTTCGGGTGCGTTCCGGCGCACGACCATGCTCACGTGCGCGCCCATCGCGCGCAGTACGGCGACGAAACCGAGGCGCGTGGGGTTGAGCGACACGTCCGTCACGGTAATCGATGCGCCGGAGACGAGTGCGGCTGCGGCGAGCCAGAATGCCGCCGCAGAGGGGTCGCCCGGAACGTCGATGTCGGCGGCGCGGAGCGTTTGCCCACCGGCGATCGCGATCGATTCCGAACCGATTTCCAGCTCGACGCCGAAGTGCGGGAGCAGCCGCTCCGTGTGATCGCGGCTTGCGATCTTTCCGCGGAGTTCCGTGCGCCCGCACGCGGAAAGGCCCGCGAGGAGCAGCGCCGTTTTCACTTGCGCGCTCGCAACGGGCAGTTCGTACGTGATGCCGGTCAGCGGCGAACCGCCGGCGACCGCGAGCGGTGCGAGGCCGCCCGGCTGCGCTGCGATCGATGCGCCCATCGCGCGGAGCGGTTCGATCACGCGCGCCATCGGGCGTTTGGAGAGCGATGCGTCGCCGATCAGTTCGCAAGCGATCCCGCGCCCGGCGAGCACGCCGAGCAGCGTGCGCATCGAGGTTCCCGAATTGCCGCAATCGAGCGGTACCGCTGGCGTGCGATACGTACCGCCGACGACCGTCGTGCGGTCCCCCGCATGCGTTATCGCGATCCCGAGCGCGCGGAGGGCGCCTTCGGTTGCGAGCACGTCGTCGCTTGCGAGTAGGCCGCGAATGTGCGTCGTCCCCTCGGCGAGCGAACCGAAGAGCAGCGCGCGATGCGAGATCGATTTGTCGCCCGGTACGCGTACCGAACCCGAGAACGTGTGCGTCGGCCGTACGATGTGTTCGCTCGCGGTCATCGTCATCGTGCGAAAGCGGACGGGTTGGGGATTTGGGCGAGGTCGGCCATGATTTCGGCGAAATCCTCGCCCGTCTGCGCTTGGTCCTTGTCGCAGCACGCTTCGGCCGGGTTCGGATGCACCTCGATCATGATGCCGTCGGCTCCGACCGCTTTCGCCGCGCGGCAGAGGGGGCGAATCCATCGCCGCACCCCGACGGCATGCGAGGGATCGACGATCACCGGGAGATGCGTGCGCTCTTTCAAGACGACCACCGCGGAAAGGTCGAGCGTGTTCCGCGTGGCGGTCTCGAACGTGCGAATTCCACGCTCGCAGAGTACGACGCGCTCGTTGCCTCCGGCCAATACGTATTCGGCGGCGAGGAGGAGCTCCTCGATCGTCGCGGACATGCCGCGCTTGAGAAGCACCGGCGTGCGCGTGGCGCCGACCGCCCGGAGCAGATCGTAATTCTGCATGTTGCGCGCGCCGATCTGCAGCATGTCGACCGATGCCGCCATCCGCGCGACGTGCTCCGGCGCCATCACTTCGCTGACGATCGGCAAGCCATGCTTCGCGCGGGTTTGGGCGAGCAGATCGATGCCATCCCAGCCCATACCCGGGAAGGCATAGGGACTCGTTCGCGGCTTGAACGCACCGCCGCGAAGGAGCAGCGCACCATGGGCTTTGACGATCGCTGCCGCTTCGTCGAGTTGCGATGCGGATTCGACCGCGCAGGGGCCCGCGGTCACGACGAACGTCCCGCCCCCGATCGCGACGCCGCCGATGGTGACGATGGTATCGGGTTGCCCCGCGGCTCGGGAGGCTTGGGGGTGTGGGCTAGAGCGCGTTTCGGGTTCGGCCAAGATCGACACGTTCGTGGGCCTCGTTCTTTAGGAGCATGACGTGGAGAAAAAAAACCGCTCGCCGTTTATCGGCGAGCGGTTTCGTGGAGCGTTGTTCCGGATGACCGGGCTTCTTACGCGCGCAAACCTTCTACCGACTCGGATGAGCGGCTAAAAAAGTAATACCAATACGAAGCGGTGGCGCGGGTCATCTGAAACGACGGTACCATGCGTCCGGGAAGTGCGTCAACGTTTCAAGTCGCTCTTCGTGAAAATGTGGTTTCGCCGCTTGGGATCGTGGGAATGCTCGTCCGCGATGCTCCCTGGAGCCGCAAGCGGCTTGGATGACTTTCGCGTTCTTGCAGACGCCCTGCCGCAACTCGTATGGATGACGGGGCCGGATGGGGCATTTCAGTACGTAAATGCCCAGTGGTCCGCGTATACGGGGATGCGCGCGGATGAGGCGCTCGGCGATGGCTGGTTTGCCGCGATCGAACCGTCGCGCCGATCGGCAACACACGCGCAATGGTCGCAAGCGCATGCACTCGGCGTGCCGTACGAGTTCGCCTTTCCGATCAGAGGTCGCGACGGCTCATATCGCGCGTTCTTGATTCGGGGCGCGCCCGTCCGCGATGGCGATGGGACGATCCGGAAGTGGTACGGGACCTGTACGGACATCGAGGATCGGAATCGAAGCGAAGCCTCGTTGCGGTTTCTCGCCGAGAGCGGCGAACTGCTCGGCGCGACGCTCGATGCGAAACACGCGCTCCGGGTTCTCGCACGGCTCGTCACGGAGTCGATCGCCGATTGGTGCACGATCTTTCTCTTCGATGAGGAAACGGAACGGCTCGTGCCGCTTGCCGTCGCGCACGGGGACGCAGGCGATCTCGCGCGCATGGAGGCGTTCCTCGCATCGACGCCAACGACCGTGACCGATCGCCTCGCATCGATCGCGCGCGCGGGCCGCTCCCAGCGCACGAAGCGTATCGGCCCGGAACACCTCGCCGATTACGCGAACGATCCGGCATTCTTTGGGTTTTTGCAAACCTTGGAATTACGGAGTTCGATCGTCGTACCGATCGTCGCACGCGAGCGCACGCTCGGGGTGTTGCAAGCCGTCACGTCGCGCTCGCGGCGCACGTTCTCGGGCGAGGACGTGCGGCTCGCCGAGTTACTTGCAAAACGGGCGGCGACCGCGATCGACAACGCCGCGCTGTACGACGAGCAGCGGCGAACCGCCCAGCGCTTGCAATTCATCGCCGAAGCGAGTGCGGCGCTTGCAAACTCGCTCGATCTCGAAGAGACGCTCGCGACGCTCGTACGGCTCCCCGTACCGACGTTTGCGGATTGGACCGTACTCAATCTCGTCGACGCGAACGGCGTCATCGGCGCCGCAACCGCCTTCCATCGCGATCCGTCGTTACAGGACCTCGCCGATGCGTTCGTGCGCTTCGCACACCCCGATCCGACGGCGCGCCACGGGCGCGGGCACGTGCTGCAATCGCGCAAGAGCGAACTCAAAGCGCATATCGATCCCGCGTATGCCGCACGCATCGTGCACGAGATCGGTTTCGCGGATCGGACGGCAGATACGCTCCGCACGCTCGGATATGCGGCATCGATCACGGTACCGATTTTGATCGATGGCGAGATGCGCGGCATCCTCGCCGCGTTTCGCGGCGAGCAAGAGGCGCGGTATGCGCCCGCCGACGTGCTCGTGTTCGAAGACCTCGCACGCCGCGCGGCGACCGCGATCGGAAACGCCGAAAACTACCTGCGGGAATCGCGCGCGTCGCAGTTATTCCAGAAGGCCTTTTTGCCCGTCTCGCTGCCCGACGTGCATGGCTTGGATTTCCATGCGATCTATGCGCCCGGAGAAGCCGAGGCGCAGATCGGCGGCGATTGGTATGACGCGTTCCCTTTGCCGGACGGGCGTATCGTCGTCTCGATCGGCGATGTGACGGGGCGCGGCTTGCAGGCGGCCGTCATCATGGCGAAGATGCGCCAGTCGCTCCAAACGCTTGCGTTTTTCGAACGCGATCCCGCGCGCTTACTCGAAGCCGCCGACGTTACGTTACGCCGCATCGATCCGGATGCGCTCGTCACCGCGCTCGTCGGCGTCATCGACCCGGCCCGCGGCACGTTTTCTTACGCAACGGCGGGGCATCCCGCGCCGATCCTCTGTTCGCCGGGTGGCGATATCGTGAAGCTCCCGGGCCGCGGATTGCCGCTCGGCCTCCGCGACGACGTCGAGACGCCGACGACGACGGTCCGGCTTCCCGATGGCGCGCTCGTCGTGCTCTTTACCGACGGCCTCATCGAATCGACGCACGATATCCTCGAAGGCGAACGCCGCCTCGATGCCGCGCTCGCCGATCCCGCAGTCGTCGGGAGCGACGATCCGGCCCGCGCGATCCAGCGTCGTGTGCTCTTCGATGGATCGCCCGACGATGTCGCGATCCTCACCTTACGCTACACGGCGGCCGATGTCGTGACGCGCACGCCCTCGCCGATGCCGCAGACCGCGCTCTCGATGCATTGGTCCTTCGATGCGCGCGAGGCGCGCACGAGTCAGGACGTCCGCGGCGTGTACGCGCAATATTTGCGCGAACTCGCCGAGGACGGCGCCGACGTCGCCGCGGCGGAACTCGTCTTCGGCGAGTTGCTCTCGAACGTCGTGCGCCACGCCCCAGGCCCGGTCGAAATCGAACTCGAGTGGACGGCGACGCGCCCCGTCTTGCATGTGCTCGATCGCGGCAATGGGTTCGAACGCACCATGGAACTCCCCCGCGACCAGCTCTCGGAAAACGGCCGTGGGCTCTATATCATCAACGGGCTCACCGAAGAGTTTACCGTGACGAAGCTGCCCGGATACGGTACGCACGCACGGGCGGTGCTCTCGATCAATCGCGCATAGGCGCGGGGGAATTCGGCCGCTCGCCCGCGCAGAGGCTTGCATGCGTCTCATGATTCGCGCCGTGCTTTGCGGCGCGGCACTCGCCGTTGCCGCCTCCGTCGTAAGCCCCCGCGCCGCGAGCGCGCAAGAGAAGCGCCCGCTCGACTATCGCGCGTACGATGGCTGGAAAACGATCGCACGCACCGTGCTTACCGACGACGGAAAGCGCGTCGCATACGCACTCGTGCCGCAAGACGGCGAGCCGGTGCTCGTGACGCGCGATCTTACCAGCGGCGTCGAGACGCGCGATCCGCGCGGTACCGACCCCGCGTTCGCCGCCGACGGATCGTTCGTCGCGTTCACGCTCGCGCCGAAACAATCCGAACGCGAGGCGGAGCGCCGCAAACCGCGCGCGACGCCGACGGAGCTGCCGTGAGGATGCTGCATCCGCATCTTCGCCGCACCCGGCACCGTCCGTACTTTCGAAAACGTAAAAGCCTGGAAGCATGCCAAGCACGGCTCGCGCTTCATCGCCTCTTGGGGCGATCCCGCGAAGGCGGAAGTACCGAAGGGCGAGGATGCGAGCCCGGCGCCCGTGGCAAGCCCGACGCCCGCCGCAAGCCCCGATCCGAAGGCGGCTTTCAAAAAGAAGCACGATGCGAAGCAGCTTACGGTGCTTGATGTCGCGAGCGGGACGAGCGTTGCGATCCCCGACGTTACCGATTTTGCGATGAGCGCCGACGAGGCATACGTTGCGTACGCGGTCGAGACGAAAGCGGGCACGCTCGATGGCGTGTACGTGCGCTCGCTCGCCGCGGGCACGACGCAGACGGTGCTCTCGGGAAGCGGGCGCTACAAGCAGCTGACGTTCGCGCCCGAGAAATCGCAGCTGGCGTTCGTCTCCGACGAAGCATCATACGCTACCGACGTGCCTCGGAACGGCATCTACACATGGGAGCCCGGTGCGACCGTAGCGATGCGCCTCGACGATCCGAAGAACGCGAACGCACCGAGCGAGAACCGCGCGGTGCGCTTCAGCCGCGACGGTGCGCGCCTGTTCTATGGGGTCGCCGCTCCGGCGACGCCGCAGCCCTCGGCAACGCCCGTGCCGATCGCGATGGACCTCTGGAACTATCACGATCTGAAGTTACAATCGCAGCAAAAGATCGATGCCGATGCGGCGCGGAAAGCCTCCGATTACGTCGTTACCTGGCTCGGTAGCGCGCCACGCACGGTGCCGCTCGGCGAGGCGCGCGTGGGCGTCGTCGAAGCCACCGAAAGCGCGACGTATGCATTGCTCGCATCGGATATCGCGCATCGGATGGCGTCGTCCTGGAATTCCGGGCATCGCGATTTCTACGCGGTCGACTTGCACACGGGCGCGCGCCGCCTGCTCGTTGCAAACACGCGCTTTCCCGTAACCCTCGCGGAAGACGGCGCGTTGGCCCTTGCATTCGACGACAAGGCGCAGCGGTGGTACGGCGTACGGACGGCCGATGCGAAACGCACGATGTGCGTGGCATCCGGGGCGCAGAGTTTCGGCGACGTCCTCGACGATCATCCGGATGCACGCCCGCCATATGGCGCTGCGGGATTTACCGCCGACGGGACGCACGCCGTCGTGTACGATCGGTTCGACGCGTGGTCGTGCGATCTGCGCTCGGGTGCGATGAAGCGATTGACCGACGGCGCTTCGGCGCACGTTCGCTACCGTGTCGTCTCGCTCGACCCCGAAGAGCGCGCGTTGCCCGCGACGCTTACGTTCTCGACGTTCCATGAAACGACGAAGGCTGCCGGCATGGCAACGCTCGCCGCGGGCGACGCGCATCCGCACGCGCTGCCACGGATCGCGGGCTTCTACGGCCAGCCCGTCAAGGCAAAGAACGCCGCGACCGTCGTCGTGCCGCGCGGCTCGTTTACGGCGTTTCCCGATCTTTATCAAACCGATACCACGTTTGCGCGATTTGCGAAAATCTCCGATGCGAATCCGCAAGCGGCGCAATATCGCTGGGGCACGTCGCGCCTCGTGCATTACACGAGCACGTACGGTACGAAACTCGACGGGATCTTGCTCGTTCCCGATGCGCTGCCGCGCGGCGCGAAAGCACCGATGCTCGTGTACTTCTACGAGCGTTTCAGCGACGATGTGAATCGCTATCGTCCGCCGGGCCCCGGTACGAGCCCGAACCTCATGCGGTACGTTTCGAACGGGTATGTCGTCTTCATTCCCGATATCGCGTACAAGGTCGGCTATCCGGGGAGAAGCGCGCTCGCCGCGATTCTGCCCGGCGTCGTTGCCGCGGAAAAAGCGATGAACGGCGCGGTCGACGATGCGCGCGTCGGGATTGCGGGCCACAGCTGGGCCGCCTATCAGATCGCGTACATGCTCACCAAAACCAAGCGCTTCCGCGCGGCCGAAGCGGGCGCCGCGGTTGCGAACATGACGAGCGCATACGGCGGAATCCGTTGGGGCACGGGCATCGTGCGCGAATCGCAATACGAAGTCGGCCAGAGCCGGCTCGGCGCAACGCCGTGGGATCGCCCCGATTTGTACCTCGAGAATTCCGCGATCTTCCACATCCGTTCGATCGCGACGCCGTATCTCACGATCGCAAACGACGCCGACGATGCGGTGCCGTGGTATCAGGGAATCGAATTCTTCACCGCGATGCGCCGCCTCAACAAAGAAGCGTACATGTTCGTTTACAACAACGAAGTCCATAACTTGCGCGGCCGCGAGAACCAGAAACACTGGACCGTGCACATGGACGAGTACTTCGACCATTTCCTCAAGGGTGCGCCGTTGCCGCAATGGATGTCCAAGGGCGTCGATTACGTCGATCGTGGGAAGCGCGACGTGCGTGGCCTCTTTGGGGAAGAGACCCCGTAGATTCGCGCAAGCGGAAGAAGGCGTGCGCGCGGCGTATCGACTCGGCCCATGATTCGCCGTACGTTCGCCGCACTCGCGCTTCTCGCAACCGTCATCACCGCTTCGGGCGCAATCGCCGCGCCGACGCCGGAGCCGACATCGACGGTTAGCCCCTCACCACGCCCGACGGCTTCGCCGGAAGCATCGCCGACGGCGAATCCGTCGCCCACGGCGGCCGCATCGGGTGCTCCGAGCGTGCCGGCTTCGCTGCAGGGGCTCTTCGGTGCCCTCGGTGCGCCCGGCGGCGGTGGCCCGTCGCCGCAGGCATACGCGGCGTTCGTCAAAGGTGCGGATCGGCAAACCGGCTTGATCGACATCGTCAAGAAAGACGATGACGTCTTTTTCGATCTCGACGAAAACGATTTCGGCAAGCAGTATCTCATCGCACCGGTTATCGCATCGGGCGTGAGTAGCTCGGCGTTCGCCGGCCGCGTATACGATCCGATTCTCATATCGTTCAAGCGCGTCGGCAAGCGCATCTTGTGGATGGTACCGAATCCACACTACACGGCGCCACCGAATTCGGCCGCCCTCGCATCCTTGCAAATCTCGACCGCCGATTCGATCCTGACGAGCACGCCGATCGTCGCAGAAGACAAATCGAAGCACCGCGTAGTGATCGCACCCGCGATCCTGCTCACCGATGTCCTCGGCGTTGGGCGCGATATCGGTCGTGGAACCGGCGCTCCCGTCCTCGCGTTGTTCGGCCTCGCCGCGGCGCCGGGTTTTAGCGCCGACCCGAATCGGTCGTACTATCTCGCAACGAAATCGTTGCCGAAGAACGACGAATTGACGGTTCGCCTCACGTTTGCGGGTCCGACGAACGCAAACGTCGCGACCGTGCCGGATTCCCGCGGCGTTCCGGTCAGCGTGCATTATTCGATCGTCGAAAAACCGAAGACCGGTACGTACGTGCCGCGCTTCGGCGACGATCGCGTCGGGTATTTTCTCTCGGCACGCGAGAGTTTTGCCAACGACAACGCGCGCACGCCGTTCGAGCGCTACATCAACCGTTGGGACTTGAGTAAGGGTCCGATCGTTTTCTATCTGACGAAAGAAGTCCCGACGCCGTATCGCGATACCGTGCGGCGCGGCATCCTTGCGTGGAACGCGGCATTCGCGCGCATCGGCCATCCGGATGCGATCGAAGTGCGCGATCAGCCGAACGATCCCACGTGGGATCCGGACGACGTGCGGTATTCCGTCGTGCGTTGGCTGACTGCGGATAACGGCGATTTCTCCGCGTATAGCCCGTCGATCGTCGATCCACAAACGGGGCAGATTCTCCGCGCCGAAGTCGTCATCCAGGGCGAATCGCTGCGCTCGATCAAGCGCGGCTTCGTCGAGCGCATCGTGCCGCTGCAACATATCGCCGCATCCGGGGTGCGCGCCTACCGGCTCGCGACGCTCCAGCAAGCCGAACCGCAACCTCCGCTCGCCGCATTACTCGGCGTCGCGCCGCCCGCGCAAGAAGAAACGTTTACGGCAGAATTGCTCGCGTCGTGCGCCTATCAAGAACAGGCGACGCTACAAGCCGCCGTCGGCACGATGGCGCTCCGCGCGGGTAACGCTTCGGCCGCGACGACCGAGAAATATGCGAACGACTGGCTCTATAGCGTCGTGCTGCACGAGGTCGGTCATACGCTCGGGCTGCGGCATAATTTCATCGCCGGTGCCGCATACTCGGTCGCCCAAGTCAACGACGAGCGGTTTACCGCGAAGCACGGCTTGAGCGCATCCGTCATGGCATACAATCCGACGAACGTCGCGCCGAGCGGTAAACCGCACGGCACGTATTTCCAGATGGTGCTCGGTGCGTACGATACGTTCGCGATCGCCTATGGCTACAAGGATTTCGGCGCGCACGATCCTTCGGCCGAAGTCGCCCAACTACGCGCGATCGCGGATCGAACCTCGCGCCCCGAACTGCGCTTCGCAACCGACGAAGATGCGCTCGGTAACGCGGGCCTCGATCCGTTGGTCGCGACGTTCACCCTCACTTCGGACCCGCTCGCCTACGAACGGCAACAGTTCGCCGTGGTCGACGAACTGACGGCGAAGCTCGATCGCATCTATCCGCGCGACGGCCGCCCGTTCGCCGACGAACGCGCGGCCTTCATCACGCTGCTCAACGAGCGCTTGCAAACGACGACGCTCGCGGCGAAGTTCATCGGCGGCACGTATACCTCGCGCGACCATCGCGGGCAGCCGGGCGGCAAAGCGCCGTTCGTCAACGTGCCGCGCACGGAGCAGCGGCGTGCGTTCGATCTGCTCGCGCAACACGCGCTCTCCTCGCATGCGTTCTCGTTTCCGCCCGCGCTCCTGAACGATCTCGCGCCGAACCGGTATTACCATTGGAATTCGCGCACGCCCGCGAACCTCGGGTTTCCGGTGTATGAGATCGTCGCGGCGATTCAAGATAGCGCGCTCGATGCGGTGTTGAATCCGCTTACCATCCAGCGCGTGGCAAACGCCGAGTTGCGTGCGACGCACGCGGGCGATACGACCTCGGTTGCGGATCTGTTCGCGTGGACGCGGGCGAGCGTGTTCGACGATCTCTCGACCGCGCGTGGAAAACCCATCGCGTTCGCGCATCGGGAACTGCAGCGCCGGTACGTTGCTTTGCTTGGAGAGATCGCGCTCTTCCCGACGATCGGGCATCAGCTCGTCGATCTTCCCTATCAGACGGAATCGATGGCGCGGTATACGCTCGTGCAGATCGATCGTGATTTGGCGCGGGCGGTTTCCGTGCCGGTTCCCGATGTTGCGACGCGGGCGCATCTCATGGATCTGCACGATCGGACGCAGCGGATGCTTGCGGCGCCGATCTCTCGCGCCGAATAACTCGCTTCGTGCTGGGCACGGGGGTGGGACGGCCCGCTGCGGACA
>JBBISR010000028.1:0-40458 GCA_037441145.1 Armatimonadota bacterium
CACGATGCCCAAAATGGCAATCGCAACCACGGCCTCGATGAGCGCGCTCCCACGCTCCGCATCATGTTCTCGCATCGCTCACACCCGTCGCGACTAGTAGTGCATACGGGAGCAAACCTCAGCCCAACACCCGCGCACTCGTACGATAACGGGAAAGCGCGCGATGCGTCAAGCGAGACGCATCGATCGTCTGAACTGCGTGATCGGCGGCGTAAGCGTACGCCTAGCGTACGACACGGCGGAGGAGGGCGAGTAACGTTGCGCGTTCCTCGCGCGAAAGGCCACGGGCGATGCGGCGTTCGTAGACCGCGATGCGCTCGATCGCGCGTTTGACGTAGGCATCGCCGGCATCGGTCAACGTCGGTGCTGCGACGCGGCGATCGTCCGGCGCGGCGGTGCGCGTCACGAACCCGAGCGCGACCAGCTGATCGACGATGCGCACCATCGTCGAGCGCTCGACTTGGATCGCTTCGGCGAGTGCGGTTTGCTTCGCCATCGGATTCGACTCGATGAGGAAGAGCACCGCGAGTTGCACGGGCGAAACCGCAGCATCGCCCATCGTTTCGGCGAAGATCGCGAACGTGGCGAGCTGTGCGCGCCGCAGGTGGTATCCGAGCAGATCGTCGAGGCGGCCGGGATCGAGCGGCGACGGCCGCTCCGGACGTTTCACACTCGCTAGAATAACCGCGTGCGACCGCGCGACCTCCCGTGCCCGCGCTCCGGGCTTCGGAACCGCCTGCGAAGAAGAAGCATCGCGTGGCCTTCGACGCGTTTCCGCTGCTCAAACCGATCTTGCACCGACTCGATCCCGAAACGGCGCATAGCTGGACGATTCGCGCGCTTTCGACCGGCCTCGTCCCGGCGCCGGAAGCCTACGTCGATCCGCTACTCGCGACATCGCTCTTCGGAACGCCGCTCGCGAATCCGATCGGGATGGCGGCCGGCTTCGATAAAAACGCGCGCGCATATCGCCACGTCTACGCGCATGGTTTCAGTTTCGTGGAAATAGGCGGCGTGACGCCGTTGCCGCAGATTGGAAATCCGCGTCCGCGCGTCTTTCGATTACCCGAAGATGGCGCCGTGATCAACCGGATGGGCTTCCCGAACGAGGGAGCCGATGCCGTCATCGCGCGCTTGACCCGCGCGCGTGCGCCGGGCTTGCTCGGCGTCAACGTCGCAAACAACATCGAGAGCGCCGATCCCCGTGCCGATTTTCTCCAGCTCACCGAACGCTTCGCCCACCTCTGCGATTACATCGCGCTCGACATCTCGTGCCCGAACACCGCAAACGGGAAGCTTTTCCTCGATCCGGCGCGCTTGCGCGATCTCCTCGAACGCATCGCGGCACTCGATCTCGGCGAGCGGCGCCCGGCCATCGTCGTCAAGCTCGCGCCCGATATCGCGGAGAGCGAGCTCACGGCAATCGTCGACACCGTGCTCGCCGCGGATGTCGACGGCATCATCGCGACGAACACGACGGCGGATCGGCCGCAATCGTTACGTGGAAGCGAAAAGACTCGGCCGGGCGGATTGAGCGGTGCGCCGCTCTTCGCACCGTCGACCGCGATGCTCGCGCGCATCGCGCGGCAGACGCAAGGCCGCATACCGCTCATCGGCGTCGGCGGCGTCGCGAGCGGCGCGGACGCGTATGCGAAGATTCGCGCGGGCGCGAGCGCCGTGCAACTTTACACCGCACTCGTCTACGGCGGAACGAGCCTGATCGCGCGCATCGGTCGCGATCTCGCGGCGCTCTTACGCCGCGACGGCTTTGCGTCGATTGCCGACGCCGTCGGCGCCGATTTCCATTAGCCCAAGAGATCGCCGTAAAGATCTCCGAGCCCGATCGAGGTTCCAAGCGGCGCGATCGAGAGCACGCTGTCGGATGTGAGGAGCAGCCCTTCGCGGTCATCACCGAAGCGGCCGTCCGCGCTCCGGTCGTAGACTTGCACCCACATCGCTCGCGAATCGACGATGATGTACGTTTCGATCGACACGATCGCTTCATAGATGCGCCGCTTTCGCACCAGATCGTTTACGACCGAACTCGGTGAGATAACCTCGATCACGATGTTCGGAGCGACGGCAAACGTCGCGTCGTTCCGTAACGGCTCGCACGTTACCATGATATCGGGAATTACGCTGGTGGCGGAATTCGCGATCTGAAGCGATAGCGAACCGATAAAGATCTCGCACCGCGATGCAACGGCAGCCGAGATGAGCGATGCGAGTCGCGTTATCAGTTGGGCGTGGGCCACCGTTCCGCTCGCAAACGAAAACACGACGCCTTCGTGCAACTCGTGTCGGAGAAGGTCCGATGCACTCGTCAACCAGGCCGAAAAATCGTCTAAACTGAGGGGTTTTCTGTCGATCATAAGCATCTCCACGCGAGATATTCTCGAAGCAAAGATACCACGACAAGCCCTGGCGATGAGAGCGTGCGCCCCCTTGCGAAGAGCGCGCTACAAGCGCTCGATACGGTTGACGCTCGTATAACTGATCGAGCTTGCGCCGTTGCGACAGCCCGCGGGGACGCCATCGGTCGGCCTGATCTGCACGAACGGCCCGTTGACGATCAGGCGTCCGTAGATCGGCGCGGCACGGTGGAATGCATAAACTTTCACGCGCTGTCCGTGAAATTGTTCCAGATCTTTACCGCTCATTAACGCAGTGTAGCAGGAGCGATCCTCGCGCCGGTAGTGATGTGGCTCGCATTCTGAAAAGGGCGTGGCGCGATTTTTCGCGCATCGTCCGGCCCATGCAAGATTCCTTACCGGCTTCGCTGACACGGCGTAAGTCGATAGCGCAATTGACCGCGGAGGCCGGAGCGAAGAGCGGGCTCAAACGTACGCTCGGACCGCTCGGCCTTACCGCACTTGGGATCGGTGCGATTATCGGCACCGGCATCTTCGTGCTCACCGGCAAAGCCGCAGCAACTTCCGCCGGTCCCGCGATCGTGTGGTCGTTCGTCATCGCCGGTGTGGTGAGCGCGCTTGCCGCCCTGTGCTACGCCGAACTCGCATCGAGCGTGCCGGTTTCGGGCAGCGCCTACACTTATTCGTACGCAACGATGGGCGAACTCGTCGCGTGGATCGTCGGCTGGGGCTTGATCCTCGAATACGCCCTGGGAGCGGCCACGGTCGCGATCGGCTGGTCCGGCTACTTTGCCGATTTCTTGAAATTAGCCGTCGGGATCGATATCCCGCAAGCGTATCGGCTCGCGCCGTTCGAGGCAGGCTCCGATGGCGTGCACGGCATTTTTAATATCCCGGCCTTCATCATCATCTTGCTCGTCACGGCGCTCTTGATGCGCGGAACGAGCGAGAGCGATCTCGTGAACAAGATCATCGTCGCGACGAAGCTCGCGGTCGTCGGTCTCTTCATCGTCGTCGCCTTGCCGCACATCGATCCGGCGAACTGGCACCCGTTCGCACCGTTCGGCTTCGCCGGCATCGCGAACGGTGCCGCGATCGTGTTCTTTGCCTACATCGGGTTCGACGCGGTGTCGACGTCGGCGGAAGAAGTGAAGAACCCCGGGCGCGATCTGCCGATCGGCATCCTGGCGAGCCTCGCGATCTGTACGGTGCTCTACATCATCGTCTCCGGTATCCTGACGGGCGTCGTGCCGTACACGCAGCTCAACGTCCACTCGCCCGTATCGTTCGCGATGATCAAGCTCGGCCTTAACTGGGCGGGCGTCATCATCTCGCTCGGCGCGGTCGCCGGCTTGACGACCGTGCTGCTCGTCATGCTCTTCGGACAGAGCCGTATTTTCTTTGCGATGTCGCGCGACGGGTTGCTCCCGAATTTCTTCGCGCAAGTGCACCCGAAGTTCAAGACGCCGTATCTTTCGTCGCTGCTCGTGGGCGTCGTCGTCGCGGTCGTCGCGGGCCTCGGCTCGCTCGACGTCGTTGCCGATCTCGTGAACATCGGCACGCTCGTCGCGTTCATCTTCGTCTCGATCGGGGTTATCGTCTTGCGCCGCACGCAGCCCGAGCTCGCGCGCAAGTTCCGCGTTCCGTTCAGCCCGGTCGTTCCCGTGCTCGCAGCACTCGGCGCGCTCTATCTCATCTCGCATCTGCCGCTCGAGACGATCGAATTCTATTTCATCTGGCTCGTGCTCGGGCTGCTCGTGTACTTCGCGTTCGGTCGGCGCAACAGCGCGCTCGGGAAGCGTCGCGAGGCTTCCGGGATCGCCCCGAACCGCCGCGGCCGCGAATAGCGCCTAGCCCGCCTCTTCGAGGAGCGGCGCGTGGAGCGTCGCTTCCTCGTGCGCGGAGCGGGCCGCTTCGGCGAACGCTTCGTCATCGCCGATCGGGCGTTGCAGCGCGAGGATCACCTCGCCCGTCGCGAGATGGGCGATCCCCGCGATCGCATATCCTTGCACGCCGCACAAATCGAGCTCCGTGTCGATGCTATCGCAGAGCGTCGAAGCGTCGGCCCGGTGAAATCGAAATTCGTATCGCGTCCGCATACGAAACGATGCCCGTTTTCCGTGGCGCCGAAGCACCTGCGAGGGCCGTTCGCGCTCGCACGCAAACCTAGGCCGTGTGACCGACCGGATCGAACTCGCCAAGAACTATGACCCTGCGGACGTCGAACGCCGCCTGTACGCGCGCTCCGAAGCGGCGGGCGTCTTTCACGAAGATCCCGATCCCGCACGCCCGCCGTTCGTGATCTCGATGCCGCCCCCGAACATCACCGGGCGCGCGCATCTCGGCCACGCGTCGACCTATTCGACGATGGACGTGCTCACGCGCTACCACCGGATGCGCGGCGAAAATGCCGATTGGCTCCCCGGCCAAGATCACGCGGCGATCGCAACCGAAGCCGTCATCGTTCGCGAGTTGAAGACAGACGGAATCACGCGCGATAGCCTCGGGCGCGAAGCGTTTCTCGCGCGCGCGTGGGAATGGCGCGCGCGATATGGCGGCATCATCTACGATCAGTTCCGCCTCCTCGGTTTCGGTCCGGATTGGGAGCGCGACCGGTTTACGATGGACCCGGCGCTCTCGCATGCGGTGAACACCGTGTTCTTGCGGCTCTACGAAGAGGGCCTGATCTATCGCGGCACGCGGCTGATCAATTGGGACCCGAGCGCGAAATCGACGCTCTCCGATGCGGAAGTCGAAAGCGAACCGCGCGAGGGCACGATTTGGTACGTGCGCTACCGCAGTGCCGATGGCGGCCCCGGCATCGTCGTCGCAACCACGCGCCCGGAGACGATTCCCGCAGACGTCGCGGTAGCGGTGCACCCCGAGGACGAACGCTACCGCGCGCTCATCGGCACGCATGTATTGCTGCCGATCTTCGATCGGCCGGTGCCGGTGATCGCCGATAGCGCGGTCGATCCGAGCTTTGCGACGGGCGCGCTCAAGATCACGCCCGGCCACGATATCGTCGATTACGAGATCGGCGTTCGGCACGGGCTCCCGATGCCGAGCGCGATCGACTTCGATGCCAAGCTCTGCGCCGATGCGGGCCGCTACGTCGGCATGGATCGCTTTATCGCACGCGCCGCGATCGTCGCGGACATCGATGCGGCGGGCTTGCTCGTCAAAGCCGATGCGCATCAAAACACGGTGCCGATCAGTTCGCGTTCGGGCGATGTCGTCGAGCCGTTGCTCTCGTTGCAGTGGTTCTGCACGATGCAGCCGCTCGCGCAACCCGCGCTCGAAGCCTATCGCGCGGGGCGCGTACGGTTCGTCCCGGAGCGCTTCGGGCGCACGTTCGCCGCTGGGCTCGAGGGCATCCGCGATTGGAACGTCTCGCGGCAAGTGTGGTGGGGCCATCAGCTGCCCGTCTGGTACACCCCGAACGACGACATCGTCGTCGCGCTGACCGAAGAAGAAGCACGCGCGATCGCGCGCGAACGCTTCGGACACGAGGACTTGCGCCGCGATACGGACACACTCGATACGTGGTTTTCGAGCGCGCTCTGGCCGTTTTCCATCCTCGGGTGGCCGGAGGAGACGCCCGAGCGCGCGCACTGGTATCCGAACCAAACGCTCGTCACCGGGCGCGAGATCATCTTCCTGTGGGTCGCGCGCATGGTGATGCTCGGCTTGCATTTCGCGGGCGATGTCCCGTTCCGCGACGTGTTCGTCGCACCGCTCGTCTTCGATCTGCAAGGTCGCAAGATGTCGAAATCGCTCGGCAACGTGATCGATCCGATCGGCCTGATCGAGAAGTACGGCGCGGACGCAACGCGCTTCGGCATCATGAAGCAGATGCGGCTCGAATCGCAAGAGCTGCGCTTCGACGAGCAAAAGTGCGACGAGGCGCGAAAATTCGCAAACAAGCTCTGGAATGCGACGCGCTTCGTCACGTCGTTACCGGAGGGCTTGCCGCGTGCGTCCACGCTGCCGCCGCTCGAAACGCTGACGATCGCCGATCGTTGGATCCTCACGCAGCTCTATCGCACCGTCGCCACGGTGACGGATGCATTCGACGCGTACGAATTCGGCATCGCGGTCGATTCGCTGCTCGCGTTCGGTTGGAACCTCTACTGCGATCGCTATCTCGAAGCGACCAAAGCCCCGTCGGCAAAGGCGACGCGCGCCGCAGTGCTCGCGTATGCGTTGAACACGTTCGTGCGCCTGCTCCATCCGATCGCGCCGTTCGTGAGCGAAGAGATTTGGCTCGCGCTTCCGCACGACGGCGAGACGATCGTGACGGCATCGTGGCCCGATCCGTTCCAGGATCTCGCCTGGTACGATGGCCCGAACGGCCGCTTCGAACGCGATGCCGCCGATTTCGAGCGCGTCATCGCGAAGATCGACGAACTGCGCAACGCCCGCGCCGAGTTCGGCTTACACCCGAAGGACAAGCTCGAGCTGCTCGCCCCGCCGATGCGCGACGACTTGCGCGAGCAACTCGAATCGCAAGCGAACGCGCTCGTCACGATCGATGCAGCACGGGGCACCGGCGACGACGATATCGCGGCGATCCTCAAAGCGATCGAGATGCATGCGCCGGCGGCCGTCCTGCGCGAGCGCTACACGCGCGAGCGTACGAAGCTCGTTGCCGAAATCGCACGCGGTGAGGCGAAACTCGCAAACGCGGAATTTACCAGCCGCGCGAAACCGGAAGTCGTGGAAAAAGAGCGCGCGAAATGCGATGACTATCGCGCCCAACTCGCACGCGTTACCGATGCGCTTACGGTACTCGGCGATGCGTAAAAGGCACCGTTCGGCGATTCTGCGAACATCGCGAGAATCGTGACGAGTTCCCTCGTAGCCAAAGCGCGCACCCTGATGTCGGCCGATGCGATCGACCGAGCCATCGCGCGGATGGCCCATCAGATCATCGAACCCGAAGACGCCCAAACCGGGCTTCTCTTACTCGGCATCCGCCGCGGCGGTGAAACGCTCGCGCGGCGCCTAACGGAGAAGATCGCCGAGATCACGGGTGAGGCGCCCGCGCTCGGGTTTCTCAACATCAACTTGTATCGCGACGACGATGCGGCGCGCGAATTGCCGGAGTCGGAGATCCGCCACGAGATCACCGGCCGCACCGTCGTCATCGTAGACGACGTGCTCTTCACCGGGCGCACCGTTCGCTCCGCACTCGATGCGGTCACCGATCTCGGACGCCCGCGTGCGATCCGTCTTGCGGTGCTCGTCGATCGCGGCCTGCGCGAGCTGCCCGTGCAACCCGACGTGATCGGCAAGCTCGTCCCGACGAGCCGCCGCGAACACGTCCGCGTTACGCTCGCCGCAACGCGTTCTGCGAGCGATATCGTCATCCTGACCGAAGAGGATCGTGGCGCCGCGTAGCCTGATCGACGTCGATAGCCTCACGCACGAGGAACTGGAAGCGGTCCTGGATCGGGCGCAGCGATTTCGCAGCGCCGCTCCCGCGCGCGACCTGCTCGCGGGCGTGCCGGTTTTGAATTTGTTCTTCGAACAGTCGACGCGTACGGCCACTTCGTTCACGCTCGCCGAGCAGCGCGTCGGCGCCGACATCATCACGTTTACCCCGGGCGCATCGAGTCTCGGGAAGGGCGAAACGATCGCCGATACCGCGCTGACCCTCGCCGGCATCGGCGTGCGCGTCATCGTCGTGCGCCATCCGGAATCCGGCTTCGCACGACGCCTCGCCGACGTGTTCGATGGAAGCGTCGTGAACGCGGGGGACGGGCGCCACGCGCATCCGACGCAGGCACTGCTCGATCTGCTCACCCTGAAAACGGAGTACGGGCGCTTCGCAGGCTTGCACGTCGCAATCGTCGGCGATATCGTGAATTCGCGCGTCGCGCGATCGAACATCGTCGGTATGCGCGCGCTGGGCATCGAGATCACGCTCGTCGGGCCGCGGACGCTCTTACCCGAGAGCTTCGGTCGAGCGGGCGTGCGCATCGCACGCGATCTGGACGCCGTGTTGCCATCGCTCGATGCGATCATGATGCTGCGCATCCAACGCGAGCGCACCACGGCCGCATTGCTTCCCGCGCTCGATGATTACACCGCACGCTATCAACTCGATGCCACCCGCGCCGCGCGCTTACCCGCGCACGCCGTCATCATGCACCCCGGGCCGTACAATCGTGGGATCGAACTCACGGACGACGTGCTCGCCGATCCCCGTTCGCGCTACGTGCAGCAGGTCAACAACGGCGTGTTCGTGCGCATGGCGGTCCTCGATTTTCTCGCCGGAACGCGGGCGGCATGAGCGCGCTTTTGATCCGCGGTGGCCGCGTTGTGGATCCCTCCGAGGGGCTCGACGCGCTCCGCGATATCCGCGTCAGCGACGGTCGTATTTCCGAAATCGGCGAACATCTCGCAGCGCGCCCGGGCGAAGCGGTCGTCGATGCGACGAACTGCATCGTCGCACCAGGATTCGTCGACATGCACGTGCACTTGCGCGAGCCCGGACAGACGCATAAAGAGACGATCGCAACCGGCGCGGCGGCAGCCGTGGCGGGCGGTTTCACCACCGTCGCTTGCATGCCGAACACCGAGCCCGCGCTCGATTCGCCGACGCTGTTGCGCGAAATCGCGCGTCGGTCGGACGTCGCGGGGCTCGCGCGTGTGGTGCCGATCGCGGCACTCACCAAAGGCCGCAAGGGCGAAGAACTGGCGCCGTATCACAAGCTCGCCGAGGCCGGCGCCGTAGCGTTTTCCGACGACGGTACGACGGTTGCAAGCCCGCGTATCCTTCGCAACGCCGCGCAGTACGCATGCGACCTGCCGCAACCGTTCATCTCACATTGTATCGATATTGATCTGCATGGCGCGGCCGTGATGCACGAAGGCGTGCATAGCGCGCGCCTCGGCCTCGATGGCAGCCCCGGCCTCGCCGAAGACATCGTCGTCGCGCGCGATCTTCTGATCGCGCACGACACCGGGAAGGCCTGGCACATCGCGCATCTTTCGACCGCGATCTCGCTCGATCTCATGCGCTATGCGCGTAGCCGCGGCGTACGCGCCTCGTGCGAGGTGACGCCGCACCACCTCGTGCTCTGCGACGACCGGTTCGACGATTACCGCGCGGATGCGAAAGTCGCGCCGCCGCTACGCGAAGAGCACGATGCCGCGGCATTGCGCGCGGCCGTGCGCTCGGGCGACATCGACGTGTTCGCAACCGATCACGCGCCGCACGGGCTCGACGAGAAAGCGCAGCTGCTCTCGCAAGCTCCGGTCGGCTTTACCGGCCTCGAAGTCGCGCTCGGCGCATACGCGTACGCGCTGCCCGATCTCTCGCTCGATCGCTTCATCACGATGGGCGCGCTCAATCCCGCGCGGCTCCTCGGCCTGGATGCGGGCACGCTCGCAATCGGCGCGCCCGCGGATATCACGATCTTCGCCGAGCGGCCGTGGACGGTCGACGCGAAACGCTTTTTCTCGAAAGGCAAAAATACGCCGTTCGACGGGATGACGCTCCCGCGCCGCGTCACCACTACCATCGTTGCGGGCGCGATCGCCTTTCACGACGGTCAAATCTTTCCACGAACGGCAATCGCACGATGACGAAACGACAACCGGCAACCTTACTGCTCGCGGATGGCACGCGCTTCGATGGCGAAGGCCTCGCGACGGAGGGCATCGCGCTCGGCGAAGCCGTGTTCTTCACCGGGATGACGGGCTACGAAGAAGCGCTGACCGATCCATCGTACGCGGGACAGATCCTGTCGTTCACGTACCCGCTCATCGGTAACTACGGCATCTCGGGAACGGCTTCGCAGCACCCGCGTCCGTGCGTCGCCGGCGCCGTGATGAAGCGGCTCGCGCGGCGGCCATCGCACTTCGCCGCGACGACCGATCTCGGCTCGTGGCTCGAAGAGCACGCTATCCGTACGATCGTCGGCGTCGACACGCGCGCGCTCACGATCGCGCTGCGCGAACACGGCACGATCGCGGCGGCGATCGCGGTCGGTGAAGCCGCGATCGCGGATGCCGACGGTGCGCTCGCGCGATACGTGCGGACCTTTACGACCAAGGGCCTCGTCGCGAGCATGAGCGATGCGGACGAAGCGCGCCGCTTCGCGATGCAGTCTGCGAGCAACGCGCCGCAGCAAGCGTTCGGCTCGCGCGTCGTGCTGCTCGACTGCGGCGTCAAGCGCGCGATCATCCGCGATTTGGAAGCGGGCGGAGCGCGCGTTTCCGTGCTGCCATTTTCCGCGACGAGCGCCGAGATCGAGGCGCTCTCGCCGGATGCCGTCGTCATCTCACCCGGGCCGGGCGACCCGACCGATCTTCCCGAGACGATCGCCGTGCTCCGCGAACTGAAAGGCCGCGTGCCGATGTTCGGCGTGTGTCTCGGGCACCAGCTGCTCGCGCTCGCCTGTGGCGCGACGACGTATAAGTTGCCCTATGGCCATCGTGGCGGCAACCAGCCCGTCAAGGACCTACGCTCGAACGAGGTGCTCGTTACCGCGCACAACCACGGCTATGCGGTCGATGGCGCAACGCTCCCGGGCGATCTGGAAGCGACGATGGTCAACCTCAACGACGGCACGAACGAAGGTTTCCGTCATAAGACGATGCCGATCGCGGGCGTGCAGTTCCATCCCGAAGCATCGCCCGGACCCTACGACGCCCGCTACTTGTTCGCGGAATGGCTCGGCTCGCTCCACACGCGCTAGTCGCGGCGCTCGCCGCAAGCGCTACGCTCGTCGCGACACATGCTTCCGCGCAAACGCTGCCGCGCGTGCACGTCGAGGCGATCTCGCTTCGCCCCGATCGCGCTTCGGTCGCCGTTCGCATGCCGTTCCACGTGCGTTTGCACGTGCACATCCGGGAGCCGGGAATCGATGTGGCGGCGATGGTGATCCTGCCGGATATCACCGGCGCCCAGATCGTCGCGGACGAACGCCATACCAGCAGCGTTTCCGCCGGTGGATCGGATTTCACGGAGGACCTCGCGCTCGTCGCCGATCGGCCGGGGATCGTCACACTCAGCAACGCGCACGTCGATGCCATCGATCCCCAGAAGAACAAAGCGTTTCGCTATGCCGCGGGCGCGGCGCGCGTGGTCGTCGTCGGGCCGAGCGTTGCGGAGCGTGTCGCCGAAGCCAATCGCGCGTTGCTCGCGCGCATCGGCTGGAGTCTTGGCGTGGCCGCTGCGGTCGCGCTCGCGATACTATTGCTCGCACGCCAAAAATTCGCGCGCCGGATGCGACGGCCGAAACCCGTACCCGTCGTGCCGCCGCTCGTAACGAAGCCCGTCGCTACCGAACCCGTCGTCACGGCGCGCGATCGCGTGCTCCGTGCCGCCGCCGCCGTGCGACGCACGCGCGCGCGCGGCGATGCCGTCGAGGTGCGCACGCAACTTTTCGCACTCGCGGGCGTCGCCTCGGGCAGGACGCTTCGCGACGCGCTCGCGCACACGAGCGACGTCGCGTTGCGGCGCGCGCTCATCGCGGCGGAACGCGCGGCGTTCGCATCCGACGCCGATCTTCCAGCTGGAATCGATGCGGTGGTGATCGCCGTCGACGAGCTCGCGCACTCCGCATGATCGACGATCGGCCGCAAGTAGCCGGCCGCGTATCGCCGAAGGTGCGCGCGTGACGGATTTCGTTTCGGCGGCGGTTCGCCCGTCCGCGCTCGCAAGCGCGCTTTCGCGCACCATCGTCGGTCAGCGAACCGTGGTCGAGGGCCTGGTGCTCGCACTCGTCGCAGGCGGTCACATCTTGCTGGAAGGCCCGCCCGGCCTTGCAAAGACGCTCGCATGCCGCGCCCTTGCATCGGCGGTCGGCGGCGCGTTCAAGCGTATCCAGTTCACGCCCGATCTCTTACCCGGCGACATCGTCGGTACGCGCGTCTACGATCAGAAGACGCTCACGTTCTCGACCGTGAAAGGGCCGATCTTCGCAAACGTCGTGCTCGCGGACGAGATCAATCGCGCGCCCGCGAAAGTGCAATCGGCGTTGCTCGAGGGGATGCAAGAACGGCATGCCACGATCGGTCCGGACACGCTCGCGTTTCCCGATCCGTTCGTCGTCCTCGCAACGATGAATCCGGTCGACGGTGAAGGCACGTATGCTTTACCGTTCGCGCAAATGGATCGCTTTCTTGTGAAGCTTTTGGTCGATTATCCAACGCGCGAAGAAGAGCTTACGATCGTCGAGCGCTTCGCCGGTGCCGAGCCCGCGCTTCCGAACGGCGTCGCATCGCTCGCCGACGTCGTCGCCTGGCGGGCGCAAGCGCGCGCGATGCACATCGATGCGCGCGTGCGCGACTATCTCGTCGATATCGTCCGCGCCACACGCGTGCCGAATCCGTATGTCGATCGTGGCGCGAGCCCGCGCGCCGCACTCGCGATCGCCGCACTCGCCCGCGCGCACGCATTGCTCGACGAGCGCAACTTCGTGACGCCGGACGACGTGCGCGATGCGGCGCCCGGTGCACTCCGGCACCGCATCGCGTTCTCGTATCGCGCCGCGACCGAAGAGATCGACCCGGAAGCGATCGTGCGCGACGCGATCGCGAGCATCAAAGCGCCGTGACGTTGCGCGATGCACTCTTACGCGGCAGGCGCAAACGCGCGCCGTTTCGCGGCGAGGGGCGTATCGCATCGCGCCGCGGGGACGGCCTCGCGTTTGCGGAGTTGCGCGCGTATACCGCAACCGACGATCCACGCCGGATCGATTGGGCGGCAAGCGCCCGCACGGGCACGCTCCAGTCGCGTTCGTATCTCGAAGAAGATGCGCTCGCGTTCGTGACGCTCGTGCACGATTCGCCCGCGCTCCGGCTCGGCCGCAAACGTCTCCTGCGCCTCGCCGCGCGCGAAGCGGCCGACGCCTGGGAGGCGACGCTCGGCCCCGACGACCGCGCTGCGCGCATCGCGAACGGCGCATTTGCGACGGCTCCGGGACGCGGGGCACGCGCGGCACGTGCGCTCCGCGCACTTCACGCAACGGACGACATCCGTAAGGATCTCCGCGTCGCGGCGACGGTCGCTCCGCGTGGTGCCGCGCTCTTACTCGTTTCCGATTTCTTCTGGTTACGACCGACGGATGCGGCATTGCTCGCAAGCGTTTCCGCGCGATGCGACACGACGGCACTCGTCGCGCGCGATCCGTGGCGCGACGATTTCCCCTTGCGCGGGTTCGTGCATCTCCGCGATGCGGAGAGCGGGCGCAGCGCGCGGGTTTTCGTCGACAAACGGATCGCGAAGCGGCTCGTCGTGGAATCGCAGGCGCGCGACCGGGCGATCGATGCGATGCTCGAACGCGCGGGCTTTCGGATCGGCACGCTCGATGAGACGAACGGCGTGCGTTCGTTGCTCGCGGCATTCGATCTCGCATGAGCGCCGCGCATCCCGCGTTCGTCATCCTCGCGCTCGTCGTCGCGCTCTTCACCGTCATCGCCATGCGGCTCGTCGATCGTCGCGCGCAAGCGCAGGCGCTCGCGTACTCGGATCTCGCGTTCGTCGAGCGCATCGCACGGCGGCGCGTGCCGCTCGAACGCGTGCTCGCGGGAGCGTTCGTGTTCGGGATCTTCGCGCTCGCTGCGGCGCTCGCCGGGCCTCGCGTTTCGGCAAGCGTTCCGACGCGCGATGCCACGATCGTGCTGTGTATCGACACCTCGGGTTCGATGCGCGCTACCGATATCGCGCCATCGCGCAGCGAAGCCGCGAAAGCGGCCGTTCGCGGCTACATCGATGCTTTGCCCGCGGGGACGCGCGTCGGCATCGTCGCGTTTTCCTCGAGCGCGATCGTGGTGCAAACGCCGATCGAGGATCGCGAGCAAGCCCTCGCCTCGCTCGCACTCGTTCCGCCGCCGAACGGCGGCACGGCGATCGGCGATGCACTACTCGGGGCGGCGCGCCTCCTCCCGCAGAAAGGCGCGCGCGCGATCGTGCTTCTGACCGACGGGGTCAACAACAGTGGCGCTTCTCCGCTCGATGCCGCGCCGCAAATCGGCGCCACGGGGATTCGGATCTTCACGGTCGGCATCGGAACGCAAAACGGCGGCATCATTCCCGGCACGTTGGAAGAAGCCCAGATCGACGAACAAGCCCTGCGCTCGGTCGCGGAAGCGGGGCACGGCGATTATCGGCGCGCGACCGATGCGAGCGATTTGCAGGGCGCGCTCGCGCGGCTCGTTCGCGAGACCGTGTGGGAGAAGAAAAACGTCGACGCTTCGCTCGCATTCGCCCTCGCGGGCGGTGGCATCGTCGTCATGGCCGTGCTCGGTTTTGCCACGCTCGGGCGCTTTCCGTAGTCAGAACGCATATGGACGTACGCGATCTCCGTGTCTCATATGAAAAAGCGTCGCTCGATGTCGAGGATGTCGCCGCAAATCCGGTCGACCAGTTCCGCCTGTGGCTCGATGCGGCGCTCGGAACCGAAGGCATCGTCGAACCGAATGCGATGAGCGTGGCGACCGTCGGAATCGACGGGCAGCCGAGTTCGCGCGTCGTGCTCTTGCGTGGATACGACGAACGCGGCTTCACGTTTTTCACCAATTACGAAAGCCTCAAAGGTCACGAGATCGGGTACACGCCACGCGCGGCGTTGCTCTTCTGGTGGGGAGCGCTCGAACGCCAGATTCGCATCGAAGGGCCGATCGGTCGGCTCTCGGCGGACGAATCCGACGAATATTTCGCGAAACGCCCGCGCGGCCATCGGCTTTCGGCATGGGCCTCGCACCAATCCGCGGTCGTCGCGAATCGCGCGGAACTCGAAGCGCAAATGGCCGAAGCGGATGCGCGCTTCCCGGGTGACGTGCCGCGCCCGCCGCATTGGGGCGGTTTTCGCGTGAACCCGCAGCGCTTCGAATTTTGGCAGGGACGCCGAAACCGCGTGCACGATCGCATCGTCTACCGGCGCGCGATCGGAACCGCCGCGTGGAAGATCGAACGGCTCGCGCCCTAGAGCGACCTCCGATCGCAGGCGAGCGCGATGCATTTCGCGCGAGGTCGCCGAAACCCGAATCACCGGTCATGGACGACCAACAGCAGGCATCTGCGAAATCGCGCGGCCCGCGACGATCGCCGGCGCTCAAAGCGGCAGCTCTCTTGACCATGCTCGTCGCGCTCCTGGCGACGGTCATGACGGCGATCGTCGCGAGCTATGCGGACGAAAACCAACTCGTCGATCGCTCCGGCAAGCAGCGGATGTTTTCGCAGCTGATCGCGTTCGACGTCGTGTACGCCGGAACGAATCCGGCCGAAGCGCGGCGCGAATTCGAACGGAACGCGCGGGACTTCATCGACGCGCAGCGGTTGCTCGATACCCGTAGCGACGATATCCCCCTGACGCGCCTCGTCGAAGAATACGTTGCGAGCGCGCGCGCCGCGATCGCTCCGGGCGCGAGCGCGCTCGCGCGCGAGGCATTCCTCACGCGGCGCCTCCCGATGCTCGCGAACCTGGATGCCGAAGTGCGGGATCGCGTGGAGCGGGATGGCGTACGACGCCAACGTTTTACCGGAAGTCTGATCGCCGCGTTTTTCTTTTTACTCGCGGGCATTTGGATCGCATGGCGGCTCGTCGTGCGCCCCTTCGAAGTAACCGTTCTCGCGGAGCGCGAGCGCTTTCGCTCCCTTTTCGATCGTAATTCGGACGCGATTTTCATGCTCGACGTCGACGGCGGCATCGAGCTTGCGAACGATGCCGCGCGCACGATGCTCGGCCGCACGAACGCCGAAGTCGCCGGCCGCTCGATCCGCGATGTCCTCGTCAACGCCGAAGCCGCGGACGGGGACCGGACGTTTACGGCGTTGCTCGCGGGCGACGATGCGACGTTCGACACGACGTTCGTCGGGGCAGGTGGAAAACGCGTGCTGATGAGCGGCCGCTCGGTGCCGATCGTCGTCGAAGGGCGCGTCGTCGGTATCTTCGCCGTCGGTCGCGATATTACGATCGATCGCGAACGCGAGCGTACGATGTTGATGCTCGCGACCGCACTCGACAACGCGGGCGATCTCGTGATGATGACCGACACGACGCCGGTTGCAGCCGGCGGGCCGCTCATCACCTATGCGAATCGCGCGTATCTCGCGGAATTCGGCTACGCGCTCGAAGAGATCGTCGGCCGCTCGCCCGCGATCTTCTACGGCCCCGGTACGGACCGCGCGGTGATCGGGCAAATCGCGAAAGATATCGGGAACGGCAAACCCGCCGGCAGCACGTTCCTCGCCTATCGTCGCGACGGTACGGCATTCCACGTCGAAATGTATGGCCGCCCGATCGCCGATGCGGATGGATCGCGCAGCGGCTGGGTTGCCGTAGGCCGCGATGTCAGCGAACGGCGCAAGCAAAACGAAAATCTTATCGCGCTTCGAACGGCGGTCGACGAAGCGAACGATCGCGTCATCGTCTTTGCGATCGATCCCACGGGTCGGCGGCGTAACGGGCGCGCGATGTACGTCAACGCAGCCGCCGTACGTTCGTCCGGATTCACGACCGAAGAGTTACTGCGCGAGCCGCTGCGCGTCACGAGCGCTTCGCAAGCCGATCTCGACATGCTGCACGAAACGATCGCGCGCGGCACGCCCGTGCGCACGCGACTCGAAATGTGTCATGCCGATGGCTCGCCGTATTGGGGTGAGATCGATGCGCGCCCGGTCTTCGATGCGGCAGGCACGCTCACGCACTGGATTTCGATCGAGCGCGACGTTTCCGAAACCGTGCGGCGCGAAGGCGAACTCGCTGCCGAGAAATCGACGCTCGACGCGCTCCTCGCCGTGGTGCGCGAGATGTTCGCGACGTTTTCAAGCGACGATTTGGAATCGGTGATGCTCGCGGGCGTCAAGCGCGTGTTCGATGCACGAGCGACGATCCACGAAGATGCGGGCGACGACGGGCTGCTGCAAGTCGCCATGCGCGGCGGCGGCGTCGCGTTCGATCAGCGTGAGGGACGCGCGGCGTTCGCCGTGCCCTCGTTGCACGTGGGGCGACGCTCGCTGATCGTCGACATCAACGACATCGATGAGGAACGCGCGACGCAAAACGACATGTACGCGATGCAGCTCTTTGCGGAAACGTTCGTCGCCGCGACCTACAACGTCGCGCTTTACGACGAATTGAGCGCACGCCGCGAAGCGATCGGCGAGATCAATCAGACGAAGAGCGATCTTATCGCCATGCTGGCGCACGATTTGAAAAATCCGCTCACGACGATCATGGGCTACGCCGAACTCGTGGAAGAAGGGGCGCTCGCGGGCGAGGATGCCTCCTTCGCGATGCGCGCGATTCTGAAGGCAACGCAACGCCTGACGGCCCTTGCAAACGATACGCTCGCGCTCGCGCGCTTGGAACGGAACGATCTCGACGTCGAGGTCGAGCCCGTCGAGTTTCGCGCGATCGTCGCCGACGCGATCGCACAGCATCGCGACGAGCGCACGATCCGCTTCGAGAGCCCCGAGCGTGGGGTCAACGGATTCGGCGATGCGTCGCGGCTGCGTCAGGTTTTTGAGAACCTCATTTCCAATGCGATTAAATATTCGCCAAAGGGCGAACCCGTCGAGGTCGCGCTCGGTGCCGACGGACGCTATGTCACCGTCACGATCGCGGATCGTGGGATCGGTATTCCGGAAAACGAGAAACAGTACGTCTTCGAGCGATTCGCGCGCGCCTCGAACGCGCAAGCGTCGAAGATCACCGGAACGGGGTTCGGGCTCTATCTCGTGCGCGCGATCGCGGAACAACACGGCGGCACGGTCACGGTCGACGATCGCGATGGCGGCGGTACGATGTTCACCGTGCGTCTGCCGCAACGCATGCAGCCGCAGGCGACGCTCATGCCGACGATCGTCGTCGTCGATCCGACCGGCGATGTCGCGTCGTCCGCGGCGCAAGCGTTGCGCGAAAACGGCTTCCGCACGCGCGTGATCCGCCGCCTCACGCAAATACCGACCGCGGTCGAGCGCGCGGAAGCGCGACTCGTCGTGATCGACATCGATGCCGTGGCACGCGCGGAGCACTGCAATCCGAACCAGCTCCGCGGGATCGATTACGGTGTGGCGACGATCTGCATCGCGAGCCAAACGCGCGACATCGCGATCGCCTGCCAGGCGACGATCGCGAAACCATACCTCGAGAGCGACTTCATCGGTGCGGTACGAACGTTGCTTGCGAAACCGGAAACGATTCCCGAAGCGCTCGTCTGACGGAAACGCGCCGTCGATCGGCGAAGCAGTCGTGTTGTGGCTCGACGCAATATATTAGTGATCGGTTCCGGTCCGATCGTTATCGGACAGGCAGCGGAATTCGATTATGCAGGCGTGCAGGCGTGTCGCGCGCTGCGCGAGGAAGGCCACCGCGTCGTCCTCGTCAACTCGAATCCCGCGACGATCATGACGGATCCGGAGGTTGCGGACGCCGTCTATCTCGAGCCGCTGACCGTGGCTTCGCTCGAAGCGGTCATCGCGCGCGAGAAGACCGATGCGCTCTTACCGACCCTCGGCGGCCAGACGGGTCTCAATCTCGCAGTCGAGCTCGCCGAAGCGGGAATCCTCGAAAAATACGGCGTCGAATCGCTCGGCACGCCGATCGACACGATCCGCTTGGCCGAAGATCGCGAGCGGTTCAAGAGCAAGATGATCGAAATCGGCGAGCCCGTTCCGCCGTCGATCGTCGTCACCGATGTGGAGTCGGGCGTCGCGTTCGCGCGCGACCACGGGTATCCGCTCATCGTGCGCCCCGCATATACCCTCGGCGGTACGGGCGGCGGGCGCGTCGATTCCGAGGCCGAGTTGCGCGCGACCCTCGCTTCCGGCATCGGAGCGAGCTTGATCAATCAGGCGCTCGTGGAAACCTCGCTCTTCGGTTGGAAAGAAGTCGAGTACGAAGTCCTTCGCGATCGCGCGAATAACTGCATCATCGTTTGCAATATGGAGAATATCGATCCGGTCGGCGTGCACACGGGCGACTCGATCGTCGTCGCGCCGTCGCAGACGCTCTCCGACGACGATTACCAGATGCTCCGAACCTCGTCGATCAACGTGATCCGGGCGCTCGACGTACAGGGCGGTTGCAACATCCAGTTTGCGCTGCACCCGACCGAGAGACGCTACAACATCATCGAAGTGAACCCGCGCGTGTCTCGGTCGTCGGCGCTTGCGTCCAAAGCGACGGGCTATCCGATCGCGAAAATCGCGACGAAGATCGCGCTCGGCGCGACGCTCGATGAGATCGAAAATCCCGTCACGGGCCGTACCAAAGCGGCCTACGAACCGACGCTCGATTACTGCGTCGTGAAATTTCCACGCTGGCCGTTCGACAAGTTTCCGCTTGCGGACACGCGCCTCGGCACGCAGATGAAATCGACCGGCGAAGCGATGGGCATCGGGCGCACGTTCGGCGCCGCGTTGATGAAGTCGATCCGCGGTCTCGATCTCAAGATCGAGACGCTGACCTCCGAGCCGTTCCGCGCCTGGAGCGATGAGTCGCTCGCGCGCACCTTACGGGTGCCGACGCACGAGCGCTTGTTCGCGGTTTGCGAACTGATCCGCCGCCACGGCGACATCGAGGAGATCCATCGCCTCTCCGACATCGACCGGTTTTGGCTGTGGGAATTCGAAGAGCTCATCGCGATCGAAGAACGCCTCCGCGCGAACCCGAGCGATGCCGAAGCCGTAAGCCTCGCGCGCCAAAACGGCTATTCGACCAAGGGCATCATGTCGCTTACGGGCGTGCGTCCGCCCCATGCGAAGCCGGCGTTTCGCATGGTCGACACGGCAGCCGCCGAATTTCCGGCGCGGTCGCCGTACTATTATCTCTCGCACGACGAGAGCGACGAGATGCGGGTGCCCGCACGCGAGGCGGTGATCGTCGTCGGTAGCGGCCCGATCCGCATCGGCCAGGGGATCGAGTTCGATTATTCGTGCGTGCATGCGGCGTGGGCGCTGCGCGAAGCGGGCCGTTCGCCCGTCGTCATCAACAACAATCCCGAGACCGTGTCGACGGACTTCGACATCTCGGACGTGCTCGTCTTCGAGCCGCCGGGCGCGGACGAAGTGCAGGCGACCTACGACGCGACGAACGCTCGCGGCGTTATGCTCGCGTTCGGCGGACAGACCGCGATCAATCTCGCGGCGGAGCTCACCGAACGCGGCGTGCGCATCGTCGGCAGCGATCGCGCCTCGCTCGATATGGCGGAAGATCGCGAGAAGTTCGATGAGGCGCTCACGCGTCTCGGCGTCGCGCGCCCGCAGGGCCGCGCCGCGAAAACCTTCCGCGAAGCGCGGGCGATCGCGCGCGAACTCGGCTTTCCAGTGCTCGTCCGCCCGTCGTACGTGCTCGGTGGCCGCGGTATGGAAATCGTGTACAACGAGGGCCAGCTCGCAAGCTACGTCGAGTCGGCACCACCGATCGTCCCATCCGCTCCGCTGCTCGTCGACAAATATCTGCGCGGCATGGAAGTCGAGGTCGATGCCGCGTACGACGGCACCGATATCCTCGTGCCCGGTATTTTCGAACATGTGGAACGAGCCGGGATCCACTCGGGCGATTCGATCAGCGTCTTCCCCACGCAGAGCGTCGGCGATGCGATGGAAGCGCGCATCGTCGAAGTAACGAAAGCGATCGCACACGAGCTCGGGATCCGCGGACTCATCAACATCCAGTTCGTGATCCACGAAGGCGCGCTCTACATCATCGAGGCGAATCCGCGCGCGAGCCGCACCGTGCCGATCATCTCGAAGGCGACCGGGATCAACCTCGTTGCGGCCGCCACGCGTATCGCGCTCGGCGAACGGCTCCGCGACATGCCTTTCGGCACGGGATTACGCCCGAAGCCGAACTACACGGTGGTGAAAGTCCCCGTTTTCTCGTTTGCGAAAATGCGCGGCGTCGAGACGATCCTCGGGCCCGAAATGAAATCGACGGGCGAAGTCCTCGGGATCGACGCAACCTACGCGGGCGCGCTCCGCAAGGGGTTCATCGCCGCGGGATTCCGGCTGCCGCAACAGGGTGGGCGCCTCCTCGTCTCGCTTGCCGATTCGGAAAAGCACGACGGCATGGACGTCCTCGCGCGCTATCGCGAGCTCGGCTTCACGCTCGTCGCGACGCCCGGTACGCGGAACGCGCTCGAAGCGGCCGGAATCCCGTGCGAATCCGTCGACAAGATCGGCGGTACGGCGCCGACGGTTCTCGATGCGATCGCCGCCCGCACGGTCGACCTCGTCTTGAACGACGCAGCGGGCTCTCGCGAACTCACGGACGGCTATCGTATCCGTCGTGCGGCGGTGGAAGCGTTCATTCCGTGTCTCACCTCGCTCGACACCGCGCGGGCGCTCGCCGAGGCTTTGGGCAGCATCGCCGGGCCGCCGCGCTCGCTCCAGGAGTATCAGGCCGCGAACGTCCGCGCCTAACGTAGCGTCCGATAGCCGCGCGCTGCGGCTTCCCGTTCGTACGCCATCACGATCGCGTATGCGCGCTCGTCGCACGGCGCGACATCCGCGAGCAGAAGCGCATCGCAAACCGTCGCGTAACGTGCCATCGAAACGACATCGTGCAACGCCGCGCGTAAGGCCTGCGTCGTCGCATCGTCCGTCGTAACCGACGTGACGAACGGTGGCGTCGGCGACGACGCGGTTTCTGCGATCGCGCGTAGCGAACGCACGGCGGACGGACGATAGCGGGCGAGTAGCGCATAGGTGACGCAGTCGATCGCCGCCGCATCCACGACCTTTTCGGCGATCAGCTCGACGCTTCGAACGTGACTTCCACTCAATCGGACCGACGCGAAAAACGATCCATCGCGCGCGCGATCGGCGAACAGCCGTCGCGAGATATTCATACCGGAGTTAGAGTCGGCTTCATTGACGGCAAAGCGCGCATCATGGAGATCGGCGATCTCGCGGTACGCGCTCGCATCGCGCACCATGATGAAGCTTTTATGGAGCGGCCCCTCGCAGCCCGGAGCCGCGTAACATGGCGCTCCGAGGACCGTAAAGTGATTGCGGGCGGTCGTGAAGAGCGGGTAGCCGCACGTTTGCGTGAAAAAACACGCGCCCGTTTCGTCCGTGCCGTGCGGACGTTCGCGATCGAGTGTCTCGGGAGCACGATCGACCCCGCGCGCGAGCGATCGCTCGCGCAGCGCGGCGTAGAATGCATCGGTCGCCGCGCGCATTTCCGGCAGTGCGTACCACGGAAAACTCGCATACGTGCGCTGCAGAATCACCATCGCTGCGACTGGCTTCAGCGCGCGACCGTTGCACGGAACCTACCCTGCGGCGGCCGCCGCGGCAAACGCTTCGTCGTGCGTGCAGTAGGGTAATCCGCCGACCACCAGGACGACGAACATATCGGTCAACACGGGCGTGTCGATCGTCGCGAGTCCGTCGTGCTCCGTGCGGAGATCGGCGAGCCCCCGACCGCAAGCGGTACACGCGGAAGCGCTGGGCACGGGCGCGTACTCGACGCGTCGCGCATGCTCCATCGCAAGACCGCGTTCGAGGCCGAGCGCGTGCAACTCGGCGTTGAAATCAGCGAACATCGCACGAACCGGGAAACGTGGCGTCGACCACGAGGAGAGTCATATGCATGGAGCGCCCGTACCCATCGATCGTGCAAAGCCCACGCCGGCAGGCGAACGCGGCGCGTCCCGTTGTGTCGTGGCGCTCGGTGAGGCGATCGTCGATCGGCTCGGCGATGCGCGCGAACCGGGCGGAGCCCCGGCAAACGTCGCGGCGGGGCTCGCGAAACTCGGCACCCAAGCGGCGTTCGTTGGGGCGATTGCGGACGACGACGCCGGTGCCTGCGTTCGCACGGCGCTCGAACGCGCCGGCGTCGATGTGCGCGCGTGCCGATTGCTTCCGGCGACGGAGCGGATCGCGACGCGCACCGCGATCGTGGAAAACGACGCCGACGGCGAGCGACGATTCGTCGGATTCGAACCGCCGCAGGCGTGTTTTGCCGACACGCAACTGCGCCCGGTCGACGTGTATCCTGCCGTCGACTGTGCTCGCGCGATCGTGCTCGGCACGCTCGGGTTCGCGGTGCGACCCACGCGCGATGCGCTGACGACGGCACTACGACGCGCGACGGAACGCGCGATACCGGTCGTGCTCGACATCAATCGACGCGATGTGTTCTGGCCCGAGCCCGCGATCGCGCGCGACGCGATCCTCGCGCTAGCGATGCCTTCCGCGACGATCCTGAAGGCCTCGCGCGACGAGGCGCTCTGGCTTTTCGACACCGAGGATCCGGTCGCGATCGCACGACGGTTTCGTGGTTTGCGAAACGTCGTCGTCACCGATGGCGCAAACGGGGCGCGCTGGTGCGCGCGGATCGAACGTCGTGCGTATACCGCGGGGGTCACGGCGGCATTTGCGATCCGATCGCTCGATGCAACCGGTGCGGGAGATGCGTTTCTCGCCGCGTTCGTCCACGCATCGCTCTCCGGCGACGCGCCTGCGGAGGCGATGCGTTTCGGCGCCGCCGCGGGTGCGATCGTCGCTTCCGCTCGCGGTGCGATGGCCCCGCAACCGACGCATGCCGAGATCGACCGGTTTCTCGCATCGACGTGACGCGCACGGCATCGGTAGGCGCGCCCATCATCCGCACCGTATTTCGGCAAACGTGAACGACTCCGGAGAATCCCAGGCAAAGCGCGCGTACGTTCTCGGGGGAAACGGCTCGACGCTCGCGTTCGTCACGACGCTCGTGCCGAAGAATCGGCAAATCACCGCATGGCTCGTTCCGCTCGCGTGGACGCCGATCGGCGCCGTGCTCGGCGATGGTTGGCAACGCGTGAACATCGCCGCGGATAACATCGGTGGCTGGGTCGATCAAACGTTTCCGCCCGAAGACGAGCGCGCGTTCGTCACCTCGATGCGCGATCTCGAAATGCTCGGCCGCATCGGCTGGGTCGGCACCGATGCTCTCGATGCGATCACGGTAAAAGACGTGCTCAATCCGGATGACTTGCCCGAAGATGTGATCGACGCGCTGGAGCATCCGCTCGAGCCGTTGACTACGTGCGCGATTTGCCGCCGCTCGTGCGTACGCGGGCACTTCGCATGGAACGAACGGCAACTTTGCGCTTGGGATTTCCATCTTACCGTTTTTGGAAAACGCGGCCCGTGGCACGACGGCCCGTACGAAGAGAAATACTTCGCCTCCTTACCGGCCGTGAAGTACGTGGCGCATGGTTTGCTCGACGAAGTTGGGGTCGATGCGATCGTCGCGGCGGACGGCCTCTCGGAGCCCGCGCTGCAAAGCGTGATCAACACGGCGATCGCCGACACGCCCGAACGCGCCCATCTCGCCGTGCGTACCGAGACCGGCCTCACGCTCTTACGGGAACGGCCGAACGCGGGATCGAGCGACCGCAACTGACGAATCGCGCGATTCGCTTAGCGAGCGCGCTCTTTACGGCGCTGTTCGCCTTGCTTGCGATCCGTCAGCTGATCGTACAGGTCGTCGACGCGCCGCGGCTCGCAAGCGATCGGCACGATCCGCGCGTCGCGCAACTCGCCGAACGGCGCGGAACGATTCGCGCTTCCGACGGCACCGTGCTTGCCGTCTCGCGCGGCGGGCTACGGCGGTATCCGGAAGGCGCCGCGTTCGCGCACGTCGTCGGCTATTCGTCGCCGCGGTACGGCACGTTCGGCATCGAGGATGCCTTCGATCGCGCGCTTTCCGCAGCACGCCCGGCAAACGATCCGTTCGCGCAGGCGATCGCGTTCTTCGGGCCGCGTACGCTCCCGCGCGGGGCCGATGTGGTGACGACGCTCGACGTGCGCATCCAGCGCGCCCTCGTCGCGTCGCTCTCGGCGTATCCACGTGGCGCGGGCGTCGTCCTCGATCCGCGGACCGGCGCGGTTCTCGCGATGGCGAGCGTCCCCGCGTTCGATCCCAATCGCCTCGCTACACAGTTTTCGCAACTTACAAAGGATCGTGCGAGCCCGCTCCTCGATCGTGCGACGAACGGGCTCTATCCGCCGGGCTCGACGTTCAAAATCGTTACCGCCGCAAGCGCGCTCGACGCGGGCATCGTAACGCCGGAAAGCACGTTTACCGACACGGGCGGGCTCGCGGTCGGCGCGTTCACGGTACGCAACGACGAAGAAGAAGTTACCGGAACGCAAAATCTCACGGGCGCGTTCGCCCTCTCTTCCAACGTCGATTTCGCGAAGATCGCACTCGATCTCGGCAGCGCGCGCTGGTTCGATTACGCAGCGAAGCTCGGCCTAGGGGAATCGCTCGCCTTCGATCTTCCAACGGCACGCGACCGCTTACCGGCGCGAAGTGAAGTCGGCGATTCCGTCCTCGCGCAACTCGGCTTCGGGCAAGCCTCGCTCCTCGTCACGCCGCTCCGCATGGCGCTGATCGGCGCGATGGCCGCGCGCGATGGTTCGATCCCCCGGCCGTACGTCGTTCGCCGCATCGCCGGGAGCGAAACCAATCTTTCCGTACGCCCGGAAAAGCTCGCCACGCCGATCGGCGCCGATGTCGCAAAGACCCTTCGCAGTATGATGATCGCCGTGGTGCGCAACGGCACGGGGAGCGCTGCGGCGCTTCCGGGGATCGCGGTTGCCGGGAAGACGGGAACGGCGACGAATCCCGCCGGAAAGGCTCACGCCTGGTTCGTTGCGTTCGCTCCCGCCGAGGCACCGCGTTTCGTCGTCGCGATCGTCGTCGAGAACGCGGGCTACGGCGGCACCGTCGCCGCGCCGATCGCGCGAACCGTACTCCGCACCGCCCTGCTCGCTCGTTAACGGAGTTTCGTGGACGCTCGTATTCTCAACGACCGGTACCGTATCGAGAGCCGCCTCGGCGACGGCGGTATGGCGATCGTGTATTGCGGAACGGATGTGGTCCTTCGCCGTCGGGTTGCGATCAAGATCTTACGCGAGCAGTACGCGAGCGACGAAGATTTCGTCAAGCGCTTCTATTACGAGGCCGAGGCCGCAGCGAAGCTCTCGCATCCGAACATCGTCACGACCTTCGATATGGGCCGCGACGGCGATGAATATTTCATCGTCATGGAGCTCGTCGACGGGGCGACGCTTGCGGAGATGATCCGCGCCGATGGCCGCCTTCCCGAACCCGTGGCGATCGACTACGGCATCCAAATCGCTTCGGGGCTCGCTTACGCCCATCGGCAAGGGTTGTTGCATCGGGACGTCAAGCCCGCAAACATCCTGGTGACTTCGGACGACGTCGTCAAGCTCAGCGATTTCGGTATCGCGCGGGCGGTTTCGTCCCAGGCGCTCTCGGTAACGCAACCGGGCATGGTCATGGGTAGCGTTTATTACCTGTCGCCGGAACAAGCGCAGGGTCACGATCTCGCGGAAACCTCCGATCTCTACAGCCTCGGCGCCGTGCTGTATCAGATGGTTACGGGTTCGCTCCCGTTCTCGGGCGACACGCCGGTTACGGTCGCGCTCAAACACGTTTCTGCCGCGCTTCCGACGCTGGAACTCGCGAACGCGAACGTAAGCCCGGCGCTTCTCGCGATCGTCACGCGGTTGCTCGAAAAACAACCGGCCGACCGGTTCGCTTCGGCAAACGACGTCGCCGTTGCCCTTCGCGAAGCGCGCGAGAGCCCGACGCTCGGCACCGGGCACCGCGGTCGCACGCTCGGCGATGCGCCGACGATGCGCATCGAGGCGGTCCGCGCTCCGCAACCGCCGCCCCGGCGTTCGGCTTCACCCGACCGCGCCGCGTTCGCGGAGGCGGACGATGCGGCGGGCGAAGCCGTCGCCGCCACGTCGGCATCGACGGCCGACCGAAGCGGCCTCGTTCGCGCGCTCGTCTTCGCGATGTTGCTGCTCGTCGCCACCGGCATCGGATACGCGCTCTACCAAAATCGTGCCGCGCTGTTCCCAGTCGCCGGAACCGCGTTGCCCGACGTCGCCGGGAGCTCGTTCGCGCAAGCGCAGCAGGCGTTGGTCCTCGCCGGATTTACCGTGACCGGCACGGAGGCGTACGACGAGCGCGTGCCGGCCGATCACGTGGTCTCGCAAACGCCGCCCGCAGGGACGCTCCTAGCCAAAGGCGGGTTGGTTACGCTCGTCGTCTCCAAGGGCCGCGCGCTCGTCGGGGTGCCGGACGTCAACGGCTTCACGCTGGAGGATGCACGCAAAAGCCTTGCGGCGGCCGGTTTTCGCACGCGCATCGGTGGCTCGCGATACGGTCCGGAACCCAAGGATCGCGTCGTCGCCCAAAATCCGCCGGGCGGGCGCAAGCTCGAAACCAACGGCACGGTCGCGCTCGTGCTCTCGAAGGGTCCAAAGCCACCGACCGTGCCGAGCATCGTGTCGCTTACGCTCGATCAGGCGCGCACGCTCGTCGAATCGCTCGGCCTCAAAGTCGAGATCGCGCGTGAAGCCTCCGACAACGTTCCGGAAAACAACGTCATGTCGCAAGATCCGCGGCCCGGCACCCAAGTCGCATCCGATGCCGTAATCTCGCTCGTCGTTTCCAGCGGCCCCGCGATGGAAGCGATCCCCGACGTCTCCGGGAAGTCGCTCGACGAAGCGACGAGTGCGCTACGCCAAGCGGGATTCGTCGTCGCCGATCCCCCGAGCTACAGCGTGCAACCCGCAAACGCGACGGGTAACGTCATCGCCCAGGAACCCGCACCGGGAGAAAAGCGCAAACGGAACGCGCGGGTCGCGCTGACCGTTGCCGTCGCCGGCACGGTCCCGGACGTTGCGGGCATGTCGCTCGCGCAAGCCCAGGGCGTTCTGCGCGACAACGGCTATCGGCCGGGAAACGTCGCCGATTCGCCCGATGGCGCGGCGGGGAAAGTCGTCCGTACCGAACCCGAGGCGAACAGCACGCTTCGGCCGGGTGAGAGCGTTTCGATCTACGTCGGAACCGGCGCATCGGTGGTACCCTCGCCCGCTCCGACGGCCGCAGCGACCCCGTGAGCCGACGCATTCTCGGTATCGATCCCGGCCTCCGCACCACCGGGTACGGCGTGATCGATGCGAGCGCGCGCGGGATGCGCCTCGTCGAAGCCGGGATCTTCGGGCCACCCGCGACCGCGCCGCTTGAGAAACGGCTCGCCGCGCTCCACGCCGGTCTCGCCGAATTGATCCTCGCGACATCGCCCGACGTGATGGTGATCGAAGAACTGTGGTCGTCGTACAAGAATCCGACGACCGCCGTGTTGATGGGACACGCGCGCGGGGTCCTGTGTTGCGTCGCGGGCATGCACGATGTCGCGGTCGCGCACCTCGCCCATGCGCAGTGGAAGCGCGCGCTTGCGGGCTCGGGGGCGGCGTCGAAGGAACGCGTGGGAATGATCGTCGCACATCTGCTCGGACTCGCCGCCGTGCCCGAACCGATCGACGTCTCGGATGCGCTCGCACTCGCGCTTGCGTACGCGAACCGCGAGCGCGCGCAAGTGCCGCTCGCGGCGGTACGCTAACGTGTTCTCGCGCATCAGCGGCATCCTCGTCGAGCGTGCGGGCGAGATCGCCGTGCTCGAAGCGGGTGGGCTCGGCTACGAAATCGTGCTGCCACCGTGCGTCGCCGAGAAACTGCCGACGGCTCCCGGCAGCACGGTACAACTCGAAATTTTCGCGCAGCTCGCAATCGACGGCAACAGCGGGCGTTTCACCTACTACGGTTTCACGAACGCCATCGAACGGGCGTTTTTCGAAGCGCTCGTTTCGGTCGCTTCGATCGGGCCGAAATCGGCGGCGCGCGCGTTCTCGCAGCCGATGGCACGGATCGCGCGTGCGATCGACGCCGGCGATCAGGCGTTCCTGCGCACGTTGCCCGGTATCGGTGCGCAGAAGGCAAAAGATATCATCGCGCGCCTGCAGGGCAAGGTCGCGCGCTTTTTGCTCATTCAAGAAGCGTCCGACCGCGAGCGCGATATTCCGGATTTCGCAAACGAAGCGTTGGCCGTTCTCGTTCAACTGGCATACCGTCGCCCGGAAGCCGAAGAGATGATCGCAACGACGCTCGAAGCCGAGCCCACCCTGCGCGATGCCGAGTCGTTGCTCGCCGCCATCTATCGCAGACGCGCGCACCTGCGCGGCGATGCATGACCGCGCGGACGCGCCTCATCGGCCCGAGCGACGACGGCGACGACGATCGCCGCGACGAGATTCCCGATGCGCTGCTGGCGCCGGACGCGCCGAACTTGCGGCCGCGATCGTTCGATGAATACGTCGGGCAGACGATCGTCGTCGATAACCTGCGCATCGCGATCGACGCGGCCCGGCAACGCGGCGAACCGCTCGAACACGTGTTGTTCTTCGGGCCACCGGGGCTCGGCAAGACGACGCTCGCGCAACTGATCGCGCGCGCGCTCGGCGGCAACTTCACGCAGACGTCGGGCCCGACACTCGAGAAGCCGAAAGATCTCGTGGGTATCCTCACGCAGTTGGGCGACGGCGACGTCGTCTTCATCGACGAGATCCACCGGCTCGGCGCGGTCGTCGAAGAGTACCTCTATCCCGCGATGGAAGACTTTCAGATGGATTTCGTGATCGACGCGGGCGCGTACGCGAAAACGATCAAGTTACCGCTCAAGCGCTTCACGCTCGTCGGCGCGACGACGCGCGCCGGGATGCTGTCGGCGCCGCTTCGCGATCGATTCGGGATCTCGCACCACCTCGATTATTACGAGCCCGCCGATTTGCAGAAGATCGTCGAACGCAGCGCGACGGTCTTACGCACGACGCTCGATCGCGCGGGGGCCCAAACGATCGCCGCGCGCAGCCGCGGTACTCCGCGCATCGCGAATCGCTTGTTGCGCCGCGTACGCGATTACGCGCAAGTGCGGGCCGATGGTGCGATCACGGAAGCGATCGCGCACGAAGCGTTATTGCGCGAAGGCGTCGATACGCTCGGCCTCGATCGTCTCGATCGCGCGTATCTTTCCACGATCCTCGAACAATACGGCGGCGGGCCCGTGGGGATCAACGCGATCGCGGCGACGCTCGCCGAAGATGTCGAAACGCTCGAAGACGTGGTCGAACCGTATCTGCTCAAAACGGGATTCGTGCAACGCACCGCGAGCGGTCGGCGGATCACGCAAGCCGCGCGGCTCCATCTCGGCGTACCGGCCGCGGGCGATCCCGTCGGTACGCTGTTCGAATGAAGCGTCGTCTCTTCACCTCGCTCGCACTCTCGGCCGCGCTCGCGCCGCGATCGGCGCCCGCATCGGGTGGGTTCGAAGCGGACGATACACTCGTGCCGACCGAAATCCGCGTCCTCGTCGCGGCCGATCGTGCCGGGCGCATGCCGAGCTCGGAGAGCGCCGCGAGTTTTCTCTTCGATGGCAAGCGCTATCGCGGCGTCGCGGGCGTAGCGTTCGTCGGTGGGCGCGAGGCGATCGTCGCACACGTCGGGCTCGATGCGTACCTCGCGGGCGTCGTGCCGCTCGAAGCATCGGCCGGATGGCCGCGCGAAGCGCTCGAAGCGCAGGCGATCGTCGCGCGGACGTTCGTTCTCTCGCGGCGCTCGGCCGGGCGCGCGTACGATGTCGTCGCGGGGGATCGCGATCAGCAATATGGGGGAATCGCAATCGAGGCGGCGCCCGTTACCGCAGCGGTGGAAGCGACGAGCGGGCAAATCCTTACGAGCAACGGTGCGGCGGCGAGCGTGTTCTTCAGCGCATGTTGCGGCGGACATACGGCAAACAACGCCGAGACGTGGGGCGGAACGCCGCTTCCCTATCTCGCGGGCGTGGTGTGTCCGCATTGCACGGGCGCGCCGGATTATCGCTGGTCCGATCGCGTTGCGCGGGAACGGGTCGAACGCGCGCTCGTGGCGCGGCTCGCCGGGCGCCCGATCCGCGACATGCGGATCGGTTCGGTCGATTCCAGCGGGCGTGCGAAAACGTTTGCGTTTTCCGATGGCGCGCAAGCGATCGAGATCGCGGCCGGGGACGTGCGCGCGCGGATCGGTGCGAGCGTCCTCCGAAGCACCTTCGTCACGCGCGTCGGCCTCGAAGAGGCGTCCGCCGTCATCGTTCTCGAAGGCGCGGGACGTGGACATGGGGTTGGGCTCTGCCAGTGGGGCGCACGGGCGATGGGCATGCGCGGATCGCGTGCGGCAGATATTCTCGCGTGGTACTTTCCGGGAACGTCGGTGACGCGTGGCTGACGACGAAAATGCCCAACCCGCCGCAGGTGTCGAGTCCGCCGATCCACCGGAGCCGGCGGAATCGGGATCGGACAAACGCGCGAACGCGGGCGGCGTTCGACTTCGCCATTACATCGACGTAACGGTCGAGGACGTAATGAGCTATACGCTCCTGCGCGCGGCGGTCGCCGATATCTCGCCGACCGGTATGCGCATCCTCATCGACCAATATCTTCCCAAAGGGACGAAATACACGTTCGCGATGAAACGCGCGCCGATGCTCGTGATGCGCGGCGAAGTGCGCTGGGTGCGGCCCTTCGAGCGCGATACGTTTCAAGTCGGCGTGCTTTTCATCAACTTCAGCGACGATAACCGCAAACGTCTGACGAGTTTTCTGGAGATGGAACGAGCACGCACGAACGCCTCCGCCTAACGGACGCATACGACTACGACTTACCCGACGAGCAGATCGCGCGCGCACCCATCGAACCGCGCGATGCCGCACGGTTGCTCGTCGTGCACGACGAGGGGGAGCCGAGCGACGCGATCTTTCGCGATTTGCCTGCCGAACTGCGGGCGGGCGACGTGCTCGTCGTCAACGAGACGCGCGTCGTTCGGGCGCGGTTACGCGGCACGCGCGAGCACGGTGGCGGAGCGGTCGAGGTACTGCTGCTGCGGCCCGCCGACGGCTCGCGGTACGACGAACGCGCGGTGCGCTGGCTCGCGCTCGTGCGGCCCGGAAAACGGTTACGTGCGGGCGCGGGAATCCGCTTCGGCGATGCGGGTACGGCCCGCGTCGAAGCGGTGCTCGACGACGGGCCGCGCATCGTCGTCTTCTCGCTCGCGGTTCCCTTCGCCGAACTCCTCGATCGGTACGGCTCGGTTCCGCTCCCACCGTATGTCGGCGCGCTTCCCGACGAGGCCGTCCGCGCGGCGGCGTACCAGACCGTCTTCGCACGCGTTCCGGGGAGCGTCGCCGCGCCGACGGCATCGTTGCATTTTACGCCCGCGCTCTTCGAGACGATCCGGGATCGTGGCGTCGAGATCGTGCCGCTGGTGCTCGATGTCGGGATCGGCACGTTCCGGCCGATGGGCGGCGCGACGATCGACGAGCACGTGATGCACGCGGAAGCTTACGATATTCCGGCGGCGACGGCCGCCGCGGTCGTGCGCGCGCGCGCGGAGGGCCGCCGCGTGATCGCGGCCGGGACGACCGTGATGCGCGCGCTCGAGGGCGCCGCCGCCGCAAACGCCGGAACGATCGCGCCCGGTCCCGGGGAAACGGCGCTCTTCATCACGCCCGGCTTTCCGTTTCGCGCGGTGGACGCGCTGATCACGAATTTCCATCTCCCGCGCTCGACGCTGCTCGTCCTCGTGGCGGCGTTTGCCGGCTACGAACGGATGCGAGCGGCATACGCAACGGCGATCGCGCGCGGGTACCGGATGTATTCGTTCGGCGATGCGATGTTCGTGACGCGAGCGCTCGCTTGCGCGCCGGAATCTGAGAGCCGCTCCCGAAAGCAACCGTAAATGGCAGTTGTCGGGAAGTCGGGACGCCTCCTCACCCTGATGACGTTCGAAGCGTCCTCGGGTCATCGTCGCGCGGCCATCACCGTATCGGCGATCCTCGTCGCGGTCGCGGCTTTCACGCTCGTTTTCGCACGCACGCCGGGGCCCGTGATCGCGCCGTTTCTCCCCGCGTTCCTCGCGGCGATCGCCCTCATCGACGGCATAACGGCGTACATGCTCTTCCGGCAGTTCGCATCCTCGCGGATGCCCGCGCTCGCAGTCCTCAGCAGCGCTTATCTCTTTACCGCGCTCATCGTCGTGCCGCATATCCTCACGTTTCCCGGCGTCTTCAGCGAAACGGGGTTACTCGGCGCGGGTCCGCAGACGGCCGTCTGGCTTTGGGCCATGTGGCACGCGGGGTTTCCGCTCTTGACCCTGGCGTACTGGTACGTCGCGCGGCGCTCCGGCGTTCGGTCGCTACCGGAGGGTAGCGAACGCGGGCTCGCGCTCGGGGTGATCGTGGGCATTCCCGCCCTCGTCGCCGCGCTGACGTATATCACGACGAGCGGGCACGCGAAGCTGCCGATCATCATCGCAAAGGGAAACTACGCGCTGCTCACGACTTCGGGCGTGGGTCCGTTCGCGCTCCTTTGCGGGTGTCTGGCGCTCGCCGCGATCGTCACGCATTTTCGCGGTCGCACGGCCGCCAATCTTTGGCTTTCCGTCGCATTGCTCGCAACGGTCCTCGATGTCGCGATCACGCTTGCGGGCGGCGCGCGGTACAGCCTCGGCTGGTATGTCGCGCGGCTCGATAGCCTACTCGCGGCGAGTGCCGTGCTCGGAGCGTTGCTGCACGAAACGGGGCACATGACGGGCGTCGTCGCGCTTGCGGAATCGCGCCTACGCGCGGTGGTCGACGGGGTCGCCGACGCCCTCATCACGCTCGATCCCGAGGGCTGCGTGCGCTCGATCAACCCGGCCGCGAAGATGCTCTTCGGGTACGACGCAAGCGAACTCATCGGGAAATCCATCACCGATTTCATCCCGAATTTTTATGAAACGCAGCGCGCGCAAGCGGGGCAAAGCGCGATCGAGGCGATCGCGAGCCATCGCAACGGGCGCGTGTTCCCGATCGAAATCACGACGAGCACCACGCGCGAAGGCGAAAGCCCGGGCACGATCGTGATCGCGCGCGGCGCTCAACACGATCGGCGTCTCGCCGCGCGATCTCATCGCGATCGTGCAGGCGCTGCGCGAATCGGGTTCGTTGCAAGCGGAAGTCGAGATCATCTAAATGAGCACGCCGAAGATCCCGCTCGCCGCCGACACCGCAACCCTCACGCCCGTGCAGAAGAAGGCGCTCGGAAAACTGCACGATGCGGCACAGCAGTTCGAAGGCGTGTTTCTCGGGATGCTCTTCAAGACGATGCGCGAGGGACAAGCCAAAACGACGATCACGGGCAAAATTTCTTCGGCCGAGACGACCTACGGGGAGATGCTCGACCAACGGCGCGCCGATGCGATGGCGAAGACGGGCTCGTTCGGCATCGGTAAGATCCTCGAGAGCCAGCTCCGCGCATCCGTGCTCGCGAATGCCGATGCCGAGGTCCACACGCAGCCAGCTACGGTCGATGCGGAAATGCACGCACGGCCCGCCAAGGGCCAGGCGAGCGACTGATGCGGACGATGCTAAAGTTGCTAGGTCGCCCTTCCGAAGACCGAAGGAGCACGGTCTTCCACGGAAGGGTCGGAACCGGACATGATCAATCGGGCCGAATTGGAATCGGTCATCGCCGCGAAGCGCTTGAAACTCAAGCGCTCGATTTCGCCGTCGGGAGAAGTCGTCAGCGTCGACTCGTACGATTCGGCAGACTTTGCCGTTACGCTGGGCCGGCTTTCGGAATCGATTCTCTCCGAACCCTATTTTCGGACGGGCTTGGTCGCGGACTTGCAACGTCGCATCGCGGACGGTCAATATTACGTCCCGTCCGAGCGGATCGTGGAACGGTTGATCGGGATGCTTCGGGCGCAAACGCGCGCGAACTGATCGCGGGAGGCGCGTCATGAACGCGGCTACTCCGAGCGATCCCTGGGCGGCTTTCGCAGAATTGCTCGAAGAAGAAGTTGCGAAGCTCGCCGCTTTGAGCACGAGTGCGCGCGCGATGACCGATGCCCTCGTCGCCCACGATCCGGCCGCGATTTCCGCGAGCGACGAACAACTCGAACGCGACCGCCGCCTGCACGAACACGCGCACAACCGCCGCGTCGCGATGCAGAAGCGCGGGTTCGGCCCGATGCCGCTCCGCACCGTGGTCACGTATGCGCCCGCTCCGATCAACCGGGTGCTTTACAACGCGGTCGCGCAGATCGCGTACTCGACGACGGCGCTGACGATCACGATCAACAACAATCGCGCCCTGGTTTCCGCAGGCATGGATCGCTTGGCGAAAACGATCGGAATCCTGCAACGCGCGGGGACCGAACAATCCGGCACGTACAAGCGGCGCGGCATCGTGAAGCCTACCGCGGGTCACGTCGTCCTCTCGAGCAGCGTGTAGGCAAGGACGTCAGACGATGAGCTTTTTCGGCGTCGATCTTGCGGGATCGGCACTCAGCGCTTTCCAGACCGCGGAAAATACGGTCGCGAACAACCTCGCGAACCAGTCGACGCCTGGTGCCTCGCGCCAAGTTACGAACCTCACGCCGCAACAGCCGATCGCCGGCAGCCCGGGGAACCCGACGAATGTGGTCCCGGGTACGCTCGGCGACGGCGTGGTCGTGCAATCGATCCAGCGCCTGCACGACGATTCGATCGATGGCCTCTATCGCGGCGCGAGCGCATCGCAGAATTTTTACACCACGCAAGCGCAGGTCCTGACCTCGACCCAGAGTGCGTTCGGCGAGCCGAGCAACGGCGTGAACAGCGCCTACGGGAAGTTTCAAACGGCGATCGGGCAGCTCTCATCGCAGCCTGCGTCGCTCCCGGCACGCCAGAGCGTCCTGACGGCAGCGCAGTCGCTGGTCACGACCCTCAACAACGTCAGCTCCGCACTGCTCGCGCAGAAGCAAACCGTCGTATCGCAGGCGTCGAGCGCCGTAAAGACGGTCAACGGGATTTTGGATCAAATCGCCGCGCTCAACGGCAGCATCCGCTCGGCCGCCGCTGCGGGCAGCAACCCGAACACCTATAAAGACCAACGCGACTACCTGATCGATCAGCTCTCGGGCTACGCATCGACGCAAACCGCGATCCAAGCCAACGGCTCGACACTCGTGACGATCGGCGGCCAGGCGGTCGTCAACGATCAGATCGCCTATCACCTCGCGACCCCCGTGATCGGGACGGCCGCCGATGGCACCGCGGCGTTCAAGATCGGCTTCGAAGTCGATCCGAATCCGGCGAATCCGCAAGCCATCTCGCTCGGAAGCGGGAAGCTCGCGGCGTTTTCCGATTTGTATAACAACAAGCTCTCGGCATATAGCAGCGGGCTCGACGGCTTCGCGGCCGCGCTTGCAAACGAAGTCGATCGCGTCACGCAAAGCGGTTACGATCAAACGGGGCAGCCCGGTGCCTCTTTGTTCATCCCATCGACGGGAAATACGGCGATCAGCGCCGGGAACATCACGATCGGCATCACGAACGCGGCAAACGTGCCGACGGGCTTGCTGACGACGCAGGCCGGGAATCTCGTCGTGCCGCTCAACGCTGCGAACACGATCGTCAATCCGACGGCGTTGCTCAACGCGAACACGTCGTTGAACAACCCGCCTGCGAGCGCCGGTATTTCCGGTACGCTGAGCGTCGTCGTCGACGGCGCGATCGGCCTCTTCACGTATAACACGAGCAGCAGCACGGCCGATACGATCAACGATTTCACGAAGTCGTTCAACAGCGGGCACTTCGGCGTTTCGGCGTCGTACGACACCGTCGGCCAGCGCATCGTGTTCACGCGCGACCCCGTGAATACGGATCTCGTCCATCGCGCCGCCGAAGGCGCGACCGCGCCTACTCCTTCGTTTACGTTGATCGATTCGAACGCGGCGAGTTCGCTTGCGACGGCCTCAGGGGCGAATGCAACATCGCTCTTGCAAGCGCTCGGGGCGGTGGCGCTTGCAAGCGTTCCGCAAACGGCTGCGAACGCGTTCGGCGCATCCGACAACGGGGCGGTGAACGCGTTGACGACGACCTTCGGCATCCCGGTCGGCGTGCCGCCGCTGCAGGCGGTTTCCGCAAGCGCGGTTCTCACGACGACGGCGACGGTAACGTTGCTGCCTGCGACGAGCGGCGCGTTCGCAAACGTTCAGGTCGGTCAACTCCTCACGGTCGACGCGCAAGCGGGCGGCGGTCCACCGCAAGAGACCGTCACCGTGCAGGCCGTAAACCGCACCACGGGATCGATCACGCTTCAGTTCCAAAACACGCACGCCGTGGGCTTCTCGATCGCGGCGACCCCGACGCAATCGCTCGGCACGGCGTACGGGAATCTGATCGCGCGGCTCGGGCTCGATACGAGTACGGCGACGGCGGGTCAGTCGTCGCAGACCTCGCTCGCTTCGCAGATCGACGCTTCGCGACAGTCGGTGGACGGAATCAACGTCGATGAAGAAACGCAGAATTTGTTGAAATTTCAAAATGCGTATGCGGCTGCGGCGAAGACGTTGAGCGTGCTCAATAGTCTCATCCAGACCGTTCTCAACGATTTCGCGGGCAAGTAGGAGCATCATGCGCATCGCAACATCGACGATCTTCGATCAGCAAACGACTTCGATCGACGACCTCCAGGCACAGAACGCTTCGCTCGCCCAGCAGATTTCGAGCGGCAAACAAGTCAACAAACCCTCGGATTCGCCGGAACTCATCGCGCAAGATCTCACCGTTCGGAACGCCGTCGCCACGCAGACGCAGGATCAGCAAAACATCGCGACCGCAAACGGCGCGCTCACGACGACGGACGGCGCGCTCTCGACGCTCACGAGTATCTTGCAAGCGGCGCGATCGCTTACGGTGCAAGGCGCGACCGATACGCTGACGTCCGCGCAGCGCGCGAATATCGGCGTCCAGATCGACCAGCTGCTCAACGAAACGATCGGCGTCGCGAACACGCAGTACGCGGGCCAGTATCTCTTTGCCGGTTCCGCAAACGTCACGTCTCCGCCCGTGACCTCGCAGAATTCGCCGAACAGCGCGATCACGTTTTCGGGTAACCTCGAATCGCAGGGCCAAGTCCAGGTAAACGGGCAAACGATCCCGCTCTCGACGACGCTTCGCGAAGCCTTCAACTATAAGGCCGCCGACGGTTCGGCCGACGTTTTCACCGTGCTTCGTACGTTGCGCGATACGTTGCAGAACGGCACGGTCGTCGATCAGTCGTCGACGCCGATCAACGCGACCGGAACCTCGATCCTCACCTCGGCCGCGCCCGGCGGCCCGCCGCTCGCATCCACGCTCGGAAACGCTCCGCTCGCCGTGCCGCTCGTCGCCGATTCGGGCGCCGGTTTTTCGATCACGATCACGGGACAAAACGCGGCGGGTGCAACCGCCGTCGTTCCGATCGCTTTCACGGTGGCGACGCCGATCGACGATGGTTCGGCGACGAGCGTGGTCGGGAAGATCAACGCGGCGACCGCGCAAACGGGCGTGACCGCACGGTTCGATCAACGCGCGCAGCGGCTCGTATTATCGGGGACGAGCTCGTTTTACGTGAAGGACGTCCCGACGGTTGCGGGTGGAACGTCCTCGAATTTCACGACGGCGTTCGGCCTCGCGTCGCAGGCGGATACGGTGCAGAACTTGAGCACGCAGCTCGGGTCGATCGACCAGGTCCTCAATGCGGCACTTTCCGCACGATCGACCGTCGGCTCGCGCATCAACGTCCTCTCGAATGCGGGCACGCAGCTCGCGCAAAGTACGAACGATAGCATCGCCGTGCAATCTTCGATCGAGGACGTGAACGTCGCAGCGGCGGTTTCGCGTTACTCGCAGCTGCAGACGGCGCTTCAAGCGGCATACACGACGACTGCAAAACTCGAAGGCAAGAAGCTCTTCGACTACATCGCGTAGGTAGAAAGATGATGATGATGGATTCAGCACCGACAGACGACACCCGTTCGATCGAAACCAAACGCTTCGGCGTTTGCGCGTATCGCGAAGCGGAAGTGCTCTCGTTTCCGTGGGGCTTACCGGGCTTCGTGCAGCTCCGTCGTTTCATCGTTTTGCAAGTTGCGGAACATGCGTCGTTCTTTTGGCTGCAAAGCCTCGAAGATACCGCGGTCGCACTACCGTTGATCGATCCCTGGACGCTTTTCGACGATTACGATCCACGCTTGCCGAGCTACGCACGGGTCGCGCTCGACTTGCAGGCCCCCGAAGAATTCACCATTCTCGCCGTGTGTGTCGTGGGCACGGGCGCACGCGAGATGACCGTCAACTTGCTCGCCCCGATCGTCATCAATCTGCGCACGCAGACGGGCCGACAAATCACGCTCGATTCGGGCGACTACGCGGTGGCCACGCCCATCCCGCGGAAAGACCCGGCGCTCGTCGCGGTACCCAACACGCAAGAAGTAGGAGGATAACATGGCAGTCGGCGGCTTGAGCATTGCGAACAATCTTCTCGCAAACAGCGCGCAACTCAATCTCAATCGGAACCAAGAGTCCCTCAAGACTGCGGTAAAGCAGCTCTCGAGCGGCCTTCGCATTAACTCCTCGGCGGACGATCCGTCGGGTCTTGCGATCGCGGAGAAGCTTCAGGCGCAGGTCAACGGCTTCGACCAGGCCGTGAAGAACGTTCAGGATGCGAACAACGCGGCGGCGGTCGCCGATGGCGCACTCCAGACGACGACCGATATCTTACAGCGCATCCGTTCGCTCGCCGTCCAGGCATCGTCGGACATCACCTCGTCCTCGGACAAGGCGAACCTGCAAGTCGAAGTCAACGCGCTGCTTCAAGAGGTCAACCGCATCTCGCAGAACACGGGCTTCAACGGCTCGTCGCTGCTCGATGGTAGCCATGCCGGCTTCCAGGCCCAGGTCCCCGCGTTCCTGACGGTTACGTCGAACGCGGCGCTTTCGTCGGCCGGTACGGCCGCCGCGGTGGGCGTCAATTACGGTCTTCTTGCGGCTACCGCGGTCGCATCGTCGGCGAACTTCACGACGACGGTCGGCGGCGTGCAGGGCATCACGGCAGGCGGCACGGGAACGCAAGATGGCAGTATCTTGCTCCAGGTCATCAACACGGGCGCCTCGATCGCCATTCAAGAGACGTTCTTCCAGACGGCGACGGGCCTCGCTTCGGTGAGCTCGACGCTCTACGGTGGCGTGAACTCGACGAACGCGGCAGTCTCCGTTGCTTCGGACTTCGATAACGTCAAAATCTCGTTCGGCAACATCTCGACGGCGGACGTCGGCGTGACGTCGTACATCAAGATCAGCCAGAACGTGGCGGCGACCTCGAACCCGAACAACCCGGCGTTCAACTTCCAGTCCGGTGCCGATGAAGGCT
>JBBISR010000029.1:0-40043 GCA_037441145.1 Armatimonadota bacterium
CCTGTTTTACCCAGTTGCGAATCGTGATGTTGGACGGCTCGAATTCTTTCGCGAGCTCCTCCGGGCTGCGCCCGGCAAGCACGAGCGCAACGAGCTTGGTCTTGAATTCGGGCGGGTATGCGTCGCGGTGTCTCTGCGGCATCGTGGACCTCTTTCGCCATTACTGGCAAAGTGTCCACGAAACCGGGTCAACTTCAATCGCTATCGGTAATGTTTATGGGATGAGCGGTAGTGGTAATTCAGGGAGCCTCCTGAGTTTAGCGTTGAAGACGAAGCTTTCTGATCTCGGAATACCTGTTTACATCGACAACACCAGTGGACTCATGAAAGATGGTTTACCATTTGGCGCAGCACAACAGCAAAGCTATGCTAACGTGGCTGAGCTCCATGCGGCAGTTGTTTCATTCTTTTTGTTGGCAACGCAGGGTGCTGGAGATTTATTTCAAATCTCGGTCTGGTCAGGATGCACAACAGCGAATGAGTTTTTGACGTATATCCGAAATCTTCCATCTGCGTTTCAGACAACAAGCTGGACGACTTGGATCCCGCTGATCCTCCAGCCGAAGAAATGATGAAATGATCAAAATCTTTTGGAGAGCAGTAGTTCTTTTTTGGGTTGCGGGCTTCCGTGTGTGCTGCGCGGATTTGCCGGAGCCCGCAACTCCACGAAGAGTTCCGCTTGCAATGATTAGCCGTAATTGTGATATAAGCAACGATGTCATCAGTCCGTTGCAGTTTCTCAAAATAGATAGATTCGAAGTCTCAAAAGGGTTCTTGTACGTTACGGCGCTCGGATTAAATTATCAGGGGCCAATCTATCCTCGTGATGATATCGCAACAAAAGCCTTGGCTTTCATTCGGCTGGATGACCTAGAGGTATTTATTGATTCATTTTATGTTGGGGTAGGTTTAGTGATAAAAATTGACCCAAAAATTAAAAAAACCTCTTTGACTTTGGAATGATCCCGCTAAATGCATCGGAGGAAATAAGCTTCTCGCGGAGGTGCTTTTGATAGTATAAGGTTTTTAAGGAGTGAAGCTGGACCGGTTTTGTGGAGAGACGTGTTTTGGACATCACGCGGCTTGAGTCATGCTCTCGTAGCGTGCGGGTGAAACGTAACCGATGGCTGAGTGACGCCGCGTCGTGTTGTAGAATCCCTCGATGAAATCGAAGACCGCGAGTGCCGCTTCGCGCTGGGTTTTGAAGTTGCTACGCACGAGTAGTTCGCATTCGAGCGTTGCGTTGAAGCTCTCGCACATCGCATTGTCGTATGCGTCGCCGACAGAACCCATCGACGGCCGAACACCGGCCTCGCGGCACTGCGAGCCGAAGGCGATCGACGTGTATTGCGTGCCTTGATCCGAATGGTGAATCACGTCGCGTGGCCGGCGTCGCTCGATTGCCATGTTCAGCGCATCGAGAACAAGATCTGTTCGCATGTGCGCTTTCATTGCCCAGCCGACAACTCTTTGACTAAACGCATCGAGCACCATCGCGACGTAGGGAAATCCATTCGACGTCGGTATCTAGGTGATATCGGCAACCCAAAGTCGATCGGGTGCATCTGCAACAAACTTTCGATTGACAAGATCGGGCGCGGGTCGAGCGTTGCGATCGCGGATCGTTGTAATTACGCCCTTGCGCCGCGAAGCACCATAGATATTGCGTTCGCGCATCAAGCGTGCAATGCGCTTTCCGGACACCGCGACGCCGATTTCACGCAGATCGGCATGAAGCCACGGCCGTCCATACGTCGAACGAGACGCGCGGAAAAGCGCCTCGATCCGATCGCCGAGAGCGAGATCGTAAAGCTTGCGACGCGACGGTTCTCGCGAGCGCCACGCATAGTAGCCGCTCGGGGAGACCTCGAGCATTCGGCAAAGCGTGACGATAGAATATTAGGCCTGGTACGCCTTCACGAACGTGAACGCGGCTTCGCGTCCACCGTCGTCTCCCGGGCGAACCAAGCTGCGGCTTTTGACAGGATTTCTCGCTCGATTTTGAGCTGTCGATTTTCACGTCGAAGCTCGACCAGCTCCGCGTGTTCTTCGCGCGTTAACCCGTCGCTGCGACGACCCGCATCGAGGTCATCTTGCTTGAGCCAGTTCATTATGCTTTGCCGCGAAACGTCAAATTCTCGGGCAAGATCGCTCACGCTGCGGCCGGCCCGCGCGAGCTCCATGAGCTTGTTCCGGAAGTCGTCCGAGTACGAAGGGCGCTTTCCCATGGTGGACCCATTCTCCGTAAGAACGAAAGTGTCCACGGAACCGGGTCAACTTCAAATTTTGCAATAGCGGCTGGAACCGGAAAATCATTCGTCCTCCCTGGCTTCGCGGCTCAAGGCCAATTTCTCGGCCCGACCAATAACCCGGCGGCCCAGTTTTTAGCGTGGCAGAAGCAGTTTGTTCCATCGAGTTTGTGGAATTCAACATCAACTAATATCGCCAATTACCTTGCTAGTTACGTTCAGAAATGAGATGACATGATTTTTACCAGATTGATCCTTACTGCAGCTCTGTTGTTGAACGCTTCGACTATTGCGCGAGCGGACAACTTCGCGCGGGCAGATGAGGTGTTCAAAGGTACCGAGTGTAAGTTGTACCAGGGGTTTTCCTCGTCGGAAACCTTTGTTGGTATTGATCGGCCTCGATATATCGATCGGAATTTGTTTGTCCATATACGGGCTGCGTCGTACTTCGGAGTGCTCGCGGAGATTCATTACGTCCGAAATAAAATTCTCGCAGATCTCTACATTCGGCTTGATGATCAGCCTGCGATCATCTTACAGGAGTTTGATGGTCACACAAGCCCTGGTCTTTCGCAACGTTGATCCTGGACATCACGTGCTTGACGCGTTAGCCATTCCGTCTGATGCGACACAGCTAAGCGCGTATACGCGTCTTTGCATAGACTTGAAATAACTTGCCAGACAAGACACGACGCTAGTATCGCGCAGCGCCAGTCGGCGCAAGCAACGGCCCGTGTGTGATTTTGATGTTCATTTTTATTTGGATGCCTGACGAGTCCTTGACGAGTCTTGCTACGTAGTAACGATGATGCCAAGTAACTTGTTTTCTAAAGTAAGCCGGTTTCGTGGAAACTTTCGCTATTCGGAGCATCGGCCCGCACGGTAAGGTGCCCTTATACTCGGCTGACCTCCGAAAGAAGAGCATGGATCTCGCGCGGGCTGGCCATAGCGTGAGCAAGTCTTGAAGGCGTCACGTATTCCACTGGTAATGTCTCACCCGCGCACTACACGCGGATGAATCAGACCGCGTGACGTCCAACCCGGTCTTGTCCACGCAACCGCATCGATTTCGTCGACCGTTATGGACAAAGGATCACACTTAAGGTTGGCCGCTGCTTCTATGGAAAACTATCTCGTCGCGATTATCGGGGCTTCGGGGCAACTCGGGAGCGAGCTCGTCACGGCATTTGGCCCGCGCGCGATAGCGGTACCGCGTGCCGCGGTCGACATCGAGCGCACGGAGAGCGTGCTTGCGATGCTGGAACGCTATCGTCCGGCCGTCGCGATCAACACCGCCGCGTATCACAACGTCGAACTCTGCGAGACGACGCCCGAGCGTGCGTTCGCCGTAAACGCGCTCGCCGTCGATCGCCTCGCGAGCGCGTGCACGCTCGCCGGTACGCGGCTCGTGCATGTGTCGACGGACTACGTGTTTTCTGGCGATCTGGGACGGCCGTATACGGAAACCGATGCCGCCCTTCCGCGCAACGCATACGGTGCATCGAAACTCGCGGGCGAGTATCTCGTGCGTCGCCACGGCGCGCAGCACGCGATCGTGCGGACGAGCGGGCTCTACGGACGCGCGGGCAGCTCGGTCAAAGGGTACACATTTGTCGAACGCGTGCTCGGGCAGGCCGAGCGTGGCGAACCGATTCGCGTGGTTACCGACGTGACGTTTTCGCCGACGTACTGCGTCGATGCCGCGCATACCATCCGTGCGCTCGTCGATGCCGCGATCGGTGGAACGTTTCACGTCACGAATGCCGGGGCGTGCACGTGGTACGCGTTTGCCGAAGCCGCGCTTGCGGAAGCCGGATACGAAGCCCGCGTCGAGCCGACGACCTCGGATCGCTTTCCGAGTTGGGCGCAGCGCCCCGCGTATTCCGCGCTCGCGCACGATGCGCTTGCGGCAGCGGGGATCACCGTACCGCGCGGTTGGCGCGAAGGTTTACGCGCCTACATCGCTTCGCGCGGGTAATGCGGGGCGTTCGCGTCCTTCGCCGAAACGCGCGCTTCGCCGACGATCGGCCACGCGATGCCGAACGCCGCGCTCTGCCAGTTCCATGCGAACTCGCGCGCCGGATCGTACAGAGCACCGTGTTTATACTGGAAGACGACGTCGTCCGTCAGCGCGATGAATCCGTGCGCGAACCCCGGCGGAATATAGAGTTGCCGATGATTGTCCTCGCTCAAGACGAACCCTTGCCACCGCAGAAAGCTCGGCGATTCGGGGCGTAGATCGACGATCGCATCCCAGATGCGCCCGCGCAGCACTTGGACGAACTTCGACATGTGCGGATCGCCGTGCATGCCGCGCACGACGTTCTTGCTCGAAACCGAAACGCTGTCTTGGACGAAGACGTCGGTGAGTCCGAGTGCTCGATATTTCGCCGTCGCGTAGGTTTCTTTAAAAAAACCGCGATCGTCTTCGTACACGTCGGGCTGAAAGATGCGGGCGCCCGCAAGCGTTGTTTCCTGGACGGTGATCGCCATGCGACGACTGTTCGCACGCGTGGACTTTGCGCCTTGTGTCGACAGGTGCCGCCGTCCGATTTTGGCTAATGCACTGAATATGTACGATCTCGATGTCGATCTCGAACGCGGCGTCCGAACCGGGGTGTCGGACATCGTGAACGGCAGTGGCCGGTCGATCGAGCAGACGACGAAGGCGCTTTCGGCGCTCTTCGATCGCGATGGTTTCGCGCTGGGCGTGCAGATCGATTCAAAGATGGCGACGCCACTTTTGAAGCGCTTCGCCGACTCCCGATACGACGCACGGGCGCGCGCGTTCGCGGCCGGAAAACGCGCGCGCAGCGGACGGTCCTGCGGGGTCGTCCATGGATCGACCGCCGACGTACCTTGTGCCGATGAAGTCGCATTTTGTTTGGACGCGTTCGGCCACGACGTCGTTCGCGTCGCGAACTTGCGGCTTGCGACGCCGCACGCATTCGTCGAACGCCTCGCACCGCTGGTGGAATGCGCGGTTACCGTCGTCGTTGCGGGGATGGACGCCGGGATCGCCTCGGCCGTCGCCGGAAACACGCGGGGTGCGGTGGTTGCCGTACCGACGGCGAGCGGCGAAGGCTTGATGGGCGTTGGCGCACTCTTCGCGATGCTCGCGGCGGCGCACGGCGGAGTTACCGTAACGGGAATCGATTGCGGATTCGGTGCGGCAATCGCCGCGCACAAAATCGCGGTGCTTGCGACGCCCCCTGCGGAGCGCCGCAAGCGCGCTTAGAACGTCTTGACTTTTGCGAGGTTCGAAGCGCGAAAGATTTCTTCGATGCTCGCGAGCGTGTCGGGTTTTGCGAAATACGCTACGACGTGTCGGCCTGCGTCGAGCGCCTCGACGTAGTTCTCGACTTCCGAATCGGGGATCTCGAGATCGCCGAGGCGATCGGAGAGCGACTCGTTGCGGAACATCGTGTAACCGGGGCCGGCGCTGTTGATGCCGGGCACCCCGACGCCGTAACCGCCGCCCTGCAGGCCCGAGCCGACGATGCGTCGAGCGACGCCTTGCGTCGAATCGTCACCCGAGATGAGTTGGATCGGATCGAGGGTGTGACCGGCACTGGTAAGCGCCGCTTCGAGCGCAGCGATGTTGCCGTCTTGGGAAATTCCGGTAACGACGAGTCCCACGGCGTCCTTCCATAGCTTGAGTGAGGGTGGCGGTGCGTTCGCGGTTCTCGCGACGGTGTCCCGCGCCGGGCCGCGCGACTTCGCTTAGAAGCCGCGGGCCCGCGCGCTTCGGCCGATGCCCGCGAAGCCTGCGAGGCGCTCTGCGCCGACGAACGAAGCGAGCGTCGCTCCGAAGCCGACGACATAGACGATGGCGGTCACGACGCCGCCGACCTTCGGTAGCATTTCCGCGGCCGTAATGACGACGAGGCCGAGCAGCAGCGCGGCAAATGGTGCCGGGGTGACGCGCGGCATCACGACCTCGCTCAAACGCCGCCCGATGAGTAGTGCGATCGCACCGATGCCGATCCATACGAACGCGAGGCCCGCCGCGACGACGACCGGGATGAGTGGAAGCCCGACGATCGTGAGAACGAGCAAGATCACGATCGGAATGATGGCGAGGAACCCGCCGAGCCCCGCGATCGCGGAGATCCCCGAGTGGCGTTCGAGGCGATCGAGCGCGAGTCGGGTGCGTAACGGAAAGAGCAAGAAGAGCAGCACCGTGACGAACGCCGAGGCGAGCCGCAGATAGAGATGATCGTCGCCGCCCGTCGTCGCCGAGCGATCCGGCTGCGCGAACGAGAACGGCGCGAGCGCGGCGAGCGTGCCGTTCGCGCAGTTCAGGTGTCCGGCGATCCGCGCGAAGGGCCCGACTTCGCACGCACCGCCGATGACGTTCACGTCCCCGTTGACCTGACCGTCGATGTTCGCGTTTGCGAAAAACACGGTGACGTTACCGTTCACGACATCGCTTGGAGCGATCGTCAGGTTACTGAAGTAGCTGGTGGCGCCACGTTCGTCGCCTGCGGACGCGGGGGCCGCGGAGGCGAGAAGCCCGACGATACAGGCGAAGAGCGCGATGAACGCCTTCACGAGCGTGCGTCCCGCTCGCGGATGAGCCGCGACCGGCGCGTTCCGTAGGCGACGGCGAAGCCTGCGATCGCGATATCGCACGCGAGCACGGCACCGGCGATCGCGCCCAGCGAGCGGAAAGTCGCAAGCGGGATGCGCACGATCGTATCGAGCATCGCGCCGAAATGTCGGGCGCTCGTCAGCGTCGTGCCGAGCATCGCCGTCACCGCATCGTTTGCGAAGAAGAACGCGCCGCCGATGACGATCCAGGCGAGTGCGAGATATGAGACGAGGTAGGCGACGAACGGCGTTCGCTTGCGTGTCGGCGCGTGCATCGCTCGCGCCTCGGCCATCACGGCAAACGTAAAATTCGCCCGCGGTTCCGTTTTCTGCGGCGTGAGCAAAAGCGCATCGACGACGCGGACTTCTTCGAAAAGCGCGGCACACGCCGCGCATCGATCGAGATGCAGCTTCATGGACGCGGCTTCGCGCGGAAGCAGCGTATTTTCGAAATACTGTTCGAGGAGATCCTCAAATGAAGAGCAGTTCACCGACGCCTCTTCTCTGCGACCGCGTTACCGCGGGCGCGTTTACGCGGGCTTCGCGTTCGAGCATCTTCTGCGCGAGCGCGATCTTGCCGCGGTGGATCAACGTCTTGACGTTACCGAGCGAAAGGCCCATCGTCGTCGCGATCGTCTGGTATTCCATGTTGTCGTAGAACCGCAGGGCAAGCACCGTACGGGTTCTCTCGGGAAGCTCGGCCATCGCCGCGCGCACTTCGCGCTCGGCTTCGGCGCGGAGCACGCCGCCCGCGGGATCGGCATCGAGCGAGAGATCGGGGAGGGCGTTTTCGAGCGTGCGGTCTTCGCCGAGGTCGGTCGTTTGGGGCCGGCGGAGCGATTTCCCGAGGAACGTGCGCACGACGTTACGTGCGATGTGGTAGAGCCACGTCGAAAAGCGGCCGAGTTCGGGGTTGAACGTGCCGAGGTGCGCGAAGGCACGCAGGAACGTTTCTTGCGCGAGGTCGGCCGAATCGGACGATCCACGCACGCTTGCGCCGATGAAATTCGTGATGCCGCGCTTGTGGCGATCGACGAGCTCCGCAAAGCGGTCGCGGTCGCCTTCGAGGACCAGGTTGACGAGTTGCTCGTCGGTCAGGTCGGTGGTCATGGTACTCCCCAAGAGTTTCCCCGGTTGTGTGAACAAGATACCGGACGCCCGCGTGAAAGTTACGGGGATGCACGTTCTGGTTACCGGTGGCGGCGGATATGTCGGCCTCGAGCTTTGTCGTCAACTTCTGGAGCGCGGCGACCGCGTCCGCGTCGTGGAACGGTTCTTCTTCGGATCGGCGCCGCTGGAGGCGCTGGCGGCGGCCCATCCGGGCGCGCTGACGGCGATCGCGGGCGACGTGCGGGAGTGGGACGACGCCTGGCTCGACGATATCGATGGCGTGAGCCACCTCGCCGGGCTCTCGAACGATCCGACCGCCGAATACAACCCGGCCGCGAACTGGGAGATGAACGCGATCGCAACCGAACGGCTCGCGGCTGCGTGCAAGCGGCGCGGCGTCGCGCGCTTGGCATTCGGGTCGAGCGCCTCGATCTACGACGGCATGGGCCCCGGTATGTTCGACGAGACCACGACCGTGCGGCCGCGCGGCGCGTATTCGATTTCCAAGAAATATGCGGAAGACGCGCTCCTTTCGCTTGCCGACGCCTCGTTCGCACCCGCGATCTTGCGCCAGGGCACGGTCTACGGCTTCAGTTCCCGCATGCGGTTCGATCTCGTCGTGAACACGTTCGTGAAGGACGCGATTACCTATGGGAAGCTCTTTCTGCACGGCGGCGGCTGGCAGTGGCGTCCGCTCGTGGATGTGTCCGATGTCGCCCGCGCGCACGTCGCCGTGCTCGACGCACCGCAAGAGCTCGTCGCGGGCGAGATCTTCAACGTCATGCAAGAGAACTATCAGGTGCGTCAACTCGCGATGCTCGTGGCGGGATCGCTCCTTCTACGCGGGCGCAACGTCCAGTTGGTCGATGCGCCGCTTCCCGCGATCGTGCGCGACTACCGGATGTCGAACCAGAAGCTCACGCAGCGGCTCGGCTTCACGCCCGCCGTCACCGTCCTCGAATCGATCGAGACCATGCTCGCGAAGTTACCGATCGAGAACGTACAGAAACTCGCCGATCCGCGGTACAACAACATCGCCTGGATGACGATGCTCGAAGAAGTCCACACGACCCAGCGCGGATTCGCGAGCATCTACTAGCGCGCGCCGAACGAATCGCGGACGGGACATCTTCTCCGGGAACGAATCCGGGGAACGATATGGAATTGCGCATCGATCTGTCTGCCGTCGCGAGCGCGCGAGCGCTTGCGGCGCGGATCACGGCGCCGGTCGTCGCTTTCGTCGGCCAGCACTCGACCGTGGCCGTCGAACGAGCGACCTTGCGTTTGCTCGGGCTCGACGGCGTCGGACGGGACGAAATCCCGCTCCCGAATCGGTTCGTCGACGCGCTCGCCCCGTCGACCCGCGCGCGCGGAGTCGCGGGTGCGCTCGGCGCCGCGATGGCGGAGACGGGCGCCTCGCTCGATGCGATCGCGCGCGATGTGGACGCGGGGACGATCGATCTCGAAGCGTTCGCTGCCGTGCCCGAAGCCGCGAGCCGTGCCGTGTTGGAACCGCTCGTTCGCGCCGCGTTCGTACGCATCGACCGAGCGCGTGCCGCGCGCGAAGCGTATCTGGCGCGCTTACCGCAGGGCGCACCGCCGCTGCTCTACGTCATCGTCGCAAGCGGCAACATCTACGAGGATCGTTCCGCCGCAGTCGCTGCGGCCGAAGCGGGCGCGCAGATCATCGCGGTCATCCGTTCGACCGCGCAATCGCTCTTGGATTACGTGCCCTACGGCGCGACGACCGAGGGCTTCGGCGGAACGTACGCGACGCAAGAAAACTTCCGCATCATGCGTGCGGCACTCGACGAGGCGGGCGAGCGACTCGGGCGCTATATCATGCTCACGAATTACGCGAGCGGGCTTGCGATGCCGGAGATCGCCGCGATCGCCGCGCTCGAACGCCTCGACATGCTGCTCAACGATTCGATGTACGGGATACTCTTTCGCGACATCAACATGAAGCGCACGTTCGTCGATCAGCACTTCAGCCGCCTGATCAACGCGCGCGCGGGGATCATCATCAACACCGGTGAGGATAACTACCTCACGACGGCCGACGCCGTGGATCAGGCGCCCGCCGTGCTCGCCTCGCAATTCATCAACGAGGCGTTCGCGCATGCGGCGGGGATGCCGGATGCGCAGATCGGCTTGGGCGACGCCTACGAGATCGATCCCGATCGCGAGGACGGTTTTCTCATGCAGATCGCGCAAGCGCAACTCGCGCGCCAAGCGTTTCCGAACGCGCCGCTCAAGTACATGCCGCCGACGAAACACATGACGGGCGATATCTTCCGCGGGCACGTGATGGATGCGCTTTTCAACCTCACGAGCGTGATGTCGCATCAGACGATTCACTTGCTCGGCATGATGACCGAAGCGATCCACACGCCGTTTCTCTCCGATCGTGCGCTTGCGATCGAAAACGCGCGCTACGTCATGAACACGGCGCGTCACTTCGGCGATGACATCGAATTCAAGGCCGGTGGACGCATCGAACGGCGCGCCGCCGAAGTGCTCGCCTCTGCGCTCGCGCTTTTGCAAGATGTGGAATCGCGTGGCTTGATGACGGCGATCGAAACCAAGACGTTTGCGGATGTCGCGCGGATGCGCGATGGCGGGCGCGGCGCCGATGGCGTGTTCGCGCGCGACGAACGCTATTGGAACCCGTTCGAAGAAGCGCTCGCACCGCGTGGCGCGCTCGCATGAGTACGACGATCAGGCCCTACGGCGATACGCGCGACGACGGCGCGATGCAGCTTTCGTTTACCCTACCGATGCCGTGGAGCGAAGCGGCGGATGAAGCGGCGCGGCAGCTCGTGCTCGCGATGGGATTCACCGATGTCGCCGTCGCCGATGGGCGCGCGATCGCGAGCGGCTACTCGCAATTCGTCGTGTACGCGCGCACCGCGATCGGCATCGACATCGATGCGATCGTCGCACCGCCGAAGCGCGAGACGCTCGATATCGCGGGCGTCGACGCGCTCGTGGCATCGCGTCTCGGCCGCGCGATTCGCGTTGCGGGGGCTTGCATCGGTACCGATGCCCATACCGTCGGCATCGATGCGATCATGAACATGAAAGGCTACAAAGGCGATTACGGCTTGGAGCGATATCGCGCATTCGAGACATATAATCTCGGAAGCCAGATCGCCGTCGAAGAACTCGTCCGATTCGTCCGCGATCGCGCGATCGACGCCGTGCTCGTTTCGCAGGTCGTCACGCAAAAGGGAAGCGACATCGCAAATTTTACGGCACTTGCCGAGTTGCTCGAAGCCGAAAATTTACGCGAACGTACGCTTCTCGTCGCGGGCGGTCCGCGCGTAACGAACCGGCTTGCCGCAGAGCTCGGCTACGATGCCGGGTTCGGTCGCGGCACCGCGCCGAGCGAGGTGGCAACGTTCATCGCGCGCCGGATCGTCGAGCGCGCGCATCCGTGATGCGCGCGATCGTGTTCGGTATCTGCACCGCGTTCGCGGTAGCGAGCCCGACGTTTGCGCAGGCGACGGACACGAGCGCCGCGCCATGGTCGGCAGCCGAACGCGCGCGCATCGGCGTGCAACTCGATGCCGCGCTCGCGCAAGCGCCGACGCTGCACGGCGCGCACGTAGGGATCGTCGTACGCGATGCGCGCGACGGCACGGTGCTTTACGCGAAAAATCCGGACGACTATTTGCGGCCGGCTTCGACGATGAAGTTGCTGACGGGATCGTATGCGCTTGGCGTGCTCGGCGCGGACGATCGCTTTCGTTCGACGCTTTCGTTGCGCGGAGAGCGTTCTGGGGATCGCTTCGTCGGTTCGATCCGGCTCGATGGCGGCAGCAATCCGTTTCTCACGACGGCGGATTTACAAGATGCGGCAAATACGATCGTCGCGCGCGGTATCCGGCATTTCACGGATCGCGTAACGATCGATAGCGCGGCCGATCGCGATGCCGACCCCTATCGCGATGGTTGGACGGTCGACGATTTCGCCTATGCGTACGCGCCACCGATCGCACCGCTTATCGTCGATGAGAATGCCGTATCCCTCACGCTTCCGGCCGGCAGCACGACGGTGACGATGGTACCCGATTTGAGCATGGTGCGGAGCACTTGTGCGCGCGCGCCGATCGCGTTTACTATCGCTCCGGTCGAAAGCGTGCGCGTTTTGCGGTGCGGCGCGATCGATGTGCGTGCTCCGCGTGCCGAACGCGAAATGCATTGGCATCTCGCAAATCCCGATCCGTTCGCGTATGCGCATGCGACTCTCGTCGCACGGATGCGCGATCTCGGCGCGCTACCGGATGCCGCATCCCCCGGAACCGACGGCATGGACGATGCCGCCGCGCTCCCGGCGGAAACGATCTGGCATGTCGATTCGCCGCCGCTCGCGGAGACGCTGCGACGGTGTTTCTTCCCGAGCGATAACGTGATCGCGGAGATGCTGTTGCAGCGCGCGATTCGCCGCGATGCGCGACGCGCGGGTGCGGACGACGGCCCGTTCGCGGCCGAACGCATGTGGGCGAACGCCGCGCTCGGGTTGCAGCTGACCGACGACCGCATCGCCGATGGTTCCGGGATGTCGCAATACGATCGACTTTCCGCGCGCGAGCTCGCCACGATTCTCGCCTTCGCCTGGAACGCGCCCGCACGCGCGACGATCTTCGATGCGTTGCCCGTCGCGGGCGTAAGCGGAACGCTAGCCGATCAGTATCTCGGAACGCCGATCGTCGGGCGCGCGCACGCGAAAAGCGGCTCGCTCTCCCATGCGAACAACCTCGCCGGGTACCTCGAAACGAACGCGCACGGTACGGTGATCTTCGCATTCATGGTCGACGACTGGGTCGGCGATCCCGATGCGTTGCTCGCGCTTCGCGGTACGCTCCTCGGGCGGTTTGTGACCGCGCCGTGAACGCGGTACCGGGCGCGCATTTCGAAGCGGAAATTCGCGAGCAACCCGCGTGCTGGCGCGAACTGGCGGCGTCGTCGAAAGCGATGCTCCTCGCGGATGCCGTGCGCGGACACGACGTGCTTTTTCTCGGATCGGGAAGTTCGCTCTTCGTCGCGCAGCTCGCGGCGCTCGCCTTTCGCCGTCGTGGCATCCGTGCGGCCGCGCTCGCCTCGAGCGAGGCTCCGTTCGATGCAACCGTATATCGTGGTGGCTGCGTCGTCGCGCTCTCGCAGAGCGGCCGATCTGCTGACGTGCTCGATGCCCTCGACGTGCTCGCGGCACGGCGCGTCGTCGCCGTCACGAATGACGTAACATCGCCGCTGGCACGGCGCGCGGACGTTGCGATCGGCATCGATGCCGGCCCCGAGCGTGCGATCCCCGCGACGAAAAGCGTCACCACGATGTGCGCGCTCGTCCTGTGGGCCGCGACCCTCCTCGGCGGGCCGCAAACGCGCGATGCCGCAAGCCTGATCGATACCGCAGACGCGATCGAAGCCGCGCTCCACGATGCGCGCATGGAGCGCACGATGCTCGCGGCGGCAAGCGGCATCGCGCGGCTGCGAAGCGTCGTGTTCGTCGGCGCGGGATACGCCGTTCCCGTTGCATCCGAACTTGCGCTAAAGCTGAAAGAGGCTACCTACGTGCATGGCGAGGGGTTCGCGGCGGGAGAATTCCGGCATGGCTCGACCGCGTTACTCGACCGCGCTTGCGCGATCGTCGGGATCTTCGATGCTGCGGGTCGTGCTGCGACCGAGCGCGCGCTCGCGCAGGCGCTCGCATCGCAAGCGTTGCGCTATACGATCGGGTGGGAGGTGCTGGGGATCGTTCGGCTCGGACCGCAAGTTACGACACCGTTCGCCACGCTTGCGTGGATCGTAGCGGGCCAGTGGCTCGCGCTTGCCGTCGGCCGCGCGCGCGACATCGACGGCGACACGCCGCGCGGGCTCACCAAGATTGTGGGATAACGAAAAATAGTCTGCGACGGTCTCCGATTCCTGAATGGATCGATTACCGAATAGCACAATAACCAAGCGCAAACGATGCTTCCCGAACTGCTCGCGTGGTTTACCGGTAAAGAAGCCAATCGACGGCGGTTCCCACGCAAACGCAAGCCTTATCGCGCCTCGTATTCCGTCGACGGGGTAGCGCAACGACCCGCCATCGGTCTCGATATCAGTGGCGGCGGGCTTTGCATTCTGATCCAGGAAGCTGCCGCAAAAGACGAGTTCGAGATTCGCGCCACGCTCGACGAGCGCGCGATCCGTATGCGCGCCGTCACGGTTTGGAAAGACAACGTCACGCACCAGGGCAAGACGGTCTTTCGCTACGGGATGCGCTTCACGGGAATTCCCGCAGACGACTGGGATGCGATCATTCGCTTCACAACCGATAAGCCGGTCGCCGAGACGAACAAAGCGCAAGAAGAACTCACGACCGTTCGCATGACGCCCGACGACACGGCGCGCCTCTTACCGAAAGTACTCCAGGGCCGGCTTTTGAAGATGCTCGTCGATCGGCGGCGTCTCGCACCGCTCGATCCCAAGGTTACGCCGCTCGTGCAGTATTTCTACTCCGGTGTCGTGCGCCATCAGGATAAAGTCATGCATCGCCTCACGATCCAATCGAAGGTCGTCGGCGCCGAAGGCGGCGAGATGTTCGAAACCCGCTTCGTGTTCGACGACGCGGGCGAACAAGTTTTGATGCTCAACTAATGCAGCGCACGGCGCTGATCACCGGGATCACGGGCCAGGATGGTTCGTATCTCGCCGAATTTTTGTTGCACAAAGGCTATCGCGTCGTTGGGATGACGCGCCGTTCGAGTACCGACGTGCACGAGCGCATCGAACATCTCGGCGATCGGATCGAAATCGTCTCGGGCGACCTCCTCGATCAGAGTTCGATGACCTCGATCGTCGGCGCCGTGCGTCCGCACGAAGTGTATAATCTCGCCGCGCAGTCGTTCGTGCCGACCTCGTGGCAACAGCCCGTGCTGACGGGCGAATTCACGGCACTCGGCGTGACGCGCGTTCTCGAGGCGATCCGTTCGGTCGATACCGCGATCCGCTTCTATCAGGCATCGTCGAGCGAGATGTTCGGGAAGGTGCAAGCGGTTCCGCAGCACGAGGATACGCCGTTCTATCCGCGCAGCCCATATGGCGTGGCCAAGCTCTATGGCCACTGGATCACGATCAATTATCGCGAGTCGTACGATCTCTATGCGACGAGCGGGATTCTGTTTAACCACGAATCCGAGCGGCGCGGGAAAGAATTCGTGACCCGGAAGATCAGCGATTGCGTCGCGCGGATTTACCACGGGCTCGCAAGCGAACTGCGGCTCGGCAACCTCGACGCGCAGCGCGATTGGGGCTTCGCGGGCGATTACGTCGCGGCGATGTGGGCGATGCTGCAACAGGATGTGCCCGACGATTACGTGATCGCGACGAATCGCACGCATCGCGTGGGCGACTTCGTGCGCCTTGCGTTCGAAGTCGCGGGGCTCGACTGGGAAGCCCATACGGTCGTCGATCCGCGCTTCTATCGCCCGGCGGAAGTCGATTTGTTGATCGGCGATTACGCAAAGGCGCACCGCGTGCTCGGATGGGCGCCGACGACGAGTTTCGAGACGCTCGTCGAACGCATGGTCCGCGCGGACATCGATCGCTTGCGGCCGCTCGTTCGCGCGTAGCGTGCGCGTCCTCGTCACGGGCGGCAACGGGTTTGTCGGCCGAGCCGTCGTCGAAGCGTTGCGCGCGCGTGGCGATGAGCCAACCGTTACGGGGGTGACCGTAGGCGGCGACGATTGCATCCCGCTCGATGTACGCGATCCGCTAAGCATTCGCGGGGTGGTCGAGTACGCCGCGCCGAGCGCGATCGTCCATCTCGCCGCAATCGCCTTCGTACCCGCCGCGACGAGCGATCCGCTCCTCGCATACGACGTCAACGCCTTCGGCACGGCGCGCCTTCTGGAGGCCGTGCGATCGATCTACGGCGCTGAAGCCGGAACGATCCCGATCGTCATCGCGAGCACGGCGGAGGTCTACGGCAACCCGGAGATGCTCCCGATCGCCGAGAGCGCGAGCTTTCGCCCGGCAAACGTCTACGCTGCGAGCAAGGTCGCAGCCGAAGCCTTCGCCCAAGCGGCGGTTCGATCGTTCGGGCTCGACGTGCGGATCGCACGCTCGTTCAACGCGATCGGCCGGGGGCAAAACGAGGCCTTCGTGGTGCCGTCGTTCGCGCTACAGCTTGCGGCGATCGCCGCAGGTGGTGCGCCGGAACTTCGCGTCGGAAACCTCACCGCGCGCCGCGATTTTCTCGACGTGCGCGACGTCGCGGATGCATATTGCGCGATCCTCGATCGCGGCGCGCCGGGAGAAGCGTACAATATCGCAAGCGAAAGCGCCGTCGCGATCGAGGAAATCTTGCGGCGTCTCGTGACGATCGCGCGGGTCCCCGTCGAGATTCGCGAGGATGCGGCCCGCATGCGTCCCGCGGATATTCCCGTGTTCGTGGGCTCGTCCGCGAAACTCCGCGGATGCTCCGGGTGGTCGCCACGAAGAGAACTTGCCGCAACGCTGCGCGACGTTTACGAAGAAGCACGCACGCGCGTCTGAAGACCTCCGAAGGGAACCGAGAAGCGATGAACCCCGAGCTCGAAACCACGAACCAAAGCGCGAACCCGAGCTTCGATGCGCTCGTTTTCGCAAATCGCGGTGCGTTGCTCGCCGTGCCCGCCGTGGTGCTCGCAATCGCCGGAAAGCCGAGCGCGTTCTCCGTATCCGTTGGGTTGCCGCTGGCTTTCGTCGGCGAGGCGATTCGCTGCTGGGCCGTCGGTTATTCGGGAACGACCACGCGCGGCGATGCGGTCACGGCGCCCGCGCTCGTGAGCGCGGGGCCATATGCGCACGTCCGCAATCCGCTCTACATCGGGAACGGCATTACCGCACTCGGATTTGCGATCGCGTTTACCGGCAAGAATGGCGGCGTCGCGCGGGGGAGCCTGATCGTCGGATCGATCGCGGCGCTCGTCGGCGTGTATGCGGTAATCGTCCCGCATGAAGAGGGCTACCTCCGCAAGACCTTCGGGGCCGCATTCGACACGTACGTCGCGGCGGTTCCGCGCGTGGTTCCGCTCGCCGCGCCCGCCGGGCCGCAGGCGGGGACCTACGATCCTTCCGTGATCGGCAAGGCGGAAACGAGAACGTTCGTGACCTTCGGAGCGATGCTCGCGATCCTCGCGCTCAAAGCGCTCCGCGCGTGAGCGACCACGACCACGACCACGATGACCACGACCACGGCGGCCACGATCGCGACCACGGTGCCCACGGACACGCCCATCACGGCGATGGCTCGGTACGGACGCTGTGGATCGCGCTCGCGGCAACGGCGTTCGTCGCGGCGCTCGAACTTATCGGCGGATTCGCCTCCCATTCGCTCGCGTTGCTTTCCGACGCCGCGCACGTATCGATGGATGTGTTCGCGCTCGTGATCGCGCTCGTCGCGAGCGTGCAGCGCTCGCGGCCGGCAAACGATCGGCAGACGTTCGGCTTCGCGCGTCTGGAAATTCTCGCGGCGCTCGTCAACGGCGGGTTGCTCTTCGCGGTAACGATCCTGATCGGCATCGAAGCCGCGAAACGCTTCGGCTCGCCGGAACTCCCTTCGGGCGGACTCATGTCCGCGATCGCCGCCGTCGGGCTTGCGGTAAATGTAGGCATCGGCGTGCTCCTGATGCGCGGCGCGAGCAAGGATCTCAACATGCGCGCGGCGCTCGCCCACGTGATCGGCGATGCGCTCGGCGCGGCGGCGGTCATCGTCGGCGGCGTGGTCATCCTCGCAACGCACGCCACCTGGATCGACCCGGTGCTCTCGCTGCTCGTCGCCGCGATCATCCTGTACGGCGTCGTCGGCATCATCAAAGATGCGTCGCACGTGTTGCTCGAAGGCGCTCCCGCGCACGCACGGGTGCCACTCGTGCGGGCGGAGATCCGTGCGATCCCGGGTGTGGTCGGCGTGCACGATCTGCACGTGTGGACGATCGGAAGCGGATCGCACGCGCTCGCCGCGCACGTCCTGCTCGCCGACTCCCGCATCAGCGAAGCAACGGCGATCCTGCGCGCGATCGAGGACGCGCTCCGCGCACGATTCTCGATCGAGCATACGACGATCCAGTTCGAATGCGAATCGTGTGGTGACGACGACCGCATCGTGTGCACGCAAGAGTCCGGCCGTATGAGATTGCAAACGGCTTCCGTGGAGTGAAGCGCGAAGCCGAGGTTCCCCTCGGCTACCGTAAGAAAGTTGCACGATGAAATCCAAGACCGTCGTCCTCGCCGCCGCCCGCACGCCGTTCGGCCGCCTCGGCGGCGGCCTCGCCTCCCTGAGCGCGACGACGCTCGGCGGCGAAGCGATCCGGAACGCGATCCTTCGCGCGGGGATCGATCCCGCCGAGATCGACCACGTCGTCATGGGCGAGGTTCTGCAGGGCGGCGTGGGGCAAGCTCCCGCGCGGCAGGCGACGTTCAAAGCGGGCCTTGCGAAGACGGTAACGTCGGAAACCGTCAACAAGGTCTGCGCCTCGGGGATGCTCGCGGTCGTTACCGGCGCGCGACTCATCAACGACGACGATGCGACGCTCGTCGTCGCCGGCGGCATGGAATCGATGTCGAACGCGCCATATCTGCTTCCCGGCGCGCGTTTCGGGATGCGGTACGGCCACGGGGTGACGCTCGATCTCATGGTCCACGATGGCCTCTGGGATTACTTTCTCGACGTGACGATGGCGAACGCCGGCGCACGGGTCGCAAGCGAACTCGGCCTCTCGCGTGAGCTCCAAGACGAATTCGCATACACGAGCCACGCGCGTGCGAAGGCGGCGCACGAAGCGGGGCACTTCGAAGGCGAACTCGTGCCGATGCGCGTTGCGACCAAGGCCAAGGGCAAGATCGTGGTCGATGCTCTTCCGCAAGCCGTGCGCGCGCGTATGCCGGTGCACGCCGGTGCGAACGGTGCGGCCTCCGCCATGTATGCGCACGAGGCGCCCGCCGATATGCAGGCCGATGCGAAGAAATTTTCGCCGTACGTTTTGGGCGACGTGCCGCATGCGCTCGTCGACCGTGACGAAGCGGTGCGCGCGGACGCCTCGCTTGCCGCGATGGCGAAACTTCCGGTTCTCGATAAAGACGGCACGGTTACGGCGGGCAACGCTCCGGGCGTGAACGACGGCGCGGTTGCGCTGGTCCTCGCGAGCCTCGATTACGCAAAGGCGAACGGGAAAGCGTATCAGGCCGAAATCGTCGATCACGCGACGGTCGCTTGGGATCCGCCGTATCTCGCGCTGGTCCCCGCGATGGCGGTACAGAAACTGCTCGACAAAACGGGCCTGAAAACGTCGGATATCCATGTTTGGGAAATCAACGAAGCATTTGCAAACGTCGCGCTCACCGCTGCAACGAAGCTCGGCCTCGATCCAACGACGATCAACGCGCAGGGGGGTGCGGTCGCGCTCGGGCATCCGATCGGCGCCTCCGGCGCGCGTATCATCCAAACGACGATCAACCAGCTGATGCGCCGCGGCGGCGGGTATGGGATCGCCGCGATCTGCAGCGGCGGCGGCCAAGGCGACGCGATCCTCGTGAAGGTAGGCTAGCCATGCGCGTTTGTAACGATCGTTCGTGCGTGCGCCCTTGTAGTGAAAAAGCGGCCCCGCACGTGTTGGAGCAAGGCTAGCCATGCGCGTTTGTAGCGATCGTTCGTGCGTGCGCCCTTGTAGTGGAAACGCGGCCCCGCGCGTGTTGGAGCAAGGCTAGCCATGCGGATTCTCGTGATCGGCGCGGGACAGATGGGCGCGGGCATCGCGCAGGTCGCCGCGCAAGCGGGGCACGACGTGTTGCTCAACGACATCGACGACGCGGCGATCGCGCGCGGCCTTGCGGGCATCGCAAAACTCCTCGATCGCGCCGTAGAAAAAGGCCGGACGACGCAAGACGAGCGCGATGCCGCGCTCGCGCGCATCGTCGCGACGCCGACGTTCGCCGATCTGGAAAACGTCGCGGTTGCCATCGAAGCCGCGACGGAACATCTGCCGACGAAGCGGGAGCTCTTTCGCAAGCTCGATGCCGCGTTGCCGCCGGATGCGATCCTCGCGTCGAACACTTCATCGATTTCGATCACGGTGCTCGGGGCGGCGACGAAACGCGCGGAGCGCGTCATCGGCATGCACTTCATGAACCCGGTTCCCGTTATGGCGCTGATCGAAATCATCCGCGGGATCGCGACGAGCGACGAAACGTATCGAACCGTGCGCGAGCTCGCGGTGCAGCTCGGGAAGACGCCGGTCGAAGTGCGCGATTTCCCCGGGTTCATCGCTAACCGCATCCTGCTTCCGATGATCAACGAGGCGATCTATGCCCTCTACGAGGGCATCGCGTCCGTCGAGGACATCGACACCGTGATGAAGCTCGGCATGAATCATCCGATGGGGCCGCTCGCGCTCGCCGATTTCATCGGTCTCGATACGTGCCTTGCGATCATGAACGTGCTCTACGATGGTTTCGCCGATTCGAAATATCGGCCGTGCCCGCTGCTCAAACAATACGTCGCCGCCGGCTGGATGGGAAAGAAATCGGGCCGCGGCTTCTACGACTACGGAACACCCGCGGCGATCCCCGCGAAGGCTTGACGAGTATGGCGACGATCGACGTCTCGCGCCCCGGTGCGTTCGAACTCTCGGACGATCAACGCGCCGTCGGCGAACTCGCGCGCGACCTCGCGCAGGCGGAGATCGCGCCGCATATCGCCCGATGGGACCGCGAGCACACGTTCCCCGTCGCCCTGTACGCGAAGCTCGCCGATGCCGGGCTCATGGGGATCGTCGTTCCCGAAAGCCACGGCGGTGCTGGGCTCGATTACGTTTCGTACGCGCTCGCGGTCGAGGAGATCGCCCGCGTCGATGCGGGCACGGCGACGACGATCTCCGTGCATACGATGATTTGCGCGGCGGTCGCTTCGCTCGGCGATCGGGCGCAGCGCGATCGGTGGCTGCCCCTGATGGCTGCGGGTACGATCGGCGGCTTCGGGCTCACCGAACCCGATGCGGGTTCGGATGCCGCAGCGATCCGCGGCCGCGCGCGGCGCGATGGCGCGCACTACGTGCTCTCGGGCCGCAAGCAGTGGTGCACGAACGGCGGCTATGCCGGCGTGACGATGGCGATGTTCCGCACGAGCGACGATCGTACGCGCGGTATCTCGTCCTTTCTCGTGCCGAACGATACGGTCGGCGTGTACGTCGAGAACGTGACCGAGAAACTCGGTATCCGCACGAGCAATACGGTCGATCTCGCGTTCGACGATGCGCGTGTCGACGCGGATGCCTTGCTCGGGAACGAAGGCGATGGGTTGAGCCGCGCGCTCGCAACGCTCGCCGCGGGCCGAATCGGAATCGCGGCACAAGCCACGGGAATCCTCGCCGCGTGCTTGGATGCATCGGTGAAATTCGCCAAAGAGCGTTCGTCGTTCGGGCGCACGATCGGCGCGCATCAGGCGGTAAGTTTCAAGATCGCACAAATGGCGATGGATCTCGATGCCGCACGTTTGCTCGTCTATCGCGCGGCAGCGCTGCGGGATGCGGGAAAACCGTTCGCGGTCGAGGCTTCCAAGGCCAAGCTCTTCGCATCGACCGCCGCACGCAAGCACGCAAGCGAGGCCGTCCAGATTCACGGTGGCTACGGATATACCGCAGAATTCCCGGTCGAACGCTATTACCGTGATGCCAAAATAACGGAAATCTACGAGGGTACCTCGGAGATCCAGCACATCATCATCGCGCGTTCGCTTCTCGGGCGCCTCGAGTAAACACCGACCGAACCGCGAGCGTTTTTCCGAGGGTGTGGAGAAACGTAAACGTATGGTAAAGTTGACGGTCATTTACGACAATCCAGCCGACGCGGAAGCGTTCGAAAAGCATTACCACGGCGTCCATATGCCGCTCGCCGGCAAAGTGAACGGCGTCAAGCGCGTCGAGCTCGCGAAAGTATTCCCGAAGGAAGACGGCTCGCCGACGCCCGCCTACCGGACCGCCGACTTGTACTTCGACGATTACGCGAGCGCGTGCGCGGTGATCGCGTCGCCCGAAGGGCAGGCTCTGCTCGGCGACGCCATGCAGCTCGGCTCCGCGGGCGTGAAGTTTTTGCTCTCCGAGATCGAGGCCGGGTAACCGCCGAGCATCATCGCTTCGAGCACGGCTGGCCCGCTCGGCGTCCTTCACCTCCCGCGCATGTACACGAAGCTCACGCTCGATGCCGCCGGGAAGCTCCCCGCCGGATACGATGCGTGCGGTAACGGCTTCGATGGCATGACGCTCAAGGCGCTGGGCCTCGATCGTGAAGAAACGCTCGCGTACATCGCCTCGCACAAGCCGACGTACGTTCAGTTCGAGGAGTATATTCTCGAGAAGAACGGCGGGACGCTTCCGAAAGAAGCGATCGAGGCGCATAACGCCGCCGTCCGTGGCTACAACCACACGGACGAATATGGGTCGTCGCTTCGCGCGGCTACGGGCGTGAAAGATGCGTCCGTGAAGGACGCGGTCACGCTCAATCTGCTCGAGGATCTCCACGAGCTCCACGCGCACGTCACGAATTAGTCGCTAAAGCGTCCCGGAGCGTCGCATCCTTGCAGCGCTCCGGGAACTTTTTGCGCGAACCCATCGCGACGCCGACAAAAATCGCCGAGGAGCGTCCGGTCCCCGACGCCAAAGCGAAACGATGCTATGAAACTGCTTGAATATCAAGGCAAAGAGCTCTTCCGGCGCGTCGGAATTCCCGTACCGCGCGGGCACCACGCATCGACGGTAGCGGACGTCGGAAGCTTTATCGAGGCGAACCCCGGTTCGTGGGTCGTGAAGAGCCAAGTGCTGATGGGCGGCCGTGGTAAAGCGGGCGGCATCAAGTTCGCACACACGGCGGACGAGGGCAAAGCGCACGCGACCGAACTGATCGGGAAGGTGCTCAAAGGCATCCAGAACCCCGAGGGCGAGGAAGTGAAATCGCTTCTGCTCGAGGAGATGCTCGGCATCGATAAAGAGGCGTACGTCTCGATCACGATCGATCGCGCGACGAAGCGCCCCGTCGTCATCGTCACCGCCCAGGGCGGGATGGACGTCGAGGAAGTCGCCCACGCGACGCCGGATGCGCTCGCGAAATATTGGATCGATCCCGCGATCGGCTTCCAGCCGTTCATGGCGCGCCAGCTCGCCTTTGCCGCGGGCCTGCCGAGCGGCTTTCACAAGACGTTTCCGAAAGTGCTCGCGGCACTCTACGAGCTCTTCATGCAATTCGGCGCGAATCTCGTCGAGATCAACCCGCTCGTCCTCACGAAGGACGGCCAAGTGATCGCGGGCGACGCGAAAGTCGACCTCGACGATAACGGCCTGTACAAGAACCCGTTCATCCAGGCATGGAACACGGCGAGCCCGGCCGATGAAGATCAGGCGGCGGCCGTTGCGATCGGCCTCGGGATGTCGAATTTCGCGAAGCTCGACGGCAATGTCGGCACGATCGCAAACGGCGCGGGCCTCGGCATGGGCACGATGGATGCGATCAAGAACGCGGGCGGTAAGGCCGCGAACTTCCTCGACATCGGCGGCGGCGCGCAAGCCGAACTCGTGAAGAAGAGCTACGCGCTCGTGGTGAGCAACCCGGCCGTCAAATCGCTCTTCATCAACATCTTCGGCGGGATCACGCGCGGCGACCAAGTCGCGCTCGGCATCGTCGAGGCGCTCAAGGGCGACGACCTTCGGAAGGTGCCGCTCGTCGTTCGCCTGACCGGGACGAACGAAAAAGAAGGCCGGGCGATCTTGGCCGCGGCCGGGATGAACCCGGTCGAAACGATGGACGAAGGCGCGGCCAAAGCCGTCGCGTTTGCGAAGGGGGCATAAGCCGTGGCGATCTATCTCGACAAGAATTCCAAGGTCATCGTCCAGGGCATCACTGGCCGCGAAGGGCTCTTCCATACCGGTCGTATGCTTGCGTACGGTACGCAAATCGTCGGCGGCGCGACTCCCGGCAAGGGTGGCACGAAAATCGAGAGCGGCCAGCCGGTGTTCAACACCGTCAAGGACGCCGTCGACGCGACGGGCGCGACGCACACGATCATCTTCGTTCCCCCGTTCGCGGCAGCGGATGCGCTCTATGAAGCGTTCGAAGCGGGGATCACCCTCGCCGTCTGCATCACCGAGGGGATTCCGGCGCACGATATGATGCGCGTCGCCGCGCTCACGCCGGGGATGCGCATCATCGGCCCGAATTGCCCGGGGCTCATCTCGCCGGGTAAATCGCTCGTCGGCATCATGCCGGGCCACATTTTCAAAGAAGGCCGGATCGGCATGATCTCGCGTTCGGGCACGCTCACGTACGAAGTCGTGGACGGCCTCTCGCGTGCCGGTTTCGGGCAGTCCACATGCGTCGGCATCGGCGGCGACCCGATCATCGGAACGACGTTCGTCGATTGCCTGAAAGCGTTCGCCTCCGATCCCGAGACGGATGCCGTCGTCGTTTGCGGCGAAATCGGCGGTTCGGATGAAGAAGACGCGGCGGCGTTCATCAAGGAACACCTCGCCGACAAGCCGTGCGTTGCGTTCATCGGCGGGCGCTCGGCACCGGCCGGGAAGCGACTCGGCCACGCGGGCGCGATTATCTCGGGCAACACGGGCACGCCGGAGTCCAAGGTCAAGGCGTTCCAGGAAGCGGGCGTTCCGGTGGCCGATAAGCCATCCGATATCCCGCGCCTCCTCGGCGAACGCATGGCCGCCAGCGTCTAAAGCAAAGCCGCCCCGTCGCAAAGAGAGAAAACGCGTGCCAGCGAGGCGCGCGTTTCCTTTTTTTTAATATTTTACCGCACTTTTTTCTTTTTTCGAAATGGAGAAGAGAGCGTTGCTGCGTCAAGTGACCGCTACGTACCATCGCGGGTTTACGCGCGTTTTCGAATGAGCGGTCGGCATCGTTTTCGGGGATGCCCATTTTGATTACTCGGGATGGCGCGCCGAATCGATCGCTGTTTTTCATAGCGAATTCCCGAATAAAAACAATACTTGATGAGACTCCCGAGAAATCTTAAGATTTCTAAAGGTTGACGTGCCTCCTCACGGAACGTTGCCGTTAAGCGCGCTTGGCTCGAGGCCCGGACGCGCGATCGCACACGCAATTTCAGGAGTACTCATGCACCATTTCGTGCTTCGGGCGCTTACTGCTCTCGTGCTTGCTCTCGTCTTTGCCGTCCAGGGAACAGTGGTTCTGGCCGGCACGACGGGTGGCATCAACGGGGTCGTAACCGCCGATGGAGTTCCCGTACCTGGCGCACGCGTTACCGTAACGAGCCCGACGCAGCAAGCGTCGTCGGTTACGGACGCTAGCGGCCGCTACAACTTTCTCTCGCTCTCGCCCGATACGTACACCGTTTCGGTCGAAAAGTCGGGTTTTGAATCGCAATCGCGCACGGGCGTCACCGTCGTCGCGGATGCTCAGCTCAGCGTTCCGTTCGGAACGCGCAAGACGCTCGCGATCATCGGCCGCGCGACCGCGCGATCCAGCTCCGATCTCGTGCGTCCCGGGCAGACCGCGGACGTCTACTCGATCAACGCCGCGACGCAGGATGCCGTTTCCGGCCTGGGCGGCGGCGGTGGCTTGAACAACGCGTACTCGGCGATCGCAACGGTCCCGGGTGCATTCGTTCCGGCGAACCAGACCGGGTATTTCCAGACCATACACATTCGCGGGGGCGATTACGATCAAGTCGGGTACGAGGTCGACGGCATTCCCGTCAACCGCTCGTTCGATAACTACCCGTCGGGGTCGGTTTCGTCGCTCGGCCAGCAAGAGCTCCAGGTCTACACGGGCGCCACGCCCGCGAACGCCGAGGGCGCCGGCATCGCCGGATACATCAACCAGGTCATCCGCTCCGGGACGTATCCGGGCTTCAAGGATGTCGATCTCGGCATCGGCGGCGCGAGCGGTTACCGCAAGGCGAACGTCGAGTTCGGCGGCGCGACCACGAACCGCAACTTCTCGTACTACGTCGGCCTCGGCGGATATTCTCAGCAGTTTCGTTACGTCGATCAGTTCAACGGCCAGGCCGCGGGTAATCTCGCAGGCGCGCCGATCGCGCCGTGCCCGGCAGCGGTCGCGGGCGACGGCATCACGCCGGCGACCGTGCCGACGTGCTTCTCGGCAAACGGTCAGCGCTACACGACCGGTTACGCGCTCACGAACGCCGCGTTCGGTGGCACGTCCGATCTGCAAGTGCGCGACTCGATCGTCAACCTGCACTTCGGCATCCCGCACGGCGATCTCAAGGACGACGTGCAGTTGCTGCTCGTGCACAACGACATCCAGACGCACTTCTATTCGTCGAATAACGACCAGGGTGGCGTCGGCCTTCTCAACCTCGTCAACGGACCGAGCATCTACTACTCGGGTTACCAGTACAACGGCCCCGTCGGCGGCGTGCTCCCCGCGAACGCGCAATCGATGATCAGCCGGTATATCTACCCGTACGCACAGAATACCGCCGTGAACGGCCTCGTCGGTAACACCGTCCGCGACAGCTACGTCAACGAGCAGAACGTCGTGAAGGCGCAGTACCAGCACAACTTCGGGGACAATGCGTTCTTGCGCGTGTACGGCTACACGTACTACAGCAACTGGCTGCAGGATGGCCCGAACTCGGCCAACCTCAATTACGTCGGTACGGCGTCGCCGGATTACGAGCTGAGCAGCCACACGCGCGGCGTAAGCGCCACGTTCAGCGATCAGCTCAACGACAAGAATCTCCTGACGCTCCAGGGTTCGTTTACGACGGCGAACTCGACGCGCGACAACAACACGCAGATGTTCAACTTCACCGGCGGACGCTCGTATTTCGCGCCGCTCGTGAGCGCGAGCAACCTCTATCAGGGCATCTGTTACAACATCCCCAAAGCGGGCGCCGCACCGACGAACCTCACGGGCGTGCCCTGTACGCCTTCGGCTTCGACGTACCTGAAGTTCTCGACCGTGTACAACGGCGGGGTGCCGAACCTCACCGGCTTCACGTGCGATGGCGGGCCGTGCGCGTTCCTCGCGGGCGAAAGTGGCCTCTACGCCACGTACAATACCGTGAAGCCGCTCTTCACCGCGATCTCGCTCACCGATGAGTTCAAGCCGACTGCGAAGCTCTCGCTGAACCTCGGCGTCCGCTTCGATCGCTTCCAGTACAACGGCTCGGACACGACGGGCGCAGCATCGCGCGCGTTCTACTACAACGCGTACAACCTCGGCAATTGCGTGAGCACCGTGCCGGGATCGAATCCGACGTCGAAGACGAATCTCGGTATCGGCGTCACCGCGCCGTGTTCCAGCGTTCCTGGCTACACGAGCGTCAACCTGACGAACAACTCGGCCGCAAACGCGGGCTTCAACATCGTGCAGCCGCGCCTGGGCGCGACGTACGCGCTCGATAGCCGCACGGTTCTCCGCGGCAGCTACGGCAAGTACGCGCAGGCGGCAAACGCCGCGTACGAGCAGTACAACACGCTGCAGAACGACATCCCGTACACCCTCGAAGGCCCGAATTTCTACTCATATGGCTTCAACCAGCCGAGCCACACGGTTCGGCCGCCGGTGTCGTACAACACGGACTTCTCGTTCGAGCATCGCTTCGGTAGCGATACCTCGGTCAAGATCTCGCCCTTCCTTCGCAAGACGGCGGATCAGATCCAGAACTTCTACCTCAACCAGCAGACGGGCTTCGTCTCTGGGTTGAACGTCGGCGCGCAGACCTCGCAAGGCGTCGAGTTTCAGCTCAACAAGGGAAGCTTCGCAAACGAAGGCTTCTCGGCGCTGCTCTCTTTTGCATATACGAACAGCTTCATCAAGTACGGCAAGCTGCAAAACGGATCGACGATCCTCGATCCGATCAACGCGCAAATCAAGGGCTATAACGGCTACACGTCGTTCTGCGCCTCGAATCCGAAGGACAGCCGTTGCGGCGCCTTGGCTTCGGGCGGTACGGCCGCTCCGTGTTATACGGCTGCGGGCGTCGCGGACAATGCCTGCCTCTCGGGCTCGGTCGCGAACCCGTATTGGACCGCTCCGGTTCAGTCGTTGCTCGATCCGGGCGCGAACTACCCGGTGTACAGCATCTTCCCGGGTGGCGTCGGCTCATCGGCCGCGTCGTTCGAGACACCGTACGTTGCGACGCTCGTCTTGAACTACAAGATCAAGCGCTTCACGATCACCCCGTCCGTGCAGTTCCAAGCGGGCGCACGGTACGGTTATCCGCTCTCGACCCCGGGCGTCGCGCCCGATACGTGCGGCGCGCTTGGCACCGCAGCGAAGGGCGATCCCCGCTATACCAACGGTTCCGCGGGTGGCCTCGGCTACGATGCGACGACCTGCGGTAGCCAGATCGTCATCCCGGATCAGTACACCGGCAACTTCGATAATCTCGGAAGCTTCCGCCAGCCGAGCCAACTGCTCGGCAACATGCAGATGACGTACAAGGCATCGAAGAATCTCACGTTCGTTGCGACCCTCGCGAACATTTTCAACAACTGTTTCGGCGGTCAACAGACGGGCTTCACGTGGCTCGGCGGCAGCAATGTCTGCTCGTACGCAACCCTTCCGGGTGCGGGCGGCGGCGTAACGCCGGTCGGCAACGCGTACAACCCCACGGACAACGTGCAGAAGTTCCTGAAGTACCCGTACGCACCGGCCTTCGGCGCGTACAATACGAACGGGAACTCGACGAATCTTCCGTTCTCGTTCTTCTTGGACGCGAAGATCAAGCTCTAGTCCATCGGCTCTCCACGCGCCGCGTCGCACGGAAATGGCTCTCGCTCGCATCGAGCGGGGGCCATTTCCTTTTCCGCCAATGTTTCTGCGGTGGCACGAATCGGATATTTATGCGAGGACGACGGCGAGTTGGTGTGGCCCGCGACGACGCGAACGGAACTGACCTGGTTGCGCAATCGCCGCCATATCGTAGCCGAAGTCGCACGTCACATGCAGGGCGGCATAGACTCCTGGATGCGCGAGGGTCTCGAATTTCTCGACGAGCACGACGGACACGCGGTCGTCATCGTATCCCGCGCCTAGATCGTCGATGCGGCTAGCGCGAGACGAAAAAAGAGCGCCGACGGAGACGTCGGCGCTCTTGTAATTGGTTGCGAGCGAATGCTCGTCTCTTAGTCGGGAATACGAACCTTCTGACCGATCTGCAAGCCGACCGCACGGTCGATCTTGTTGATTGCTACGATGCGTTCGATATTCGCTTGCACGTCGTCACCGTTCGCGGTGTGTCGCGAGGCTAGCGCCCAAAGCGTGTCGCCCGGCTGGACGACGATCGTACTGACGTGCGAGACGGGTGCGGCATGAATCGCGGTGCTCGAAAGAACCGGAAGCGACACCGCCAGGCTTAGGCCAGCGAGTGCGATCAACGGCATCAAGCTAAACTTCCGTTTCCGCTTCGGTAACATGCGCGAACTCCTCATATCTTGTGCCGAACGCGTGTTCGTCCACCATATGGTAGCAAACGAGCGCATTTTCTGTCAAGGGAACTACGAACGTATGTTTGCATTCCGCTGCAGAACTTGCTATTCTGCTCCCAACGACGGGCGCAGTGTCTCACCGCTCTGTGCCTACTGCATGGCATCTCGTCTCGGGCGATCGATCGAAAAGATCGCATCGCAAAGCGAGTTGCCGGTCGCGGCGCGAATGCGAGCACATCGGTGTTCGGTCGGTGCCGAAGGAGAACTACGTGGAGCGCAATCCTACGGAACGGCAACAGCGCATCCTCGACGTCATTCGCACGTTCACGGCCGAGCGGGGTTACCCGCCCTCGGTGCGTGAGATCGGCGAACTCGTCGGGCTGTCGTCGTCCTCGACCGTCCAATCGCACCTGAAAACCCTCGAGCGTCGCGGATTGATCAAGCGGGATCCGACGAAGCCGCGCGCGCTCGTGCGCTCGAACGGGCCCCATACGCTCGGCACGTCCGAAGGGGAGCCGCCGGTCGATTCGATCCAGCTCCCGGTGATCGGCAAAGTCGCCGCGGGCATCCCGATCACGGCGACGGAAAATCACGAAGAGACCTTCGTCCTGCCGATGTCGTTCGTCCGCAAGCAAGATGCATTTATGCTTCGTGTGAAGGGCGATTCGATGATCGAAGCGGCGATTTTGGATGGCGATCTCATCGTCGTCCATCCGCAGCCGAGCGCGGAGAATGGCACGATCGTCGTCGCGATGATCGATGGCGAGGCGACGGTCAAGCGCTACTATCGCGAAGCCGGACGCATCCGTTTGCAGCCGGAGAACGCCGCCATGGCGCCAATCTACGCAGACGATGTCGTTATCGTCGGACGAGTCGAAGCGGTCGTCCGCCGGCTCTAGCGCTTCTTCGCATCGGATCGATGCGGCGCTGTCGTTCGTCGAGCGCAGCATCGGTCCGCTCGCACACGTCATGGGCGAAGCGCCCGTCGTGCTCGCGCTGCGCTCGGCGTTACCCTGGAGTTTTTTCGGCTTACTCGCGGGTTTCGTCGCGTTTCTGTGTTTTGCAGAATATGGAAATCTGCTCGCCCGCCTGACACACGCGTTTTCGCGCGAACACCTCGTACTGACGATCGATTGTGCGTTCACGGCGATGGCGCTCGTCCTCGTCGTCGTGCTCGCGGTCCAAACCGCGCTGCGCGGCGCGTATCCGCGGCCGATGTTCGTGGCGACCGCGCTCGTGACGTTCGTGCTCGCGCTACCGCAACCCAAAGTCTTCGGCTTCGAGAGCTATGCGCGGCTGCTCGGCGCGAGCGGATTGTTTCTCGCGATCGTCGTCGTGACGCTGACTGCCGGAGCGTTCTCGATCGGTCGCGTGCGGGCGGGCCCGATGGGTATGGTTACCGGTGCCGTTGTCCTTCTCGCGGCGGCCGCCCTCGCCGCGCTCGTGCATTTCTCGCTTGCCAGCGCGCTCGCATCGGCAATCGCACCGCTCGGAACGCTCGGCGATTCGTTCGGCGCGCTGCTAACGATCGCGCTGTTACAGGCGTGTTTGTGGATGGTCGGCATCCATGGGCCGGCACTGCTCGCAGCGGTCGTCACCCCCGTGTACCTCCGCATGCAATTCGAAAACACGGCCGCGTTCGCGCATCATCTGGCGCTTCCGCATATCGTCGTCGTGTCGACGTTCCTCTTCGTTTTTCCGGGTGGCGCGGGCGCAACGCTGCCGCTCGCGTTGTGGCTCGCGCGTAGTCGTATTCCGCGTTTGCGGCGCATCGGGATCGGTTCGCTCGTACCGGCGATCTTCAACACGAACGAGCCGTTGATTCTCGGGCTTCCGATCGTGTTCAATCCGTATTTCGCGATTCCGTTCGTGCTTGCGCCGGCGCTCCTCGTTTGCACGACGTACGTCGCTATGGCGGAACATTTCGTCGGAAGTCCGATCTCGTATGTGCCCTCGAGCGTGCCGACGCTCGTCTCCGTGATCGTCGCGACGCTCGATTGGCGTGCCGCGATTCTCGCCGCGATCAACATCGTACTTGCGGGCATCGTGTATTATCCGTTCGTGCGTATCTACGAACGTTCCGAACTCCGTCGCAGCCACACGTGATCGAAGCACTCCTCGCGGACAACGCGCTGGACGCGCGCGTCGTGGACGCGGCCAGACGCTGCGCGCCGTATCTCGCGCCGCGCATCGATGACGGAATCGCCGCGCGCGTACACGCACGCGTGTTGCGCGCGTTTCTTGACGAAGGCATCGCGGATTCCGATCTTGCGGGCACGTTCGGATACGGCTATGACGATGCCGCACGCGAACGCTACGAATCGCTACTCGGGCGGTACTTTCGCGCGGAACGCGTGCTCGCGCGGCTCTCCATCGTCAGCGGCACGCACGCGATCGTCGCCGCGCTTGCCGCGTGTGCCGCCCCCGGTACCACGATCCTCGCGGTTGCGGGAAAGCCATACGACACGCTACGCAACGCGATCGTTACCGCGCCGTATTCGCTCGTCTCGCAGGGCGTCCGATACGCCGAAGTTGCCTTACGCGATGGGCGCGATATCGATGAGGATGCGCTTGCAGCGGCATGCGCGAGCGAGCGCCCGAGCGTGGTGTTCGTGCAACGTTCGCGCGGCTACAGTACGCGCCGCTCGCTCGACATCGCTACGATCGCGCGCATCGTGACGATCGCCCGCAAGCACGCGCCCGATGCCGCGATCCTCGTCGACAACTGCTATGGCGAGTTGATCGAAGATCGCGAACCGCTCGAAGTCGGCGCCGATCTCTTGATGGGTTCGCTCATCAAAAACCTCGGCGGCGGGCTCGCGCCGACCGGGGGCTATGTCGCCGGTCGCGCGGATCTCGTCGATCGCGTTGCCGCGCGCATCTATGCTCCGGGGCTTGGAGCGGGATTGGGCCCGACGCTCGGGATGGGGCGCGCGTTCGTGCAAGGGCTGTTCTACGCGCCGACCGTCGTGCGCGAGACGCTCTGCGGACTGCGCTTTGCCGCGGCGCTCTTCGCCGAACTCGGGTTCGCGGTCGATCCGTTACCCGACGACGCGCGAACGGATATCGTTCAAGCGATCGACCTCGGCGATCGCGCGCGGTTGCTCGCCTTCGCGCGCGGGTTGCAGCGCGCGATGCCGCTCAACGCGCGCTTTCGGCCGGAACCGGGCGCCGTGCCCGGGTATCTCGATGCGGTCGTTATGTCTTCCGGCTCGTTCGTTCCGGGTGCAACGATCGATCTGTCGTGCGATGCACCGCTTCGGCCACCGTACCAGATGTATTTGCAGGGCGGCGTAAGTTCCGCACATGCCGCGCTCGGCGCACTCTTTGCGGCGGATGCCGTGCTTCGTGAAGGCACCGCCGCTTTTCCGGGGTAACGGACCTTACGATGTTTCGAAAACGTCCACCGTCGGTCGCGAAAGCAAGCGCCAGCAGCGCAAGCGCCGCACAGCCGAGCAACCGGAAGTTCTTCCGTGCTGCGGTCGCGATGCCCGCGAACTATGCGGTCGTCGGCCGCACGGGCTCGCGTGTTTGCACGATTCGCGACATCAGCGGTGGCGGCTTACGCCTGGAAAACGAAGAAGACTTACCGCTGGGTACGCCGATGGACGTGCGCTTCGTCCTTGGGGCGAAGCAAGTCGCATGCCGTGCTCGCGGAAGGATCGTTCTCTCGTTCTTCAACGCAGCCGAGCGCCGGTACGCGCACGGGATCGCGTTTACGGGGATCGAGGCCGCCGATCGCGAGGCGATCGTCGCGTACATTACGGAACTCCAGCGCGAAAAACTGCGCGGCCGGATCGCCGACTAGTCGCTCTTGCCCGTGCTCTCGCCCATGAAGCCGTAGAAGAAGTACGCGTTGCCGTCCGCGGTGCGAACTTCGATGCGCGTTTCCTGAAGCTCGGCCGACACGATCACTTTCCCGACGAGCGTATCGAGAATCGCTTGTGCCTGCGCGAACTCCGCCTCGCGCAGCCCATCCGCATCGATCTCGAATGCATCGAGGTCCGTTCGATTATCCATACCGTGCAAGCTCCTGTCCGCTTCGACGCCTTTTCTAACATCGGTGCGGACAAGAGCTATCCGTAGCGTGCGGCGAACGAACCCGTGCGATGTACGTGTTGGAAGTGATGGGCGGCCCCCTCGACGGGAAGACGTGGACCTTCGACGACGAGATCACGATCGGGCGCGACGACGCCGTCGCGGGCGCCTGCATCACGATCGATCGCTACATCTCGCGCAAACATGCGCGCCTGTATGCCGATGCGGGCGAACTCCGCGTCGTCGATCTCGAGAGCCGAAACGGCACCAAGATCGAGGGCGCGCCACTCACGGGTGAAGCGCCGCTCGTGGAGGGCCGCCTCTTCCACGTCGGCCGGACGGCGCTACGCGTCAAGCGCGCCTAATGCGCGTTTGCACGACGGCGGGCGAGATGCGCGCCGCTTCGCGTGCGAGCGAGCGCCCGCTCGCACTCGTGCCGACGATGGGGGCGTTGCATGCGGGGCATCTCGCGCTCGTCGGCCACGCGCAGACGATCGCCGCAACCGTCGCCGCGTCGATCTTCGTCAACCCGTTGCAGTTCGCACCGGGCGAAGATTTCGCGCGCTATCCGCGTGCGTTTGCCGATGACTGCGCGCGATTCGCCGCCGCGGGGGTAGCGTTGCTGTATGCGCCGGAGGCCGAGGCGATGTATCCACCGGATTTCGCCGTGCGCGTCGAGCCGGGTTCGGTTGGCGACGGGTACGAGGGCGCGCTCCGGCCCGGTCATTTTACGGGCGTCGCGACCGTGGTGCTCAAGCTCGTCAACGCGTGCGAACCCGATGTGCTCGTCATGGGTCAGAAGGACGCGCAGCAACTCGCCGTGCTCGCGCGGATGCTCCGTGATCTCGATCTCCCGACGCGGATCGACATCGTTCCGACGATGCGCGCGGACGACGGGCTCGCGCTCTCGAGCCGGAACGCGTATCTCACGCCGGACGAGCGCCTTGCGGCGCCCGGGCTCTATCGTGCGCTTTGTATCGTACGCGACGGCCTTCGTGCGGGTGCCGAGCGCGCGCCGACGCTCGCGCGCGCACGCGCGGCGATCGAACCGCCGCTGCGCGAAACGTATCTCGACGTCGTCGATCCGCTCACGTTCGTGCCGTGCGAACGATTCGCGACGCCGGCGCTCGTGATCGGCAGCGCGAGCATCGGGACGACGCGCCTGCTCGATAACATCCCGGTTCCCGACTGATGGCGCATGTGCTGCTCGGCGTGTGCGGCGGTATCGCCGCGTACAAAGCGGCGGCGCTCGCGAGCCGGCTGGTCCAGCGTGGCGACGTTGTCGATGTCGTCCTGACCGCGGAAGCGCAATACTTCGTCGGCGCGCTCACGTTTTCGGCACTCACGCAGCGCCCCGTGTATACCTCGCTCTGGGATGCGCCCGAAACGATACCGCACATCGCGCTCGTGCGCGCGGCGGACGTGCTCGTCGTCGTTCCCGCAACCGCGAACACGCTCGCAAAACTCGCGCTCGGGCTCGCCGACGATCTGCTGACGAACGCGGCGCTCGCGGCGCGGATTCCGCTCGTCGTCGCACCGGCGATGAACGCCGCGATGTACGAGCATCCGGCCGTGGTCGCGAACCTCGCGACGTTGCGCGCGCGCGGCGTCGCGATCGTCGAACCGGAGCGCGGCTTTCTCGCCGAGCGGGAAACCGGAATCGGTCGGCTCGCCGCGGAGGGTGCGATCCTCGCCGCGATCGATGCGGCGTGCGCGCCCGTGGCGAGCGATCTCGCGGGCGTGCGCGTCCTCGTGACGGCCGGACCGACGCGTGAGGCGATCGATCCGGTGCGCTTTCTCTCGAACGCTTCGACCGGGACGATGGGGATCGCGATCGCGCGCGAGGCGCTGCGGCGTGGGGCGGGGGTCGATCTCGTGCTCGGCCCGACGACGGTCGAGCCGCCGCCGGGCGCCGTGCTCGCGCGCGTCACGAGCGCGGCGGAAATGGCCGACGCGGCGTTCGCGCGTGCGGAGGCCGCTGATATTATCGTCGCGACGGCGGCGGTTGCGGATTTTCGGCCCGCGATCGTGCATGCGCACAAGGTCAAGAAGGGCCGGAATGCGGTGGAGGCTCTTGGCCTGGAGCGCACGGTCGATATCCTCGCGACGCTTGGTGAACGGAATGCCGCGCGCGCGAAGCCCGCGTTTCTCGTCGGCTTCGCCGCAGAAACCGAGCGCTTCGAGGATCATGCGCGCGCGAAGCTTGCGGCGAAGCACCTGGATCTGATCGCGGTCAACGACGTCGGCGCCGACGGTTCCGGATTCGGCACGGGCGACAACGCACTCGTGCTCCTGTGGGCGCCCGATGGCCGCCTCGATCTCGGTTCGGGCGCGAAAGGTGCGCTCGCCCATCGGCTTTGGGATGCGATTTCCGTGATGCGTGCGAAGCGGACGGAATAATGTTGCTTGCGATCGATGTCGGTAATACGGATACGAAGCTCGGCTACTTCGATGCGACGGGGCAACTCGTCGACACGTGGCGCGTTACCACGGCGCGCCGCCGCACGTCGGATGAGTTCGGCGTCTTGTTTTCGGCGTTTTTTTCGGCCCGGCACCGCGCGATCGATCAACTCAAGCATATTTGCGTCGCGAGCGTCGTTCCGCAGGTCGATCGCGCGCTCGCCGAAGGTTGCGAGCGCTACTTCGGCGTCGTACCGACGTTCTTTAGCGCGCGCACGCAAACGTCGATCCCCGTTCGGACGGATCGGCCATCGGAGGTCGGTGCCGATCTCGTCGCGGCGGCGATCGGGGCGGTTTCGTTCGTCGGCGCGCCGTGCGTCGTGATCAACTTCGGCACGGCCACCACGTTCGCGGCGATCTCGCCCGAGGGGGCCTTTCTCGGCGCGGCGATCGCGCCCGGGTTGCAGATTTCGGTCGACGCGCTCGTGGCGCGCACGGCAAAACTTCCGCAGGTCGCGCTCGAAGCACCCGAATCCGCGATCGGCCGCGACACCGTATGGGCGTTGCAGGCGGGGATCGTCTTCGGCGCGGTCGGGCAAACCGAAGAGCTCGTGCGCCGCATGCGCGCGATCATCGGCGCGCACGCGCGCGTGATCGCCTCCGGCGGCCTCGCGCACATCGTGGCCCGCGAAGCGCGCACGATCGACCGCGTCGAGCAACACCTCGTGCTCCATGGCCTCGCGATCGACGCGCGCATGGGTGCTGCGGTTCGCCAGAATGGCGCGGAGCTACCGGCGCGGAGCTAACGCGCCCGCTCGCCGCATGACGCAGCCGCCCGCCATATGGTAGGATACGGTGTCATGCCCCGTACTGTTGCGGCGTTGCGGATCGGTTCGCACGAGATCTGGCCGCCCGTCGTCCTCGCCCCCATGTCCGGCGTTACGAATCGCACGATGCGTGCGCTCTACAAGCCGTTCGGTTTCGGGCTCACGGTTACGGAGTTCGTATCCTCGAACGCCTTGCAATACGGCTCGAAGCGCACGATGGAGATGATCGATCAGCACGGGATCGAGTCGCCCGTCTCGACGCAGCTCTGGGGTAGCGATCCCGCGCTTATGGCCGAGGCCGCGAAGCTCGTCCGCGAATGTGGCGCGGATATCGTCGACATCAACTTCGGTTGCCCGGCTCCGAAGGTCGTGAAGACCGATGGCGGCAGCGCTTGCCTGCGCGATGTCGACAAATGCGAACGCATCATGAAGGCCGTGGTCGATGCCGTCGACTGCCCCGTTACGATGAAAATGCGCTTGGGCTGGACCGAGAACGATCTCGTGTACGTCGAGGTCGCGAAGCGCGCGGAAGCGGTCGGCGTGCAAGCCGTGACCTTGCACGCGCGCACGGCACGGCAGTTCTACAAAGGGCGCGCCGACTGGTCGCATATCGCACGCTTGAAGGCGGCGATCGGTATCCCGGTCATCGGCAACGGGGATCTGGATGACGCGCACCTCGCCGTTTCGCGGATGCGCGAATCGGGCGTCGATGCGGTGATGCTCGGGCGCGCGACGCTCGGGAACCCGTGGCTCGTCTCGCAACTGCGCTCGCTTCTGGAAGGCGAAGAGCCGATGGTCGCGCCCTCGGCCGCCGATCGCTTGCGGTACGCGTTGCATCACTATCGCACGATGGTCGAGGAGTGGGGCGAAGCGCGCGCGGTTCCGCAAATGCGAAAACATCTCGGGTATTACCTCAAGGGCTTCCCGGGCGCGAGCGAACTGCGCGAACGCGTCGTGCGTACGATGACGGCCGCCGATACGATCGCGCTCGTCGACGCGCAGATCGCCACGCTCGAAGCCGCGCGCTCGGATTCGTTCGCTCTCGCTTCGTGACGCTTTACGAAGAAACGGTCGACGACTACAAGCGTTACGTCAACCCGTCGCTCGCGCGGGTGATGAAGCTTTCCGGGGCACCGGTCGAAGTGCGCGCTTCCGGTTGCACGGTGGAAACGCACGACGGCGGGCGGTACCTCGATTTCGCGGGCGGCTACGGCGTCTTTACGCTCGGACACGCGCACCCACGCGTGACGGCGGCCGTGCGCGCGCAGCTCGATGCGATGGCGATGTCGACGCGCACGATGTTCAACCCGCTCATGGGGCGCCTCGCGCGAAAACTCGCCGAAATCACGCCGGGCGATTTACAGATTTCGTTTTTCTCCAATAGCGGAACCGAAGCGATCGAGGCGGCACTCAAGCTCGCGCGCGCGTCGACCGGCCGCACGACGATCGTGGCGACGGAAAACGCCTATCACGGAAAGACGCTCGGCGCGCTTTCGGTGAGCGGGCGCGAGGCGTTCCGCGCGACGTTCGCACCGCTCTTACCGGATGTCGCGCACGTACCGTTCGGCGATCTGCCCGCGCTTGCGGCCGCCCTCGTCGACGCCGCGGCGTTTATCGTCGAACCCGTTCAGGCCGAAGGCGGCGTCGTGCTTCCGCCGCCCGGCTATCTCGCCGCCGCGCGCGCGCTCTGCGCCGAACGCGGCGCGCTCTTCATTGCGGATGAAGTGCAGACGGGGCTCGGCCGCTGCGGCACGCTCTTCGCCTGCGACGCAGAAGGCGTCGTACCCGACGTGCTCGTGCTCGCCAAGGGGCTCTCCGGTGGCATCGTACCGATCGGCGCGACGATCGCGCGCGAGCCCGTGTGGAGCGCCGCGTACGGACGCGCGCCGCTCTTGCACACCTCCACCTTCGGTGGGAACGAACTCGCCTGCGCGGCGGCGCTCGAAGCGCTTGCGGTACTCGAAGACGATAATCTCGTCGCGCGCTCGCGCATCGCGGGCGATCGGCTTCTTTCGGGCGCGCGCGCGATCGCGGAACGGTATCCGGAGGTCGTCGCGGAGGTGCGCGGTCGCGGCTTGCTCGTCGGTGTCGAATTGCGGCACGAGGGCTACGGCGGCGCGGTGGTTGCGGAGCTCTTGAAGCGCCGCGTCACGGCGGCGTGGACGCTCAACATGCAGCGCGTCATCCGCCTCGAGCCGCCGTTCGTCGTTACGGATGACGAGATCGCGACGGCGCTTCACGCCTTAGATGGCGCGCTCGCGGCGACGTTCGCGAAGCTCGGTGCGCTGTAGTGCCGACGATCGCGGACACGATCCTGATCGCCGCACCCGCGCGCGACGTGTACGAGCTTGCGAAGGCGCAAGAACATTTCCCGCAATTCATGCCCGACGTTGAATCGGTCGAAGTGCTCGCCCGACGCGCGAACGGCGTCACGACGCGTTGGAAAACGCTCGTCGAAGATGCCCCGATCGAGTGGATCGAGGACGATGTGTTCGACGATGCCACGCTTACGATCGCGTACCACCTTACCGAGGGCGATCTCGACACGTTCGAGGGTACGTGGCGATTCGAAGACCGCGCGGGCGAGACGCTCGTCACGCTCGATGTCACCTACGATTTCGGCGTGCCGACGCTCGCCGAACTGATCGGGCCCACGTTGCGCAAAAAAGTCGAAGAGAACACCGCGATGATGCTCGCCGGCCTCAAAGCCGAAGCCGAACGCATGCGCGCGGGACGGCCGTCCTTGACGTAGGCCGATCATCGGGCCTTCCCTTGACGCATCGCGCGCTTTCCCGTTATCGTACGAGTGCGCGGGTATGGGCTGAGGTCTGCTCCCGTATGCACTACTAGTCGCGACGGGTGTGAGCGATGCGAGAACATGATGCGGAGCGTGGGAGCGCGCTCATCGAGGCCGTGGTTGCGATTGCCATTTTGGGCATCGTGGCGATCGCGGGGTACGGCGTCGTGCAGGCGACGGCGCTTGCGGCTCGCGGTCTAGCGGAGCGCGGAGCGATCGCGTCGCTCGTGCAGAGCCGCCTCCTCGAAGCACGGCTCGCGGCGTCCTACACGAAAAATGCCGGGGCACGGTTTACCGCGGGCACCGTCGTCGCAACCCCGGAACCCGTGCCGACAGAAATCGTACTGTCGCCGCTCGTTCCCACAAGATTTTCGTTGCAACTCGCCGTCGATGCGTCGAGCCCGGTCGCACAGCTTTCGCTCGTATCGCAGCCGTCGTCGGGCCCCGCCATTTCGGGCGCGGTCGATCTCGTGCAGTCGCATCCCACGCGCGACGCGACGACGAGCATCGCCCTCCCCTCGCCGATCCCGCAACCGACCGCAACGGCGGGAACGTAAACGTGCAATCGCTCCTCGTC
>JBBISR010000030.1:0-39164 GCA_037441145.1 Armatimonadota bacterium
CTTTAACGCGACACTCGAATGCGAGCTGCTCGTGAAGCACCGCTTTCGCACCCAACGCGAGGCCGAAGCCGCCGTCTTCGATTTTATCGAGGCGTGGTACAATCCGCATCGCCGCCACTCCGCGCTTGATTATCTCTCGCCGATCAATTACGAACGACGAGCGCTATAGGCGGCTTGAAATTCAAACAAACAACCGTCCACGAAACCGGGTCAACTTCAGTCGCGAGCCATCCGCGTCGACAACGACGCGGCATCATTGAAGCCCATGTACGTGGCCAGGATGCGTGCGCGGGCCGATCCCATCCGCGTCGACAACGACGCGGCATCATTGAAGCACGAATACGAACAAGCCGATGTTCAAGAAGAAATAACCATCCGCGTCGACAACGACGCGGCATCATTGAAGCCAAAGCCAACAGGGCGCAACAAATGGTGCGGGAGGTAACCATCCGCGTCGACAACGACGCGGCATCATTGAAGCATGGGGGCTACGAGTGGTCGGAGCGGCCCGAAAAGCCATCCGCGTCGACAACGACGCGGCATCATTGAAGCGAATGGTAGAAGTTATCGTGGGTTACTGATTATCGCCCATCCGCGTCGACAACGACGCGGCATCATTGAAGCCGGAGCAATCGGCACGGCGCGTGCCGCGGGTGATCGCCCATCCGCGTCGACAACGACGCGGCATCATTGAAGCGGGGTTGCCAGGTTACCGCGTGCAAGCCATCCATCCGCGTCGACACATCCGCGTCGACAACGACGCGGCATCATTGAAGCACGCCGTCGGCCATCACCTTGAACGACTCGCAGGACGCTGTTAGGACGATTCGTGCGCGACTTTCGCGCGGCTCGGCTTGGCTCGACCATCGCTTTCCGGAATACTGCACCGGTAGGCTGGCCGAAAACGCGCCCGTACGACGGCTGTTTCAAACTCACTCGGCCGACGGCATCGGCTTTCTACGGATGGTGCGCGAACGTCGGAAGATAATGCCGCGCGAAGGTCTCCGTGTCCACCGTCGTTGCATGCAAAGCCTGACGCAAACCCGAAAACGGCCCGGCGTCGCCCCAAATCGGAATGCCGCCGATCACGTAGAGTCGATTCTTCGCGCGCGTTACTGCGACGTTGATCATGTTGATGCGCCGCGATGCGAATTTTACCGCGCCGCGCCGCCCGAGGTCCAATCCGAGGACGAGGATGACGGTCTCGCTCTCCTTCCCCTGGAAGGTGTGAACGGTGCCCGCATGCTTCCCGAATTTCTTCAACGCCGCGTTGCCGCTACGCAAGCTGCGACGAAGCGCGGCTGCAGTTTCGCGAAACGGTTTAATGACGGAGATGTCCGGGCGCGGAAGACCGCGTTCCTGATTCAAGGAGCAGTGGCGCTCGATCATCGCAACAGCGAGTTCAACTTGCTCGATCACCGTATGCCGAAGCCCAACACCTACGGCACGGCGGTCGTCGATCCACGCAGACGGTCCAAGTGGGAGAAGCGCATCCCGATCGTCGGCCCATTCCGTCGCGAAGACCATTTGCTTATCGTAAAACGCATTCGCAACCGAAAACATGGGTTCGGCACAACGGCGATGCACGACGAGCGGCACCCCGATACGCTCATCGTGAACATGTCCGTCGACATCGCGGCGTGTTCGCCGGCTCCCGTATACGGATGCGCGATCGGCGACGGTTTGCAAGCTGATGCCGTTCGCGGACGAGGAAAAGAAAGGATCGGTGCCACCGTAGATCGCTGCCACCCGCTTGATAAACGCGTCGGGAAACGGAACGATCGGCTCAAGCTGAAGCGGGTCACCGACGATGAACGCATCGCGTGTAACCGTCAAGAGACCGACCGCCGATTGCGCGACGGTTTGGCCCGCCTCATCGATGACCGCGGTACCCAGAGCACCTTGGAAAACTCCGGCAAACATCCGGCGAGCCGATGCGAACGTCGTCGACATCGCAGGGACAAGAAGAAACGCAGTTTGCCAAAGCGCTTCTCGTTCGCGCGATGAAAATTCCGCGTTTGGCGAAACGAGGAGCTCCGCCCAGGCACGCAGGTTAGCGGACATCGCCTCCCACGACTCGCGGATGAAAGACTTATGCAACGCGAGCGAGGCGATGAATACCTCGATTTGCGCATCGACAAGCGATGAGAATGGCGCGGACAGATCGCGTTCGCGATCGCGAAGCGACGCCCATTCGGAGTCTGTCGGCTCGAGATTTGCGATGGACGCCTCCAAAGCGCCGATTGCCCGCCGATAGGAGTCGACGGCAAGCGGCCAGGACAACGGCGGTGGTGCGCCGATCTCGTCCGATGACGTTGCGCGCACTTCTTGCCAGAGCGTCGAGAACCAATCGTCGGGGTGGCGATCCGCGCCGAACGCCCGGTCGACAAAGGCCACGCGATTCTTCTTGTTCCCGAGCACGGCACAAAAGAGACCCCACGTCTGCAGATCGTCGTCCTTGCGCTTTCGACGTTTCGGCATGCGGGTCGACGGCACGGTTTTCCGTGCACCCTTGCAATTCGCGAGATGATCCGCGGTCCGCGGAAAGTATGCTTCGCGCGCGAGCCGAGCGAAAAAAGAACCGACGCTTTTGCGAAGCGGAACGTCGCGCGTGATATTCTCGATCGCATTGTTATTCGCCGATGCGACGATAATCTCAAACCCGGTTAGGCGCGCGTCCGGACGATAGATTTGGCCGCGATCGGAGCTGTGACGCATCGCCCGCCACGCTGCGGAAGGCTCTTCGTATTCCGCGAGACGTTGGGCACGCGCAACGACACGGCTCGCGATCAGCGACCGGATCAACGTCGTCTTACCAGTGCCAGGCGGACCATTGACGGAGATGATCCGTCCAGCATCCGCGCGACCTCGCACGACCAGCGCAACATGCTGCATCAGCGAAAGGCGTACGATATCGTGCGGCCACGCAAATGGAAATATCGCATCGCGCGACAGCGCATGAGCAAGAAACGTCGCATCCGTTCGCGCGTCGATTCGCCTGGCCGGCTCGCGTAGGAGTGCGACGACGAGCGGGGGCGTCGAGCCCGCGTCCGCGCGTTCGATCGCATCCGCGAGGTCTTCGTGATAAAAACTGTTCAAGACATCGAAATTGTCCTGAGTCGAGTTTCGTTGACGTTGCACGACGCCGAACGTAAGGAGCGCGTCGTTCGAGAGCCCGCAAGCGTCGCGAATCTCATTTGCGAACATGCGGATGCGCGGCACGGTAAGCGATTGGTTTCGCGGGAGTGAGCACTGGCGTCGCTACTCGGAAACGAAGTGGTCGAACGCGCTCGAAACGGGCTTACTCAGCACATCGCCAAGTCCTAACCGGCGTATCCGCGACGAATACCACGGCAGCGTCGAGATCCGCAACGAGTTCACAAGCGGCCGACCGTCGATCGTGCAACCCATCGCAGAAAGCGCAAGATACTCTTCCCTCGGCTCGACCGCGTCATCGATGACGAGTTGCAAAGCGTCATAGAGGGACCGATCAAGGATCGACCTTCGGACAACTCCGAAAAAAATCGTGAATGCCGACAAATCTCCGGCATCGTCGGCTTCGGGTTCGTCGTCGCTCTCGGCGTCGGCGTCGGCGTCGGCCTCGGCCGCGACAACAGCTGCCGCTTCGCTTTGCCGTTCGAGCGGCTCTTCCCAGGGGAGAACGACGTCGTCACACGCTCCGATTACCGTAACCGCATCGGGTTGCACTGCGGACGCATCGAGCTCAGCCTCGAGATCGTCAGTGAACCACGCCGTTGGAAGCTGCTGCGGGGTGAGCATTTCCAAAAGATACCAGCCTCGTAAGACGCGGCTGAAATGCGCATGATCCATTAGCCCAACCCGTGTAGCAGCATGCCGGGCGATGTTCCCGAAGCATCGCGTCGGCCTCCTTTCCGCAGAGCAGTAACACGCGGGCCGTGAAGTTAGCTCCAAGATTATCGGCACCTCGCGGGAGATATGCATGGTTCCCTCGACAGTAACACTGCTGCGGCGTGCGCCATGCTGGCTTCGGCATACCGGTTGTATGCTCGACGCGATAGCGAACCCATCGACCGATCCGGCTCCTGGAGGATAACGATGTGAGGAAGCCGCCGCCGCGTCTCATCGATCGCGACGTTCCGATCGGCAAGGGCGAACTTTGTAGCGAAATTCCGAACGAAAGGAACCTGCACGCGCTTCAGGCGCGGCTCACGTTCGAGCCGTACTCCAAACACAAGTGGGTGCCCAGGACGTTTAAGCTCGAGCCGTACAACGGGGAGCGCCGCGACTGCACCTACTGTGACTTCGATGCAGGTTTCACGGTAGAAAATATCCCAGCGATCGCCGAGTGGATGGCGGCAGGCATCCGCGCGGGTCTTATCAGCGCGCGAACCGACAACGGCGATCCGGCGTTCATTTGGGCTGTCGGAAACGATGGCTGGATATACGAAGGCCGCCCGACGTCCCCCGGCAGCGGAAAATATCACGGCTACCCGCTTATCCCGTGGCATCCAAACGGTCCGAGTATTCTCGATCGATATGAGCGTGCAGCTCCCGACGCAGAAAGAGAAAACCTCATCGCCGCGCGAAAGAGATATCGTGGTCGCTGAAAGCGTCTCGATTGAGATAGACCTTGATCGGCGTTCCGTCGTCGATACCGACGGTATCGCACCGATCCGCATGCGCGTCGGGGAACATGCGTTGACGATGGTCCGCGACCTTGAGACGAATCAACCGCGCGACACGCTTTTTGCGCAACCGCTCGAATTAGCGCGATGGCTGGCATCGCATTGGTGGCGCCTCCGCTACGAGCCGAAGCGGGCAAACGAGTCGCGGAGCGATGGATGGCGGATGCGTCACGAGTTATCGGCGATCTCCGGCGATCGCATCTGGCCGCCGTGGATGATCTACGGAACGGGAGAGCGCGTCGTGTTCGAACCGCTCGTCGCTGCTGTCTTCGATCGGCGCTTCGCCTTCGACCAACCCGTTCCGATGCACGCGGTGATGGTATCCGCGCTCGATCAGGGAGTCGATGCGTTCTTCGCCGCGGTCACGGCGGCGCTCGCCTCAAATCCCCGCATCGAACGCTTCTCGCGCCTCGTCGAGCAACTCGAACATGAGCGCTTCGATGAAGAGTATGCCGCTTGGCGGCGACTCGAAGCGCGGCTCGGCTACGATCCCGACGAGGCTCCGGAGGTCGTGATGGAGCGGCTCGCGCAATTTGCCGACGAGTTCGGAGAAGACGCCGTCGCCGAAGCAGCGATGGCTTCACCAGGCGCTAATGCGGCGGATGCTCTAGAGGCCGTTGTTTCTGCGGCAAAGCACGGACTTCAATTCAGCCTTGAAGCCGCACGTGATACGACGGCGATGGCTCACTCCTTGGCGCGCCCGACAGGCGCCCGGGCGTGGCAGCGCGCGGAGGAAGCGGCGGCTCGCGTCCGAGCTGCCAGGGGAATCGCCTCCGGGCCGATTTCGAGGAAAGTTTTCGCGGAATTGTTGAGCGTTTCGTGGGACCGGGTACGCGATGCGGCGCAGGGACCGGCGGTTTTCGGAGGCGTCGTGGAAGATCAGAACGCGGGAAGAATTTCATTCCAGAGCATTCCGAATACGAAACCGCGGCGCTTTGAAATGGCACGCGCACTAGGGGATGTCGCGTGGTCTCCGAACGCCCTTTTCTCGCCGTTGACATCAGTGAAGACCGAGAGACAACAGTTCCAAAAAGCCTTCGCACAGAGTTTCCTTGCACCAATCGGGGATGTCCGCGCGTTTATCGGGTCCCGGCCGCTCGACGACGCCGTCATCGGCGAGGCTGCGGAGTACTTCATCGTCGGCGAGCGCGTCATCCGGACCTTATTGGTCAACAAAGACGTCCTGCCACGAAGCGAACTCGCGCGATATTCGTTCGCCGCACCGGAATTCGAAGCCGCCGACTTCAGCACGTAGATCGGGCCTATCCCAATTCCTCGGACATACGGTGACTCTGCAATCTGCAGCGACGGCCTGAGCCTGCCCCGCTTTCCTGGACATTTTGTTAAGCTGCGATCGGCAGCAACGACTCGTCGTCAGGGGTGCAGAACGCGAGAGTAGAATGGCGGTGTTTGCGGTTATACCAAACCTTGGCGTACTCGAAGATGGCGTTCCGGGCGGCTTCTTGGCTTTCCCAGATACTGTCGCCAAACTCGCATGCTACCGTTTTCGCCGAACACGAACTCGGCGGCATCCTCGCCGACGACATGGGACTTGGCAAAAGCGTGCAGACGCTCGCGCATCTCTTGCGCGAGAAGGAGCTCGGGCGGCTCGCCGCGCCCGCGCTGCTCGTGGTGCCGACGAGCCTCGTCTACAATTTGGCGTGAGGAAGGGGCGCGCTTCGCACCCACCTTACGCGTCCTCGCGCTACACGGCCCGGCTCGCGCCGAGCGCTTCGCCATGATCGCCGAGAGCGACCTCGTCGTAACGACGTACGCGCTGCTCGTGCGTGATGCGGTGCTACGGGAACATGCCTGGTCCGTCGTCATCTTCGATGAAGCGCAAGCATTGAAGAACCCGCGTACGAAGGCGAGCCAGGCCGCGGCGGCGATCCGGGCGCCGCATCGCCTGTGTCTGAGCGGAACGCCCGTCGAGAATCACCTCGGCGATCTCTGGTCGCTCTTGTCGCTCGCGCTGCCGGGCGCGCTCGGCGATCGCACGCAGTTCGGCCGCATCTTTCGCACGCCGATCGAAAAGCGCGCGAACACAGATCGCGCGGCGGCACTCGCGGAGCGGATTCGGCCGTTCGTCTTGCGGCGCACGAAGGACGCCGTGGCGCAAGAACTGCCCGCGAAGACGGAAATCGTGCAACGCGCGGAACTCACCGGCGCGCAACGCGACCTCTACGAAACGATCCGCATCGCGATGCAGGCGCGCGTGCGGGCGGAGATCGCGCGAAGCGGCATCGCGCGCAGCCAAATCGTCATCCTCGATGCGCTCCTCAAACTGCGGCAGGTGTGCTGCGATCCGCGCCTGCTTCCCGAGGCGCTGCGGGCGAAGGCGGAAAGCGCGAAGCTCGCAATGCTGCTGGAACTCTTGCCGCAGCTCGTCGAGGAAGGGCGCCGGGTGCTCGTGTTCTCGCAATTCACGAGCATGCTCGATCTGCTCGTTCCGGAGCTCGACGCACGCGACATTCCGTATGTCACACTGACCGGCGCCACGACCGACCGTGGCACGCTCGTGAATCGCTTTCAGGAAGGCCACGTGCCGGTGTTTCTGATCAGCCTTAAGGCCGGCGGTACGGGATTGAACCTCACCGCGGCGGATACGGTGATCCACTATGATCCGTGGTGGAACCCGGCCGTGGAACGCCAAGCGACGGACCGCGCCCATCGGATCGGACAGACGAAGCCGGTCTTCGTCTACAAGTTACTCTGCGCCGGAACGATCGAGGAGAAAATCCTCGACCTTCAAGCCCGCAAGGCCGACCTCGCGGCGGCGATCTTCTCCGGCGACGGCGCGAGCGGCGCACGCATCGCCGCAGAAGACGTGGAACGGTTCTTCGCCCCGCTCGACGAGTGACGGGGGTGGGGGTTACAATGATGCCGCGCGATTGACGTTGTGGGTGATGTTGGCCCTCGGCCCTAGTGCCTTCGCCAGGGCAGCTTCTTTTGTCTCGACTTCTCACGTCAGAAAATGGGTCCACGACGCGATCGACCACCCGATTCGCGAGCACGGGGTGACGATCGACAGCGATGCGATCGACCCCACTTTCTTTGAGGGCGCGGGATAGCTATTCGTCGTCCAGGAGTATGGGTCGGCGACATAGGGCGCGCGCCCTTGACCGGATCTCGCTCACGGGTCTCCAAGCTGTGGTCCCCGGCGTCCGTCGTAACCTCAAAAACGAAGATTACGACGCGCGCTTCCGCTGGCTCACAGCGCGCGGATGTCGCGACGTCCTCGCGCTCGCAAAGCCTCAGCCCTGGCAGCATACAAGTGGCGAGGTCGCACCCGTTCTCGACGCGACATTGGCGCAACTTAACTCGGTACGATTCCAACTCGCCGTCAAGGACGTCATCCAATCTCCAACGCCCGGAATGCCGGAGTTTCGCATTCCTTAGACCGAACGTTTTCGCGCGGTCCATCGCGAAACGATCGAACGACGTGCGGCAAACGCCCGCATCCCGCAATCTCGTATAGCCCACTCTTTCAAAGGTCAAATAAGCCGCGGTTGAGGCCGCGGTGGGCAGCGACTACGTTGCACTGATGAGCTGCGATATGCCTGCTTCAATGATGCCCTACACCCCGTAGGGATTGAAAGGTGTGGGGAGGGAGGGGTTCGAACCCTCGGAACGCGGTCCAATGCGCTCGCCCGATTATAAGTCGGGTGCCTTCAGCCACTCAGCCACCTCCCCGAGCCGGGCCTGATTTCAGGCCCGGCTTTTGTCTACCCCTAGCCCATTACCCGTGTCAATGTCTGAGCAACAATATGCCTAAAGCGTCGCACACGAAATAGGCTCCGCCCTGCCTGTCGCCGCACTGTAAGCGCATACAAGGCTATCGGCATACGAACGCGCGGCGCCGATCGCTTCCAGCGGTGCCACAACGCGCGCTTCCAACCCGTAGCCCATCGCCCACCGCACGATCTCATCGATCGCGCAGTCCTCGATCGTGATGACCGCCGAGCCGTCCGGATAGCTCACGACCTGTTGGCGCTTTTGCCAGGCCGGGCACGTCACCGCGGAACTGATTCGCGCGCTCAATGCAATGGCGATCGTCATCGGCTCGGCGCCTTTGGTGAGGCCGAGCACGTCGTCGGATCGATAACGAGCCGGAACCGGTCGCACGGAGTAGGTGCCGCACCGCACGGGCGTTGACGCGATCGCATCCAGCGCGAACTGACGCCAATCGCGCCGCCCGACGTTGGACCCGAAGAAATAATATCGCCCGCCGTTCCGCAGAACCAGAACGGTTCGACTTTGTGAACCGAGGCGCCGCCCCGCGCAGGCGTCGATCTGATCGCCGCTTTGTCGAAGCTAAGGACTATTTACTTCAAGGGCTCCTCATAATGCGAGCCGTGTGCTTTCGATCGAGTATTCGCGCCAAAGCAGCCACACCCGTGGCCATGGTCGTGACAAGAATTGGGGAGCTACGGCGCGCATATGCCGATACCATCGCCAACTCGAAAAGGATGCTTCCGTGCTCGAACGACTCCTCACGATCGTGAATGACGATGCGGCGATCCGCCGCACCCGTCCGATGCAGCCTGCGGGCGGCCAAGGCGATAAAATCGCCCCGCCTACATATCTCGGTGAGCGGCGCGGCGAGAGCTCTCGTCACGCTTTCGAACATCGGCGTAACGCGCACGACGAAAGTCAGACGCTAGCGGTTCTTCTCGACAGCGTCGCGAGCCAGGCGAACCGCTTGGAAGAAGCGTTGAAGGACGTCCTTGCCGAGAACAACGTGCGTATTCCGCTGGTTGCGGTCGATTTCACTGGCCGGACGACATCGCTCGCGATCGAGTCGGACGGCAAGAAGGGCACGAAAGTCGTTCTTGGAAAGGGCGAGGTCTTCGACGTGAGCGACCTCGGCGTCCTCACGTCGCTCGATACACCGCACCGCGTTTTCGACGCGCTGTTTCGCGACTCGCAGATCGAAGAAAACGGCAAAACCGTCGCGTTCCGCGATTCGAAGGTGTTCACTCGCTTGCGGACGGCGAAGCCGCAGAACGCCACCGAGATGTTCGGCGTCAGCCCGACGGCGTTGCTCTTCGGGGCGTGGGACTCAACCGGCACGGGCGGGGGTCTCGGTGCGAAGTTCGCGCGATCGATCACCTCGGAGATCGTCGGCTTCAACGTTGCCGGGAACGTGCGTCGCGATGGGAACGGAATCGAGCCCGACGGCAAGCGCGTAGGAAGCCGCCTCGATCCGACGGGAATTCGCAAAGACGCCGCGGTGACCGGCACGAACGCCGACTGGAAGATCGCAGTCGGCGATGAGAAAGGGCAAATTAAACCTTCGGAGATCAATCACTCTAACATTCCGCCGACGATCAGCATCGCCGGCGTTTCGGTGAGCGCTATCCGCCACACACTCGTCATCAGCTGCGCGGGACTTCGGCGCTTGCGCTTCCCGAACACGACGAATCAGAACGCGGGTCGTGCCGTCTTGGCCGCGCTCGCACTCGTCGCGGTTCTCGCGCAGGACCGCGTCGGGTATGCGCTTCGTTCGCGGTGTGATCTCGTCCCCAGTGGCGGTTCTGCCTTCGAGGTCGTTCATGCCGACGGCACGACCGAAGAGCTTGCGATCACGCTTCCGGAAGCACTCGACCTCTTGCGTGCAACAATCACCGCCGCACGCGAAGCGGGCTTCCCGTGGACCGAAGCGCCGCTCGTCCTAAAACCGCAGGACAAACTGGTGCAGCTGGTTGCGCTCTCGCGAGCACGTGCGCTCGAAGGCGAGAGCGAGGGCGACGACGAGTGATCGGCTTCGAAGTCGAGTTCCTCGGCGGCGTTTCGTACGCGTCGCGGCCCGACAACCGTGCAGTCACGGAATGGCCTCCGCAACCCGACCGCCTCTTCCAATCGCTCGTTGCGACCTGGGGACGGAACGACGAGCCCGATCTCGCCGAGACCGAGGCCTTGGAATGGCTGGAGGCGCGCAATCACGACGCGTTGCGCATCGACGCAAGTATCGGCTCGGCGCGCGACGTGCTTATCGTCTTCGTACCGACGAACGATGCACGAACTACGAGCGAACGCGCGAAATCGACCGCAAGCCTTCTTACGCGGCTTCGGCAACAGCGATACTTTCCCGCGCAAGCGCTCGGCGACGGCGAGGACGCGAGGGTACGTTACCTATGGACCGATGCGACCGACGTCGACCGCCACGCACCGGCACTCGAACGCCTAGCGCGAGAGATGACGTACGTCGGCCACTCGTCGAGCCTTGTCCGTGCAGCGTTCCTGCGCGATGCGGGCCACGTAAAGGTTCGTGATGCGTGGATACCTCGCGGGGGCGTGCCGCTTCGCGTGCCCTACCCTGGAAGACTCGCCGAACTACGCAGACGCTACACGCAACGTCTTCCGGCAAACGCGTCGCCCGTAACCGTTACCGCTTTGCGACCTGCGAACGTGACCGAGCACCAAACACTCTTCGATCGAAATGCGATCGTCGTGCTTGCGGATGCTGGCGGTTTTCGGCCTGCTGCCGAGGCTTTTCCGACCGTCGCGAAGCGATTACGCGACGCACTCATGAAGATCGGCGAAGACGCCGGGATCCGTATTCCGGAGCTTCTTTCGGGTCATGCAGCGAATGGCGACGCGAGTTCTAAAGCGCACGTCGCGTTCATTCCGCTTTCAGATATCGGGGGCCCGTTTTCGGACGGTTTTCTGAGGGGCGTCGCCGTCCTGTTCCCCCACGAGGCGCCGTCGCACGAGCTGGTCGACGTACGACGGATTCTGCGCGCGTTCATCGACTCGGACAACGGCGGCGGTGCGCTCCATTTCGGCCGAAGCGGGTCGTGGCGACTATCGCCCGCAGCCGGCGAAACGATTCATGCGCTCGACCTTACACGATATACGGAACCGTCCCGCATGTGGGGCAGCGTCACGCCTGTCGCACTCGAACGGTATCCGAAGAACGAGTCTGAGATCGCGACGCTTCTTCTCTCGATGCTCGATAACGCGGGTGTTCCCGCTTCGGTCGTTCGGCACGCCGACGCTCGCTTCGCGATCACTGAAAGTTCGCAGTTCCGCGGAGCGCCGACGATTCGCGCCGCCCGTCTCGCCTTGGCGCCCGACAGTCGATATCGAAGCAAACGCTTCGTCCATCTCTGCGTGCGCTTCGGAGAGCCGGTTCACGGGCCGCTTGTGCTTGGCGCGGGCAAATTCCGCGGACTCGGCCTCATGCATCCGCTGCCGGAAGCCCTTGCGAGCGAAGTGTTCGATGACTGAATTTTCCGCGCTCTCGGCGGATGCGTTCGACGACTTCTTCGAGGCCGTCCATAAGCGAAAGCCGTTTCCATGGCAGTCCGACCTCGCGCGCGTCGTCGTGCGAAGCGGATGGCCGCCGCTGCTCGACCTTCCGACGGGCTCGGGGAAGACCGCCGCGATCGACATCGCGATCTTCGCACTCGCGTTCGATGCCGACAAAGCGCGACGGGCACCGTTACGAACGTTTTTCGTCGTCGACCGGCGCATCATCGTCGACGACGCGTATGAACGCGCCCGTCGAATCGCAGATGCCTTGTCGCATGCCGAAGACGGCATCCTCAAAGAACTACGTGCTCGCCTTGGGTCATATCAAAGATCCGAGAACGGAACGCTGCAACGTCTATCGACGCGAACGAATCCTCGGCCGCCGCTGCAAGTCGTTCGGCTGCGTGGCGGTGTTCCGAAAGACACCGATTGGGCCGAAACGCCGACGCAGCCGCTCGTCGTCCTTTCGACCGTCGATCAAGTTGGTTCGCGTCTGCTCTTTCGCGGATACGGAGTGAGACCGAAGATGCTTCCGGTGCACGCGGGCTTGGTCGGCTCCGATGCGTTATGGTTGCTCGACGAGGTCCATATCGCGCAGCCGCTCGACGAAACGCTGCGAAGCATCCACGAAGGGCACGAGTCGGGGATGCTCGCGCAGGAACGGCGCCTTGCCCCGTTTCACGTTGCTCGCCTTTCGGCTACGCCCGCGCAAACCGCTCGACGTGCGTCGATGGGTAGTACAGAGGAAACATTTTCGCTGTCCGAAGCCGATCGGCGCGACCCCGTTCTTGGTCGACGCCTTTCCGCGCCGAAACGGGCGATCGTCGAAACATCGAAAGGCTCGAACGCGAACGCCGCGGTGACGGCCACCGAGAAGCTCATCGTTGAAGCCGGAGCCCCAGTTCGTGTCGCCGTTATCGTGAATACCGTTGCGACCGCCCGTGCGGTATTCGAAGCGCTATCCAAATCGCAGGTGGGCGAGCGTGACGTCCACTTGCTGATCGGGCGCGTACGCGACATCGATCGACCGGCGATCCTCGAGCATCTTCAACCCGTGAAAGCCGATCCGGAGCGTGGCGAGGTCGCGAGGACCTTCATCCTCGTAGCGACGCAGACGATCGAAGCGGGCGCGGATATCGATGTCGATGTCCTCGTTACGGAGCTCGCCTCCCTCGACTCGTTGCGACAGCGCTTCGGACGCCTCAATCGCCTGGGCTTGAGCCGTCACTCGCGCGGATGGATCCTCATCCCAGATACGAGCGACGAGGAAGCGTGGAACATCCTCGGCCGCATCTACGGCGACGCAGCGTCGGCCACCAAAAAATGGCTTACCGAGATCGCCGGAAAAAAGTTCGTTGACTTTGGTATCGACGCGATGGACGCCTATCTTCGGTCGATCGATGACGAGCGACGCGCGAAGATGATCGCGCCGAAACGACACGCACCCGCGCTGTTGCCGAGTTACGCGGCAGCGTGGGCAATGACGGCCCCCGTCCAGTCGATCGCCACGCCAGCACCCGATCTGTTTCTTCACGGACGAACGGTCTCTCGCGACGTCCGAATGCTCTGGCGCGCGGATATCCCGCCGCTCCCGGCTTCTCGGGGAAAGCGGTTTGAACGGGCGGATATCGCTGCAATCGAGGCTATGCTCGAAGCCGCACCGCCGTCGACAGGTGAGATGGTTGAAGTACCGATCCATCATGCTCGTCGCTTTCTCGAGCGCGGTGTTGACGTCGAGCGCAATGCAACGCACACCGAAGAGGCGATACTCGCCGATTTGCCGATCGAAGAGGCAGACCAGGTCGATCGTCGGGGCACGACCTCACCGTTCGCGCGTTGTCTCGTCTACCGCGGAAACGCGCGGAAAAGCACCGTCGAAATGATCGCAACACGAAAACTTCGTGTCGGCGACATCATCCTCGTCCCCGCGACGGCGGGCGGGTACGACCGCTACGGGTGGGCTCCACTATCCCCTGTGACGGTTTTCGATCGCGGGGACGAGGCGCATTTCGATCAACGACGCCGGCGGACGCTGCGCCTTTCGGCGGGCCTTGTGCATCAAGCCGTACTCGTCGAAGATCAGACAGACGAACTGCCCGACGAAAAGCATGCTGCCGCGATGCAGGCGCGAGCGACGAGACTCTGGGCGACCATCGTCGACCGAGTCAGCGGTAGCCAAGGTACGCCTGCCGATGTATATACCGTGCTTAGTGCGGTTCGCGATCTCCCGAAGCCGTTGCGGGAGCGCCTAAAAGAGCTCGAAGAGGATCGCCGTGTCACCTTCGTCGTTTTCGCGGGTGACGACGATCTTTCACGAGGCTTCGCCTTGGTGTCGTCGACCATCTCGCGCGTCGGCAAGCAGCGCGGCCGCGATCAAGCGGTCGACGAGGAGAGCGGCGAACTCTCCGGGCAGCTTTCCGTCTCGGGAGACGACGCGTCGTCGCGCACCGGCGTTGCGGTTCTTCTATCAGAGCACTCGGAGCACGTGCGACGCCTGGCGAAAGAATTCGCAGAAAAACTCTTTCCGCCGGAGTTCGTTCGCATCATCGAGACTGCGGGTTTCTTTCACGATATTGGGAAATCCGATCCGCGCTTCCAGGCTGATCTCCATAACGAGGCGGGGCTGTATGCGCTCGGCCTTTCGGAGGAGCGCGACATGACGCGCCTTCTGGCAAAGAGCGCGATCAAGTCGTCGCGCGGCAGCCCCCGCGTTGTTCGCAAAGGTTTCCGCCACGAATTGCTGTCGGTCGCGTTAGCGAAAAAACATCCGCGCTTCGCCGGATTCTCCGACGACGAACGCGACCTGGCGCTCTGGCTGATCGGCACGCACCACGGCTACGGGCGCCCGTTCTTCCCGGTGTATAACGATCCGGAACCGCGCCCGAGAACCGTCGTCACGTTCGACGGAGCGACCCTTGATGCCGACTACGGCGACCTGCCGCTGCGCCTCGATCAAGGCTGGTTCGAACTCGAAGCGCGCGTTCGGCGGCGCTTTGGACCTTGGGAACTCGCGCGACTCGAGGCCGTCGTTCGATTAGCGGACCATCGCGCTTCGCAATTGGAACAAGAAGGCGTGATATGGGAGCACGTTCACGATGCAACGATTTGAATGCTCGGCTCTCGAGCCCGATAACCTCCTTGCGTTTCTGGCACTCCTCGGCACCTTGCGCGCCGTCGAAGCATCACGTCCCGAGTGGTCGCCACGGGCGTCATGGGAGGGCGTACCGCCTCGTGCGGTCATTCATCTCGCAAAGGACGTTTCGGAGACGGCTCTCTTTGAGGCTCTCTGCGACGGGATCGCTTCCTTCGCGGAGGCGTACGCCTTCATCGCCGACGACATCAAATTCTCGGAATCGGAATTCCGTGAGTTGGCGGCCGACGCTACGACAATCGAACGCGCCGACGTCTTGGCCGCGCTATGCTCGGATGGGGCACTTCGCAGAAAAGAAGATCAGGTCGAAGCCACTCCCCTCTGTACCATGTTCGGGAGTGGATGGCAGAATTTCTTGCGACGACTTAACAACGCGGCGGTCGCGGAAACGCATCCCGATCAGCTGCGCCGCGCCCTCTTCGTCCCGTGGACGTATGAGGACATCGGGGAGTCGTTTCGCTGGGATCCGATCGAGGACCGGCGGTACGCCTACCAAGCCGGTAACCCGTCCGAAACCGCCAACAAGATAGGAACGGTGACGGGGGCGAACCGGCTAGCCGCGATAGGCTTCGGCCGATGGGCGTGCGCGCCCGGCTCCGGCGGTCTCGTCACCCTAGGAACGACGAGGAGCGGGTCGGACCGCTTCATCTCCTGGCCGCTAAACGATGTTCCAGCGTCGCTCGATGCACTCGTCGCCTTGTTGGGGCACCCAACAATCGTAAAGGACAACAGTGTAAAGCTCCGAGCGTATGGCGTGCCACGCGTTGCGCGAGCACGCCGCTATCAAAACGGAAAATATTTCAATATCGCGCGCGCCACAATCCATTAAAGTGTCCGTGTCGTGGTCGGCGTTTTGCTGCGTTGCAAGAGCGACGACTGATAACGCAGCTGCCCCCCGACTTGGATGAACCCAGTGTTGTCTGGCCTCAAGACGAATTCAACGATGCTGCGCTTAGCGCAGAAAGGTGCGCCATGACCGAGGCTGAGGAGCGCGACGAGGTCGAGGTCGGGTAGTGAGTGATCAAACGGGGACGCCTGAGCTGCGTCGTCGACTCGATCAGCTACGACCACTTTCACCGTCGCAGGTTCGGGCGCTCTGGCCGATGATCGAGGCGGCCGCGACGTTGCACTACGAGATCGTCGCGGTCCATCCGTTTCCGGATTACAACGGCCGCACTGCCCGGCTGGCGATGAATCTCGCGCTTTTGCGTGGCGGCTTTCCGCCGATCAGCTTGCTCCCCGGGCGGGAACGGGCGGCCTACTTCACGGCGCTCGAAACATCGCATGTGGGCGAAGCGTCCGACAGGCAAGGAGACAAAAGTCTGCCGTCGCCGTTCATCACGTTCGTTGCGGGACTCGTTGCCGTCGCGCTCGACCGGTATCTGCGCGTACTTCGCAACGCCGAAGACGACATCGCAGAACCCGGCGCATGATCGTCCTCGCAATCACCTTTCGCGCGGGTGAGCTGCACGCGCAGCCATGGGACCAATCCGCGAAGGGCGGCGTGAGCCGAACGCGCGGAATCAGTTGGCCGCCTTCGCCGTGGACGGTGTTGCGTGCGATCGTTTTGGCATTCGAGACGACGGGCGAGACGGATCGAGAGACCCTAATGCGTGCTTGCGATCGCATGGCGAGCGCTCCGCGGTTCGTACTACCGCCGACCGTCACCGGGCATCCCCGCCATGCGCCGCTGCACGCGTCGACCGACGTGGCCGAACTCGTGCTCGATGCGGATCGATCGACGACCCATCGAGATGCGCGCGCCTTCATCATCTGGGATGATGTCCGGCTCTCGACGCAGGAGGCGTTGCTTCTCGAACGGCTCCTATCCGGCATAACGCGGCTTGCGGGCGATTCGGCACCGTGCGTTCTTACGCTCTTGGATCATGCGCCCGACGCCGACTCGGCGATGGCCGATGTGCGCCTCGCCTCGATCTTCGGGGGAGATACGCCTGGGCCGAAGGTTCGTCGTTTGGGAATCGATGGAAACGTTCGGGGGCGAGGTCTCATCGCAGCCCTCTCGCAGGGCGCCGCGGATGGCACGAGTCGTGCGCGACTTCCGCGCGGGTCGGCTTGGCTCGATTATCGTTTCCGGAAGACTTCGGGCGCGATCGCGTCGCGGGCATCCGCGCCTCGTCCGAAGCGGGCTTCTCGCGCCGCGTGCTTCGCTACCGCATTGCGGGATCGGCGCCCGATGTCGGGATACCCGTGACCGAGACGTTGACGCTCGGCGAGGTGTTTCGGCTAGCGGTGATGTCGCGGCACGGCGCGCGCAACGAGCTTCGAACGACGCCGCTCTTCGCGGGAAAATCGGCCGATGGCGTTCCGTTGACCGGCGAAAACCACGCATATTTTCTGCCGCGCGATCGCGACGGGGATATGATTATCGACACCGTCGACGTGTATCTTCCGCGCATGTTTTCGCACGAAGAATACGCGGCTCTCCGGTCCGTCGAACGGCTGTATCACGGTTTCCTAGGGCTCGCCGCCGATGCATGGATCGATGTCGTGTTCGCTGGAGAAGCCGAAGCCGAGATAGCGCGTCGATGGCGTTCCGCGACGCCGTTCATCCTTCCGCGATTCGAGAAACGTCGCGGACCGCCGGAGGCCCAGCTCTTGAGCGATACGCCGGACGAACAAATCCGTCGTGAACTCGCGCATCGGAACCTCACGCCCACCGATGTGCGTATCGATCGTGGTATGGGTGCTTTCATCGGCTACCATGGGGGACGTTCCGTCGCGGCGGGCAGCTACCGTCGTTTGCGCCGCGGCGACCGTGGCATGCGGGAAGCCGTAACGGCGACGCTCACCTTCGATGAAGTTGTTGGCGGTCCGATCGCGATCGGATACTACGCACATTTCGGCCTGGGACAATTCGTGCCCGATGAATCAGGCGGTTGACGCAACGACGGAAACAGCCCGGACCAGACACGACGAGACGCTACGCGGTGGATGAGCTTTGTCAACCCCGATGTTATTCGCCATCCCCATCGCCGTTCGCGGGAATCGCCAGCAGGGCTTCGGCGTCGGCGATGAAGCGCTGCGCCGGCAACTGCGATTCGCGCAGGACGCGGAAGTAATTATCCGAGGCCGTTCGCACGTTGCTCGTGCAGCGCCAGAAGATCGGCGCGAATTCATAATCCGCGATAAATTGCTCCGCGGCGAATTGCACGAAGTTGCCGTCCTCGGCGTGCACTTCGATCTTCACGACTTTCATATCGCGCATCACGTCGCAGGCGATCTTCGTGTAGGTCGTCGCGCTGCCGACGGCTTCGAGCGTATACGAGACCATGACGGTGATATACGAGGGCTCGCGTTCGTCGAGCAACACGCGATAGTTGACGCCCTGCGATTTGAAGGTAACCGTAGCGCGAAATTCGTCGGAAAACTCCGCTTCGCTAAAGTGGCCCTGATCGTTGAGCCAGTTGCCGAGCTTGTCGCAAAACGTTCGTTCTTGTGCCATGCCGTAAGCGTACCCCACATCGGCGACGTGCGTGTGGCGCGCCCGTTGCTACGCTAGGGCGATCGTTGCCGCGAGCTCCGAGGCTCGCGCTGCGCTGAGCCACGTGACCGTGCCGTCGGGCACGGCTGGGTCCGCTGCGGCCTTGCGAAGCACGGTTGCGGCGCGCGATCGCGGATCGCGGATCGTGATGACGAGCGTCTGCACGGCTCGCGTGATCGGGATGAGCATCCAGCGCAGCGCCGCTTGCGTCGGGTCGGCAACGGTTTCGCCCTCGGGCGCGATGGGATGGGCGATTTTCTGCGCGACGAAATCGTCGAGATCGAGCGCGAGCGTCAACCAGCCCTCAAGGCCGCGACACGAATCGTAGCGCACGAGCCGAAGTGCATCGGCATCGATATCGCTGCCGCGATTCTGCGCGACGGTACCGTCCCACGTCGGTATCTGCGCCGCGCGCAACACCGCAAGCAATTCCGTGCGCGTGCCGTCGCCGTTCGCGCGCGTGTTGGGCGGTACGCACACGAGGCAATCGGCGGGATCGGCGTCGTCGATCGCGGCTGCCGCAACGATCGCGCGCATGAGCGCGGCATCGACTATCGCACCCTCGACGACGATCACGCGGCCACCCGGAAGCTGCTCGTGCGGCGTGATGTTCCACGCATCGAACCCCGCGGCGTGTGCCGTCGCGCACGCGAAGAGCGCGACGTTGCGCAGCATGCGCCGCGAGGTCGTAAGCGTGGTGCGCTCGCGCGCGTCGTTCGGTACGCCCGCGAGCCAATCGCACGCGCTCGCGCGCCGCATGAGTTGATCCATGCCATCGGAGAGCACGAACGCGCGCGTCGGATAGAGCGCGCGCAGAAAATCGCGTTCGTCGTCGCTCGTGTCCTGCGCCTCATCGACGAACACGTAATCCCAACCGAATTGCGCGTGCTCGCGCGCACGTAGGTCCGCCGCATCGCTTCCGGCCGCATCCGCCGTGCCGATAAGCATCGCGCGCGTCTCCCGCAACGCCGCATCGAGCGCGGGCCAATCGACGTCGCTTCCATCGGCGCGCGTCGGTACGATGCCGCCGAGCGCGGTAAGCGCGAGCAGTACGAACGTCATCGTCGTCTCCACGCGGATGCGTTCCGGCGGTACGTTCATCTTCGCGCAGAGCGAGCGCACGAGGTGTTCGATATCGCTACGCAGTGTTTTGTGAAACGTGAGGATGAGCACGCGCTCGCCGCTTTCCGCGAGCCGCACGGCAAGCAGCGCGAGCGTCGTCGTCTTGCCGCTCCCGCCGCGCCCGACGAGCTGGAGTTGCTTGCGGCCGACGACCTCCATGAGCCGATCGACGACGGGACCAGCGGCTTGCAGCGAAAGGCTCTCCACCCGATTCGCGTCGCGCCGCGTGGTCATCCGGCGCGTGAGAAGGCGTCGGCGTAGCACGGGCAACGCGAGCGCGGACTCGCCCGGAAGCGGCCGCAGGATGCCGTCGTGTTGGCGCGCGCATGCATCGAGCATCTGCGCCCAATCCGCCGATGCGCCGACGAGGCTCGGGTCGATGTCGTGCAACGCATCGTCGTCGAGTTCCGTGAGCCAACCGAGCGCATACACGAACGGCCGGGCGTTGCTCGTCTCAACGATGAAGCGCCCCACGCTCTCGGCTGCATCTTTCGCCTGCACGCTCACCGGTTTGTTTCCGAGCTTCGCGCCGTAGCGCGGTGTGAGCTGGTTTCCGTGGCGCGCGAAACCTCGCACGTCGAGTTGCTTGATCTCGATCGCGATGACGGCGTGCTGCACGGTACCCCATGCGCTCGCACCGCCATCGCGACGTTTGTGGTGCACGAGCGGGCGCGGCGTGGCGAGATCCACGATCACGAGCACGTCCACGTCGCATCCCGTGCGCACGCCGAGCAAGATATCGATCCGATCGTTTCGTGAATCGGCAACATCGGGCCACGCCGCGGCGATCATGCGTTGCAAGCGTTCGCCCGCGTGGAGTTCGTTCTCCGGCGCGATCGCGTGCAGTTCGATCATTGCGGCGTATCGTTGGCGGCAACCGCGTGCGTGCCGCCGAGCTTCGCTGCCAAGTCCGCGGCGAGCGCGACGGCTTCCCGTGGCGCCGTAACCACCGCTTCCGGCGCGAAGCCGAACGCCCACCGCACGACTTCGCCGAGATCCCACGCGTAAAGCGTCAGGCGCGCGCGGCCGTCGGCGAGCATTTCCACCTGCTGACGCCGTTGCCACACGCGGCTCGCAACGGATGCCGCGAGCGCGGCGCTCACCTCGACCGTCACGGCGGTCGCCGCGCCCTCGCCTTTGATGAACCCTACCGCATCGTCGTTATCGTACATCGCGGGCACGGTGCGCACCGTCGCTAGCGTGCCCGCACGTTGCGGCACGCCGACGATCGCATCGAGCGCGAACGTCCGCCACGCGCGACGCGCCGTGTCGTAACCAACGAGAAACCACCGCCCGGAGCGCACCAGCACGTGCGCGGGCTCGACCGTGCGTTCGTGCGCGACGCCGTCGCGCCCACGATAGGTAAAGCGCACGCGCGCGCGGCCGGCCTCCGCTTGCATCGCATCGCGGAGCGCGGCGGTGATGCCCGCAACGCGCGATCCGGCGGCGATGACGGGCGCGGTGAAGCGGATGAACGATGCCTCGCTATCGGCCGTTCGCGCGGGGAGGCCGAGTTCGCGCGCGAGCGGTTCTCCAAAGGCGGCGCCGAGCTGCGCGATGAGGCGATCGACGCTGGATGCCTCGCGATCGAGCGAATGCGGCCGGCGCTCGAACGAGGTCAGCGTGACGCGGCCGTCCTTGACGCTCGAAAGCGTGAATCCGCGAGCTTCGCCGATCGTGCGGAGTTGCCGCAGATCGCGCTGCAGTGATCGTTTATCGACGCCGTAATCGGCACAGTACGTGCGCGTATCGATCGACTTCTCGCGGATCAGATCGATCAACAGCGCGATCTTGCGAAAGGCCGCAAGCGATGGGTCATCCTTTGGCCGCCCGTTACCCGATCCGAACGACGTCGTGGTATTCACGAGCCAAGGGTACGCGCGCCCCACCTACGCTCCCTGTGACGAGGGAAACGGGAAGCAAGCTTCTACCACATGCGTATTGTTTGACACTTAGCGTATGGCAAAGACGGGAACGCTCTCGGTTCGGCTTGACGAGCAAACGCGCCGCGTTCTTGCGGAGGCCGCGCCGACACACGATGTCGCGGGCGCGTCGGCCCTCGCCCGCGCGATTCTCGAGCGATGGGCCGCGGCGACGATGGCTGCACGCACCGACGCCGGAATCGAAGCTGCAGCGGCGTACGTGCGCGACCATCCCGGTGGTTGGGACGACGATCCGGAGGTCTTTTTCCCGGCCGCGCGCGACGCGAAATGACGGCGGGGGAAATCGTGCTTGCCGATTGGCGCGATGCCATCCCAAGCACCGGCGAGCCGAACAAGCGCAGGCCCGGCGTGGTCGTCGGATCGGCGCGAATCTACCGTTCGGGATTCCCGTTCGCACTCGTCGTTCCACTCACGGGCGAAGCCGCACTCGCGATCCCTGGTGCATCGGCAACCATCGCTCCATCGCGTCTCAACGGATGCACGAAGATGACCTACGCGCTCGCATGGAACGTGCAGTGCGTTCCGCTTGCCCGCGTCATGAAAACGACGTCCCGTCTCGATGCAACGGACCTCGTCGAGCTGCAAGCGGCGTTGCGCGAATGCGTCATCGACGACGATGCGCGCGAGGCCGCCGTTTAAATCGCAAAACCTACGGCGAGAGCAGCGTCCGGTAATCGATGTCGCCGCGGAGGGCGATGCCGCCGACGTCGCTCGTGACGGGCTCGGCCGGATCGCTACCGATGCGCGCGATCGCGTTCTTCGCATCCACGTGAACGATCCGCGGTAAGAACTCGCGCGCCTCGGCGTTCGCGAGCTGGCAGTACGTGATCAGGATGACCATATCGCCCGGATAGACGAGCCGCGCCGCCGCGCCGTTGATGCCGATGATCCCCGATCCGCGGGGCCCCGAGATCGCGTAGGTTTCAAGCCGCGCGCCGTTCGTGATATCCACGATCGCGACTTGCTCGTTCGGCAGAATATCGGCCGCGTCCATCAGATCGGCGTCGATCGTTACCGAGCCGACGTAATGCAGATCGGCCTGCGTGACGGTCGCCCGATGGATCTTGGACTTCATCATGGTGCGGATCATGGCTCGTCTACCAACCAAAAGGCCCGGGCGAAAGTTTCGTTTCGCCCGGGCCTTCGTGGAATTTGTTTCCGGCTCGCTTGCTAGCGGCGGAGGCCGAGTTCGGCGATCAGCTTGCGATAGCGCTCGAGGTCGACCTTCTGGAGATATCCCAGAAGGCGGCGGCGCTGGCCGACCTGCATCAGCAGCCCGCGGCGGCTGTGGTGATCCTTCTTGTGGATCTTGAGGTGCTCGGTCAGCATGTTGATCGAGGCGGTGAGGACGGCGACCTGGACATCCGCGGATCCGGTGTCACCCGGCGTGCGCGCGAACTTCGCGGCGATCTCGGTCTTCTGTTCTTTGGTCAACGGCATCGGGAACGTGCTCCTTACGACAGGATGGTCTCGCATTCGCTCCAGGGCGGAAACCCCGGGCGAGCGACAGGCAGTAGCGTACCATATCCGGCTCGCCGCGTCGAGGCGCACGCCCCGGGGTCACTCGGGATTCGCGCGCACCGTGGCGGCCGTGTCGAGCGCGATGCGTAGTTCGTCGAGCGCGGGGTCGATCGTTCCCTCGCGCTCCGCGAGGCGTTCGAGTGCCGCAAGAACGCGTGTGCCGAGCGATGGCTCCATCGCGATTACGGGCTCGCTTGCGATCGATTCGTCGAGCTTCTCGATCGCGCGTTCCGCCATGTTCGCTTGGCCGAAGGCGTACGCGTGATGGCTTGCGTTGCCGAGAAGCTGGAGCTCCGAGACGAGCCAGGCGCGATAGTCGTTGAGCAAGGCGTCCTCCGTATGCACGCGAATTCGCCGCGCGTGTCCGTGCAAGAATTTGTCGATGTCGTTGCCGTCGTGGATTTGCCGAGCGGGGCGGCCACGTTCGTTTCCGTCGGCGACCGCGAGATCGGCGTTTGGAATCTCGGCGGTCGCTATTACGCGATGGATAACATCTGCCCGCACCAAGGCGCGCAACTGCACGAAGGTTGGGTCCGCGACGGCTGCGTTACCTGTCCGTGGCACGCGTGGTCGTATCGTCTCGCGAGCGGACAGATGGAAATGGGCGATTCGTTCGATCATCTCGACACGTTCGCGACGCGGATCGTCGCGGGCCGCATCGAGGTCGGTACGCAACCGGTCAAACTTTAGAGCCGCGCGAGATTCGGTAAGGGAGCGCTTCGCCGCGCGTACAACCTGCGGCTATGAAACTCGCCCGTCTGGCCCTCGCCGTTTGGTTTTCCGTCGCCGCCCTCGTCCCCGGCGCATTGCCCGTAAGTGCCGCAAACGATGCGCGCACCATGTACTCCGAGCCCGCGATCGCGCCCGACGGCTCGGAGATCGCCTTCATCAGCGGGGGCGATATTTGGACGGTGCCGGTTACCGGCGGCATCGCGCGCCTTCTCGTCGCGAGTGTCGGAAGCGCATCGCGCCCGATCTACAGCCCGGATGGGAAACGCATCGCATTCACGGCAACGAAGAACGGCGGTGCGGGCGACGCGTACGTGCTCACACTCGACACGGGCGACCTGAAACGGCTCACGTTCGACGATGGTCGCAGCGACGTCAGCGGTTGGTCGCACGACGGTATGTACGTCTATTTCGCATCGGCGAAAAATAATATCTTCGGCAAGAACGACATCTTCCGCGTACCCGCGAGCGGCGGGACGCCGAGCACGGTCGTCGGCGAACGCTATTTCGAGCAGACGCAGGGCGCGCCATCGCGCGATGGCTCGACGCTCGCGTACAAGTGCGGCGGATTCGGGCAATGGTGGCGGCGCGGCCACGTGCACATCGACGAAAGCGCGATCTGCACGAAGCGCATCGGCGGAGCGGCCTACGCGCACGTCACCCCGGGTGACAGCGTCGAACAGTGGCCGATGTGGGGTCCGGACGACCGCACGATTTACTACGTCTCCGATCGCACCGGCGCGGCAAACCTTTGGGCGCAACCGCTCGGCGGTAAGGGCCGCGCGCTCACCCAGTTCACGAACGACCGCGTTCTCTACCCATCGATCGATAGTGCCGCGAAGACGATCGTGTTCGAGCGCGATTTCGGCATCTGGACCTATGACGTTGCTTCCGGAAATACGAAAGCACTCGCGATCGTGCGCCGCGGGCTGCCGGCCGACGTCACGCCGCAACACGTCACCCTTACGAACGGTTTCCGCGGCCTCGCGGTCGCGCCCGATGCGAAGAAAGTCGCGTTCGTCGCTCGTGGCCAGGTGTTCGCGGCATCGGCCGTCGACGGCGGCGAAGCCGTGCGCGTCACGAAGGCGGATGCGAACGCGCAGGAGCCAACGTGGGCGAGCGATAGCCGCAGGCTTGCGTACATCTCCGATGCCGATGGCCTCGATCACGTGTATCTGTACGATTTCAAGACGAACGCCGAAACGCGTATCACCGAGGGTGCGCTCGGCGATGCGTATCCCAATTTCTCCCCGGACGGAAAGAAGCTCGCGTACGATCGCGACGGTCACGAGCTCCACATCCGCGATCTGGAAACGAAGGCCGATACGATCGTCGCTCGCGGCTACCTCGCTTCGCGTCCGCCGATCAACAGTAGCGGCGCGATCGCCTGGTCGCCCGCGGGCGATGCGCTCGCATTCGTCGCAATCGATGGACGCGGCTTCGAGACCGTCCACGTCGCGCACACGGATGGGCGTGCGGAACAGCAAGTCGGCTTCATCGCGAACGGTAACGTCGAAGACCTTACGTGGTCGCCCGATGCGACGCGCATCTATTACATCACGGGGCAGCGCACCGAAGCCGCGCAAGTCGTGCAAATCGATCTCTTCCCGCGCAAGCCGCTCTTCCGCGAAGACCGCTTCCGCGATCTTTTCAACGAAGAGCCGACACGCCGCACGCCGCCGCAACCCGCGCCGGTGCCGAGTGCTTCGAGCGCACCTGCGACCGCACTCGCAACGATGAGCCCGGCTCCGGCCGCGAGCGGTTCGCCCGCTGGAAAGCGCACGACGGTCGTGCTCGAAAACATCCGCGAACGTGCGACCGTGTTACCGGTGGGCGTCGACGCCGATGGCCTCGCGATCACGAACGATGGCAAGACGCTCGTCCTCACGGCGAGCGCCGCGGGACAGCAAAACGTGTACTCGTTCAACGTCGACGAGCTCGCACGCGAACAGCCGATCGCAAAGCAACTCACGGCAACCACCGGCGGGAAAGCGAGCCTGCAGGTCGCGCGCGACGGCAAAGACGCCGCATACATCCTGGATCAAGGGCGCGTTGCGGTGGTGAACCTGGCGGATGGCCGCGTGCGCCCGATCGCGATCGTCGCCGAACTCGATGCGGACATTAGCAAAGACAAGATGGAAATGTTCGCACAGGCGTGGCGCGCGACGAACGAGACGTTCTTCAGCCCGACGTTCAACGGGGTCGATTGGAACGCGGTCCGCACGCAATACGAGCCCTATATCCGCGGCGCGCGCACGTACGACGAAGTGCGCCGCCTGCTCAATATGATGGACGGCGAACTCAACGCATCGCACATGGGTGCGGGCGCACCGCGCAATGCGCGCCGCACCGAAGGGAACCTCGGTGTCGCCTTCGACGCGGCGGAGATCGAGCGCACCGGTCATTTGAAACTTACGGAAATCGTGAACCGCGGGCCGGTCGCGCTCGCGGGCACCGTGAAGCTCGGCGACACGCTCGTGGCCATCGACGGCCACGCGATCGGCCAGCACGAAAACGTCGACGAGCTTCTGCAGAACACGATCGGCAAGCGCACGCAGCTCACGTTCGAAAACGAACGCGGCAAACGCGAGGTCGCCGTACTTCCCGTCTCCGATGGGGAAGTCGGGCAGCTCCGCTATCGCGACTGGGTCGAATCGCGCCGCGCGATCGTCACGAAAGCGAGCGGCGGCCGTATCGGGTACGTGCACATCGCCGATATGTCATCGGCCGCGCTCGATCAGCTCTACCTCGATCTCGATGCGGAAAATCAAAGCCGCGAGGGCGTCGTCATCGACGTGCGCGACAACAACGGCGGCTTCATCGATCCCTACGTCGCCGACGTGTTCTTACGCCGCGATTACCTGCGCTTCTCGCCGCGGAACGGGCCATCGTCCGTCGGCACGCGTTCGAACCTCGGGCAGCGCGCCTTCGGCCGTAAGACGGTGCTGCTCACGAACGAACACTCGCTTTCCGATGCGGAGAACTTCGCGGAGGGCTATCGCGCACTCAAGCTCGGGAAGATCGTCGGCGAGCCCACCGCGGGCTGGATCATCTTCACGTACGGCATGACGCTCGTCGACGGCTCGTCGTATCGCTTACCGCGCACGGCCGTGACGACGCTCGACAATCAGCCACTCGAACGCCACCCGCGCCCGGTCGACGTACGCGTCGCACGGCCGCTCGGCGAAGCGGCAACCGACGATGCGCAACTGCGCACCGCGGTAGAGACGCTCCTCAAGCGCTAGGCGCTAAACGGGCGTTTCCAACGCATCGCGGAGCTCGGCAAGTGACGAACTGCCGCTCGCGAAGCACGCGATGCGCAGTTCGTCGATCAATACGGCGCAGAGGTCATGTACGGCCTCTGCGCTTTCGTTTGCGGCTTGCAAAAACGGCAACGCGAAGCCCGCGAGATCGGCGCCGATCGCGAGCGACTTCGCCGCATCGACGCCCGTGCGCAAGCCGCCGCTCGCAACGATGATCGCTTCGGGAAACGCGCGTCGCAAGGCGACGACGGCGGGTGCGGTGGGATAGCCCCAACCCGCGAACGATTCGCCGACGCGCTCGCGCAGCTTATCGCCCGAGCGGCGGCCCTCGACGCGCGCCCACGACGTGCCACCCGCGCCCGCGACGTCGATCGCGGCGACGCCGAGTTCGAGTAACCGGCGCGCCGTTCTCACGGAGAGCCCGCTACCGACGCCCTTGACGAGCACCGGCACGCCGAGCGTGCGTACGACCTCGCCGATTTTCGCAGCGAGGCCGCGGAAATCGGTATCGCCGCCGCGCTGCACGGCCTCTTGCAATGGGTTGAGGTGCAGATACAGGCCATCGGCTTGGATCTCTTCGACCGCGCGCCGCGTATCGTCGACCGTAACGCCGTAGTTGAGCTGCACGGCGCCGAGGTTGGCATAGATCGGAATGTTGGGCGCATAGCGGCGCACGTCGTAGGTTGCGGTGAGGCGACGGTCCTCCAAAGCGGCACGCTGGCTGCCGAGCCCAAGCGCGATGCCGGCGGCTTCCGCGCCGAGCGCGAGGTTACGGTTGATCGCGGCGGCGCGCGGCGTACCGCCCGTCATCGAGGAGATCACGAACGGCGCGCGCAGCGCCTTGCCGAGGAACGTCGTGCGGATATCGACATCGGCGAGGGCGATCTCGGGCAACGCATCGTGACGCAGGCGGATGGCCGAGAACCCGACGTCGAGCGTGGAGGCGACGTTCTCTTCCAGGACGATGTCGATGTGTCGGGCTTTGCGTTCTTCCGTCTCCGCCCCGGGGACCACGAGCCTTGCGTGGTATTTGCGTTCCATGATCGATGATGCTCCCGCCTACGACGGCACGCTCGGAACCGCTGGCGGCTCCACGTTCGGACTTGCGCTCCGCGGCCTCGCGCTCGGCCGCGAACTCGATGATTCGGGGTTCGCGCGTGCGGCCGGGCTCGATGAGGACGTTACCGGACGCGTGCTCGCTGGCGCGCTGCGCGTCGGTCCGGCGGTCCTCGCTCGCTTTTGCCAAGCGTTGCGACTCAAACCCATCGAGTTCATGCAAAAAACGGGTTTGCTTTCCCTCGATGTGTACGCGCTCGGCTTGGACCCGCTGTTCTTTTTGCCGGAGGGCCAGATCCGCTACGACGCCCGGATCTACATGCGCGAGATCAATCCGCGGCATGCCGTTCCCGAGCGCGACATGACCAAACGCAACCCGACGCTGAAGGCGTTACATGAGGATTCGGTCGTCGACGACCTCGGCAAACTCGAAATCGAACTGACCTATCTCCTGCGGGCTGCGGTCGAAAAGACGGCCGGGACGCTCGCCTAGCGCGGGAGCGGCGAGCGGTTTCCCCTAATCACGGCGCATGGGAAGCATTGAAGGAAAGCGCGTCGCGGCTCTTGTGGGCGACGGCTTCGAAGAATCGGAACTGCTCGATCCGCGCCGCGCGCTCGAGGACCAGGGCGCGATCGTCACGATCGTCGGCGTCACCGAAGGATCGCTCGACAAGATCCGCGGGAAGCGCGGGCTCGACGAAGGTCAGAGTGTCAAGGCGGAAGAGCTCGTTGCGGATGTGACCGCGGACGATTTCGACGCGATCCTGATCCCGGGCGGCATGTCGCCCGATCACATCCGCACTAACCGGGACGTCCAGCGTTTCGTGCGCGAATTCGACACGGCGAAGAAGCCGATGTTCGTGATCTGCCACGGCCCGCAAGTGCTCATTTCGGCACAGATCGTCCGCGGTCGCACGCTGACGGGCTTCGCTTCGATCGCGGATGACATCCGGAATGCGGGCGGCCTCTACCGCGATCAGCCCGTGGTTACCGATGGAAACTGGGTCACGTCGCGCAATCCGCAGGACCTACCCATGTTCGATCGCGCGATCATCGAAAAGCTCGCCGCTGGGGCGACGACGCTCGCATAGGCATGGACACACGCTGCCCGCCGACGCTTGGGATCTTTCTCGTGTTCGCGGCGGGCCTTGTTCTCGAACCGTTCATCCGCGCGGGAATCGAAGCGGTGCTTCGGTTTTGCGCGCCCGATGCGGAAACGCCGCCTCACGCGCATCGTCGTTTTCATCGGGTGAAGGGAACGCGCTAATCCATGGGACGCCGGAGCCATGATGCCGAAGACTCGCGCGACGATGGCACATCCGCTCGGCAATGCGGCGATTGCGAAGAAACTGCTCGAAATACGGACCTTGATGGAATTCGCGGGCGAGCCGTTCTTCAAGTTCATGGCGTACGAGCGTGCCGCAGCTGCCGTCGAAAATGCGGAACCGGTTGCGAACCTGCTCGCCGCGGGTTCGCTCGAAGCGCTTCCGGGTGTTGGAAAGACGATCGCCGGCCGCATCCGCGAGCTCGCGGAGACCGGCACGTGCGCCTACCTCGACGAACTGGAAACCCGCTTCCCGCCGACACTTCACGAGCTGCTCGGCGTCCAAGGCTTAGGAATGAAGACGGCGTCGGCCCTCTTCACCACGATGCAAATCGCATCGCTCGCGCAACTCGAAGCGGCGGTCGACGACGGGCGCCTCGCGACGTTCCCACGGATGGGGAAGAAGACGATCGATAACATCAAGCGCGGGATCCTCGCCTATAAGGGGCGTGGAACCCGCACGCCGATCGGAACCGCGTTACCGCTGGCGCGCGAGATTCTTGCATTCTTGCGCGAACGAACGGGCGCGGCGGATCTCGCATTCGCCGGGAGCCTGCGGCGCGCGGAACCGACGGTCGGCGACATCGATATCGTGTGTACGTCGGACGATCCGGAAAGCGTGATCGGGACGTTCGTGCAGTGGGATCGCGCCGAGGCCGTCCTCGCCGAGGGCGCGACGAAGGCGAGTATCTGGCTCGCGGGCGGGCTGCAGATCGATTTGCGCGTGTTGCCGGCCGATCGCTATGGAAACTTGTTGCAACACTTCACCGGGAGCCGCGAGCACAACATCCAGCTGCGCGAGCTCGCGGTGCGCAAAGACCTTCGCGTGAGCGAAAACGGAATCGTCGATCTCACGAACGGGAAGACGATCCTGTGCCGGACCGAGGCCGAGGTGTATGGCGCGCTCGGCCTCGCGTACATCGCGCCGGAGATGCGCCTCGGCCTCGGTGAGATCGCGGCCGCGGCCGATGGCACGCTCCCGCACGTCGTCGAGCCGGAAGATCTACGCGGCGATTTTCACATGCACTGTACGTGGAGCGACGGCGCCAATACGCTCGAAGAGATGGTGCGTGCGTGCAAGGCGCGCGGCTACGAGTACCACGCGATCTCCGATCACTCGCAGGGCCGCGGCGGCTGGGGGCTCGATCCGAACGATCTGCGCGCGCAGATCGCGAAGGTACGCGGCTTCGGCGAAACCTACGGTATCCGCACGCTCTGCGCGACGGAAGTCGATATTCGCGACGACGGTTCGCTCGATTTCGACGATGCCTCGCTTGCCGAACTCGATCTCGTGATCGCAAGCGTGCACAACGGGATGAATCTTTCGCGGGAAGCGATGACCGCGCGGTTGATCCGCGCGTGCGAGAATCCGTACGTCACGATCATCGGTCATCCGACGGGCCGCCAAGTCGTCGGCTTTCCCGGGTACGATTTCGATCACGATGCGGTCTTCGCCGCGGCCGCTCGCACGGGCACGGCGCTCGAAATCGATGGCCAGCCGAATCGACTCGATCTGCCGAGTGCGCTCGCTCGCCGCGCTCGCTCGTTCGGCGTCACGTTTTCGTGCGATAGCGACGCGCACGGCGTCTCCCATCTACCGAACGTCGGGTACGCCGTCGGCCAAGCGCGTCGCGCGTGGATTACGAAAGCCGAAGTGCTCAATGCGCGCCCGCTCGCCGACGTGCTCGCGTTCGTTGCCGCGAAGCGCGCGCGTCTCGCTCCGGTCGCGCGATGATCGCCGTTCCCGCGCCGATCGTCCCGAACGAACGCGAGCGGCTGCACGCACTCGGCGAATATCAGATCCTCGATAGCGCGACCGAATCGATGTTCGACGCGTTCGTTCGCCTCGCGTCGCAAGTCCTCGATATGCCGATCTCGCTGATCAGCTTCGTCGACGAATCGCGCCTGTGGTTCAAGGCGCGCGTCGGCTTCGCCGCGACGGAAGCCGAGCGTCACGCAGCGTTCTGTCCGTACGCCTTGGTCTCAAGCGACGTGTTCGTCGTGGACGATGCGGAAAACGATCCGCGGTTCGCCGAACACGCGCTCATGCGCGGCGAGAACCCCGTTCGCTTCTATGCGGGCATCGCGCTGCGAAGCCGCGAGGATTTCCCGCTCGGGACGCTTTGCGTTTTGGACACCGTTCCACGGACGCTCTCGGCGGAACATCGCGCGATGCTCGTCACGTTGGGCACCGCCGTCGAGGAGTTGCTCGAGGCGCGTCGCGCGATCTTCAGTTTACTCGATTCGGCAAAAACGGAACTCTACCACTTCGATCTTCGGGATGCGAGCGTGACGTTCGCGAGTCGGATCGCGCTTGCGAACCTCGGGTACGATCTTCGCGGTTTGCGCGCCCAACCGGTCGGCACGGTTTTCCCGGGGATCGATGTCGCCGTGCTTGCCGCCGCCGCCGAACGCTGGTATGCCGATCGCACGCAACGCGTCGAATGGGATACGACGATCCGCCGTGCGGACGGCTCGACCTATCGCGGCCGCATACGCCTCGAAATGCAACGCACCGGAGGGCGCGATCACGCCGTAGCCACGGTCGACGATTTGAGCGCGTCGATCGTTTCCGAAGCGCGGATCGCGCTGATGACGGCCGCGGTCGAATCGGCGAACGACGGGATCGTCATCACGGAACCGCACGATGCCTCGCCGTCGCGCATCACGTATGTGAACGAAGCGTTTCTCCGGCAAACCGGTTACGAAATGAGCGACGTGCTCGGCAAAACGCTCGCGATGTTTTCCGGCGAGAAGACCGATCGCGACGCGCTCGCATCGATGCGCGCGGCGTTGGAGCGCAACGAATCGGCCCGCCTCGAATACGCGATGTATCGGCGCGATGGCACGCAATATTGGGTCGACTCCACGGTCAAGCCGCTCGCGCCCGATGCGAACGGGCAGCGCCACTTCGTTTGGATCCAGCGCGACGTTACCGATGCGTTCATCCGCGAACGCGAGCTCGAAACCGCGAACGAGAAACTGACGACGCTGACCTCGATCGCGCGGAGCCTCTTCGGCGCGCTCGAACCGCGATTGCTCATCGAGTCGCTCCTTTTCGGCGTGTACGAACTTACCGGTAACGATGCGCGTCTCTACGCTGCCCTGCCCGATGGCGGGTTTGCGATGACGACGGATCTCGGGATCCCCGCGAGCGATGCGCGTGCCGGCGATGCGTTCATCGAGACGAGCGCGATTTCGGATCTCGTGTACGTCAGTCCGGATGGCGAACGCGCCGGTGCACGCGTCCTCGGCCCGAACGGGACCGCGGTTTACGTTTTAGAGATGCGCAAGGCCGACGACGGAACGCTCGAAAGCTCCGATGTGTTTTCGCTCGGCTTGCTCGCGCAGTTCTTCGCGGTGGCCGGGCGCAACGTCGAACTCTACAACGAACTCGCCACGCGGCGCGCCTCGGTCGTCGAGCTCAACCAGATCAAAAACGATCTTATCGCGATGCTCGCGCACGATTTCCAAGGCCCACTTACGACGATCGTCGGCTTCGCCGAGGTGCTCGCGGAACGCGCGGATGTCGACGACGAGATGCGCACGTTCCTGGAAATGATTTCCTCGAGCGCGCAACGGCTCGCCGGGCTCGCGCAAGATACCCTGCAGCTCTCACGCTTGGAGCAGAACGAATTCGTTCTGCATTACGATGACGTCGATCTCGAAGCGCTCGTTCGCGACATCGCGCGTACGCTGAGCGTGACGCGTCGCATCGACGTGCGAGCGGTCAAGGAGCTGACGTCGATCCGCGGCGATGGTTCGCGATTGCGGCAAGTGTTTGAAAACCTCATCGGCAACGCGATCAAGTACTCGCCGAGCGGCGATTCCATCGAAGTGACGTTGCGTACCGACGGCGAGTCGGTCGAGATCAGCGTCCGCGATCGCGGAATCGGTATCCCTGCGGCCGATCGCGATAAGGTTTTCGGGCGATTCCCTCGCGCGAGCAACGCGCGCCGGTTGGGTATCTCGGGAACGGGCTTCGGGCTGTACCTCGTGCGATCGATCGTCGAATTACACGGCGGCACGATCGCCGTCACGAGCAAAGAGGGCGCGGGCAGCACCTTTAAAGTGCAGCTACCGATCGATCGGCGCAGTGCCGCGCATCATTTCGTGCGACGCGTGCTGCTGGTCGACAGCGACGGCCCGATGCGATCGTACGCCGCGCAGGCTTTGCGCACGGCCGGCATGCACGTCGCCGTCGCCACGGCGTTCGAGGAAATCGTCGAGATCGTGCGTGAGGACGAGTTCGATGTCGCCATCGTCGATGTCGATCGCATCCTCGATAACCCCGAGGAGTTCCGCACGCGATTGGCTACGATCGTCGCAGCCGACGTCGGCATCGTTTGGCTCGGCGGGAGTGCGCTCGGCGATCCCAATGGCTGGGACGCGTTTATCGGAAAGCCGTTTCTCTCGAAAGACCTCTTGCTCGCGGTCGAGACGGCGGTCGGCCGTGCGATGACGCGCATCGCACGGGCCTCCACCGCCCGACCGTAAGCGGAGTTTAGGCGACCGCTCCGACCGTCGTCGCGAGCGCCGGCGCCTGCGGCTTTTTCACGAAGAACGGGATGATCGCCGCGACGAGCAGCATGATCGCCACGGGGACGAGTGCATTCCCGAAGGATCCGGTGACGTCTTTGACTTTCGCTGCGATCAGCGGGCCGACGAGGCCAGCCGTGCCCCACGCCGTGAGGATGAAGCCGTAGTTGACGCCGAGATATTTCGTCCCGAAATAGTCGGCGTTGAACGACGGCATCGTGCCGAACCCGCCGCCGTAGCACGCGAGGATGATCGCGAACGCGGTGAGGACGGCGGGGAGCGAGTGGAAGCCGCCCAGCAAGAAAAACACGACGACTTGGATGCCGAAGATCAGCGTATAGGCCATGTTGCGGCCGACGCGGTCGGAAACCGCACCCCAGAAGAAGCGGCCGAGCCCGTTGAACACCGCGACGAAGGCGTACGCGCCGAGGATGTTCTTCGGATCTTCGGTAGGCACGAGCTCCCGGATGATCGGGACGGCATTCGAAACGACGAGGATACCCGCCGTGACGTTCAGGAAAAGCATCAACCAGAGGCCGTAGAATTGCGGCGTCTGGAGCACCTGCGATGGGGTGAAGCTCCCCTCGTGCGAGGCTTTCGCGGCGACGGCGCCACCGACCGTATAGCCCGCGGGCGGGTTTGCCAGGAGCATCGCGCAGAGCCCGCCGATGACGAGTACGGCGATGCCGGTTCCGACGAACACGGTCATGATCGCGGCGATGTCATCCGGCTTCATCGCAACCGCGGCCGCGTCGAAGGGAAGGTGCGCTTTGAGCGCGGCGGATTTCGCATCGGCGTAGGCGGCCGCGTGCTTCGAGGCGGTTGCGAAGCTACCGATCGCCTTGAGGATGAACCCGTAGAAGAACGCGCCGAGGCCGAAGCCCATGACGACCATTCCGCTTGCCAAGCCACGTTTGTCCGGAAACCATTTCGTCACGACGGCAACCGGCGTGATGTACGCCATGCCGTTGCCGAAGCCGCCGATGATTCCGTAGGTGACGTAGAGCCATGGCGCTTGGAGCGAGGTCGTTCCGAGCCCGGCGAGCAGATTTCCGACGCCCCACAGAACGACGCCGACGATCGTCACCGTTCGCGGCCCGACTTTATCTTGCCAGCGGCCGCCGACGACGGCTCCGAGGCCGAGGGAGAAAATCGCGATCGCGAAGGCCCACGTCGTCGTCGTTGCATTCCAGCCGAACGATGCGGCGAGCGGCGTCGTGAACGAGCTCCATGAATAGACGGTGCCGAGACAGACCATGACGAGCGTCCCGGCGAGGGCGATAAGCCATCGATTCGGGCTGGTGGCGGCGGTTGCCATAGGGTTCCTCCGGGTCATAATTTTCTGGTGGTCGCGAATCGCTTGAAGGTTTCTTCCCCTTGTTCCTGTGCGCTCGATCACGTTTTACGTATGGCGGAAAGGGTGTTTCGGCATCCGTGCTTCACGAATCGGCGTCATCGTTGCCGCAATCCAAAGAGCGATTCGCGGCGTCTATGGTTTGGGTTGCGCTTACGCGACTCAAACGCGCACCTTTTGCTGGAGATTCTTTATGCTTGCCATTCGTCGGGCTGCGGCCCTCGTTCTCGCGGCAGCGAGCCTCGCCGTGACCGCCTCTGCCGTCTCGGCACAGACCACCGCGCCGAAGGCGCGCTTTAGCGATGCGACTTCGTTCGTCGGCGCACCGTCGCTCGGAACCACGCTCTCGATGGTCGTCGCTGGCGGCGGCCCTGCCAAGTTCGACTCCGTGAAGCTCGTCGGCGTCCTCGCCGGTAGCCTGACCGAAGCCGAAGTCAAGGGTCTCACCGCGAAGTACGGCGCCGATAACGTCAAGTCGTTCCTCGAAGTCTTCAACTTCGTTGTTTCGGATGCGCTCGAACTCGTGACCAAGAACAAGGTCGCGCTCCCCGAGAAGCCCTCGCCCGATCCGACCGACGGTAAGGCTCTTTCCGCGGCGCTCTACAAGCTCGGCGTCGGCACCGATGGCAAGTTCGACGTGGAATACATGCTCGACGGACTCGTAACGCACGGCTTCCACGTCCAGATCATGGATGACATCGACAAGAAGTTCAGCCGCAAGGCCGATGCGAACTACCACGTCGTTCTGACCCAGGCGATGGGCGACCTCAAGGACGCCTACAAGCTCTAAGCTCGGCTCCGTACGATACGAAGACGCGGCTACCCCGATTCGGGGCGGCCGCTTCTTTTTTGAGACGGTTTCGCGTGGCGCTTGGATCGGTGCGTAAAAACGGCGTAATCCCGGCATCTAGGAGTCTTGCGCGGCACGTATATGCAAAATGAGACGGCAAGCCGTCCGTTGCCGCTAACGTGAGGTTCTCCGTCGATGTCCGCAAGTCGCTTCTCGATCGCCCGACAGCTCTTGATCGGCCCTGCCGTAACGGTGATCGTGTTCGTCGTTATCTTGGCAACGTCGATTCTCGCCACGGCGACGATCGCGTCGATCGAGGATCGCCTCGCCGCTCGTATTCCGACGACGCTTGCGGCGCGCGATATGCTGACGCAACTCGTCTCGCAGGAGACGGGCGTGCGCGCCTACATCGATACCGGGAAAGCCGCGCTCGTCGATGACTACGAGCGGGGGCAAACGAAGCTCGCGCAGGATCTCGACGACGCGAAGAAGGGCGCGACCGACGATCCGGCGCTCGATGCCATGCTCGCGGCGGCAAAGACGAAGATCGCAACGGCGGAAGCGTTTTTCGATAAACAGGTCGCGCTCGCCGATAAGAAACAGCGCGCGGCGGCGCTCGCGCACATCGATGAGGGGAAGCCGCTCGTCGACGATTATCGGACGACGGCGCACGCGATCGAGGTCGAATCGGACGCGTATGTCGCTTCGCTGCATGCATCGACCGTGCGGGCCCGGTCGCTCGCGACCGTCGTCACGCTTGCATTCGGTCTCGTCGGCGTCATCCTAGCGACCGTGGTCGCGGTCACGGTCGGTCGCGGCATCGCGCTACGGCTTCGTCGGGTACGCGACGCCCTGCAGTTGGTCGTTTCCGTCGACTTCTTACAAATGAACGATGCGTTCGAGCGCCTTTCTGCGGGCGATCTTACCCATTCGCTGAAACTCCGGCCGGCCGAAATCGGACTGCAACGCGACGACGAAATCGGCGACGTCGTTGCGAGTTACGACGAGCTCGCGCGCGGACTGACGGCGATGTCGACACGCTACGATTCCACGACGCGCCAGTTACGCGGCGTGATCGGCGGCGTGAACGAAGCCTCGGCCGATGTGCGCGATCAGAGTTCTTTCGTCGCGGACATCACCCGGGACGCTGCTTCGGCGGTCCGAGAAATAGCGAGCTCGACCGAGCGCGTGGCGACCGATGCGCGTGCGGAAGCGGAGCTTCTCCGAACCGCGAACGTCGCCGTTACGTCGCTCGATACGACGGCCGTCCAAATCGCCGCCGGTGCCGCCGATCAAGCGCGTGCGGTACATGAAGCGACGCTCGGGCTCGACGATTTGGGCTCGGAGATCGCAACGCTTGCCGATGTGGGACGTGCGCTTGCGGGTGCTTCGCGTGACGCGCAGCGACAGAGCGATACCGGAAGATCGGCAGTCGACGGCGCGGCCGACGCGATGCAACGCCTGCACGAGGCCGTGCGCTCGAGCGAAGATGCGATGGATGCGCTCGTCATCAACTCGGAGGCGATCGAACAAGTCGTGCGCGCGATCGACGAGATCGCCGATCAGTCGAATCTGCTCGCGCTCAACGCCGCGATCGAAGCCGCACGTGCGGGCGAGCACGGTCGCGGTTTTGCGGTCGTCGCGGATGAAGTGCGCAAGCTCGCGGAGCGTTCGGGTGAATCGACCCGCGAGATCGATAAGATCCTCTCGACGATCCGACGCGAAACCGTTCGGGTGGCCGCGACGATGCGCGCATCGTCGATCGTCGTGACCGATGGGCTTGCGGTTGCGGAGCGCGCCCGAACGGCGTTGATCGAAGTGGGTGGTGCGATCGTGACGACCGCCGATGCGGCGAATACGCTCGTCGCCCGCACGGCGGGGATGGACGAAGCGAGCGCCCGGCTCAAGGATTCCATGGTCAGCGTTTCGAGCGTCGTGGAAGAAAACGCGGCGGCTGCGAAAGCGCTGCAAGTGACGAGCGGCAACGTCGTCGACACGCTCGGCCCGATCGAAGTGCTCGCCCTGCAAAGCGCGCAAAACGCCGAGCGGCTCGCCGCCGCCGCCGAACAACTCCGCGATCAGATGCTCGAAATCGACGAACGTTCGTCGAACGTGCGTGCCGGCGCCGAGGTTCTCGACGCGATCGTCGCATCGTTCGAGATCGGCGAAAATTTCGACGAACTTCCTCCCGTGGAAACCCCGCAACCGTTCGCGCTCACGTAACTCCGCGAAGCGATGGCTACCCCTACTGTCGGCAAAAGGCGAGATGATAAGGGGTCCCTCGCCCTGAAGCGCTCACGTCCGTAGACCGATGTCCCGGGAACTTACGGAGAGCGAGAAGAACGGTTCGTTCGAGCTTGCATCGGGTTTGCGGGGTGGTACGGGTGGCACGGAGAGATCAGCGGCTCGGAATTTTCGCGAGTTGCTTCGTTGCGGTTGCATTTTTTACGGCGTGCGGCGCACCCGTTCGGCACGCGGCACCCGCGAGCGACGGCATGAATGCGGCTTTTCCGCAATCGGTGAATCCGGGCTCCGTACATGTTGCACCGATGACGACGCGTTCGGCAAGCGTCGCGTCGTTTCTCGCGCTCACCCCGCGAGAGCGGCGTCCACGCGGGGTGTCCGTCGGTGTTTACAATCAGCTTCCGGGGTCGGCCTCGCAAGCGGCCTATGCCACCGACGGCTCGCTTTGGGTGCTTTCGACCGCACCGGCGGGAGCGGATAAGTTCATCTATCATTACGTTTCCGGTACGTGGACGAACGTGCCGGGGCTCGCGTCGCGGATCGCGGTTGCGCCCGACGGATCGCTTTATGCGGTAAACGCCGCTGGCGGCTTATATCACTTCGCAAACGGTTCGTGGTCGGCACTCGGCGGTGCGTCGTCGGACGTCGCGGTCGATGTGAAGGGCAACGTGTACGTCACGTCGCTCGGGAAACCCGGAACGG
>JBBISR010000031.1:0-39022 GCA_037441145.1 Armatimonadota bacterium
CCGCAACCCGATGCAAGCTCAAGAGAACCGTTCTTCTCGCTCACCGCAAGTTCCCGGGGGCGTTCGTCTACGGGCGTGCGACCGCTGCGGGCGAGGGGGCGATTATCGTCGCACCCTTCGATGGTACTGCGTTCACCAGATCGATGGCCCCCGAAACGCTCGTGCCATCCGGCACCGTTGCGCTTACGGCAAGTTGCGGGGTGCCGGCGCGTATCGGGAGCGTAATCGTCTCCGCGATTGCCTTGGGATGGCCCGTAACCGCTAGCACGACGCCGGACGGAATCGGATGCGGCGTGTGCAACTCGGTTGCCGTTGCGACCGAGCGCTCCGGCGTGTCCGTGTAGTTTGCCGCGACTTGTCCGCGCAAAAGTTCTGCATTGGCGAAAGCATGCATCGCGGAACGGCCGGCGGCTCCGCGTACCCGCTGCGTCGTGAAAGCGATCACGCCCGCGATGCTGACGATCGCGAAGGCGACGACGCCCATCGCTATCACGACCTCGATAAGACCGAATCCCGCTTCTGAACGGTACCTCACGTGAGGGCGAGTGCCCATATAACATGCGGCGTAGTCATCGCGAGCTTCCGGTCACGTAGGCCCATAGCCGATTGTTGGCTCTTACTGGGTCGCGCTGCCCGTTCGCGGCGAACGGGCATGAGACGGCCGCGGCCGGATTCCGGGTTTTTGCGGAGCCAAGCGCCGCAACACGCCGTTTGCGTGTGGGTGACGGCAATCACCCCGAATGGGGAGCCCGAGAAGGCATGATTGGCGGGTGTTCGATGAATCCGCCGAGACCCTAGAGCGCGACGACTTCTGTTCGCTCGCGCCGATCGGGTGGCTGCATCACAAGATGCAAGATGCCTTTTTCTTAGTCGTCGGTACGGGCTCGTGCCAGGGGTTCTTGCAAACCGCACTCGGCGTCATGCTCTTCGCGAAGCCGCGCTTCGCGACGGCGCTGCTCGATGAAGACGATCTCGGCGGCCGCGACGTGTACGAGGGCCTCGAGCCGATCGTCCGCGACATCGTGCGCGAACACAATCCGAAATCGATCGTGCTCGGCTCGACCTGCACGCCCGAAATCCTCAAGATGAACATCAACGGCTGCGCGAAGCCGCTCGAAGCGGCGTTCGGCGTGCGCATCTACCCGTGCCGGCTCGACGGCTTCGACCCCTCGTACACGCAGGGCGAAGATCACGTGCTCGAAGCGATGATCGCGCGGGCGCCGCAGACGGATGGGAAAAATCTCGTTATCCTCGGTTGCCTCTCGGCGATCGAAGAAGCGGAAATGCGCCTGGAACTCACGGCGCTCGGCTGCCCGGAACCGCGCTTTCTTCCGAACGAAGGCTCGCTCGATCTCCCGCCGATCGGCCCGAACACCGTTCTCGTTCCCGCGCATCCGTATTTGAACGGCGCGATCTCCTATGCGATCCGCGAGCGCCGCTGCGCGACGTTTCGCTCGCTTTTTCCGTACGGTCCGGACGGTTCGCGCGATTTTTACGAGACGATCGCGCGTACGTTCGGCATCGAGACCTCGCTCGCGGAGCGCGAAGCGAAGGCTTGGGCCGCGTGTGAAGCCGATGTCGCGAAACTCCGCGGTCGCCCGATCGCGTTCGCATCCGATGCGATGGTCGAGCTACCGCTCGCCCGCACGCTCAAAGCCGCAGGCGCGCGGATCACGTTCGTCTCCACACCGAACGTCTACAAAAAATTTCACGCGAAGGAAACCGCCGCGCTCGCGGATGTTCCCGTGTACGAGCGGCCCGATCGCTTCGACACGTTTCGCCGCTTGACGGAAGATCCGCCGGACTGCGTGATCGCGAACCTCAACATCGCAAATTCGCTCGAAGGCATGGGCTTTGCGGTGAAGTGGTCGACCGAACTCACGTTTACGCCGATCCACGGGTTCTCGGGCGCGCCCGGGCTCTTCGCGATGTTCACGGGCGTCATCAAGCGCCACGATGCGCTCAAGGCCGTGCGCGAACGCGACGGCGTGGTGGCCCCACCGATCGATCTCAGCTACTTCCGCCCGGTGCACGCATAACGTGAAGCTCGCGCTCTGGTCCTACGAAGCACCCGCGCATGTCGGCGCATCCAAAGCATCGGCATCGCTCTCGGGCGTGCACACCGTCTTGCGCGCGCCGAAAGGCGACGGCTACGCCACGATCATGCTCGCGATGTTCGAGCGCCTCGGTACCGTGCCGCCGCTTTCGATCTGCGCGCTGACGGAGGCGACGCTCGCGGGAGCCGCGGCCGACATCCCCGCGCATTTGGTCGACCTCGAACGCCGTCGTTCGCCCGAAGTGATCTTCGTGACGCGCAGCGGCACTGCGGCCGTGCTGCAAGAGCCGCTCGATGGCGAGATCGCGATGATGCCGCCCGGCACCGTTCGCGCGGAGATCATCGAAGGCGAGATGCACCCGATTCGCGACACCGAGTCGAGCGCGTTCGACGTGACGTTGCGGCAGCTCGTTCGCACGTGGGCGAAAGACATGCCGAAATCGGCGCGCCCGTCGGTCAACATCCTCGGGCCCTCGCTCCTCGGTTTTCACGATCACGCAAACGTACGCTCGATGCGCGTGCTGCTCGGAGCCGTCGGCATCGACGTCAACGTCGTCGCGCCGCTCGGCGCGAGCAAAGCGGATATCGCACGCATCGGTGCCGCATGGGCGAATATCTCGCTCGCGCACGAGCTGACGGAACGTACGACGACCTACCTTCGCGAGCGCTTCGGTACGCCGACGATTCAAGCGCTGCCATATGGCGAAGCCGGTACGACGCGCTTCTTACGCGAGCTTTGCGGCTTGCTCGAAATCGACGCAGCCGTAATCGCCGAAGCAGCACGCGCGTCGCAGCTCATGTGGTATGCGCGCACGGTCGACGCGCATGCGCTGTCGCACAAACGCGTCGGCATCTTCGGCTCGCCCACAACCGCCGCCGGCATCGCGCGCGTGCTCGCGGAAGAACTCGATATGAAGATCGCGTTCGTCGGTACGTATGTCACCGAGCGCGAGACGTGGCTTCGCGATCGCGTCGGCGATCTCACGGACGACGTGTTCGCGACGAGCGATTTTCGCGACGTCTCCGCGCGCATCGATCGAACGCGCCCGGATATGATGTTCGGCTCGCAAATGGAGCGCCACGCCTCCTCGCAATTCGGCGTGCCGTGCGCCGTGATCTCGCCGCCGGTGCACATCTTGAACTTCCCGCTCGGGTATCAGCCGTTCGTCGGGTACGACGGCGCGAACCATCTCGCGGATCTCGTGAACACGACGCAAGTGCTCGGCCTCGAACATCACCTGATCGAGATGTTCGGCCCGCGCAATCAGGGACAATTCGCGGACGCGATGCCGGAACGCCACGACGACGTCCCGGTCCTTGCCGGAGTCGGCGCCGCTGCCTCATCCGATGCACCGGCTGCCGCGAGCGATGCGCTCGTCTGGGCGCCGTCCGGCGAATCGTTGATCGCACGCGTGCCGTTCTTCGTGCGCAAGAAAGCACGCGGGAACATCGAGAAATACGCCCGCGAATTCGGCATCACGACGATCGACGAGCGCGTCGTCATCTCCGCGCGAGAGCATCTCGGTGGCTGAGCGCCCGAGTATCTTCGGCGCGTCCGCTCGCTCCTCGGTGAAAACCGTAGGCGAATTCGGCGCGATGATGCTGCCCTTCGGGAACAAGGAACGCGGTGCCGCGAACATCGGCGCGTCGTTACGCACGTTCGCGAAGCCGGGCACGTGGTTCGCGCCAATGTGGGCGATCCTCGTCGGTTGCGTCGCGGGCGGCGCGAACTGGACGTTCGGCGATGTCGGCCGCGTGTTGCTCGCGATGGTGATGGCCGGGCCATTTCTTTGCGCGTTTTCGCAAGTCGTGAACGATTGGTTCGACCGCGAAGTCGATGCCATCAACGAACCCGAACGCCCGACGGCGGCGAATCTGCTCGCTCCCGGAACGATCCTTGCGATCGCGCTCGGTCTCGCGGTCGCGGCGCTCGGCCTCGCCGCGCTCCTCGGCACCACCGTCTTCTGGCTCGCGCTTGCGGGGTTGTTGCTCGCGATGACGTACAGCGCGCCGCCGTTTCGCCTCAAAGCGCGCAACGGCTGGCTTGCCGGCGCGGCTTGCGCCTTCTCGTACGAAGGCTTCGCTTGGGTCGCGGGCGCCGCCGCGTTCGGCCATATCTCGCAAGGTACGATCGCGCTCGCGTCGCTCTATTCGCTCGGCTCGCACGGTCTCATGACGCTCAACGATTTCAAGAGCGTCGAAGGCGATCGTCGCTTCGGCCTTCGCTCGATTCCGGTGATGCTCGGCGAGAAGCGCGCGCTCTACGCCGCATTCGCGTTCATCGATCTCTTCCAAGTGCTCGCGATCGGCTATCTGCTGCTGCACGGTGCGTGGATCGCAGCGATCGTCGTCGTCCTACTTTTCGCGGTCCAGCTGCCGATGCAACGGCGGCTCGCGACCGATCCCGCGAAACTCGCGCCCTGGTATTGCGCGAGCGCCATCCCGCCCTTCGTTTGGGGCATGCTCGCAGCCGCTCTCGGCACACGTTTTGGAGGCTTCTAGAAATGCGCGTACTCGTCGTAGGCGGTAACATCGGTGGCGCGGTCACCGCTGGTGATCTCGCGGCAAACGGCCACGACGTCACGGTCGTCGAACGCGATCTCAAACGCAAGAAACCCTGTGGCGGCGCGATCCCGCCGAAGGCGATGACCGAATTCGGCATCCCGCAATCGATCATCGAACGGAAGACCAAACACGCGATCGTCATCGGTCCGAGCGGCAAATCCGTCTCGATGCCGGTGCAAGGCTCGATCGCGCGCGAAGACGATTACATCGTCATGCTCACGCGCGAGGTGCTCGATCGCACGATGCGCGAGAAGGCCGCCGTGGCCGGCGCCGATATTCGCGAATCGTCGTTCGTCTCGCACGAAGATCTCGGCGTGGGCAAGGGCGTGCGCGTCAAGCTCAAGTACCGCGACGGCCGCGAAGAATTCGAAAACTACGACTACCTCGTCGGCGCCGACGGCGCGGGGTCTGCGGTTGCGAAATCCTGCGGCCGCCCGCCGCGCAAGCATGCCTCGGCGATTCAAGAGCGGCTCTATCTCCCCGACGAGCAGATGGAATACTACCGCGAAACGGCGGAGCTCTATCTCGGCGACGATATCTCGCCCGACTTCTACGGCTGGATCTTCCCGAAGAGCGATCACGTTGCGGTCGGCACCGGCTGCAAGCCCGAGCATGCGAATCGCTCGTATGCATTTCTCGAAGGCGTGAAAAAGCGCGCCGGCAACAAGCTCAAGGGCGCCAAGCGCATCTTGCTCGAGGGCCATCCGCTCCCGATGCAGCGCTACAAGAAGCTCGTGTACGGGAATACGGCGCTCGTCGGCGATGCCGGCGGACTCGTCGCACACACCTCGGGCGAGGGCATCTATTTCTCGATGGCTTCCGGCCGCATGGCCGCGCAATCGATCCACATGGTCGCATCCGACCATCGCCGTAAGCTCGAGCGTTACGAAAAACTCTGGCAGAAAAAATACGGCAAGATGTTCGACTTCCTCGAATTCCTCGAGTGGATTTCGTACACGACGAACAAGCGCCGCGAACTTTTCGTCGATCTTTGCGACACAAAGAACGTGCAGAAGTTCACCTTCGATAGCTATCTCTTCAAACAGATGGTTCCGGTCGGTGCGAAGGACCAGGCGAAGATGACGCTCGATACGCTTGCGGGCATCTACAACGTGTGGACGAAGCCGCGTACGCCGATCGCATTCGCTCCCCCCGATATCACGGCGAAGCAAGCTTTGCAGATGACGCGTGCCGCGATCAATGCGGGCGTCACCGCAGACGAAGTGCCCGCGCTCGCCTCGTAGCTGGCGAGCCGCGCGGGCTTCACGCTGCGCGCTTCGATGGATTTCGTGTAACCCAGCCGAACCTCCGGAGATGCGTTTCGTAACCGTCACCGCCTCGCTTGTCGTTGCCGCACTCCTCGCCGCCCCATTCGGAGCCGCTCGCGCGCAGGAAGCAGCCGCGCCGCAGATCCCGCTCGATCCGCAGATCGTCGCGGCGATCGCGAACGTGTCGCCCGCGCGTTTACGTGCGACCGATGAGAAACTCGTGTCGTTCGGCACACGCAGCACGTTTTCGGAAAAGGCCGGCCCGAATCGCGGCATCTTCGCCGCACGCGATTGGCTCGCGGGAGAATTTCGCAAGATCGCCGCGACGAGCGGCGGACGCATGACGGTCACCTACGATTCGTACGTCCAGGAAGAGCGCGCGCGTATCCCGCGCCCGGTCGAAATTTCGAGCGTCATCGCCACGCTCGAGGGCGACGAGCCCGTCAAAAAGGACGGGAAACGTCGCGTGATCGTGATTTCGAGCCATCTCGATTCACGTAACAGCGACAACGACGATGGCACGGCCGATGCGCCGGGCGCGGACGACAATGCCTCGGCCGTGTCGCAAGCGCTCGAAGCCGCGCGCGTGCTCGCACCGCTGCATTTGCACGCGACGATCGTGTTCGCGGCGTTCGATAGCGAAGAACAAGGGCTCCTCGGCTCGGGACACTTTGCGAAAAAGCTGAAAGACGCGGGCGTGCCCGTCGAAGCGAATCTCAACAGCGATATCATCGGTTCCTCGACCGCGCACGACGGATCGAAGCACCCCTACGAAGTGCGGCTCTTCTCCGAAGCGTATCCGGCCGATCTCGACCTGCGGCCCGCTACGGCGAATGCAGCATTCGACGGCAACGCGGCGCTGCGCAAACTCAACACGCTCGGTACCGAAAACGATAGTCCCTCGCGCGAGCTCGCGCGTTTCGCGAAAGAAACGGGCGAAGCATATGTCCCCGCGATGAAGATCGCGATGGTCTATCGCATGGATCGTTTCTTGCGCGGCGGCGATCAGACATCGTTTGCAGAGCAGGGTTTCCCCGCCGTGCGTTTCGTGGAACCCGGTGAGAACTTCGACCACCAGCACCAAAACGTACGCACCGAAAAAGGCATCGAATACGGCGATTTGGTCAAATACATGGACTTCGATTATCTCGCGCGCGTGACGCAAATCAACGTCGCAAACGTCGCCGCGCTCGCGGCGGCCCCGGCGCGGCCCGCGAACGTGAAAGTGCTCGCCAAGGATCTGGGTTACGACGCCACGCTTACCTGGACGGCGTCCCCGAACGCGGTGTCGTATGAGATCGTACGCCGTCGCAGCCAAGACCAGAGCTGGACGGCGGCCACCAACGTCGGCAATGCGACGACCGGAACGGTTCCCTTCTCCAAAGACGATTATCTCTTCGCGGTGCGCGCGATTGACGCACAAGGACATCGCAGCGTCGCGACGTTTCCGGAAGTGCAACGAACGTAAAACCAGCTCCCAAAGGACGGCAGCCCATTTCTTCAACCGAACGCGTGGCCATCTTCATCGACGGATGGAACTTCGCAAAAGCAACCTATGAAGGCCTCGGCATCCGCGTCGATTTCAAACGCCTCCTGACCACGCTCGCAGGCGATCGCACGCTCTTACGCGCGTACTACTACATCGGCGAGTGGACGGACGACTCGCTCGCACTTCTTGCAAATCTGCGGCGCGCGCGCGTCGTAGACGCCGGCTCCTACGTTCCCGATCCGCAGGATACGGAGCGTAAACGCTTGCAGCAGCAGGGCTTCATCCGCATGCTCAACCGTAACGGCTATCAGGTCGTGAAAAAACCGGTTCGCGTGTTTGCGGACGGCACCACGAAAGCCGATCTCGATATCGAGCTTGCGATCGACATGCTTACCCTCGCCGACAAATGCGATCGCATGGTCCTCGTCTCGGGCGATTCCGATTTCGTGCCCGTGATCAAGGCCGTCGGGATGCGCGGCGTGCGCATCCAAGTCGTCGGCAGCCAAGCGACACTTGCGGTGACGAACGCGCCCGACGGCACGCCGCGGCCGTTTCCCGCACGCGCGTCGGATGAACTTCTCGACGCGGCGGACGAATTCACCGAACTCCGCGAGATCATCCCGCACATCGTGCTCGACGAACCGCGACGCATCCAACGCCCGTTCGTGCCGATTCGCCCCGGTGCGCCGCTCGCCAGCGCGGGCGCGCAAGCAGAACACGACGTGGTTTCCGGAACGAACGACTCGCACGCCGAGCCGCCGCCGGAAGCATCGAGCTAGTCTAGAAGTCGTCCCCGTCCGGCTTGCTCATCTCGTCGAGTGCATCGACGGCATGCGCGAGCCGGATGTCGCGCTCCGTCAGGCCGCCGACGTCGTGCGACCACGTGGAGATCGTCACCTTATTCCACGCGATCGCGATGTCGGGATGGTGATTCTGCGCGTTCGCTTCGGCCGCGACCGCGTTCACGAACGCCATCGACGCATCGAAGTCCGCAAACGTGTACGTTCGCGCGATCGCCGGCTCTTTCAGATGCCATTCGGGAAGTTCGTCGAGGGCGGCATCCATGCGAGCGGGGAGCAGTTTCTGTACGGCCATGCCTAGAGGATACCACGCGCGCGAAGCGCTTCGAAGGAGCTAGCGACGGCTGCGATCGTCTCGGTGACGTCGGCATCGGTGTGCGCGATCGAGAGAAAGAATACTTCGTTCTGCGACGGCGCTAGCAACACGCCGCGCTCGCGCATCGCGTGATAGAACGCAGCGAACAGCGCCCGATCGGCGCGTTTCTTGTGCTCGTAATCGCGCGTTGGCGCACCCGGACGGAACGAGAAATCGACGATACTCTCCAGCTGGACGACGGCATACGGCAGATCGTGCGCGGCGAGCGCGCCGCGGATGCCGGCGGCGAGGCGCGCCGCACGCGTGGCCATCGCCGCATACCACTCCGGATGTGCTTCGAGTAGATCGATCGTGCGATGCGCTGCGGCGACGCAGAGCGGATTCCCCGCATGGGTTCCCCCCGTAAACGTCGCGCCACCGGGTGCGAGCGCCGCCATCACCTCCGCGCGACCGCCGAACGCCGCGATCGGAAGCCCGCCGCCGAGAACCTTGCCGATCGTCGTGAGATCGGGACGCAGGCCGAGGCGCCCCTGCGCGCCGCCGAGGCCCAGTCGTAGCCACATGATGACTTCATCGAAAATGACGAGCGCACCGCGCGCGTGCGCGCGCTCGATCAAGCCTTCGAGGAAACCCGGTTCCGGCAGCACGAGCCCCATGTTTCCGACGATCGGCTCGACGAGAATCGCCGCAAGACGATCGCCGGCACGTGCAAGGTGGGCATCGACGTCCGCGAGATCGTTGTAGCACGCCACGGCGAGATCGGCCGTCACGCTTGCGGGGATGCCGGAAGCGGCGGCGTCGCTCGTATGCGCGGAAGCACCCGCATCGAGCAACGCGAGATCGAAATGGCCGTGGTAGTTCCCACCGAATTTGAGCACGACATCGCGGCGTGTGAAGCCACGCGCGACGCGAATCGCGCCCATGACGGCTTCGCTGCCCGTCGTCGTAAAACGCAAGCGTTCCATCGACGGCAGATGCCCGCGGATGCGCTCCGCAAGGGCCACTTCCGCCGGATGCGTCGAGCCGAACACGGCACCATCGCGCGCGCTTGCGGCGACGGCTTCGGCGATCGCCGCATTGCCGTGCCCGAGCAAGAGCGGCCCGTACGCCATCAGGTAATCGATGTAGCGCCGCCCGTTTTCATCGTACGCGTACGCACCATCGCCGCGCGTTTGCACGAACGGTTCGCCGCCGACCGCGTGACCCGAGCGCACGGGGGAATCGACGCCGCCCGCGAGTACGTCGCACGCCCGCGCGAACGTGCCCGCGGTACCGCGCTCCATTATGCGGGCGATTCGGTCGATGTCATCTCGCCGACGCGAAGAACGCAAATCGTCGCTCGATCGGATGTATCCGAGGTGCGGACGAAAACGACCGAGACGTTCTGCACGCCGCGCGTGAACGGGAACGCAAAGAGAAACGGCTCGACGCTGTTGTCGTGACTCTCCAAAAACGTCTCGAAGCGCCCTTCGAAATCTTGCAGCGCCGTGCACGGTGCGACGTCGTGAAAGAAATTACGCCCGATCACGCGCTCGCGCGAGATACGCGCCATATCGGATTCATACGCGTTATACTCGAGAATCGTGCCCTTCCGGTCGACGACGATCACCCCAAACGGCAAAGCATCGAGATCCCCGCCGGTTAAGCGCGAAGCACGTTCGAGGTCGAAAGGGGAAAACGACAACACCAAATCTCCGAAAGAGCGAGCGACGACGATTTAGGAGCGGGGAGAATAGCGAGCGACGACGGCTTCGACGATCGCGAGCGTCACGCGACCGTCACCCTCGCGCGCTGCTTCTTCCGCTTCCGCACGTAGTTTCTTTTGTACGGAAACACGAACGAAGAACGGAACGCGTTTCACGGCCTTTTCCGAAAGCGCCTTCGCATCGTCGTCCCACGTGAGGACGGCATTCTTGCCCTTTGCGCCGCTCTGTAAATTGGTCGCGGCGTCGGCCATGATCGCTTTCGTGCTTTCCGTCGCACGTTTCGGCGGTACCGCCGATGTCGGCAAGTTTGCAAAGAGCGTGTCGAAGAGCACTTCGCAGACGACTTGCAAGAGCCACACCGCACCCGAATACCCGACGTACGGCGTGCCGACGGCGCGCCGTACGACGGCGCCGGGGAACGAGGATTGAATGAAGCGCGACGGGAGCTTCTCTTGCGCGACGATCATGCGCTCGTTGATGGAGCCGAAGATGACCATGGGCGACGGACTCGCGTCGCAGAGGCCTTTGCGCACGTCCTGATTCGGCGAACTTTCGGGCCCCGTCCGGTACGCGCTATACGCGATCGGTAAGCCGAGCTCGCCCGCGAGATAGCGTTCGAGTCCGTCTTTATAGGTTGGCGGTGCGACGATCGCGATCGGCGCGTTCGCAAAAAAATCGACGTGTGTCGAACGCCAGATATCGTGCCATGCGGCGAGCGTCGTCGTTTTTTCGAGCGCGATGAACGCTTCGGCTTGCGCGCGCAACCCGAGCGCATCGCCGATACCGAGCAAGAACGCCGACGTTTCTTCGAGACCGAACGGCGCGAAGAACACGGGCTTCCCGATTTGCTCGGCGATCGAAATACCGAATTCGCGATACATGACGATCGTCGCGTCCGCGTCTTGCAAGCGATTCGTATCGGCGGAGCGCGCTTCGAACGGAAAGACGCAGTTGAGCTGCACGCCCATACCCGCAAGCATCCGTTTGATTTCGTGCAGGTCGCTATACGAATTGAAGCAGCCGTACGTCGGGCCGATGATGTTCACCGAAGGCCCGGTGGGCTTCGGTCGCCGCGCTTCGCCACCCTCTAAAAAGTGCGCGCGGTTTTCCCAGAGAAAGAGCAGCGCGCGATCGCGCGCCTTCCACTCATCGTCGTCGAGCGAGTGCGAATCGAAGAAGAGCGCGGAGCCCTTGATATCTTCTTCGAGCGTCGTCCACGCGGCGCCGATGAGTTCGGAGACGGGGGTGCTCACGATGAACACTTGCCGATCGTCCGCCGTCGCGCGCGCGACTTTCTCTTTGAGCACGCCGAGCGTTCCCGCAATCGAGACTTCGTTTTCCGAAAGCTCGGTTGCCGTAACGTTCTGCAAATACGGAATACTATCGGTGTAGTTGATGACCGCAACGGCAGGCATCACGTGACAGCCGACCGGGCCATCGAGCACGACGTTCGCATCGGCGAGCGACGCGAACACCTGCATCGCGCCGGTGTCGCCGCCGGCATGATCCAAATCCGTCGTGTTCTTGCGGATCGGCGTATTGACGATCTTCGACGGGATCTCGGTAACCTTAGCCACGATGCGCTCCGCTACACATGGCCGCCCGCGATCAGGTGCGTCGTAATATCGATCTTCGGCGCCCACGAACTGTTGCTGCGTTCGAGCTTCGTTGGATCTTTTGCGAAGAAGCGCGCGATCTTGTCGAAGCGTTCTTTGCTGCGATAGGTCTGCATGACGAGACCGAGCACGTTTGCCGCACCTTCGGCGAACATCATCGAGCGCGTCGCGATCGCGTTCGTGTAATAGATCGCCGGGATGCCGAGTTCTTTTGCATGCGCGCAGAGCGGCGTCGTCCCGATGACGAGATCGTACGGATGATCTTGCAACGCGCCGATTTCGTCGTCGAAGTTCGCGCCATAGAGCACGGTGCAACCGCGTTCGCGTAGCCACGCTTCTTCTTCGCGCGCGAGCGGATTGGTGTTGACGGATGTCGAGAGAAACGGCACCTTCGCGCCCGCTTCGATCAAGAGCCGAACGAGCAAAAACTCGTGACCTTCGTAGCCCGCGACCATGATCGTCGTACCGTTGAGCGGGAAGTCCGCGATCGCGGCGACCGTCTTATCGCGCTCTTCGCTTGCGATGCGCGCGGTCGTCGCGGGATCGAGCTTCAGCGCCTCGCCGATCGCGCGTATCCACTTCTCGGTGCCGTCGATGCCCACGGGCGCGCCTTCGACGAAACCGAGGCCCTGCTTCATCTTCATGCGCTTGACGGATTCGCTGTAGAACGGATGCAACGGTGCGTTGATCGCACCATCGACCATCGCAACGTAATCGGTCCAGCGCGGGCCGGGTACCTGCGTGTTCACGTGCGTACCAATCTTGCGCAGCACTTCGTCGATCGCAACGGCGTCGCCGGGCGGAACTTCACCGATGAGGTTCACACCCGAGCGATCCTTGCGCTGCGGCGGTAAGCGCCACACGAGCGAATCGACGACGATATCTTTCGCTTTCGCATGCGTGTGCACGCTATACGCGGGCAGCGGCACGTACACGATCTCGGTATTGCCGATCTGCTTCGGCAGCAAGTCGAACGGGAGCCCGACCGTATCCGAAACGCAGAGCGAGCAGATCGGAATGATCGCGGGCGCGTGTTCTTCCGCCATGCGCACGACCATCTCGCGCAACTCGTCGAACATCGAGCCCTTCGCCCAGATTTCCGAGGAAACCGCGGGTGAGAAAATCGGCCGATTCGCTACGTAGAAATGCGCGACGAACGTATGCCCGTAGAGGCATCCGTCGCCGCTCGAAATCACGATCGGCATCGCGTCTTCCATGCGCAGAAGATTGCGGATGGCCCCGAACGCGGGGCACATCGACGAGGGCTGTTTGCTCAAACTATTCCCATGCTCCAGCGGGGACGGCGCCGCCACCGACGGAGACGACCGTCGGGATGAAGATCTTCTCTTCGTCGCCTTCGGCTTCGAGGTAACGATGATCGATCGCGCCGCCGTTCGGGATCCCCTTGAGCGGCGATTCCGGAAGCGACCACAGCTCGTCCGACGTAACGGCCGTGCCTTCGCGCGTTGCGGCGTTGCCGGAAAGCGACATCATAAATTCGACGAAATCGACTTTGTTCGGGACGAACGTCGGCGCCGTGTCGATCGCGGTGATGATCTTATCGACCGCACCCTTCACGAGCGGATGCTCTTCGCCCATCGCCGCGACATCGGTCTGCATGAGCACCGGCATCTCGGCAAGCACCGGAACGCCGAGCCACTCCGCGAGTTTCTGCCCGCGACCGCTGCCATCGGACTTGTTGATGAAGAGCCCGAGGCACCGCGTGCGTCCGCCGTTTTCGGCGAAATACCGCACGGCCGATGCGATGTTGTTGGCGGCGTAGAGCGACTGACCCTCATCGCTGCACACGATGATGAGTTTATCCGCCATCGAGCGCGCGATGGGCGTACCGAAACCGCCGCACACGACGTCGCCCAAAAAGTCGAGGAGCATGTAATCGAAGTTCCACTCCGACAAGCCCCATTTTTCCAAAAGCTGAAAACCGAAGGTTATCCCGCGACCGCCGCAGCCGCGTGCCGATTCCGGCCCGCCGAGCTCGATGCAGTACACGCCATCGCCTTTGAAGATCACGTTTTCCGGCGCGAGGTCTTCGCCTTTGCCTTCTTTTTCGTACTGCGCCCACGTGCCGAGTACCGTGGGAATCAGCGCGCCGCCAAAGTGCGTGACCACGCTATCGTGCTTGGGGTCGCAGCCCATCTGCAACACGCGATGTTGGCGATTGGTCAGTGTTTTCGCCGTCATGCTCGTGATGAACGACTTGCCCGCGCCGCCTTTGCCATAGACCGCGACCGTCGTGTTTTTGCTTACGCCCATTGCAGTACCACTTTCAACGTGGAGGAGTCGCCGAACGCGCGCGCATAGGCGTCGTCGTATCGTTCGACCGGGATGATCGTCGTTGCCAGATCGTCGACGCGCACGGCGCCATCCGCGATCGCATCGCGCGCTGCCAAGAGATCGGGATGCGCCCACTCGCGCGATGCGACGAGCGTGGCTTCTTTGATGAAGAGATCGACGAACGGTGTTTGCAATTCGTCGTAATACGAAAGAAGCACGATCGTGCCGCCCATCGCGAGCGCTTTCGCGCATGCACCGATCACGCCCGATGCGCCCGTTGCTTCGAAAACGATATCGAGCCCGCCCGGCACGGCCTCGGCAAGGGACGTCGCGTTCAGGTCGATCGACGTGCAGCCCGCAACGCGGCCGAGCCGGTCGGTTGCAATATCGGCTTCGTAGAGCGCGGCGCAACCCATCGTCGCGAGAAAGCGTGCGGCAAACTGCCCGATCGCGCCCATGCCGACGACGGCAACGCGTTTGCCGGCAACGGTCGGCACGCGCAAGACGCCGTGTAACGAGGTAGCGGCAAGGGCGAGCAGCGGCGCGTGCGCGAGCGGAATGCCGTGCAACTTCACCAGCTGCGCGGCCTTCTTCACCGTGCGCGACGATTGCCCGCCGAACGCCGCGTTGACGTCCGTGTAGCACATCGAGCCACCGACGAACACTTCATCGCCGACCGCGATCCCGATCGCATCGGGCCCGACCGACTCGACGATGCCCGCCGCTTCGTATCCCGGAACGAGCGGATAGACCAAATGCGGCATGCCCGGAAGTTTTCCGGTGAAGAGCAGCTTCTCGGTGCCGGCACTGATCGACGAGTAGTGCGTCGCGATGACGCACTCATCCGAAGCCGGCTCGCGGAGCGAAACCTCGCGCATCGCAAGCTCGCCCTTTGCGGCGAACAGGACGGCGGTCGCGCGGTCGTCGCTCAAGACGCGACCCTATAACTCAACACACGCGATATCGTACGCAATGCGCCCCCGCCACCCCGTGATAGCCGTCACCCAACCCCACCCAACAAAAAAACGCGCCGTGCAAACGATCGCGTTTTTCGTTTCTCTCGCCAGCGCCCCGGCATAGACAATTCGTATTTTTTCTGGAATCGAGGAAGGGCGAGGTGAAGCGGTCTTACGACCGCGATCCTCGGCGTGACGACGAGTCCGGGAAAAAAGACGCTTCGCGCAAATACGCCGAATTTTTTCTGGAATCGAGGAAGGGCGAGGTGAAGCGGTCTTACGACCGCGATCCTCGGCGTGACGACGAGTCCGGGAAAAAGACGCCTCGCGCAAATAGGCCGTATTTTTTCTGGAATCGAGGAAAGGCGAGGTGAAGTGGTCTTACGACCGCGATCCTCGGCGTGACGACGAGTCCGGGAAAAAGACGGCCTATTTTATAGGATGAGGGCTTCTAGGGAGTGCATGTTCATGATTTCGAGGTGGCTTGCGTGGCCGTCGCTCACGAGGCCTTGGCGGCGGAAGCGCGCCATGTTTCGGCTCACCGTTTCGCGTGCGGTGCCGATCATATTCGCAAGATCCTGATGCGTGACGGGAAGGTTGATCCGCACGCCGGATTCCGTCGGCACGCCGTACTGTTGCGAGAACCGAACGAGCACGCGCGCGAGGCGCGAAGCGACATCGCGGCCCCGGAAATCGTCGAGCAACGTCAGCGCATCGCTCACCTGCATCGAGATCTGGACCATCAGAATCGTAAGCAGATCGGCGCGAGCTCGGAGCGTTCGCTCGACGATGTCGTTCTCGATCGAAACGATCTCGCTCGGCTCCATCGCTTCGAGGAAAACCTCGCGCCAGTAGCCGTTGATGACCGCACGGTCGCTCCACATGGAGCCGGCCTGCAGGATGGTAATCAGAATCTCGCGGCCGCTTGAGAGAATCTTCGACACCTTGATCGTGCCACTCTTACAGTAGTACGTTCGATGAGGGCAAGCCTCAGGGTCGGAAATCGTTCCGCCTGCTTCGTACCGTCGCGCTTGGCCAGTCTCGAAAAGCGCCTTGAGGGGATCGCTTTTTCCGAAGAGGTCGGCGACGCTGGGGAGACTCCAAAATAAGTCCAAACCGCGTCCTACTCTCGTAACCCGAGCGGACTCGTCACGATCGACGGCGCCATCTCGTTGGCCTCGGTTTCCATTGTCGGATGGTGCAATCCCTCCGCGAACGGCGCGCGTGTGGCAACGAGTGCCCCGCCCCGCACGAGCGAACGCAGGTAGGTTTCATGATGCGCAAGCGAACGAGCGCCTTTGATCGAGGCCCATTCCTGCTCCGGAATCGCCGCAGATTCAGGGCCGTCCAGCGCAAGCGAAACCGTGCGTTTGCTCGACCCCGGATTGCGTTCCATCGGGACCGTCTCGGCGAGTGGCGTGAAGGCGCCGACCGCGGGCTGCACGGCGAAGAGATCGAGCATGGGTTCGGCCTGCGCGTCCTCGATTGTGAGGGGATCGAGCCCGAGCAACGTCTCGACCGTCTTCAAGAGCGAGACCTGACTTGCGAAGCGGTGGCTGACGAAATGGCGGCGCACGAGCGGGCCGATCGCGATGAACGGCATCCGGTGGCTATCGACGTGATCGCCCGTTCCTTGGGCATCGTCGCACGTCACGAAGACGAGCGTCGAGGCCCAGTCCGGCCGCCGCGAGAGCCCGGCGACGATCTGCCCGAGCGCGAGGTCGTTGTTGGCGACGAAGCTCTCCGGCTTGTACGTTCCCGCGCGCGTGCCGGCGGTGTGATCGTCGGGCAGCGTGAGGTACGAGTACCGCGCGAGGCCGTGTGCGCGCACGTCATCGAGGAACATCTTCGCCCGATCCGTGTCGAGGACGTCGAAATCGATGTGTGCGCCCGGATACGCGCGATCCGCGTGGTCGGGAAGGCCGGGCGCGATGCGTCCGTCCGGCAGAACCGTCATCTGCTCGCCGTACACGCGAAACGAAACGCCCTTCCGCGCCGCTTCATCGATCAGCTCGCCGCGCGGCAAAAAAATCGGTCCGACGTTGAGCCGTTTTCCGCCCGGCAAGTTTGCGAGATCGGTGAACCAATCGAAATCCATCGTCGCGGGCGTGACGGTATCTTCGCCCGCAGCGGCGTACGGCCAGATCGATGTCGGGAGGAACGTCGCGCCGGGAACGTTCGTTTCCGTGCGCGCCGAGCGCTCGTGGTAGTCGTTTGCGAGCGACTGCGTCATCCAGGCGTGCCCGTAGATCGATGCCTCGCCGTCCGTCATGAACGCATCGCTTACAGCGTACCGCTCGGCGAGCGCATGCGCGTTGGGCGTGTAGGATTTGCCGTACAGAACGAGGCTCGGATCGGCGTTGGTGTACGCGAGATCGCCGAACTCTTCGTCGTAATGCTTGTTCTCGCGTACGATCACGACGACGTGATCGATCTTCGGCATACGTGCCACGGTGCGTTGCGCGGCGAAGCGATCAAGGCGCGCGACCGTTGCGGTCGCGGCGGCGAGATTCGCATCGGCCACGGCGAGATGCTGCACGATCCCGGTGTAAGTGCCATCCCACTCGCCAAGCGGATTCGCTTGCGAGCCGAAGCCCTTGGCGTTTGCGACCCACAGCGCGACGCGCGGGCGCGGGTCCTTCGTTTGCACGACGCGCTCCGCCACGATCGCGGTCGGATACCAGGCGGTTGGAATGCGCCCGAGGAGGCGCCCCGAGCCGCGCTCGAGCACGGCGACGTCGTTGTAACCGGATTCCGCGACGAAGAGCCGGTCGCCGTCGATCGCAAGCCCGGCGGGCGTCTGCCCGGGCGGCGGATTCGCGCCGCGGCCGAGTTCGTAGCGCTGCACGATCGTACGCGCGCTCGGGTCGACCGCGACGACGTCGTGCCCATCGGCATTTGCGACGTACACGCGGCCGTCGGCTGCGAGCATCTGGGTCGGATGGGGGCCGGTAACGAGCGTCTGGCCCGGTGCATCGTTGTTCGCGAGCGGCCACAGTTCGATGCGATCGCTATCGAAGAGCGTCGCCACGAGCGTTTCGCCCGCGATCGCGAGCGCGAAGGGTTGCCCCTCCGTCGCGCGCCGTGCGACGACGGCATCCGTGCGATCGTCGACCGTCACGACTTCGCGCGACGCGGTTCGCGCGGCGTATAGCAGATGGCTCGCCGGATCCTCGACGAGCCCGTCGATCAAGCCGTTCGCGCCGATCGCGAGATCGGGCCGCTTGGCGAGTGCGAGCGACTTCGCCGCCGCATCGACGGTATATCGCGCGACGATACCCGTGTATCCGCGAGCGATGTAAAGCCCATCGGTCGTCCATGCGAGCGCCGAGGCACCCGGCATATCGAGCCGTTGCAAGAGCACCGAACGCCTGCGCTCGATGATCTCGACCGAGCCGTTGCCCTTGGTCCCCTGGCACAACACCGCGAGAAAGCGGCCATCGGGCGAACCGATCGCGGCGGAGGCGAAATCGCCGACCGGGATCGTGAATCCGGCGGGAGCGACGCTCCGGCCGTCGGGTATCCTTGTCTCGATCGACGCGGCAGAGGCACCGGGCGCGCCGAGCGCGCCTGCGAGGACGAGAGCTAAGAAAAGACGTCGCACCAAGGCATGGTAGCGAAGGCTAGGCTTGCCCGCAACGCTCGGCGCGCGCGAAAATGATGCCTTTCCGCCGCCTTTATCGAACGATAAGCTTTTGCGACGAAAGCGCGCCTTCGATCGCCAAGAGCGTCTCCTCGGCGGTGCGGCGCCACGTCATCGTCGCAGCGTGTGCGCGCCCGGCAACGATCGCTCGCGATCGCTCGTTGGGATCGTCGAGCGCCCCAAACGCGCGCGCGAAGCCGGCCGCATCGCCGGCCGGAACGAACCGTGCGGCGCTTCCCGCCGCTTCGCGAAAGACGGCGAGATCGGAGGCGACGACCGGCGTTTCGTACGTCATCGCCTCGAGCAGCGGAAGGCCGAACCCCTCGTATGACGACGCATAGCCGAAGGCGTGGGCGTTGCGATAGAGCGCGGCGAGGTCCGCATCGCTCGTGTGCCCGAGCAGGGTCACGTGCGGAGCGCTCGCGTACGGCTCGGTTTCATGCCCGGCGCCCGCAACGACGAGGCGCAAGCCTGCCGCATCCGCAGCGGCGGCGAGCACGGCGACACCCTTCCGTGGCTCGTTCGCACCCACCGCGAGCACGTAGCGGCCCAAGCCACGCGCCCGTGCCTCCGCCAGGGCGTCGCGCGGCGCGGGCGCGGCGACGCCGAGCGGAACGACGGAGAAACGTGCGGCGGATATGCCGAGATAGCGCACGAGCTCGTCGCGCGAAAAAAACGAATCGGTAACGAGTGCGATCGCCTCGCGCGCGGCGGTGCGAAACGTCCCGCCCCGCTCGCCGATCCCGGAGAGCGCGAAGGGCGTCGCATCGTGCAACGTGGCGATCGCCCGATGCGCGGTCGACCAGCTCATCCCGTTCCAGGGGAACCAGATCGCGTCGAAGGCCTGCCGCTCCGCGCTCCGGCGCGAGACGAGGCGGTACGGGCGCCCATCGAGCTCGCGAAGATACCGCGAGCGGACGACCGGGATCGCCCATTCGGGGACCACGAGCGTTACGCGCACGCGGTCGCGCGCCCACCCGTCCCATTCGCGCAGAATCGCCCGCACGTAGCGCCCGATCCCACGCCGGTCGCCGGGCAGGTTCCACGCATCGACGCCGAGCGCGAGCACGGCGCTAGTGGATCGTGACGGAGGTCGTGCGCGTAACGGCGACGCCTGCGGCATTCCGCGCGACGAACGCGACGGTAAACGTGTGCGGGAACAGCGGTGGAAGCGGCGGCACGAAATACGTAAGCGTGAACGTGCCGATCTTCGGCCGCGCCATCGACATGCCGAACGTCTGCGCGCGGAGCTCGACACTCGCCGTATTCGAGCTCGTCGTTACGGTGAAGGTTGCATTCGAACCGCCACGCAGAACGGGCGGCGCCTGCGCGATCGATACGATCTGCGGCGGTGCGTCGGGCGCGGCGAGGAGCAGCGGCCCCAATGTGGCGACGCGCGGCGATGCGGGAGGCGATGCCGCAGCCTTCGCCGTTACGGCCGCGATCGGCGAGACACGCGACGACGATGCGACCGTCGCCATCGCTTTCGGCGAAGCGCTCGCGACCGCGGACGGGGCTTTCGCCGTGCATGCGGCGAGCCCGAGCAACAGCACGCCCGCGGCGCGACGACTCATTCCGGAACGCCGTGCGCGGCGACCGCGAGCGCGAGCGCGGAGAACGGCACCCAGACGAACGTGATCTCCGCAACGGCGACGAGATCGACCATGCCGTGCCCGAGCGTTCCGACGAGTCCCGCCCCGAGGGCGAACGCGGCGCGGCGGCGAGCCGGCGGCGCTCCATGGAGCCGGGCGTGAAACGCACGCACGAACAGCACGATCGCGAAGGCGACGATCGCGAACCCGACGACGCCCTCCTCCGCAAGCAGCGAAAGCACGATATTATGCGGATGGAGCGAGGCGAAGCTCGCTTCGGCCCCGGCGGTCGCCGGGCGCACGGCCGGATGCACGCGATCGTATGCCGCCGGCCCCACACCGAAGAGCGGAAACAGTTCGAACGTCGTCATCCCCGCCTGCATCGCGGGAACGCGGGAGTACGCATCGCCCGATTCGTGATGGCGATCGTTACCGAACGCGAGAAAGCCGACCGCAACCGAGAGCACGACGACGGCGAGCGCTCCGCGCCACGCACGCGTGAAGAGCGTAAAGGCCAGGGCGCCGACGGCGAGCCCGATCCAACCGCCGCGCGAATAGGTGGCCCACATCGAGACGAGCCCGACGCCGACCGAAGTCCATCCAAGCACGCGCAGCCACGGACGCGACGCACCGAAGCCCACGGCGACGCCCCCGGCGACGAAGGTCACGAGAAACGCCGCGAATTGATTCGGTGTGGTGAACAGGCCCGCGGCGCGATCGTTGTTTACCAACGCCAGAACCATCGGCATCCGCTCGTCCTCCATGATGAGGGCCGCAAGAGACGCGGCGATACCGACCCCGAGGAATGCCGTGAAGACGATGCTCGCGAAACGCGGGATGGGAAAAAATCGGACGGTCACCGCGTGCATACCGCACGCAAGTGCGAGCAAGAGCACGGCACCGAGGCTCCGCGGCGGGTCGAATCCCATAACCGCGCACGTAACGGCTCCGGAACACACGATCGCGAGCGGTACGGGCGTCGCCGCCCCGATTCCGCCGGAGCGGAATGCACGCCACGAACAATAGCCGCCACTCGAAACGAGCAGCGCGAAAAGCGACCATGCCGCCCAGGGAGGCACGACGAGGACGAAGGGAACGGCCTGCGCCGAAAGCCCCGCGAGATCGGTGTAGAACTGGCTACCGACCAAGAAAACGGCGGCGGCAACGGCGATTATCGGGACCCGCCCATCGTCGCGAGTGGCGGTCACGGGGAAACGATCACGCTTCGCGGCTAGCGCGCGATCGCCACGGTCAACGCGGAGACGAGCTTCGAGCGAAGCGGAACGAAAGCGCGCTTGGAAAAGACGTTGAACCGATTGGCCTCGATCGCGTCGAGGATGCGGCGATAGAGTTCGAGCGCCAAACGAACCGTGTATCGGCTTTCTGACGAGAGCAGCGCGATCCCGGGTTCGGATGCGGCGTAAAGCTCGCGACACCGAACGATCTGGAACCGCATCAGCTCGATAAACGGCTCGTCCACGACTTCTTCGAAGATGCTCGATTCCGTGTATCCGAACCGGCGCAAATCCTCGAGTGGCAAGTAGATGCGGCCCATGCGCGCATCCTCGCCGACATCGCGCAGGATGTTCGTCAACTGCATCGCGCGCCCGAGCGCGATCCCATATTCGAGTGCGGAGGGGTGGCTGTACCCGAGGATCGGGCTCGTCAGCAAGCCGACGGTCGATGCGACGAGATAGCAGTAATCGAGCAGCTCCGCGTACGTTTCGTATCGCGTATGCGTGATGTCCATGCGAGCGCCGCGTAAGAGCGCGAGCGCGGGTTCGATCGGGATCGCGAAACGCCCCGCAGCGTCGGCGAACGCGTGGAAGATCGGATCGGGCGGCCGCCCGTCCCACGTCGCAAGGAGCGCGCGCTCCCAGGCATCGATTTCGGCAAGGCGCTGGTCCGCAGGCATCACGCGATCGACGATGTCGTCGGCGGTACGGCAGAACGCATACACCGCCCAGACCGCGCGCCGCTTTTCCGGCGCGAGAAAAAGCGAGCTCAGATAGAACGTCTTCGAGTGCTCTTTCGCGATATCGCGACAGATGCGATAGGCTTCGTCGAGCGATGTCGGGGTGCGTCGTTCGTCTGCGTCCGTCACGGGGACGCCGAACTCCGCGCTACGCTCCAACATCGTGGACCTCGATCGTATCCGGCACACCCGCCAATTTGTGCGCGCCATGCCGCTGCGCCTTCACGAAGGTCGAACGTGTCGGCAGCGTACGCCTCGGTACTACGAACAGAACGATATCCTCATGGTTCGAAGGAACGGTCGCATCCGCACGGCCGTCGAAGCCGGTTTGTATGTCCGCATTCGTAGAGATCACGCCCGGGACCAACATTTCTCGACTCGTCACGGAGCTTCCCATCGCCGAAGCCGTGCTCGGCCAGTTCGGGTTGCAGTGTGCCGGCTGCGGCGTCAACAAATATGAGACGATCGAGCAGGGTGCGAAAGCACACGGCTTGCGCGTCGAACCGATCCTCGCGGCGCTCGCGCAAGCGCGCCTCTCCGGCCGCGTACCGACGATCGCAAACGTGGATCGCGAGCCGCAGCGCCGCGCGCCCGGCGAATTCAATCGACGCGCGAAATTCAAGCATGTGATCCCGATCATGTCGGGCAAGGGCGGCGTCGGAAAATCGCTCACGACCGCGCTGCTCGCGGTCGGCTTGCGGCGCATGCACAAGACCGTCGGCATCCTCGATGCGGATATCACGGGGCCATCGATACCGCGCCTCTTCGGCTTACGCAAACCGCTCGGTCTCGAAAGCGATCCGAACGTTGCCGACGGTCAGAAACCGCAACCGCTTATGGTTCCGGCGACGACGCGTTCGGCGATCGAGATCGTGTCGTCGAACCTCCTGACGGATAAAGAAGACACCGCGATGATCTGGCGCGGGCCGATCCTCTCGGGCGTTATCCGCCAGTTCTACGAGCAAGTGCTCTGGAGCGACCTCGATTATCTCTTGATCGATCTTCCGCCCGGAACGAGCGACGCGCCGCTGACGGTGTTGCAATCGCTCGCCGTCGACGGGATCGTCCTCGTTACGATGCCGCAGGCACTCGCGACGATGATCGTGCGCAAGGCCGCAAACTTGATCCACAACTTGAAAAAACCGATCCTCGGCGTCGTCGAAAACATGTCGTATTTCACCGCTCCCGATACGGGCACGCGGTACGACATCTTCGGCCCCTCGTACGCCGATGACGTCGCGGAGCTCGCCGGTGCTCCCGTGCTCGCGCGCATGCCGATCGACCCCGCGCTGCTCGCTCTCGCAGACACCGGCCGGATCGAAGAGACGCAATCGCAAGTCGCCGACGATCTCGCGCGCGCATTCGTGGCCGCGGTCGAAAACGCGCCGAAACCGAAAGAGACGATTTCGATCATCTAAGTGCGACGGGCGTCACTTGCATTTTAAGCGCCGCTTAACCGCCTTTACATATCCTTTGTAGAGGCTTAGCGGTGCCTTTGCGTTCGAGCGCATCCTCGCAATCGTCGAGGACGTTCGTGCGTTCGAGGCTCGGATTCTGAGCCTCGACGACGCAAAGGACGGCGCGCGTGTTCATTTCCCAAGTCACGGAAACCACGGATGCTCGTGCGATCGAACGCATGACGCTCAAACTCTTTCTGCGCGACCGCGCTACGGCAGAACACACGTCACGCGTCGCAGGCTACGTTCGCGTGTTTGCAGAGGCGCTCGGCTACACGCCGGAGCACGTGGCGACGTTGGAGACGGCGGCAGTACTTCACGATCTCGGGAAAATCGCCGTTCCCGACTGCGTGCTGCTCAAGCCTGCAGCGCTCACGTGCGAAGAGCGAACGATCGTGCGCGAGCACGCAAGCGTTGGAGCCGAGATGGTCGCCGAAGTCGAATCGCTCCGACCGATCGCCGAAATGGTCCGCCACCACCACGAGCGCATGGACGGGACCGGCTACCCGGATCGCTTAAGCGGCGAGGCGATCCCGCTCGGCGCCCGCATCATCGCGATCGCGGACACGTACGATGCGATCACTTCCGAGCGCCCATATCGGAGCGCACGCGCGATCGAAATTGCGATCGCCGAACTCGAAGCCGGCGCCGGAACGCAATTCGATGCGCAACTCGTCGACGTGTTCGTCGACCTCGCACGCCGTGGACTTATGCCGATCGACGGTACGGTTTTCGCGATCGCGGGTTAGCCCGGCGGAAACGCCGCGAGAATCTCCGCAGCTTTCGGCATCCCGCGTTTGTAGAACACGATCGTCCCTTCGCGATCGATACCGACCACCGTTCGATTGACGAACCGGATCGGGCCGAGCGCGATCAGCGCATCGTAGGCCTTCGCAACGGCGAGCCCCGCATCGATCAATAACGGCGCGGTCAGGCCGTGCTTCGCGATGAAGCGCGCGTGCGATTCGGCCGAGTCGCCGTTGATGCCGAACACCTTGACGCCGGCGGTCACGTATGCCGCACTTTCGTCGCGCGCGGTGCAGAGTTGCGCGGTGCAGCCCGGCGTTTGATCTTTCGGGTAGAACATGAGCACGACGTTCCCGTGCGCGCGGGTTTCGGCGAGCGAAACGGTCGATCCGTCGCTTGCGAGCAGCGTGAATTCCGGCGCGCGATCGCCGACTGCGAGTTGTGCCACGGGTGCCTCCGGCGTGCTTGTTGCGGGTTACGCCTGGTAGACGACGCCGCCATCGCGGTAGGTCGCGCGCACGCGGACATCCGCAAACGATCCACGCGCGAGCGGATCGCGGTCGAGCACCACGAAATCCGCGGACTCGCCGAGCGCGAGCGTACCCGTACGGCCCTCGACGTGGCCGAAGCGAGCGGCGGCCACCGTGAAGGCCGCGAGGGCTTCGTGTGCGTCGAGGCGCTCCTCCGCTTCGTTGTGCGCGAGCATCGCTTCCATCGACGCAAGCGGATCGAGCGCGCAGACGGGGCTATCGTCGCCGCCGACGATCCGCGCGCCCGCGCGGCGGATACGGCCGAACGCGTTCATCGTGCGTTTGCGCGCGGAGCCGAGCCGCCGTTCGTACATCCCATCCGCGCCACCCCACGTCGCATCGAAGAGCGGCTGCACCGAGAGCGTCACATCGAGCCGCGCACATGCCGCGATCTGCTCCTCGGTTGCGAGTTCGAAATGCTCGATGAAGTGTCGCGTCCGCGGCGATGGGCGGCCGTGTTGCGCGGCATCGATCGCCGCAAGGCATTGTCCGATCGCCGCATCGCCGATCGCGTGCACGCCCGCCGAGATGCCGAGGCGTTCGGCATCGGAAAAATACGCCGCGACCAGCGCATCGTCGAATCGGAGCGCGCCGCAGGTTTGCGCGTCGTGGTATGCACAACGGAGCGCCGCCGTGTGGCTGCCGAGCGAGCCATCGAGGAACACGTCGCCGCCGATATACGGCAGGCCGAGATCGCGCGCGATCGTCACGTCGGTTTCGCAGATCTTCGGATGCACGCGCGCGGGCGTGCGCGAACCCAGCGCGGCGATTTCCGCCGCATACGCGTCGCGCGCACCGAGACCGATCAGTTGCGCGTGCAGATGCAGCGCGCCCGCGGCGAGCGCCGCGGTAAACGCCCGATCCTCGGCCGCGTGACGCTGCGTTTCGGGGATGCCCGCGAGATATGCGGCTTGCGCCGCCCAATTCGCCGCGCGCACGAGCCGGCCGGTCGGCGCGCCCGCGGCGTCGCGCTCGATCCCATCGAGCGATGCCGGGAGATCGAGCAACGCGAATGCGGCTTTGTTGACGAGTGAGGAGTGCACGTCGACGCGCACGAGCATCGCGGGCCGATCGGGAAAACGCGCGTCGAGCACGGCTGCATCCGCGTGCCCGCCATCTTCCCAACCCGCATCGTCGAAGCGGCCCGCGAGCACGCGCGGCTCGTCCGGTAACGCATACACCGCAGCGATGAATGCAGCCGTGCTACGCACGTGGCCGAAATCGCGAGCGCCGAGATAGTAGCCGGTTTCGGTAAGGTGCACGTGGCAATCGGCGAACGCGGGTACGACACACGCACCCGCAAGATCGACGCGTTCGACGGAGGCGCCGAGCTCGTGCGCCGAACGGCCGACAACCCGTCCCGCATCGTCGCAGACGAGCGCATCGAACGAAGCGAAGCGCTGCGATTCGGCGTCGAATGCACGGATCGCGCCGTTTACGAATGCACGCACCCGGAAAGAGTACGCCGATGAAGCTTCCATCCTTTGCAACCGCGGTAACGATCGGCTCGCTTGCGGCGTACACCGCCGTGCGCACGGCCGAAGCCGTCCGTGACGTGCGTGGCACCCACGCACCGTTACCGAACGATCCGAAGCGCTACGGCCGCACGCGACGTGGGCTCGTGATCCTCGGGCTCGTGCGCGGCCTCGCATCGAGCGCCGTTACGGCCGCGATCGTCGCTCCCGCGGCGGGCCGTGCGATCCGCACCGGCCGCGCGTGGCTCGATCCCGCCGCGTTCTTCGCCATCGGAACGCTCGCGGACGCCGTGCTCTCGTTGCCGATCGATTACGTCGAAGGCTATGCATTCGAGCGCGATATGGCGCTCTCGGAGCAGAGCGCGCCCGCGTGGCTGCTCGAGCGCGCGAAGGGAACGGCCGTCTCGCTTGCGATCGGCGGCGTGTTGACTGCCGGGCTTGCGGGGTTACTGCGCTCGGCACCGCGGCGGTGGCCGCTGTTCGGCGTTGCAGCGTTGCCGCCGTTACTCGTGCTCGCGAACGTCGTCGGGCCGGTGTACCTCGCGCCCCTGTTCAACACGTTCGTCCCGCTCGAGGAGGGGCCGTTGCTCGAACGCATCCGCACGCTCGCCTATCGCCACGGCGTCGGCAACGCGAAGGTGCTGCGCGTCGATATGAGCCGCAAGACGAAGAAGGCAAACGCGTATGTGACGGGCGTCTTCGACACGCATCGCATCGTACTCGGCGATACCCTCGTCGACAATTTCACCGAAGACGAAACGATGTTCGTCGTCGCACACGAACTCGGCCATTACGTTGCGAAGGATGCACGGCGGGCGATCGGGCTCGGAACCGCGGCGGGCGCGCTCGCGCTCATGCGCGCTGCGTATGTCGTCGCGAAACGCTTCCCGCCCGAAGAGCGCGGGGGTGCCGCCGCGCTTGCGACGATCGCGCACGAAGCGTCGCTCGCGGCGACGGTTCTTGGCCCGTTACTCGCCGCCGCCTCGCGACGCGTCGAACGCACGGCCGATCGGTTCGCGATCGAGACCACGCAAGCGCCGCTCGCGGGTGCGGCCGCGTTCCGGCGCCTGCGCGAGCAGAATCTCGCCGAGGACGAGCAGCCCTGGTGGTATGAGGGTTTGTTCGGTAGCCACCCGAGCTTGCGCGCGCGCATCGCGCTGCTCGAGGCGGAGGCGGCGAGCGCTTAAGACGCGGCGATCACGTCCTGCCACATCGCGGCGGCGGTTGCATCCCAGGTGCGATTTCGTGCGAACGCCGTCGCCGCGTCCCGGTGCGCGACGTCGAGCACGCGCGCGCGCGCACACGCATCGACGAATGCTGCCGGTTCGTCGCCGATACACACGACCTCGGCATACTCATCGACGACATCCGCAACGCTCGTCGTCGCTACCGGAACGCCGGCCGCGAAATATTCGAGCGTCTTCGTCGGCGAGATGAACCGCGTGCTCGCGTTGCGCGCGAACGGCATCAACGCGACCGCGAAGCCCGCAAGAAACGACGGTAACGTTTCGTACGGCACGCGGCCCGTGAAGTGCACGTTCGGGTGGCGCGGAAAGCGCGCGGGATCGACCTTCGCAAAGGGGCCGACCATCATCACGTGCGGGGCGTCGGGCGCGTGCGCGAGCGCTTCGATCAACCCGATATCGATGCGCTCGTCGATGACGCCGATGTACCCGAACACGGGGCCGGGAAGCTCCGCGCAGAGCGGATGCGGTGCGGTCGTACGCGCCGCAACGAAGCGTTCGTATTCCACACCGCTCGGATAACAACGGACCTTCGCACCATACGCTTTGCGCGCGTCGTACAGCGAACGGCCGCCCGTGAAGACCAGGTTCGCGCGTGCGAGCAGCGCGGTTTCGGCATCGGCCATACCGGCCGGTGCGAAATCGAACGACGCGAGATCGTCCATGCAATCGTAGACGACCGACGATGGATCGAGTGCGTCCGCGAGCGCGCGCATCATCGGCGTGTAGAGCCACACGAGCGGCTGCAAGCCAGCAAGCAACGCGCGCGTCGTCGCGATCGCTTGCGCGTCGACGAGCGGCTCGCACCAGCCGCGCACGCGCAGCGGGCGAACGATCGTGACGTTTCCATCGTGCAAGATCTGATCTTCGTCGCGATCGCTCGCGTACGGCTCTTCGACGACGATGACCGGCACGTGCGCGGAGAAGCGCGAGAGTAAGTGCTGCGGGCGTTGGCGGACACCGTCGTAGCGGAGGTGCGAGCCGACGACGAGCGCTTGCGGGATCATACGGGCACCTTGCCACGCGGACGCACGTGTTCTCCTTCGGGAAGCTGCGAATCGGCCCACGCGGCGAGTATTTCGGGATCGCGAAAACGTTCGTCGCGCGTCCACCAGCCGGGCGTCGCGAGCGCTTGCGCTGCAGCGATCTCACCGCTCGTCAGATGGCGTAACGCCGCGGCGACCGGCGTTTCTTGCGGCGTGCCGTTCGTTCCGGCAAACGTGAAGATCCCGTCCTCGGTGATATCTTCGTGACGGCGCAACAGCGAGTGCCAATCGCGCATCCCGAACGCGGCCCACGCGCCGACGGCGGTAGCGCGAATACCGCTTGCGAGAAGCGCGCGCGCATCGGCATCGTGTTCGAGCAGCCACGCAACGCGTTCGCTCGCAATGGCGTTGACGTGCACTTCGGAGAGCGCGAGCGTCGGGAAGCGTTCGGCGGCATCGCGTAAAAGCGGCGCGCAGCGTAAGTCCGTCGCACCGCGCACGTACACCGCGGGCACGTCGCCGATCGTGCCGTTTGCACGCGTGAAGAGATAGCGTTCGGAGTGTGGGTAGTGGTTGAAGCCCGCGACGTCGATCGGCGTCGCTCGCGCGCGCACGTCGGCGAGCGTTGCTTCCGCGATTCCCGCGGCATCGCGGAGCCAAGTATAGAGCGCGTGATCCTTGTCGACGCGTCCTTCGATCAAATCGAGCGCGAGCCAGCGCCGCTCGCGCAAGAACGCGACATACGACTCCATGCGAACATCGCCCGCGACGAAGCCCTGCAAATCTTCCGTCGTCACGAGCCGCGCATCGGGCGTGACCGTCCGGATGCGCGCCATCGCCAGCTGCGTTGCCCGCGCTTGGTGTACGAGCGCGCGACCGAAGGCCGCATCGTCGCGCGCGTTCGGATACCACACCCCGTAGAGCGTCGAGAAACGCGTCGTCGTGAGCACTTCGTTGATCGGCGTAAACGCACGCACGAACGGCAACGCGCGTGCGGCCGCTTCCGCATATGCGGCAAACGATTTCGGGAACGCGTCGTCCAGCAAATGCGTGTAGTGCGGCCCCGAGCCGTGATGCAAGAGCGTGACGATCGGCGCAACGCCGAGTGCATGCAAGCGCGATGCGCGCTCCTGCCCCCAGGTAAAATCGCGCTCCTCCGGATGCAACGGCGCGGCGCGTTCCCATAGCACGGGGAAGCGCGACGCGACGACACCAAGCGATGCGATTCGCTCGATGTCGCCTGCACGTTCGTCGAAACCGGTTTCGTGGAGTTGATCGCGCATCGCGTGCGCATCGATGCGGGCGACGGTGGGTTCGGGCGATGCCCAGTAGTCGATCAGGCGACGACCGAGGAACGGCGCGTGCCGAGCCACGTTGCGAGATCGGTCTTCATGCCGACGTGTTCTTGCCCGTAGAGTTCGCGGCGGAATTCGCCAAACGTGCCGAACGCTTCGGCGAATGCATCGTGCTTGTGGATCGATTCGTAATTGACTTGCGATGACGAGACGAACGTCGAATCCGGCAGATCGCCGTACACGTCGAGCGAACGCGCGAGGATGCCGCGCACGACGTCCTCGACGAATTTCGGATTGTGATGCGCTTTGTTGACGATGAAGAATTCGTCCGGGCGCTTCAGCAGATCGTACGTCTCGCTCGACATCGAGTTCTCGACGATTTCGACGAGGTCTTCGGCGCGGATGTCGAGCTGGTGTTCTGCGGTGGTGCCGATGAGTAACGAACCGAGACCGCGCTGGTTATGCGTCGCAACCGGGAGTGCGTCGAGTGCGCGGGTCGCATCGGCTTCCGAAAAGCCCGCTTCCATGAGCTCGCGCTGCGAGTGCTCGCGCACCATGAGCTGCGCGCACGGGCATGCGGTCATGCCTTCGGCTTCGACGCCGATGACGCGCCGGGTCCCGTTCGCATCGGCGTGCGCGATGCCGACGAGGGTGTAGGTTTCCTCGCCACGCTTCCCACTGACCGGCGTCCAACGCTCCAACCCGAATTCGGCTTTCAGGCGTACGTCCGCGCGGAGCGCCTTCTGCGAGCCGACGATCTGCTGCGCGATCAGCTCGACCAAATCTTCGATGCGTCCGGGTGCTTCGTTGCGCGAAAGCACGTCGAGCGCGGCTTCTTCCAACAATTCGGAAAAACGCGACATATGCACGCCCGCTTTATCCGGGCTCAGATCGGCGACCATCGTGAACTCGCCGTTAAACAGGCGTTCCTGGCCGTCGATCTTCAAGCGCAACAGGCGCTTCACGCTCGAAACGCCGACGCGGTTGAGCGAGAGGCGATAATCCGGCGCTTCTTCTTGCCGATTCGCGAAAAAATGCATCGCGCGCTGTTTCTTCGTGATGCCGGTCGCCGGGTTCGCCGCGGCGAGATCCGTCATCGTCTTGCCAGAGCGCGGATCGATCAAATCCGGCGCGATTTCGGCGAGCGGCACGAGGTTATACGGCCGATCGGCGATATACGGATGCGGCACTTGGAAGCGCTTGAAATCTTGCTGCAACTCGTCGTACGCGAGGATATCGACGTCGATCGGGCGGGCCTGAAAATCGAGCGATCGCTGGCGACCGATCGCGATCTCGACGCCGCGTACGAAGCGTTCGAACTGCTCGGGCGAGAGCAGGGTCGAGACGCGTGCGACGACGTTCAAGAACATCGGGCCCGTGACGTTGACCGGCGGCGTTTCGTAATACGACGAAACGGCCTCGATCTTGGACTCGCGCCGCAATTTCTGCAACGCTTGAAGGATGTTCCCTTGGCGATCGCCCAGGTTCGATCCCAAGCCGACGTAGACGGTATGCATATGGCACTTAGACTGCCACGGGGAGCGTGAAAGTTGCCCGCTCTAGCAAACGAGCTGCTAGATGGTTTCCAGGTGATTGAAAATCCCGTCGACTGATCGAGTGCAAGCGGACGTAATTCTCGCGAGGACGCGCAGTTGATCTCGACACGTCGGATTCATGTGCTGCACCGGGTAATTGATTGCATGATCAACCTCGCCCCAAAGCTCCTCAGCGAGCGTCCGAATCTGGATCTCGGCTGTCATGACGCGACGGCTCTCGGTCTGCACAACCATGTGGACGCTAGTGTAAAGTGACTTGGGAGGATCTTGGGGTGGCGTTACGTCAACGCCTAACGAGCGAAAAACTTCGCGATATTCGTCATCCCAAGGTCTTGCGGTAGGACCCTCTTTAATCGAGATGCTTTCCTCATCCAAATTAGCCCTGACGATGTCAAGAATATCTCGAATCTGGCGGGTGTGCAGGTGAAGCAGTCTAAAGCCTACTAAGTCATTGATTTTGATAAAAAGATCTTCATCGTTCCATTCAATGACTTTTAATTCGTCAGCTTTCCTAAAGAGTTCCGCCCTTAGATGATCCGGATCTTTGAATCGGCTCTTTCGCGAGTGCACGAGCACGTTCAGCTTCTCCTCATCGAGAGCCCGGAGGATCGATGCTTCAACTCGCTCCATGAGACGTTTGTTGGCACGGTAGAATGCCACCAAGCCTTCGATTCTATCCGCAAGTCCATGCGTGGAAGCTTCGGCCATTTATGAAGTTACATCCAACAAAGAAGTAGCAAGTCTGTCGAATGTCTCACCCAATTCGATGCGCATTTCTGTCCTTAGACCGCTCGCTTCTGTCATTGGCACCCCCTGTTTCTGGGCTAACTGAGCTTGCGTAGCGTAATCCCGCACTTCGCCAAGCCTGAGCCGATTCGTGGTACCGTATTCAACACCAACTCGCCGTAAAGGTTCTATAATGTCAGCGATAAAGTGTTTTTCGAGCTCAGGTGTAAGTTCTGAAAACGCGGCGCTGGCCTCGCCTCTGTATTGACGAAAACGTTGAGCAATGTACCCGACGCAACTTGGGCGACCCTCAAATAAGGAGGGCAATCTAGGGGCTAGTTCTGCAATGCTCTCCCAGTCTTGAATCCATTCGGACAAAGTTGCGCCTAGCGTCTTGAGGGCCCTGATCGAAAATGAATCCAATGCCGCCGGAACGGCAAAATAATCGCAATCTAAAATAGCAACCCGATTAAGCGCACCGATATTCGGACCACAATCATAAAATACAAAATCAGCATCGACGCTATCCGCTGACGCTTCTACCAATTGACTCAGGGCTGTTGTGACATTGAGTGCCCTAACCTGTCTTTGAAAACATCCGCCCCAAGCCGTAAACAGATCCCGCTCGTAATAAGATAGCTTAATATCACCGGGAAGAATGAAAAGGCCGTTGTAAGTTTCTATTGGCACCAACCTCTTGAACGTACCGACTCCATCGACTACTGGCTTCACACCAGACCAGACTGTTTCGCCACTTTGTTCGTCCGAATTTTCAAGCAATTCATTTACGGACGAATCCTCCAATAGGTACGAAGAGACGTTACACTGCGGGTCAGCATCAACTATCAGAACTCGTCTATTGTGTGTCTGCGACAAAGCAAACGCGAGGTTGACGGTAAGAGTTGTTTTCCCAACACCCCCTTTGTGGTTGAATAACGCAATCTTGACTGGCATTTATATGCGGCCCGAACGAAGCCTTTTGATAGTATTTCGTAGATTACCGCGATCGGGTAGGGATTCGACAACCTCCCGACCAAAACTCGTAATCGACCGCGAGCCGTCCGGTTGCTTCTTTAAGTAGCCGCCCTTGTCAGCCGATCTCAAAGTATCGCTTACGCTCTTCGGGCGGAGCAACCCCGTCTCATCGTACTGCTTACACACTTTATCAAGAGAAATTACAGCATCGCTCATGAAGAAGGAACTGTAGTAAGCAAAGACCGCCAACGTTTCAACGTCGGTCACGGGCTTCTTAAGTCTTACAAATTCACTCAAACTCGGGGTACGATCTTCTGTGAACGAAAACGATACGCGAGGTCGTTCTCTATTTATCCTCGTCGGTGCTACTATATCTTTCGGAGCATGTACATGTGCGTCGCCAATAAAAGCCTCCGCTGCACGGAGCAACCTTAATCGTGCGCTAGGCTCCACCTGGAACAGCAGGTGCAACATCTGACTTAGTGAGTCGGCCTCAGAAACAAAGCTATCTTTTTGCACGGCAGCATCCAAATCCCAGGCCTAAGTCGATCGCTCATTTCATCAAGATGCGCTACGATCACCGCTTCGTAGACGTAGCGAATTACGATGGGTTAGAACAAACTTTACCTAACCTGTTTTGCGTTGCATGTAAATAATCCTCGTAGGCTTAGCGCGGCATCTCGGCGACGAGGCGCAGCGATTCGCGCTGCGAGGGGCGGACGGCCGCATACATCTTCGCGACCTGATAGGTCTCCTCGACATCGTGCACGCGCACGAGCCGGGCGCCCGCGGCGATCCCCATCGCGGCGGTTGCAAGCGATGGCGCGAGCAGCTCCTTCGCCGGGCGATCGAACACGCGCCCGATGAAGCTCTTGCGCGACGCAGCGAAGAGGATCGGGCGGCCGAGCACGGTCAGTTCGCCGAACCGGTCCAGGATCTCGAAATCCGTTGCGGGCTCTTTGCCGAATTCGAGCCCCGGATCGACGACGATGCTGTCGTCCGCCACGCCCTGCTCTTTCGCGGCCGCAATGCGTTCGGCGAGGTAGCCCGTGATCTCGGCCATCACGTCGTCGTACACGTAGCTATCGGCGGTACGCACGTTGAGCTCGCCTTTGAGGTGCATGATGACGAGCGCCGCGCCGTTCCCGGCGACGACCTCGGCCATCGACGGGTCCGCGAGGCCGCTACAATCGTTGATCAGGTGGGCGCCCGCTTCGAGCGCGGCCTTCGCGACCGTCGCGCTGACGGTGTCGATCGAGAGGGCGGCGGGGAGTTCGTCGCGGACGAGCGCTTCGACCACGGGCACCACGCGGCGGAGTTCTTCTTCGATCCCGGGCGGCGTGTTCCAATGGGCGTACGACCGCCCGCCGATGTCGATGAGCGAAGCGCCTTGCGTTACCATCTGGGCCGCGCGGCTTCGGGCGCGATCGACGCCCTGAAAACGGCCGTTATCGAAGAACGAATCGGGCGTTACATTCAAGATGCCCATCACCCGCGCTTCGTCCCAAAGGTCGAGTTCGCGATCGCGCATGCGCAGATGCGAACGCGGCTCGCGGATCGCATCGATCGCGGCCATGACGGCGCGAACCACGGTCCCAAAGAGCGGCGAGGCATCGGAGAGCGCCCGCGAGCATTCGTCGCGCGTCGCCGCGACCACGAGCCGTTCGCCTTCGGACGCGGCCTGCGCTCCCGCGCGCACGAAGAGGCTCGCGACGTCCTTCGCGTACGGCGCTTCGTCGATGACGAATGCCCGGCGGGTGAGCGCGCGCGCGATCTCCGGAGCGTCGACCTGTTCTGCCAGCCGTGCGGGCAGATCGTGGAAATCGAGGGTCGCGAGCAGACGAACAGGCTTCAGGTTATTTCTCCGCGATGAGCTCCGCGATCGTCGAGTCGACAACGGTATCCTGGGAATCGCCGATCACGGTTTTCCGGAGAACGCCGTGACGGTCGAAGAGCAATTGGGTCGGCCAGTATTCGACGCCGTACGAGCGCCAAACGGCAAAGTCGTTGTCGGTTCGCACCGGCCACGAGATACCCAGCGCCTTCAAGTTGCTCACGACGTGCGCGCGATCTTTCTCGTACGCCGTCTCGGGCGCGTGCACGCCCACGATTGCGAGGTCTGCCGAGGACGTTTGCGCGCGCAGCTTCCGCAGGTTCGGGGTGATGTTCTTGCAGTTGTAACAAGCGAACGTGAACACATCGACGAGCACGACCTTGCCCTTGAGATCGGCCGCGGTCGCGGTGCCGTTGATCCAGTCACCCGGCGCGACGACAGGTGCGAGCGAGGGGCCCGCCGCCCGAACCGGTGCTACCGGGAGCGCGACGAGCGTGGCGAGGCCGAGAGACGCCAAAAACCGTTTCATTGCGGATACTCCGTACGCGGTAGGACGATCGTGCGACCGTCGAAGCAGACGCGCCCATCGCGCGCGAGGTTTCCGATTTCTAGCGACACCGTCTCACGGGTCGATCCGACGAGCGAGGCGATATCGGCGTGCGTAAGCCGCACGTCGAGGGCGGTGCCGCGATCGTGCGGGATGCCATATTCGGCGGCGAGGCGCGCGAAGAGGTGCATGATCCGATCGGGGATGCGCGCATAGGCGAGGTCCTCGATCGTCGCAGACGCACCATCGAGGCGTCCGCTGAGGATCTTCGCCACGTTGATGGCGACGACGGGATCGCGCGTCATCAAGCCCATCAGGTCGTCCGCCCGCGCCTGACAGATCAACGTTTCCTCGATGCAGATCGCAAGCGACGTCCGGGGCGCATCGCCGAAGAGCGTTTCTTCGCCGAAGATATCGCCCGGCCCGAGCACGGCAACCGTGATCTCCTTGCCGTCCGGAGTGATGCGCACGATCCGCACGCGCCCGGTCTTGACCAGGTATACGATGCGGGCGGTATCGCCCTGATCGAAGACCTCGGCCTTGCGCGGGAGCAAGCGCATCGTGAACAGATGCTCCGTGTCCGCGACGCGATCGGTCGATGCCGCCTCGAAGAGCCGGTTGTTCGTGAGATACCAGACTTTATTGCTCGGTTCGGCGAGCACGGCGCCCTGTTCCATATCCATACGCTACGCCTCCGGATGCGCGCGGTCTGTAGGCCACCCTACGTTTTTTCCGATCGTCATGCGGGTACTCCGCTCGCATGGCAACGTTCAAAAAAGGCGACCACGTCACGTGGAGTGCGGGATCCGAAGGCAAGCACATCGCGGGCACCGTGCAGAAAACTATTACGAAGCCGATGGAAATCAAAGGCCATCACGTGGCGGCATCGCCCGAGAATCCGGAAGTCGTCGTCAAGAGCGACGCTACCGGCGCGATCGCGGCACATAAGCCGAGCGCGCTTCACAAGCGAAAAGCCGCCAGCAAATAGGCCGCTATTTCATCAGCTTCTGCATGAAGTACGTGTAAGCGAGCGCGCTCGTGAACGACGATTCCCTGATGTTTGCACCCGAGCCGTGCCCGCCTTCGGTCACTTCGTAGAACAGATACGGCTTGCCGAGCTCGGCGAGCCGCGCCGTGAACTTGCGCGCGTGTTGCGGGCCGACGCGATCGTCTTTGGTCGTCGTCCAGATGAACGGCTGCGGATAGATCACATCCGCGTGGAGATTGTTATACGGCGAAATCTTCGCAAGAAACGCCCGCTGCTCGGGGATCGAAACGCTTCCGTATTCGCCGACCCAGGACGCGCCCGCGTCGATCTTTTCGAAGCGCAGCATGTCGAGCAGCGGCACCTCGATGTCGACCGCATTCCACATCTCCGGATGCTGCGTGAACTGCACGCCCATCAAGAGCCCGCCGTTGGAACCGCCTTCGATCCCGAGATGGCGCGCGCTCGTTACCTTCGTCGTCACGAGATCGCGGCCGACGGCGGCGAAGTCGTCGTAGATCCGTTGGCGTTTGGTCTTGAGGCCCGCCTCATGCCAAGCAGGTCCGAACTCGCCACCGCCGCGGATGTTCGCAAGCGCATAGACGCCACCACGTTCGAGCCAGAGCTTCCCGAGCACGCCGCTATAGTTCGGTGTTAGCGAAACTTCGAAACCACCGTACGCATAGAGAATCGTCGGATTCGCACCCGTCATGCGCATCGCTTTCGGATGCACGAGGAAGTACGGAATCTTCGTCCCGTCCTTCGACGTTGCGAAATGCTGCTCGACCGCGAGCTTCGACGCATCGAACCGCGCCGTGTCGCTTTTGATCTTCGCGAGCGACCCCGTCGCCGTATTTGCAAGAAACAGCGTCGATGGCGTCAGGAACGACGTCACCCCGACGAACGCGCTAGCCCCATCGCGATCCGCGCTGACGACGCCGACGGACGAATTATCCGCAAGCGGCAACCGCACGCGCGACCAACCGCCCGCACCCGGCGTATAGACGAACGCGCGCCCTTTGACGTTCTCGTTAATCGAAACGATGACGCGATCGCGAAGCATCGCAACCGAATCGAGCGTCTCGCGCGACCCGGGCGCATACACGAGCGTCGGCTTCAGATGCACGGGATCGGCGAGAACGGCGGCGAGATCCATGGAGACGAGCGAACCCGGCGCGAACGATCGCCCGTTCATCTGCCACGGCATCTTGACTTCGACGAGCAATTTGCCCGCGACCATCCCATCGATGCCGGCCTTCGCGGGAATCGCGAGCTTGCGCAACCCACGCGGCGTGAGGATCTGCGTTTCCGATTCGAAGAACGAAACGCCGCGATTCACGCCGAGCAACAGATGCCCCGAACCGTCGCGCACGGCGAACGGGCCCGCGCTCACGTCGGCTTTGGTCCCGCGGAACACTTCCTTCGCCGAAGACAACGCCGCACCGCGCGCGAGCTTCTTCACGATAAACGCATAGCCCGAAGCCGTAAGATCGCCCGGCTTCCACGCGCGCGAAACGAGCACGCTCGAAGCATCCGCCCACGCAACGTTCTGCTTCCCGCGCGGCAAGACGAATCCACCGGGCACGAACGCTTGCGTCGCGAGATCGAATTCGCGCACGGTCACCGCATCCTCGCCGCCTTCGGAAAGATACACGAGACACCGTGTGTGCTGTGGTGAAGCGCAATCGGCGCCCTCCCAAAACCAGTTCTTCTTCTCCCGCTTCGCGAGCGCATCGACATCGAACACGGTCTGCCACGTCGGCACCGCGGACGCATAATTCGCAAGCGTCGTCTTCCGCCAAATACCCCGCACGTGCGTCGCATCGCGCCAAAAATTGAAGACGCTGCCATTCAAAAACTGCGGCGAAGGAACGCGATCTTTCGCTTCCCCGATCGCGAGCGCATCGGCAAACAATTTCGGAAACCGCGTATCGCGCTGCAGAACCGAAAGCGTCTTCGCATTCTCCGCCTTCACCCACGAAAGCGCCCGCGCCGACTCTTGCGCCTCAAGCCAAAGATACGGATCGCCATAGGGCACCACGCTCGGCGGAGCCGTCGTCAACACCCCACCCGGCGTCGCACTCGCAAGCGGCGAGACGAACGGCGTAGCAATGACGGCGGGCGACGCGGGAACCGCTTGCGCGGAAGCCACCGAACCACAGGCCATCAACGAAAGCGCAACAGCGCCCAAACGAACGAAACGCAAATCAACAACCTCTAGCGAGCAACGAAAGCAAGACAGTAGACGGCCACCATACGGCACTTGCGAGCACAAGCGAACCCCAACAAGCGCGCCAGCGCGGGGGTGGGACGGCCCGTTGCGGACCGTCTTGCGGAGCGGAGCCCTGGAGGGGCGAGAGCGGAGTCAACCCGAGCGGGGGCGGCCAT
>JBBISR010000032.1:0-38406 GCA_037441145.1 Armatimonadota bacterium
TATCGACGAGCGCTTTGATGAGCCACGGCCGACGCATCTCGTGCGCGTGCTGCAGCGTCACGTTGAAGTACCGCATGATTTGCGGTTTTCCGGTCGCTACCGGCTCTGCATCCCACGCATCGCGCGCATAACGCTGCATCGTTTCTGCGGCTTTGTCGAAGCGCCACGTGATGAAGTGATCGTCACGTGCGGCATCGCGCTGCATGAATTCCATCACATGCCCGTCCGCATTGTCGGAGGCGTCGGTCGGATCGCGATCGGGCACGTAAATCGCGGTCGCGGAGACGGACTCGCGCTCCCACTGCGTTTCGAGCGCCTCTAGCGACGTCGTCGCGAGTTCCGTCCGCGCGATCATCGTAACCGCGCTCGTGACGAACCCGATAAACCACGCCGTACTCGCGAGAATGAGGGCCATGATGCCGAGCGCAATCAGGAGCTCGATAAGCGTAAAACCCGACTGCGCATGCGGTCCGAGTACGCCCGGCAACGACCGGGTTTGCGTGGTAACGCGCAGGCGACTGATAAGGTCCATTAGCCGAATGAGTGCCCCGTTGGCGGCGGCACTAGACTTCGAAAAATAAACTACTGTCGCGGATCGCTACCTATCGGTTTGAATGCCGCCGGAATGCGGCGCAAGAGTGCCCGTTTCAGGCTGTCACGATCTTGCAGCGTGCATGCATGTTGCGAGCATTGCGTTTCGGACAAGTCCGTCATCGGTGTAGATACCGTTCGACGCCTTAGACGACGACTTCGCGCGTGTGGCCCGTATGCACGTCGTAGACGAAGCCACGCACGCCGTCGCGATGCGGTAGGAATGGATGCTCGCGTACCCGCACGATCGCTTCGCGCACCGCGCGGTCGAGATCGGTGAAGGCGCCGAACGCATAGGGGGGGACGCTTCCGGTGTCGTTTGCGATCTCATCGCGTAGGGCGGCTTCGTCGGCCCGATAGAGGCCGCAGTCCGTGTGATGCAAGAGGATCACTTCGCGTGTCTGCAAACGGCGCTGCGAAACGACGAGCGACCGGAGCACATCTTCGGTTACGAGGCCGCCTGCGTTGCGTAAGATGTGCGCTTGGCCCGAATCGAGTCCGAAGATGCGAAACGTGTTCATCCGCGAGTCCATGCACGTTACGATCGCGGCGTGGAGCGAAGGGATGACGGCGTGTTCTCCTTCGAAATCGTCCTCGCGGGCGAGCGCGATTTCGAGGAGGGAATCGGTTGCAGTTTTCACGGTGAGCGGGCCTTAGGGGCACGATGGCCCGAGTCTTGCTCCGCTAGGCGCAGTGTCCCCAGGCCGATGATTCGTTTCTTCAGAACGATGGTCGATGCGCAGCACGCTCATCGGCTTGCGGCTTTTTGTCGCGCTTCTTGCGATCGCGGGGACCTCGTGGAAACTGCTTTTGATCGGCGGTCTTCCCGTCGCTCCCCACGCGATGCCGGTCGGCGACGCCCGCTTTCTCGCGCAGGTCCTCGGGATCGTTTGGTGGATCGCGGTCGCGCTTGCGGCGAGCTCGATCACGACGATTCTGTCGCTTACGATCGGGCGTCTCGCCCGCAAGCGCGATCGTGCGCAGAAGTTTCTCAACGATGCGTTATCGCTTATCTACGCGTTGCTTGCGATCGTCGCGGCGAGCACCTTCGTGCTCGAGCTGCCGGTGTCGACGGTCTTCGCAACGTCGAGCATCGTTGCGGTCGTGCTCGGGTTCGCGCTGCAAAACACGATTTCGGATTTGATGAGCGGTATCGCCTTACTGATCGAGCAACCGTTCCGGATCGGCGACCGCATCGATTATACGGGCCGGCCCGGCGGCCTCGTGACGGAGATGAACTGGCGCGCGACGCGCGTGCTGACGCGCGCGGGCGATGTGGTGATCATTCCAAATAGCATGCTCAATCGCAGCGAGATCGTCAACCACGACGCCGTGGCCGATAGCTTACCGCACCGCACGGGCATCTCGTTCAAGCTTCCAAACGATCTCTCGCCGATCCGTGCGACGGAGTTACTTCGCGTCGCCGCGCTCAACGCCCAGGGCGTCTTGCACAATCCCGCTCCTTCGATCGAGATCGATGCGTTCGGCGATTGGGCGATCGAGTATCGCATCACGTACTATTACCGCGATCACGACGACAAGTCGAAGATCGGAACGCGCGTTTACGCTGCGGTATGGACGCATCTCACATGGGCCGGCATCGCGCAGCCGATCCCGCGCACCATGATCGTCGATCCGCTCGTTCCCCCGAAAGAACGCCCGCTTCCGCGTTTGCTGAAACGGCTAACGATCTTCGAAGGCCTTTCGGACGACGATCGCACGGAACTCGCCGCGTTGCTCGCCGAGCAGAGCGTGCGCGTTGGGGAAAAGCTGATCGAAGCGGGAGCGCAAGGCGATTCGCTATTCATCGTGCGTGAGGGTACCTTCGACATTCGCGTGCGCGACGGTGACGGCATCGAACAAAGCGTCGCGCAACTCTATCCCGGCGATTACGTCGGTGAGGCGTCCTTGCTCACGGGGGCGCCGCGAAACGCAACGGTCGTCGCATCCACGGCGGCTTCGGTCTACGCGATCGACCGCGCCCGTTTCGAACCGTTCGTGCGCGAGCGGCCGGAGATCGCCGAAGCGCTCGCCGCGGGGCTCGTCAAACGTGCCGCACAGCGCGACGCCGCGCTAGCGCAAACGAGCACCGAGGCGACGAGCGCGCTTGCCGCGGTCGCCGCACAAATCCGCACGTTCTTTCGCGCGCGTTAGCCTTTGCGGCGCGGCGGCGTCGGCTTGCGGCTGCCATGCTTGACATAGACCGCTTGCGCTTCGGCACGGGAGCCGGCTCGGCGGCGAACCGCATAGACGCGTTCTTTCGCCGCGGTGACGGCGAGCTTATCGTCGACGATCGGTAACGGATAGTCGACGCCGATCCGAAAGCCGAACGCGCCCGCAACGAGCGGCGGCGTGAGATGCGGCGTCGCAAGCGCGTCATCGGGCAACCCCGCGAGCTCGGGAACGTAACGCCGGATGAAGATACCCGTCGGGTCGTTGTCGTGCGCTTGTTTCGTCGGCGAGTAAATACGGATCGCGTTGATGCCCGTCACCCCGCTTTGCATCTGCGATTGCGGCCAGTGGATGCCCGGTTCGAAATCGAGAAATTGGCGCGCGAGGTAGGTTCCCGTCACGCGCCAGTCGAGCCAGAGATGATACGAGGCGAACGACATCAGCATCGCGCGCATCCGGAAATTGATCCAGCCGCCCGCATGCAAGGCGCGCATGCATGCATCGACCATCGGAAAACCCGTTCGGCCCGCACACCACGCGGCGAAACGCTCGGCGTCGAAGTCGCCTTCGCGCATTCCGTCGTAGGCGCGGGCCTGGTTTACGAACTCGAGCGACGGTTGATCTTCGAGTTTCTGCGTGAAGTGGCAGTGCCAGTGCAAGCGTCCGCGGAACGACGCGAGCGATCCGAGCCAGCGCGCATCGATCGGCTCGCCGATCGCCTGCATCGCGCGCAATTCGTTCTCGCGCGCCCGGGTGGCCTGGAAGACCGTGCGCATCGAAATCGCACCGAAGGCGAGATACGGTGACAGGCGCGAGCAGCCGTCCCAACCGGCGACCGGGCTCGACATATCCGCGCGATAATTCGCGCCGCGCGCGGCGAGAAAGCTCGCGAGTTCGGCATGCGCGTGGCGCATGCCACCCGGCTTCGCTTCGGGTTTCGTCGCGGGGCCGAGACCGAGCTCGCGGAGCGTTCGGCGCGCCTCATGTCGTACCGGCGCCGCCACGACGTGCTCGGGCGCATCCACGAGCGGTTCGAGCATGCGCGCGTCCCATCGCTTCGCCCACCCGTCGCGCGATTTGAGCGGCCGGATCACGCCGAATTGCGGGATCTCGCGCCAGGCGATGCCGCGCGCGCGACACCACGCGCCGACGGCGCGATCGCGTGCGTAGCTTGCGGCGCCGCCCGTTTCTTCATGCGAGAAGAGCGTGTCGAACGGTGTCTCCTCCGCGAGCGCGGCGAGCACGCTCGTGATCTCGCCCATGCGGTAGGTAATTTGCGTGCCGCGTGCGGCAAGCTCGCGGTCGAGTTCCACGAGACATTCGTCGATGAAAGCGTAATGTGCGGGGTCCGTCGTCGGCTCGGCGAGCAATGCCGGCTCGTAGACGTAGAGCACGACGGTTTCGCCGCGGCGCGTCGCCTCGACGAGCGGACGATGGTCCGCGATGCGCAGATCGCGCTTGAGCCAAACGACGGAGGTCACGTGAGGCTTTGACGCCGCTCGCGCGCCGGCGCTATCCTTCGAGCGCCGACTCGATGCGGTTTTTCCCGTTCCGCTTGGCCGCATACATCAATCGATCGGCGACGGCGAGCGCGGCGAGCGCGGTCGCCGGAGGAGTCGTAAAGGTCGCGAGCCCGAGTGAGAAGCTTACCTCGCGCGAGCGTTCGTGCCCGACTTTCGCAAGTTCTGAATGGATGCGTTCGGCGACGATCGCGGCATCGGCCATCTCGGCATGCGGGATCACGATGACGAATTCGTCGCCGCCGAGGCGGCTGGCGCTCGCAGCCGTGCCCGCGCTCCTGCGCATGCCCACCGCGACCGCGCGGAGGATGTCGTCGCCGGCCGCGTGGCCGAGCGTATCGTTCACGGCCTTGAAATCGTCGACATCGATGTAAATGAGCGCAAACGAAGCACCGTCGTTGCGACGTTCGCGGATGACGCGTTCGATTTCGAGCAGCAAACCGGCCCGATTGGGGAGCCCCGTCTGCGAATCCGTAATGGCAAGTGCCTGGGCGTTGCGCGCCGCGCGATGGATGTCGATCGTGGTTTCGACGGCCGTCGCGAGATCGGCTAGCACTCCGCGCTCGTGCGGGGTCGCGACATGGCGTTTCGCCGCGCCCACGCAAAGGGCGCCGAAAGCCACGCCGTCGTCGCGGTAGAGCCGGATCCCCGCAAAAAAGCGGACGCGGGCGGGGCCCGTGACGAGGGGCTCCTCGGCGAATCGCCGGTCGTCGCGCGCGTTCGGGATGAAGAGCGCCGCCTCGGGGCCGATCGCATCGATGAATGGCGAGAGCTCGCGTGGCGACGGATGCATGCCGTTCGGATCGACGGAGACCGCAATCCCACGCCCGTATGCGTCGTCGGCGACGACGCAGGTAAAGGCGCCGTGGAATGTCGACGAGAGGGCGTGGCAGATCGCTTCGAGGCCCCGCCCATGCACGCGATCGATACGATCGCCGCGGCGCAAGAGCCCGAGGCGTTCGACCTCGGTCGCGAAAGGCTGTGTCGCGCTCATGGCGCGTGGCGGCGTGCGGGAGCGCTCGGAACGCTCTCGATGGGTTGCGGGTGTTGCGGGCACGGTCCGAGGCTCATGGGTGCATCTTGCCACGATTCTGACTTGCTGTCATGGAAAGCCCCATTTTCCATGGTTAAGAATATGGAAGGGGCACCCCGATTTGGGGTGCCCCGCTTCTCTTGGTGTCGCCCTTGCGTGCTAAAAATTGCCCCAAAGGTACTGATTGTATACTTCGTGGTGGTACATGACTTCCGGCGCTTTGACGAAGCTCCCGAGCAGGCGCGGGCAACGATCGGCCGATGCTTGCTTCAAGTCGGCGTACCGGCCTTTTACTTCCTCGCCCATCATCGTCGTGATCCACTCCGAAGCGCGGAAATCCGCCATCGCGTCGTAGATGTTGTCGGGCAGGAAGCGCGCGGCCTGACGGATGTTCGCGATCGACGGTTCCGCGCCGTCGAGGCCCGTTTTGAAAACGGCATAGAGGGCCATGTACGGGTTCGCATCGGGAGCGACGGAGCGAACCTCGACGCGCGCGCTCTTCTCGTTACCGATCGGGATGCGGATCATCGAGCCGCGATCGACGGCCGAAGCCTTGATCTGGTTCGGTGCTTCGAAATGCGGATCGAGGCGGCGATAGGCGTTCACGCTGGAGTTGAACACCAGGCACAAATCGTTTCCGGCGTTGAGGATCTTGTCGACGAAATTCCAGCCGGTCGCGCTCAGCTTCTCTTCACCGGCGGCATCCCAGAAGAGATTTTTGCCGTCTTTGCTGATCGAAACGTTCGTGTGCATGCCGTTGCCGTTGACGCCGACGACCGGCTTCGGGAGGAAGCTTGCGGTGAGGCCCATGTGCGTCGCGACTTGGCGGCAGATCAGTTTATAGAGCTGGATTTGATCGGCGGCCATGACGACTTCGCCGTACCCGTAGTTGATCTCGAACTGCGACGGCGCGACTTCGGGGTGATCTTTCTCGTTTTCGAACCCCATGGCGCGCTGCACTTCGGCAACGGTGTCGATGAACTGGCGCAGCGGGTCGCCCGGCAGCGAGTGGTAGTACCCACCGGTGTTGACGTACGCGAACTTGCCGGCCGTGCCATACGCTTGCTCCGCGTCCACGCCCTGGAAGACGAAGCCTTCGATCTCGTTTGCGGCGTTGAGCGTGTAGCCGTCTTTCTCGAAGCGCTCGTTCGAGAGTTTCTTCAGGCTGCCGCGCATGTCGGCTGCGAAGGGCTCGCCGTCGCGGCCGACCACATCCGCGAACATGAGCATCTTGCCCGGCCCGAAGATATCCGCCGGCGCCCAATAGAACGATGCCCAGTCGAGGACGAGGCGCAGATCGCTCTCTTTTTGGAGCGTGAATCCGCGGATCGAGGAACCGTCGAACGTGAGATTGTCGGCCGATTTCAACAAGAATTTCTTGTCGTAATCGAGCATGTGCAGCCGGCCTTCGAGATCGCCGAACATCACCGTTACGGCCTTGATGCTCGTGGTATCGGTGAGATACTTCAGGCGCTCTTCGCGGATGATGTGCGCAGCAACGCGATCCTTCCGCTGTTGTTTGGCCGCGAGATTGAGCTCTTCGAGCTTCTCATACGGCAGCATGAGGTAATCGCGGAGGTTACTGGACGTCAACACGTGGGCGCGCTCCTATAGGAATTGTTCTCGGGAAGAGCTTGGTTCGGTCGGTGCAACGGCCGTTCTTCTCGCCCGATGCTACGTGCGTGCGCCGCGTTCTCACGAACGTCGAAAGGAGCGCGCCACGCTCCTCGCGACGTTGTACGGGGTGACGATCGTCCAACTCACCGACACGCATATCTTCTCGGAGGGTGGGCGGCAATGGATCTTTTTCGACACGGCCGCATACCTCGGGCGCTGCGTCGCCGCGATCAACGCGATGCGCCCGCGGCCGGAGCTCGTCGTCGTTACGGGCGATGTCACGAACGACGGGCGGCCCGAGCAAGCGGCGCGTGCGCGCGCGCTCCTCGATCGGTTGCTCGTTCCGTATTTCGTGATTCCCGGAAACCACGATCGCGCCGAGGCGCTCGAAGCCGCCTTCGGCCCGCACGTCCGTCGTTCGCCCGATGCCGGGCTCTCGTACGTCATCGAAGCCTTTCCCGTGCGCGCGATCATGTTCGATAGCACGCGCGCGGGTTGGCCCGGCGGGGATGTCGACGATGCGAAACGCGCGTGGCTCGCGGAGCGCCTCGCGGCGGATGTGGTCCGCCCGACGCTCCTTTGCATGCATCATCCGCCGTTCGAGCCATCGGTTCCGTGGCTCGACCGTTTTCGCTTCCGTGGCGCGGAAGCGCTCGCCGCCATCGTCGCGCGCCATCCGAACGTTGTGCGCGTCGCGAGCGGCCACGTCCACCATGCCTTCCACGCATCGTGGGCGGGCACCGAGGCGAGCACGGCGATGAGCACTTCGCCGCAACTCTTTCCGCGCTGGGCCGCGCCGCTCGGCCTGGCGATCGATCGCGAGCGGCCCGGGATGCACGTGCACCGGTTTCGCGATGGGCGCTGCGTCACGGAAGCGGCGTACGTCGCGTAGCGAAGCGGCCCGGCGCATTTTGGCCTCGCGGACCATGTTTACCGCATGGCGAACTACCGCACATGAAGCGACCGACCGTAGAAGATGTGGAGCTGCTGCTCGCACGCGTTCGCGAAGAAATCGCGCGGTTGCGCGAGGATAGCGAACGTCGTGGTTCGGCAAAAATCGCGCTAATCAAACCGCTCGTCGCCGATGCCTCCGAGGCGGATCTGCCGTATCTGATGCGACAGATTGGAGAAGGCCTCGCGCTGTGCTCGCCGTCGCTCGATGCGATCGAAGCCGAAGCGATCCGGCGCGTCGAGCCGACGGTAGAGCCGCTCGTACGTGGGATCCTTCGCGCACGCACCCCCGCATAGCGTGGACGTACGCGCGGTCGATGCCATCGTCATCGGCAGCGGGCAGGGCGGCGCGCCGCTCGCGAGAGCGCTCGCAAAAACGGGCAAACACGTCGTACTTTTCGAGCGCGGCGCATTCGGTGGAACCTGCGTCAATAGCGGATGCACCCCGTCGAAAGCGTTCCTCGCGGCGGCGCATAACGTCGGGCGCGCGCGGCGTGCGCGGACACTCGGCCTCGTCGGCGACGTTGCTCTCGATTTTCCCGCCGCGATGCGGCGCGTGCGCGGGTTGGTCGCAGAGAGCGCGGCGGGCGTTCGTAAGGCCCTGATGGCCGCGGGTGTCGAGCTCGTCGCGGCGGAGGCATGTTTCGTCGACGAACGCGTCCTGCGCGGCGGCGACGTTACGGTGCGGGCCCCGTTCGTCCTGATCGATACTGGTGCCAGCGCGACGATCCCACCCGTCCCAGGCCTCGCGGAAGCGGGCTATCTCGATAACGTGTCGTTCTTCGCGCAGACAAGCCTACCGCAACGGCTCGTCGTCCTCGGCGGCGGCTACATCGGTTTGGAGCTCGGGCAGGGGATGGCGCGCGCGGGAAGCTCCGTGACGATCGTCGACCCGCACGATCGCCTCCTTAGCGTCGAAGAAGCCGACGCAAGCGCGGTTCTCCTGGATGCGCTCGGCGAGGACGGCGTGGCCGTTTGTCTCGGCCGTCGTGCGACGAAGGTGGAGCGCGACGGCGACGAACGACGGGTCACGCTCGACGACGGCTCCGTGCTCGTTTGCGATGCGATTCTGGTTGCCGTCGGGCGCACGCCGTCGACGAAAGCGCTTCACGTCGAGCGCTCGGGGATCGCGCTCGACGACGCGGGCTACGTGGTCGTCGATGCGTTCTTGGAAACGGCATGCCCCGGTGTTTACGCGCTCGGCGATGTCGCGCGACAGCCCGCGTTCACGCACGTCGCGTGGGAAGATCATCGGCGCATCCTCGCAACGCTCGGCGGTACGCCGCGCCGCCGCGACGATCGCGTGCTTGCATACACCACGTTTACCGAACCGCAAATCGCGCGCGCCGGCCTCTCGCTCGAAGCGGCGCGTGCCCAGGGATTGCCCGTCACCGCCGTGACCGTGCCGCTCGGCAACGTCGCGCGCGGTTGGGAGTGGAACGAGGAGCGCGGGTTCTTCCGCATCGTGGTCGACGACGCGACGGATCGGATCGTCGGCGCGACGTTCGCGGGTTACGAATGTGGCGAACTGATCCACATCGCGATCGCGTGGATCGACGGCAAACAGACGTGGCAGGACGTTGGCGCGGCGATGTACGTACATCCGGCATTTGCCGAAGGGTTGCCCGGACTCGCGCGCATGATCCCGGACGAACGCGCGAAACGCGACGAATAATCAGAGAAGGGTTGCTCCTTTCGTACCACGGAAACCGACGGATGAAATTACGGAAAGATTCGCCGGCGACGGCGGAGCGACGCATGGAGTGCGATAAACGATGGTGACCCTAATATCACGCTTGAAGGTGCGCGAGCAAATCACGCTCGGGTTCGTGCTACCCCTTGCGTTGTTGATCGCTCTCGGCGGAACCACCGCGGTCGGCTTTACGCGGATCATCACCGATCTCGATCGTCTCACCGATGTCGCCACGTTTCAACGTATCGCGACCGCGGTGGAAAACGACGTCATCCGACAGCGCGCCTACGTTCGCGGAGTCGTGCTTACCGGGAAAGAAAATCTCGTCGCCATTCGATCGTCGTTTGCAACGAGCAACGCCAACGTCGAATATCTCGATCGGCATCGCACGATGTTGCCGAACGCGAACGGCCCGATCGACGATGCGCTCGTTGCGATTCCGCAGCTTCGTGCTGAGTCCGACATCATCATGAAATTGGTGCTCGCGGGGCATCGCGCCGATGCGCTCGCCGCATACATCGGCAAGGACACGAATCCAACGCAACATGCCGTGCGCCAAGCGATGGACGGCGCAACGTCGGCCGGCAAGGCGATCGATGCCGACGCCGCAGCGCTGATGGAATCCGCCGGGCGCGCCCGTACGATCGCACACGACGAGACCGTGTCTACCGTTACCCTCGTTTTGACCGCCATCGGCATTCTCGTCACCGCTGCGGTCATCGCGAGCGTCCTCGCAATCGTGGTGCTCGGCGGACGCATGCGGGGTCGCCTCGAGCGTGTGGTCGGCGCGCTCGATTCGGTCGTCGCGAACGATTGTGAGGTGCTGCGGCAACGACTCGAATCGGTCGCTGAAGGCGACTTGACACAGCGCTTTGCGATCGAAGCGGCTCCTCTATCGTTGCACGGCGAGGATGAGATCGGACGCGTCGCTCGGAGTTACAATCAGCTCGTCACGGGGCTCCACCAGATGGCGCACGCGCTTCAGGCGAGTACGGATCGGACGCGTTCCGTCATCGTGACTGCGGAGAACGCGTCGCGCAGCGTGCGGATTGGAACGGCGCAAACGTCGACTGCCGCCCGTGAGTCCTCGGTTTCCGTAGAGGAAATCGCGGTGTCTTCGACCCGCCTTGCCGAGAGCATTCGCGGTCAAGCGGACCGCACATCGGCCGCGAGCGTCGGCATCGAGGAACTCTCGCGCACCGTTGGGATGATAGCGGAGGGCGCGTCTTCGCAGGCTTCGGCGATGGATGACGCGCGTGTCTCCGTGATCGCTCTCGACGAGGCGATAACCGCGCTTGGCGTCGACGGCGAAGAGCTCGCCCAGGCGTCGGCGATCGCGAGCAAGGAATCACGCGCGGGTGAGGACGCCGTTCGCCGAACGCACGATGCGATCGTTAACGTCGGCCGCATTACGGAACAAGCGGTCGAGGCGATGTCGTCGCTCGAGCGACGGTCTGCTGCGGTCGTCGAAATCGTCGCGACGATCGATGAAATCGCCGACCAAACGAATCTTCTCGCGCTTAACGCCGCGATCGAAGCGGCGCGTGCTGGCGATCATGGGCGTGGCTTCGCCGTCGTCGCGGACGAAATTCGGAAGCTTGCCGAGCGATCGGCGCTCTCGACGAGAGAGATCAGCAACATCCTTTCCGGAATCACGAAAGAGACGACGGCGGCTGCGACATCGATGCGGCGCTCGAACGATGCCATGAACGATGGAATCGGGCTCGTCGCTCGCACGGCTACCGCAATCGAGTCGCTCAATGCAAGCATCGACAAAGCGGCCTCCGTCGCGCGCGCGGTGACGGATCGTGCGGGCACGATGAGCGACTCCTCGCGCAGCATCACCGTGAGCGTGCAGCGCGTTGCGATGGCGATAAGCGAGAGCGCTTCGGCCGCAAATCAAATGCGAGTGACCGCTGGGGCCGTCGCGGAGAACGTCCGCACGATTGCGGGCACGGCGCAGGAACAGGTCGCGATGGCGATTCGCGTCGCTACCGCGAGTTCCGACATCGCCGCAGGCGTCCAAGAAATCGCGGCAACGGCCGAGTCGCTTCAGAATCAAGCGATCGAGCTCGATACGATCGTCGGGCAATTCACGACCGAGGAAGCGCCTTCGCCGCATTACGTTGCGTCGGACCAGCGACGCGCACTTCAGAGTCTGATTCGCGCATAGGCGTATCGCCGGCTGCGGCAATGGCTAGCGCGTTGCCGCGCTGTTGGTTGCGATTATCATCGCCGCGAGCTCGCCGCGACAGGTGCCGCATCCGGTCCCCGCGAGCGTTTGGCGCCCGATCTCCGCAACGTCATGTGCGCCGCCGGCGATCGCGTCGGTGATGACCGATCGCGAAACTTCGTTGCAAACGCAGATGCGTTCGTCGTCGGGCGCTAGCGGCGCGGCCGTGCGTGCGATGCCGTCGATGCCGAATACGAACCCGGCGAGCGATCCGGGGAGCGCGGAGCCGCGTTCGAACTGTTGCGCGAAGGCCGCCGCCGCGGTTGCATCGCCGACGACCTGCGCGCCGACGAGGATGCCATCGCGCTCGATCGCACGCCGGAAGCTGCCATCGGCTTCGATGGCGACGATCACGCGATCGCCCGGCCGTGCGTCGCGCTCGCCGAGCGCGACGACGTTGACGCCCGCGACTTTGAGTTTCGTGCCGACTTTGGAGCCCGCGTAGCGCCGGTGCCGCCGCGTGAGGCGGTCGGCCAGCACGGCGCATTGCTCCCACAGCGGTTCGACGAGCCCGTACATGCGGCCACCGTGCTGCGCACATTCACCGATCGCGAAAATATGTTCGTCGTCCGTGCGCAAGCCATCATCGACGACGATCCCTCGCTCGACCGTAAGCCCCGCCGAACGCGCGAGCTCGGTGTTTGCGACGATGCCGCAACACACTACGATGAGCTCGGCTTCGATCCGCTCGCCGGTCGCGAGTTCGATACCGCGGCCGCTCGCATCGTCGTAAGCGCACGCCGCGCGCGCATCCGTGCGCACGACGATCCCGAGCGCTTCTATCCGCGTCTGTAACGTGCGGCCGGCCGCGGGATCGAGCTGCATTTCCATGAGCGTCGGAGCGAGGTGCACGACCGTCGGCGTGACGCCGAGCGCGCGCAAGCCGCTTGCCGCTTCGAGGCCGAGTAAGCCGCCCCCGAGCACGATCGCGCGTTTCACACCACGCGCCGCGGTACGGATCCGCGCGCAATCGTCGATCGTGCGAAACGCGAACACGTGAGGCGCGTCGAGCCCCGGCAGCGGCGGGATCATCGCGCGGCTTCCCGTTGCGATGACGAGCAGATCGTAGGGAACGTCGGTGCCGTCGAAGCACGTGACGATGCGGCGTTCGCGGTCGATCGCAACCGCACGCGTTCCGCTGTGCAGCTTCACCTCGCGTTGTCCGTACCACGCGTGGGGATGTGTGATGATTTCGTTCGCATCGCGGAAGCCGCCGAGTACGCCCGAGAGCATGATTCGGTTGTATCCGCCATAGGGTTCGTCCCCGAGGACCGTAATCGTGTATGCGTCGGGCGAACGTTCGCGGAGCTCCTCGACGAACCGCGAACCGGCCATGCCGTTTCCGATGACGACGAGGCGGCCTTCGGTGATTTTCGGGAGCGGGAGCCGTGCGTTATCGAGCGCGCTTTCGATCGCGTGAAAGAAGACGTCGCGGCCGATGCGCGCGACGGTTTCGGAGAAACGCTCGCCGTCGATCGCATGTTCTTCGAACGTGGAACAAAGCCGGGCGACGACTGCGGTGACGAGCACGCGCGGGATGCGTTTGGTGTACGGCGTCGCGAGCACGCGATCGTGCGCGTTACCCCCGAGAAAGAGCTGGAATGCCTCGACCTTCGCGCCCTCGTACTCGACGAGCGCTCCCGCGAGGCCGATATCGGCGACTTGGTGCTTGGCGCACGAATGCGGACATCCCGAGACGTGAATGCGGAAATCGGCATATCGCGCATCGTCGCGCAAATGCGCGGTCGCAACGGCGATCTCTTCGCCCATCGTCATCGCATGCGTGAGGGCGAGGGGGCAATATTCGAGGCCGACGCATGAGACGACATCGCTGATGCTCCCGCGGCCGGTCGTACGCAGGCCGAGGTCCTCGAGGAGTGCGACGGCCTCCGCGACATCCGCGGAAGCTACGCCCTGTAACTCGGCGTTTTGATCCGGCGTGAGATGCACGATGCCATCGCCGAATCGTTCCGCGGCATCCGCGAGCGTCCGTGCCGCCGCGCAGGCGAGCTCGCCCATCGGCACGAGTGCCGGAATCGTAAAGAGTCCCGGCTGGCGCTGTTGCACGACGCCGCCCGCGCGAGCGGCGGGAATCGTCTTCGCTGTGCCGGTCGGTTGTCCGAACGAAACGCCTGCATAGTCGCCCCTTGCTTTCGCATCTGCGAAAGCTGCGTCGTAGAGCGCGCGCACGCGATCCGCGCCGAGCGTATCGACGAGCATCTTGATCTTCGCTTTCGCGCGGCTCGATCGATCGCCGTATTTCATGCCGATCGCAACGATCGCGTCGAACGCGGGAACGAGATCTTCCTGTGCGAGGCCCCGTCGTAATTCGATCGCGAGATGCGGCGCCGCGCCGAGACCGCCCGCGCCCCACACGGTGAAGGTCGGCGGCGCACCGTGCTCGCCCGCAATTGCCACGAATCCGATATCGCTCGTCGCGACGTGTTCGTCGCAGTGCGGCGAGCATGCGATCGCCGGATTCATCTTTCGCGAGATGTTCGTGGTGTCGGTGATGGCCACGATCCGATCGTGCAAGAGCTGCGCGAACGGTTCGATCGGAAGCACTTCGCCCGCATACGTTCCCGCGTGCGCGCAACCGATGACGTTCCGAATCGTATCGCCGCACGTGCCCTTGGTCGTCAGGCCGACTTCCGCAAGGCCCGTCCACATCGCGCGCACGTCCTCGATCGCGACGTGATGCACTTCGAGTCCGCCGCGCGTCGTGATGTGGACGCTCGGCGCGCCGTAGGTATCGGCGAGATCGGCGACGCGCCGGATTTGTTCGGGCGTCGCCTTCCCACCGGGCACGCGGATGCGCAGCATGAACGCCCCCGTTTGGCGCTGCGTGCAGACGCCTTGCACTTTGAGGCGATACCGATCCGCTTCGGAGATCGCCGCGAACCCATCCGCTGCGAGTGCATCGACGTCGACCGCGATCCCCTCGGCTTTGACGTCTTCGACTTTGACCGCAGCCATGGTTCGTTAGCCCTCTTCCACGGCAAACGCAAACGACGTGCGCTTTCCGGTGAGAAACGACGCGCGCCACGCGCGGCCCATGACGATGATTCCCGCCGCACCGACGAGCGAGATGACGCCGAAGGTGACGAAGCCGCTCGCGAACGTGCCCGTGGATGCGCGCAGGATACCGAGCAGATTCGGCAGGTAGAAGCCACCGATGCCGCCCGCGGCGCCGACGATTCCGGTGATGATGCCGATCTCTTTCGGAAACCGTTGCGGCACGATCTGGAATACGGCGCCGTTGCCCGCGCCGAGCAAGCCGACGGCCGCGTAGATCAGGAGCTGCGCGATCGCGAGCGGCGGATTCGTCGCGATGGCAAACGCGAGTATCGCGAAGGCCACGTAAACAACGCGCAACACGGCGACGCCGCCGACGCGATCGGCGATGTATCCGCCGAGCGGCCGACACGCGCTGCCCATCAACGCGGCAAACGCTACGAGCCCGCCGACGACGACTTTATCGATACCGTATGCGGTGTTGAAGAAGAGCGCGAGATAGCTGACGAAACCGAGAAAGCCGCCGAACGTGATCGAGTAGAAAAAGCAGAACCACCACGTGTCGCCGAGTGCGAGAAGCTTCGTATAATCGCCGATCGCTTTCGGTTTGGGTTGCGTCGGGCTATCGGATGCCATGAAGAAAAATACGGCGAGTGCGGCGAGCACCGGAAGCGTCGCGAGCGCGAGCGTTGCGTGCCAACCGAAGTGTGCCGCGAGCTGCGGTGCGAAGAGCGTGGAGAGCACGGTGCCGGAGTTGCCCGCGCCCGCGATGCCCATCGCGATGCCTTGCTTTTCGGGCGGATACCACCGGCTGGCGAGGGGCAACGAGACGGCGAAGCTCGCGCCCGCGATGCCGAGCAAGAACCCGACGGCAAGCATCATCCCGTACGACGTGCCCGCAAGCCAACCGAGGAGCAGTGGCACGAGCGTGATCGCCATCGACCACACGCCGACGCGCTTCGCGCCGTACTGGTCGCTCAGATAACCGAGGATGATGCGGAAGAACGCGCCGCCGAGCGGTGGGATCGAAACGAGAAACGCTTTTTGCGCGATCGAGAGATCGAGATCTTTTGCGATGAACAGCGCGAGCGGCGCGAGGATCACCCAAATCATGAACGAGATATCGAAGTGCAAGAATGCGGCAAAGAGCGTTGCGGGCGCGCGTTTCACGACAAGGCCTCCGGTGATCGAGCGTGCGGATGTGGAGGTGCATCGTATCGTCGATCGCGTTGCGCGGCCATGTGCGAATCGTCGAAGCGTTTGGCGCTCCGTGCCTTTTTTGTCCGGTTAGTCGACTATCGCTTCCGACATCGACTCCGCTATCGCTTCGATTCTTACGGCGCAGCTTTTGAAGGGCGGCATTTTTGAATGCGGATCGGTCGGGCCGCCGATCACGTCGTTTACCGTTCGTGCGCCGCTCCAGTGAAATGCGGCGAAAATCGTTTCGGGGCGGATCGCCGTTGAATAGCGTGCGCGCATCTCGACAGTCCCGCGGCGCGAGGTGATGCGGATACGGCCGCCATCCGTAACGCCGCATCGCACGGCAAGATTCGGATGCAGTTCGGCAAGCGGCTCGGGCGAAGCCGAGGCGAGCCGTGCGATGCGCCGCGTCTGATTTCCCGAGAGATACTGCTCGCGGGTGCGGCCCGTCGTGAACGTCCATGGATAGGCGCTATCGGTCTTTTCGATCGCCGCATCCGCGCGCACCGCGATGAAACGCGCGCGGCCGTCCGGTGTGGGAAAGCGCTCGCGAAAGAGCACGGGCGTGCCCGCGTGCGCGATATCGGGTACGGGCCAATGCAACGTTTCGCCGTTGCGTAAACGCGCGTACGTTATGCCGCTATAATCGGCGGTCGCGCCTGCGGTCGCACGGCGCAATTCTTCGAACACCGTTTCCGGTTCGGCATCGGCGAAGAGTAGAACGTTCATCCGCTTCGCGAGTGCGAGCAACACGTCGAGATCGCCACGCGGCCCGCTCGGCGGCGCAACACACGCTTCACGCAGCACCACGCGTCCTTCGAGATTCGTCATCGTACCCGGTTCCTCGGCCCACTGGCGCACGGGAAGGACGACGTGCGCATATTCCGCAGTTTCGGAACGAAAGAAATCGCAGACGACGAGGTGTTCGGTGCGCGTAAGGCGATGGCGCACGTCGGCCGTGCGTGGCGCGCTGACGACGGGGTTCGAACCCATGATGAAGAGCCCATGGATCCGATCGCCGAGGTTCGCGAAAATTTCCGCCGCCGCCATGCCCTTGCGCCCGACGCGCGCGGGGGTGACATTCCAGATCGCCGCGATGCGCTCGCGTGCGATCGGATCGTCGGTCGAGCCGTAGCCCGGGAGCTGATCGGATTTTTGGCCATGCTCGCGGCCGCCTTGGCCGTTTCCTTGACCGGTGAGCGTGCCGTACCCCGAGCCTTCGCGGCCCGGAAGCCCGAGCGCGAGGGCGACGTTGATGTACGCGTTCGCCGCATCCGTGCCGTTGCGATGTTGCTCGACGCCACGGCCGGTGAGCACGATCGCGCGCTTCGCATCCGCAAGCATGTGCGCCGCGCGGCGAAGCGCATCCGCGGGGACGCCCGTCTTCCGTTCGGCGCGCTCGGGATCGACGCGTTCGGCCGCGCGCCGCACGTCGGCGAATCCCACGGTGCGCGCCGCTATGTACGCATCGTCGATGCGTCGCTCGGCGATCAGTACGTGGAGGATCGCATGCGCGACGATCGCATCCGTCCCCGGCGCCGCTTGCAGATGCAACGCGGCGTTCGATGCAAACGCCGTCGCACGCGGATCGACGACGATCAGGCCGCCGCGCGCGCGGGGCGATGCGAGATAGCGTTCGAGCGGCGGCATCGTATCGAGTGGGTTGCCGCCCGCGAGAAGGAGCACGTCAGTATCACCGAGCCAGGACACGGGAAACGGTAAGCCGCGATCGATGCCGAGCGAGCGATTCGCTGCGGCGGCTGCGGACGACATGCAGAATCGCCCGTTGTAATCGAAGTTCGCGGTGTTGAGTGCGAGGCGCGCGAATTTGCCGAGCGCGTACGCCTTTTCGTTCGTGAGCGCGCCGCTTCCGAACGTCGCGTTCGCATCGACGCCGGCGCGAGCGGCGACATCGCGAAACCCTTGTGCCGCACGATCGAGCGCTTCATCCCAATCCGCTTCGACGAGCCGCCCCTTGCGGCGCACGAGCGGCCGGAGTAAACGATCGGGATGTGCGAGCGTCTCGGCGGCGGTGAATCCTTTCATGCACAGATCGCCTGCGTTCACATCGAACGTCGGATCGCCGATCGCGCGCACGGTTTCGCCGTGCGGTGCGAACGTCATCGCGCATTGCATGGCGCAGTAGGGGCAGTGCGATCGCATGCACCACTAAGGCGTGAGAACCGCTTCCGTCACCCTTGGCCGATTGTCGAATCGTCCCAGCACGTTGTTGAGGACGAGCGCCGCTATCGTAATCGCCGCACCGACGTACTCGATCGCGGGATAGCGCGCGCCGAGGACGATCGTTACGGCGAATGCCGTGATCGGTACGACGTTCATGAACACGACGACCGTCGCGCTGCCGAGGTTCGCGATCGCGACGTTCCAGGCAACGAGCGCCATCACGGCGCCGAACGCGATGAGAAACGCCATGCCGGGAAGCGTATGGATCAGCCCCGCGAGCGTCGGAACGTGCGCGAAACCGCGCGCCGTTGCAACGAGCGTGAACGCGAGCGTCGAGCACGTTCCGAAGAACGCGCCCATCATCGTATACCGGATCGGCGAGAACGCGGAGAACGCCGGAACGAACGAGGTGTATGTTGCCCAGCAGGTCGCCCCCGCAAGCATGAGGACATCGCCGATCCAATCGCCCGCGACGAGGACGCTCGCCGGGTCGCCCTTGGTTACGACGAGCGCGACGCCGAAAAACGCGAGCCCGATGAAGGCGAGGGTTCGCGCGCTCGGTGCGGCCCCGCCGCGAAGCCAGCCGACGAGTACGGCGAGGATCGGCGTGGTCGCCATGATGAGCGAACCGTGCTGCGGCCCGCTGATGCGGATGCCGACGAGTAGCGCGATGTTGAAGATCGAGAAGCCCAGCACGCCGAGCAGCGCGATGCTCCAACCGCGCCCTTCGAGTGAGAACGCAGACCTGCCCTCGCGCGCGTAAACGATCCCCGCGAGGATCGCTGCGGCGGTAGCGTACCGAATGAGCGTCAGCCAAAACGGGTCGAGTTCCGGCAATACCGCGCCCATGACGGGGAATTGCAGGCCCCAGATCACGGTCGCGGCGAGGGCCGCGCCCACACCGACGTTTCGCGCGTTCACCAGCGCATCATATCGTCCGTTCCGCTCGGACGATATGACGTAGCTAGCCGGCGAGCGTTGCGAGGACCGTGCGCAGGCCGTTGACGTCGAGCGAGACTTCACCCGCCTCGAAACGCGCGCGCGATGCGGCTTCTTTGACGACGCGTTCTTCGGAGGCCGCGAGCACGGCTTCCGCGCGCGCGGCGGGTACGACGCATGCGCCATCGACGTCGAGGATGACGACATCGCCCGGCGCGATCGTTCCGCCCGCGATCGTTACCGGCACGTCGAGTTCGCCGAGAATCTCCTTCGTCGCGCCGCGCACGCGGATGAACCGCGCGAACACGGGGCAGCCCATCGTCGCGAGATCGCCGGCGTCGCGAATCGACGCATCGACGAGCACGCCCGCCGCACCGCGTTTGCGAATCTGGGTGAGGAGCAGATCGCCGATCAGGGCGACCGGGCGCGGTTCGGGCATCGTGAGGATCACGATCTCGCCCGACTGGATGCGCTCGATCGCGGCGTGGACCATGAGGTTATCGTCCTGGCCGCAGCGCACGGTGCGTGCCGGCCCGGCCACGCGGCTTCCGGGGATGAGCTGGTGGAGTTCGCAATCGATCAACCCCTGTCGGCCCGCGGCCTCATAGACCGTGGCGACGCCGAGTTCGGCGAAACGTGCGTAATCGATCATCGTGCGATTGTCTCCGGTTTCGGTGTGTGGTTTTCGCCTGCGGTGCATTGGCGTTCCACGAGTGCATCGAGCGTTTGCGCCGTCGCGTTCGCGATCGTCGCGGGGACGCCGAGTTCGGCGAGAAGGGCTGCGGCGTCGTGCATTTCGTGCGCGCGACGTTTCGCGTGTTTGCGCGTACCGTCGATCAGCCGGTCCAGAAGTGCGGCGTTTGCATGCGCGAACGTCGCCGCGATATCGTCGCGCAGCCACGGTTCGACGCCGGCGGCGCGCGCGGCTTCGAGCGCCTCCCACACGGCGGCCGAGAGGCCTTTGAAGAAGACGCTGCGGGTGAGTTTCCGGGCTGCCGCTTCGCCCGCCTCGGTACCGACCACGGTCACGGGCGTTGCGAACCCGGCGAGAAACGGAGCGAGAGCTTCCGCGCCGGAGCCGGCGAGAAACATCGGCACGCGGATGCCGAGCGGCGGGACAGGCGCCATCATCGCGACATCGACGAAGGGGAACCCCGCCGATTCGACGATCGCCGCGAGCGTGCGCTTGAGCGCGGGGCCGCCCGTGTTCGCATCGGCGTAAAGCGCGCCCGGCTTCATCACTCGCGTCGCTTCGCGCGCAACGGATTCCGCGACCGTCGACCAGTTGACGGAATACACGATATCCGCGGTAGCGACGGCATCCGCGCAGCTCGTGGCGAGCGGGATCGTTGCGAGATCGCCGTGGAAATCGGGGTCCCACCCGCGAACGTCTGCGCCGCCCGCGACGAGATCGCGCGCGATGAGCGAGCCCGCTTCGCCCAATCCAAGGACCGCTACCGTCTTGGCGCCAAGATTGGCAACAATCATGCAGGCGCTATTCACGCAGGGGATTTCCGCTCCTGCGCTCTCGGGTAGGCGGTCGATCGTCGCCGTTGCGGAAGCGCTGCGGCGCGCCATCACGACGGGCACGTACGCGCCGAACGAGCGCCTCGTCGAAGAAGATTTGGCTCGTAGCCTCGGCACGAATCGCGCGGTCGTGCGCGGCGCGCTCGCATATCTCGAACACGAGCAACTCGTGGTGCGCGAGCCGAATCGTGGAGCGCGCGTGCGTGCGTTTTCGCCTGCCGAGGCCGCCGAAATTCTCGAAACGCGCGCCGCGCTCGAAGTGCTCGTCGTTCGCCGTGCGGCGGAACGTTTCGATATCGCTACCGCGCGCGCGTGCACGGCGATCGTCGCGGCGATGCGCGCACGGCATGCGGAACACGATCTCGCTGCGTATACCGAACTCAACACCCAGTTTCACCGTGCGATCCTCGCGTGTGCGGAGCACGGAACCGTCGTCCGGCTGCTAACCCTCTTGCACGCGCAGGCCGTTCGCTACCAATATCGCACCGTACTCGTACCGGGGCGCGCCGCGCGATCGCTTGCCGAGCACGAGGCGATCCTCGCCGCTTTGCTCGCGCACGATGCCGATGCCGCGGAGTCCGCGATGCGCGCGCATCTCGACTCCGTCATCGCAACGGTCCGCACCATCGCCGAACCCCGTCATCTCGGATGAGCCGCCACCGATCCGCAAAACCAAGGAGCACCCCTCGTATGATGAAGCGCAGCACGTTCGTTCATTCCACGCTTGCGGCCGCCGGTGCCGCCGCGATCCCGCGTCATACGATGGCCGCCGGGCCCGTGACGGTAAAGATCGGCTTCCTCGAATCGTTCTCGGGCGTGTTTTCGGACATCGGTGGTTATCACCGCGAGGGCGCGCTGATGGCCCTCGCCGATGCGAATAAGAAGAACGGCGGCCGCGTGAAGTTCGAATTCGTGTTCGGCGACGACGCCTCGAAACCGGCGACGGCGAGCGTCGAAGCGCGGCGCCTCATCACGCAAGAAAAGGTCGACGTTCTGCTCGGTGGCACGTCGTCGGGAAACGCGCTCGCGCTTTCCTCGCTGACGAATGAGGCCGGGATATTCAACCTCTCGATCGGGCCGCAAGACTCGTCGATCACGGGTGCCAAGGCGACGCAAGCGACGTATCGGTTCGGGCCGAACGTGCGCATGCTCGTTACCGCACTCTCGCGCCGCGCGCTCGCGCTCGGGCAGAAGTGGTACTTCGTGCAAGCGGATTACGCGTTCGGGAAAGATGCGTACGCACAGCTGAGCGAAACGCTACGGCGTGCGGGCGGCACGGAGATCGGGCACGATATCGTGCAACTCGGCACGACCGATTTTTCTTCCGTACTCACGAAAATTCGGAATAGCGACGCAAACGTGCTCATGCTTGCCAACAGCGGCCTCGACGCGGCAAATACGATCAAGCAAGCCGTGCAATTCGGCCTGCACAAGAAGCTGAAGATCGCGGGCGTCTCGCTCGAAGACATCTACGCGAACGCGATACCGCTCGACGACGTCGTGAACACGACGTTCCCGGTGCTCTGGGCCCCGAGCGCATCCGACGCTTCGCGCAAGCTCGCGCAACGAATCGCTCGCGATTCGAAGCAGGCGCCTTCGGGCCGTCACTACCTCGGGTACATGGCGACCGCGACCCTCTGCGACCGGCTTCTCGCCGCGGGCACGACGAAGCCCGATGCGCTGATAAAGGCGTTCGACGGCCATGCGTTCGATGCGTTCAAAGAAACGCGCTCGCGTTGGAACGCCGATCACCAATGCGCGCAGGACACGTACGCGGGCGCAACCGTTTCGGCGAAACAGTTCGCGAAAACGCGCTTCATGTACGACATCGTTGCGACCATCCCGTCGGAAGAATCCGATGGCAACGCGAATTCGCCGTGGCAGCAAACGGCGAAGGCGGCGATCGCCGCCGCGCCGATCGGTACGCGCGCCGACTACGCGGCAAAGGCGCTGTAATCGTGCGCACCAAGGTAGCGATCGTCGGCGGCGGGCCTGCGGGGATGCTGCTCGCGCACATCCTCGATCGCCATGGCATCGAGAGCATCGTAATCGAGCGGCAGACGCGCGCGCATGTGCTGCACCGCATCCGCGCGGGCGTGCTCGAAGCGGGCACCGTTGGATTCTTACGCGACCTGGGTCTCGGCGAACGGCTCGATCGCGAGGGGCTCGTGCACGATGGCGCGACGGTCGCGTGGGCCGGTCGCGGCGAGTTCTTCATCGATACGATGAAGCACACGGGAAAGCCGATGACCGCTTACGGCCAGACCGCTATCACCGAGGATCTCTACGCCGCGCGCGAAGCGGCGGGAGCGCACATCATTCACGAAGCGGCGAATGTCGCGTTGCACGACGTTACCTCGGACGCGCCATACGTCACTTTCACGAAAGACGGAAAGAACGAGCGCATCGATTGCGCGTTCATCGCGGGGTGCGATGGATTTCGCGGCGTCAGTCGGCAGACGATCCCGGCCGATGTCTTGAAAACGTACGAGAAAGTCTATCCGTTCGGGTGGCTCGGCATCATGTCGGAAACGCCGCCGTATCCGGATATCTGCTACATCGCGCACGAACGCGGCTTCGCGCTCGCCTCGATGCGCAATAGCATGTTGAGCCGGTATTACATCCAGTGCGATCTCGATGCGAAACTCGAGGACTGGTCCGACGACCGGTTCTGGGAAGAGTTTCTCGCGCGCTGTTCGCCCGAGATCGCCGCGAAGGTCGTGACCGGGCCGTCGATCGAGAAATCGATCGCGCCGCTGCGCAGCTTCGTTAGCGAACCGATGCGTTACGGCTCGCTCTTCCTCGCGGGCGACGCCGCGCACATCGTCCCCCCGACGGGCGCGAAGGGCCTCAACCTCGCGGTCTCGGACATCTACTATCTCTCGCGTGCGCTCGTCGATTATTACGCGACCGGTTCGGAGCGGTTACTCGATACGTATTCCGAAACGGCTCTTCGACGCGTGTGGCACGCCGAGCGATTCTCGGCGCGGCTCACGCACCTCTTACACCATTTCCCGACCGATTCGAGCTTCGACGCGCGGTTGAAGGTGAACGAGCTCGATTACCTCGCCTCCTCGGAAGCGGCGCAAGCGTCGCTCGCCGAGCAGTACGTCGGCCTCCCGCTCGATCCCGCCGCGATCGAGCGCGCGCTCGCGGCGCGCTGATGCAGCAAACCATCCCATGCACGCTCATGCGGGGCGGTACGTCGAAAGGCCCGTTCTTTCTCGCGAGCGACCTGCCCGCGGATACGGCGGCGCGCGATCGCGTGCTGCTCGCGATCATGGGTTCGCCCGATGCGCGGCAGATCGACGGCCTCGGCGGCGCGGATACGCTCACGAGTAAGGTCGCGATCGTGAGCCCATCCGCGCACCCGGACTGCGATGTCGATTACCTGTTTCTGCAAGTATCGGTCGATGCGGCGCGCGTCGACGGCTCGCAGAATTGCGGGAACATGCTCGCGGGCGTGGGACCGTTCGCGATCGAGCGCGGGCTCGTCGCGCCGAGCGGTGCGACGACTCCCGTGCGCATCCGCATGGTCAATTCCGAAAGCCTGGCGGTCGCGTACGTGCAGACGCCCGATGGGATCGTTTGCTACGACGGCGATGCGCGGATCGACGGCGTGCCGGGAACGGCCGCGCCGATCCCGATCGATTTTCTGGACATCGCCGGGGGCACGTGCGGTGCGTTGCTGCCGAGCGGCAACGTGCGCGACTCGATCGACGGCATCGAGGTGACGATGATCGACAACGGGATGCCCGTCGTCGTGATGCTCGCTTCGGCGTTCGGAAAAACGGGTTACGAAGCGCCCGCCGAACTCGCGGCCGATCCCGCGCTCAAAGCCGCCGTCGAGCGCCTACGCCTCGAGTGCGGGAAGCGTATGAACCTCGGCGACGTCACGGCAAAGAGCGTCCCGAAGATGTGCCTGATCGCGCCCGCGCAACACGGCGGCACGCTGATGACGCGCATGTTCATCCCGCACAAAGTGCACGCGGCGATCGGCGTCTTTGGCGCCGTGAGCGTCGCGACGGCGTGCGCGCTGCCTGGTTCCGTCGCGTACGCGATGGCGGGCCTCGTCCCCACGCCCGATGGTTCGCAGACGCTCGAAATCGAACACCCGTCGGGTTTCTTTACCGTCACCATGCAGCTCGCCGAAGATGCGAGCGGCACGCCGCGTGTAGAACGCGCGGCGCTCTTACGCACCGCGCGCGCCATCATGCGCGGCGAAGCATACGTTCCCGCTCGCGCAGCGTTTCCCGAAAGATAGTATGAAGATCATCGATTGCCACGGCCATTATACGACCGCGCCCGCAGGCTTGCAGGCGTTTCGCGATGCGCAACTCGCCGCGTTGCCGAACGACGTGCTTCCACCGGGTCCCCACGTGAGCGACGACGAACTGCGCGCGAGCCTCGAAGGCTCGCAATTGCGCATCTCGCGCGAGCGCGGGGTGGACGTCACGATCTTCTCGCCGCGAGCGTCCGCGATGGCCCATCACGTGGGTACGGAAAAGACGAGCCTCGCCTGGGCGCGCGTCTGCAACGATCTGATCCATCGCGTATGCGGCCTCTACCCCGAGAACTTCGTCGGCGTGTGTCAGCTCCCGCAATCGCCCGGTGCCGATCTCGCGGGTTCGATCGCCGAGCTCGAACGCTGCGTGAACGAATACGGATTCATCGGTTGTAACCTCAACCCCGATCCGTCGGGCGGGCATTGGACTTCGCGACCGCTGACGGATCGCTATTGGTATCCGCTCTACGAGAAGATGGTCGAACTCGACGTGCCGGCGATGGTGCACGTCAGCTCGTCGTGTAACGATAACTTCCATGCGACGGGCGCGCATTATATCAACGCGGACACGACGGCGTTCATGCAATTCATCCAGGGCGATCTCTTTCGCGATTTCCCGAAATTGCGCTTCATCATCCCGCACGGCGGCGGCGCGGTGCCCTACCACTGGGGGCGCTATCGCGGCCTCGCGCAAGATATGAAGCGCCCGTCGCTCGACGTGCTCTTGCAGAACGTGTTCTTCGATACGTGCGTGTATCATCAGCCGGGGATCGACTTGCTCTTCAACGTGATCCCGATCGACAACATCATGTTCGGTTCGGAGACGGTCGGCGCCGTGCGTGGCATCGATCCGACGACCGGGCAATACTTCGACGATACGAAGCGCTACATCGATGCGCTCGGGCTCTCCGATGCGGATCGCGCGAAAGTCTACGAACAGAACGCATATCGCGTGTACCCGCGCTTACGCGCAGCGCTCGGCGCGAAAGGCTAACGATGGCACTCGATCTCAACGCGTTCCACCCGAATCCCACCAAGCCCGCGTTCGTGGCACCCGCCGGTGCGGTCGACGCGCACTGTCACGTCTTCGGGCCAGGAAACGTGTTTCCGTATTCGGCGAAACGCAAATACACGCCGGAAGACGCGCCGAAAGAAGAGCTGTTCAAACTGCGCGATTTCCTCGGCTTCGCGCGCAACGTGATCGTGCAAGCGAGTTGCCACGGAACCGATAATACCGCGATGGTGGACGCGCTCGAAGCGTCGAACGGCCTCGCGCGCGGCATCGCGGTCGTGGATCGCTCGGTAACGATGGACGAGCTGCGTGCGATGGATGCGGCGGGCGTGCGCGGCGTGCGCTTCAATTTCCTGAAGCGGCTCGTCGATGCGACACCGCGCGAGGACTATCACGCGATCGTCGAGATGATCCGCCCGCTCGGTTGGCACGTCATCATTTATTTCGAAGCACCGGAACTCGAAGATCTCCAGCCGTTCATCACCGGCATCCCGACGATCGTCGCGATCGATCACATGGGGCGCCCGGACGTGGATCTCGGCCTCGATCACCCGCAGTGGCACCGTTTCATCGCGATGCTCGACGCGCATCCGAACATCTGGGTTAAGGTAAGCGGCCCGGAGCGGCTCTCGATTACGGGCGCACCGTACGACGACGTGGTGCCGTTCGGCCGCGCGCTCGTCGAGCGTTACCCGGACCGCGTACTCTGGGGCACCGATTGGCCGCATCCGAATATGACGACGCACGTGCCGGACGACGGCTTGCTCACGGATTTCATCCCGCGCATCGCAACCACGCCCGAACTGCAGCAGAAGCTGCTCGTGACGAACCCGATGCGGCTTTACTGGCCGGAGCTCGGTTAGCTCGTGGCGGAAGAAGAGCTTCCCGACTACGACCGCATCGCCGGAACGAAAATCTTCGATGCGCGCCGTTCGCGGCAGGGCTACAAGCTCAACATGTTCTGCATGTCGCTGATGGATGCGAAGAATCGCGAAGCGTTCAAGGCGGACGAGCGCGGCTACCTTGCATCGTGGAAGATGACGCCCGAACAAGAACGCGCGATCCTCGAACGCGATTGGAACGGTATGCTCGAACTCGGCGGCAACATTTACTACACCTCGAAACTCGGCGCGACCGACGGGCTCTCGTTCCGCGCACTCGCCGCGCTGATGACCTCGATGACGGAAGACGCGTACGCCGCAATGATGCTCGCCGGCGGCCGGCCGCACGATGCTTCCGTCAAGGAAGCATCTGCGACGAATGCTTCCGTCAAGGAAGCATCTGCGACGAACGAGACGGTGCAGCGTGGCTAAGATCGTCGGTGGGCTCGCGACCTCGCACGTTCCCGCGATCGGCGCCGCGATCGATAACGGCAAGACGGGCGAGCCGTACTGGCAGAATGTGCTCAAGGGGTACGATCTCGCGAAACGATGGATCGTGGACGTCGAGCCCGATGTGATCTTCCTCGTATACAACGATCACGCGACGGCGTTCTCGCTCGATATCATTCCGACGTTCGCACTCGGTTGCGCGACGGACTACGCGATCGCGGATGAAGGCTGGGGCCCGCGCCCCGTTCCACCGGTAATCGGCCATCCCGATCTCGCGTGGCACATCGCGCAATCCGTGATCCTCGACGAGTTCGATATCACGATCGTGAACAAGATGGACGTCGATCACGGGCTTACCGTGCCGCTCTCGCTCGTATACGGGCAACCGAAGGCGTGGCCCGTGCCCGTGATCCCGCTCGCCGTCAACGTCGTGCAGTATCCGCCGCCGACCGGCAATCGTTGTTTCCAATTCGGGAAAGCGATCGGTCGCGCGATCGCATCGTACCCGGACGATCTGCGCGTTGCGATCTTCGGCACGGGCGGGATGTCGCACCAGTTGCAAGGCCCGCGCGCCGGGCTCATCAATCGCACGTTCGACAATCGGTTCCTCGATCTCTTGATCGACAATCCGGAAGCCGCAGCACGTATCCCGCACATCGACTACTTACGCGAAGCCGGTTCCGAAGGAATCGAGCTCGTGATGTGGCTGATCATGCGCGGTGCGCTCGCGCCGCAAGTCAAGACAATCCAGCGCTTCTATCACGTACCGGCATCGAATACGGCCGTCGGTCACCTCATTCTGGAGAACGCAAACTAACATGAACGTCGCTCTCGTCGGCCAAGGCGCATTCGGCGTCAAACACCTCGAAGCGTTGCGCAACATCGCGGATGTCAAGGTGATCTCGCTTGCGGGCGGACGGCCGGAATCCGTCGCCGCGGTCGCCGCGCAGTTCGCGATCCCGCACTGGACGACCGATCTTGCGGAAACGCTCGCGCAGCCCGGTCTCGATGCCGTCATCCTCGCCTCGCCGACGCAAGTCCACGCGAAACAGGCGATCCAGGCGATGCGCGCGGGCAAGCACGTGCTGGTCGAAATCCCGCTCGCCGATTCGATCGAAGATGTCGAAGAGATGACGGCAGTAGCCAAAGAAACGGGCGTCGTCGCGATGGCGGGTCACGTACGGCGCTTCAATCCGAGCCACCAGTTCGTACACAACCGCATCGCCGAAGGCGCGTTTGCGATCCAGCAGATGGACGTGCAAACGTATTTCTTCCGTCGGCAAAATATCAACGCCAAGGGCGAAGCGCGCAGCTGGACCGACCACCTGCTGTGGCACCACGCGGCGCACACGGTAGACTTGTTCCAGTGGCAGACGGGCGGCGCGGAACCGGTCGTTGCGAATGCGATCCAAGGCCCCGTGCATCCGACGCTCGGGATCGCAATGGATATGAGCATCCAGCTCAAAGCCGCATCGGGCGCGATCCTTACGCTTTCGCTTTCGTTCAACAACGACGGCCCGCTCGGCTCGTTCTTCCGCTACATCGGCGACACCGCAACCTATCTCGCGGTATACGACGATCTCACCGATGGCAAAGGTAACCCGATCGACGTCTCGCACGTCGACGTATCGATGAACGGCATCGAACTCGAAGACCGCGCATTCGTCGAAGCGATCGCAACCGGTGAGCCCGTCAAGTCGAGCTTCGTCGATACGCTGGGCGCGTACCGCACGCTCGATCGGCTCGAAAAGCAAATCGGTCGCGTCATCGCGCAGTAGATCCGAAGCCACCGGCTAGCGCTCGGGAATACGCAACACCAGTTGGTGATGCGCATCGATCCCGAGCCGGCCGCGGCTGAGGCCGTGCGTCTTGCCGTCGCTATGATAGATCACGAGCAGGCCGCTCATGTTCGTCAGGCGGTGCGATGCGCTGATCGTGACATCGGCGCTTCCATCGGGTTTGGCGACGAACGCGTTCTCCGTTCCACGTCCGTCAAGCGCGGTGTACGTAACGGGCGTGTCTTCGAAGTGGTTTTCGAAAACGTTATACACGCCGTTCGGCACGAGGTGCGCGAATCGCATCGTCACGCGCGAACCGGTCGGCGTGTCTACGATCTGCGCGTTGCCCGAAGCTTCGAGCCATTGCCCGAGCGTGAACGGCAGCGGCGTTCCCTCGGCATTCCACGTGTGGGCGTCGATCGGATCGCTCAGGCGCGCGTTTCGGAAACCCGCGTTGTGCGGGATCCCCTGCGGCCCCACGGCGGCCGTTGCGCCGTCGTCGCGAACGAAAACCTGCGGATCGAGCAGCGTCGTTTGATGCGTGATCTTCGAAAAGAACTCACCGTGTGGGATGAAGAGCAGTCGTACCGGTTCGGCTGCTAGCGCGCGAATTTGCGCCGCCACGACGAGGGCAACCGCGAACGCAAAAAATCCTAACCGTGAGCGCATCCCTCATTCATCGGCAACGGAACCGTAAAGTCTTCGCGCGCGTCTGGATTTTGGTGCGAAACATGACGCATACTAACGCGATGCACGGACGCACGATGGGAGCGGCCCACGATGCGTCCCCGACGTTCGCACGTCGTCGACGGTCGCTACTGTGGCGCGCCATCACGGTGTCGATCGCGGCGATGATTTTCGTTGCCGGGCTCGCTACGGCGAGCACGATCGTTCGGAGCAACGTCCTTAGCCGGATCGTCGACGAATCGGGGTGCATCGAGGACCTCAACGCGCAACTTCTTCGCGTCGCCGAAATGCGACGGCGCGTGCGCGAACTCCAGTTTTCCGCAAACGACCGTTCGGGCGAACTCGAGGAAGCCGCGGCCTTGCGCCTGTCGCTCGTTTCCTGGGCCCAAACGGGGCGCCGCCTCACGGCGAAAGCGCGAACCGCGCGCTCCGAGCAAGGTGCGATCGGCGCCCCATTTGCAGGCGACATCCGGCGGGTGCTTGCAGCCATCGATCGGGGGACTGCGGTCTCGGAGAGCCTGCGCCACGCCGTCGATGTCGATGCTCAGGATTTCGCCGTCGTCGAGGGCGATCTGCTCGAACGCACGCGTGAGACGCAACGCGCGGATCAACGCTCGCTCGAAGTCGAGCAACGGATCTTCAGCGCTGCGATCGCGTTCGTCGTCATCGCACTCTCGTTTCTGCTCGTTGGCCCACCGCTGCGACGGACGGCGGCGATTCTCGAGGACCTCACACGCGAGGACGAGGCCTCAAAGCGCGAGGCTACGGATCGGGCCCTCGAAGCGATCTTCGCACAATCGCGAACCGGCGTCGCACTCGTGCGAAACGATGGGGCGGTTCTTCAAGCGAACGCGGCATTGGCGACGATGCTTGCCATCGACGAGGCGCCATACGACGGCCTAGCCTCGGTCGTCGGTGCGTTGTTCCCGTTTTTCGATGGCGGCGCACATCGCTTTCCGATGGAATTTTCGGATACTAACGGGACGCGGCGCTCGGGAGATGCGAGCATCACGCCCGTCGCGGAGCTCGTCGACGGGTCGCGGACCTTTCTACTCGTGCTCGAGGATATTACCGAGCGGCGCGTGATGGAGGATCGGCTTCGGCACGAGGCCTCGGTCGATTCGCTCACGGAACTCGAGAATCGCCGCGCGATGCGAACGCGGATCGCCGAGGCGCAAGCCGCGGCCGCAACGGGATTCGTCGTGCTCGTCGACCTCGACGACTTCAAGCTCATCAACGATAACGGCGGGCATATCGCGGGCGACGAGGTTCTCGTCGAAGTTGCGCGGCGACTGCGTGCCACTTCACAACCGGACGTGTTCGCGGGCCGCATGGGTGGCGATGAGTTCGTCATCCTCGCGCTCCATCTCGACGCGACCGCGTGCGAGAAGCTGCTCGCCCGCATCCTGGAGCGGATCGCGCACCCGATCGCGACGACGAACGGGATCGTCACGGTTACCGCGAGCATCGGCGCGGCGACGATCGTCCTCGCTCCCGAAGATTCGCCGGACGAAGCGTCGCTCGACCGCGTTTTGCGCAACGCCGATCTCGCCTTATACCGCGCGAAGGATCTCGGTCGCAATCGCTACGCCATCGATTGCGAGCGCGATGCGGGCCATGCCGATCTTCACGTCCTCGGGCCTGCGGAGATCCGCGACGGGCTCGTGCACGACGCCTTCGTGTTGCACTATCAGCCGATCGTCGATGCGCGGCGCGGAACGTGCGTGGCGCTCGAAGCGCTCGTGCGTTGGAAGCGCGACGAGGGCGCTTTGCTTCCGCCGAGCGCATTTATCGCGATGGCCGAGCGATCCGGGACGATCGTCCCGCTCGGCTTCTGGATCCTCGAACGGGCGTGTCGGGATTTCGCCGCGATGATCGCGGATGGACTCGACGAGCAGGTCGATCTCCACGTAAACGTGTCCCCCTTGCAGATCGCGCAGGACGATTTTCCCGAACGGGTCGCTGCCGTGCTCGCCGCTACCGGCATCGTAGCGAGCCGGCTCGTGCTCGAAGTTACCGAAGGGGCGCTGGTGAGCTATCAGGCCGATGGATCGCGTTCGATCGATGCCGTGCGCGCACTTGGCGTACGGTGGTGCATCGACGATTTCGGCATCGGCTATTCGTCGCTCGCGTATCTCAATACGTTGCCCGTGGCTTGCATGAAGATCGACCGCTCGTTCGTGAGCGGCGGCACGGGGCTAGGGCTTGCGAACGAGACGATCGTCGGCGTCATCCTGCAACTGGGCCGGAGCCTCGGCATCGATGTCATCGCCGAGGGCGTCGAGACGGCGGCGCAGTCGGCCGCACTTTCCGCGCTACGTTGCCGGGCGTTGCAAGGTTACGGACACGCCATGCCGATGAGCGCGGATGCCTTCGCGCGATCACCGTTCGCACGGCAAAATCGCAACAACGTGCGCCGTGGCCCCGCGAGCGAAACGGGCATGCGCATCGGCTCGTTTGAAATCAAAAACCCCGCGAACGCGGGGTGATGAACTGGAGCCGTCGAGCGGATTCGAACCGCTGACCTGCTGATTACGAATCAGCTGCTCTACCAACTGAGCTACGACGGCATGATCGGGCGACTGCAAACTGTTCGGCGCCCTGGGATGGCACCCTGCCGCAAGGCCTGCATTTTACGCTCCGCAGCCTCATCGATTGCGGCGCACGAACGCCGCGATCGCCGCTCCCGCCGGGGTTGCGTCGTAGCGCACGTCGCCGTGACCGGCATGCGGGATGGCGACGAACTCCTTCTCGCGCGAACCGGACTCACGGAAGACGCGCCGACCGTGCGCGATTGGGATAAGCGTGTCGTCGGTGCCGTGCAGGACGAGCAGCGGCGTTCGGACCGCTCGGAGCGTTGCGGCCACCGCGAAGGCATCGCGGACCGCGTCCGTCGGAGCCGGGCGTAGCCGTCGCAACGGCCATGGGAACCAGCGATCGCGTCCGTATGTAAATTCTGATATCGCGTCGGCCGGAGGCGCATGCAGGATCGTACCGCGCACGATGCGCTCGTGCGCGATCCAAGCCGCCACGGTGGTGCCGAACGACACGCCGTAAACCCAGGGCGTAACGCCGCTGCGCGCGCGGATATCGTCGTAGAGAAGGAGCGCGTCGTGCCGGATCGCGCGAATATCGGGGCGCCCGCTCGACATCCCGAAGCCCGGATAGTCCCACATCACGGCCGTCGCGCCGGTCGTGCGCGCAAACCAGCGCGCGACCGGGAGGGTGCCGCGAAGATCCGCCGCGTTTCCGTAGTTGAGAAGCACCCACGGCATGCCACGTCTCCCGAGAACGCTCCACGTTTCGACGTAGCCACCGTCGGGCGTGCGGAGCCGTTGCGCGATGACGTCGCGCGGAACCGCGCGATTGGCCGATGGTGGGCGCAAGACGATGCGTTCGTCGATCGGCACCGGCACCCCGATGACCAGCATACCGACGAGCATCGCACAGACGATCGCGCCACCGCTTGCGATCCGCTTAGCGAGAAGCATCATTCGACGATTGTCGCTTGTTTGGCGAGCTCCTGGATGTTCGATCGGCGAACGCGTCGGATAATCCATGTACGCAGAAAAAAGAGCCCCCGCGTGCGAGAGCTCTTCCTTGATTCCGTCGTTAGGGAAGTAGAGAAGGAGCGCGAAAGCTACTTTTCGAGCGAGTAGCGCTGGACGAAATCGCCCGAGCCGTCCGGGCTTGCATACACCGTCCACATGTTCTTCGTCTTGCCGTCGATTGCGATCGTGTGCGTGCCCGCATGCACGGGTAGTTGCGCGACGATCTTCGGTGCCGCATTCGCTTGCAGCGCCATCACGGTGATCATGCTGCTACCCGGCGTTTCGCCGCGTCCCGCGCATGCCATCGTGTGCGATTCACGATCGAGATCGCATTGATCCACGCCTTTGGGGCCGTCGACTTGGAAGAGCTTTTTGCCCGCGGGGCTGTAGACGCTAAAGACACCGTTCGCACCACCGGTAACGATTTGCTTGAATTGCGGATCGTACTGCAACGGGTGATTGTTCGTGAGTTCGGGCGTCTTTACGTCGGCGATCACCTTGAGTGCTGTGCCGTCGACGGTGACGAGTTCTGCGGTGTTCGCGATATTCTGATACACGTTGTGCGTTGCGGGATCGACCGCGAGATACTCGGGTTTGTGCCCCGGGAGATCGACCGATTTCACAAGCTTCATCGTCGCCGTATCGATGACGTAGAGATGCGTGCCATCGTCTTCATCTGCGTACAAACGATGCGTCGCGGCATCGATGATGACCGCGTCCACGAGCCCGCCGACATCGACCGAGCGCAGCACTTTGCCAGTTTCGGGATCGACTTCGCTCACGGATTTGTCGTCGCCGTTGCCTGTAAAGACGTGACCCGATGCCGGGTCGAAGGCAACGCCGTGCATCGGGCCGACCTTGACTTGGCGCAAGACTTTCCCGGTATCCGCATCCACGATCAGGAGCGCGTTACTCCCGCCATGTGCGGCGTAAACGCGGCGATGCTCGGCGTCCACGGTGACGTAATCGAAGCCGCTAAAGATGGGAACGCTCTGTGGCGGACCCATGGGAATGATTGCCAAGACGAGCCTCCAGCGAAGAAAACGATGGTCAAATGGTGCGAAACCGTCTGTGAGTGTAACGCGTCAGGCGGAACGTTGTCTTAATATTAAGATATCTTCGAGCAATGTTTAGGGTTTGTTAAGACAGCGTAACTAGGCTGAAGGCGTGGGGCTCCGCAATCGCGTCTGGCCCCCTTCGCACGCGTTCGAAAAGGATGCAATATGCGCAACCTGCGCCTTGCTTCGATGATCGCCGCGATTTCGTTCGGCATGACCACTGTCTGCGCGCCTCTTGTAAGCGAGGCGCAGGCAACCGTTGCCAGCAAAATCACCGGCCAAATCATCGACCGACAGACCAATCTTCCGATTCAGGGGGCCACGGTCACCCTGGTCGGCGGCACCAAAGCCGGTGCGACGACCACCACCGATACGAGCGGATCGTTTTCGTTCGCCGATCTCGCACCCGGCATCTACTCCGTTACGATCGATGCCACGGGCTACCAGGCTTCGCGCTCGACCGACGTCGCGGTCACCGCTGGCGGCACGGGCAGCGTCACGCTCGCGATCACTCCGGCCGCATCGGGCGGCGACTTGAAGACCATCGGGCGCACGACCGTGCGCGGCGGCGGCGCGGATACGCTGCAGACCAGCTCGACGATCTCGCGCGATCTCGATTCGTCGCTCTTGCAGCGCGAAAATCAGATCCGTATCGCGGACCAGCTCAACACCCTGCCCGGCGTCACGCTCCAGGGCCAGAGCTCTTCGGTCGGCGACGATATTTACGCGAACATCCGCGGCCTCAAGCCTTCGGAAACGCAGCTCCTGATCGACGGCCATCCGATCGGCCCGGTCGGCGTTTTCGCCGGTAACGGCGGCGGCTTCAACCTCCAGGATTCGCCCTCGTTTGCGCTCCGTAACACGCAAGTGACGTTCGGCGCCGGTGCGACGGGGCTTTACGGCGTCTCGACCGTTGGCGGCACGATCGATCTCCAGACGATCGATCCCTCGTCCAAGCCGACGTTTTCGGCGAAGTACGGTATCGGGGATCAGGGCCGTCAACTTACCGTGTTCCAGGGCACGGGCACATACGGAAAGCTCGGCTTCGCGCTCGTTCATGGTGTCGAAGGCACGTTTGGTAACTTTCAATCCGGGCCGATCACGCAACAGGGCCTCACCAACGGCGACTTCACCACGGCGACGCGCAACTTCCTGACCTACCCAGTGGCGGGAAATTACATCCTCCACAACGATCTCGCGAAGCTCTCTTACGACCTTACGAAATCGACGAAGCTCACGCTGACCGCGGTAAGCGCGAATTCGTGGGACGACAAGACGGGCGAGGGCGATAACGACTTCAACACGTACGAACTGCAGCTCGCCGCAAACCAAGGCAACGTCGGCGCCGATCCGACGTGCCCGAACGGCATCGTCGGCATGACCGACGGCGGCAATAAGTGCTACTCGCTCCAACAGTATGCGGCACTCACCGCAGGCCCGGCCGGCGGCGGCCTCGGCGCGTGGCAGGCGATCAACAGCCAAGATTACCACGCACGCCTCACGCAACAGCTCGGCGTGAGCAACACGCTCGTCCTCGACTCGTTCGTCGACAATTATTTCGTGTTGTATCACCGCGATGCGATCGCGGCAACCGATGCCGCGGGCAATCCGAACCCGCTCGCGCAGAATACGAACCAAACGCGTAACGTCTACAAGACCTACGGCAACCTGATCAGTGACGACTTCATCGCCGGGAACAACGATCTCGGTATCGGCTACTATCAGCAAACGCAAAAGAAATTGCTCGAGACGACCGTTGCGGGAGCAAACGCACCGATCCCACAGGTAAACGCGCAATTTCCGAACGGCGGCATCGCGCTCTCGCCGCTGCTTTACTCGAACCAGCAGTCGTTCTTCCTTCGCGACAACTATCGGTTCAGCTCGCAGTTCAGCGCGTATTTCAACGCATGGGCGGAGCACTCGGACGTGACCAAAGCCACGTACTTCGAACCGCGCCTTTCGCTCGTGTTCCGCCCGAGCGCGAACGACGTGTTCCGCCTTACCGGCGGACAATCGGACGGCATCCCCGCAGCCGAAACGGTCAACGGGAAAACCAATCTCGTCGCCGTCAGCAACAATCTCAATTGCGGTTCCGCATCGACCTATTCGATCGGTTCCTCGGCGAACTCCAACCTGCTCGCGGAAAAAGCGAACGATATCGAAGTCGCCTACGGACATCGATTCGTCGGCGATACGTCGATCAACATCGACATCTACAACACGAACGAGCAGAACCAGATCTTCTCGGGCGCCGCACCCGCATCGACGGTCCAGAACCAACTCAGCCAACAGTTCATCAACGCGTATCTCGCCAAGATCGCCGGCGTCTGCGGATCGCGTTTGCCGAATCCGTCGATCGCAAATCTCGTCGTCACCACGAACTTCAACGCCGCGGGCGCGAAGTCGCAAGGCATCGAGATCAGCGGCCGTCTGCGCGCTTCGAACCGCATCTATTTCGATGCGTCGTACGACGTTTCGTCGTCGGTGCGTAACGGCGTCAACGCGGCGATTCTCGCGCGTAACTCCAGCATCACCAACGGTGGCCAGATCGTATCGTTACCGTTACAAAAGGCCTCGCTCTCGCTCGATGCAAGCGACGGTCACGGCGGCGATTTCCGCATCGACGAATACTACATCGGGAACAACAACGATCTCGTCCGCCCGGCGTACACCTATGCGAACCTCTCGTATAGCAAGACGCTCTTCCGCGGCACGACGCTGAACTTTGGCGTATCGAACGCATTCAACAACGCCGTCGACACGTACGGCCGCATCGGTTACGGAACCGTGCCACTCCTGAACCCGAACTTCGCCGCGAACCCGAACTATAACAACACGCTCAATGCCGGCTACGAGCGCTTCGGCCTCCCGCCGCGTTCGTTCATCTTCACGATCGAACAGCGCACGAACTAAATTCGGCCGAAGTCCGAATGCAACGAGGCGACGCGCTCCGGCACGTCGCCTCGTTTTCATTTATGGCGAGGTGTTACGGCGTCGGATCGTCATGGAACGTGCGTTTCGTCGCATCGTCGTCGCGCTCGAGATCTTCCAGGAAGTAATAGACGATCTTGCGATCGTCGAAGCCGACCTTCGCAAGCTCTTTGCCATCGATATTCACGACCTCGTGAATGTGCCCGGCCTTCCCCGCGTACGCGAAATTGACGGCACGATAGCGCGGATCGCCGAGCTGGGGGCGCGGCGTGACTTTGGTGCCGCGGAGTGGGGTCGCGTGACGATGCTCGCTCATAAGAACCGCGATTCGGCGCGCCGACGCCGTTTTCTCTGCATGCTACGGCACTTTCGGACGAACGGCAAAGATTCACACTTGCGCCGAGAACGCTCGCAAGGAAGCGCAGGCCATCGGGGCGGTGCGCACCACCCAGCACCGGAGGCACCTCGTGATCATCGAGTACAAGGGCAAGACCCCAAAGGTCGCATCCTCGGCGTTCATCGCACCGACCGCCGTGTTGATCGGCGACGTGGAAATCGGCGAGGGATCGAGCATCTGGTTCGGCACGGTGATCCGCGGCGACAACGGCCCGATCCGCGTCGGCAACCGCACGTCGGTGCAAGACAACTCCGTACTGCACGTCAGCCACGGAGCGACGACGATCGTCGGCGACGACTGCACGATCGGCCACTGCGTGATCCTCGAAGACTGCACGATCGAAAACGGCGCCCTCGTCGGTTCGAACGCCGTCGTCCTCAACGGCGCGAAGGTCGGCACGAAATCCCTCATCGCGGCAGGCTCCGTCGTCGCCGCAAACGACACGATCCCCCCACTCGTCGTCGCCGCGGGCGCCCCCGCCAAAGTCAAGAAGCCCCTCGAAGGCCCCGCAGTCCACTGGGTAGAGCACGCTCCAGCCGAATACGTAACCCTCTCCCGCACCTACTTAGAACAAGGCATCGACAAAGCCAAATAAGGAGCCCGGCGCGAGCGAAGCGACGCGCACTGACGCGTGGCCCGCGCGGGGTGTGCGGCGTTCATATCGCGAGTGATATTCGAAGCGAGCCGAGGGCGCCGCCGCC
>JBBISR010000033.1:0-32434 GCA_037441145.1 Armatimonadota bacterium
CAGGGGCGTAGCGGCCCTATGGCCGTGAGCCCCCGCGCTGACGCAGAGATCGGAAAAAAGACGCCCCAGAACTAGTAGATGTGGCGGAGGGCGACCAGCGTCGGGGTGTCTTGGACCGTGAGACCGTTCTCGAGCAACACGTCCCAAATCGTTTGCAGCGTCATGCTCGTCGGCACGATCGTCGCGTGCAAGTTGCCGTCGACGAAGCGTGCATTCGAGATGCCCTCGCCCGAAACGAGCGGCCCCGTATCCATGCGCGGGATCGCGGTCGGCGGCCCGTTGAGGATCGCAGCGACGGTAATCGCATCGCTCTTCAATTCCGGGATCGCGAGGCTTCGTACCGGCAAGACGACATCCGCCGATTGCGGCATCACGAGACCGATCGCTTTGATGCGATGCATGATCGCCGTGAGGTTGCCCGGGTACTGCATGCGAAACGTTAGCGTGTTCGTCGTGGCGTTCGCCATGACGTCGACGGTGCCGGCCGTCGACTCGATGAGCTCGGCGAGTCGCGCCGCGCTTCCTGGACGAGAAGTAAGATCGATCGACATGCTGATGGAAATCCAAGCGCCCATAACGTCCTCCGGAGTAGTTCTTGAAAAAAGGAAACTTCGCGTACGCCTAACTTGCTCGACGCACGTCGAGCCCTGCATACGTAGCCGCTAGACCGGCGATCATAAAGATCCCGGAGAACGCTGCCGAGAAAACGACGTTGCCCCACACGATCGCACCATCGGGTGCGAAGATCGCAAGCGACAACGCCATCGCGTTGAAATGTGCGAGTGAGAAAAGGCCGACAAACGCGAATCCGATGGCAACGGCACAAGCGCCTGCAACGATCGGGCGTTTCGACCACGCGCTCGTTGCGAAAACGAGGCCGAGAAACGCGAGCGCGTTGCACCACGAAATCGCAAGAGCGATCGCCGCGTGATCTGCGGAAAACTGTAGCCCGCGCGCTGCCGAAACGGCCGAGATCACGCCGGCGCTCGCGATCGTCGCAAGCGCGAGCCCGACGGCGATCAGCACGAATTTCACGGCAACGACGACGTTCCGATCCGCGCCCGACGTGTAGAGCAACGGCCACGTCCGACCGTCGCGCTCGCCTGCGATCGCGGGCGAACCGGCGACGAGGGCGAGGGCGAAGAGCAGCTCGACGAACGCCGTACCGAGCCACGTCCGATCGACGAAGGTGCGATAGGTGCCGAAATCGTGCACCACGTTGCGAACCGTATCGTTCACGTTCCGCGCGTGCTCGGCGCCGTTGAGCGAGAGCAAGTAAAAGAACGGCATGATCGCGGTCACGGCGCACACGACGAAGATCCCGATCGCGAGATAGAGGCGACGTTGCGCGAATTCTTTGCGTGAGAGGGCGACGATCATCGAACGTACTCCGCGACGAATTGCGCTGCGTGCAGGGTGCGTGCGAATGTCCCGGTCACCGCGTGATCCACATCCGCGTACGTCACGATCGCGTTCGGCGTGCGCGCGACCACGGCATCGAGAAGCGCTTTCGGCGGCTCTTGGTCGAACTGTTCGCCGTGTTCGACGACGACGAGGTTCGCGGGTTTCGCAACGACGATCGCGAGTGCGAGCGCGCGGGCGAAGGCTCTCTTCAGGCGCCGGATATCCAAACGCTCGTCGAGATCCGCGAGCACGAGATCGGCAGCCGCCTGCGACGCATTCCATTCGCGCGAAAGCGAAGCGTAAAAGGCAAGCGCACCGCCGACGGTCATCGTATCGTATGCGCGAAAGTCGTGCCCGGCATAGGCGACGGGCGTTATCCCCGAGCGGAATGCTCCATGCCCGGCAGCCGAAAGACCGGCGCCGTTCCGTAACATATTATGCAGTTCTTTCGTCGCACCGACGATCGCGATGCGTCCGAGGGCGATGCCCGACGATTGCCGCGTCATCTCATGCATCCTGAACCGTTTCACGGGCGCGAACCGTGATGAACGTAGCCGCGACGAAGAGATAGAGCGCCGATTGCACGAGAAACGCATCGAGATCGGAGACGTGCACGCGCCACGTCTCGAGCGCCGCAATACCGATGCGCACGACCTGTTCGCCGATCGCGACGAACGCCAGCGCGGAATAGCGCTTCGGGTCGGTCGCGGCGACGCAATACACCGCAGCGAGCACGAAGAGTGCGAGCCCGTATTGCTGCGTCGCGGCGACGAGATCGCCCGTCCAGCCAGCGGGCGGCTTCCATCCGATGAGCGCGGCGCCGCCTTCTTTCGCGAACACGGACATGAACCCGCAGATCAACTCGAAGACCGCCCAAATCGCGAACAGATACCGCATGAGGAGAACGTTCCTTTTGTTGCTCAAATCAACACACGCCCTCGAGTGCGTCTTCGAGCGATTCGCTAATCGCCTTGAGTTGTTCGATCGTTTCCGCATCGGCGTTCCAGAGCCCGCGGCCGTTTGCTTCGAGTAAGCGGCTCGTGATGTTCTGCATCGCCTGTGGGTTGAGCGCGGTCAAGCGTTCACGCATCGCTTCATCGAGCGCGAACGTCTTCGCCGATTCCGTGTAGACCCAATCGTCGACCTTATTGCTGACCGCATCCCAGCCGAGCATGTACGTCATGCGATTCGAAATTTCCGCAGCTCCGGAATTTCCGCTCTTGAGCATGCCCTCGTACCACTTCGGATTGAGAAGCTTCGTACGATATTCCGTGCGCAACACCGCTTCGACGTCGTCGATGCGCGTTTCCGCCGTAAACGATTCCACGTAGTTGAGCTTGACCTTGGATGGGTCTTTCGCGCGCTTCTTCGCCGCGAGATAGAGCGCGCCCGAGGACGAGAAGTAATGGTCGATATCCGAGACGCCGAATTCGATCGAATCGACTTCCTGGCATACGCGTCCGACGCTTCCAAGCAACCGATCGAGCGTGCCCGCGGCGTTCTGCCCGTTGCGTTTGTTGCCGTAGACGAACGCGTTGCGCTTGAGGAACATCGCCTCGAGATCGGAGTCGTCTTTCCACGCGCCTTCGTCGACGAGATCGTCGACGTAATTCCCGTAGTCGCCCTGACCCTGCGTAAAGATGCGCCCCGTTGCGAGCTCCATCGTCGCACCGTTCGCCATTTCCGCAAGGACGTGCTTGCGGAGATAGTTCTGCTCGGGATCTTCTTCCGCCGCGGCGCACTTCAGCACGAGATCGTCGAGATAATCCATGAGCAGCCCGAACTGATCGCGGAACACCGGGCTCACGTTCATGAGCACGTCGATACGCGGCCGCGTCATCTGCGCGATCGGGATCAAATCGTAGGACGCGATCTTGCCCTGACCATCGTGCACGGGCGTTCCGCCCATGAGATGGATGCAAACCGAAACCGCTTCGCCACGCGTTTTGATCGTGTCGAGGCCCCAGAGCACTTGCGCGATCGTTTCCGGATACGCACCGTCGTTTTCCGCGCGATGCCGCTCGATCAGGCGATCGGCGATCGCCGCGCCGCGAAGCCACGCAGCTTCCGTCGGTAGGCGCCACGGGTCGACTGCATGCATGTTCCGGCCCGTCGGCAACACTTCCGCACCGTCGCGGATGAGATCGCCCGCGGGGCCGGGTTCGATCCATCCCCCGCGCAAGCCGCGGACGACGGAATCGAGTTCTTTGCCGTTATCCGAGAGCGCATCGCGGAGTTTGCGGCCGTCCGCCGCGATCTGCTCGAGTTGCGCGAGCATCTCCGTATCGACGATGCCGAAGGCTTGCGCCGCCGCGGCCACGTTGCCATCGCCGAAGACGCTGCGTTCCACAAACGTCACGCATGCCGCATCGATCGTATTGCGTGCGACCATCGCATGCTCGTCGCCGGCGCGTGCCCTGCTGCCGAGATCGGTGTAATCGGTGGCGATCCCGCGCGCGAGATGGTTCACGCCGAATTGCGCGAGCGACGATGCTCCCCCACGCGCCTTCACCGTTTCCGTAACGATGGAACATTGCGCCTGCGGTGCGGCGGCCGAGCCGAACGTGTGCAGCGTATCGGAGATCAGTTTCTGATCGAGTTCTTGCAAATAGGCGTAGAGCCGGCTCGCGTACGCGCGAAGCGATTCGTCGGGCGTACGCGGGAGATCTTCATCGATATGCGCGGCCGATACGGAGCGCGCGAAGATCGCTTCGAAATCCGCATCGACGACCGTTGCTTCGCCCGTATCGCGCGAACGATAATCGGCGAGGATATCCTTGAGCACCGTAAGCTCTTTGTAGAGTCCGGAGCGGCTCGTCGGGGGCATGCCGTGCGAGATCATCGTTGCGAGGCCGCGCCGTTTTGCAAGCGTCGATTCGCTCGGATTGTTGCCCGCGTAGAGATAGAGATGCGGTACTTCGCCGAGGAGCGCATCCGACCAGCAATGCCCCGTCAAACCGAGTTGCAAGCCCGGGAGCCATTCGACGGAACCGTGCATGCCGACGTGCACCATCGCATCGGCGCCGAATCCGCGGCTCACGTACCGATAGAACGACAGATACTGGTGATGCGGGACGCTCTTCTTATCGAAAAGTAAGCGCATCGGATCGCCGTCGATCGCCAGGCGCGGCTGGATGCCGATGAAGATCTTCCCGAAATGCAAGCCACCGACGAAGAGCGCTTCACGCCCGACCGGTGCGACTTCGCCCGGAAACGCGCCCCAGCGTTCTTCTTGCTCCTGACGCTCCCACGGCGACGTCCACGCGCGGTAGTCTTCGCGCGTCACGACGTTCGGTTTCGTCCCGCTCGCGAGGGCGGAGTCGAACTCCGTCATCTCCTCGACCATGCGTAAGAGCGCGTCGCGGTCGGCCGGGAGCGTGCCGACGTCGTACCCTTCGCGCTCCAGTCGGCGCAAGATCGCAAGCACGCTTGCGGGTACGTCGAGCAGTGCGGCGGTGGCCTTCTTGCCGACGCCCGGCGGGAAGTCGTACACGATGACCGCGACCTTCTTTTCGCCATTGCGCTTCTTGCGCAGCGCGATCCACTTGCTCGCGAGGTTCGCGAGCCGTTCGAGGCGTTCGGGCACCGTGCGGAAGCGGCCGTCGTCGATCGCGCCGAGGACGATCGGCATCGTCGCGCCGTCCATCTCGGGTAGATTGAAGAGCATCGTCGCCTGCACGGGGCCGACCCCGTTCGCGCGCCACTGCTCGAGGTTCTGCATGTAGAGCGGTTGCGTGACGACATACGGCACGTCGATCGTCGAGAGGATCTCGCGTGCGATATCCGCCGATTTCCCGGCCTGCGTCGCGCCCGCGGGCCCGCCGATCAAGGCGAAGCCGATGGTATTGCAGATGAAATCGAGCTTCGCGTGCGTGAACCATTCGCGCACGGCGACGTGGCCTTCGATCCCCGCAACGAACACGGGCACGGGTTGGAGGTTCGCCGCTTCGAACGCGCGGATCGTGTCGTCGATGTAGCTACGTTCTTGCACGAGATGTTTACGAAACATCAATATACCGACGCGGCCGCCGCGCTTCACGTTCTTATCGCGTTTGGCAAACCACTTATCGAGCGCCTTAACGTCCTTGAAGAAGCTCGGTGCATCCGGATGATAGGCGCCCATCATCGGGATGTCGATCGACGCGTTCACCGTGAGCGGTACGGCGTTGTACTCGCGCAAGATGAAGCGGAACATCTGCGAGATGTTCGTCGCGAGCGGCTGATTCCAATAGAGCTGGACCGTCATCCAGTTCTTGAAATCTTTCATCTTTGACGGCATAAAGCGCATACCGGCCTTCATGAACGTCTGCATCTTGGTGAAGCCGTAGAGCGTGTCTTCTTCGCGGCCACCGGCGAGCATACGCGCGATCTTGCGGAGCGCGGGCGGCATGCCTTTGGTGTTGCGCATCTGATACTCGCCGACGCGCGTCAGCTGCATGATTTCCGGCATCGACTCGTACGCGAAGACGGTCTTCGTGCGCGATGCATCGACGCGCGGGGCAAGCCAGTCGGCATCGCTCTTGATGTTGAGCATCGAGAGAAACACGCAATCCGCTTCCGCAAGGGCGGCTTCGAGCTCCGGCGTCTTGACGTCCGCGTCCGTAAATTGGCGCAGTTCGGCGTCCGGAGCCAGCTCCGCGCGCACGTCGTCCCAGATCGACCGGTTAAAGTTCTCGAGGCCGTTCACGGCGACGATCACGGGCTTGCTCAAAAGTCGGAATCTCCCAGGAGTACATCCATCGCGCTCCTCGCATTCTCACCCCTGCGCGCTTCGCGGGGCGGTGACGATTGCCACACGCGCAGGGCCGCCCGGCAGCGTCCGTCATCGACCGCGCATACGGTGAAGCGTTTGACCGTCGTATAGACTTACAGCTAGAATCTAGCAATGGCATTCAGCGTAAAGCATCCCGAAGCCGATCGATTAGCACGCGAACTCGTCGCAGAGACCGGCGAGGGGCTCACGGAGGCCGTGATTAACGCGCTCCGAGAGCGCCTCGAACGCGTGCGCCGCGCGCAACCGTATCGGTTGGCGGACGAGATCTTGCGGATCGGGCGCGAGTGCGCGGCGCTGCCCGTGCTCGACGATCGCAACGCGGATGCGATTCTCGGCTTCGACGCCCACGGCTTACCGACGTAAGATGGTGATCGACACCTCGGCGCTGATCGCAATTCTTCAGAACGAACCCGAAGCCGAAACGCTTGCGCGAGCGATCGAACGGGAACCGCGCCGGCGTTGCTCCGCGGTTACGTTGTTCGAAACGAGCGTCGTCATCGAAACCCGTCACGGTGCGAACGGACTCGCGCGACTCGATCTTCTGATCGCGGAAGCCGCGATCGAAATCGTGCCGTTTACCGATCGCGACGCGCGTGCGGCACGCCGCGCCTACCGACGTTACGGGAAAGGGCTGCACCCCGCGAAGCTCAATTTCAACAACTGCGTCGCCTACGCGCTCGCGGTCGAGACGGGCGAGCCACTGCTCTTCGTCGGAAACGATTTCGCGCAGACGGACATCGCGGATGCCCTTGCGTAGCGTCGGTTGGTACTACAGAGCGATTGCGCCCACGATGCGGTCGGCCGTGGCGTTCGGCAGCGCGACGTAGCGGGCGTCGAGGAGCGCCGCGAGTTGCGCCGCGTCACCGCGGGACCTGAATGCGGGCTGCGTGTCGATGACGACGGAGCGCACGCCATCTGCCCGGAGCGAAAGCGCGAGCGCCCTGACCTCGGCCTGAAGCGCGTCGCGGCTCGGCGGCGGCCCCTCCTCACGGTGCAAGGCGATGTTGCCGCGGCCGTCCGTCATGAGCACGAGCACCGTCGTTGCCGTCCCGCGCGCGGCTTCGCGCTTAGCGAGTTCGCGCGTTAGCACGAGTGCGCTTGCGAGCGGGGTGCCGCCGCCCGTCGGGAGCACGTCGAGTTCGCGCTTTGCCCGCTCGACGCTCTGCGAGGGCGGCAAGAGTAATTCGGCTTCGCGGCCACGGAACGCGACAAGCGCCACCCGGTCGCGATTCACATACGCATTCTGGAGCAGCGAGGCGATCGCGCCCTTGGTTTCGCGCATGCGGTTGAGCGCCATCGAGCCGGAAGCGTCCACCGCGAACAGATACAGTGTGCCCGCCTTCTGGCGGAAACGCTTCACGCGGATGTCGTCGCGCCGAACGAGGACACCGGCAGTGCGTACGATCGCACCGGAAGCCTTGCCCGCATCGGCCTCCGCACGTCGCATCCGTTGCGCCGGGGCTGCGGCGACGAGCGTCGGCACGAGCGCGAGCGACCGGCCCGCAAGCGCACCCGCTTCGTGCCCGACGGCGCGTCCACGCTTCGCGGAGACGGTAGAGCCGCGGCTTCCGCCCTTGGCACGCCGCGCATGCGCGAAGGGTAAGTCGAGGATATCCGGCGGTAGCGGAATGGCGAGCGCCTCGAAGATCGTCTCATCCATGGCGCCGGGCGCGTTCTGCTCCTCGGGCTCGCGCTTTTCGTCCGGCTCCGGTTCGGCCGAAGTTTCGTCCTCATCGTTGTCGTCGGTCGCATCCGGCGGCGGGGGTGGCGGAGGCGGCTCCGCGTCGTCGGCGGGTAAGCGCGTGGCGCGCGGGATCAACACGAGCGTCATCGCGCGCTCCAGATCGGCTTGCACGACCTCGTCGCGGCCGGCGAGCGCACATGCCGCGCGCGCGACTTTCGCGGCGAAGACGTCCGCGCGGTTGCCTTCGACGCCGAGGGCATCCGCGGCACCCGCAAGTTCGAGCAAGAGCTCGTCGGATATTTTTACGCGCGGTAAAATATCGCGTGCCATAGCGATCGCGCCGCGCAATACGGCGAGTTCGTCTGCCGCATCGTCGTCCGGGTTCGGCACGATACGCGATGCGCGGATGACGGCGGCGCGTTCGTCGACATCCGCAGAAGCTTGCGGAGCGACGACCAGACCGATGCGATCGAGCAACCCCGTGCGCACGGCGCCCTCGCCCGGATCGTACGAGCCGACGAGTACGAACGCTGCGGGATCGCGCCGCGAAAACCCATCGCGCTCGACCGCTACGACACCCGAACCCATCGTCTCGATCACGCTCGCGACGACGCCCTCCGGTAACAGATTCAAGCCGTCGACGGCGAGCACGCCCGCGTTCGCGCGTGCGAGCAACCCGCTCGAAAACTGCCGCGTGCCGGTCGCGAGCGTGCGCCCGAGATCGAGCCCGCCGATCAGGCGGTCGACCGTCGTACTCACCGGTAATTCCACGAACGGCATCTCGTCGGGCACCAATCCCGCAAACGCTCGCGCGAGCGTCGATTTCCCCGAGCCCACGCCCGCCGCGAGTGCGACCCCGCCGATACTGGGATCGACGGCAAGGATCGTCAGTGCCATGCGCGCGGAAGCCAGCCCGACGATCTCCGTGAAGCGCATCGTTATCGGCCGCGCGGCATCAAAGTGCTTCGAGCGCGCGTTCGATTCGGTCGCCGTCGCCCGCCGATTCGAGCGGATCGCGCCGCAGGCGGTGGCGCAGGGCGAGCGGCGCGATCGTGCGCACGTCGGCGACCGTGACGGCGGAGCGGCCTTCGAATGCCGCATGCGCGATCGCCGCGCGGACGAGCGTGAGTTCGCCGCGATGGCCGTCGATCGCGAGGCGCACGCACAGTTCGGCGGCCGCAAGGATCACGTCGTCGCCCGGTGCGATTTCCAGCACGCGTTTCTGCGCGGCGACGAACCGCGCGGAGAGCGCCTTCTGTTCTTTCGCAAACGTCGCAGCAAAGGCAACGGGGTCGGCGTCGTAGGCGAGCCGACGCTTGACGATCTCGACGCGTTTGTGCGGATCGGTCAGCGTGCGGATATCGACCGAAAGCCCGAAGCGATCGAGGAGCTGCGGGCGCAGATCGCCTTCTTCCGGATTTCCGGAACCAACCAACACGAAGCGCGAGGGATGCTTGATGCTGATCCCCTCGCGTTCGACCGTGTTGATCCCGCCCGCCGCGACGTCGAGCAACACGTCGACGAGATGATCGTCGAGCAAATTCACTTCGTCGATGTACAAGAAACCGCGGTTCGCTTTCGCAAGCAATCCGGGTTCGAAAGTCTTCGTCCCGCGCGCGAGCGCGGCTTCGAGATCGATCGTCCCGCACACGCGATCTTCCGTCGATCCGAGCGGCAGATCGACGACCGGCACGCCGATTTTCTCGCTCGGAAGCGATGCATCGCCCGCGTCCGCCGGCGTGCGATTGTACGGATCGTCGACCGCGCGCACGATCGTCGGCAACACGTCGGCAAGCGATCGGAGCGTCGTCGATTTTCCGGTGCCACGGTGGCCCATGACCATGAGCCCGCCGATCCGTGGGTCGACGACGTTGAGCGTAAGGGCCAACTTGAATGCTTCTTGGCCGACGATCGCCGTAAAGGGAAAAGCCGTAGATTTCCGCGCGCGCTCAGCCATCGTTCCCCATCGTGCCATGCCCGACGCTCGCGGGCCGTGACGTTTGCCACGCACGAAAACGTTCATCGGCGCGCAACGCCGCGTTCACGGTCGCCCGGCATACTGCCGCAGATGTTACGCACCGAATTTTCCATTACGGCCGACGCCAAGACCCGCGGCGGGATCGTTGCGACCCTGGCACACTTCGGCACGCACGCGATTCGCTACGCCCACGACGCCGGTGTGCGGATCGTCGTTCTCGCGCCGGGCGCGCACTATGCGGAATGCTCGCCGACCTTACGACGACTTGCCGTCGGCATCGATACGTGGCCCGCGCCACCGGCCGGGCTCTTCGTCGTCGAAGAACGCGCGATTTACCTGCGCTCCGCCTCTCCCATGACCGTCGCGCACGAGTTCGGCCACGCGCTCGATTGCGCGCTCGGCGGCGGCGTATACCGCAGCACGAGCGACCCCGCGATCCGCATGGCGTTCTCACGCGCGCGCCGTTTCGTCACACCGTATGCGGCATCGGCGATCGACGAATACTTTGCCGAATCGATGCGCGCGTGGGTCGGCGTGAACGATGCGACCTCGCTCTGGCCACAGGCCACCCGCGCACGCCTCGCCGACGCGGACCCGACGATGTATGCGATCGTCGAATCGACCTTCGATACGTTTCGACACGCGTGAAATACGAAAACGGATCCGGCAAGCACCGCTCGATGATGAAGCATCGGCACGCACGCGAAACGGCGCGGGGAAGCGCGAATCGCGGGCGAACCGTGCGGTATGCGCCTCAACGAACGCCTTCTCGCGGCTGCGATCGCGGCAGCATCGCTTGCCCTCACGACGGACGCGAGCGCCGCCACGGTCAAGCCGACGTCGAGCCCGTCGCCTGCGACATCGCACGGCGGAGGATCCGGTGCGGGAGCCGCGGGCGCGACCGGCGTCGCCCGCGCGCGTGCGGCCAAAGCCGCGGCGGCGAAAGCGGCCGCAGCGAAGGCAAGCGCGGCGAAATCCGCCGCGGCAACGAGTGCTAAGGGGACTTCGACGGCGGGCGAAACCGCGCACGGCACAACGGGAAGCGGCGAAGGCGGCTTCGGCGGCGCGGGCGGCGGCGAAGCCGGCGGTTAGCGCCGCGGATCTTTTCGCGGCGCGGTTTCCCGCGTTCTGGGCGAATGTCGAGGGCTACGAATACGCGCTGCGAGCGCCGCATCGCATGCCGCGCGCCGAAATCGCGGCCTTGCGCGCCGCCGCCGCCGATGCGTGGAGCGGCTTGCGCGCGGTTGCCGCGATCGCCCGGGCGATGGACGACGATGGGCTCGCCGCCCTCGGCATCCCGCCGCTTGCACGCGACGCCGTTCGCGTTCCGTACGACCGCGAGCCGAGCGTCGTCGCGCGCTTCGATTTCGCGCGGCTTCCCGACGGCACGTTTCGCGTGCTCGAATGCAACGCGGAAACGCCGTTTCTGATCTGGGAAGCGTTCGCGATCGGCGGCGCCGTCGCCGTAGCTGCGGGCCAGCGCGATCCGAATGCGGGCGAGGATGCCCGCCTCGGTGCGGCGCTCGCGCGCGCGATCGGGGATTGTCCTCATGCGGCACTACCACCTCGAACATTTCGCTGCCGATCCACCTGCGGCCGCCTTCTTCGCCGCCGTTACCGAGGGCCGCGTCCGGCTCGTCAACCCACCGGCGGCGCTTCTCGTGCAGTCGAAGGCCGCACTCGCCATCGCGTGGGGGCTCGCCGAGCGCGGTCGGATCTTCACGCATACCGTGCGCGAGGCGATCCTTCGCACGTGGCTACCGACGTACGCCGATTTGCCTACCGACCGTCGAGAATACGTTGGCAAACCGATCTTCGGGCGCGAGGGCAAAGGCGTCCATTTTTTGCAGGGCGACACCTCGGCGCCATCCGATCCCGCGATGGTCTACCAGGAGCGCGTCGCGCTTCCGCTCGTCGAATATACACTAGCGAACGGCAGCGCGGGACGCGGCCACGCGGTGTATACGTGTTTCGTCGTCGACGGCGAGCCGAGCGCGATCGCGCTGCGCGTCGGCGCCCCGATCACGGATGCATTGGCGCGGTTTCTGCCGATCGCCGAGAGCGCCTAGTGCGGCTTCCGACGTTTCAGATATACGCAAGTTCCGTAACGGGCACGATATCGACATTCGCCCGCTGCGCGAGTTCGGGCAGCTCCGCGAGCATGCGCGCGAACTGACCCGATGCATGGGCGACGGCAACGGCGCGCCCGCTGCGGTGCGCGAGTCGCACGGCCTCACGCATGAGATAGGCCTCATAGGTTGCATCGTCGCGCGCATCGAGCACGAGATCGCGGGTGAGTCGACGCAGCTTCTGCGCGCGCGCCGCGACATACCAACCCAGTTCGCCATCCGGCATCGCATCGACGAGCACGCCCTTGCGTTGCGCGAGCGCGCGAACGAGCGTGACGGGAGGCGTTGCCGATGCGCCCGCACGCACGAAGAGTCCATCCGCCTCTACGCGGCGTAACGAAGCGGCGGCGCTTGCCGCATCGCCTCGCGCCACGTCGAGTAAGATACTGCCGCCGGCATCGCGGATCGCATGCAGATCTTCTGCCGTTGCATCCGGCGCGACTGCGAACGTCAGGCGTGCCGACACCGCGAGAAGCGCCGAATCGAGCGCCGCGTCATCACCCGAGACGATCACGATGAGCGCCAAGCGTCCGCGTTCGCGTTGCTCGTGCGGAGCATCGTTCGGCCGTGCCGCGGCGGCGACGGCTTCGCGGTCGTCCGCTTCCACCGCGACGAACGAATGCGTACCGTGCGCCACGCGCTCGAACGGCACGACCGCGCGATCCTCGCTCGCGGGCATCGCCACCGCATTCGCGCGTACGCTCGGCGTGACGCTCGCGATACTCCGACCGCTCACGAATCCGGCGACCACGAGCGCTACCGAGCCGACGAGCACGAACCACCACACGAAGCGCATCGCGTTACGCCGTGCGCGTCCGAACGCTCGAGATCGACCACGCGAGCGCGACGAGCGCGAAGTTCGTGACGAGCGAACTTCCGCCGTACGAGAAGAATGGGAGCGTGATTCCCGTCAGTGGAAAGAGCCGTAGCACGCCGCCGACGATGATGAACGTTTGCATCCCCAGGGTCGCCGCGAGGCCCGCTGCGAGCAGCTTCGCGTACCGATCCGGCGCGCGCGCGGCAACCGCGAAGATGCGCCGCACCAGCGCCAAGAACACGAAACACAAGACGATGCCGCCGAGCGCGCCGAATTCTTCGCTGAAGCTCGCGAAGGCGTAGTCCGTCGCCGCCGACGGAATGTCGTACGGTTCGCCGAGGCGGTACCCGGTGCCGAAGAGCCCGCCCGCCGCGAGCGCGTACATGCCTTGCATCGCCTGGTAGCCCGTGCCGAGGGGATCGGCTTGTGGATCGGCCCACGCCGCGATGCGCGCTTGCACGTAATGGTAGTGCGTGACCGCCCACCACACGGCGACGCCGAAGATCGCAAGGCTACCCGCGATCAGGTCGATGCGCCGCGTCGCGATCGCTAGCATGATCGCGAAGGTACCGACGAGCAACACGGCCATGCCGAGATCGCGTTCGAGCACGAGGATCGCCATCGAGACGAACCACCCGATGAAGAGCGGCCCGAGATATTTCGCGTTTGCGCGAAGCGACCAAGGCTTCGAGGCGGCGATGACGTCGCCGGTCTGCGCGAGGTACGACGCCATGAAGAGCACGACGAAGAGCTTCACGATCTCGACCGGTTCGAATTGGATCGCGCCGACGCGAATCCAGAGCTTCGCGCCATTCACTTCCTGACCGATCGTGAAGAGCAGCCCGAAGAGCACGATCGAGCCGAGAATCCACACATACGTGTACGAGCCGAGCACGCGGAATCGATCGAAAAGCGGCCCCATGCCGATCGCAAGCGCGAGCGAAACGGCGAGCCAGATCACCTGACGATGGGCGAGATCGGGCGAGAGGCGGGCGATCGTGACGAGCCCGAACGCCGAGAGTACGACGGCGAGTGCGGGCAACGTGTTATCGCGGACTCCATCGCGCGGTTGCCAATACACCCAGCCGAGTGCCGCGAGCGCGAGCACGGCGAGCAGCCACGACGGCCCGACCGCATCCGGCGGGGCGAACTGCAGGGCGGTCGCGGCGAGCGCGAGTGCGGCGAGCATCGGCGCGCCGCGAAGTGCGAGCGCGAGCGTCATCGCGATCGCCCTACCGCGCGCCGCCCGATGGCCAGAACTGCACGACGATGTATGCGATGAACGCGAGCATCACGACCGTGATCGCGATCGCCGCGCGCAATCGCTGTTGCAGCGGCGCGGGTACCGTAAGCGCGTCGTCGGCACCATCGACGATGCGCACGACGACGACCGTGGCGCCGTCGGTGTTGCCGCCCGTGCGGGCCGCACCAAGAATCGTCGCTACCGCTTCCCCCGCCGCATGCAAGTGCAGTGCGTTCGTCAGCACTTCGGCGCCGACGTGGCGGTGGACGCCATCGGTGCACAAGAGCAACGCATCGCCCTGCGCGAGATTGAGTTCGAGGATGCTCGCTTCGAGCGTCGGCTGCGTGCCGAGCGTACGCGTGAGGAGCGAGAGCGCGGGCGCCTCCGCGGGAATCACGTTACCCGCCGCGCGCGGCTCGGCAAATGCGAGCGCGTCGTCCTCGGTGAGCGAGCGAAGTTCGCCATCGCGCCGAAGGTATGCACGCGATTCGCCGACGTGCCCGACGATCGCGCGCGCGCCGGCGACGAGGATCGCCGTCAGCGACGTTCCACCGGAAACGAAATCCTCGTGGCTTCCCGTTTGCGCGTACACGCGCGCGTTCGCACTCGCGAACGCCGAGAGGATCGCGGTGCGCAGTACGGCGGGGTTCGCGGTCGGCAACGAGGCGAGTTTCGTGCGGCGGCGTAGCGCATCGCGTAAAGCTTCCAGCGCGATCCCGGCGACCGGGCCACCGCGGATCGTGCCGAAGCCGTCCGCAACGGCGAGCAGCGCGACACCGGGCGCCAGGCGCTCCGAGAGGAAGGCCTCGCCGTTGTACTCTTGCCACCCCGCGTGGGAGCCTACCGCTACGTCCATCGTTCGAGCCCCCGGTAGACGACTCGGGCCTCCCCGAGCGTCAGTCGATCGCCTGGCTCGAGTCGTAGCCGTCCTACGATCGGCGAGCCGTTTCTGTACGTTCCATTCCGACTCTGTAAATCTTCGACGAACGTTCCATCCGCTCGTGCTTCGATCCGTGCGTGCAAGCGCGAAACCTTGCCGTCTGCCAGGCGCACGTCCGCATTCGACGCGCGTCCGAGTAAGAGCGTACGCCCTTTGCGTTCGAAACGCACGTTTGCGCCCTCGAACACTTCGAGAACGATGCCATTTGCGAAGTCGACGTCCCGGTCGGCGTCCGCCGTTTCGATGCCCCGACCGCGCAACACGACCGGAAGCGCGGCAAGCGCGGCGGTCAGACCGAGCGTGACGAGCCGTAGATCAACCACGGCCCGTATCCACGGCGATCGGCGTGTCGCCGACGAGGAGCACGTCGCCCGGCCCGAGCGCCGCGCTTTCGATCGGCGAACCGTTGCGCAGCGTGCCGTTTGACGAGCGAAGGTCTTCGACGAAGGCGCCGCTCGCATCGATCCACACGACAGCGTGTTCGCGCGACACGCGCGGATCGGCGAGCACGATATCGTTGTGCGCGGCGCGCCCGATCGTGAGCCGTTCGACGAGCGCGTAGCGGCGCAGGGTTCCGTTGTCGTCGACGACGAGCACGACGCGCTCGGCCACGTCGTCGAGCACGGCTTCCGTGACGACCGATCCCGCCGTTACACGCGTGTCTTCGTGCAACACCACCCGCGGCGCGTCGGCGAGCCCGAGCGACGCCGCCGTATCGCGCAACAGCGCGCTCCACGTTTCTTCTAGATAGCTGCGGTCGTCGGCGAAACGCGTGTAATCGCTCGGATGCACGCGCACCATATACGTGTCGCTCGGCTCGGCGTGCATCGTCGCGACGAGCTTCCGCCCGACGTGCGTGGGCTCCAAATCGCTTGGAAACAGGCGCGCGAACGCCGACTCGACCGCAACCGCGCATGCGCGTTCGAAGCGAGCGAGCGGGTTCACGCGCGGCGCAGGTGCGCGACGTAAAAGCCGTCGCGTCCGTCGATGCCGGGCGGCACGAGTACGTCGCCCGTTTGCGTGAGAAACGGCGCGTATCGTTCCGGCATCGGCGCCCGTGCGAAATCCGGCTGGATCGCGAGAAATGCCGCGATTACCGCATCGCTTTCGCGCGGGTCGGTCGAGCATACCGAATAGACGAGCGTCCCGCCCGCGCGGACGCGCATCGCCGCGGCTTCCAGGATCGCGAGCTGCTGCGGGGCGAGTCGGGCGCCGTCGTCGGGCGACTTGCGCCAGCGCGCATCGGGCTGGCGGCCGACGATCCCGATGCCGGAACACGGTGCGTCGACGAGCGCGCGATCCACGGGCGTCGCTTCATCGTCGATGAACGCGGCGTCGCGCTGGAACACGACGGTTGACGTCCAGCCTTCCGCGCGCAGAGCGGTATTGAGGTCGGCCGCCTTCTTCGCATCGAGTTCGACCGCTTCGCAGCTCCCCGTATCGCCCGTGCGCGCGGCGATTTGCCGCGTCTTGTTGCCACGGCCGCTACAGCAATCGAGGATCGCTTCGCCCGGCTGCGGATCGAGGATGTCCACCGGAAAGAGCGCCGCTTCGCCCTGCAAGGCGGCGCGTGCGCCGAAGAGCGCATCGATGCGCGTGGTCGGCGCGGACTCGTCGAGCACGACCGCATCGCGCGCGAACGGCGACGCATGCGCGGCGATCTCCGCTGCGGCGATTTGCGCGACGGCATCGTCGGCGGTCATGGCGCGGAGATCGATGCGCAGCCCGATCGGCGCGGGTTTGTTGCCGCCTTCGAGCATCGCTTCGAGGCGTTCCGCGCCGAAGCGTTCGCGGAGATGCGCGACGAGCCACGTCGGATACGAAAGTCGCGTCCCGAGGAAATCGTCGTCCGAATCGAAGTCTGCGCGTTCGGGGAGCGGGGTCGGCACTTCGCTCATACGGCGTAGCACCGCGTTCACGATGCCCGCCGTGCCGCGATGGCCGAAGCGCTTCGCGAGCCCGACGCTTTCGGAGACGGCGGCGTAGGTTTCCACGCCGTCCATCGCGCGCAACTGATAGGCGCCCATGCGCACGATTTCGCGGATCGTCTTCGGGATCGTGTTTGCGCGTTCGAGTAAATACGGCGCGAGCCACCAGTCGATCAGCCGGCGCATCTTGATCGTGCCGTACGCGAGTTCGGTCGCAAACGCGCGCGCGCGCGGATCGAGTTCCGCGCGTGTGGCGCGGTAGTCGATCGCCGCGCGCGTGCCGTAAAACGGCGGCTCGAACACGTCGCGCATCACGCGAAGTGCGACCTCGCGCGCGGTGATCTTGCGCTGCGGACCGGCAACGGTTTCCGGCGCTTGCGGGCCGCGGAGCGGTTTCTGTTTTACTCGCGGCGGGGCGGCGCTTCTCATACGGGGACTTCTTCCTTGCGTCGCCGCAACGTCGCCGCGAATTCGCGGCCGGTTTGGGGATTGCGGCCGGGCGGCACCAGGGTAACGGCGCAAACCCAACCGTCGCCCGTGCGCACGTAGAGTTCGCCCGATGGCACATCGGCGACGACGGCGCCCGGGCCCGCAGCGGTTGCATCGAGCGATTGCTCGCGCGCTTCCGCGGCATCGACCGCGCGCAGTGCGACGATCTTCGCCGGTTCCCCATCGCCGAGCACCGCTCGCGCGGCGGGAGCGGGCGCGAGCGAGCGCACGTGGTCGACGATGCGCCGCGACGAATGGGACCAGTCGAGGAGCCAGTCGCCTTTCGCGAGCGGTCGGGTCAGCGTCGCGGCGATGGCATCTTCCGTCATGCCGAGTTCCGCGGCGACGGTCGCCTGGGTGCGGCGCGCGAGCGTTCCGGCTTCGAGCCGGTCGATCGCGCGCACCAGCATTTGCGCGCCGAGGATCGCGAGGCGGTCGTGCAAGATACCGTAGGTTTCCTCGGCGCCGAGCGGCGTGCGTTCTTGCAGCACGATGTCGCCCGTATCCATGCCCGCATCCATGAGGATGATCGAGCAACCGGTTTCGGTATGCCCGTCGCGGATCGCGGTTTGCAGTGGCGTGGCGCCGCGATAGAACGGCAGCAGGCTCGGGTGCACGTTGAGCGAGCCGAACCGCGGCACGTCGAGCAACGCTTGCGGGACGATGCGCCCGTACGATGCGACGACGAAGAGATCGATCGCGCGCTCGGCGAGCACGGCCGCAAACGGTCGCAGGCGCTCGGGCGTTTCGACGGCGATCTCGCGTGCGATTGCGGCGCTCTTGACGGGCGTGCCGACGAGCTTCTTCCCGCGGCCGGACGGGCGATCGGGTTGCGTCACGACGAGTGCGACCGGCATCCGATCGGCGAGCGCTTCAAGGACCGGAACGGCGAACGCGCTCGTTCCGAAAAACGCGACGTTCAGCGCGCGGACAACTCGGCGATGCGCTCGATCGCTTCCCCTTCGGCTGCAACGGCCGCAAGCTCCGCGTGCTCCTCGGGCGTCTCCGCCGGCCGGATGTTCTTCGCTTTGTCGGTATAGAGCACGCCGTCGAGGTGGTCCATCTCGTGCTGCAGGCAGCGCCCGAAAAGCCCGGTTCCTTCGATCTCGATCTTGTTCCCGTTGCGATCGAGCCCCGTGCAGACGACGCGCTCGTACCGCGTGAGATCGCCGATCATCCCCGGTACGGAGAGGCACCCTTCGATCGATTCGATCTCGCCCTCGGTCACCGAAAAGCGCGGGTTTACGATCGCGACCGGCTCGTGGTCGTCGTCCTGGAGATCGACCACAAACAAGCGCTTCGAGACGTTCACCTGTGGCGCGGCGAGGCCGATTCCGGGTGCCTCGTACATCGTTTCGAACATGTCATCGATGAGCTGCTGGAAGAGCGGATCGTGAAGTTCCTCGAGCGACACCTTCTTCGCATGCTTGCGGAGGGTGGGGTGACCGTCGGTGAGGATCGTGCGGAGGTAGGCCATCGTGTCTATAGTATACCGCGCCCGCAAAATCGTGATTGCGTATTCGGTCGGTCTCGAGGCTACGGCGACGCGAGCGCGGGCGCGGGCGCAACGTCCGCGGCGTGCGCCAAAGCCGTGCTCCCATCGTGCTCGATCCGAAAGAAGGCAATCGCATCCTGCATTTGCGCCGCCTGCGAGAAGAGCGTACCCGCCGTTCTATCGATCTGTTGCACTTGCTCTGCAAGCTCGACGCTCGCCGCAGCCACTTGCTCCGCAACCGCGGACTGTTTTTCCGCCGCGTTCGCGATCGGCTTCGCGGCTTCGACGGCAGCCTCGATCCCCGTCCCGATACGTGATGTCGCCTCGAGGTTCGCACCGACGATCCGCGCGACATCGCGCATGGCGACATCGACGTCGGCATTCGCGCGCTGCATACGATCCGCGCGCAGCGCGACGTCGTCGGCCACATGACGCGTTCGTGCGATCGACGTTTGGAGGTGCTCGATCGACGAGGAAGCGTTGCCCGCCCGCTCGCGCCCCCCACGAACGGCGGCGATTGCCGTCTCCATCGCTTGCGAGACGACGCGCGTTTGTCCCTGAATCGCGCTCAGGATAACCGCGATCTCGCGTGTCTGCTGCGCCGATGCGTCCGCGAGTTTGCGAATTTCATCCGCGACCACGGCGAAACCACGGCCGTGCACGCCCGCGCGGGCCGCTTCGATCGCAGCGTTGAGTGCGAGGAGGTTCGTCTGGTCCGAAATCGTGTCGATCGCATCGACGATCAGTTCTACCGCCTGGGAACGCTCCTCGAGTTGCAACATCGCCGACCGTGCCGCCTCGGAGCCCGTGTCGACCGTTGCCATCGCGGCCACCACCAGCCGAACGGCTTCGGCGCCCGTCGTGGCTTCGCGATCGGCGTCGCCCGCCGCGCTCGCAAGCGTCGTACCCGCTCGTGCGATCGCCGCAGACTCCTCGGTCAACACGGCAAGCGCATCGTTAGCGGTGCGAACCGAGACGTTCTGCGCGTTTCCGCCCGTGACGATCGCCCCCGTCTCCTGAGCGAGACCCGTAACGCGTGCGACGATATCGATTCCGTGTTCGGCCTGCGCGCGGGCTCCGTTTGCGACATCGCCGATCGCGAGCGAAATTTGCTCGACGGCGACGCTCGATTGCGAGGTCGCGCGAGCGACATCGCCCGCAATATGGCCGACGTCGCGCCCCGCATCGCGAAGTACGCCAAGCGTATCGCGCATCCGGCCAGTTGCGTTTCCGTATCCCCGGGCCATGGCGATGATTCCGCCACGAAGGCTCTCGTAGGCTACGACAAGGTCACCGATCTCATCGCGATCCGCATCACGCACGGTGGGCGGATCGACCCGCGGGGACACAAGGAGGTCGCCGTCGGCGAGGCGTTCGAACGATCTCGCGACGGCGCCGAAGTCGTCCTGGACCATAATGGTGAGCGCCCTCGTTACACGCGTCAGACGTTTCGTAAGATGGCGGGTAATAAGGATCGCGCCGACGACCGCCGAGAGTGCGAATATCGTCATCAGCACGCTCAGGGAGACGATTCCAAGTGCCTGAACCTGGACGATCTGCGCGAACATCGTACCGTACATCTTCGGTACGCCGACCCCGCCATCGTCGATGTCATCGCCGAGATGTGCCAATTCGTCCCCGGCAACGCGGAGGCGGGGGAGCTGCTCGCGGGCCGCGTTTCGGTGGCCTTGCGAAAGGTCCGAGAGCATCTTATCCGCGATTGCGTCGAAGGCCGCGATCTTCGGTGTCGCCGACGCTTCATAAGCGGCGAAAGCCGGATGATTCTTCCCGTAGATGGCGAGTGCGGTGATCGCGTCGTCCGTGCGGCGGCGCGCGTCGTCGAGATCGGCGCTGTAGGTCTTCTCGCCAGTCACGATCCAGCCGCGTAATGCGGCCTCGATGACGACCGTCTGGTAAGCGATATCGCGCACTTCGCGCGTGATCGGGATTGCCTTCACCATCTCTTCGGTGCGGACGCGGCCCACGTTCAAAAAGACGAGGGCGGCGACGACCTGAGCGAGTGCGATCGCCGTGATCAGAGCGAACGCTATACCGAGCTTCGCGCCGATTGCGAACCGCACGAGCTACGTTCCGAGGGTCTGGTGATATTTTTTTAAGATCGCTTGACCGGCGGGCGACTGGGTGAACGCGACGATTCTGCGCGCGACATCGGCGTTTTTCGACGATTTCACGACCCCCGCCGAAAAAACGACCGCGACGCTATCCTTGCCGAGGTCGATGACCTCCGTCTTTCCGCTCATCGTGTTCGATGCCAGAACGATCGCCGCATCGATCGTGCCTTCTTCGACGGCTTTCTCGGCTTGAAGCCCGACGCTTTTATGCACGAGAACGTTGGCCATGACGGCCGGGGCGTAACTCGCGCCGTACGTTTTCGTCAGGTTTGCAAGGGTGTCGTCTTCGAATTTCTCCGTAATCGAGCCCTTGATGCCCCATCCGAGACGAACGCCCTTCATCGCGAGATTTTTCGCCGTTTTGACCTTCCCCCCGCGAGCGGCGGCGATGACCGTGTGGTCCGCGATGATGGGAATCGGCCGCTCGATCGAGGATGTCTTTTCAGCGAGGGCTGCGCCCATGACCGCGAGATCGGCGGCTGCGCCCGCCTCGAGTTGCTCGGCGATGATCTTGCTCGCCCCAGCCGAGATCGTGATCCGAACACCGGGGTGGGCCTGTTCGTACGATTTGGCAATATCGCCAAAGGCGCCGGTAAAGCTCGGTGGTACGAGGAGCGAAACGACCGTGTCGGCGGAGGCGGGTACGGCAGCGGTGACGCCAACGGCGAGCACTAATATCGATCGGAATGTCGAGAAAAGCACGAGAAACCTCCGGCACGCGGCGACGACGCCGGTGCCGCGACGAACAGATGCGGGCGGCATGGCTTTCGGTCTAAACGTACTACCGCTAGCGAAACAGCCCTCTATCGCTCGGTAACCGACGCAAGCGCATCGTGACCGGTCAGCCTGAGACTTTCCTGGGAACACGCGCGCCGGAGACTGGGCATGAAAAATGTGGCCGCCCGCAAGCCGCGTGCGAGAACCCGAGAATTGCCGGAGAAACCGCTACAGGATGAAATTGCTGAGGTCGGTGTTGCCCGCGATTCCGCCGAGTTTTTCGCGGACGTAGGCGGCATCGATCCGCACCGTCCCCGCGTTCTCGGGGGCTTCGAAGGCGACGTCTTCGAGTAAGCGTTCGAGCACCGTATGCAGCCGGCGCGCGCCGATATTCTCCGTTTGCTCGTTCACGGTCGTCGCGATTGCGGCGAGTTCGGCGATCGCATCGGGCGTGAAATCGAGCTCGACGCGTTCCGTTGCGAGCAGCGCTTTGTACTGCCCGATGAGCGCGTTCTTCGGTTGCGTAAGGATCGTTTCGAAGTCCGCGGCGGTCAGCGAATCGAGCTCGACGCGAATCGGGAAGCGGCCCTGCAATTCCGGGATCAAATCGGAGGGCTTCGACACGTGAAATGCGCCCGCCGCGATGAAGAGCACGTGATCGGTCGTGAGCGTGCCGTATTTCGTCGTGACGGTCGAACCTTCCACGATCGGTAAGATATCGCGCTGCACGCCTTCGCGCGAAACGTCCGGGCCGCGCCCGCCACCACCGCCCGCAACTTTATCGATCTCGTCGATGAAGATGATGCCGTGCTCGCCCGCGCGCCGGAGCGCTTCGCGTTTGACCGCATCCATATCGATCAGCTTCGCTTCTTCTTCGCTTGCGAATAAGCGGCGCGCATCGGCAACGGTCACGCGTTTCTTCACGCGCTTTTTCGGCATGAGCGAGCCGAGCATCTCGCCCATATCGCCGCCCTGACCGCCGCCGGATGGATCCATGCCGCCCATCTGCCCGATCGGTAACGTCGGGGCTTCCTCGACTTCGATTTCGATCTGACGCACATCGAAGAAGCCGCGCTCGATGTCCGCACGCGCCTGATCGCGGATGCTTTGCGCGTTCGCGGGCGGCGGGGTTGCGGGCGGCGCTTGAGCGGCTTGCGCCTGTTGCGCGAACGCGCCACCGAAGATATTTCCGAGATTCGCAAACGGATTCGGTTGCGAAGGCGCGGGCGGCCGCGTTTCGGGATGCAGCGCATCGATCACGCGTTCCACGCCCGCGCGGTCGGCAGCTTCGACGACATCCTTGCGGCGCTCGTCCTTTACCATGCGGACCGCGGCCTCGACGAGATCGCGCACCATCGACTCGACATCGCGGCCGACGTAGCCGACCTCGGTGTACTTCGTCGCCTCGACCTTGACGAACGGGGCGCCCGCGAGCGTTGCGAGACGCCGCGCGATTTCGGTCTTCCCGACGCCGGTGGGCCCGATCATGAGGATGTTCTTCGGGACGATCTCGGCCGCGATCTCGGGTGGCAAGCGATCGCGGCGGACGCGGCTGCGGAGCGCGACCGCAACCGCCTTCTTCGCGTTGTGCTGCCCGACGATGAAGCGATCGAGTTCGGCGACGATCTGGCGCGGCGTGAGGTCTTCGAAGAGCGGCATTTTAGGCGGATTCCACGGTGATATCGGTGTTGGTGTAAATGCAAATATCCGCCGCGATTTCGAGCGCGGCGCGCGCGATCGAGGTCGCGTCCATCTGCGTGTTGCGGAGTAACGCTTGCGCCGCGGCTTGCGCGTACGGGCCGCCGCTGCCGATCGCGGCGATGCCTTCGTCCGGCTCGATCACGTCGCCGTTGCCGCTGATGACGTACAGGTTCTCCGCGTTACCGACGATCAGCAGCGCTTCGAGTTTCCGTAGCGCCCGATCCTGACGCCAGTCTTTCGCAAGTTCCACGGCCGCGCGTTGCACGTTGCCCTTGTACTGCGAGAGCGTGTTCTCGAATTTCTCGAGCAGCGTGATCCCGTCGGCCGCGGAGCCCGCGAACCCGGCGACGACGCTGCCGCTCGCGATGCGGCGCACCTTGCGCGCGCTGTGCTTCATGATCGTTTTGTCGAAAGTCACCTGACCGTCGCCCGCCATCGCGAATTTGCCATCGCGGCGCACGGCAACGATCGTCGTCGAACGAATTCTCATACGCTGGGTGTACCCGAGCACGGCTCGTGAGGTTGCATTCGGGCCAAGTGAGCTTAAAGCAGAATGTCTCGAACGATTTCCAGCGCTTCGTCAAGCGTTTCCAACGGGACGGCGGTGGTGTAGAGGGCACGCCGGGCACGCCAATCGAGCGATTTCATCTGATGCATCATCACGACGCCCTTCACGGCCAAGTCCGCAGGAAGCGGCACTTCGAACGCGTGTCCACGCGGCTTGGTTGTAATCGGCGCGACGAACGCTAAACCGAACGTTGCATTGAACGACGCAGGCGATACGACAAGGGCCGGGCGGCGCTTCATTTGTTCGTGGCCAGCCTGCGGATCGAAATCCATGACGACGATATCGCCCCGGTCGGGAACGCTCACCCGTCCAATTCGTTTCCGCGAGCCGGGCCCGTAACGACCTCCGTCTCAAGATGGCTTACGGTCTCCAAACGCTGTTCGAGTCGCGATTTGGCCGCTCGCTCGACGACGAGATGCAACTCTCCCGATCGGACGGTCACGACGTCGCCCTCGCGAAAATCAAGATCGCGCGCGATCGCACGCGGAATGCGGACGGCGAGGCTGTTCCCGTAGCGGGCGATCTTCGTGCGGCTTTCCATGTATATACAGTAGGATACACGATCGTGCATGAACCCGACAACCCCATGGACCTACGGCATGGCATAGGCCTCTAGCGTGCCATCGCAGTCACGAACGATACGACCGTCGTTCGACGTGTACGCGCCGAGACCGATCCCATACGAACCGAGCCCGCGACACGGTGGGAAGCGCAGGACGACGCGCACGCATCGGAACGGACCGGCGCGTTACTCGCGCACCCAGTACGGCGATTAGGGCAACGCCATCGGCGTCCGCGAGCATGAGGCCGCGAGCAAGGCCGATACCCGTAATCGCCATGACACCGCGCGCGACGAGTAACGGGGGTATGCTTCGATCTGCATCACTGTAGGCAAACACGATACCATCGATAAGTCCGAACGTAGTCGTACCGTCGTCGACGACCGTCGTGCGCGCGAACGGGGTCGAAGCTTGCGTATCCTCTTCCGGCGAGCTTCGATGTTTCGGACGAAACGTGCGCACGGCGCGATCGTTAGGATGCGCCGCGTCAAATGCCGTAACGGCAAACGTACCGGGGTGGCTCGGGATGGCGATCTTGATTTGCCGCTCATCGGCCAAAGCCACGACCTGCGAGGCGTGCGCGTCGAACGGGAGATGCCGCTCTGCGATCGGAACCGACGACCCTTCCGGAGAGAAGACGTCGACGACGATTTCCGGAGCGCCGAGGAACGTGCGGCCCGAGATAATCCGAAGCACGAACGCATCCAGCGTCACATATGACAGATACGGGCCGTGTTGTGAATCCGACGAGAGCGCGATAGCTGCTTTCCAGCCGACGATTCAGTTCGGAGAACGTTCCTGGATCGCGGAAACGACATCGCGCTTTATCAGCGAGAAATGTTTCCCATCGGCTCCAAGAAGAAACTTGCCGCGATATGAGGCTACCCACGTCGCACACGACGGACCGCCGCTCATAAAGTTGTCGCCAGCATCGCAGGCCGGGTCGCGGAGATTCGTCTGCCAGAGTGGCGCTCCATCGTGCATACGTATCGCAACGACATCGCCGCGATCGGTTCGGTACGCAAGCGTGCCTCCCGCATCGACCGGTGCGTACCCCCAAGGTGCGCACCAACGCTGCCTCCCGTCGCGTAGTGCGTACCCGCACATCGCGGCCCGCGCGGTACGTGAGATTCGCATACGCGACGATACCATTGCCGGATGCGATTCCGCCAAACATATGACACATGCGCGGTTTGCGCATGCCCTCCATCACCCGATGCGTCCAAAGTGGTTTCGCAAACGTCGTTGCCGCGATCGGGCGCAACTGCTGTACTGCTGCGCTGCGGGGCACTTCTTCTCGATCGGAAGCACAAGCTGCGCAAAGCGCGGCGAACCCAAGAAGCCCGGCAGTAGCAAGCGAACGTAATCGACCGACGTGCGTTCCGGCTTTAGCCGCCGGTGGCGGTTGCCGAAAGGTCGCGGGCGAGTTCGGGTTTTTGGATCGAGCGGTACGTCAGCGCCGCGTCGAGGAGCGGCTGGGCGAGCGCGGGATCGAAGGCGTCGCCGTAGGTCGCGCGCGTCATGCGTGCGAGCGTGCTGAGCTCGATCTTCCGGTATTTCGCAAGGATTTCGGCGGATCGCGCGTGATTGCTCGCGACGTTGGCCCACGTCGCCGTGTCGCGCATCGCTTGCGCGAAGGCGCGCGCGGTTGCGCGATTCTTCGTCACCCAATCGACCGTTGCGACCCATGCCGAGATTTCGAAACGCGGCGCGATCGCCGAGTACACGTCGCCGAGGACGCGGACTTTCTCTTTCGCAGTCGACAGATACGGCTCGGGGATCGTTGCCGCATCGACGGTGCCGCGCGCGACCGCCTCGGCCATCTCGGGTGCCCCGAGCTCGATGAACTTCACGTCGGCGACGTGACCGCCGTTCTTATCGATCCAGAGCGACGTGCCGACCTTGGACGGCCCTTCGAGCGAGAGCACGGCGATCGTCTTCCCAGCAAGGTCTTTCGCGGTTTTGATCGCGCTGGTCTTTGCGACGAGCAACTGCGTCGTCGGCGCATTCGCGTCGTACATGCCCGAGGGCGCGAGGACGACGAGCGGGATACCGCGTTGGCGCGCCGCCGCGATCGCAACGAGATCGGCCTCGGCGACATCGATCGCGCCGCCGGCGACGCCCGCGATCGTTCCCGCGCCGCTGCCGCGCATCACCTGAATTTCGGCTTCGAGGCTCGCTTTGCGGAAATAGCCTTGATCGGCGGCATAGAACGCTTCCGCGTTCGCATCGCCTCCGGGCGTCCCGATGCGCACGTGCGCAAGCGCTTGCGCCGGAACTTGCGCTTGCGCGGACGCCGCGCAAGGAACGCTAGCGGAACCGAGCGACAGAACGAGCGCGGCGATCGCATAACGTGCGATGACGGGACGACGATACATGAAGCCCACTCCGATCAAAATTTCGCGAGCATTTCCGTGGCGAGCGCCACGCGCCAATCGGCGTCACCGGGAACGAGATGGTCGAGCGCGCGCACGGAGCGATACGCTTCGGGCGCGATGCCCTGCGGCGTGCGGCCCGCTTCGACATCGCGGATCGCCGCGAGCAGCAGTTGCCGCATGACGATGATCGCGCGATCCGTCGTGCCGAGATGTTCGCGCGTGCGGTCGACGATCGGCCCCATCGCTTCTTGCAACGCGACGTCCTGAAGATTGATGCCGTCGATGCCGGTAAACGAGGTGGTCTTCTGGAGCGCGCGATCGATGCCGTAGTCGTTTGCGGCATTCCATTTCGAGCGATAGTCCGGCGTGAACGAATCCGGGTCGCGCCCATCGCGCCGCTCCGATGCGAGCGCGAATGCGGGCGTGATCGGTTGTTCCGGATCGCTCGAATAAAGAAAATTGTAGACCGCGACCGTCACGTCGTCGATCGGCACCCAGAGATGCCCGTTGATCGTCGGCACGTCGGCATCGCCGACGTACTTGCTATTGCCGCCGAAGAGCCCCTCAATGCGGCCGCGCATCTGGATCGAGGGCATGATGTACTGGTAGAGGCGCACCCACTGCTGCGCGCCGACGCGACGGATCCCCGTGTAGCTGTAACCGTACGGCGTTTTCTCGACGTCGATTTTCGGCACGGTGCGTTCGTAATCGGCAAGCCACGCGAGGTCGCCGATCTTGCCGTTGTGCATGATCGTTGCGTGCGAGGAATCGAGCCCGCCTTCGAGCGCCTGCAGCCAGTTACAATCCTGGACGTGCTTCGAGACGAAGCGATGCGTCGCGGGCGCGCGCACGAATTCGTAATCGGGAACGTGCGGCTGGTGCGCGGGATCGCCGAGATATGCCCACACCATGCCGCCGCCTTCCCATGTCGGGTACGCACCGATGCGCACTTTCGTCTTGAAGAGCGAATCCGGTGGTTCGGAGGGCATATCGACGCACGCGCCGCTCGCGTCGAACTTCCAGCCGTGGTAGACGCAGCGTAAGCCGCAGTCTTCGTTGCGCCCGAAGAACATCGGCGCACGGCGGTGCGGACAGAACGCATCGACGAGCCCGATCGTGCCGTCCACCGAGCGAAACGCCACCAGATCCTCGCCGAGCAGGCGCACGCGAATCGGTGGCCCATCGGGCTCCGGAAGTTCGCCCGAGAGAGCCGCTGGCAGCCAGTAGCGACGGAGCAACGAACCGCACGGCGTGCCCGGCCCGACGCGCGTCAGCAGCGCGTTGTCCTCGTGGGATAGCATCCGCGCACCTTCGGCGTACGGTACTTTCCCCCTCGACGCGCGCGCGCCGAAGGAAACGAATTCCGCCGCGGAGGTTAGTGGAGAACCGGTTCGCGGAGTTCCGTGACGCGCGATGCGGTGCCGAGCTCGCGCCCGAAGGCGTCGATCGCCGCGAGCGCGCGTTCGGCGAGCGCACGCCTACGGAGCTGCTTGTCTTTGATCGGCTTGCCCGGCAGCTGATCGAAAAACGTCCAGGTCACGTTCGCGGGCTGGAAATCCGCCGTTTCCGTATTTTGCAAGTGTGCGACGACCGCACCGAGCGCCGTGTTCTTCGGAACCGGAAGCGGCTCGCGCCCGAGCAGCGCGCGTGCCGCGCTGTTGCCCGCGATCATGCCGCAGGCCGATGCCTCGACGTAGCCTTCGGCACCGGTTATCTGCCCCGCGAACCACACGCGCGGAAGCGCGCGCAACCGTAAGTCGGCCGTAAGCACGCGCGGCGAATCGAGGAACGTGTTGCGATGCATCACGCCCAAGCGGAGCCACTCCGCGTTCGCAAGGCCGGGGAGTTTTCCGAAGGCTTCGCGCTGCGCGGGCCACGTGAGGCGCGTTTGAAAGCCGACGAGATTGAGCGCCGTGCCGTTCGCGTCTTCGTTGCGTAATTGCACGACGGCGTGTGGCGTGACGAGCGTTTCCGGGTGGCGTAAGCCCACGGGCTTGAGCGGCCCGAAACGAAGCGCGTCTTCGCCGCGTGCGGCCATCTCCTCGATCGGCAAGCACCCGTCGAAATACGGCGATTTTCCCGATGCCGAATCTGCTTCGAATTCTTTCGGCGAATGTTTCGGCAGCGTCCGCAAATCGTGGACGAACTGCGCGTATTGCTCTTTGGTGAGCGGGATGTTGAGGTAATCCGCGCCGTCGCCCTTATCGTAGCGCGACTTGCGATACATCTGCGTGAGGTCGAGCGATTCGGTTGCGACGATCGGTGCTGCGGCATCGTAATAATGCAACCGATCGCGCCCGACCAGCACGTCGATCGCGGCGGCGAGTTCCGGATCGGGCAACGGTCCGCACGCGATCACGACGTGCCCGTCGGGAATCGCGGTCATCGGTTCGCGATGGAGCGTCACGTTCGGATGCGCGACGAGCCGCGCTTCGACCATCGCGCCGAAGCGCTCGCGATCCACGGCAAGCGCGCCGCCTGCCGGAACGGCGCAGGCGCGCGCCGAGGTGACGATCAGCGAATCGAGGCGGGCGAGTTCTTCTTTGAGCAGGCCGACGGCGTTCTCGATCGCCGCGCCACGGAGCGAATTGGAGCACACGAGTTCGGCAAGCATATCGCTCTGGTGCGCGGGGCCACGGCGCTGCGGTCGCATCTCGTAGAGATCGACCTGCAGCCCGGCCTGTGCCGCTTGCCATGCGGCCTCGCATCCCGCGAGGCCCCCACCGATGACCGTCAATCGCGCGCCGCTGTCCATCCGCGCATGATTCGCGGTCGTTTCACGCGTTACCGTCAGCGCCGCGAACGCGCGCTACGCGGAGCCCGCGAGCTCGCGGCCCTCGGAAGCGTCGCTCTCGGCATCGTCCGGCTGCTCGCCGCCGCCGAGTGCGGACATGTCGTGCTCTTTATCGAGCGAGCAGATGAACGTGATGATCCCGCCGCGCTTGATCTTCGCCGTTACGAACGAGCCGCACGTCGGACACGGGTCGGGAACGACGCGATCCCACGAGACGAAGTCGCACTTCGGATAGTTCGCGCATCCGTAAAACGTGCGCCCCTTGCGCGATTTGCGTTCGGCGATCATGCCGCCGTCCTTGGGGCAGATGGCGCCCGAGTCTTTGAGGATCGGCTTCGTCGTCTTGCACTCGGGATAGCCCGTACACGAGATGAACTTCCCGAAGCGACCGGTGCGGATCACCATCGGCTTCGCGCAGTTCTCGCAGATTTCGTCGGTCGGTTCGTCGACGAGCTCGACCTTCGGAAGCTTGCGTTCCGCCTCATCGAGTTCGTGCTTGAAGCCCGTCGTATCGTCCCCGTAGAATTCGCGGAGCACTTCGACCCAATCGTCGTTGCCCTCGGCGACTTTATCGAGCCGATCTTCCATATTTGCCGTAAACTGCAAGCTCACGATGTCGCTAAAGTGCTCGGCGAGCAGATCGTTGACGGAGATGCCGATATCGGTCGGATGGAAGCGCCGTTCGAGTTGCTCCACGTATCCGCGTGCCTGGATCGTCTCGACGATCGTCGAGTACGTCGACGGGCGGCCGATGCGATTCTCTTCGAGCGCCTTCACGAGCGTCGCCTCGGTGTACCGGGGCGGCGGCTCGGTGAAGTGCTGTTTCGCATCGATCGACTTCGCATCGAGATCGGAGTCCATCGTCATTGCGGGCAGTAGCGGCCGCTTCGCCTTCTCGGCTTTCGCAGCGTCGGCCGTAGTGGCATCGGACTTCTCGTCGTCCTTACCCTCTTCGTACACTTTCGTGAAGCCGGCGAACTTCATCACGCTGCCGGTCGCGCGGAACGTGTAGTGCTTCGCGCTGATGTCGACGGTCGTCTGATCGAAGATCGCCGCCGCCATTTGCGAAGCGACGAGCCGCTCCCAAATGAGCTGATACAATTTGAGTTCGTCGCGCTTGAGGATCCCCGCCATCATCTGCGGCGTGCGCTCGATCGAGGTCGGGCGGATCGCTTCGTGCGCGTCCTGCGCGCCCTCGCGCAGCTTATGCGTGCGATTGCCGCCGTAGTATTCCTCACCGTACGTCGCATCGATGAACGCACGCGCCATGTCTTTCGCGCTATCGGCGATGCGCGTCGAATCGGTACGCATGTAGGTGATGAGCCCCTGCGTTCCCTCGGAACCACCGAGGTCCACGCCCTCGTAGAGCGATTGCGCGAGTTGCATCGTTTTCCGAACGCGGAAACGGAGTTTGCGCGACGCTTCTTGCTGGAGCGTCGAAGTCGTGAACGGTGCGGCCGGATTACGCTTCTGCTCGCGTTGCTTGACCGATGCCACGGCAAAATCGGCGCCTTCGAGATCGGCGAGGATCGCGTTCGCTTGCGCCTCCGTTGTAATGTCGAGCTTCTCGCCCGAGATCGCGATCAATTCCGCCGGGAACACGATCGGATTGTCGCCGGCGGCGAGTTGCGCCGCGATCGACCAATATTCACGGCGCACGAACGCTTGAATCTCGCGTTCGCGATCCACGATGATGCGCACGGCAACCGACTGCACGCGCCCCGCGGAAAGCCCGCCGCGGACTTTCGCCCAGAGCAGCGGCGAAATTTTATAGCCGACGATGCGATCGAGAATGCGCCGTGCCTGCTGGGCATTCACCATCGGCATATCGAGTGCGTGCGAATCTTTGAGCGCGGCGAGCGCCGCGTCTTTCGTGATCTCGTGGAGTTCGATGCGCTTCGGGTTTTCGAGCTTCAGGATCTCTGCAAGATGCCACGCGATCGCTTCGCCTTCGCGATCGGGGTCGGTTGCGAGATACACTTCGCTCGCGCTCTTGACCGCAGCCTTGAGCTCCTTGATGATGTCGCCCTTCCCTTTAATGGTAAGGTACTTCGGCACGAACGTGCCGCCGTCGACATCGACGCCGAGCGTCGATTTCGGCAGATCGCGAACGTGACCGACCGACGCTTTGACGATGTATCGCGGCGGTAAGAACTTCTTGATCGTTTTTGCTTTTGTCGGCGACTCGACGATGATTAAAGGCTTAGCAGCCACGACATCTCCTGGAATTGGCGTCACCCGTGCGAAGGTCGCCGGGTAAACGCATTGAGCATACAACCCCCGTCAAGTCTCCGTCCAATCGACAACGAGATGCGCGCACGCGAACACCGTTCGGCGGATGTGAGTTGCGCGATACGTGAAAGTCTTGTACGATGCTTCCAAATGCGTTGACAACGTCGACGCATGCATCGCGACCGTTCGCGTATGCGAACGATGGAGGACGGAATGGAATCGGATATGACCGACGCCGGAATGCCGACCGAAGAAACGCCGGCAACCGTCGAATCGACGACGGCACCGCGCAAGGCCCGTAAGACGACGGCGCGCAAAGCGGCTCCCGTAAAGAAGACGGCCGCAAAGAAAGCCACCGCAAAGAAATCGACGGCGAAGAAAGCCGCCGCGCCTGCGAAGAAAACCGCAGCGAAGAAAGCGACGAGCACCCGCAAGAAGGCAGCTGCGCCGGCAAAGAAAACCGCAGCGAAG
>JBBISR010000034.1:0-24170 GCA_037441145.1 Armatimonadota bacterium
CAGCAAATAAACCGGCAAGCTTCCGCGCCTGCACGTCGTACGCCACACCATCAACCCACGTCGCACGAGGATCCAATATCTCCAACGGTACCTCCGGAACATACGACGGGATCGCTAAACCGAAGAACTACTTGCGCGGAACGAAGCGCGCTGCATCGGTGGGAAAACGATCTGACTGAGGAGCAATCCTGCGACGATAAACACGGCCGCAAGCACCGAATTGATCGCGACCGTGGCGGCGTCGGCGAGTTGTTGATTGAATATAAAGAGCACGCTTTCGTAGCTTAACGAGCCCGGCACGAGTACGTATAGCCCCGGAATCAGCAAGGTAGCTTGTGGGACGCGAAAATATCGTTCGCCTGCCGTTGCGACGGTGCCGACGACGAATGCCGCTCCGAAGGTCCCGACTTGATGGCCGGGGAGCGTTCCGAGGGTGGTCGATACCAACACGGTCACGCTGCAAGCCCCGAGTATCCAGCCGAAATCGCGCATGCGCGCGTAGAGAATGATTACGATGGATGACGAGATCGCTAAGACCGCCGGTACGAGTAACCATCCGATACCACCGCGGGCGGGCACCGTTCCCTGGATGATACTGGGACCGAGCAACGCGATGCCGAGAGCGACCCCGCAGCCTAGGGACAACAGGGTCACCAGAAATCCGCCTAATCGCGCCGTCCCCGCCACCAAGTTTTTGTTCGCAAGTTCATGCAATGCGGTCGTTAGCGTGAGACCGGGTAGGAGTTGCACGATACCCGCGATGATCACGACGTAGACCGCGATCGGGCCGAGCAGATGCTGCGCTGCCGCTATCACGAGCGTTGCGACGAACGCTGCAAGCGTTTCGAAGATGCGATCGATTGCAGCGTTTCGCGCGGCTAGCGCGGCGAGCGTGCCCGTCGTCATGCCGATGACCGAAGCCACCGCGATTTCGCGGATGCCGCCTCCGAGTAGGAGCGCGACCCCGAGCGATAGGAGCAAAAAACCGAGGATCGATATCGACGGACTTCGCCGCAACTCCGCTCGCTCGATGTTTGCGAGCCTCGTCAGCGCTTCGATGAGGTCGTAGCGCCCTTGCAGCAATCCCGATCGTAGGTCGTTGAGGAGCGATAAGCGTTCGAGGTGCAGCCGGCCTGGGTCCAATCGTAAGATGATGAATCGCTGTCGATCGTTCGCACCGAGTGCGACCGTTAGACTCGTGGGAAGTGCGTTGACCTGTACGGATACCGCAAAGTGATGCGCCGTTTCGCGCATGACCGCCTCAACGGTGTCGCTCGGCGTACCCGCTTGGTGGAACGCGCGACCGATTCCGATCACGAGTGCATCGACACGCGCGTCCGTCGCCGCAACGTCGAGATCAACCGTAGCCCTCATTCCAGGATCTTCCACGCGCTCCGGCGCTCGCCCGGTTTGACGTTAAGCATCTCTTCACATAAGACGTGTACCTTCGCAGCATGTCGCGAGGCGGCACAACCAGGAAAGGATCTCGCAATGACGATGGCTCTGGAAATCGACGATCGTGAAGTACTGCTCGTCGATGGTGATTTGGAAGACGAAGAAGACACCGATGAGGATGATGACCTCGATGACGAAGACGACGAAGACGACGAAGACGAAGCGTAATCGCTCGTAACGCCCGAACCCTACAGAACGTCCGCGTCGCATGACTGCGGGCGTTCGTTTTGGGCACTAGCACCTGCATGCACACCTGGCCGTCGCGACATGCCGAAAAAGGCGCAACGCTTATCGAGCTCGCCGTTCTCATCGGGATTCTCATCGTCGTGCTTGCAGCGAGCGTGCAACCGATCGCACATGCTTTGGGCCGTCGCCGTTCGCTTACCACGGCGATTTCGGCCGCGGTGCATGCCTCGCGTAGTGTCGCAAGCGCAAATGGCGCGACGTTGCTCGTCGAAGCGAGCGATGCTTTTGGGCACACGCGTTTTTCGGCTTGCCCCGGCCGGCCTTCGCCATCGGCTTCCGGCTTTGGTGAAGGGTGCCATATCGTGCTCGATACGGAAGCCGTCGTTTCGCTCGTCGCGCTCGGTTCCGCGCCCTGGGCGATATTTTTCGATCCAAGCGGTTCTGCGAGCGCTGCCGCCTGGAAGCTCGGCGACGCGATCGCAGCAGAACCGACGTGCTCGGGATCGTTCGCGATCGCGATCGACGGCGCGCCCGCACTTTCGCTCGACTGCGCGACGGGGGATACCGCCGTCGTACCGTAAATGGCCGGCGTCTGCGTAAGCGAATACGACGGACCGATGGGCTTTTACGCATGTGCAGGTTTGCTACCGCCCGCGCGACACACGAAGTTTCGCGGAGCCGATGGTGTGTTACTCGCCGAGGAATTGCAATCGACGAAAGGGTTTGAGGGGGTTTACTCCCTGCTCTATCATCTGCGTCCACCTACGGCTACGCTCGCGGTCGAACCGTGGCTGCGGCCGGTTGTTTCTTTTCTACCGAACGATCCGGTACGCAATCGGCATTGGTTTACCGGTCGTAACGATCGATGCGGATCGGCCATCGACGCGCGCGTGCCGCTTGTAGGAAACGACGATATCGTGCTCTCCACGGCAAGGGTAACGGAGCCGATGACGTGGTTTTTTCGGAACGCGACCGGTGATGAATTGTTTTTCGTACAATCGGGGTCGGGCGTCATCGAATCGCCGTTTGGCGAGCTCGCTTACCGCCAACACGACTACGTCGTCATCCCCTGCGGCACCATCTATCGTTTGCAGCCGAGCGAACCGACGCAGCTCTTCGTTGCCGAGTCATCCGGATCGATCACGATCCCTCGGAAGTTCAGAAACGAATTCGGGCAGTTGGCCGAGTGGGCGCCGTATTACGAGCGCGATTTTCGCTTGCCCGTGCTCGGCGAACCCGTCGATGCATGCGGTGCGTTCGAGCTTCGGATTACGGCCAAGGGTCGAAACGCGATCTACACGCTCGAAAATCACCCGTTCGACGTCGTCGGGTGGGATGGCTATTGCTACCCGTATGCGTTCAACGCCGATGCCTATGCACCGATCACCGGAAAGCTGCATCAGCCGCCGAGCTCGCACCAAACGTTCGACGCGCCCGGTGCGGCATTCATCATGTTCGCGCCGCGCATGTTCGATTACCACCCGCTCGCGATTCCCGCACCGTATAATCACTCCAGCGTCGACTGCGACGAGATCATTTTCTACGCGAGCGGCAATTTCATGAGCCGTCGCGGCATCGAAGCGCGCTCCGTAACCCTACACGCGGCGGGAGCACCGCATGGCCCGCAGCCGGGCGCCGTCGAAGCGTCGCTCGGCAAAACGCACACCGATGAGCTCGCGGTCGCCGTGGACTGCTTCGCACCATTACGGATCGCCGTCGACGCGAGCGCTACCGAGGATACGACGTATTTCCGATCCTGGGCGACGCCGGTGGCGCCATGATCCGGGATCGTTCGCATCATCGCGAGAAGAAGGACTCCATGCAGATTTCGCGTTTTCTCGCGCCGCTCGCACTCGGCGCGCTTTCCGTCGGATTTTCCACGACGCTACTCCCCACGCCGAGCGCGGCCGCCGGAACTTCCTACACCGTCGCGCACACGTACACCGTCGGCGGCGAAGGCTTTTGGGATTATCTCACCTACGACGCATCGTCCAAACACGTGTTCATTTCACGTGGCACGCACGTGATGGTCGTCGATCCAACGACGGGCGCGGTCGTCGGCGATATCGCCGATACGCCCGGCGTGCACGGCATCGCAGTCGCGCCCGAACTCGGGAAAGCGTTTACCAGCAACGGGCGCGCGAACGCCGTCGGCATCGTCGATCTCGCGACGCTCAAGGTTACCAAATCGGTCGCGCTCGACGGGAAAAATCCCGACGCGATCGTCTACGACCCTGCATCGAAACGCGTCTTCGCATTCAATCATAGTTCGAACAATTACACGGCAGTTGACGCCGTGAGCGGCGACGCGCTACCTTCCGTCTCGCTTCCCGGCGTTCCCGAATTTGCCGCAGTTGGAAACAACGGTATGGTCTATGTGAACATCGAGGACAAGGGGCAGATCGTCGCGATCGATGCGAAGAAGAATACCGTAATGGCGACCTGGACGATGGCCGGTTGCGAGAGCCCGACCGGACTCTCGATCGACGCGGCACACCATCGCCTCTTTGCCGGATGCGGCAATAACGTCATGGCGATCGTAAACGCCGATACCGGCGCGCTCGTCGCGAGCGTGCCGATCGGTAAAGGGACGGATGCGACGGCGTTCGATCCCGCGACACAGCTCGCGTTCAGCTCGAACGGCGAGGGAACGCTGACGGTGGTTCATGAGGACTCGCCGGACAAGTTTACGGTTGTGGAAAATGCGAAAACGGCGCCGGGCGCGCGCACGATGGCGGTCGATACGACGACGCACGCCGCGCTCGTCGTTACGGCAGACACGGAAACCGCGACGCCCGCGCCTGGCGAAACGCGCGGGCGCCGTACGATGGTTCCCGGCTCGTTCCGGATGCTCGTTCTTAGCGCAAAATAAGTTACGCCGCGACGGGGGCTCGCCGCACGTCGGCGAGCAGCTCGTACGAGCGTAAACGTCCTTCGTAGGTTGGAGCGATGGTGAGAACCATCGCTTCATCCGCTTCATGTGCGTCGACGATCCGTTCGATACGTGCGAGTACCGCAGCACCGGTTCCGACGATCAACCGACCGCGGTTGTGCGCGATTTCCGCGCGATCCGCGAGCGTGTACGGATGCGTCCGCGCGCTTGCGAGCGAGGGGATCGGCGCGTTCACGCCACGGCGAATCGACAATCGCCAGAGGTCGATGACTTGCGCATCGGATTCGGCTCGCTCGTCCGTCGCTGCGGCGAGGGCCGAAAGCGCGAGCATGACGCGCGGACGATCTCCGTGTTTCGCTGGCTGGAAGCCGCGTCGATACGCCCGCGTGATCCGCTCTCCGTCGCCGCTGATGAAGTGGGCGAAGACGAACGGTAACCCATACGCTGCGGCGAGTGCGGCGCTATAATCGGACGATCCGAGCAGCCACACCTCGGGCGCGCTCGCGCCCGCCGGCATCGCCGCGAGCGAAGCAAACGGATGCTCCGCTGGCATGGTACCCGCGAGATAATCGACGACGTCGCGGACCTGCTCCGGGAATCGGTCGACGTCGCGCGTGCCAAGCGCTGCCGAAACGCGGTGCGTACCGCCCGGCGCGCGACCGATACCCAAATCGACGCGCCCCGGAGTCAACGTTTCGAGCATGCGGAATTGCTCCGCTACTTTGAGCGCGCTGTAGTGCGGGAGCAAGACGCCGCCCGTGTACCGAGGCGGATGCGTGCGGTTTCCGCACCGAGTCGTGCCAAGAGCACTTCCGGCGCGGCGTCGGCGAGACCGCGCATCGCATGATGTTCGGCAAGCCAGTAGCGCGCATATCCGAGCGCTTCGGCGCGCTTCGCAAGTGCGATCGTCGCGCGAATCGCATCCGCGGGAGACGAACCCTCAAGCACTGGTGATTGATCGAGGATGCTGATCGGAAATGCCATGGCGTTCCTATAAACCGCAGCGCGCCCGCGCGTTTGCGAGCTAGGCGCTGCGTCGCCCCAGGCGCACGAGCCAAGCGTAGAGCCCGGCTACGACCGACGCGAACGCGATGGTGCCGATGATGTTCACGCTGTCGCCGAGCCGATCGCCGACGAGCGCGGCAAGAGGCGAACCCTTGCCACCGTTGCCGACGATCAAGGCGGCGTTCAGCACGCCGAACAGGCTTTCGCCGACGATGAGGCCCGAGGCGAGTAAGACCCCGAGGCGTTGCAGCATCGGGCCCTGCGGGCGCCCGGCGACGTGGCGATGGTACCACCATCCGAGAAGCGCGCCGATGACGACGGGCGTCGTCACGGACGCGGGAAGATAGATCCCGAGTCCGACCGCGAGCGGCGGCACGCCGAAATCGCGTGCGCGTTTCGACACGATGTCGATCGCGATGATGGCGATGCCGAGAAGCGCGCCCCATCCGAGGAGTTTCCAGTCGAGCGATCCTCGCACGACGCCATTCGCAAGCGTCGAAATCAGTGTGGCCTGTGGCGCGGGAAGCGGTGCCTGCGCGGCACCGGCGTGCACGAGCGGACTACCGGCGAAGCCATAGGCCGTGTTGAGCAAATCGAGGATCGGTGGGATCACGAGCGCGCCCATGACGACGCCGACACAGAGTGCGGCTTGCTGTTTCCACGGCGCCGCATCGACGAGTTGTCCGGTTTTTAAATCTTGCAAATTGTCGTTCGCGATCGTCGCGACGCAGATCACGACCGAGGTCACGAAGAGCGCATAAGCGACGAGCGTCGTGCCGCCGCCGGGCAGCACTCCGCGAGCGATCGAGACAAGCAAGAGCGAGGCGCCGAGGACGGTGAGAATCGCAAGGCCCGAAACGGGACTGTTCGAGGAGCCGATCAATCCCGCCATGTAGCCACAAGCGGTTGCGACGAGGAAGCCGGCTAGCGCGACGTACGCGAGCGCTCCGAGCACGAGCCAGAGCGTCATCGCACCGAGATTCGCGCCTGCGAGAAACGCCGTGAAGAGGACGGCGAGCGGCGCAAGACAGAGCGCGGCAATCGCAGCGACGTACCCGATCGGGATGTCTTGCTCGGTGCGCGGGAGCGCCGAACGACCGTCGCGTTGGACGCTGCGCGACGTCGCGATCGCCGATGCCACGCCGCGCGCGACGGGCAACGTCAGTTTCGCAAGGGTCCAAATCGCGGCGATCCCGATCGTGCCCGCGCCGATGAAGCGCACGTTGCTCTTCCAGATGGCTACTGCAGCGTCGGCTGCGGGGCCCGTCGCGTGGTTGTACGCGGTCTCGATCGGCGTGAGTACGCCCCAGGAAAGCACGAGACCGAAGAGGATCGCGATGCCGACGGAGAGACCCACGAGATGGCCCGCACCGATTAGCGCGAGCGAAAGCGACGAACCGATCCCCGTCGCAGCGGGTCCGAAGCGAAAATACGCGCCGACTTCGTCGGTGAAAATACGCATCGCGGCAAGAAGTGCGAAGACGGCGGAGACGAGCGAGCCAACGACGACCCCAAGCAGGCCCGCCTTATTTTCGGCGATTGCGGCCGGGCTCGGCGCGACGTCGCGCGAACCCGCGCCGACCTTGAGAATCTCTGCCGCAGCGACGCCTTCGGGGTAGGGTAGATCCGAATCGGTCACGAGCGCGCGGCGTAGCGGCACGGTGTACATCACCCCGAGGATGCCACCGACGGCACAGATACCGAACGTCTGCCAAAACGGAAAACCGGTCCACCACCCGACCATCACGAGCCCCGGCAGCACGAAGATCACCGACGAGAGCGTGCCCGCCGCGGATGCGACCGTTTGCACGATGTTGTTTTCGTGAATCGTCGCATTTTTGAAGGCACGGAGTACCGCCATCGAGATCACGGCGGCGGGGATCGACGATGCGAACGTAAGGCCGACCTTCAGGCCGAGAAAGACGTTTGCGGCCGTGAAGACGAGCGTGATGAGCGCTCCGAGGATGAGACCACGAATGGTGAGCTCGACGCGACGATCGGGATCGGGAACGGAAGCAGCCAACGTCTCAACTTTCCGGGCAGAGAAAACGCATCGCTCCGTGCGCGGAAGATGCGTTTCGTATCGTTCGCGATACGGCTTCCGATGCGCTCCTTTCCTTACGGAACGGGCGTTCCTCGGGAGCGAACGGGCGTTCTTTACGGCGAAAATGCTACGACCGTAGCGAGCGGATATCTTCGACGAATGGTGCCACGCCATCTTCGTCGACGACGCGCGCTACGAGCGTGCCACTCCCGAGATACGTGACGCACACATCGCGCTTCGGGCAAACATCGAGACACGATGTGCGGACCACGCGAGGACGTGGTTCGAACGCATGCACCGCGTGTTTGAGGGTTTTGGCGATACGCTTCGCGTCGCCCGAACATTCGCGGCAAACGAGGATTACATCGCGATAGCGAACGGCGACCGATTGCGAACGAGACATATGGGACGCGTACCCCGAATCGGGCCGCGATGCGTTTCCGCCGATCGACCCCCGCGATGCTCGTGCTGCCCCTCCTGTTCGTTCTCGGCGATCCCGCGCTCGCGATCGCTGCCACATCGCGGCCGCAAGAGCGTGCGGATGTACTCGTGCAAGCCGGGCACGAGGGACGGCCGGATTGCTTGCGCGAGCCACTACGCCTGTGTAACAACACGGGGACGCCGGGGGAAATCGATTGGGCGGCGATCGTTGCCGACGAAACGACGCGGGTGCTCCGAGCGCACGGGGTCACGGTCCTCCGCAAACCGGCGGCACTCCCGGGCGACTATCACGTCAAGGTCGCCGTATTCTTGCATTTCGACGGGAGCACGACGCCCTGCAGTAGCGGGGCTTCCGTGGGATACCCGAAGCGCGCCCGATCGCGCGAAGCCGCAACCGCGTGGAAGAAGCTCTACGCACGCTTCTGGCCATATGGTTTCGAAAGCGATAATTTCACGAAAACGGAAGCTGGTTATTACGGTTTCTCGCACACGAAAGACGTCGCCGATTCCGCGGTGTTGATCGAGGGCGGCGAGATAACGTGCCCCCGTCAGCGCGCGTGGCTCGCGCCGCGCTTACGCTTCGAAGGACGGTTGATCGCGTACTACGTCGCGCAACGTCTCGGACGCGCGGGCGTACCGATGCCCGCGATGACCCGGTTCTGACGACGGCGCGCGCTCGCCATGGTCGCGATCGCAGGGAGTATCGCATGGCGATGCTATCGCGTTCGTGCACGGCATCGCTCGGGAAGCGACGCCGATAAATCGCCTCCCGTGCGTGCGGGCATACAGTACATCGCGAGGCGATACCGATGAATCGCGCGCATCGCTCCATGAAACGAAAGCGCCCCCGGCTACGATGCCGGAGGCGCTTTTCCGTTCGCGTTTCTGCGCGTTCTACGAGCAGCCGCTCGTCGTTCCGCAGGTATCGCACTTGAGGCACGTTCCGTTGCGGACCATCGTGAATTGGCCGCATTCGCCACATGCGTCGCCGATGTAACCCTTGGCGACCGCGATCCGCGCGCGTTCCGTGCGCGTCATCGTGGCGACGCTGCCCGAACCGTTGCCGTTTTCGTTTACCGGAAATTTTGGCATCGTCGCGGTCGATGCCGAAGCGGTCGGTGCCGGAGCGACCGGTGTGGTCACGCTCGCCTGCGCTTGCGTCTGCAGCTTCAGGTGTGCGCTTTGCGGATGCAGGCGTTGCTCCACGGCTTTCGCAGCGACCGTCGTGTGGATCGTTTCGCCGACTTCCTCGCCCGTGAATTCGGGTTCGGTGCCCATCGCATCGACCGACATGCTCGGTTGCACTTGCGCGAGTTCGTACCGGCCGAGATAGCTTACGGCGAGTTCGCGGAAGATGTAATCGATGATCGAGGTCGCCATCTTGATATTTTCGTGGCCGACGACCGGACCGTTCGGCTCGAAGCGCGTGAAGGTGAACGCTTCCACGTACTCTTCGAGGGGTACGCCGTGCTGGAGACCGAGGGAGACGGCGATCGCGAAGTTGTTCATCAGGGAGCGGAATGCCGCGCCCTCTTTATGCATGTCGACGAAGATCTCGCCGAGCTGGCCATCCTTGTATTCGCCCGTGCGGAGATACACTTTGTGACCGCCGACGACGGCTTTCTGCGTATAACCCGAGCGGCGATCCGGCATCCGGCGGCGTTTGGCGATATACCGATAGACGATCTTCTCGGCGATCGTGAGCGGCGTTTGGAATGCGGCGGGCGCGGATGTATCGTCTGCCGCGTCGCCGCCGAGATCGTACGATCCCGCAAGCGGTTGCGAAAGTTTGGAGCCGTCGCGGTAGATCGCGACCGCTTTCACCATGCGCTCCCACGCATAGCGATACGATTCTTTCACGTCCGCGATCGTCGCCGTTTGCGGAAGGTTCACGGTCTTGGAGATCGCGCCGGAGAGGAACGGTTGCGCGGCCGCCATCATGTCGATGTGTGCAACCGGACGGATGTACCGCGCGCCGTGCTTGCCGCAGGGCGTCGCGCAATCGAAGACCGGAAGATGCTCGTCTTTGAGGAACGGCGCGCCTTCGAGGGTCATGCGGCCGCAGATGACGTCGCTCGCCTCGTCGATTTGCGCCTGCGTGAAGCCGAGGCCATCGCGCAAGAGCGAGAAGGAGAAGTTGTCGAGCTGTTCGTCCGTGAGGCCGAGCTTCTCTTTGCAGAACGCATCGCCGAGCGAATAGCGGTTGAAGGCGAATTGCAATTCGAACGCACCGAGCAGGCCCGCTTCGATCTTCGCAAGCGCCGCATCGTCGAAACCCTTCGCGCGGAGCGTGGCACGATTGATGTGCGGTGCTCCGTCGAGCGTCGCCGTGCCCTTGGCGAAGATGTCGATCGCTTTGATCTGCTCTTCGTTGTACCCGAGGCGACGCAACGCCGGTTCGACCGAGCTGTTGACGATCTTGAAGTAGCCGCCACCCGCAAGTTTCTTGAATTTCACAAGCGCGAAATCGGGCTCGATGCCCGTGGTATCGCAATCCATCACGAGGCCGATCGTGCCCGTCGGTGCGAGGACGGTGACTTGCGCGTTCCGGAACCCGACGCGCTCGCCGAGCATGAGCGCCTTGTCCCACGCCGCTCGCGCTGCGGCCCACGTCTCTTGCGTGAAGAGCGTCGGTGCGTGCGTTACCGGAGCGATCGTCAGGCCTTCGTACTCGTCGTTCGGCACGGCATACGATGCGCGGCGATGATTGCGGATCACGCGAAGCATCGGTTCGGCGTTTGCGGGGTAGCGCGGAAAGGCGCCGACCTGCCCCGCCATCTCGGCCGAGGTCGCATAAGCGGTGCCCGTCATGAGCGCGGTGATCGCCGCGCACCAGCCGGCGCCTTCCTCGGAATCGTACGGGAGCCCGAGGCGCATGAGGAGCGTCCCGAGGTTCGCATAGCCGAGGCCGAGCGTGCGGTAATCGAACGAGTTCTGCGCGATGAGCTTGGAGGGGAACTGGCTCATGAGGACGCTGATCTCGAGCGTGAACGTCCAAATACGGCACGCTTCGCCGTACGCGCGCGCATCGAAGCGGCCCGAAGCATCGAGGAACTTGACGAGATTCAAGCTTGCGAGATTGCACGCCGTATCGTCGAGGAACATATACTCGGAACACGGGTTGCTAGCGTTGATCCGGCCATCGCTTGCGGCCGTATGCCACTCGTTGATCGTCGTGTCGTATTGAACGCCGGGATCGGCACACTGCCATGCCGCAAGCGCGATCGAATCCCACAGTTCGGATGCGGGCATCGTCTTCTTGATGCGCCCGTCGCCGCGACGCTGGAGGTTCCAATCGGCGCCCGCATCGAGTTTCGCGAAGAAGCTATTCGGAATGCGCACGGAGTTGTTCGAGTTCTGGCCCGAGACGGTTCCGTACGCCTTGGAATCCCAGTTCGTGTCGTACGTCTCGATGTCGATCGAGGTGAAGCCCTGGCGCGCGAAATCGAGTGCGTACTGCACGTTCGCGCCGGGGATCCCCGCGCCGAGTGCCTCGCGCATCGCTTTCTTCAGTCCCGGGTTGAGCGCGGGATCGAGGCGTGCCGTTTCCGGAATCAGCGCATCGGTCGCGGCGCGCATCACGGCGTTGAGGTGCCGTTCGCATGCGATCGAGCCCGCGACGAGGTCGCTGACCTTTTGCTCTTCCTTGACTTTCCAAGTGATGAATTCTTCGATGTCCGGATGATCGAGATCGAGGACGACCATCTTTGCAGCGCGGCGCGTAGTGCCGCCGGATTTGATTGCTCCTGCCGCGCGGTCGCCGACCCGCAGAAACGACATCAACCCGGAACTCGTACCGCCGCCGGAGAGCCGCTCGCCTTCGCCGCGGATCGCGGAGAAATTCGAGCCCGTGCCGCTACCGTGCTTGAAGATGCGCGCTTCGCGAACCCAGAGGTCGAAGATACCGCCTTCGTTGACGAGATCGTCCGCGACGCTCTGGATGAAGCATGCCGAGGCCTGCGGGTGCTCGTATGCGTTCGGCGATACGTGGTTTTCGCCGGTCTTCGCATCGACGTAATAGTGGCCTTCGGGCGTTCCGGCGATGCCGTACGCCCAGTGAAGGCCCGTGTTGAACCACTGCGGCGAGTTCGGGGCGCCGATTTGCCGAGCGAGCATCGCGCGCATTTCATCGTAATAGATCTGCGCATCGGACTCGGAATCGAAATAGCCGTTCTTGTAGCCCCAGAACGTCCACGTGCCGGCGAGGCGGTCGAAGACCTGGCGCGCGTCGCGCTCCGCGCCGAATTGTTCGCCACGCGGGAGCTCCTCGAGGGCGACTTCGTCGGGGGTCGACGGCCGCAGCCACTCGGGCACGCTCGGATCGTCGACGCGCTTGAGGCGGCTCGGAACGCCCGCCTTCCGGCAATATTTCTGCGCGAGCACGTCGGTCGCGACTTGGCTCCAGCCGGTCGGCACCATGACGTCCTTGAGCTCGAAGATCACCGAGCCGTCGGGGTTGACGATCTTCGAGGTGCGCGGCTCGAAAACGACGCCTGCATAGGGATCGCCTGGCACCGTGTACGTACGGGAAAACTTCACTTGGAGCGACCCTCGCTCGCGGACACGATCACCATGAGAACCTCCATCGTTCGAGCCGGCGTCTGAGCCAGCATCGCGGAGCTCGCGCGCATTTCTCTCGCGAGCGTTTCTACCGGGCAAGCGCAATTCGCGGTCGCAAAATCGAACACCTGTTCGATGCGAGCGAGGATCGTCACGCTTGCAGATACTAGATATTGTAGCGCCGGGAGAGCCGAGATACTAGATACGGGGGTTCGCTTCCTTGCGAAGAGCATGCGAACGTGCCGTGCATAGCTCGAAAAAGTTGTTGATAGCGCGGCGAGCGTTCGGCTTCGATGTGCGGGCCCGGTGGAGAAGAGCGAGGATAGCGTGGATGGTCGGGCGCACAAAGGCCGAGTGTTCGGACCTGACCGCACGGCGCGGCGCCTTACGGATATCTCTCTCCCCACACTCTGGGATGCCGGCTTTCGCGGGATCATCGTCGATCTCGACAACACGCTCGTCGGCTATCGCTCGGATGTGCTCGAACCGGATGTGCGTGCCTGGGTGCGCGAAGCGCGAACGAAGGGATTTCGGCTCGCGATGGTTTCGAACAACTTTCACGAGCGGGTCGCCGCGATCGGCGCGGCGCTCGAGATACCGGGGGTGCCAAGCGCACTCAAACCGTTGCCGTTCGGATTCGCACATGCGCTACGCACCCTCGGCACCGCGAAGAACCAGACGGTCGTCGTCGGCGATCAGCTCTTTACCGATGTACTCGGCGCGAAGCTCTTCGGCTTGCACGCGATCCTCACGGAACCGATCGTCCACAAAGATCACGCGACGACGAAAATCCTACGCTTACTCGAACGCCTCGTCTTCGGTCGGAGGAGTCAACCGTGAACGTCCATCGTCGTTTCGTCTTCGACTTATACGGAACCGTGCTCGATATTTCGGCACTCGTCGCGCGCGCGAGCGAAGTGGCGATCGACGGTCCCGCGTTCGTCGCATTTTGGCGTGAAAAACAACTCGCCTACGCGTTCCAATGTTCGCTGATGAAGCGCTTCGAACACTTCGATAGCATCACCGCGCGTGCGCTCGACTATACGGCGAAACACTTCGCGGTCGCGCTCGATGCCGCTACGCGATCGCACCTCCTCGCTGGGTGGAAGACGCTCGCGCCGCACGCGGAAGTCGAATCGACTTTTACGCGACTGCACGAGCGCGGGGCGTCGATCATGATCCTCACCAACGGCGTGCGCGAAAGCGTGCGCACGGCGCTCGAACACTCCGGCATATCGCATCTCATCGACCGCGTGTGGACGGTCGAGCCGGTGCGGGCCTACAAGCCCGACCCCGCCGTCTATAACCAAGTTTCGCAAGCACTTGGCGTCGAGCCGCACGAAATCTCGTTCGTTTCATCGAACGGCTGGGACGCGACGGGAGCGAGCGAGTTCGGCTTCGTCACGATCTGGTGCAATCGTCGCGGGTTGCCCGCGGAAACGCTCGGCATGCCACCGGCGCTGACGATCGCATCGCTCGTGGAACTTCTCGACTTACCGTAGCGCGCATCGATACGAACAGGACAGAGGGAGATTCGAACTCCCGAGACCTTTTACAGCCTACTCGCTTTCCAAGCGAGCGCATTCGACCACTCTGCCATCTGTCCACATCGATACACGCGGAGGCGGTCTATCCCACGCGACCGGTTGTTTTTGGACGCCATGCGCGGCGAAGCCTACCGGGCGCGATCCCAAGCCGGAGCGAGTGCCGCGCGGAGGGTCGCCGCGTGGTACGCGGTCATCGCGCATTGCTCGGCAAGATCCGTTTGCAGGAACGCCGTTCGTAAGTCGCTCGATGCCGCCACCAGGCCGTGGTTCTCCAACACGACGAGCGGCATGCCCCCCGCGACGGCCGCCGCTACCCCATCGGCGAGCTCGTGCGAACCCGGCGGGAAAAACGGTACCCAACCGACCGGAGCGAGCGACTCGGTCGCGGCGACCGTATCGCGGGGGAACAGCTTCCCCATGCACGACCAGACGACGCAATACGTCGGGTGGGTGTGCACGACATAGCGGACCGTCGGGTCGGCACGATAGGCGGCAAGATGGAGCGGGCGTTCGATCGTCGGCACGCTACCCGAATCCCGCGCGTGTCCCGATGCGAGATCGACGAGCACGAAATCCGTCTCGACGAGCGCGTCGAACGCACGACCGCTACGCGTGCAGAGCATCGTCGATCCGTCGAGCCGCGCGCTCAAGTTGCCGCTCGTGCCGCTCGCATGCCCGCGATCCCAAAGCGCCCGCGCGCATGCAACGAGTTCGCGCGTCGCGTCCGCCTGCGCGATTCGGGCAGAAGTCATATCGCCGCAGTCTGCCAGATCGTCTTTCGCTCGGTGAAGGCAAGGACGCGCGCGAGGTTTTCGTGCTCGCTTGCAAACCAGTCGGTGCCTTCCGCTTCGACGTGCGAGCGTTTGAGGTTTTCGGCCGCTTGCGTAGCGATCAGGTGCTCATCCGTCTCGCGTAGCCCGGCAGCGGTAAGCGCGTTGACGTCCATGTGTGCGGCAAGCGTCGCAAGCACGTCGTCGCGCTTTCCGACGAGCCCGTTCCACGCTCCAGCGGGAAGATCGCTCGTGGCGATGCTTTCGGCAAAGGCAAGCGCTGCGAGCGGCGCGGTTTCGGAACCGAACGCGACGACCGCGTTGCCCGCGACGAGCGGCGGGATCGAAAGCGTGACGAGGGCGAGCAACCCGCATGCATCGGGTGCGATCGCTACGACGACACCGGTCGGCTCGCTCGTCGTCTCGGATTCATACGGCGCGGGAACGGGGTTGCGATGGGACGCGACACCTAAATATTTATCGCACCAGCCCGCGTAATACACGACGCGATCGATCGCGGCGTCGACTTCGCGAGCGCCGTCGTTTGGGAGGCTCGCAACGAGTTGCGCGCGGCGACTCTCCATCATCTCGGCGAGCCGATAGAGGACGAGGCCGCGATTTGCTGGCGTCGCCGCCGCCCATTTCGCGTAGCCCGCTCGTGCCGCGACGACGGCGTTGCGTGCGTCCTTGCGCGACGCGCGGGGAACGTACGTCGGTTCGCCGTCGGGCCCCGCATGCGCGTCGCTCCGCGCCGATTCGGAGCGCACGAACGCGCCACCGATGAAGAGCTTCTGCATTTTTCGTACCGTCAATCGCATCGTCATCGCGGAGAAGGTTTCGTCAAACGGCGCTCGGCGAGCCACCCGTCGATCTCGCCGCTGGAAAGTGCGGGCGAATACAGGAAGCCTTGCGCCGTACGGCACCCCGCTGCGGCGAGCCAAACGGCCTGATCGCTCGACTCGACGCCTTCCGCGCGCGTCTCGCAACCGATGCTCGTTGCGAGCGCGATGATCGCGCGCGCGATCGCGGCATCGGCTTGCTCGTCCGGCAAGCCGCGCACGAAAAGCTGATCGATCTTGATGATGTCGATCGGGAAATGCTTGAGATAGCCGAGCGACGAGTGCCCGATACCGAAGTCGTCGATTGCGATCTTCACGCCGAGATCGCGAAGGGATCCGAGCGTTCGCGTCGCCGATTTCGGATCGCGCATCGTCCACGATTCCGTGATTTCGATCTCCATCGCGTGGGGGTCCGTACCATGGCGCAAGAGCGCACCGTGCATCTCGGCGACGAGTTGTGGATTGGAAAATTGGCGAGCGGAAACGTTTACCGCGATCGCTAGTGGAAAACCCATGTCGCGAAAGTGTGTCGCTTGTCGCGCTGCTTGCGAAAAAATGAAAGCTCCAAGATCGTGGATGATGTCGGTCTCTTCCGCAAGGGAGATAAAGGCGTCCGGACCGAGCATGCCGCGCGTGGGATGGGGCCACCGGGCCAAGGCCTCCACGCCACCGACGGCGCGCGTACGGAGATCGATCCACGGCTGGTAGTGGACCACGATTTCGTTCCGAGAAACCGAGCGCTTCAGATCCTCGATCAAGCGCCGTCGATCGGCGAGCCGCTCGTCGAGCGCTGCCGAAAAGAAACGGAATTCGCTACGTCCACCGCGCTTCGCGCGAACGAGCGCGCTCGATGCCGCAACGTGCAATGCGTGAGCGTTCGGGCCGTCATCCGGAAAGATCGACATACCGACGCTCGCCGAAATATGCACGTCGTCGTGACCCGTATCCACGGGTTCGCCGATGGCGGAGACGATGTCGCGTGCGAGCGCGTCCGCGTCTTCTGCCGAGGGAAGATCGGGTAGGATGATCGTGAACGCATCGCCGCTATCGCGGAAGAGCTCTTCGCCCGCGCGAATCTGCGCGGTGAGACGGCGCGCGACTTCGGCGATGATCTCATCGCCTGCCGCCGTGCCGACGTCCGCGATCGTATCGCGGAATCGGTCGAGATCGATGCGAAGCAACGCAAAGCGCGTATTCGTTCGCTGCGCGCGCGCGACCGCGATGTCGAGCCGTTCGCGGAATGCCTCGCGGTTGCGCAAGCCCGTGAGCGCATCGTGGTCTTGCAGGTAGCGGATGCGCGCTTCGTCTTCGCGATGCTGCATGGCACGCGCGAAAAACGAGGCGAGGAGATCGACATACGAGAGATCGTCGTCGTCGAGCGGCCGCGCGAGCGTATACGATGCGCCGAAATCGAGGACGTAGGTTACCCCGTCGACGACGAACGTCGTCGCGATGAACGAACGTAACCCATCGCGCACGGGTGGTGCGTCGCAGACGATCGGAATCTCGCGCAAGTCGTTTGCGAACCACGGTTGACCGTTCGCGATCGCAGGCGCGCTGAGGGCGATATCGAGCGGGATGACTTCACCCGCGCGCGGTATCTCGCCGTCGCTTACGACGAAATCGATGTGGAGCGCGCCGCCGTTGACGCGCGAGATCGCGCCCCATGCGAACCCAAGCCCGCGGACGCCCTCGAGGATGATCGCGTGCGCTTGTTCGTCGAAATCGGCCGTCGGGACGGCGGCGAGATTCCACAGCGCGCGGAGCCGCGTATCGCTGCGCTGCGCGCGATCGCGCTGTTCGAAAAGAAGGGCGCGCATGCGCGTGTTGTCGATCGTGCCCCCGATGTGATCGGCGAGCCCTTGTAAGAGATCGACCTCGTCTTCGGTGAAACCGTCCGGTACCGCAGCGAACGCCGTCAGGACGCCGAGCGTGTCGTCGAGATGGAACGGAAGCGAAATGATGTGCGTCGCGCCCGCTTCCGCGAGCACGTCGCGCCAGATGGTGTTCGGTAATTCCTCGAGAGCTGCGGCGACCGCCGTGCCCGTGCGCAACGCTCGGCCGATCGTTCCCTGGCCGAGTGGCGTATCGTCCCAGCGGCCGACTTCTTGTTGTGCATACGCATCGCTCGAAGCCGCGAGGTCGATGATACTGCCATCGGGATTCGCCGCGCGAATCGCAACGTGTTGGTAGCCGCGGTGTTCGGTCAAAAGGACGCAAACGCGCTGCAGCATCGAGCGTTCGTCGCCCGTCTCACGCGCGAGGATGCGTTGGATCGCATAGATGCTACGCAGACGCGATTCGTCGGTTGCGAGCGACGACGGGTCGGAGTGGCGACTCATTCCGAGCGGAGCGACACGCATCGCCCGGTGCTTCTGGATTTGCCCGGCGGTGCCTACCGCATCCGACCGGAGAGGCCCAATTTGCAAGGTGCGCATCGGCGCGGTAAGAAACGCCGACACGCGATGGATCTGGAATTTGTTTGCGTGCGCCACGGGCGTACCGCCTGGAATGCGATCCGGCGGTTCCAAGGCCGCACGGACGTACCGCTCGATGACGTCGGGCGCGCGCAGGCACAAGCCCTCGCAACCGTCCTACGGAACGACCGTTTCGATCGCGCGGTGACGAGCGATCTTTCGCGTGCGCGGGAAACGGCCGAAATCGTACTCGGTGGGGCGCCACCGGAGCTCACGCTCGAGCCGCGCTTGCGCGAGATGGCTTTTGGCGCTTGGGAGGGGCTTACTTGGGACGAAATCGTCGTGAAGTACCCCGAAGTCGCCGATCACGACGCGGCGCGACCGAAGTTCTTCACACCGGAAGGTGGCGAATCGTTCGAGCAAGTGTGCGAGCGGATCGCGCCCGCCTTGCGCGAGATCGAAGCCTCGTTACCGGCGGGCGGTAAGGCGCTCGTCGTCGCCCATGCGGGAATCCTTCACGCGATCGTAGATGTGCTTGTCCCGCATGCCGAGGCGGATGCGCTCGCGGTCCGTTTTTCGCCCGCATCGGCGACGCGATTCGTCGGGCGCGACGGCGCGTACCGCATCGCATCGCTCAACGAAACGGGAAGCGACTAGGCGGAAAGATACCCGTGGAGGCCGCTCGGGCCGCCTTCGCGCCCGTATCCCGATTCGCGATAGCCGCCGAACGCGGCGCTCGCATCGAAGCGGTTGAACGTGTTGCACCAGACGACGCCCGCGCGTAAACGCGCCGCGACGAAACGCGCCTTCGCGCCATCGCTCGTCCACACGCCCGCACTCAAGCCGTAGGGCGTAGCGTTTGCTTTTTCGATCGCTTCCGCAGCCGTGCGAAACGTGAGAATCGTAAGCACGGGGCCGAAGATCTCTTCGCGTACGATGCGCTGCGTCGGCGCGGCTCCCGTGAAGAACGATGGCGGATAGAAAAACCCGCGTTCTGGAATCGCACACGGCGCCTGTACGAGCGTTGCCCCGTCGTCGATACCGCTCTGGACCAGCGCGACGATGCGGTCGTATTGCTCGCGCGAGTTGATCGCCCCGATATCGGTATTCTTATCGAGCGGTTGCCCCAGGCGTAGCGTGCGCAAACGCTCCGTCAGCCGCGCTACGATGTCGTCGTGCGCGCGCTCCTCGACGAGTAAGCGCGAACCGGCACAGCAGACGTGTCCCTGGTTGAAATAGATCGCGTTGACGATGCCGTCGATCGCTTCGTCGCGCGCGGCATCGGCAAAGACGATGTTCGCGGCTTTTCCGCCGAGTTCGAGCGTCGCGCGCTTTTTGGTGCCGGCGATCGCACGCGCGATGCCCTTTCCCACTGCGGTCGATCCCGTGAAGGCGATCTTGTCGACCTCGGCGGCTACCAGTGCGGCGCCCGTCGCGCCGTCGCCCGTGACGATGTTCACGGTACCCGCGGGTAAGCCCGCATCGGCGATGACGTCGGCGAGGCGGAGCGCCGTAAGGGGCGTCGTTTCTGCCGGCTTCAAAACGATCGTGTTGCCGCATGCAAGCGCCGGTGCGATCTTCCACGCGGCCATCAGGAGCGGAAAATTCCACGGCACGATCGCGCCGACGACGCCGAGCGGCGCGGGTGCGGCCGTCCCGGGAAGTGCGTACGCGAGTTTATCCGCCCATCCCGCGTAGTAGAAAAAGTGCGCTGCGGCCGTCGGGATATCGAAATCGCGCGACTCCGCGATCGGTTTCCCGCCGTCGCGCGTTTCGAGCACCGCGAATTCGCGCGAGCGTTCGGTGATCGCGCGTGCGATGCGGTACAGATATATCGCGCGTTCGCGACCCGGCATCCGGCCCCACGTGCTCGTCGCGGTACGCGCGGCGGCAACGGCACGCGCGATGTCTTCGCCCGTTCCGCATGCGACGCGCGAAAGCTCGGTTTCGTTTGCGGGATCGATCGTCGCGAAGCGTTCGCCGCCGGTCGATTGCGTCCACGCACCATCGATGAAGTGATCGTAGTGTGCGGCGATCGGGGCGGCCGCGATCGATTCGAGCGCGGGTTCGAAGCGTAGTGCCATGTCAGTCTTTCGGCAGCGATTCGGTCGATGCGTAGCGCCCGGTCGCCGCACGTTCGCGTTGCATCACGAGATCGTCGAGCAGCGAGGAAGCGCCGATGCGGAAGGCGTGCGGGTCCAACCACGCATCGCCCAAGATCTCATCGACGAGTACCAAATACGCAAACGCGGTCTTCGTCGTGCGGATGCCGCCCGCGACTTTCAGGCCCCGTCGTTCGCCCGTCGCACGAGCGAAATCGCGGATCGCCTCCGCCATCACGAGCGTCCCGGCCAGCGTTGCGTTTTCGCCGATCTTGCCCGTCGAGGTTTTGATCGTATCCGCTCCTGCGGCGAGCGCGATATCGCTCGCACGACGCACGGCCTGCAGCGATCCGAGCTCGCCGATCTCCAAGATGACTTTGAGATGGATGGGTCCGCACATCGCCTTGAGCGTTCGTATTTCCGCAATCACGGTAGCTTCGTCGCCTGCGAGAAACGCGCCGCGATCGATCACCATATCGATCTCGTCCGCGCCTGCCGCAAGCGCCGCTTCGACGTCGGCGCTCTTGACGGCGAGCGAAGACAGGCTACTCGGAAATGCGCCCGCGACGGATGCGACGAGTACGTCCGTCCCGCGAAGCGCGGCTGTCGCCGTTGCGACGAGCGTCGGATACACGCAGACGGCGGCGACGCTCGGCGCGCCCGATCCCGGGTTGCGCGCCCGGCCGCAGAGCGAGCGCACGCGTTCCGGGGTGTCGCGGCCTTCGAGCGTCGTGAGATCGACACAGCGGATCGCGAGATCGATCGCGGCGCGTTTCGCATCGGCTTTGATCGATCGCGAAGCGAAACCGTCCGCGCGCGCACGGATCGCGGCTGCGTCGACGGGGGCATGCGGGGCGAGCACGTTCAGAGGTTTCCTCGTTTTTCTTGTTCGTGTTCGATCGAGACGAAGAGCGCTTTGAAGTTGCCCTTTCCGAACGAAAGGCTTCCATGGCGCTGGATGATTTCGAAAAAGAGCGTTGGCCGATCTTGCAACGGTTGCGTGAAGATCTGCAAGAGATAGCCGTTGTCATCGCGGTCGACGAGGATCGCGAGTTCGCGGAGGAGCGCGATATCCTCGTCGATCGCGCCGACGCGTTCTTTGAGCGCGTCGTAATAGCTTGCGGGCGGCGCCTCCAAGAGCGCGACGCCGTTCGCGCGGAGCGCGCGCACGGTCGCGATGATGTCGTCCGTTGCGATCGCAACGTGCTGCACGCCCGGCCCGCCGTACGCATCGAGAAATTCTTCGATCTGCGATTTTTTGCGCCCGACCGCGGGCTCGTTGATCGGCAACTTGACGACGCGTTCCGCATCGCTCATGACCTTCGAACGCAATGCCGTGAATTCGGTCGCGATATCGCGATCGTCGAACGACACGAGCTGCGTGAAGCCGAACGCGCGCTCGTAAAACGCAACCCACGTTTCCATCTCGTTCCATCCGACGTTTGCCACGCAGTGATCGATGTGCGTGAGGCCGGCCGCGTGCGATGGAATGGGCGACTGCTCGACTGCGACGAAGTTCGGCGCCCAACGCCCGCGGTATTTCGTGCGATCGACGAATGTGTGCACCGTATCGCCGTACACCGCGATCGTCGCGCGCACCATCGTGCCTTCTGCGTCTTGGGTTACAACCGGCGACTCGATCGCGCATGCGCCCCCCGCGGTGACGACGCGAAACGCGTTCGGTACGTCGTCGGTCGCGAAGCAAATCGCGCGCACGCCATCGCCGTGCACGCGAACGTGTTCCGCGATCGCGTCGTCCGCGACGAGGGATGACGTGAGTACGATCTGCAGACGACCTTGGCGGAGAACGTACGAGGCGCGGCCGGCAATCCCGGTTTCGGGGCCAGCGTACGCGATCGTACGGAAGCCGAACGCGGTGCAGTAATAATGCGCGGCCTGCTTTGCGTTCCCGACGTAAAACTCGAGTGAGTCGAACGCGAGGCGACCGATAGCGCCCGGCCGAGGCGATGCGAGCGTATCCACGACGAATCGGTTCCCGCTCACCCTCCCGCTTTCCCACGATGCGCAAAATCCGATGCGAGCCGCCGCTCGATGAGCGGGACGAGCGCGTTCGCGATGCGTTCGTGTCCGTCGTCCGACGGATGGAACTGATCCGATGCGAGAAACGCGGCCGCATTCGTACGCTGCGCCCGCGTGAAGGCGTAAAGGTCGAAGAACGTGGCGCCGACATCGCGGGCGATGAGACGCACGGTGTCGTCGAGGGCATGGGTGCGCGATTCGAGCTGCGCGCGGTCGAGATTGGCAAAGAGCGGGCTCAGCGCAACGTCGGGAACGCCGCAGAGCACGAGCAGTGCATGCGGTGCGCGCGAACGGAGCAGGCGTACGCATTCGGCGTAATCATCCAAGAAATTGCCGTCGCCACCCAATCGCGTCACGTCGTTCGCGCCGACACAGAGAATCGCAACATCGGGCGTCGGCAACTGCGCGAGCCGGGGAACCTCCAGGCGCAGGACGTCGTGTGCCGTCGCGCCGCCGATCGCCACGTTCGTGATCTCGGAGCCCGGCCGGGAGCGCGCGAGCTCGAGATAGGTACGCCACGCAAATCCGCCCTCGGGGGTCGATGCACCGGTGCCGAAGGCGAGCGAGTCGCCGAGCACGAGCAGCGCGATGCCGGCGCCCTTGCCGCGCGTGGCCGAGCCATCCGTGCGAGCGCCGCTGCGGCCGCAGCTCGCGGCGAGTGTGGAGAAGCCGAGTACGAAGCTCTTACGTCGCACGGTCGACTCCGACGATCTTACCGTCGGCGAGCCGGATGACGCGCTTCGCGCGTTCCCACACCGTTTGCGAATGCGTCACGACGACGATCGTCCGCCCGCGCGCATGCAGCGTCGCGAGCACGCCGAGAATGGCATCGGCCGTGCGCGAGTCGAGTTCGCCCGTCGGTTCGTCGGCGAGGACGAGTGCCGGATCGTTGACGAGCGCGCGCGCGATCGCGACGCGCTGCTGTTGGCCGCCCGAGAGCTCGGCCGGGCGATGCGTGCGCCGATCGCCGAGCCCGAGTTCGTCGAGGAGTTGGTCCGCGCGCCGAAGCGCGGCGGTGCGACTCGTGCGCGCGTACTTCGCCGCGAGCGCCACATTTTCGCGGGCGTTGAGGTTTGCGATGAGATTGAACCCTTGGAAAACGAAGCCGATTTGCCGCGCGCGGATGCGCGCGAGATCGGTTCGCGACGCGCGTGCGAGCGTATCGCCGCCGATTTCGACCGTGCCCGTCGTCGGCACGTCGAGCGCGCCGAGCACGTGCATGAGGGTCGTTTTCCCGCTGCCGCTCTCGCCGACGATCGCGACGTAATCGCCACGCGGGATGTCGAAGGTGAGCCCGTCGAGCGCACGGACTTCGGTCGGCTTTCCGGGCGCGTGGATCTTGACCAGATCGCGCACGCGGACGATCGGTTCGCTATCGTTCACTTGCGCAGTGCCTCGGTCGGTGCGAGGCGCGCGGCGCGAAAGGCGGGCCAGAGACCCGCGAGGACCGAGAGCACGACGGCAAACGCGAGCGCTTCGAAGCCCACGGTTGGCGAGAGCGCGAAGAGTTCGAGGCTGCCGCCCGCCGCGGCGCGGGCGTCGAGTACCGCGTCCACGAGGTAGCCCGCGCCCACGCCGACGAGCCCGCCGAGCAGCCCGATCGCCGCCGCTTCGACGACGAATTCGCGGAGAATATCGCCATCGCTTGCACCGATCGCCTTACGGATACCGATCTCGCGCGTACGCTCGGCGACGGCGATCGTCATCGTGTTGACGATCGAGAAGGCGCCGACGACCAGCGCGATCAGCGCCGCGCCGAAGATGATGCCATCGAAGATCGCGAGCGTCGAACGAAGGCCGTTCGCGACGTCGTTCGGATCGTTGGCCCGAAGCCCGTCGAGCAAGTTGATGCGCTTCACGAGCATCCCCGT
>JBBISR010000035.1:0-23192 GCA_037441145.1 Armatimonadota bacterium
GGCCTCGTCTACACGCTGTTCACGCGTACGACCGGTGCGCAGAACCTCGTGCTTCCGTCGAAGATCGGGCCGATCGCTGCAAATGGCACGATCGCTCCGTCGCTCGCCGCAAGCCCGGTCACCGCGGGCGTCGTCGCGCCGAGCATCCGCGTGTACGCGGTTGGTTTCGACTATCCCGCGCTGGAAGCGCTTCCCATCGGTGCCGCCCCGGCACAAGCCCCGACGATCGTCGGAGCGAACGGCCAAGCGGACATCACCGCCTCACAGTCGATCCTCGCGGTCGAATAGCACGCGACGCTCGGCGTCGTTCGAAAAAACCCGATCGCTCCGGCGGTCGGGTTTTTTCGTGCCCGGTCGGCACCCGCAAAGGTCTTTGCAACATTCCAAGCCCTCCGCTACTCTAACGACTGATGCCGCACATCGCCGACGCTCGTCTCCGCCCGATCCAACACAAAGTCGAAGAAGGTATCCCGCTCTCGATTTCCGATGGCATGGTCCTTTTCGAAACGCAGGACATTCACACGCTTGGCGCCCTTGCCACGATGGCAAAAGAGCGCAAGAGCGGGAAGAACGTTTATTACGTTTTGAACCGGTACATCAACTCGACGAACGTGTGTTACGCAAACTGTAAGTTCTGCTCGTTTGCCGTTGCGGAAAAAGACGCCGACGCGATTCGCATGTCTGCGGACCAGGTGTTCGCCAAGACGTTCGAGACCGGGACGAACTTCAACCAGGTGCACATCGTCGGTGGGCACGACCCGCGCCAGCTCTCGCTCGATTATTGGCTACCGCTCATGCGCCGGTTCAAAGAACACGCGCCGCACGTGCAACTCTCGCTCTTTACGGCGGCCGAGATCGAATACATGGCGCGGCGCCATCGCATGAGCTTCGATGCGATCTGCGTCGAACTGCGTGCCGCCGGTCTCGACAACATCAACGGCGGCGGGGCAGAAGTGTTCAGTTCGCGCGTCCGCGCGCTGATCTGCCCGAATAAGGTGAACGCCGAGAATTGGCTCGCGGTGCACGAGGCCGCGCACCGCGCCGGCATCGCGTCGAATGCGACGATGCTCTACGGCACGGTCGAGACGAAGGAAGAGCGGCTCGAACATTTCGTGATGTTGCGCGAATCGCAAGAGCGCTCGCCCGGTTTCAATGCTTTTATTCCGTTGGCATTTCACCCCGATGGAAACGAGCTCTCGCATTTCGGCCCGACCTCCGGCCTTGACGATATCCGCATGTTTGCGGTGGCTCGGCTGATGCTGCACAATTTCGATCACATCAAGGCGTACTGGATGATCCAGGGCCTGCAGATCTGTCAGCTCGCTTTGCATTACGGTGCGGACGATATGGACGGCACGCACGGCTCGACGGACGAGGAACGCATCTACCACGCCGCAGGCACGCAGTCGGGCCAATACGTCGACGATCGTGAATTCCGTCGCTTGATTCGCGAGGCCGGATACACGCCCGTCCGCCGCAACTCGACCTACGAAACCTTTCCGGAAGACTGGACGCCCCCGGAAACGGTCGCACCGCAACTCGCCGGTGTCTGATTTTCGCATCGGGCGGATCGCGTACACGAACGTCGTTCCCGTCTATGCGGGCATCGATGCCGGGGAGGTCGAGGCGCCCGGGACGATCGTCGCCGCGAATCCCGCTCGTCTCAACAAAGCGATCGCGGATGGAAGCCTGGACGTTAGCCCGATCTCGGCCGCGTACTACCTCCGAAACCGTAACGATCTCGTACTTCTTCCCGATCTTTGCGTGGGGTCGCGTCGGGAGGTGATGTCCGTCGTGCTCGCTTCGCCGCAGCCGCTCGGGGCACTCGACGGCTCGCGGATCGCAGTGACCGATGCCTCGGCCTCGGGGCGCGCGCTTGTGGAAATGCTCGCTCGTGCCGCGGGAAGCCATGTGGTCTTCGAACCCGTTTCCGACCCGCTGGCCGTGGCGGCGACGGGCACCGCGACCTTACTGATCGGGGAGGCCGCGCTCGATGCGGTAGCGACGCTGCCGGCGGCGTGGATCCACGATCTCGGCGCGGCGTGGCATGCTTGGACGGGCCAAGATATGGTGTTCGCGGTTTGGGCCGCGCGCGCCGACGTCGCCCGTCGTTCCCCGTCGATCGTCGAACGAACGGCTTCGGCGCTACAGGCATCCCTCGCATGGTCGGTCGCGCATCCTAGCGAAACGATCGCCCTTGCCCAAGCGATCGCCGATCGTCCTGCGGCGCTGTACGCTCGTTACTTTCGTACCTTGAACTACGTCTTAGATGCAGCCGCTCGCGCCGGGCTCGACCGGTTCGCATCGGAACTCGCGGCGCTCGATGCAGCGCACGCACCTACGGAGGCCCTTCGTGTCGCTCGCTGATATTCTCGACCGCGCTGCCGCCGGTAGCCGTATCACGCTCGACGAGGGCGTCCGGCTCTATCGGGATGCACCGTTGCACGAACTGGGCGCTGCAGCGCATGCGCGGCGCGTCGCGATGCACGGATCGGCCGACGTTACGTACGTGATCGACACAACGATCAATTACACGAACGTCTGCAACGTGCACTGCACGTTCTGCGCATTTTTCCGCCCGGAAAAACATGGCGAAGGCTACACGATGTCGCACGATGCGGTGCTCGAACGCGTGAAATTCGCGGCCGACCGCGGTGCCTCGCAAATCATGATCCAGGGCGGCGTGAATCCGGAGCTGCGGATCGGCTGGTTCGAGGAACTCTTCGCGCGCGTCCGCCGCGAATATCCGCATGTCGACATCCACTCGCTCTCGGTATCGGAAATTTCCGGTCTTGCGAAAATCGAGAACATCACCCCGACCGAAGTCTTGCAGCGCTTGCGCGAATCGGGGCTCAAATCGCTCCCCGGCGCGGGAGCCGAGATCCTCGTCGAACGCGTTCGTAAGCGCATCAGCGCGCGCAAGATCGTGCCCGATGCGTGGATCGACATCATGCGCGATGCGCAGAAACTCGGCATGCCGACGACCGCGACGATGATGTTCGGCTCGATCGAGCGCGACGACGAACGGATCGAGCATCTCAAAGTCATTCGCGATTTGCAGGACGAGATGCAGGGCTTCACCGCCTTCATCCCCTGGTACTATGTGCCGTTCAAGACGCCGCTCCGCGGCAAAGAAGCGACCGGCCTCGAGTATCTGCGCGTCCTCGCGATCTCGCGCTTGTTCCTCGACAACGTGCAACATCTTCAAGCGTCGTGGCTGACCCCAGGCCTCAAGCTCGGCCAACTCGCGCTTTCGTACGGATGCGACGATATGGGCGGCACGATCCTCGAAGAGCAAGTCGTTCACGATGCCGGCGCGACGAACGAAGCGACCCGCGCCGATCTGGAAGCCGCGATCGTCGAGGCCGGCTATCGCCCCGTCTTGCGCGACACGTACTGGAATCTCCGCGATGCCTCGGAGCTCGCAGCGGCGCTCTAGTCAGGCGAGCGCCTTTGCCGGCTTCGCCAAGAGAAACGCGACGGGGGATGCAAGCACGGCGAACGCGCCCAGGAGTACGAAGGCATCCGCGTATGCCTGCGTGCCGGCCTGACCGTTGACGATCCCGGCGAGTTGTTGGACCGTCCCGTGTGCGTCGAAGTACGACTGCACGGCGGTGCTCCCGTCGGTGATATTCCCGGAAAGAACCGCGCGGTGAAAATCCGCGCGGCGGTCGAGAAACGTCACGAGCAACGCGCTGCAAACGGACCCGCCGAGTTGTAGCGCGAGCGCGACGAACGCACCCGCCTTCGGCGAATCCGCGCGCGGGACCGCGCCGAGTACGGCCGTTAGGAGCGGCACGAAGACGAACGAGATGCCGAACCCGGTGAGGACGAGCCACGGGGCCGCCGTCAACAAGTTCGCGTCGCTCGTCGTTTGCAATCCGAGCCCCACGGAGCCGGCTCCGGCTACGGCGAGACCGCCGCAAATCAGCATGCGCGGATCGAGTTTGTTCGCAAAGATCGCGATCGGGATCGTGAGGATCGCGATGGGAAGCGCGCGGAGGGCGATGAGCTCGCCGATTTGCGTCGCCGGATAGTGGAGCTGATCGTAAAACTGCGGGATGATGAGCAACTGCCCGAAAACGAGCGCGGCGTTGATCATCGCGATGAGGCTTCCGACCGCGACGCTGCGGAAACGGAGCAAGCGGAGATCGACGATCGGCATCGTGGTACCGCGCGTCTCCCAGAGTGAAAACGCGATCCCGCACGCGATCGCCGCAACGGTGAGGCCGAAGATGAGCGAGCTGCCGAACCAATCGGCGCGCTCGCCCTCATCGAGCACGTATTGCGCGGAGCCGACGGCGACGGCGAGCAGCGCGAGGCCGATTCCGTCGAGCGGCGTTCGCTTCGCCTGGCCGGGATCGCGCAGGGTAAATGCCAGCACCACGAAGGCGACGATCCCGGGCACGACGTTCACGTCGAAGACCCAATTCCACGAGACGTTATCCGTGAGGATGCCGCCGAGGGTGGGCCCGGCCGATGGGCCGACGACCGCGCCCAGCGTGTAGATCGCTTGGCTCAAGCCCAATTCTTCCGGCGGAAACGTGTCGCGTAAGATGGCTTGCGCGGTCGCGAGGAGGCCCCCCCCGAAGAGCCCTTGCACGATGCGGAAGAGGATCAGTTCGTCGATCGAACCCGCGATGCCGCAAAGCACCGAAGCGAGCGTGAACCCCGCAATCGAGATGAGGAAATAGCGTTTGCGCCCGAGCCGCATTTGCAGCCAGGGCGTAATCGGAATGATGATGACCGCGGCGATGACGTAGGCCGTCACGACGAACGTGCCCTCGTCGATCGTCGCACCGAGGTTGCCTTGAATCGTGGGCAGCGCGACGTTGACGATCGTCGTGTCGAGCGTCTGCAACAACGCCGCGAGCATCACGCCCGCTACTATGAGAAACCGGCGTATTCCGTATTCGACAAGCACGCCTACCGCAAAACGGCCGCAGGCGAGAACGTTTCAGTTATGCGGCGGAGCGGATCGTCGCGGCCCCCAAGACCTCGCGCCCGTCGAGGTCGTACGCGGCGACGAGTTGGCCCGGCGTGATCGCGCGCTGCGGCTCTGCGAACCGGAGGGTCAGCATGTCGCCGTCGTACGATGCGAGCGCCTCGGCCGGCCGAGCGCGGTAGCGGACCATCGCGAGTACGGATATGGGGCCCGTCGCGAAGCGTTCCGGCCGGATCAAGTTGACCTCGTTCGCCGTAAGTTCGCGCGACAAGAGCTCATCCTCGCCGCCGATCACGATCGTGTTGGTCGCCGCGTCGATGCGCGTGACGTAGCGAGCACCGGCGCCCGTATGCGCCGGAACGCCGCGGCGTTGCCCGACCGTGAAATCGAGGATGCCCTCGTGTGCGCCGACGACGTCGCCGTCGCCCGTGACGATTGTGCCGGGCAAACGACGTTCGTTCGCAACGCGATCGAGCACGTCGCGATAATCGCCGCCTTCGACGAAGCAGATATCTTGCGACTCCGCCTTTTGCGCCACCGAGAGCCCGAGGCGCTCGGCGTGCGCGCGCGTCTCGTCCTTCGTCATCGTGCCAAGGGGCAGCAGCAGGCCTTCGAGCTGGCGCGGTTCGAGTTGCGCGAGGGCATAGGACTGATCTTTCCCATGCTCGCCGCGGTAGAGATGCGGGCCGTCGGCTTCGTGTTCGAGCCGCGCGTAATGGCCCGTGGCGACGAATCGCGCGCCGAGGCGATCGGCATAATCGCGCAGCGTGCCGAGCTTCACGAAGTTGTTGCAGGCGACGCATGGATTCGGCGTCCGCCCCGTCGCGTAGTCTTCGACGAACCGATCGATGACGGTGCGACGGAACGTCTCTTCGAAATCGAGCACGTAATGCGGGATGCCGAGCGTTGCGGCGGAACGGCGCGCATCGGCGAAGTCGTCCGTGCCGCAGCACGATTTCGCGTGCGCCGGGCGCGTCGGCGAGTACATCTTCATCGTGACGCCGACCACATCGTATCCGGCTTCCACGAGCAGGCCCGCGGCAACCGCCGAGTCCACGCCGCCGCTCATCGCTGCGATCACGCGCGGTTTTCCACTATCCATCATGTGTAAGTATAGATGCTACGGCAAGCCGCCCGAATGCGTGGCCAAACAAGGAACGTTCGATGCGGGCGCAAAGCATCTTCCGATATGGCGGCACTGGGGGACGAGTTCCGCGCGGCGCGCGAATCGCGCGGTCTATCGCTCGAAGAAGTTCACGAGCGCATCCACCTGCGCCCGGCGTACCTGGAAGCGATCGAATCCGAAGATTGGGCGTCGATCGGCGAGCCCGTGTACGTTCGTGGCTTTTTGCGTACGTACGCGCGGTTTCTCGGGCTCGATGGCGAGCGTGCCGTCGCACAGTTCGGTGCGAAGTCCCAATCCGAAACGCCGATCGTGCGAACGGCGATGTCGGCGAGTGCTCCGAGCGAGTTTTCGCGCACGCGAAAGAACTCGCCGCTCTTGCTCGTTCTCGGCATCGTAGCACTCGCGCTCGTGGCGTTCGTTGGCTATCGCTACTACGAGCAGCGCGGCGCTTCTGGCGACGTAGCGCAAAACGTCGTTGCATCGCCGCTCGCCGATGCGCGACCGACACCGCTCGCGCCCGCAACGGAGCTCGAAACGGCGGCCCCGACGATCAAGGCGAAGCCCGTTCTCAAGAATCAGCTCGCGCTCGTCATCACCCAAGCCTCGTGGGTGCGCATCGATATCGACGGTCGGCCGCCGATCATCGCTACGTACCCCGCCGGCACGAAGAAGACGTTCGTTGGAAAGCGCGCGTACGTGCGCGCGGGGAACGCGGGCGGCGTGCGCGTGCGCGTCAACGGCAAAGACCTCGGCAAGATGGGGCCGCCGGGCGACGTCGTCGAGCGCACCTTCACCCTCGCGCCTTAAGGATCGCCCAAACCTCTAGCCCCGTCTCACGCGAAGGACCTTATGCCTGCCGATGCCTCATTCGATGTCGTCTCGAAAATCGACGATCAAGAGCTCGAAAACGCCCTCAATCAAACGCGCAAAGAGATCGCGGGGCGTTTCGATTTTAAGAATTCCGTCGCGACCGTCGAGTACGCGGAAAACCTCATCACGATCCTCGCGGACGACGAGATGAAGTTGCGCAACATCGTCGATATGCTGCTTTCGAAAGCGAACAAGCGCGGTATCGATATCCGCGCGTTCGATTACGATCTCGCGAAGGCGGAGCCGGCGACGAAGAACGCGATCCGCCTGAAGATCACGACGCGCTCCGGAATCCCAAAAGACAAGTCGAAACCGCTGATGGAAGCGATCAAGGCCGCGAAGCTCAAGGTGAACGCGCAGTATCAGGACGAGCAGATCCGCGTGTCGGGGAAAAGCCGCGACGATCTGCAGAAGATACAAGCGCTTTTGAAAGCGCTGGATTACGAACTGCCGCTCCAATTCACGAATTACCGGTAATCGGGACCGTACTTGACGCCGGGGGATATACGAGATATCTTAAAATGGTGGCGAAGGTATTGCTCTCCATCGACGACGCTCTTCTCGCAGAGATCGACCGTGCCGCGCGCGACGCGGGGCTGTCGCGTAGTGCGTATGTCGTGCGCGTCACGAGGCAAGAGATCGCGCGGTCGTCGGAAGATCGGATGGCGCTGACGCGCGACGCGTTTCGGCGCATGGATCGTCTTTTCTCGAAGGTACCGCCGGGTGATTCAACCGCCGAATTGCGGGCGGAGCGCGACGCGCATTGAGGCGATGCGTGCTCGATGCCTCGATCGTCGTGAAATGGTTTCGAACGCAAGGGGAAGCCGCGGCCGATGCGGCGTTCGCGGTTCGCAAGCTAGTCGCCGAAGGTGAGCTCGTTTCGATCGCCCCCGCGCTTTTGCGATGGGAGCTGCTGAACGTTGCAGCGCGAAAATGGCGCCTCGAACGAGCCGATATCATCGCGCTTGCGGATACGCTTCTCGACCTTCCGATCGAAGAACGCGCGGTGTCGCTCGTGGCGATCGCCGCGTGGACGGCGCGTGGCCTCACGGCATACGATGCAACCTATGTTGCGCTTGCCGAGCGCGAGAACGTCCCGCTGATCACCGAGGATCGTGAAATCCTCGCGATCGCGCCCGGGATCGCCGTTTCGCTCCTCGCGTGGGTCTAAGACCGTAGCGGGCCGTTTCCGACCGGCTTCTCAGCCGGGAGCGCTATCCTCCGAGAAGCGGTGCGGGGCGTGCGAACGGGGAATACCCTCGGGCTCTCAGTACGGCAATCGTGCGCGAGAAACGTAAGGACGGTCGATGACGGTAACGGCAACCAAGCAACGCGTTTCGTTCGTGAGCCTCGGCTGCGCGAAGAATCTCGTTGATTCGGAAGTGATGATCGGGACGCTCGGGGCGGCCGGCTGGGAACTCGTTCCCGAAGCGGACGACGCCGATGCGGTCGTGATCAACACGTGCGCCTTCATCGATCCGGCCAAGGCGGAATCGACGGATGTGATCCTCGAACATGCGTCGCGCAAGAAGCCCGGCCAGCAGCTTATCGTCGCCGGCTGCCTCTCGCAGCGCTTCGGCGATCAGCTCCAAAGCCTCGTTCCCGAGATCGATGGGGTGATCGGGACGGGTGCGTATGCGGGCATCGCCGAGCTGTTGATCGATGCCCAGGCCGGGCATCATCCCGTGCGCTTGCAGTGGGATGCCGAGCCGGAACACGACTTCTTACCGCGCCTCGTCACGACCCCGCGCGCTACCGCGTATCTCAAGATCGCCGAAGGCTGCGATCACCCGTGCACGTTCTGCATCATCCCGCAGTTGCGCGGCAACTTTCGCAGCCGCTCCGAGGAATCGATCCTCAAGGAAGCGCGTGCGCTCGTGGCAGGCGGCGTGCGCGAGCTCATCCTGATCGCTCAGGATACCTCGATGTACGGCCGCGATCGTGGCTTCAAGCGTGGCGGGCTCGCGCATCTCTTGCACGAACTCGATGCGATCCCGGAACTCACGTGGATTCGGCTGCTGTATCTCTATCCGGCAACCGTAGACTCGGAGCTGATCGCGGCGATGGCGACGCTTCCCAAGGTGTGCACGTACATGGATATGCCGCTCCAGCACGCTCATCCCGACGTCTTGCGAGCGATGCTCCGGCCTTCGAACGGCGAGCGGTATCTCGATATCATCGAAGATTTCCGCGCGCGCGTTCCAGGCGTAACGATGCGCTCGACGTTCATCGTCGGCTTCCCGGGCGAGACCGAAGAGCACGTGGCGTATCTCGAAGAGTGGATCGGCCGCGCGCAGCTCGATCGCGTTGGCTTCTTTACTTACAGCCGCGAGGATGGCACGCCGGGCGCCGATTTGCCGAATCAGGTTCCGGCCAAGGAGAAGCGCAAGCGGCTTCTCCGTTTGCGTGAAGCGCAGCGGCTCGCCTCGGAAAAGGCGCGCGCGAAGCGCTTCGGTGAAACGGTTCGCGTGCTCGTCGAAGAGCGCCGCACGCTGCGGCGCACGGATCCGGTCGCCGTTGCGTTACAGGCTCGGGAGGTGACCGTGGCACGATCGATGGGCGAAGCGCCGGGCGTCGATGGCAGCGTGTTTTTTGTGGGCGAGGCACCGGTCGGCGCTTTCGTCGACGTGCGCCTGGACGGCGCAACCGCATTCGATTTCCACGGTACCTTGGTAGCATGAGATACGCGCCGCCCGAAGAACGCGCGCCGCGGCGCATCGTGCCGGTCGTGATCCTCGCGATCCTCGGCGTCTTCGCGCTCGCCGTTGGGGCGCTTGCGATCCGCGCCAAGGTGGTGGGGCAGAGCATCACGACCGCGACGGTCAATCTGTTCGTTCCCTCGCCCGAGACGAAGTTCGGAAAAGATCGGATCCTGATGCTGATCGTCGGCCTGGATTACGACTACGACGCGAAGGATCAGGAATCGTCGAAGAACGCGCGGACCGATTCGATCCTCGCGGCGGCCCTCGATTTTCCGACGCGCACGTTCCGCCTCGTCTCCGTACCGCGCGATATGCAGTATTTCAATAAGTTGGGGAAGCCCGATAAGATCAACGCCGCATACGCCGAGGCCGGAAGTAACTATTACGGAACCGATCGCGCGGTCGGGAAATTCCTCGGCCTGCCATCCATGCCGAATAACCGCTATTTCGATCGCCATGTCGCGTTGCGCATCAACGCCGCGAAGGATCTCGTGGACGCGATCGGTGGCATCGACGTGCCGGTGACCGAGACCATGAATTACGACGATTCATGGGGGCACTTGCACATTCACTTCAAGCCCGGCGTCAAGCATATGACGGGTGAAGAAGCCGTTTCCTATTCGCGCTTTCGCCACGATGCTTGCAGCGATCCATGCCGCATCAAGCGCCAGCAACAAGTCATCAAGCTCATGATCGCCAAGCTCAAAGAGAACAAGTTCAACGATATCTCGCACATCCGCGAGTTGACGGATATCGTGCGCAAGGATGTCATCACCGATCTCAATGCGGATGAGATGACGTCTCTTGCGGTCGGTTTCGCGAACACGCAACTTGCGGACGTGAAGATGACGCAAGTCCCGTACGTTTCCGATATCGATACCCCGAATGGAAATCTGCTCGTGCCCGATGAGAAGAAGCGCGACGAGCTCGTTGCGACGAACCTGCTCGGCGCCTTCGCAACGTCGGCACCGGCGGTCAAGCCGGACCTTTCCCGCATCTCGCCGCGTTTGGTGCGCGTCGATGTCGAGAACGGCAGCGGCACGCTCGGTCTTGCGACCAAGATGGCGAGCGCTCTGAAAAAACGTGGCTTCGTCGTCGCTGCGGTCGGAAATGCGCAAACGTACGACCACGAGACGACGGAAATCCACACGCACTCGAAGCTTGCGGGTGCGGGCGAGTATCTTCGCGAGCAGCTCAAGCTCGCAACGGCGACGGTGCTCGTCGATCCGGGTACCGAGGCCGCACCGAGCGCAGCGCCTGCGGGCGCGAGTGCGCCGAATGCGAGCGACGTGACGGTGATCGTCGGTAGGGATTACGCCGCGGCGCTCGTCAAAACGACGGCGCTCGTCCCATAGCCCGTATGCGCCGCCGTGCGGCTATCGGCGTCGCGAGCGCCATCGTCGTCGTCGTTGTGTTCGCGCGCGTCTTTCTTCACGCGACGGCGGCTCCTTCGCCGGCGCTGATCGCTGCGGCAACCGACGTGCACCGCGCCGTCGGTACGACGCTCGACGCGCGAATCGATCGCCTTCTGCACGATCGTTCCGACGGGACGCGCAGCGACCGCCCAAAGCTCGTCGCTTTGACCTTCGACGATGGCCCGTATCCCGTAACGACGCCGCTCTTGCTTGCCACGCTCCACGATCTCGGCGTGCACGCGACCTTTTTCGTTATCGGGCGCGATGTCGAGCAGTTTCCCGCGCTCACGCGGCAGATCGGCGCCGAAGGGCACGAGCTCGCGAATCATACGGCGACGCATCCAAACCTCGACCGACTCGATGCCGCCGGGGTTCGCATGGAGCTGGCGAATGGGGCGGCGCTGATCGGCGACGCCGCGCCCGACCCGTCGGAACGCCGCTACTTCCGCCCGCCGCACGGCCGGTTCACGGAAGAGACGCTGCGGATCGCGCAGGCGGCCGGTTATACGACCGTTCTTTGGAACGACGATCCCGGCGATTGGCGTACGACGCCTGCGGAAGTCGTCTCTCGCCATCTGTTCGCGCACGCGACCGCACCCGATATCGTGCTCTTGCACAGCGGGAAGCTCTCGACGATCGCGATGCTTCCGGAAGTCGTACGCGGTTTTCGCGATGCCGGATTTTCGTTCGTAACCGTTCGGGAGCTGTTGGCTCGCGCCCCACCCGAGCAAGTGATTCACCCGGAACGGCATCCGATCGTTCCGAGGTCCTGACCCCCTCAACTTTTCGGCACCCCTCCGCGGTTATAGGCGGGGCGCCGCACGTTCGCGCCAAGGCGCAGGCGTGCGCTTTCGGGAAATCACGGAGCCGACATGGGATTTTTGAAAACGTTGTTCGACGGAAACGAGCGCGAGGTCGCGCGGTTACGTCGGACGGTCGATAAGGTCAACGCCCTCGAACCGACGATCGCCGCGCTCGACGATGCTGCGCTATCTGCGAAGACCGTCGAGTTCCGCGCGCGGTTAGCGGGCGGCGAATCGATCGACGATATGCTCCCAGAGGCGTTCGCGGTATGCCGCGAGGCGAGCAAGCGCGTGATGAACATGCGTCACTTCGACGTGCAGATCATGGGCGGTACCGTCTTGCACGAGGGCAAGGTCGCCGAAATGAAAACGGGCGAGGGCAAGACGCTCGTCGGTACGCTTGCGGTCTATGCGAACGCGCTCGTCGGTAAGGGCGTGCACGTCGTTACCGTCAACGATTATCTCGCGAAGCGCGACGCCGAGTGGATGACCCCGCTCTATAACTTTCTCGGGCTCTCGATCGGCGTGATCCAGCACGACCTGCCGAACGAAGAGCGCCGCGCGGCGTATGCCTCCGACATCACGTACGTCACGAACAACGAGATCGGCTTCGATTACCTTCGCGATAACATGGCGTGGCGGCTCGAAGACATGGTCCAGCGCGAGCTCTTTTTCGCCGTCGTCGATGAAGTCGATTCGATCCTGATCGACGAAGCGCGCACGCCGCTCATCATCTCGGGGCAAGGTCACGACGCGACGGAGCTCTACGGGCAGTTCGCGCAAGTGATTCCGCGTTTGAAGAAAGACGAAGATTTCACCGTCGATCAGAAAGCGCACGCCGTACCGATTACGGAAGCGGGCGTCGCGAAGGTCGAGAAGATGCTCGGCGTTCAGAACCTCTACGATCAGCGCAATCTCGAACTCACGCACCAGCTCAACGCCGCACTGAAGGCGTGGAATCTCTACCACAAAGATCAGCAGTACATCGTCAAGGATGGCGAAGTCGTCATCGTCGACGAGTTCACGGGCCGCCTCATGTATGGCCGCCGGTACTCCGACGGCATCCACCAGGCGATCGAAGCCAAAGAAGGCCTCTCGGTGCGTAGCGAAGATCAGACGCTCGCTACGATTACCTTCCAGAACTACTTCCGGCTGTATAAGAAGCTCGCCGGTATGACGGGTACCGCGCGTACCGAAGCGCGCGAATTCCGCGAGATTTACGGGCTCGACGTCATTTCGATTCCGACTAACCGCGCGATCGCGCGTATCGATGCGCCGGATATCGTGTATCGTACCGAGGCCGCGAAGTTCGAAGCCGTGGTCGATGAGATCATCGCCGAACATCAGAAGGGCCGGCCGGTTCTCGTCGGTACGCGCTCGATCGAGAAATCGGAGCGGCTCGCACAGCGCTTGCGGTTGCGTGGCGTCGAGTGCAACGTGCTGAATGCCAAATATCACGAACAAGAAGCGCAGATCATCACCGATGCCGGCATCGCGGGCGCGGTCACGATCGCGACGAACATGGCGGGCCGCGGCGTCGATATCAAGCTCGGCGAAGGCGTAAAAGAGGTCGGTGGCCTGCATATCATCGGCACCGAGCGCCACGAGTCGCGCCGCATCGACAACCAGTTACGCGGCCGCGCCGGGCGTCAAGGCGATCCGGGGTCCACGCGCTTCTTCATCGCGCTCGACGACGAGCTCATGGCGCTCTTCGGCACCGAACGGATCCAGAAGATGATGGATTTCGTGAAGTTCACCGATGAGACGCCGCTCGAAGCGGGGATCCTCTCGAAGTCGATCGAGAACGCGCAGTCCAAAGTCGAAAATCATAATTACGAGATTCGGAAATCGGTTCTCGAATACGACGACGTGATGAACAAGCAGCGCGAAATCATCTACGCCGAACGGCGTCGCGTGCTCGAAGGGCAACCGCTGCGCGATTTCATGATGCAGTCGATCGATCAGAAAGTCGGCGTCGCGGTCGATGCGGGCGCACCCGAGAACGAGCACCCGACCGAGTGGGATTTGAACGAAGTCCTCAACGAAGTCGAGCTCATCTTCCCCGCGCGCCAGCACATTACGGTGGAAGAACTCGAGAAGCTCGATCGCCCCGCGATGAAAGAACGGCTCATCGCGATCGGCCGCGCGCTCTACGAAGCCAAAGAAGCCGAAGTCACGCCCGAGATCATGCGTCTCGTCGAGTCGCAGTACATCATGCTGCCGCTCATCGACCGGCTCTGGGTCGACCATCTCTATGTGATGGACGCGCTCAAGACCGGCATCGGCTTGCGCGGATACGGGCAAAAAGATCCGCGCGTCGAGTACGAAAAAGAGGCGTACGAGATCTTCGAGGATTTGAAAAACACGATCTCGGACGAGGCGATCAAGGCCGCGTTCACCGTACAGATCCAGCGCCAAGAAGAAGCGCTCGAAGGCGAGACGATCGAGGGCGAACTCGCCGAGGGAGCGCCGGATGCGCTCGGACTTTCGGCGGGCGAGTTACCGGGCGAGCCGCAGTTCGAATCGGCGTTCGAAGAAGCGCCGCAGCAGAACTTCGAGCCCTTGCCCACAGGCCAACTCGTGCCGCAGCCCGCGCCGATGGATCAAGCGACGGCGACGCGTTTGCTCGGGCCCCCGCCGACGGGCCATCTCTCGAACGTGCACACGAACCGCTCGGAAGAGCCCGTCGCGAAAACCGCGAGCGCCGATCCGAAAGTGGGCCGCAACGATGTCTGTCCGTGCGGCAGCGGCAAGAAGTACAAGAAGTGCCACGGCATGACCGCATAGCGTGAGCGTCTCGGGCGTCGCGATCGTGTTCTACGTGAGCCTCGCCGCGTTCGTGTTCGGCTTGATCCGTGCGGCGAGTGCCAGCGTCGAACGAAAGTCACGCCGAACGGTGACGCTCGGTTGGGGGATCGCGGGCGGCGGACTCGCCGGTATCGCGATCTCCGTCGTCCTATCGCTCGTGTCACCGCACCACGAAATGCTCCCTTTCTAACCTTGTAATCCGGAGAAATCATGAGCGAGAGCCAGACCATCGCAATCGGCAAAGCCTCGGAGCGCCTCACGACGCTCAAGGAGCGTCTTTGACTACGCGAATAAAGGCCGCACGGTAGCCGAACTCGATCAGCGCTCGCGCGCGGACGATTTCTGGAACGACGCAAACGCGGCGCAGGCGACGATGAAGAAGCTCGCCGATCTGCGCGACGACGTCGACGCGATGGACGCGGTTTCGCAACTCCTGGCCGATGCTTCCGAAACGCTCGAAATACTTGGCGACGAAGAGGGTGCGGGCGCGGATGTCGATGCCGCGATCGCGGATGCAACCGCGCGCCTCGACGCGCTCGAAATGGCGGCAAACTTCGATCGACCGTACGACGATCACGCGGCGATCGTGACGATCCACGCGGGTGCCGGTGGGACGGATGCTGCAGATTGGGTTGCCATGCTCGGGCGCATGTACGTGCGATGGGCCGAGGGCAAGGGGTACGGCGCGGGGATCGTCGAGGAGTCGCCGGCGGAAGAAGCGGGCTTGAAGTCGCTCACGTTTTTCGTGCGCGGAAAGAACGCTTATGGAATGCTTGAAAGCGAACGTGGCGTCCACCGACTCGTGCGTATTTCGCCGTTCGACCAAGCACATCGGCGGCAGACGTCGTTCGCCTCGGTCGACGTCGTGCCGGAGATGGGTGCCGATGAAGATGTCGGCGTCGAAATTCGGCCGGAAGACTTACGGTTCGAGACATTCAAGGCCGGCGGCGCGGGCGGACAGTACGTGAACAAAACCGAGTCGGCCGTCCGCATCGTGCACATCCCGACGAACATCATCGTGGCTTCGCAGCAAGAACGTTCGCAGTTGCAAAATCGCGAAGTCGCGATGGGCATCTTGCGGGCGCGCGTGGCGCAACGCGCACGCGAAGAACGCGAAGCGAAGCTCAACGCGCTGCGCGGCGAGCGGAGCGCGAACGAATGGGGCTCGCAGATTCGCTCGTACGTGTTGCAGCCGTACACGCTCGTGAAAGATCATCGGACGAACGTCGAAACCGGCAATACGACGGCGGTACTCGACGGCGAGATCGATACGTTCGTGTGGCCGTATCTGCAAGGGCGGGGCAAGAATTGGTAACCGAGCCAAAAGCGACGAGCCGCATCGACGTCATCGTGGTGTGTTGGAACGACCGCGAGAAAATTACGACCGCGCTCGATTCGGTGTTCGCGCTCTCCGAAGTGATCGCCGATCCGACGTTCGCGCATGTCGTCGTCTCGGACAATGGATCGACGGACGGCTCGCGAGAGTTCTTACGCGAACGCTACGGCGCGAAGCTTACGATTCTGGAGAACAACGCAAATCTCGGATTCGGGGCGGCATGCAATCGCGCGTTCGTCGCGACGACGAGCGAGTACGTGTTCTTGCTCAACCCCGACGCGGAACTCAAAGATCGGGCGCTTGCGAACATCGTCGCATTCGCGGACGGACATCCGCGGTGCGGTATCGCGGGCTCGCGCATCTACAATCATGATGGCTCGATCCAGGAATCGTGCGGCGCGTTCGACACCTGGGCGGGCGCGTTCTTACGATCGAGTGCGTGGGGCGAGTTACCGCCGTTTCGACCGTTTGCGAACGGCACGGAATTGCGTGCGTGGGGGCACCGCACCGAGCGCCGCGTGGATATCGCGATCGGCGCGGCACTCCTCATCCGGCGTGCCCTGATCGCCGAGATCGGCGCGTTCGACGAGCAGTTTTTTCTCTATCACGAAGAAGTCGATTTCGCGAAGCGCGCGGCAAATGCGGGCTGGGAAACGTGGTATGTGCCCTCCTCGGAATCCGTGCATGAGGGCATGGGCTCGGCCAAGGGCCAGTACAACGTCGAGACGCGCAAGCAAACCTCGCGGCGCAAATACTGGATCAAGCATCACGGGCGGCCGTGGTACGTCGCGCTCGTTGCGGCGCTCGTCGGGCGTTACGTGCTCTATCTCGGTGCGTTGTTCGGCGCGATCCAGATCGTACGGCGACTCCGTCGTTGATCGGGCCCGATGCGGTCGTCACGTTCGATCACGCGGAAGGCTTTCGCGTCGTAAAGTCCTTCGGGTACGCGTACGGGCAAGCGCTGCGACCGCATAACCGCGTGCGCGCGACGTTTCGGCAGATCGGCGCGTTCATGGGCTTCGTTTCGTCGGTCGAATATCTCACCGAAGCCGAGCGCGCGCGAAGCGAATGCCTCGTCTCTCTTCTTGCGAAAGCGGGCGCGATGGGTGCGAACGGCGTGGTTGGCCTGCAATTCCAGGCGTCGGAGCAAAAAGACGGCTCGACGCGCGTGCTCGCATTCGGTGAAGCCGTGCTTTTGGAACCGAACGCATCGTGAGTTTGGAAGAACGCGCGGCACGCGAGCGGACGCTCCAACGAGCGGCACTCGTCGTTGCCGGATGCCGGAAATGTTGGATCGGTTCGACCCGCCGTAATAGCGTGTACGGCGAGGGCGATCCGTGCGCGCGCGTGATGGTCGTCGGCGAGGGGCCGGGCGAGAACGAAGATAAACAGGGGCGCCCGTTCATCGGCCGCGCGGGTGAATTGCTCGAGAAGATGTTGCTCGCGATCGAGATCGCACGCGAGGAAGTCTTTATTTGCAATACCGTGAAATGTCGGCCCACGCTCGACGACGGCGCGCGCTTAAAGAATCGCGCGCCCGATGCGAGCGAGATGCTGAACTGTCGGCCGTACCTCGACGAACAAATCGAAATCATTCGGCCGGAAATCATCCTCGCGCTCGGTGCGCCCGCTGCGAAGACGTTCATGGGCGAGAAATTCTCGATTTCGAAACAGCGCGGGCAGTGGTATGACGGGCCGGGCGGCATTCCGGTGATCGCGACGTTCCATCCAGCGTACATCTTGCGCCAGACCGGGGGCGAGATGACGGCAACGAAGCGGCTCGTGTTCGCAGACTTGAAAGCGATTCGCGAGCGACTCGATGCCGGGCCGTTCCTACGCGCGATCGAGCCCGGGCAGAGCACGCTCTTCGATTAGGGCCCTCTTCCAAACGGCACGCGAGTCTGCTACAAGAGCGGCATGCAAACGACAGAACGCGCCCCGGCGAGCGGCTTCGATCTCGTCATGTATCTGGTCCACGATCTTCCACGCGCCCGCGCGTTCTATGAGGCGGTGCTCGAATTGACCGTCGGCGAGTTCGAAACGGACGGATTCGTCGAGTACGCGTTGCCCGACGGAAACACGTTCGCGCTCGCGGTCGCGCCGCCGGGCGCACATTTGAAGTGCGGCGGCGTGATGTTCGCCGTTCCGGATGTGGCACTCGCGGTCGAACGCGTCAAGGCGAACGGCGGGACGTATGTAATGAACTACGGCGGCTCGATCTGCGATTCGGGCTGGTGCCTGGACCCGGACGGTAATCCCTTCGGCGTGCATAAGCGCTACGCTGGACGCTAGCCGTCGGCACGGGCGGATGTGGTACAATAAGCCGCTATGACCGCTCCGTTGGATCTTTGGGTCGATGAGAAAGCGCGGCTCGCCGGATTCCCGGATGGAGCCGCCTTCGCATCCGCCCACGCGCTCAAACCCTATCGCCTGAAGCAACTCTATCGCGCAGCGACCAAAGAACTGGTTGCCGATGTTGCGGACGTTTCCGTCTTGCCGCTCGAGTTGCGCAAATCGCTCGGCGATGGTGGCTTCGCGTTTGCCTCGGTTACGCCGGTCGTGGTGCAGAAATCCAACGACAAACAGACGATCAAGGGGCTCTTTCGTTTGCACGACGGGAAAGAAGTCGAAGCGGTGCTGATGCAGCATCGCGGCGAGCGCAACACCGTCTGCATTTCGAGCCAAGCCGGTTGCGCGTACGCGTGTACGTTCTGCTCGACCGGTCAGGCCGGCTTTACCCGCAATTTAACCGCAACGGAAATCTTCGACCAGGCGCGCTATTTCGGGCGCATGCTCGCCGAGCAGGGCCGTAAGGTCACGAACATCGTGTATATGGGCATGGGCGAGCCGTTTGCCAATTACAACGCGGTGATGGACTCCGTCGGGCTGCTCAACGACGCGAACGGGTTCGGGCTCGGCTCGCGTCACATCACCATTTCGACGGTCGGGCTCGTGCCGCAAATCGAGGCATTTGCCGATCACGCGAATCAAGTGAATCTCGCGGTTTCGTTGCACGCGCCGAACGACGCGGTTCGCGGTACGATCATGCCCGTGGTGAAGAAGTACGCGATGAGCGAGCTCATGGGCGCGATCGAATACTACATCGAGAAGACGAATCGCAAAGTGTTCTTCGAGTACATCATGCTTGCGGGCGTGAACGATCGGCCGGAGCACGCGCGCGAACTCGCGAAGCTGATGCCGCATTCGCTCTATCACGTGAACCTGATCCCGTACAACAATACCCCGGGCGGCCCGACCGTCGGCAGCGACGACCGCACGATTTGGGCATTTGCGAAAATACTGGAAGAGCTCCGCGTCGCCGTCACCGTACGCACGCCGATGGGCCGCGATATCGCGGCGGCTTGCGGGCAGCTTCGCGCCGAAACGCAACCGCGCGCGGGCGCGATCATCGAAGCGACGATCGCGGCACTCGACTAGCTATCGGCATCAAGGAAACGAAGCCAGGGGTCGGAACACGGTCGTATGCCGATCGTCCTCACGCAATACCCGCACGACCGGACGACGTACGATGATATCGAAGGAGTGCACTACCATTATCCGTCGCAATATCGCGGCGCGATCGATGCGTGTGTTGCTGTCGGCGATCATCGATTCATCTACTATCGCCCATTGGTGGGCGCGCCTGTGGGGCAAGGTGGAACGTACTTCGGCCACGGCATATTCTCTGCGCCGTACCCGGACAAGCGTAAAGCGCGGCATTACTTCGTCGACATCATGGACTATCACGAGCTCCGACCCGTTTCGTTGAAAAGTCCAACCGGACGGTACTACGAGACCGACGCAGATCGGATGAATTTCCAGCGCGCCGTGCGGCCGCTTTCGGAAATGCGGTACCATGCGATACTTTTTGCTGGAGAAGCCTTGCCGGTTTCGAAGTTCGTGCTTCCCGGCGGGTTACAAGATCGTGGACTCTATGCGCCCGTCGCGCCACCCAAAGATCGATTACGTCCGATGCTCGTAGTGCCGTCCGGAGCGGGATACGTGCCGAACGCAGACGGTATGATCGATCGCTACGAAGCGGCCGCCCTGCACGAGCGAGCGCGCGACGACCATCAAGATACGGTCGAGCTATTGATGCGAACGGTCATGGCAAGCGGTGGCTCTTGCGAATACAACAATAATATCGATTTGTTCGCGCAGGTCGGCGAGCGTCGGATGCTTATCGAAGTGAAGAGCTTGACTCGTTCCGCGGTCGCGGTCAACCGCATGCGATATGGCATGGGTCAGTTGATGGATTATCGCGTGCGCTATAAAGCCGAACTTGCGGGCGCCGAACCCGTTCTCGCTTTCGGAACGCCGCCCGATCGCGACGCGAGCTGGATTCCTTCGATCCTACAAGACAACGGGATCGCCTTCATCGCACGTGCCGAAGGGTCGATGGTGGCTGGAAACGATCTCGCCCGCACGTTGCCGATCTTCGCGTGAAGCCTTCTTCGATCGTCGACCGTGCGCTAACGCTCGCAACGCACCTCTGCGCTGCGGTCGCCGTATTCAACACCGTCCGCGGGGCGTCGTTCGCGCGGTCGTGGTTGCGCGTTCCCGCGCTTCCGATGCCGCTACCGGATACGCCGTTCGTTTCGATCGTCGTTCCGGCACGAGATGAAGAGCGTAGTATCGAGCGCTGCGTGCGTTCGCTGCTCGCGCAAAATCTGCCGCTGTTCGAAGTGATCGTCGTCGACGATCGTTCGACCGACGGCACGCGGGCGATCCTCGCGCGCATTGCGGCTGAAGATCGGCGGCTCTTCGTCGTCGACGGCGCCGAATTGCCTAGTGGCTGGGTCGGCAAACCGTGGGCGCTCGCGCAGGGCGTGCGCGCGGCGCGCGGATCGTGGTATCTCTTTACCGATGCGGACTCGTATCACGAGCCGCACGGCACTGCCTCGTCCGTTGCGTTCGCGCGCGCGCTCGGCGCGCAAGCGCTATCGATTGCGACCTTTCAGGAAATGGAAACGTTCTGGGAGCGCGCGGTGCTACCGACGATCCTCGGCATCATCTTCCTCGCGTCGGGATCGTTCGCCGAGTTGAACGATCCCAAGAAGCCCGGCGCCGCGCTTGCGAACGGGCAATATTTGCTCGTCGAACGCGATGCGTACGCGGCACTCGGCGGCCACGAAGCGTTGCGTGCCGAAGTCGTCGAGGACCTCGAGTTCGCACGCCGGCTCAAAGCGGACGGGCGTTTCCGGCTGGTGATCGCGGCAGGTGAGGAGATCGCAAGCGTGCGGATGTATCACTCGCTGCGCGAAATCTGGCTCGGTTTCACGAAGAATATGTATCTCGGTTCGAAGAACGGCGTCCCCGATTTGCTCGCGGGTTTCGCGTTCATTTCCGTCGTGTCGTTCGTGCCGCCGTTGCTCGCGGGCATCGCACTCACGCGTGGTCGAAAGATCGATGCGCTCGAAGCGGCGATGTGCACCGTCACCAACGTTGCAACCGCATCGTGGGCGTTCGAACGCACGCGCATGCCGCGCTGGTATGGGCTGTTGCAACCGATCGGCGCGACCGTACTCGCCGCGATTACGGTGAACTCGGCGTTCCGCATCCTCTCCGGGCGGGGCGTCGCATGGCGCGGTCGCACCTACGGCGGGCGGGCGAGCGAGTAATTCCCTGAGGACTAGGGTATGACGCGTCCGTGCAGCACGATCAGGATATCGAGCCCGACGAAAAAGCCGAAGCCGAAGAGCGCGCGCGCCCGCGATCGGTCGTCATCTTCGAGACGATCCGTATGGAAGGCGAAGACGAGCTGAAGCGGAGCTTCGGTTCGCTCGCGTTTTCAGGACTCGGCGCGGGGCTCTCGATGGGGCTCTCGCTCGTTGCGATGGGCGAACTCCAGGCGCACATACCGAGCACCGCGATTTGGCGCGAAGCGATTTCCAGCTTCGGCTATAGCGTCGGCTACCTCGCCGTCGTGCTGGGGCGGCAACAACTCTTCACGGAAAACACGCTGACGCCGGTGCTGCACGCGCTCGCGCGACCGAGCGCCGATGTACTTCGACGCGTCCTCCGGCTTTGGGCGATCGTGCTCGCCGCGAATATCCTCGGCGCGTTCTTGGTCGCGATGGCGATCGCGCTTCCCGGCGTTTTCCCACCGGACGTGCGCGACGCGTTCGATGCATTTGCCGTGCACGCCGTGGCCTCGTCACCCGGGATCACGTTCATTCACGCCATCTTCGCCGGTTGGATCATCGCGCTCATGGTGTGGCTACTGCCGCTTGCCGAAACGGCGGCGCCGTTCGTGATCGTCATCCTGACGTACGTCGTGGCGCTCGGCGCGTTCTCGCATATCATCGCGGGCACGGTTGAAATCGTTTACGGAATCGCGCGGGGCGTCATTCCCGCGAACGCATTTTTCTGGCCTTTTTTCTTCCCGACGCTTCTCGGCAACATCGTCGGTGGCGTGACGCTCGTCGCGTTGCTGGTGTTCGCGCAAGTACAAGCGGAGAAAAAATAGCGCGAGGGCTGCGCTTCTCGTGCCCGGAAAACGGCCGCATGACCGATGCACGACCGACCGAACCCGAGCACGCCGAGCCCGAGCACGCCGAACCGACGGCGGCTCGCGTCACGATGGAAGAGATCACGGCATTAGCGAAGCGCCGCGGTTTCATTTTCCAATCGAGTGAAATTTACGGCGGGATCGGTGGCTTCTTCGATTACGGTCCGCTCGGTTCGATCCTCAAGCGCAACGTGAAGAACGCGTGGTGGCGCGAGATGGTCGAACTCCGCGACGATGTCGTCGGCTTCGATTCCTCGATCATCATGCATCCGCAAACGTGGAAAGCGTCGGGCCACATCGATGCCTTCCACGACAAGCTCGTCGATTGCAAGAACTGCAAACATCGTTTCCGTGCCGATCATCTCGCCTCGCTTTCTAAATGTCCGGATTGCGGCATGAGCGATACGCTGACCGAGCCGCGGAATTTCAATCTGATGATGAAAACGGCGATCGGGCCGATGGAAGACACGTCGGCCGTCGCATACCTGCGTCCCGAAACGGCTCAGGGCATCTTCGTCAATTTCAAAAACATCTATCAGAGTTCGCGCAAGCGTCCGCCGTTCGGGATCGCGCAGATCGGGAAATCGTTCCGCAACGAGATCACGCCCGGTAACTTCACATACCGCCAACGCGAATTCGAACAGGCCGAGCTCGAGTATTTCGTACCGCAAGACGG
>JBBISR010000036.1:0-13677 GCA_037441145.1 Armatimonadota bacterium
TCTTGCGCCTCCAGCTCCAGCTCCAACTCCAGCTCCAGCTCCAACTCCAACTCCAGCTCGAGGGCTGACGGCGCCAAAGGCACTGACCTCGGCAAAATAAGTCACGCCGATCGGCAAGCCGAGCCGCAGGGTGTTGCGGATCTCCGGCCAGTGCGGCCATTCCCAATGCGTGAACGGATAAGTGGCGCGGTAGGCTGGCGCAAAGCGGATCCACAGCAGCATGGCGCCCAGCATCAGCCACATGCACAGGCCGGTGGCGACCGCGCAGCCGACGCCGCCTCCCATCAAGCCCTCGCCCGTGCCGACGAAGCCGCCGCCGCCGCCCGCGACGCCGCAGCCGCGGCCGACGCCGACGCCCGCGCCGCCGCGCGAGATCACGTACAACGTGCCCGACGCATCGCCCGCGCCGCCTTCGCCGAAACCGACGGCGATCGTCACGCCTGCCCCGACGACGCCGCCCGCTACGCCGCCGCCCGCGGTCCCGACCATCGTCCCGCCAACGGTCGTGCCGACCCGCGCTCCGACGATCGCGCCGACGACGATCCCGACGCTCTCCCCCACCCCGCCACCGACGGCGCCGCCGACCAAGGCCCCTACCGTTCCGCCGACCGTCGTGCCCGCGGCGGCGCCGACCGTCTCCGCTACCGCGAATCCAACGGCGCCACCGTCAGCGCGTCCCACGGCGCTCGCGGTGCCCGCGCCGCTAGCCCCACTCGTCAAGCGAACGGCTCTGCCCTCGGCGGCACCCATCGCCGCGCCCACCTCCGCTCCAGCGGCAACTTCCGCCGCCACGAGCGCGCTTGCGTCGCGAGCCTCATCGGCGCCGAAGACCGACGCCGTCGCTGCCGCGTCGAGCGCGCCCGCGACTTCGGCCCCGGGACCTGCGGCCTCATCCGGCCCACCGAAAGCGAAGGCGGCCGGAGCCGCCGCGCCCGGTGCTGCGGATGGAAGCGAGCGCGAACTCGGGAACGGCTATCACGACAAGCTTCTCGCCTTGCTCCCACACGATCCGCCGAAGTACGAACTCCACCGTTCGCAGAGCAATGCGAACGAGATGGCGGATGAAGTGAAGGAAGCCTACGAACTCGGCCTTTCCCCGAGCCCCGAAGATTTAGCGAAGACGTTCGGGTATAAACGGACGCGGCGCACGCTCTTCGCTGCGGACAGCATCACGTATTTCATCGGCCACGGCTCCGTCCTCGGCATTCCCTCGTGCACGGGGATTAAGATCACGCAACATCCGACCCCGCCGCCGCCGCCGCGTTACGATCCGTCGAAACCGTATTTTCCGGGCCCGCCGCCTGACCTCAAGCCGATCATCGAAACCGTGACGATCCTTCCGTGCACGGAGAAGTCATACACCGCGCTCCAACCGGGCACGCTCAAGACGGCGCTCCCGCGCCACGACGGCGAAACGCCCCGCCCGCTCGCCTCCCCCACGTCGACGCCCCGCCCGTAATCGCCGAGGTCGGTTGACGCAAAGACATGCGCGCGGTATTCTATGCGTTGCGTAAAGCAGAGAAGCAATTTTCTACGGAAGCGCGGGCGACGGCCCGCGCTTCTGTCGTGTATGGCTCGATACGCAAATCGCGCAGAGGGGAGGGGCACCGATGGCAGAGTCGATCGAGAACGAACCGACGGCGCTCGAAGAAGCGTTCCATCGGGCCGTCGCGAGCCTGCACGACGACCCCGCCTTCGCAAACGTCGAAGTCGTCATTGCGGAAGTGCGGCCCCACCGTTCGACGAGCGAGCTCTCCCTGATGCTCGATCGCGAGGGCGGCCTCGATATGGCGACCGTCGAGCGCGCGGCGCGCGCGATCAACGAAATCCTCGAACCGTTGCCCCACCTCTACACGCTCGAAGTGGAATCGGCGGGCGTTGACCGGCCGCTCGTCAAGCCAAGCGATTACGAACGCTTCGCCGGGCAGAACGTCAAAATCGTAACCACGCTGACGATCGCGTCCGCGAAGACCCATCGCGGGTTGCTTGTGGGCCTCCGCGATACGAACGCGATCCTGAAAACCACCGCGGGCGAACTCCCGATTCCGCTCGTGGCCATCAAATCGGCGAACGTCGAATTCGACATTCGCGCCGACCTCCAACGCGCCAAGCGCGCGTCCAAAGACAAGGATACGGAATGAACGCTGAGATGATCGCCGCGCTCAAAGAGATCGAAAACGAGCGCAACATTAGCTTCGATATGCTCCTCGAGGCGCTCGAAGCCGCCCTCATCTCGGCGTACAAACGCAATTTCGGCGGCGAAGCGAACGCGATCGTCACGATCGATCGCGTGAGCGGCGAATACAAGGTGTATAACCGCCGCGTCGTCGTCGCCGATGGCGAAGTCACCGATAGCAAGCTCGAAGTCGACCGCAAATATGCGGGCGCGCGGTACGAGCCGGGCGACTTCTACGACGAAGAAGTGACGCCGAAAGATTTCGGCCGCATCGCCGCGCAAACCGCGAAGCAAGTCATCGTGCAGCGCATCCGCGAAGCCGAACGCGATACCGTGTTCAACACGTTCTCGGCGAAGCTGCACGACATCGTGCTCGGCGTCGTACAACGGTACGAACAGCGGAACATGTTCGTCACGATCGACGGTAAGTACGAAGCGTTTCTCCCGTACGGCGAGCAAGTGCCGCGCGAGAACTACCGCATCAACGATCGCATCCGCGCGTACGTGCTCGACGTGCGCAAGACGAACAAAGGCCCGCTCGTCGTGCTCTCGCGCGCGGCCGAAGGCCTCGTGCAGCGCCTGCTTGAGAACGCGGTCCCGGAGATCGCGGACAACATCGTCGAGATCATGGCGATCGCTCGCGAGGCGGGCTCGCGTTCCAAAGTCGCCGTGCACTCGCACCGTGCCGAAGTCGATGCCGTGGGCGCGTGCCTCGGGCCGAAGTCGAGCCGCATCGCAACCGTCAGCGACGAGCTGCGCGGCGAGAAGATCGACGTGATCCGTTTCGCAAGCGACACGCAAGCCTTCATCTCGAATGCCCTCGCGCCGGCGAAGGTTATCGGGGTCGAGCTCTTCGAGGACGAACGCGTCGGGCTCGTCACCGTCCCGGATTATCAGCTTTCGCTTGCGATCGGGCGCGAAGGCCAGAACGTGCGACTCGCCGCGCGTTTGACCGGGTGGCGCTTGGACATCACGAGTGAAACCGAAGCGGAAGAAGCGCGCGCGCGCTATATGGCCGAACGCGAGGCGCGCGGTCAGGAGCAGGGCGACGAGGTCGAAATGCTCGAGATGCTCCCGGACGAAGGCGAAGAGAGTGAAATGGTCGCGGCCGCGGAGCTCGGCGAGGGCGAAGCGCCGGCGACGATTCCAGAACTCGATCCCGAACTGCTGCGCCGCTTGGAAGAGTTCAAGCGCGAAATGTTCACGCCGACGGGCGAGGGCGAGTAATCTCCGAACCGATCCGCAGCTGCGTGGGCTGCCGCGAACGTCGCGATCAAGCGACGATGCGGCGGTTCACGCTTGCGGCGGGCATCTGGCGCTGTGACGGCGAGCGTCGCAGCGACGGGCGCGGGGCATATATTTGCTCTTCCAAATGCGCCACGCGCGTCGCGAAAAACAAGCGCTTCGCCGGACTTTCTCCGGTGGCCGAGGCGGCGTTCGCGTAGCCGCGCGAACTAGTCGGGCCGGGCGTACGCACGCATGAACAGCGTCACGCCGCGCTCGACGCGCGCGGGGATCGAGCGGCTCGCGCCTTCGCGATCGATGCCGAGCGCGAGCTGCATCGCGCTAAACCCCTGCCACATCCCGAAGAGCGCGGCGGCCGCTGCCTGCGGATCGTCGATCGCGAGCTCTGCGGCGAGCGGGCTTGCGAGGAGCGCCGTCAGATTTTGCTGCGTACGTCCGGGCCCGGCGTTCCAAAAGAGCTGCGCGAGCTCGGGATCGCGGCGGAGTTCGCCCGAGAGATTGCCGTAGAAGCGAACCGCGGCGTCGCTTGCGAGAAAGTGCATCAGGCCGAGCCCGAACGCGATGAGGGCGCCGCGGAGCGTCGGCGGCTCGTCGCTCGTTTGCCCTGCGGGAGCCGCCTGCGCCGCCTCGATGCGTGCCATTTCGCGGCGAACGCCTTCGGCGAAGAGCGCGCGCTTATCGGGAAAATGCGTGTAGAGCGTGCCTTTCGAGACGCCCGCGGCGCTAGCGATCGCGTCGAGCGTCACGGCACCGACCCCGTGTTCGAGGAAAAGCTGCCAACTCGCCGCGAGCACGGCCTCGGCTTTGGTGGGATCTTTCGGACGGCCGACCGGCCGGGCCGGGAACGCCTCGTGCATCGCTACAGTCTACCGCACTGCGTGCCGAAATAATATACGAACGAGTTCATTTAATAAATAGCCGGGACTGGGAGAACACGAGATGTCCGATCATATGCGCCCTGATTCGCCACCTGCGAACGACGGTTTCGATGCCCCACATATCGCCCGCACGATGCCGGTCGTGGCATGATGCGCAATGTCGATTTTCCGACTTTTGCGGGGCGCTGGACGCCGATCGCCGCAAGCACCGCCCTCGTCGCCGGAAAAACGGCGGCATTCACGCTCGACGACGTTCCCGTCGTTGCGTTTCGCGATGCCGAAGGCAAGGCGCAAGCGCTCGTCGATCGCTGCCCGCACCGCAGCGTCAAGCTCTCACTCGGGAAGGTCCGCGAAGGCCTCTTGCAATGTGCCTTTCACGGGTGGACCTACGACGGAACGGGTGCATGTCGCGCGATCCCGCTCAACGCCGACGCAAAAACCTCGGCCGTGCGCGCGCAGGCTCTCGGCTGTGAAGAGCGTGGCGGCCTGCTGTGGCTTTATACGGGCGATGCCGCCGCGGCGCCGCCGCTTACGGTTCCCGAGCCGATCGCCGAGGACGGCTGGTACGGCGGCATCACCACGCGCGATTGGGGCGTACACTGGAGCCGCGCGATCCAGACGATGCTCGATGTCGCGCACATCCCGTTCGTGCATCCGCAAACGATCGGCGTCGCCTTCGGTCGTGCGCTCGGCACGAATCCAAACGCCACGCTCGCCCACACGCTCGAATCGCACGACGACGGCGGCTTTCGGATGGAATGGCGGCTCGAAACCCCGGGCGGCGCTGCGGCGCGCGACGCTGGCTGGCTGGCGTTCCATCCGCCGCACGCGATGAGCCTCGGCATCCCGCAGAAGAAGCCGGATGCGCGGTCGTTGCTTCTGATCTGGTGCGTGCCGCTGACGGCGACGACGTCGCGGATGATCGTGCTCTCGCGGCGGAATTTCGGCCGCTTCAGCCCCATCCCGTTGTTGTACGACAAGCTGACGCCGATGATTTTGGCGGAAGATCGTCGGAACATGGTGACCGCTTGGCCATCGGAAGTGCCGCCGGTGGGCGAGGAAGTCTCGGTCCCAACCGATGCACCGACGATCGCATTCGCACGCTATTATGCCCGGCATTTCGGCAACCGAGAAGCTCCGTCACGCGCGGATGCGGCCGTCGGATAACGCGGCTATCGTGCCGCCGCCCTGGCGAAGAAACATGTCCCGTAGACGTTGCTTGTTATGGCAATTTTAACGCAAACCGTGTACGATAGAGGCTTCAGGGGCGCATATCGCGCCCCGTTCCTACGGGAATACGACATGATTCGATAGGGACGTGCACGACCTAGGGCTTCCGGCCTCGGGCGTGCGTTTAAGATAAGGAACATATGGCATCCGGGAAAATCCGCATTTTCGAGCTCGCGAAAGAGCTCGGGATGACGTCGAAGGACCTCATCGCGCTCTTCGAGCGCCTTGGTCTCGAGGCAAAAAATCAGCTGGCCGTTGTCGACGATAAAATTGCCGATCTGCTTCGCTTACAGCTGAAGAATCGGCCCGCGGCCGCTACGCCGGCAAAGCCCGCCGCGAAGGCTGCGCCCGCAGCCCCTGCGGCAACCGTCGCGGCACCGACCGCGCCGAAGGCACCCGCCCCGGCTGAAGGCGAACCCGCACCCGTTTCTCCGCCGCCGCCCGCACGCGTTGCCGCGAAGAAGCCGGTCGTCGAAGAGGCCGCGATTCCGACGCTCCGTCCCGTGACCACGCCGCAGCGTCGCACCACGCCACGACCAGCCTCGTCCGGCGAATCCGCCACCGACGCGGTGAGCGAGTCCGCACCCGTCGTCGCCGGCCCCGCACCGGTTGCCGCGCCGGCCGCCGTCGCGCCGGCCGCTGCAGAAGCGGCCCCGGTCGCTGAAGTGATAAGAGCCTCGGCTCCGGTCGCGAGCGAGGCGCCGACCGCTGCCGCCGCCGTAGCCCCCGCGGCCATCGCCGAAGCTCCCGTAGCGCCCGCTCCTGCGGCCGCACAGGTCGTTGCACCCGCGGCCCCGAGCGAAGGCACGCTCCGCCCGGCACCCGCCGCACAACGCCCGCCGCAAGTCAGCGCGCCGCGGCCGGCCGGAACGGTTCCTCCGCGCCCGGTTGCCCCGCAGCCGCCGCAGGCGCCGATCTCGCAACTGCGCCCGATCCCGTCGCGTCCGCCGCTCGCCCCGCGCCCGCGGCCGCCCGCACCGGAACCCGAAGCGCCGATCCCCACGCTCAAGCCCGTGCCGCGCGGTCAGAACTCGATTCAGGCTCCACGCCCCGTCACGCCGCCGCCGCCCGCTCCGGGCTCGACGGCATCGGCCGCCCCGGGTCCCGCGAACGGCATCGCCGGTCGCCCCGGCGTCGCGCCGCGCCCCGGAACGGGCGTTCCCGGTCAGTATCAGCAACCCGGCCAAGCCGGCGTGCCGCGTCCGGGCGTTCCGGGAGCACCGGGTGCGCCCGTTCCGCGCCGCCCCGCCGGTAATGGTCCCTTCCGCCCGCTCTCCCCACCGGGGAACGGGCGTTTCGTGCCGCGTCCGCCGGGCTCCGCACCCGCACCGGGCGCCGCTCCGGGCAGCGGCCCCGCGCCGAGCCCGAGCTCGGGTCCCGGATCGATCCGCCCCGGCGCCCACGGCCGCGATCGCGATTCGACGAAGAAGGATCGCGAAAAAGACGCGATGCTCGAGAAGTCGCGGATGCGCAAGCGCGGCTCGCTCGATGCGGCCCCCGCGATCCAGCCCGTCACGCTCGAAGCGATCGAGATCCCCGATCTTCTCACGGTTCAGGAACTCGCGACCTCGATGATCATCTCGCCCGGCGACGTGATCAAGGAACTCATGAAGATGGGTACCTTCGCGACGATCAATCAGTCGATTTCCTCCGATGTCGCCGCGAACGTCGCCCGCAAGTTCGGCTTCAATGCGATCGTCAAGGAAGCGGGCGATGACGTCATCGTCGAGCAGGAAGAAGACAAGCCGGAGCTCATGACGACCCGTCCGCCGGTCGTCACGGTGCTCGGACACGTCGACCACGGCAAAACGTCGCTGCTCGATAAGATCCGCGTCGCCACGGTCGCCGCAGGCGAAGCCGGCGGTATCACGCAGCGCATCGGCGCGTACACGATCGAGAAGAACGATCGCAAGATCACCTTCATCGACACGCCGGGTCACGAGGCGTTCACCGCCATGCGTATGCGCGGCGCGAAGATCACGGATGTCGCGATCCTCGTGGTCGCGGCCGACGACGGCGTGATGCCGCAAACCGAAGAAGCGCTTCGGCACATCCAGGCGGCGGGCGTCCCGATCGTCGTCGCCATCAACAAGATGGACCGCGAGGACGCGAACCCGAATCGCGTGATGACGCAGCTCGCCGCGCTCGGCCTCAACGCCGTCGCGTTCGGCGGTAACGTCGAAATGGTCCCCGTCTCGGCGCGCACCGGCATGGGCGTCGACGAGTTGCTCGAGACCGTGCTGCTCGAAGCCGATATCCGCGATCTCAAGGCCAACAAGAATCGCCGCGCCACGGGCGTCGTGATCGAATCGGCCCTCGACCGCGGCCGCGGTGCCGTCGCAACGGTCCTCATCCAGAACGGCACGCTCCGCGTCGGCGATATCGTCGTCGTCGGCGGTGCGTTCGGTAAGGTCCGCGCGCTGCTCGACGACAAGGGCAAGCAAGTGAAGAAGGCCGGGCCCTCGATCCCGGTCGAGGTCATGGGCCTCTCGGATGTGCCGGGAGCGGGCGATTCGCTCAACGTCGTTTCGGACGAGCGCGTCGCTCGCGAAGCGGCCGCGAAACGTTCGACGAAACGCCGCGACGTCCGGATCGCCGCGAGCTCCGGCCCGCGCGTTACGCTCGAAACCTTCATGGGCATGTCGGCCGACGGCGGCAAGAAGACGCTCAACCTCGTCATCAAGGCCGATGGCCAGGGTGCCGTGGAAGCGCTCCGCACGCGCGTCGAGGGCCTCTCGAACAACGAGGTCGATATCCGCGTCATCCTCGCGGGCGTCGGGGCGATCACCCCGAACGACGTCAACCTCGCGTCGGCTTCGAACACGGTGCTGATCGGCTTCAACATCCGCCCGGACGAAACGGTCCGCCGCCTCGCCGAGAACGAAGAAGTCGATCTCCGCTTCTACCAGGTCATCTACGACGTGGAAAACGACCTCAAGAAGGCCATGGTCGGGCTCCTCGCACCCAAGTTCCGCGAGGTCATCCTCGGCCGCGCCGAGATTCGCGAGATCTTCAAGGTCTCGAAAGTCGGCACGATCGCGGGTTCGTATATCCTCAACGGCAAGCTCCAACGCAACGCCAAGGTCCGCGTCCTGCGCGATTCGGCGCTCGTGTGGGATGGCGAACTCGAATCGCTGCGGCGCTTCAAGGACGACGTCAAGGAAGTCGCCGAGGGTTACGAGTGCGGCGTCCAGGTGGCGAAGTTCTCGGATCTCAAAGTCGGGGATATCCTCGAAGCGTACACCTCGGAGCTCGTCGCTCCGGAGCTGCAACCCGCCTAGTGGACGCCTCGAACGGCACGCCAACCGGACGGCCTCGGCTGCCCGGTCGGCTTGCCTCGGGCCGATGCTCGGGTCGTAAAAGGATACCGAACGCATGAAACGCGAGCGCTTGGGGCGGATCGATACCGAAATCCAGCGTGCCCTCTCCACGATCATCTCCCGCGACGTCAAGGACCCGCGCATGGGCTTCGCAACCGTCACCCGGTGCGAAGTCACGCAGGATCTCATGTTCTGCAAGGTGTTCGTCTCGATCATCGGCGACCGCCACGTCGCACGTCAGAGCATGGACGCGCTTACCTCGGCGAGCGGCTTTATCCGCGGAGAACTCGGCGCGGCCGTCAAACTGCGGCACACGCCGGAGCTGACGTTCGTCGAAGATCGTACGACGGAAAAAGCGATCAAGCTGGCACAAACGCTGCAGAAGGTGACCGCGAACGATGAGTAACTCGACCACCCTCGCTCCGTACGCGACGCTTCCCGAAGTGGTCGCCGAACTCGAGCGGCGCTCGTCGTTTATGTTCGTGAGCCACGTGAAGCCCGATGGCGATACGCTCGGCGCGGGCCTCGCGCTCGGCCTTGCGCTCAAAGCGCGCGGGAAGCGGGTCGGGTACTTCCAGCAGGACCCGGTACCGCGCAACCTGCGCTTTCTTCCGGATACCGATGTCGTGGCGCGCGCCGTGCCGGCGGACTTGCCTGCGGATACGCTTTGGATCTTCTGCGACATGAGCGACGCGTCGCGCGCGGGCGAATTCTTACCCGAGATCGCGCGCGAGAACACGCTCAACATCGATCACCATCTCGGCAACTCGCGCTTCGCCGGGCTCAATTACATCCTCGAAAAAGAAGCGTCCACCGGTACCGTCGTGATGACGATCCTCGAAGCGATGCAGAGCGAGATCACGAAAGATATCGCGACCTGTATCCTCACGACGATCATGACGGATACGGGCGCATTCATGCACTCGAACACCACGGCCGATGTGCTGCGGATGTCCGCCATGCTTATGGAGTGCGGCGCCGATAAGCACCAGATCACCGAAGAAATCTTCGCGAACAAACGCATGGCTGCGATCCGCATCGTCGGGCTCGCGCTCGGAAGCGCCCGCCTCGAACACGAGGGACGCTTTTGCTGGACGGTAGTCGACGAACCGATGCTCGCCTCGGTCGGCGCGGATGGCGAAGATACGGAAGAGATCGTGCAGCATCTGCGCGCGGTCGACGGCGTCGAAGCCGCGGCGCTTTTCAAGGATTACGACGGGGCGATCCGCGTGAGCTTGCGTTCCGGCGGCACGATCAACGTACAGGCGGCGGCGCTCAAACTCGGCGGCGGCGGTCATTTCATGGCGGCCGGACTCACCTTCGACGGCCCGATCGACGCGGCGATCGCCGCCGTACGAGAAGCGCTGATCGCCGAAGGGCTCTAGTGCCGGCTTTGCGCCGCTAACGATGCTCGGATTCGTCAACCTCTTCAAGCCGGCGGGCCCGACGTCGACGCAATTCGGCGCGCGCTTGCGTTCGATCTATCGCGACCCGGATGGCGGCAAACTCGCGGTCGGCCATTTCGGTACGCTCGATCCGCAAGCGGCGGGCGTTCTGCCGATCGCACTCGGGAAAGCCACGCGACTCTTACCGTTGCTCGAAGATCGCCGCAAGCAATACGTCTGCACGCTCGTGCTCGGGCGCGCGACCGATACGGGCGATGCGGTCGGGGCCACGGTCGCAACGGCGGCCCTTCCCGCGAATCTCGACGGGCGCATCCACGGCGTACTCGCGGCGTTTACCGGACCGATCGTACAGACGCCGCCGATGTATAGCGCGCTCAAGGTCGATGGAAAACGGCTCTACGATCTCGCTCGTGCCGGCGAAACGGTCGAGCGTAAGCAGCGCACGATCACGATTTATGGGCTCACGTTGCTCGGGATCGATGGACCGACGTTGCGGCTCCGGATCGCATGCAGCGAGGGCACGTACGTGCGGACGCTCTGCGAAGATATCGGGCTCGCACTCGGAACGGTGGGGCACATGGGCGCGCTCTTGCGCGAAGCGTCGGGGCCCTTCGTGCTCTACGAGAGCGTGTTGCTTGCCGATGTCATGCGCGATCCCGAGGCCGCGCTCGTGCCGCCGGAACGCGTGATTCCGTTTCCGACGGTCGTGCTCGACGGTCGGCGAGCGACGGATTTTTGCGCCGGTCGCGTGGTGCCGTTGCCCGAGGCGCCGACGGAGAAACACGTTTTCGTGCGCGATTCCGGGCGCGTGTTGGTCGGGATCGGCGAGCCGCTCGGTACGCTGCTCGCGCCGCGCAAAGTCTTCGTTTGAGGCGCGCGCGATGAAGATCTGGCACGTCTTTCCGACGGACGAAGTGTACGCGGCACGCCGTGCGGCCGCGCCGATCGCCGTAGCCGTCGGATTTTTCGACGGCATGCATCGTGGCCACCAGGCGATCGTGCGCGCATTGCTTGCGGCACGCGTGCCGGGCGGGTCGACGGGCGTGCTCACGTTCCGTAACCATCCGTCGACCGTGCTCCGGCCGGAGAATCCGACAGCACTCATCACGACCCTTGAAGAACGCGTCGACGCGATCGCGCGCATGGGCGTCGACGAGCTGTTTCTCATGCCGTTCGATGCGACGATGGCCGCGCTTTCGCCGGCCGCATTTCTCGATACCGTGATGCGCGAACGCCTGCATGCTTCGGCGATGGTCGTCGGCTCGAATTTTCGCTTCGGGGCGAAGCGCGCGGGCGATGTCGCCTTCGCGCGCGCGCACCTCGGCGCGGTCGACGTGCCGTTGGTCGACGTGCCGAACGAGATCGCGGGCGACGAACGCGTGTCGAGCACGCGCATCCGCGTGGCGCTCGCTGCGGGCGATATGGAAACGGTCGATGCGTTGCTGGGTGCGTCGTATGAGATGCGCGGAACGGTCGAGCTCGGATTCGGCCGCGGTCACGATCTCGGGTTTCCCACGGCGAATATCCGCGTATCGCCGGAGAAGACGCTTCCGCCGGATGGCGTGTATGCGATGACGGCACGCACCGATGGCCGCGATTTCCGGGGACTCGTGTCGATCGGCACCAATCCGACCTTCGACGGCCGCGTGCGCACGGTCGAGGCCTGGCTCCGCGATTTCCGCGGCGCGCTTTATGGCGAAGAATTGATCCTCCGCGATCTGCGTTTTCTGCGCGGACAGCAGAAATTTGCGAGCATCGATGCACTTCTCGCACAGATGCACGCCGATGCCGCCCACGTTGCTTATCCCTCGTTCGCATCCCCGAGGTCTCGATGAAATCGGTTCCCGCTCTCGCAGCATTCTTGTTATCGGCAGCGCTCGTCACGTTTGCCGCCCCCGCAGTCGCCGCGCCGAAAATCGGCCAACCGCCGCCGCCGCTCGTGTTGCCCGCACTCGACGGTAAGACGATCGATCTCGCATCGTTCAAGGGTCACGGCGTCTATGTCAATTTTTTCGCGCTATGGTGCGGACCGTGTAACGAGGAAGCGCCTACGATCGCGAAGCTCGCTACGAAATATGCGAAGTTTGGGATCCGAACGCTCGGCGTCAACGAGCTCAACAGTAAAGAAGACGCGATAACGTTCCAGCGCGAGTACAAGCTCCCGTACACCATCGTCGTCGATCCCGATAAGCGTTTGGTCGGGCCGTACGCGGTCATCGGTATGCCGGTTCACGTTTTCGTGAAGAAAGACGGCAACGTTTCTTATTTTCGCCTCGGTGAAATGTCGCCCGCAGAAATCGAGGAGCAATACCGCGCGCTGAAGTGACTAGATCGCCGCGCGTACGGGCACTATTGCGCGCATGCGCGTTCGCATCGCCGCTTTCGCGATCGTCGGCATCGCGAGCGTGATCGCGTTCACCACGCAGCGCGTTCGCGGAGCGGATGCCCGCTCTGCAATGCACTCGTTCACACGCGCGGAGCTGTTGCGCGCGCAAGTCGCGGCAAATTACACGGGCACGCCGGAAGGCGCGGTTGCGGCAGTCACGGTGGTGCACACACCACTGCCCGTTCCATCGGGCATCACGCTCGCGGCAACGGGCCGACCGCAAACGATCGCGGAGACGATTACCGTGCCAGCACGCGGTGGCGTGCCACAACTTGCGGTCTCTGCAAGCGCGCCCGATGGCACGAGCGTCTCCGGCGCCGTCGATTTGGTCAACGCGATACCGGCGAAGGGCGCGATGATGATCGCTCCTTCGCCTGCGGCGGTCGCACGCCCGTAACGTGGCATCCCGGGAACTTGCGGAGAGCGAGAAGAACGGTTCGTTCGAGCTTGCATCGGGTTTGCGGGGTGGTACGGGTGGCGCGAAAAGATCGAAGACTCGCGATTTTTGCGAGTTGCTTCGTTGCGGTGGCATTTTTTACGGCCTGCGGCGCACCCGTTCGGCACGCGGCACCCGCGATCGACGGCATGAACGCGGCTTTCCCGCAGTCGGTGAATCCAGGCTCCGTACGGGTCGCACCGATGACGACGCGTTCGGCAAGCGTCGCTTCGTTTCTCGCGCTCACCCCGCGAGAGCGGCGTCCACGCGGGGTGTCCGTCGGCGATTACAATCAGTTGCCGGGGTCGGCTTCGCAAGCGGCCTACGCCACCGACGGCTCGCTTTGGGTGCTTTCGACCGCACCGGCGGGAGCGGATAAGTTCATCTATCACTACGTTTCCGGAACGTGGACGAACGTGCCGGGGCTCGCGTCGCGGATCGCGGTTGCGCCCGACGGCTCGCTTTATGCGGTGAACGCCGCTGGCGGCTTATATCACTTCGCAAACGGTTCGTGGTCGGCACTCGGCGGTGCGTCGTCGGACGTCGCGGTCGATGTGAAGGGCAACGTGTACGTCACGTCGCTCGGGAAACCCGGAACGG
>JBBISR010000037.1:0-11370 GCA_037441145.1 Armatimonadota bacterium
CGAGGCCCGTCGCCGTATCGACGACTTCGACCATCGCTTCCGTGCAACCGACCGGAACGACGATACCAACCGTGCCACCGCCAGCACCATCCGATGTGAACGTCGGCGGGGCGAAGACGGGGAGCGGGGTGAGGTTCGTGAGGTTGGCGCTTGCGGTTACGTTCGGAACCGTCGTGTTCGCGCTACTGATCGCAACGTTGAGACCGTACGATCCCGTCGCAAGCGTTACGCCTGCGAAATCGACGAAGCCCGGGTTGTAGCCATTGAAGTTCGACGGCTGCGTTCCGTCACGGAAATTCGGCACAAAGCTATTGCCCGGTCCCACAAGATACGTACGCGCACCAGCCGCACCGCTCGCTGCGGTAACCGTGCCGAAGAACGGCAGCGGAGCGGCGGCGGAACTCGTGGCTCCGCTCGTGGTTGCGTTGATCGGAGCGAAGCCATAAGCGAACGCGCCGTACGTTTGGCCGAATGTCGTCGGCGGGGTATTCGGGAGACCGGTAGCGAGCTGCGGCGTCGCCGAGATCATGTTCGTGCCCGCGTCGACACCAGCGGCGGCGGCGGTGCCGTTGTTCACGAAGCCGGCAGGCCCCGTGATCGCCGGCGTGTTCACGAGAGTGGCCGAGAAACCGGTGTTCGCACGGAAGGTGACGACGGTGTTCAGTCCGACGGCGCCGTTGCGATTCGCCGTACCAACGGCGAATTGCAGTTTGGTCGTCGCGGGGATGTTAACGGACGTGAACGCCGGCTCTTTGGCGGATTGGCCGCTCGTGCACGCTGGGAGGGCGGCAAGCCCTCCCAGCGCGACGAGGGCGAGGATGCGATTGGTCAACCGATCTCTCCTAGAAGTTCAACTGGTAGTAAAAGCGGTAGCTGATCGGTGCACCCGTCGGCGACAGGATGTACGGATCGTAGCCGAAGCGCTCGGGGGCGTAGTTCACGATGCCGTAGCTCGGTCCCAGACCAAGCGCATTATTCGGAATCGCTGACGAACTCGTACCCGTGCGTGCGCCGGAGATACCGGTTGCTACCGGCTGATAACGCGCGTTGAGTCCGGGCTGGCCGTACACGTTGTTGAACAAGTTCGTCACGAGCACGCCGAACGTCGAACGCGATCCCGGGGGCGACCACTCGAAGTCGAGGTTGGTCGTGAGGCGCGGGGTCGTGAGGTACGAACCCGGGCTCGCGCCTTCCGGCGTTCCGCGCGTCGCCGCGATATTGGGCTTGAACACGTTACCCGGATTTTGCGGGTCGACGTAGTTCGTTGCCGTGGTCGTGCCGCCGAGTGCGGGCTGCGACGTGACGTTCGTCTGCTGCACGTTCCGGTTCACGCCGTTGATGGTAGCGGCCGTGACCGAGCCGTTGCCGTACGGGAAGCCCTTGTTGCCGTAGATGATCGGATTGATCTTGAAACCGCTACGCGTGCGATAGGCGACGGCGAGAGCACCGGCAAGCGGCGAAACGAAGCCGACGCGGTACTGGTTGCCGAGCGCGAGCGACGCAGGCGGAATCGACGGGAAGAAGTCTTCGCTGCCCGAGAGCGGCACGACGTTCGAGAACTCGTTGATGTACGTCAGTGCGAGCGAGCCGGAAAGGCCGTACGCCGATTCCTTGGTCGCGTAGAACTCGACGCCGGTGGTGCGTGCAACGCCGAGGTTGGTTGCAACGGCCGGGTTGAGCAACGGTGCGAGGCTGACCGGGTTGAACTGCGGGACGCCGTTGATCGTCTGTTGCGTCGCCACGAGTGCGTACTGATCGTAACCACGACGATAGAACGGGGTCACCTTCGCCGAGAAGCCCTTACCGAAATCATGCGAGTACGACGCATCGTAGTTCATGTTCGTCGAGGGCTTGAGCGGCTGGATCGGCACGCCATCCGAGAAGTTCTGGTTGGCCCAGAACAGGAGGTCCGAGTAGTCCTTGCAAGGACGATCGCCCGTCGGGCCGCAGACGCTTGACTGCGCTGCGGGGACTGGGATACCGGCGAACGCGCTGTACGAACGACGATCGGCGTTCGAGTTGATGTCCGTGATCGGCGCGAATTGCACCGAGCGGCCCACGCTGCCCGTGATCGCGTCGTGCTTCGTCACTTGGAAAGCGAACGCGGCGCGGGGTTCGACGACAAACGGGTTCTTGCGTTGCACGCCGCCGTTGTTGTAGACGTCGAGCGCCGGATTCGGCAACCCGCCAACGTTCACGCCGTTGACGATCGTGCCCGCAGCGTAGTTGCCGGACTGGGTCGGGTAGTAATCGCCCGAGCCGTATCCGAGGCCGTTCGCGTTGATGTAGCCGTCGAGATTCGTGTTGAGGCTGTACTGGTAGTTCGTCTGGTCGAAGCGCAGGCCGAACGTGAAGTTCAGTCGGTCATTCGCCGTGAGCTTATCCGAGAAGTAAAACGACGAGTCGTTGCGGTTGACCGCGGCGACCGCGTTGAAGTTCGGGACGCGCTGCGTGGTGCCGTTGAAGAACGTCGAGATGTAACCACCCGGGAGGAAGTCTTTAAGATTTCCGCCGTAGCCGCCGAAGCCGTAGAACCCGGCAGAGGGGCTGTTGTACGTGAAGTTCGGCTTAAGGTACTCGTACTTCGCGCCAAGCGTAAGCAGGTTACGGTCGCCGAGCTGCTTCGTGATATCGAGCGTCACGCCACGACGGTTGCCGCCCTGAAGCGCAACGTAGTCGGAGAAATACGTCGACGCGATGCCCGCATACGGGCGGTCGAACGTGACGACCGCGCCGACATCGTAGTACTTGGCAGTCAAGAACGTCGAAGCGTTGATGTTGTTCGAGTACTGGAACTTAAACGTCTCGTTCGGCTGGTAGCCGGTCTGCGGCTGGCGCGTGCCGCCGTTGCCGTTGAGGCCTTCGACGACAGCTGTCTGGTAACGGTCGAGACCGTAGATCGACTGAACCTGCGCAACCGTGAGTCCGAAGATTGAACCAAGCTGCGTATTTTCAAACGGATCGCCGGATTTGTAGTTCAGGCGGATGCCCGGCGATGCGGCGTTGTAAAAGTTGTTGATCTGGTTTTCGTACACGAACTGCAGCTGCTGGCTGTTGTCCTTGCCGAACTTGTAAATGTAATTCGCAACAAGGTCGTTACCGGCCTGATACGTACGCGCGATCGTCACGCCGATGCGCGTGAGGTCGGCGGTCGCGTTATCGTACTCGCTCGCCGTACGGCGGCCGAGGAACGACGTGTAGGCCGAGAGACGGCCGTTCGGGGTTGCGAAGCCATACTCGAGGCCGAGCTGGTGGCCAAACACGTACGAGAGCGTCTCGAGATCGAGAACGCCGAACGCCGGGCGGGTACCGCGCTTGGCGGAGATGTTGATCGAGCCCGTACCGGCATTGCCGATCGATGCGTCGCCAGCGCCCGGGGTCAGCGAGAAGCTGCCGATGCCGTTGAGCGCGAGGCTGTTGACGAACTGGCTCGTAAACGCATCGGTGTAGTCGATGCCTTCGAAAGCGAAGCCCTCTTCGTTTTCACGGCCGCCGCGGAGAACCGGGTAGCCGCTCGAGTCGAGTGACGCGCCGGGAAGCGCGACGAGCAGATTCGATTCCGAAACGTTGTCGGCTTTGCCGAGGATCGTGTCGATCTGCTTCTTGTTGACGTTGTACGAGTCGATCGGCTGGGTCGGCTGGAACGCCGAGTTCGGCGTGCGTGCCGTGATGCTTCCGATTTTCGTGAGCTCGCTGTCGAGCTTCAGCGAAAGCGTCGAGGTTTGGCCGGCGTTTACCGTGACGCCCGACTGGGTGGTCGGTGCGTATGAAACAAGGGTGGCCTTGACTTCGTACGTGTCGGGCGCGACGCTCAAAAGGCTATAGAAGCCCTTCGTATCGGTCTTCGCCGTATAGGTGCCCGTAGGCGATGTGAAAACGACGGTAACGCCCGCGAGCGGGGCACCCGTTTTGCCAGAAACGACGTTGCCGGAGACTTGTCCGGTCGTGTTATCCGCTAGGGCCGGAGACAGCATTTGTGCCAAGAAAGCCAAAGCGAGCGCCATACTAATTATGCCGCGCAAGACTTGGCCCCAGGCACGACGTGTCATAATAACCACGTGTGTACCTCAGAGAAACAGGGTAATGCAGGACAATATCGATTAAGCCGACCTTAATTCCTTGCGATTTTGTGAGAAATCCAGAGGTCCGCGTCGGGAACTTTTCGGATCGTTGCCGAACCGCCTCAAAGCGTTATCCGAACGGCTAGTTCAGCACGGCGCCGGTTCGCCAATCAGATAAAACCGGGCAGGGTAAGGACTTTGGGCTTCCCGGCCGGAATGCGGGTGCCCGGTGTCAAGCGCACTCATAACTTTCGACGATCTCGGACCGAGTTCATCATTTATCGCGGACGCCTGGAAGCGGTTTCGGTCGACTCCCGGCGCCATCGTCGGCCTCACCATCGTGGCGATTGTTCTTCTCGCCGCCATCGTCGCACCGCTTATCGCGCCCGCCGATCCACTGGGCCAGAACCTTCGTACCGGAGCCGTCGGACCGAGCGCACAGCACCTCTTCGGCACCGATAAACTCGGCCGCGATCTGTTCGCGCGAATCGTGTATGGAGCGCGCATTTCGATCCGCATCGGCTTCGTTGCCGTCGGCCTTGCGATAACGATCGGTTCGGCGATCGGCCTGACCGCGGGCTACGTCGGGGGCAAAGTCGATAATGCGCTGATGGCCGCGATGGACATGATGCTCGCGTTTCCCTCGATTATTTTGGCGATCGGCATCGCGACGATACTCGGCCCATCGATTACGAACCTGATGATCGCGGTCGGCATCGTTTATATCCCGCAATACGCGCGCCTCGCGCGCTCTTCGGTCCTCGCGATTCGCGATAACGAATTCGTCGAGGCCGCGCGGGCGGTCGGCGCGGGATCCCTCGCGATCCTGGGGCGGCACATCTTGCCGAACATCATCGCTCCACTCATCGTGCAAGCCGCCCTCGGTATCGCGACGGCCGAGCTCGAAGCGGCCGGGCTTTCCTACCTCGGCCTCGGCGCACAGCCGCCGACGCCCGAATGGGGCGCGATGCTCAACGACGCCCGAGACTATTGGATCTCGGCGCCATGGGCTTTGATCTTTCCCGGCCTTTCGATCACGCTCTTGGTACTCGGCTTCAACCTCGTCGGGGACGGCCTGCGGGATGCACTCGATCCGCGCACGCGATAACACCGTGGGTGCCGTACTCTGGGCGTAATCCTCGCCCTCGTCACCGCGCTCGTGTACGGAGCGGCAGATTTTTGCGGTGGTTTCGCATCCAAGCGTGCCGCCGTGTCGGTGGTCCTCGTCGGCTCGCAAGTCGCGGGCCTCGCGCTCCTGGCGCTCGCGTTGCCGTTTCTCCACGAACTCTGGCGACGCGACGATCTCGTTCTCGGCGCGGTAGCCGGAGTCGCTGGCGCCCTCGCGGTCGGGCTCCTCTATCGGGCTCTTGCGATCGGCACGATGGGCGTCATCTCGCCGATCACGGCGGTCCTCGCCGCAAGCATTCCGATCGCATACGGCGTCCTCGCCCGCGGGGAGCATCCAACGACGCTAGCGACTTACGGGATCGGCTGCGCGCTAGTCGCGGTCGTTTTCGTGTCGCTTGCCGACGGCGCCGATCGGCGCAACGTTCGCTCGCATGCCGGCATCCCGCCCGGACTCATCGAAGCGCTCGGCGCGGGCGCGCTCTTCGGCTGTTTTTTCGTGGTCCTCGCCCGTATCCCGGCGGACGCGGGGCTCGCCCCCCTCGTCGGCGCGCGCGCCGCTTCGATCCCACTTTTGCTCGTCGCGTGCCTCGCAACACGGCAACCCGTCCTCCCGACACGCGCGAACGCGCCGATCATCGCGCTCGCGGGCGGGCTCGATATGCTCGCCAACATCACGTTCGTTCTTGCGATGCATGCGGGCGGATTGCTCGCGATCGTCTCCGTTTTGAGCGCGCTTTACCCAGCGAGCACCGTGATCTTGGCGGCGATCGTGCTCCACGAGCGCCTCAATCGCTACCAGTGGGTCGGCGTTGGATTCGCATTTGCCGGCGTCGCGTTGATCGCCGCCGGCAAATGACGGCCGCCTAAGAAATCGTCGCCCAAACGTCGAGCTTCGTCTTCACTTTTTCGATTACGGCATCCGTGAACTCCGTCGTAAGGCTGTGGCCACCGAGGTCGCTCGTCGAGATTCCGCCGCGGACCGATTCGAAGACCGATTCGTAGATCGCGCGCGAAGCGTTCACCGCACGGCGGTCGTCGATGTACGAGAGCAGTGCCGCGGCGGCGAAGATCATCGCCATCGGATTGGCGACGTTCTTCCCTTGTAAACGCGGCGCCGTTCCGTGGGGCGCCTCCGTCATCACCACATCGGGTTTGAAGTCGCCATCGAAGGACATGAGCACGGATTCCGCGCCCGCGATCGTACCGAAGAGCTGCATCACGAGGTCCGAGAGGCAATCGCCATCGCGGTTGAGCGACGGAATGACCATCGGTTCGTCGCCTGCGGTCGAGATCAAGAGCGCGTAGGTCGCGTCGATCAGCTGCGGATCGTACGTCACGTCGGGATACCGCGCCGCCGCCAGATCCATCTCTTCTTTGAGCATCCCCTCGTACACGGGGCTGACCGTGTATTTCGGGCCGCCGAAGACCTTCGAGTGCGTGCGCCGTGCGTGATAGAACGCGTACTCCGCAACCGCGCGACACACGCCGCGCTCAATGCGCTCCGTGCGGAAAGCGACTTCATCCTCGCCCGTGCCCTCGCGCCACTCCTTCGCGCCGTAAGCGTCGCCCACGGCCATGCGGACGATCGAGATCGGCGCGCTGATGCCGGCGACGGGGCGGACGTTCGGGATGCGGCGCCCGGTGCGCACGATGACCTTGCCGTCGATCGCGTTGCGGAGGATCGCATTCGGCGAGCCCACGTCGTCGCGCGTCTCTGGGGTGATCGTCGCCGCTTTAAGCCCGAGGCGATGGACTTTCATCGCCGCAGCGGCCTCTTGCACGACGCCGTTCTTGGTCGCGCGGCGCTTCTCGAGCGAGAGATCGAAGGTGAGAAAGTTGAGGTCGAGGCCGATGACGCTCGGATCGAGCACCCGCAACGATTCCACGAGCAATTCTTGTCCGGTTTGATCGCCTTCCAGGACGACGATGGTGGGCTTCGGCAACGAACGGTCCTCTTTCAAAAATGGTGCGCTACGTTGCGTGTTCTCTTCGCCGGGCCGAACCCCGTTCGTTACTCTGAACGGTCCCGCTCCCGTCCGCGGCGAACGGTGCTCGCCATGGCTCGCGTCCGTCGTAAGAAAACGTCCGCGTCGCTCCGGCCGAATTTCGAAATCGCCGGCATCGTAGCGCTCGGGCTCGCGCTCCTCATGAGCGTGGCCCTCGCGATCCCCGCCCCGCGTTCGGGTGCGGTCGGTGCCGGCACCGCGTGGGCGCTCCACGCGGCCTTCGGCGCTGCGGCGTGGTGTTTCCCCGCCCTGATCGCCCTGCTCGGCGCGATCGTCTTCCTCGAAATCAACGTCCCGCGCATGATCGCGACGTTGGGCACGGCGGCGACGCTCTATTTCGTCATCGTGCTCGCGACCTATGGGACGAGCGGCGGCGCGGTCGGGACGACGATCCGCCAAGGCTTGAGCGGCCTGGTCGGCGACCTCGGGGCCGATATTTGCCTCGTGCTCGCCGCGCTGCTCGTTACCGTGTGGATCACGGACGTTTCGGTGAAAAAAGTGATCGGCTGGTGCATCGTCCGGCTCTCGGCGTTACGACCGCCCCCGCGCCCGGCTCGTTCCGCGCGTGCGAGCGCACCGCTGCCGCCGGGCCCGGCGAACCTGCGCGAAGCCTTCGATCTTCCGCCGGAGTTGCCACGGCAGAGACCTGTTCCGAGCGCGCCCGTGCCGCAAGCCGTACTCGTACCGACGACGGCACTCGCGCACGTCGCGACCGTCGCCCCGATCGCGCCTGCCGTTCCCGTCTCGGGAACGAACGACGGTCACGGCGGCGACGATGTCTACGATGAGGAAACGCTGTACGAGGACGACGACGACGTCGAGGGCGACGAGTCGGTCGTTTACGTCGACGACGTATCCACGGATGACGACGCCGACGCCGAAAAAACGGACGACACGGCTGACGCAGACGACGAAGACACACCCATCGACGAACCGTTCGTCGGGAAGCGCCTGCTGGTGACGCCCGTCGATCGCTCTACCGAACCCGAACTGGCGATCGTCGCCGAACCCGTCCGCGCGTACCTACCTCCGATGCCCGCGCGTGTCGTGACGGGCAATTACGAACCGCCGTCGTTTGCCGAAGGCGTGCAGCCCATCTATCGCCTGCCCGATCTCGATCTCTTCGATCTGCCGACGATCCAAAAAGCGGACGATGTCAATCGCGCGGCGCTCCTCGAGGACACGCTCGCTTCCTTCGGGGTCGGCGCGAAGGTCATCCACTCGGAGCGCGGCCCCTCGATCACGCGCTACGAACTCAAGCCCGAACGCGGCGTCAAGATCTCGCGTATCGCGGCGCTCGCGGACGACCTGGCGCTCGCACTCGCGGCGACATCCGTCCGCATCGAAGCGCCGATCCCCGGGAAATCCGCCGTGGGTATCGAGGTCCCGAACGCGACGACTTCCATCGTCGCTATTCGCGAAATCTTGGAAGCGTTACCGCAGCGCGGAACGATCCCGCCGCTCAACATGGCCCTCGGGAAAGACATTACCGGCCGCGCCGTGTTCGGCGATCTCGGAAAGATGCCGCACTTACTGGTAGCCGGCGCGACCGGCAGCGGCAAGAGCGTGTGCCTCAACTGCATCATCGCATCGCTACTCGTCACGGCGACGCCCGACCAAGTGCAGATGCTCTTCATCGACCCGAAGCGCGTCGAGCTGACCGTGTACAACGGCATCCCGCATCTGATCAAAGAAGTGATTACGGACGCGCGTATCGCGGCCGGCGCTCTTTTCGAGATGACGAAAGAAATGGATCAGCGCTACGAGCGATTCGCGAAAGCGGGCGTGCGCAAGATCGAAGAATACAACGCGAAATACCCGGACGAAAAGCTTCCGTTCATCGTCATCGTGATCGACGAGCTCGCCGACCTAATGTTGATCGCACCCGCAAAAGTGGAAACGACGATCTGTCGCCTCGCGCAACTCGCGCGCGCGACCGGCATCCATCTGATCGTCGCAACGCAGCGCCCATCGGTCGACGTCATCACGGGCATCATCAAAGCGAATATCCCCTCGCGCATCGCGTTTGCGGTGAGCTCGCAAGTCGACTCGCGCACGATTCTCGACATGGGAGGCGCCGAGCGTCTGCTCGGCCGCGGCGACATGCTCTATTTACCGATCGACGCGCCGAAACCGAAACGCTCGCAGGGTGCGTACATCTCGGGCGAAGAGGTCAACCGCCTCGTTGACTTCTGGAAAAAACAGAGTGCGCGCCCCGAGAACATGCTCGAAGTCGAGATCGTACCGATCGAGGACGACGACCGCTCGAAGGTGCTCGACCCGCTCTGCTACGACGCGGCGCGATACATCATCGAATCGCAATACGCATCGACCGCGCAACTCCAATCGCAGTTCTCGGTTGGCCACCCACGCGCCGTGAAGATCATGAAGCAACTCGAAGAAGCGAAGGTCGTCGGCCCGCATGAGGGCACGAAACCACGGCGTATCTTGATCGGCCTGAGCGAACTCGAAATCATCGCGGGTCGGTTGGGCCGCGACACGCAAACCGAGATGTTCGCGGAGTGATCCGCCCCGTTGAACGCAGGCGCCGCGCGCTTGTTCGCGAAATCGCATTGATCGCGTTCTTCGCAACATGCTATGCCGTGCTCGGGCAAACGGTCTCAGGGCAACCGCCCGGCACCTTCGATCGCGGGTACGAAGCGTTCGTCGGCCAAGCGACCCCGCTCGCCGCACTCTTCACACGATCGTGTCTTCTCTACGTCCTGGGCCCGCTCGCACTCGTCGCGCTCGCGTTCGGCGTTCGCGTACCAACATGGCGCGCAAGAGCGTTCGGCTCCGTTGCCCTGACGCTGGTCATGTGGGTCATCTCCGATCGCGCGAAGGACGCATTCCAACGGCCGCGCCCCGAACATTGGGTATGGCACCACGAATCATCGTTCGCGTATTCGAGCGGCCACGCGATGTTCGCGCTTATCGTGTACGGCCTCTGGGCCTGGTACGCATACCGGAGCACGCTCCCACGAGCCGCACGCATCGCGATCGCACTCGCCCTCATGCTCTGGGCTTGCGGGATCATCTGGTCGCGCCTCGCGCTCGGCGCGCACTACCCAACCGATCTGATCGGCGGCCTTCTCCTCGGCGCCACCGGCATCACCGCCCTCCACGCGGCCGCTACGGTCATCGGCATGCGAAGCTAAGTATGGTACGCTAGCGCCGATGAACGCGCGCTATCGCGTAGCAACGGCAGACGAACGCTCGTGGTATGAGATGGCGCTCTATCCGCTGCAAAACCGCGTCTGCGCCACGATCGGGGCGCTCGATCCTCAGCTCGTACTCACGGGAGGCACGACGCTCGCACGCGTTTACCTCGATCATCGCTACTCTGACGATCTCGATATTTTTACAACGGGTCCGGTCGCGCCACTCGCGCGAGCGATCGTCGACGCGCTCGAAGGCGACGGCCACGACGTGGAATTGCGAACGCCGCTCGGTGCGTTCGTGCGCATGACGATCGTCGCCGCCGACATACGGCTCCAACTCGACATCGCAACGGATCATCGCCGCCTCGACGCGCCTATTTTCGCACCGTCCCTCGGGATCAACGTACCGACGCTACGCGACCTCGCCGGAAACAAGCTTGTCGCATTCGAAGATCGGCGCGAGATCAAAGACGCAATCGATCTGTTCTTTCTCCGGAAAACATATACGTGGTCCGAGTTCTTCGCAGCAGCCGACGAAAAACGCGTTCCCCTCGATTACGTAGCGTTGCACCACGCCATGCGAGCGCCGCTCGTCGGCAGCGCACTCCTCACACACGAAATCGACGACGATGCCTTCACGGCATTCCAACGCGAATCGGCCGACGCGATCAGAGCCCAAGTAAAAAAAAAGACCACTGAGCTAAGCGCGACGAGCAAAACGATCATCCACGACATCCTGTGGGACACACCACGAGAAGATCGCACGATCAACGCAGCAACGCGGCGCATCATAAAAACGCGAGCCCGAGCCCTCCCCCTCCCCGAACGCCTCGTCATCCGAGCCGCCCTAGACAAGCCCGAAAGCAACTCCCCCTAACAAGCCCCGCAGCGATGCGAAGCGAGCCACAGCGATGCGCGAGCCACAGCGATGCGAAGCGAGCCACAGCGATGCGAAGCGAGCCACAGCGATGCGAAGCGAGCCACAGCGATGCGAAGCGAGCCACAGCGATGCGA
>JBBISR010000038.1:0-8366 GCA_037441145.1 Armatimonadota bacterium
CGCGCGTATCGCGCGCGACCACGAGAAACGCGGAGATCGGATTCTTCGGCGTGCTCGCGATGCGGACGGGGAGCAGCTGCGGCACGAGCGCTTGCGCATCGGCAAACGCGATGAGGATCGCGGAATCGAAGAGCGTGAACGATTTGCCGATCACGCCGACCACGTGAAACGAGTTTCCGTACAAGGCGATCGTCGCGCCGAGATCGGCATGGTGCGCTGCGGCGAAATCGGCGCTTACGACCGCCGCGCGATGCTCGCCTTCGCCGATCTCGCGCCCGCGCGTGAGCGTCAGGGCGGCACCGGCAAGGCGTTTGGCTTCGCCGGGAAGGCCGAGGATGAAGAAGGGCGGCGCAAAACGGCCGCCACCGTCGCCGCTCTCGATGCTATACGGGAGAAAGACCTCGGGAACGACGCCCGCAACGTCCGGCATCGCCTTGAGTTGCCGGTAATCGGCTTCGAGGAGCGCCCGCGCGTGGGGATCGGTAAGCGTTCCTGGCCGTACCTGCGCGAAGATACTGCCGGTGTTGAGCTGCGTCGAGCGGCTTACGATCGTCTGTAGGCGCTCCGCGAGCGATCCGACGACGGTCAGTGCCAGGATCCCCACGGCGATGCCGGCGATCGTGAAAAAGGTGCGGCTTGCTCGGCTCCGCAGGTTGCGCCAGGCGGTCACGGTGCTCGCTCTTCGTCCGCGTTCGCATCGCCGCCCCCCGGTCGTGCCGCGGGAAGCATGGGGTTTACGCCATGTGATACCATACGCAGGCCTCGACGAGGGCTGGGCTCCACGCAACGGAAACTCGTGAACCCCGCCAGGACCGGAAGGTAGCAACGGTAAGCGAGCCCTTCCGTGTGCCGTGGGTCACCTGGTCCTCGTCCTGGCTTCCGGTCATAAGCGCCGCACAGCACCCGGGTGTGCGCAAGGGATACAACGCTGCAACAAGAGTACGTCGCCGCGGCACTCGCCGGTATCGGCGGGGCGATTTTGGTCGTCGGAGCCTACCACGCGATGGTCGTCGCGCCGCATCGGCGTTCGACGCGCGGAGCCCTCGGCGCGCACGACGCCTTGCTCGGGGCGGGCGGGCCCGCTGCCGTCGAGCGCCTTGCTGCGATCGACCGCAAGCTTAACGAAGCCGATCGCCGCGCGACGAGCATCGAAGCGCGCGTCGCCGCCCTCGCCGCAATGAGCGCGACCGACGTGTATCGCGTCGGATTCGTGCGATATAACGCCTTTGACGATGTCGGATCGGACCTCTCGTTCGCGCTCGCGCTCGTGAACGCCGAAGGGGACGGGATCGTCGTTTCGAGCATCTATTCGCGCGAGGACACGCGCACGTACGGCAAGGCGGTCACCGGGTTCAAACCCGTCGTCGATGCCTCACCCGAAGAACGTTCGGCGATCGAACGGGCACGGGCGAAGTGACGCGCGACGAATACCTCATCAAGCTCGTGCCGCCCGAAGGCCCGAGCATCTATCGCCTCCGTTTCCGTCGGCGCCATATCTTCATCGCCATGTGCTCGATCGTCGCAGCCGTGGGTCTCGCGATCGGCGCGCACGTCCTACAGCTTCGCGAGGCCCAGTCTAACGTCGCGCGGCTCCAGGCGCTCACGCGCGACCAGCAGCGGAAGCTCGACGACGTCGCCGGCCAAGCCGCGGCGATCGCTTCGCGCCTCCGCCAGATCGAAACGCATGATGCGGAGATCCGGCGTTCCATCGGCATCAAGGCGCCGGCGGCGCGCACGCACCCGGGCGGCGACGCGCACGATCACGCAACCTCGCTGCCGGCGGTCGCGCGCGCGCTGCGGACGCTTGCGGCCGTTTCGACGGCCGAGCTCGTCGAACAGAAGCGATTGCGGCGTTCCGCACTCCACGTCTTGAATGTCCGGCACATGCGCATGGCGCTGCGAACGGAACTGCTGGCGGCGATCCCCTCGATCAATCCGGCGGGCGACGTCGCGATCCGTTCGACGTTCGGGTACCGCTCGTCGCCGTTTCCCGAGTTCCATCGGGGGCTCGACCTCGCTGCGGAGTATGGCGATACCGTGCGCGCCGCGGCTGCCGGCACGGTGGTCGAAGCGGGTTGGGACGGCGGATTCGGGATCAAGGTCGATATCGATCACGGAAACGGCTACCACACGTGGTACGCGCATCTCTCGCGCGCGAACGTCACGCCCGGCGAGCGCGTGCGCAAAGGCGAGCCGATCGCGCGCGTCGGTTCCACCGGCGAATCGACGGGGGCGCACTTGCATTATCAGATCATGCACGACGGCCAGGCGATCGACCCGGAACCATTTCTTTCCGGCGTTCCGAAAGCAGTCGTCGCAACTTTACCCGGACTCGACGGGTAGGGCGGTCGCATGTGCGAGGTTTGGAAAATCGTTGGGTACGTCTTACAGGCGTACATGCTCGTGTTGCTGTTTTACGCCGTGATGTCGTGGGTGCCGAGCCTGCGCGCGCGCTGGAACGACTTCGTGCCGCGTCTCATCGAACCGGTGCTCGAACCGCTGCGGCGCGTCATCCCGCCCGTCGCCGGACTCGATCTGACGTTCATGATCGTATTGTTCGGTCTGCAACTCGTCATGTCGCAAATCGTGACCCCCGCGTCAATCGGCGCGTGCTACCGCTGAAGCGAGGTCCGCATTCGGAACGGCCTTTCGCTGTGACGCGTCGAACCTCGTCGATATGATCGAACAGCGCCCCGCCGTGCTTCGGCACGACCCGACGCACGTGCGTAACTTCTGCATCATCGCGCACATCGACCACGGGAAGACCACGCTCTCCGATCGGTTGCTCGAAATCACGCGTACGATCGAGCAACGCGAGATGGGCGAGCAGATGCTCGATGCGATGGATCTCGAGCGCGAGCGCGGGATCACGATCAAAATGCATCCGGTGACGCTCTCGTACAAAGCCAAAAACGGCGAGTGGTACGAGCTCAACTTCATCGATACGCCCGGTCACGTCGATTTTTCCTACGAAGTCTCCCGATCGCTTGCCGCATGCGAAGGCGCCTTGCTCGTCATCGACGCCGCGCAGGGCATCGAAGCGCAAACGCTTGCGAATTACCACCTCGCGATGGCATCGAATCTCACGATCATCCCGGTGATCAACAAGATCGATCTTCCGTCGGCCGACGTTCCGCGCGTGCGCAACGAGATCGAAGAACTGCTCATCATCGAGGGCAGCGATGCGATCCCGGCAAGCGCCAAAGAAGGCATCGGGATCGAGGACATCCTCGAAGCGATCGTCCACAAGATCCCGCCACCGCGCGGGAACCAGGATCATCTGCGCGCGCTCGTGTTCGACGCGCAGTTCGATTCGTACCGCGGCGTCGTGTGCTACGTGCGCGTCGTCGACGGCGTCCTCAAGACCGGGTCGCGCTTCAAATCGATGGCGCACGATCGCGTGTTCGAATGCACCGAAGTCGGCGTCTTCAAGCCCGCGATGATGCGCACGAACCAGCTCGAAGCGGGCAACGTCGGTTACGTGATCGCGAACATCAAATCGCTCGGCGATATCGACGTCGGCGATACGCTGACCGAATCGGGAAACCCGGCGACGGTCGCGCTTCCGGGGTATCGACCCGTAGTACCGATGGTATACTGCGGTCTCTATCCGAACGAAGGCGTCGAAGTCGGCGATCTGCGCGAAGCGCTTGAAAAGCTCGCGTTGAACGATTCGGCGCTGCATTTCGAGCCCGAATCCTCGATCGCGCTCGGATTCGGATTCCGGTGCGGCTTCCTCGGGCTCTTGCACATGGAGATCGTGCAAGAGCGCCTCGAACGCAATTACAACCTCGATCTGATCGCTACCTCACCGTCGGTAGTCTTTCAAGTGACGGTGACCGACAAATCGGTGCAGATGATCGATAACCCGGCCGCGTTGCCGAAGAGCGACAAGATCGCGACGATCGAAGAGCCGTACGTGAAGGCGACGATCATCACGCCGCCCGAGTACGTCGGTACGATCATGGAGCTCACGCAAAATCGGCGCGGGACGCTCGAAAACATGGAGTACCTTACCGACGGTCGCGTCATCCTGACGTATGACATGCCGCTGATCGAAGTGATCGTCGATTACTTCGACAAGCTCAAGTCGGGCACGAAGGGTTACGCTTCGCTCGATTACGAGATCACGGGCTATAAGATCGGCGATCTCGTGAAGCTCGAGATCTTGCTGAACGCAGAACCCGTCGATGCGCTCTCGTTCATCGTCGCGCGTGAGAAAGCTCCGGCCCGCGGTCGCTTGCTTACGGAAAAACTGAAAGAACTGATCCCGCGGCAGATGTTCGACGTGCCGATCCAAGCCGTTATCGGCGGCAAGGTCGTCGCGCGCGAAACGGTCGGCGCGTTGCGGAAAAACGTGCTCGCCAAATGCTACGGCGGCGATATTTCGCGAAAGCGGAAACTTCTTGAAAAGCAGAAGGTCGGGAAAGAGCGCATGAAGCGCGTCGGTCGCGTCGATCTGCCGCAAGAAGCGTTCATGGCGGTTCTCTCGCTCGACGAAGACTAACCATGCGCACGTTCGTCGCGACGAAGAACCGTGGAAAACTGGCCGAGCTCGTGAAGATCTTTGCAAACTCGGCACTCGAACTCGAAACGTTTGCCGACTATCGCGATCCGGAAGAAGGCGACACTTCGTATGCGGATAACGCGGCGCTGAAAGCGAACGCGCTCCGCAACCAGCTCCAGGTTGCCGGCATCGAGGCGACCGTGTTGGCGGACGATTCCGGGCTTGAGGTGCTCGCGCTCGGGAACCGGCCGGGCGTCCTTTCCGCGCGTTACGGCGGCATCGATGCAACGTGGGCCGAGCGCCGCACGATGCTCGTCGCAGAACTCGATCGCGTGCAAGAACGTGCGGCGGCGGAGAAGCGCCGAATCGATCGATCGGCGCGATTCGTGTGCGCATTGCACGCGATCTTTCCGAATGGTGCGGTCGCGCACGCGCAGGCGACGATCGATGGCACGATCGCTCCGCGCGAACGTGGCGACGGCGGTTTCTCGTACGATGCGATCTTCACGCTCCCCGATGGCCGTACGTTCGCAGAACTCCCGCCCGATGAGAAGAACCGGGTGAGTCACCGCGCGCTTGCGGCGGCGGAATTGCTACGTCGGTGTTCGTAGCCGAGGGCATCGCGGACGGCCTCGCGACGGGCGTTGCCTCGCGCCGCGAGCGATTCGCGGCCGCGGGTTTCGCCGTAACGATCGTCGCGCTGCTCGTCACCGTTCTGCCGTTTGCCGGCACGCCCGCGGCCGTCTTTCCCGCATTCACGCCGCTCGCCGGCACGTTTCTCGCGCTGCCGCAATTCCTGACGGCGCTCGTGTTCTTCAACCAGTATGCGGTCGGCCGCTCCCGGGCACTTGCGATCGTCGGTTCGACGTTTCTGATCGCGGCGATCCTCTCGTTTGCATACGTCGTCGAGTTCCCCGACGTGTTCGATTCGACGGGCTTGTTCAGCGATAGCGCGCAGACGTCGTCGTATCTGTATAACGCGCAAAACGTCCTGTTCGCGTGCGGTGTTTTGCTTTACGTCGGCGCGACGCGCATGCGCGGCGAGCCGGAATCACGCGTACGCGATCGATTCGGCCGCTACGTCGTCATCGGGTCGCTTGCTTTCGCCTTCGGCGTCTGGTTCGTCAGCGCGCGATTCGGACCGCAACTTCCGGTGTTGGTCAACGGGCAGACGTTCTCGTCGCCGTTAACGAGCGTCGTCGCGCCGCTCGTCTACGGCACGACGATCGCCGCCCTCGTTGCGATCGTCGCGGTGCGGCGTTTTCATAGCGTTACCGATCTGTGGCTCGCCGTCGTCATCCTCGCGAAGTTCGCGCAGGAGCTCTTGACCGGGCCGCTCGGCGTCGGCCGCTACAGCATCGGCTGGTATTATGGCCGCGTGGAAGCGGTACTTGCCGCCGTCCTGATCCTCGCCGCGTTCTTGATCCGCCTCAACGCCCTCACGATCGTGCTCGCCGCGCGCAACCGCACGTTACGACAGCGAAGCGAAGACGATGCGATGGCGCTCGCGGCGAGCGAATTGCGGTATCGCGCACTCGCGGAGAGCTTGCCACAACTCGTGTTCACGCTCGATGGCCATGGTTCGCTCGAATACGCGAACGCGCGCCTCCTGCAGTATGCGGGCGTTCCGCTCGGAGAGTTGGTCGCGCACGGAATGGATGCGATGATCGATGGACGGGATCGTGCCCGCGCCGTGGCGCACGTTCGCGCGGCGATCGCGGCCGGTACGGGATTCGATTTGGAGTATCGGCTCCGCGATGTTTCGGACGGGATGTTTCGCTGGTTCCTGTGTCGCGCGTCGATCGAACGCGATGCGCGGGGCGCTCCCGTTCGCTGGTTTGGGACGCTTACGGAGATCGAAGCGCAGAAGCAAGTCGAAGCGCGCGACGCGTTTCTCTCGCACGCAACGGAATCGTTCGGCGCGTCGCTCGAGCTCAAAACGACGGTCGAGGCGATCGCGCGCGTCGCCGTGCCGACGCTCTCGTCGTGGGTTCGCGTCGAGTGTTTCGGCGCCGATGGCGAGCCGTCCGTCGTCGCGTCGATCGGCGAAAACGCGGCGTGCGCGGATCGCGTGCGCGCGCGGCTCGGCGGCGGCATCCGAGGCGAGCATGAAGACGCACTCGACCGCCTCGCCCTTGGGGAACACGTCTTGCTGCTCGATGGTGACGGGCAAGACACGTCGACCGTCGTTGCGTTTCCCCTGCTTGCACGCGAACAGATGCTCGGGACCGTCGCGTTCGCGGTTCCGCGCGAATACGGCGAGCGGCGCGAGGATGCGCGCTTGGGACGGTCCTTCGCGCGGCGCGCGGCGATCGCGCTCGAGCGGGCGCTCCTCTATCATCGCGAGCGACGGATCGCGGACACGCTCCAGCAAGCGATGCTGCCCGATACTCTCCCGCAGCGCACGGACCTGACCTTCAGCGCGGCCTATTCCGCCGCAAGCGAACGCGAGCGCGTCGGTGGGGATTTCTACGATGCGTTCGTCGTTCCCGATGGTCGACTCGCGATCGTGATCGGTGACGTCGCGGGGCATGGCCTCGAAGCTGCCGTAACGATGGGTCAGGTGCGCCAATCGATACGCGCCGCAGCGTTCGAAACGCCGAGCCCATCGCGCATCCTCGATCGCGCGAGCCAGCTCTTCGCCGCAAGCGGGCGCAGTGGGATGGTAACGGCGATCGTCTCGCTGTTCGATCCGCGCACGGCACGGTTGACCTATGCGATCGCGGGACATCCCGCGCCGATCCTGCGCACGCGCGACGGCGTCGAGCGCCTGAGCGGTTCGGGCTTGCCGCTTGGCTTGCGTGACGATTTACCCTTCGATGCCGAAGTTACCGTGCCCGTGGGCGCGGCGATCGCGTTCTTCACCGATGGCTTGATCGAGGTCGATCGGGATATCATCGGCGGCGAACATCGCGTCGGCGCGGCGTTCGCGACGCTCGCCGACGTCTCGCCCGAGATCGCGGCGGAGACGCTCCGCGATCGCGTGCTCGCCGGGCGTGCGCCGGCAGACGACGTGGCGGTGCTCGTCGTGACCCTCGCTCCGAACGCGGGTTCTTCCGAGGCGCTCCGCACGCGCAGCTGGTCGTTCCACGCGATGGATTCCTTCGCGGCAGGCGTAGCGCGCGAGTCGTTCGTCGCGTTCGCCCAGCGTTCGCTTTCGTTCGACGCGGTCGACGACGCCGAACTCATTTACGGCGAACTCCTCGCAAACGTCGTACAGCATGCGCCGGGCCCGGTGACGGTCGCCGCCGAGTGCGAAGGCTCAGGCGCCTTCGGCATCGTGGTCGAGGATCGCGGCCCCGGATTCACGCTCGTGGAGCGGCCGGCGAGCGACTCTGCAGAATCGGGGCGCGGCTGGGGCATCGTCGCGCGCTTATCGCAGAACTACGCGGTCGAAACGCTCGCGGTCGGTTCGCGCGTTCGCGCACGGATCGGCGGGCGAGACGGAGCGGACGGTATCGATACCGAACCTAGGCGATGACGGGACGTAGCTCAGCTTGGTAGAGTGCACGCTTTGGGAGCGTGATGTCGCAGGTTCAAATCCTGTCGTCCCGATTTTCCGTGCCCGTGGTCTAACGGATAAGGCAAGAGCCTTCTAAGCTCTACGATGGGGGTTCGATTCCCTCCGGGCACAGGTTTTCGTGCGTTTTCGCGGCGAGATTCTTGTGGGCCCGGGGGTTCATGGCCGCGAGGCCACTTCACCCCCGGGCCCCCTTCGAATCTCGTCACGAAAACACCCGAAAACACCCGCCTGCCGGGGGCTCGTCGCCCGTTGGGCGACATCGCGCGGCGGGGCGGGGCTCGTCGTCCGTTGGGCGACATCGCGCGGCGGGCTGGGGCTCGTCGCCCGTTGGGCGAC
>JBBISR010000039.1:0-6256 GCA_037441145.1 Armatimonadota bacterium
CCTGTTTTACCCAGTTGCGAATCGTGATGTTGGACGGCTCGAATTCTTTCGCGAGCTCCTCCGGGCTGCGCCCGGCAAGCACGAGCGCAACGAGCTTGGTCTTGAATTCGGGCGGGTATGCGTCGCGCTGTCTCTGCGGCATCGTGGACCTCTTTCGCCATTACTGGCAAAGTGTCCACGAAACCGGGTCAACTTCAAGGTAGTCGCAGGATCGACGCTGTTAAAGGGTCGCAACATACTGGGTTCTTTATTGCGCACGAAGGCCGGGACCGAATATTTCGTCGGTTATGTGCAGAACGATCTTAAAACCAATCAAAATGCGCGGAATTTGCTGGCGAGCCTGGGAGTCGCGCAAAGCGCGACACAACCGATAGGCGGCGGAGCGTACATCTTGATTCCGCCGCGGAAGACATCTATTACCTATGCCACCGAGATTCGCTGTTTCGACAAAACCGAGTTGCAATAGATCGTCTGGCCGCTGACTGACTCTCTTGCGGTTTTTGTACCACAACCTTCGGCGCTATGAGCACCACGAAAACGGCCCAGACGGCGCTCGTCCATCGACTTTCATGCCAGTGATGCAAATCGCGTGATCGCCATGCGTGCACGCGCGATGATTTCATCCGCGAGTTCGGCGGGCGAGATGATATGCACGTCGTGCGCCACGAGCAGCACGTTATTGACCGCTGCCTCACGCGTCGGAAATGCGATGCGTAGCGTTGCGAGCGTGCCGTCTTCCGTAAGCACGATCGGGTCCCAATACGCGAGCGTAGCCGCGGCACTGCGGCCCGCCAAAAGCACGACTTCGAACGGAGCACCGGTCAACCGCTCGTTCGTGACCACCGACGCATTCCAATACGCTTCGAGATCGAAATCCGCCGGCCGCACGAATGTCGCCGAAAGAATTTCGACTCCCGTGATTCGCGCAATACGGAACGTCCGATACCCCTTCTCCTCTTCGCGCGCGATCAGATACCACACGCCGGCCTTCGCGACGAGCCCGAGTGGATCGAGACGTCGGTCGCTCGGTGAGCCCGTCCGATCGCGATACCGCACCCGCACGCACCGATCGTCGTGTGCTGCCGCGCGCAGTTGCACGAGCACGTCCGTCGGCGGTTCTCCCCGGCTCCACCGATTGTGATCCAGGAATAACCGCGCACGCCCGGTAGCGATCGCTTCGCGCGCGGGAGCGGGAAGCGCGCCCGCGATCTTCTGCAACGCCTGCGTTTGTGCCGTCAAGCCGAAGTCCGCCATCGGTCCGGGCCCCGAGGCGAAAAGCGCTTGCAGTTCGTCATCGGTAAACTGCGCGAGCGCACGCCGATAATCGTCGGCGAGTACGACACCGCCAAGCGGTCCGCGTTCCATGTAAATCGGCACGCCCGACGCACCGAGCGCTTCCACGTCGCGGTACACGGTTCGCATCGAGACTTCGAGCTGCCGCGCGAGCTCGCGCGCGGTGATACGCCGCTTCCCCTGGAGCAACAACAGGCACGAGAGCAACCGCTGCGAGCGCATCGCGGCAACGATTCCGCCTGTATATGACGGCACCTGTCATATACAGGAACTACGCTCTGCTCACCTCACACGAAACACGAACGGAGCAACCAACCATGGCGAGCGTAGCAACGACCACCGTGACCGGAATCGATATCACGAGCTATCTCACGGGCGACGCACCCCGCGCGATCGCGTTCTACCGCGACACGCTCGGCCTCGTACCGACGTACGTCGACGCCGAAGGCCGCGGTGCCGAATTCACGCTCGCGGACGGCACGACGTTCGGCGTCTGGAACATGCCCGGAGGCCCGACCTCGGGTGCGAACGTCATGTTCGCCGTACCGGAAATCCACGCGGCGGTAGCGCTCTTCCGCTCGCGCGGCGCCCAACTCAGCGATCCGATGGAAACCCCGATGTGCTTTATGGCCTTCGGTCTCGACCCCGATCGCAACGCCTTCACGATCCACCAGCACAAGCACTAAGGCTCCTAGCCGGGAATCGGGTCCGGGTACCAATCGAGAAATGCCGTCCGCTCGGCAAACGGGGGCATCGCGTCGGCGAAGAGCGCTTCGCCGACCGTCCACGTGGCCGTTGCTTCAGCTGCGGAACAAGAGGCTGACACGGCGGCCATTCCACACCAAACGGATACGATGGCGGCAACGCGAGGGTAGGCGATGCCAGCCGCGCTAGCGGCTCCAATAAAAAGACAGCCTGGCGAGATACGCATAAATGGGGTCGACGCCATCCGCGCGCACGGTCTCCAGCATCGTACGGTCGTTGAGCCAAGCGTCGCGCGTACGAACGACCTCGGGAATGCGAGAGGCGATCAGTTTGCGCCGAAAAACACGCGAAAGATCGAGCAAGCGTTCTACGCTCGCGCGCATATTGAGCGGTACGCCGCGCGTTTCCCATTCGAGCATCGTTTGCGGCCGGCGATGGAGCAGATCGGCCAACTCGCTTTTCGTGAGCCCAAAAGTCGCCATAATCTCTTTTAGCTGCCGCGGACGCTTTCCGCCCCGCTACGGCAACGCGCGGCGGCATGCGTCGCTCGCGTCGTCGAAGTGCCGGATCGCAAGCAAGCACTCGTCGCTTCCGTAGCGATTTGCAATCTCGCGCATCGCGTCCGCGAACCCACGATAGAGCACCCCGATGGTCGCAAACACTCGCGGGGTGGCACGCACCAGCCTCGTGCGGCGATCGGTGCTCCCGCTTACGCGTTCCACGCACCCTGCCGATTCGAGGCGATCGACTAACGCGGTTACGGCGCCCGTGCTCATGCGAAGCTGGCTTGCGATCGCACCTGCGGCAAGCGGCCCCGTTTCGAGAAGGTTGAGGCAGCGGAGATCCGTGCGCCCGATCTTAAGCGCGTCGGCTGCCGCTTGATCGAAATCATCGATCGCGGCATAGAGCCGTCGGCACGCGGCGACCAACTGCTCGGGTCCGTTGCCCGCGCCTTCCCCGATACCGTCGTTCAATTCATCTCGATCATCAAACATCTTGACTGTCAAAGTACATTACGCTATACCTACGCCGATGCTGCTCTTCATACCGCTATCGCTTCTGGTCGTCTCCGTCGCCCTGCTCGTGATTTTCGCACCGACGCGCGTGCGATACACCGAACAACGGAGGGTTGCCGCGCCGATCGCAATTGTTTACGACGATATCCGCTTGCAAGAGCGGCTGATGCAATGGTCCGTGTGGCCCGCAGCGACGAAATCGGGCTGCGCGGTCGAAGGCATCGATGGCGAGATCGGCGCGCGGACGGTGTACCTAACGGCCGTCGGGGTGCGGAGCGGATACCAAGAAATCGTCGAGCTGGTCCCGCAAACGCGGATCGTGTTTACGCTCACCTCACCCGGCCCGATCCGGCAGCAACCGATCCTCACGTTCGATTTGCAGCGCGTCGATGATCGCCACACCGACGTTTTCTTACACTTTGCAAACACGATCGCGCGTCCATCGAACGCGCTCGCGCGGCTCCTCGGAATCGTTGCGTGGACGCGTACGCTGCACCGCGGCGATCTTGCAAGCTTACAGACGTACAGCGAAGTTCGCGCGACGCAAAAGCTTGCGGGGTGAAGCAAACACGTCGAGCGATCGTCGTCGCCGACCGGACGCTTCGCGACGAGTATTGCGCTGCGATACCGGCGCAAACGCTCGTTCTCGATGCCGCTCGTCGTCGCGAGGGTCGCGTCGAAATCCTTAACGCCACGCGCCCGGAGGGGCGCGACGGTTGGACGCTTCCGTGCGAGCAATACGATGCGATCCGTACCTGTATCCTCGATACGATCGATCGCGAATCCGATGACCTCGGAACCGTCGCCCTCCAAGCCGTTATCGCCGCAACGCAAACACGGCTCGGCAACGATGCGCGCTTTCCCGGCGGACGCCTGCGTAATTATTGCACGTTCGTGAAAGTCGATCTCGAGGCGCGCCGTGAAATCGAGCGCTTGGTCGGGATCGTGCCACAACGAATCATGCGGTATCGCGAAACGGAGACGCTCGAACGCCGATAGTCGTATGACGCATGCAATAACCAAGCGTGTTCCAGCTAACATAACGACCCGCCAATCGCGTGCGTAATCGCATGGTCGCGGTGCATAACGGTGCATGATCGCCGCGCAATCACGGTTACGATTCGGAGCGTTCGCCACAGGCGGCGCGGCGTTCGCCGTTGGCGTCGGCTACATGGATCCGGGAAACTGGGCGACGGATCTCGATGCCGCACGGTATGGCAACGCGCTGTTGTGGGCCGTCATCGTGAGTGGCGTCGCCGCAACGCTCTTGCAAATCCTTGCCGTGCGCCACGCCGCGGAATCAAAGCGTAGCCTGGCGGAATCGATCGCGCGGCGGTGGCCACATGCGGCACGTTTTCTCTGGCCCGCATATGCCGCCGCAATCGTCGCTACCGAAATCGCGGAGTTCACGGGCGTCGTGCTCGGCCTCGAACTCGTCACCAGCCTCTCGCGTACGCTCGTCGTCGCGCTTGCCGGCTTCACGTTCCTCGCGCTCCTCGCTTGCGGTGCGACATCCGCGCGACGTTTTGAACGGCTCGCAATCGCGACGACCGCCGTACTCGCGGGCACGTCGGCAATCGCGCTCGTCGTGCTCCATCCCGCAGTGGGGCCGATCGTTGCCGGCATCGTGCATCCGAAGCTCCCGGACGGTGCGGCATTCCTTGCCGTCATCGGTATCGTCGGCGCGACGATCATGCCGCACAACCTGTTCATGCACGGCGCGCTCTTTCTCGATCGCGTTCGGGCGGCAGCGCCGGCGGATGCGGACAACGTGCGCCGACGTGCGGAACGCGAGACGATCGTCGCCCTCACGTTTGCCACGGGGATCAACGCAGCGATCCTCATCGTCGGCGCGGCGATCCATGCAACCGATATCGAGACGGCATTCCGCGCGTTGCACGCCTCGCTCGGCGCTATCGCCGGCATCGCGTTCGCCGCAACGCTGATCGTCGCGGCTCTCGCGGCAACCGCAAGCGGCGTGTGCGCGGGCGATGCCATTTGCGGCGAAGGCGCACCGCTGCGGCTTTCGCCCATTATGCGTCGGCTCTGCGCGCTCGTTCCCGCAATGGCGCTCCTCGGTTTCGGATTTTCCGCATCGACGTTGATCGTCGTCTCGCAGATCGCGCTCGGCCTCATTCTTCCGACCGTCGTCGTGCCGCTGATCGCGCTGGTGTGCAAGGGTACGCTCCGCAGAACGCACGGCGGCCGCCTCCTCATCGCCGCAACCACGATCGTCGGCCTCGGCAGCCTTTCGTGCGACGGCATTCTTATCGTCACCACCCTCACCCACGGCTAGGAGCATTATGTTCATCCATAACAAAGCGCTGCAATACACCGTCCGCGTCGGCGCACCGAACCCCGCCTTCGCGAAGATGTGTCTCGAGCAGTTCGGCGGGCCCAACGGCGAACTCGGCGCGGCGATGCGCTACTTCACGCAAGGCTGGGGCGAGAGCGATACCGGACGCCGCGATATGTTGCTCGACATCGCCACCGAAGAGCTCTCGCATCTCGAGATGATCGGTTGTATTATTTCCGGACTTCTCAAAGGAGCGAAATCCGCGGGCGCGATGATCGACGAAGTCGAGGGCGGCTACCTCGGCGAGCTGATGAACGGCAAGAAGGACGACTTCGCGCAAATGGCTTGGAACTCGATGGTCCCGACGCTTACGGGCGGAAGCGGCCTACGCCTTACCGATTCGATGGGCGTTCCGTGGACCGCGGCGTATGTCGATTCGATCGGCCACCCGCTCGCCGATCTCCGTTCCGATATCGCTGCGGAAGCGCGTGCGAAAGTCGTCTACGATCGCCTGATCAAGCTCTGTCCCGATCCGGATACGAAAGACGCACTGACGTTTCTCATGACGCGCGAGATCGCACACCAGAAGATGTTCGAATCGGCGCTCGCCGCGATCCCGAACAACTTCCCACCGTCGAACGTGCCGGGCGACGAGCGCTTCACGCACGCGTATTTCGACCATTCGGGCGGTGACGCGGATGGCCCTAGCGAGGGTCTCGCGCTTGTCCAATCGCAAAATCTCTGGGACTTCCAGATGAGCGATCCCCACGCGGGCGGTGCCGAGCCCGAACTCCCGCCGGTGAAGCCTTCCGTCGAGAGCGTGCTAACCACCACCCCAGACGACGCGCACAACGAGACGAGCCGCGCGAGCGAACAGATCGCGGGCAAAGCGCCCGTGACCGCAAAACCGAAACGCCGGAGCTAAACGGGCTTACGGTCGGCGGGG